>JBDIBI010000009.1:0-241421 GCA_039812885.1 Blastocatellia bacterium
CCATCAGAAGCATCTGAGCCTGTTGCTCCAGTGCTATCTTTTGCTGTTACTCTAACACGAACTGTATCACTAAGAATTGTTGCAGGTAACTTAAAGGTAAAACTTCTTGTATCTCCTGAAAGCCCTGTTGCAACTGGGATTGGGAAAGAAGCTCCACTATCAGTTGATAAATCAATATTTTGACTTGCAAGACTATTATTAGAGCTAACAGTCCAGCTAACTGGTAAATCTCCACCTGTTGCAAACACTTCTTTTCCATTAGGCGAATTTACTTTAACTGTTATATTAGCTTGCGATTCACTAGCCAACTTATAGCCAAAGAGATTTATTGTTGCCATATCATTACTAGTAATGACAGCCCGTTCTCCATTGCGCAAAAATGGATCCATAATTCCAATTCTTACATTTCCATTAAGTTCTTTTGCTTTCCAATGGCTAGATTGTGAACCATCACCACCTGCACCATTAGGGCGGCCTGTAGCAAGCTGAAGTTGTGAACCGCTACCAGTAAAATAAACTTGTGTTCCTCCTGAAGATTGAATTCTAGGAGTTATAGAGAAACTTTGGCTGGTTACATCAGGACGAAATCTAAATAAATCCCAAATTGAAACTACATTTGGAAAACTAGGAGCAAGTTCTTTAAATCCTGTGTTAGAAGTAAATCCTAACAAATGTCCTAACTCATGCACTACAGTGCCGTCAAAATCGAGCTTTCCAGCATCTATTCCATTGCTAGGATCAAAATCATAATTAAAAGCTGAGCTAAAACCTATTGAAGGAGGATCACCTAAATCTTTTTGTTCTCCTGTAGGATCAGCATTGGCTTGAAGCATTCCTATAGCTCTAAAAAGTGATGAAGGAAAAAACATTCCTTGTGTTGAACCTAGATCTGTAGGTACGGCATCTTTTGGAAGTGAATTATATATAGCAGTGTCTTGTGGGTTAGAAGCTGTTGTTATTAAGGCATTGCGCACATCTGCATAATTATTTGTGTCCCCTATTTCTTGTGGATCTGTTGAACCAATTACCCCATTTGGATAAGTTGTACCAAATCTAGTAGGCCCAAAATCAACATCAACCACTAATGTAATAGGACTTTGAATCAATGCCTCCCAAGTGGCTGCACCTTTTATAAAAGCTGCTTTTGCATCTGGAAAATTATCTAATTGCCTTGTACCCCGCAACATTATTTTTAGCCCTGTAGCATTAGGTTGTATACCAGGTCTATCTGCTGATAATTCAAAGTGATTGAGTTGATGCATTTCTTCACTTTTTGTCTTACGTCCACTAAAAAGTGTTATTTCTTCTTCTGTTGCAGTTCGACAACCAACTGTTCCATCTTCAGCTATGTAGCGAACCATAAGATCATTTTTTCTCTTAAAGCGCTTTTTCTTATGTCCATTAGATGATGAGTTAGAAGTGCTGTCTTGTAAACTATTTGCGGATACACTAGGAGTTTGTTGATAAATCATACTACTAATAGTTAGCATTATAACTAAAGTAGACAAAAACCATTGCCAGCTTAGTTTTTTCCTCATTTATTTTCTCCTGTAAGTTACTTTTGGTCAGAACCTAGCTATTTTCTAATAGTTATTCATGGTGCTATTTTTGACTAAGGAGGTTAGCGTAATATAAATAAACAGACAGCTTTTAGTTAGTCAAAACCACTAAGTTATGAACCAAATTCAGAAACATAAATATTTGTTGATCATTTTATGATTCCTAAAATCACAAATAAGTTTGTTTATTTGACACTAGCAAAAACCAATACACATTTTTTTGAAATAAGTTATTATAAATTTATTTTTTTTAGCTGAAAACATAACTTGAACACTTTCAAAATCCCTATATTGGTTCAATTTCTTCTTGGAGGACAAATGTTTAGAACCCTTCTGTCAATATTGGCCTTGTTAACATTGGCAATTCAAATACAAGCTCAAACAGAAAAAAAACCAAGTTTTTTTATCTATGATGCTTCTAAAGGTGTAATGAAAACTGCTACTAAAAGCATTAATCCTTTAGCAGGAGATCCAGATGGAGGAAATGGAAATGATGGCCCTCCGTTTATTTCTCCTAAAAATGCATTAGTGAAGTTTCAGCGTCAAGTAACTTTACAATTATTTCCAGCCGGGTTTTTTCCTGATGCAGAACCAGAAAAAGATTCTTCACGCCGCAGTTTTATTCGTTATGGAATTGCTTATTATCGTGACAATGAAATACCCAATATTTCTGGTTTTTTTGATGTAATAGTTGGTTTTCGTCTTGATTCTAGCAATGGTTTTTTAGACATAAAGTACTATAGAGATATGGTAGCCGTACCCTTTACATTTGACTTTCCAGAAGATCGTTCAGCTTTAGCATTGCTTCCATCTAACCAAGGAACAGCTCTTTTCTTATTTCTTCAAGGAACCAGCAATAAGTTCCTTTTTAGTTTAGATAACCTTTTTAATAACCCTGCTCCTGAAAAAGCAACGTTTTTAGCTTTAGACGAGGTAGAATCTATACAGTCAGATTCCGAATTCCAAAAATTTATTATTTTTACCCGTGGTGGAGCTAATCGTAGTAGTTTATTTGCTTCAACTACAGATCCTTCCCTAGCTCAAATTTCTCAAGGTACAGAGTTAATTAAAGACCTACCAATTAATAACGAAATATATGTCTTTAAGGTATCTCCTAACAGTGAACTTAAACTACGAGCAACACCTGTTCCTCCAAAATAAGAAATTTTTCAATTAACTACATCCCAAAATACTAAGGAGAGGCATTTGCCTCTCCTTAGTTATTTATATGCTTAGAGTTTATTAGAAATTTATTCTAAAACCCACTTGAAACTGTCTTGGAGCAAAAGACTGAGTTATTTTATTTTTAGGATAGATATAACGGCCATTTTCTTGTGCAGGTAAATTAAAAGTGCCATCAGCTTGAGGTGGAAAAACCGTGTTATTAAAGTCTATTTGTGCATTAACTCGATTAAAGAGATTAAAAGCTTCAAAAACTCCTTCTAAGCTAACTCTATCTTTTATAGTAATTTTACGAGTTAAGCGTAGGTCTATCCTAGCAAATCCTGGCCCAATACCAGCATTTCTAGCTATTGCTAAAGGGCGGTCTCCAGGAATAATATCAGCATTCATATTAAGATCTACTCCTGCATTTATGTTGTAGGGGCGACCTGATTCTAAAACTATAATACTTGAAAGCTGAAAGTCTTTTAGAAGTCGGTTTTTAGTGTAATCTATATTCCAAAGACCAGAAAAAACAAAGCGATTACGGACATCTTGAACAGAGTAACCTTTTTCATTTCTTAAGTTGAGTGGATCATTAAATGCTACTAACTCAACACGATAATCCACAAAATCATCTAGTGCTTTAGAAAAAGTATAACTAGCCAAAAAAGTAAACTTATTACTAAATCTGCGTTGTGCTTGTAAGGTCAGTGCGCTGTAGTAACTATCTCCGCTTGACTCTAAATCTTGTACTGTTCCACGACTAGGATTAACACGACCTAAAATACGGCTTTGCAACGCATTACCAGGAATTGGCCTAATAACAGGATTTATATCTCTACTTAAAAATAGCTTTACTCCTCTTACGTATTGAGCACTAATAGAAAGAACAGTATTACGTTCCGGTATATAGTTAATACTTACATTAGTTTGCTGAGTATAACCATTACGAAGATCTGATTGAACATCTGATTCAGTAAAGAGTTGGCGGATAATTGGAACACCTTGAGGTAAGCTTCTACTTTGGGGAAACATTCTACCTAGTAGAGAGAAAGGAATTATAGAAAATGGAAATGGTAAAAGAGGAATAACTAACCCATTATTTTGTTGTTGAGCAAATCTAAATACTGGTGAAAAAGGAGTTACTCCATGAAAAATACCATATGAAGCTGTAACATTTATATTCTCCTTAACTAAATAAGACAGTGCTAGACGAGGACTAAAATTTCCATTGTTCTTTGGAGTATATTGCAAGCGTTCTAAATCATAACGTACACCTAATTTTAGAAAAGTGCGTTTATTTATGCGAATATCATCTTGAGCGTAAGTTGAAAAATAATTATCTTTGAGTGAAAGAAATGGATCTCCAAAGCCTTGAATAAAGGTTGTTGGTATAGGTAAATTAGCTAAATCTAGTAAAGGAAACCCTGGATTATTTCTTACTAAACCTTGTGCAACTAGGCTTAAAAACGCTTTTTGACCTTGAGTACGCAAGCTAGGATCAAAAAGTCTAAGTCCATCAAAAAATCTATCTGGATTAAAAGGCACTCCAGCAGCATTAAAATTAAGTTGGGTGAAAAAACCTTGTCCAGCAAATCCAATAGGTACTTGATTGCTATCTTTTGGTAAAGTTACGTGAATATAGTCTACACCAAACTTTAACTGATTACGTCCACGCTGTAAGGAAACATTATCTACAATCTGGTAAATAAACTCTTCTCTTTGAGAAGGTAGTTGTGTACTACGACCAGCAACAATAGTTCCATCTGTTGTAGTTATGTTTAATCGAGGGCCACGAACATCAATTGGATTTACAGTTAAATCCCGACGACCAAAAAGAAACCTAGTCTCATTAACTAAATTAAATTTTGGAGAAACATAACTATTAGATAAAGATAAGGTGTCATCTCGCAAACGTTGTTGACCACCTATGCTTTCTGTTCTTAACCCTCCAAAAGGTTCTATTCTACCATCATAATTTTTTGCATAATTATAACGAACAACTAATAAATCATTAGCCCCAAGTTTTATATCTGAACGACCTAAAAAGGTGCTACTAGCTTCTGAAAAAGCTATTCCACCTGATTGAGCAGCAAACCCCAAACGATTAAGTGAAGCTATAACTGGAGCTGCAATATTTACTGTAAGACTATCAGCAACAGATAATCGCTCAAAAGAAGTAAAAAAGAAGGCTTTATCCTTTTTGATTGGCCCACCTAAAGTTGCACCAAATTGATATTGTTGAAAATCTGTTTTAGTTGGTGAAAAAGCATTTCGAGCACTTAATGAATCGTTTCTCAAATATCCAAACAAGCTACCATTAAATTGATTTCCACCACTACGAGTAACAATATTTACAATTCCACCTTGAGCACGGCCAAATTCAGCACTAAAGCTGTTTGAAACTACTTGAAATTCTTTTACTGCTTCCTGTGAATAAGTGGCTCTAACTGAACCAGAATTAAGGTCATTATTATCAGCCCCATCTATAGTAATATTATTTTGACGTGCATTTTGTCCATTAAAATTTAATCCAGAAGTAGCTTGAGTGCCTTGTAGAGGCAAGCGATCTTGTACAACACCTGCTGTAGTTAGTGTAAAATCCAAATAATTGCGACGATTGATTGGAAGCCCTACTATAGAACCTCGATCTATTACAGTACTCTTTTCTGTTCTACCAGGATCAAGCTTTCTAGCATTATCGCTTGTAACTTCTATTATTTCATTTGTTCCACCTACAGTTAGAGTAAATTCCACTACAGCAGTTGTACCAACAGTTAAAGAAGGTTTAAAAATCTGTGAACCAAATCCATCTGCCTTAACAGTTAATTCATAATTGCCTGGTGGTAGTTGTGGAAGTGAATAACTACCATCTGCAAAGGTTTGAATAGTTCGTTCAATATTGGTTTCTAACTGTCTAGCTATAACTGTAGCTCCGCTTACAGAAGCTCCTGAAGCATCTTTTACTAAACCTATAATGTTGGCTGTAGTTGCTCCTCCTGATTGCGCATTTACACTGTGCCACCCAAAAGCCAAAAACAAAAGTATAAACATAGCGACTGTTTTATATCGCTTCATAAAAACTCCTCCAAACTTGTTAGAGTTTGCTTTATTATTAACATTTTTGATTGAAAGTAGTAGGAAATTTGTCTAGGGTGCTATTATAGATTACTTCGTCAGGCTTTGTAAGTTTTTCTTATTGTAAAATGCAAAATAGTTTTATGTCTAACTAATTTATTTTTCAACTAGTAGGAGTCATTATGTTTTTAGGATTAAGAACTGTTGTCTATTATGTTTCTGATATAGATAAAGCTAAAGAATTTTATAACTCTGCCTTAAGTATTACACCTTATTTTGATTCTCCATATTATGTTGGTTACAATGTAGCAGGCTATGAGTTAGGGTTACATCCAGGAGAAAACCATAAAGCTCCACAAAACACTGGAGCCATAAGCTATTGGGGAGTAGAAAATATTTCTGTTGCTCTTAAGCATTTATTAGAAATAGGTGCTACTTTAGAAAAAGATATTGAAGATGTTGGAGAAGGAATAAAAGTAGCAAGTGTTTTAGATCCTTTTGGAAATGTCTTTGGAATTATAGAAAATCCTCATTTCTCACTGCCATAAGCTTAAGCCTAATTTAACCTATCTGATCTTATCTAGATAGATCTATTAATTGTCCATTTTTTTCTTTTATTGTAATGTTAGTAAACACTCACTTACTTGAAACATTAAAAAAATTTATTTCGTTAGTGTAAAAGATTTAAGTTCTTAAATCATTTACCTAACTTGGAAAAAAGATGGAAATTCTAGAAAAGACAGATAGTTTAAATAGTTTAAGCAGTGAAAAACCGAGTAAAAAACGAGTTTGTCGAGAAGATCGCCGAGAACAAATATTAACAGTATCAGCGCAACTCTTCTCACAAAAAGGGTTTAATGGGACTACTACAAAAGAATTAGCCGAACAAATAGGTGTTAGTGAAGCTATTTTATTTCGTCATTTTCCCAATAAACAAGAACTTTATTCTGCAATTTTAGATTACAAAACCAATGAATTAATGCAACCTCTTTGGCTAAATTGTGAAGAATTAATGCTAGAAAGAGATGATTATAAAGTTTTTGTAACTCTAGCTGCTCAAATTTTAGAAACTCTTAAACAAGATCCTTGCTTGCTTCGTTTGCTCTTCTACAGTGCATTAGAAGGCCATCAACTAGCAAGTAACTTCCTAGAAACCACCGTCCGACAAGTCCGTGAGCCTGCTGTTAATTACATAAAACAACGTATTGAAGAACAAGCTTTTCGCCCATTAGATCCTATTTTAGCTGCTCGTTCTTTCTTTAGCTTAGTAATGCAAAGAGCTCTAGGAAAAGAACTTTTTCAAGATAGTGATTTACAAAAAACTTCTTCTTGGGAAGCTGCCCAAGAAATTACAGATATCTTTCTTTTTGGTATTTCAAAAAATAAAGATCTTTCTCATTCTAAGGAATAGGTTATGAAAAAAGTATTGCTGATACTATCTATTACTCTAGCATTAACACTAGCATCCTGTCAGCGTTCCGATCCTCCTGCACAAGCTGACACCAATAAACCTAAAGCTACAGATACAACATCTAGTGTTTTAGAAGTCTCTACAGCACCAGTAATTGAAAGAAGCTTAACTAGTTCATTAGAACTTACTGGAAATTTAGAAGGACAAGAAGAAATTACAGTAAGTAGTGAAATTGATGGCAAAGTGTCAGAAATGTATATTGATTTAGGCACTTATATAAAAAAAGGGGATAAGCTTTTTTCCTTAGATGAACGTGAGTTAGCTTGGCGTGTAGATCAAGCTCAAGCCGCGCTTGCAGCAGCTAGAATAGCCCTAGGAGAATCCGGTAAGCCTGGTGCTAGTGATGATGTTCATCCTAATGTACGCGATGCTTTTGCAGCTTTAGAAAAAGCAAAGCTAGATTATGAGCGTACAGAAAAGCTTTTCCAAGATGGAGTAATTGCTCGTCAAGAATTAGATCGCACTAAATCCCTTTATGATCAAACCCGTGCTCGTTGGGAAGTTTCTATTGCTCAAGTAGAATCCTATAGAGCTAACTTAACTCAAGCTGAAGCCAATTTACAATTAGCACGCAAACAATTAGCTGACGCAGTAATTTATTCTCCTCTTAATGGAGTTATTAAAGAACGTCTTGTATCTGCTGGAGAATATGTCAAAAAGGGTCAGCAAGTTGCCAGAATTGTTCAAATTAACCCTTTGCGCTTACGTACCAATGTTCCAGAACAATATATTCAGCAATTAAAACAAGGTGAAAGCCTAGTTTTTTCTGTTGATAGTCTTCCAACCACAAAATTTAACGGTACTATAACCCGCTTTAGCCCATCAGTAGATAAAACCTCTCGTGCTTTGATGATAGAAGCTAAAGTTGATAATCCTAACTTACAACTAAGACCAGGGATGTTTGCCAGAACTAATATTACTTTTGGAGAGAAAAAGACGGCTCTTCTAGTACCAGAAAAAGCTGTTGTAACCGCAGTAGGGCTTAAAAAAGTCTATGTTTTAGTTGATGGTAAAGCACAAGCTAGAGAAGTATCTGTAGGGCAAAAAGATGGAGATCTAGTGGAAATCCAAACCGGTCTTAAACAAGGCGATTTAGCAATCACAAGTAGCCTAGATAAACTTGCTGATGGCACACCAGTAACTTCTCAAGCCAAGTAAACTAAAAAGGGTTGTTATGCAAAAGTTAGCACAAATTTGTATTGAGCGTCCTGTATTTGCCACAATGCTAGTTTTAGCAATCACTTTCATTGGGGCTTTTGCTTATAATAGTTTGGGAGTAGATTTATTTCCTAAAGTTGATTTTCCAACTATTACTATAACCACTACATTGCGAGGCTCATCTCCAGAAGAAATGGAGACAGAAGTTTCTAAAAAAATAGAAGAGGCTGTTAATACTTTGCCAGGTATTGATGAACTGCGATCTGTTTCTACAGAAGGGGTTTCTCAAGTCTTTGTGGTTTTTGTTCTAGAAAGAAATACTGACCAAGCTGCACAAGATATCAGAGACAAAGTTAACAGCATCCTTAAAGATTTACCTAAAGACATTGACCCACCTATAGTAGAAAAACTTGATCCAGACGCAACTCCTGTACTGTCTTTAGCTGTTTCTGCTAAACGTAGTGCAAGAGAAATTACTGATATTGCAGATAAAAAGATTAAACAATCTATTGAATCCATAAGCGGTGTAGGACAAGTTCGCTTTATTGGAGATCGCAAAAGACAGATACAAATTTGGCTAGATACTAAAAAATTAAATGCCTATAACCTTACTGCTGCCCATGTTGAAGCCGCTTTAGCTGCTCAAAACCTAGAAGTTCCTGGTGGAAATATTGATCAAGGTAGCCGTCAACAAGTAGTTCGCACTCTAGGACGTATCGGTAACACAGAAGATTTTAATAAAATTATAGTCGCAAATATTAATAATACTCCTATACGTATTTCTGATATAGGCTATGTAGAAGATGGCGTTGAAGAACCAAAGACAATGGCACGTGTTGATGGTAGCGATGCAATTATTCTAGAAGTACGTAAGCAATCTGGAAACAACACATTGCAAGTAGTAGAAAATGTTAAAGAACGCCTTGCAGATATTCAGCCTTTATTGCCACCAGATTTCAAAATTCAAATTGTTCGAGACCAATCTAGATTTATTAAAGGTTCTTTTGAAGCAATCAAAGAACACTTAATTTTAGGAGGATTTTTAGCTGCTTTTGTAGTGCTTTTATTTTTGCGGGATTTTCGTTCCACAATAATTTCCGCAATTGCTATTCCTACTTCAATAGTTTCCACATTTGCATTGATGTACTACATGGATTTCACACTTAACCAAATGACAATGTTAGCTTTAGTGCTTTCAGTAGGCATTGTTATTGATGATGCTATAGTAGTACTAGAAAACATTTACAGGTTTATGGAAGAAAAGCAAATGTCAGCCTTGCAGGCTGCTCGTGATGCTACAAAAGAAATAGGTTTAGCTGTAATGGCTACAACACTTTCCTTAATTATTATATTTCTCCCCGTAGCCTTTATGGGTGGTATTGTAGGCCGTTTTATGAAAAGCTTTGGGCTTACCACTGCTTTTGCAATTGGAGTTTCTCTGTTTGTTAGCTTTACTTTAACTCCAATGATGTCGGCCAAGTTTCTAAAGGTAAAAGGTGGTGGTCATAAAGCTAAAGACTCTCTTTTCTACAGTATATTAGAACGTAGCTATATGGCAATGTTGCGTTTTTGTATGAATCATCGCCTTTTAGTAGTTGTTCTTTCTATAGCTATAGTAATGACTACAGTACCTTTATTTAAGAAAGTTGGAAAGGACTTTATTACTCAAGATGATACTAGTGATTTTCAAATAGACATTCGTGCTCCTGAAGGTTTTTCATTAAAAGCCACAGCCGAGCGTTTAACTCAATTAGAAAACGAAGTCAAACAGCTTAAAGGTGTAACAAGTCTAGTAACTACAATAGGTGGCGACGCACAAAAAACACCTAATGTGGCATCTATCTATGTAAAAATAGTTGATGTTACTCAAAGAAAATACCCTCAAGCAGAAATTATGGAGTCAGCACGCCGTCTATTAAGGAATTATACAGATTTGCGAGCTGCGGTTCTTTATGTTGCAAGTATTTCTAGTAGCTCTATTAAAAATTCAGATATTCAGTATAGCTTGCGTGGGCCTAACTTAAATCAGTTAACTATCTACTCACAACAAATAATGGACTATGCTAAAACAATTCCTGGAGTAGTAGATGTTGATAACAGCTTAATTACAGGAAAACCTGAAACCAGAATTTACATTGATCGAGATAAGGCAGCTGATTTAGGAGTAAAAATCAGTGATGTTGCGACAACAATCCGTACCTTAATAGGCGGAAATGATCGTGCATCAAATTATCGAGAAGGCGAAGATCGCTTTGATATACAAATACGTGCTCAACTAAAAGACCGTAACAAAGTAGAAGCTATTTCACTTTTAACAGTACCTTCTAGCACTCTAGGAACTGTGCGTTTAGACCAAGTGGTTCGTATTGAACCTGGCACAGGCCCAGCACAAATAGACCGTTATAACCGACAACGCCAAGTTATTATTTCAGGCAATATTGAACGTGGGCAATCTCTTGGCCCAGTGCTAGAGTTAATTGATGCTAAAGTTTCTAAACTTGGGTTTTCTCCAGAGTATCAATATGGGGTTCAAGGTCGTAGCCGTGAGCTAGGACGTGCAGCTAAGAACTTCCTTATTGCCTTTATACTTTCATTTGCTTTTATGTATATGGTTTTAGCTGCGCAATTTGAAAGCTTTTTAGATCCTATTACCATTTTGCTTAGCTTACCTCTCTCAATTCCTTTTGCGTTAATTTCTCTTATTGCTTTTGACCAAACATTAAACATATTTTCTGCTCTAGGAATTTTAATGTTATTTGGTGTAGTAAAGAAAAACTCTATTTTACAAATAGATCATGCTAACCAACTTAGAAGTCGAGGATTAAACACTTTTGAGGCAGTAACTCGCGCTTGTCAAGATCGCTTACGTCCCATTTTGATGACAACTATTGCTTTGGTTGCCGGAATGTTACCAATGGCTTTAGGTCAAGGCCCTGGAGCTGCTTCCCGTCGTTCCATAGCAATTATTGTTATTGGTGGACAATCTCTTTGCTTGTTATTGACTTTGCTAGTAACACCTGTTGCTTATTCATTGTTTGATTCTCTAGCAAATAATCTTAGTCGTATTTGGAAAAACTTGTCTAAAAAATTAAGTTTTTCTAAAAATAGAGATCAACAATAATGCTCCAGAAGTTTTCTATTACTTGTTGCTTAGATCCTTAGTAACTATTATTATCTTTGCCATGGAAACAACAGCAGCAATTTTAATTATTGGCGATGAAATTCTTAGCGGTAAAACTGAAGAAGCAAACGCTAAATTCTTAATTTCAGAACTAAGAAACTTAGGCGTTGCACTACGTCTTATTACAGTTATTCCAGATGATGTAGATCAAATTGGAATAACTCTTGCCGATCTTTCTAAGCGTTTTACTTATGTATTTACATCTGGTGGAGTTGGGCCAACTCATGATGATGTAACAATGTTAGGAATCTGCAAAGCCTTTGGATGTCCAATGCACAGGCATCCAGAAATAGAACAAGCTTTAATAAAACATTTTGGAGACAAAATTCAAGAAACTCACTTAAGAATGGCTGATGTTCCTAAAGGTTCAACTTTTATAACAGCTCCTGAATTACGCTGGCCAATACTTTCTTACCAAAATGTCTATGTTTTCCCAGGAGTTCCAGAGTTTTTTAAACAAAAATTCCTAGCAATAAAAGAACGCTTTCGTGCTTCTGAATTTTACTTAAAATTAATCTTTACTACAGATGATGAATTTGCTATTGCTGAACATCTACAATTAGTTGCTAACAAATATCCCCAAGTAGCCATAGGCTCTTACCCTGTCTTCAACCGAGATGATTACAAGGTCAAAGTAACTATTGAGTCTAAAAATAAAGAAACTACTGAATCTGCCTTTGATATGCTTATTTCACTTCTTAACAAAGAATCTATTGTACGATTTGAATAAGCATTATTACCTCACATAATTGCTAGGAGTTGAATTTTCTAGTATAGTAATATCTCTAACTTAATATAAATTAGGAGTTTTTATGAAACACTCTCCAGCCTTTCTAAGTTTAGTTGAAGAAACTAAGAAACATATTAAAGAACTCACTATTGAAGATGTAAAATCCAAAATAGATCAAGGAGAAAAGTTCCATTTCATAGACGTTCGCGAAGATCATGAATGGGAAAAAGGTCATATTACTAATGCAGAACATTTAGGTCGGGGCATTTTAGAACGAGATATTGAAAATAAAATTCCTGACAAAGCATCTGAAATTATTCTTTATTGTGGTGGAGGTTTTCGCTCTGCTTTATCAGCAGAAAATTTACAGAAAATGGGTTATACAAATGTCTATTCAATGGATGGAGGTTATAGAGCTTGGAAGGAAGCCAACTTTCCTATAACAGAATCATAAAAATTTCCTAACCATAAAAAATGACTCCTGGAAGTTCTACTAAAACCAAAAGCATCGATTTTATAAAATAAAACAACAAATTTTTCTTAGTTAGAACTTCTAGTATCAAACTAACATAAGTTGTTAGGAAATTTTATTTATAAGGACTTTTTCTATGAAGGCATTTGTCTTGTATCTAGAAAATATTAAATTTTTACTTCTTATTTTATTAGTTTTACTTACTTCTTTTACTTGTACTCAAGCAACTCAAAAAAAAACTTCTAATACTTCCCAAGTAGGAAATGTGATTTATTCTACTCCCGCAGGTTGGCAAAAACTTGATCAAGAAGGCGGTGTTGTTTTTATACCTGGAGATAAACCTATTGATAAGGCTGTTTGTTTCATTGCAGTGTTGCCTGGACAAGAACTTACAAGCGATTTCCGCAACTGGTTTGACTCAAGAATAGAAAAATTAAATGATGGGCTTAAAGTTCTTTCTAAAGGAGAACTAACAGAAACTACTGATGATAAAGGTATTCCAGTTATTTATAACACCTTAGTAGTCCAAAGCTCCGATGGTCAAATCTCATATCGTCTTTATATTTCAGCTCACCCTAAGAATAAAGCAGAACTAATTGCTTATGTTGCTTATTCAAAAGAAGATTTTCAAAAATATAATCCTGTAATGCAAAAGTTCTTAGAAAGTGTTGAGTTTGCTAATGTTGTCAATGCTCCTAATAATTCAACAAATAACTCAACTCCTTCTGTATCTAATAATAAACCTAGATTAACAGGAAACAGCTTAAGTGGCTTATATGTTGGCACAGAAAACCGTCAACAATTTAATCCTGTTACTAAATACTATGATTATATAGTACGCCAAATATACTATGTATTTTCACCTGACGGACAAGTTTATAATGCTTTGCCTAAAGGCGGAAGTCTTGATAACTTTGATTTTGATCAAGTTAAAAATAGTGATCCTGACAATTTTGGCTACTATCAAATTTCTAATGGGCAAATTCAGTTTCAATTCAAAAATAGACCTCAAGTTCCTGCTCTAGCATTTACTAACAATCAATCTAGCCTACAAATAGGCCGTATCAAGCTATATCCCGTTGAACAATTTACAGGTCTACGCTTAAACGGAAATTACTCTGTTAAGACATTTGTTAATACATCTAATGGTAGTAATACTAGTAGTGTAAGTGGTGAAAAACAACTTATCTTCACTAAAGATGGGCGTTTTAGCCAAAATGGTTTTGTTGGATTTGCTGGTAGTACAAGCGATGTTGGAGCCTCTAGTTCCAGCAAAACAAGCGGTTCAGGAACTTATCGTATAACAGGCAACACCTTAGAACTTACTTACTCTGATGGTCAAAAAGCCAAATACACTTTTTTCATTTATCCAGAAAATGTTAATGAGTCTGTTCCTGGGCTTTTAATAATTGATGGAGCATCTTATCTACTACGCAATTAACCCGGGGTTGCGCTTCGCTTAAACCCCTTGAACCCGGGGTTGCGCTTCGCTTAAACCCCGGGCTAATATGGGTTGAAATAATATAAATTAAGCTATTTCTATTGATTAATTTTGTTTCAAACAAAGTCATATATTAGCTCCAGGTTTTATGCGCAACCTGGGGATCACAATAATGTATAACTCTATAACTCTATTGGGAAGAAACTAATAATTGAAGTAAACCAACTCTATATTAGTCATACCCATATTAGCCCCAGGTTTTAGCAAGCTGCAAGCTTGCGCAATTTGGGGGTTAAAAGAAAGCTTGCGCAATTTGGGGTTAAAAGAAAACATGCGCAAGCTGGGGAAACGAGTAAAAAACGAGCAAATTTTTAGCGAAGTGTAACTTGGGAGTCTGGTTTATTATCCGTATCTTTTCTTATATTCTTTTTATAGGATTTCCAAGTTTCTTCTTTAATAGCCTTCATTTGATCATCTGTACCACCTTCGATAATCAATACATCTTGACCCCGACGTTCAATTAAGACCATGCCTTCCGTAGTACTAACAGTAAAGAGGGTTTGGCTCTTTTCATCTCCAATCCGCTTTGCCTTTGAATAGCGCTTTAAGCTACGGTCACGGTAAGCTTGGAAGAATTCTTCAGCATCTTTTTCGGTATCCCAATTAGTCATTCCTACTAATACACTATCATCTTTGTCTGGCAAATCATAAAATGCATACTGATCCCCACCCCAGCCAGCAGCAGCAGTTTTAGCCTGATCCTTGTCTAAAAACTCTACCATTGTTTCATAGTAACCATATTCACCTTGGACATTTACTTCACTTTTATGCCAATCTTTTCCTAAAATATTTGAAACATCTGGAATTTTTACTTCAACAGGATGTTCACGTTGCAAAGCTTTTTCTGGATGTAATATTTGTTCAGTACTTTCTATAAGGTCAGTAGTATAGAGACTAGCAACTTTCTCCCAAGAACTTTTCCCAACAAACTGTTGAACAAATGCTGCACCATAAATATAAGGAAATTCTAGAGTTTCGCGTATAACGCGAGGAGAGTTAGATAAAACAGGAAAGCGCTTATCATCTGTATTATTTGCAAGATCTAAAAGAGATGATATTGGCACAGGCATTTTTGTAATATCAATTCCCTGAGCTTTAAATAGATAATTAAACATCACTATTGTGGCTTCTCCCTCAATCAAAGCTTGTATTGCAAGCTCTTGATCACCTTTATCTTTAGGAAATTTCTCAAAGCGACGTAAGTTAAAATTCTGATCCTGAACAGCATGCATTAGCTCATGAGCCATAACTGGCTTTTGTTCATCAAGCTCAAGCCAGTCAACAAGATAAAATTCTCCTGTGCGAGGATCATAAAAACCCCCTATTTGTTCACAAAGTAATTTTATACTTTCTTCTCTTATGTTATAAGTCCTAGGAATTAAACCTAATCGAACTAAAAATTTTTGTTGAGATTTTAATTCTGCTGGAGAGTGTTCTTCATCAAGGTCTTTAACTACAATTTCCTGAAGTTCTGGACGAGTTTTAAATCCAGATTTAACAGGATTTTTTGCTGATAGACCACGCAGTTGACCAACTTCTTTTAGGATTGTATCAGTAGCATTTAATATAGCTTGTCGATCTTTGGTTAAAGCAGGTGCAGGCTGTTGAGCAGATAATTTACCAACAAACAGCAAGATAAAAATAACAAATAGGAAGAAAGCTCTTTTTTTCGTCACAAAAATACCTCATAGCTTGAATACTACAAATAATGTAGAAGAAATCTCATTAATAATCCTCTCTCAGCAACTTTCTGTCAAGTTATGACTTTGTAGAATAATTTTTCTTTTAATTTAATTAAAATAAACTAATTATAGTACCAACATAATATAGATTATATTACTGAGATGGTTGATCGGCTCTAATACCTTTTGCAGAAAGCCAAGGTTTGATTTCTATTTTTAATCTACCTGCTTTTACCGCTGGATCTGTGTTTGCTAGCTCTTTGGCTTCCTCTATTGAGCTTACTTTAAACAAGAAAATCCCTCTTAACTCTCCATCATCTAGAAAGGGGCCTGCTAAAACTATTTTCCCATCTTTAGCTAGTCTTTGAATATTAGCTAAATGGGCTTTTTGTATTTCTTGTGTTTCTGGAGTAACTTCTGGAGTCCATTTAGCACCTTTATAAAGAAAGCCCATATAGTAAGTAGTTAAGCCTAATTTCTCAAATTCTTCATTTTGATTACTAGCTTCTTTATTTTCTTTATTTTCATGAGGTTGTTTATTTTCTTGACATAAAGTTAGCATTGGCATTGCTATTATTAGCATAAGAACAAGTAGTAATTTATTCATTTTAATTCAATCCCCTTGTTAGTCTGACACTAAGATTTCTAATAAAACTCAAGTGCCACAAAAAGCAGATTCTTGTGGCACTTGAAGGTTAATATTTTATTTTTGGTAAGCTCTTAACTAAAGACTAAATTAATAGTTATTAGATAGAACTACTCGTCCGTTTTCTGATGCAAAAGTTGCTAGTGGAACTTGGCGTACAACTACAGGTTCTACTTTGTCTACAGTAATCACTTGATGATAACGGCTACGGTATCTTGCAGTAATGCTTCGTACGTAATCGCGTGTTTCTCGGTAAGGTGGAACCTGATAGTTATAGCGAATTACTGCATTTTCACCAGCATTATAGCCAGCTAAGGCTAGGTCTACATCACCACTAAATGTATCTAGCAAGAACTTCAAGTATCGAGTTCCTGCATGAACATTTTGTTCACGGTCAAAAATATTATTTACTCCAAAACGTGCTGCTGTAGATGGAATTAACTGCATCAATCCACGTGCACCTTTAGGAGAAACTGCTGTGCTACGAAAACCTGATTCTTGGCGAATCACTTCTAAAATCAAACGTGGATCAACTTTATTTTTGCGTGCTGCATCTTGAATGATTTCATCTAATTTTTCGTCACCAGTGCTTTCAGTTAAATTAGTTGGCACAATTTTAGTTGAAACAGCAGGCTTAACTATAACGGTGTCACTAGTTAACATCAGCCGACCATTTTCGGTAATTGAAGTATGAACTTCAGAGTAGATTTTTGGTGGAGGAGGAGGTGCAACAGGTTCTGTGTTAACAGGTTCATCTTGCCAATAACCTTCACCTTTATGTTTTGGAACAATGGTTTTTAATAGAGCTGATTTAGCACGAGCAGATTTTCTGTTTGATTTGTTTGCAGGAGTTGAATCAGTTTGAGGGCTAGTGGAATCAGCTTTTTCCAAAGCTTTTTCTGAAACTTTTTCTGAAGCTTGATCCTTTGAAATAGACTTATCCTTAGCTTGTTCAGCACTCTTTTCTGGAGCTTTTTCTTTAGGTTTTTCTGCTGTTTTTTCAGCTTGTACTGTCACTTTTGGAGCAACATCATAGTTGTCAAAACTCTTTTTAGCTCCGCTTTGTTGGTCTTGAGCATAGGTCAAAGTAGATATCAACACTAATGCTGCACAAAGCATAAAAGACTTTAAAAACATCCCTAATCCCCCTTAAATATTTATTTTTTCTGCTTTGGCTATATAGAAGAATATAACCTATTTGTCTTGGTTGAGGATAAACTACTGAATTGTATCATAGAAATGGTTGAAGTGTCTAAGCAATCAGTGCTAAAGTTCTTTCTTAAGCGCCTAAATCCAAGCTAAGGAGTAAAATATGTCAGCAACAGTCTCTCAACCAATAATGGATCTAAAAGAAAAAAAAGAGTCTCGCCGTTACATTGAAAATACTTGCCCAATGACAGGAGAAGTTATTGGACAAATCCCTATTTCTACTAAAGAAGAAGTCTTAGAAGCTGTTGTTAAAGCCCGTCGCGCTCAAGCAGCTTGGGGTGCTTTATCTGTTGCAGAACGAACCAACTATGTACTAAAAGTTAGAGATATTTTTGTTGAACGCCGTGAAGAAATTTTAGATACAATTCGCAAAGATACAGGAAAAACTCGTGCTGATGCTCTGCTAGCTGATGTGTTTACTGTAATAGATAGTACTACGTATTTTTGTAAACAAGCACAAAAAATGCTTGCTCCTCACTCAAACCCATTGCATCTATTTAAAAACAAAAGAAGTTACTTTGTTTATGAACCTTTAGGTGTAGTAGGGGTCATTACTCCCTGGAATTTCCCTACAGCATTTTTAAGTGATGTAGTTTTAGCTCTTTTAGCTGGAAATACTGTAATCCTTAAACCATCTGAAGTAACTCCACTAATAGGAGAAATGACGGGGAAAATTTTTGCTGATGCAGCATTGCCAGAAAATGTTTTTCAAGTAGTACAAGGCGATGGCTCAACAGGAGCAGCATTGGTTGGGGCAGATGTTGACAAAATAGTCTTTACAGGATCAGTAAGAACAGGACGAATTATTTATCAAGAACTTTCAAAGAAAGAAAAATTTACCCCTGTTGCATTAGAACTAGGAGGCAAGGATCCATTTATTATTCTTGAAGATGCTGATTTAGATAGAGCTTCAGATGCTACTGTATGGGGTGGTTTAGTAAATTCTGGTCAAATGTGTGCAAGTGTTGAACGTGTTTATGTAATGGAACAAGTAGCTGAAAAATTCACAAATCTTGTAGTAGAAAAAGTTAAGAAACTTCGCCAAGGGCCACAAGATGGGCCAGATGTTGAAATTGGGGCAATTATTTTTCCACGTCAAATGGATGTAATTGATGATCATGTTCAAGATGCAGTTAAGAAAGGTGCCAAAGTTTTAGCAGGAGGAGAACGCAATAAGGAACTAGCGCCTGGCTATTACTATAAACCTACAGTGCTTGCTAATGTTGATCATTCTATGAAGGTTATGACAGAAGAAACCTTTGGCCCAATTATTCCAATAATGGTAGTTAAGTCAGAAGAAGAAGCAATAAAACTAGCTAATGACAGTATTTACGGACTTACGGCTGGAGTTTGGTCACAAAATATTGCTCGTGCTGAGCGTGTTGCCAAACGAGTTGAAGCAGGCACTGTAGCAATTAATGATTGTGGTGCAAATGCCTTTGGTTTCTGTGAAGCGCCTTGGTTTGGTATAAAAGAATCTGGTTTTGGCGCAGTACATTCAAAAGAAGGAGTTCGTCATTTTAGCAAGCTTAAACATGTAGTTGTAGATCGTGGCTGGATGAAAAAAGAAATGCACTGGTTTCCCAATAATGCTAAAAACTACAATGTACTTTCTTCTTTGGTTGATGTGCTGTTTGGAAAAGGAGTTAGTCGTCTAAAATCTATTTTAGGTAAGAAATAAATTATCAAGAATTTAGATATTGGACACTAGCCCTTAAGTTTGTCCAAAAATAGTATCAAAAAAAAACGTTGTTGCTGGTACTCTAGAATAGTTAAAACTAAGATTTTTATAAAAAACTTGGAGGATCAAATGAATAATTCGGACGGGAAAAGGTGTTTAGAAAGGCTAGCATCCATAATTCCTGGTTATGGTGGCTATTTGGAGAAAGAGCGCCGACGTGATGTTGATAAACTTCACCGTGAACATCTAGCAGGAGAATTAGAAAAGCTAAAAACTCCTCTTAACAATCTAATTCAAGAATTGACCGACAATGGGCGTTTAATGGAACTCAAACCTGTTGAAAAAGCTAGCGGAAAAATTGATAAAATTGCTAATCGTGTAAGATATGCTAGCTATGGTTATAGTGGTTTCTTTGACGTAGTAAAAGTTCAGGAATATGAATTAGATAAACTTTACCAATTTGATCTTAGTTTAACAGAAGATATTGACGCAATTAAAACAAAAGTTTCATCTTTGTCAGAAAGCAGTGATGCAGCTAACTTGAAAACAGCCGTTAATGCTTTAGCGAGTGCCTTGGATGATTTTGACAATCATTTTAGTGAGCGACATAAAGCAATAGAAAATACTTTATAAACAAAATCTTAAGGAGCAATTATGGCAATAGAAGTCATACAATATTTTGATAACACAGGACAATCAATACTCCATCGTTTTCCTGAACAAGGTGCAACAGATATAAAATGGGGCGCTCAATTAATAGTGCAAGAAAATCAAACTGCTGTTTTCTTCCGTGATGGTAAGGCTTTGGACGTGTTTGGCCCTGGTCGTCATACAATAACAACTAACAATGTTCCTTTGCTTACTAAAATTATAAGCATACCTTTTGGAGGTACATCTCCATTTCAATGCTCAGTAATGTATGTAAGTCGCCAAGTATTTCAAAACCTAAAATGGGGAACTAAAATGCCTATTTTAGTAAAAGATCCTGAACTTGGAAGAGTACAACTTAGAGCATTTGGTAAATTTTCAATAAGAGTTTCTGATCCACAACTTTTTGTTGGAACAATAGCAGGAACTCGTGGCTGGGTTACAACTCAACAAATAGAAGATTTCTTAAGAGACTTAATTGTTCAACGCTTAACAGACTTGCTAGGTGAAAATTTCCGCTCAATTGATGAACTTACTTCTAATTACAATGAGCTTGCTATTGCTACAAAAGCTCAAGCAGTTGATGATTTTGCAAAGCAAGGTTTAGAGCTTGTTGATTTAATTGTT
Organism: Blastocatellia bacterium; assembly: GCA_039812885.1. Classification (GTDB taxonomy): domain Bacteria; phylum Acidobacteriota; class Blastocatellia; order Chloracidobacteriales; family JADJPF01; genus JADJPF01. The sequence continues at coordinate 20,808 of JBDIBI010000009.1, forward strand.
AATTCAATTACTCTTCCTGAAGAAGTCCAAAAACGTATTGATGAAGGCGCTGGAATGCGTGCTATTGGCAATATGAATACTTATATGCAATATCAATCAGCTCAAGCAATACGTGATGCAGCTAAACAACCTGGTACTGGTGCAGGTGAAGCTATGGGTTTAGGTCTAGGCTTTGGAATGGGCAATGTAATGGCTCAAAACTTCCAAAATCCTTATCAACAACCAGGATATCCACCTCCAGGTTATCCACCTCAACAAGGATATCCACCTCCAGGTTATCCGCCTCAACAAGGATACCCTCAAAATTATCAACAACCACCTCAACCACCTCAGCCACCTCAAGCGGCAACTCCAGCAGTTAGCTGCCCTAAGTGCCAATCTCCTAATGCTCAAGGAGCAAAATTCTGTGCTGAATGTGGCTTGTCCTTGTTGCCAAAAGCTTGCAGCCGTTGTAATCACCCACTTAATGCGGGTGCCAAATTTTGCTCTGAATGCGGAAATCCTTCATAAAATTTATGAGCAAAAAGCATCAAAGATCTAGTAAAATACTATGATAAATCTAAATCAACCCAGCAGTTTTCTGCTGGGTATCTTAGCTTAGTGGAAAACATGTAAGCTTAAGGTAGGAGCGTTATGGAAAAAAACAAATCAGGTACGATTCTTTTAATTGTTTTCGCTGTATTATTAATAGGCTTTATGCGTTGGCAAATGGAAGCTAGAATTTTTAGACCCACTTCTTCTGCAAATACTGTTAGTTCTGTAAAGGGTAAAACCCCTCCAGACTTTAATGTTACTACAGTAAAAGGTGAAAAAATTTCCTTAAGTAAATTTAAGGGTAAAGTTGTTTTGATAGATTTTTGGGCAACTTGGTGTGGGCCTTGTCGTCATGAAATGCCTGTGGTTAAGAAAATCTGGGATAAATATAAAGATAATAATTTTACTATTATTGGTATAAGTCTAGATTCAGAACGTGAGCCATTAGATAATTACTTAAAGACTCAAAATATTACTTGGCACCAATACTATGATGGTCAAGGTTGGCAAAACAAAGTAGCTCAACTTTATGGAGTTACTGGTATTCCTTTTACTGTACTTCTAAATAAAAATGGTGAAGTAGCTGCTGTTGGACTAAGAGGCCAAATTTTAGACCAGAAGATTAGCGAGTTAATACAACAAAATTAATAGCTAACTTTAACTGATAAAACTCTAGGGGCAGAGCAAATAGATAACTTATTTTTAATCAATATTTTAAGTTATCTATTTGCTCTGCCCCTATAAGTTTAATTATGTATTATTATTTACCCTAAAAATCTTCTTTTTAAACTCTTTGATCTCTTAGCTAGTTTTTTTGGTGTCTCCTCGCTAAGACGACGTACAAATCTATTCCAGCCTAACCATAAACTAAATAAAATAAGTCCTGGAATCCCTATTCTAACAAGAGGCAAAAGCAATGGCTTAGGTATTTTCATTATTATAAAAATCAATACCATTAAAATAATAATTCGCTTAAATCTATCAGAAATAGATGATTTCATAAATTTAGATCAACTCAATTCTCTGCAATTGGTTACAAGATTTTTCTGCTGCTGCTGCTAGTTTTGCTATTAGATGAATATGCTCTAGCGAAACGTAGCTTTTTGCATTTTTCTGAATTTGCATCAAAAAATTATCTATATCTTGACTAAATAAACCTGTACTAGTAGGTATTTGCAAACTCTCAGTCTTGTTAGCTAAATGTAGCGTAACTTCTTTATGTTTGTCTGCTAGGAGTTGCCCTTTTGTTCCTATAATAGAAAGTTGGCTGCTCACTGGCATAACCTTCAAACCTGTGCCATCTGTAATTTGTGCCATAATACCATTCTTAAAACCTATCTGAGCTATAGTAATACGACTATCAAACCTACTATCTACCAGATTAACAAGCTTTTCACTAGAGCTAATCCAACTAGGTGATCCTGCGATATAAATTAATCTACTTAAAATAGCTTCATGGGCAAAAAGCGAAAACCCTGATTTTTTGTCAAAAGTCCAATCACTAAGAGAAACTTGTCTATCACTTAAGTTTGTCCAAGAGATTGAAATTATCTCTCCTATTTCTGGTAAAGCAGCTAGAAGCACCTTAAACCAAGGTGAAAGTAAATCAATATGCTCAACATGTAAAACCGTTTTGTTCTCCTTAGCAAGCTCTAGTAGTCTTTCTACTTCAGCCAAAGAAAGGGCTAATGGATAATCTACACTAACAGCTTTCCCTTTTCTTAAAGCAACTTCACACATCTGTGCATGAAATTGATTAAGAGAACAAATCATAATAGCATCTGCCATAGTAATTACACTCTGCCAATCAGTACTAGCAACAGCACTTATTGGATCGGCTAATTCTTTAGCACGAGTTAAACTACTAGAAGCAACTGCTATAATTTGAACATCTTGCCTTAGTTTTAATTCACGAATTCGAGCTTGTGCAACTCTCCCTGAGCCTAAAATAGCAACTTTAATCATAAAAATTCCTTATCTTTGTCTTAATTCTCTTGGCAAAGAATTTTAATAATATAAAATGGAAGGGCAATTAACAACTTGCCAAGCTTGTATTTAAGATTACTCATAGCCCAGCCCTAAAGGCTTGGGAAAATAATGCTAAATATCGGAGCACAAATTAGCCAATATAAAATTATAACCCGTCTTGGATCTGGCGGTATGGGCGAGGTGTTTTTAGCTAAAGATTTACGCCTAGGTAGAGAAGTTGCAATAAAAGTTCTATATGACCGAACAGCTAAAGACTCAGCACTTTTAGCACGTTTTGAACGTGAAGCCCGTTCACTTGCAGCACTTTCTCATCCCAATATCTTAACTATTCATGATTTTAGTAGTGAAAATGGGATGGCTTTTGCAGTCATGGAATACCTTGAAGGAGAGACTTTAAGGATTTGGATTTCTCGCAGACCATTAGAAATGCAAAAAGCCCTAGAAATTGCAATCGCAATTGCAGAAGGCTTAGCAGCAGCACACTCCAAAGCCGTAATCCATCGAGATCTTAAGCCAGAAAATATTTTTATTACTACTAGTGGATTAGTTAAAATTTTAGATTTTGGCTTAGCTAGAGTTGAAGTAACTACAAGCCGTGCAGATATGCGCTCTTTCCCAACTGTAGGTGAACTAGAAACTAGTCCAGGTATTATGATGGGTACTATTCCTTATATGTCCCCAGAGCAAGTACTTGGAACATCTATTGACACTCGCACAGATATATTCTCTTTTGGTTGTGTGCTTTACGAAATGTTACTAGGTGTTAGCCCTTTTCATCGTTCTACAGCAGTAGAAACTAGTGCAGCAATTTTAAAAGACAAGCCCTCTAAAATTTCTCGTACACTAAAAAATTTCTCTCCTGAGTTGGAACACATTGTTATGCGCTGTTTAGAAAAAGACCGTGAAGCGCGTTTTCCATCTGCTCGTGACCTTGTAGCAGCACTAAAAGCCGTCGCTGCACATCCAACAGACTCAATTATTGAAGCCAAAAAAATTGTTAAAAAAAATCCTAGTAGACGTTTTCACAAAATAATTACCTCCATAGCAGTATTGCCTTTTACCAATACTAGTAAAGATCCAGAATCAGAATACTTAAGTGATGGTATCACAGAAAACATTATTAACTCACTATCCCAGATACCAAAATTAAAAGTCATGGCTAGAAGTACAGTTTTCCGTTATAAAGGGCAAGATGTTGATTTTCAGCAAGTTGGATTAGATCTTCATGTTCAGGCAATTCTAACAGGTTGGGTAACACATTATGGAGATTTCGTAAAAATTCAAACTGAGTTAGTAGATGTTTTAGATGGTTCACAAATTTGGGGAGAACAATATAGCCGTAAATTTGCTGATATAATCACAATTCAAGAAGAAATAGCTCATCATATATCTGAAAAGCTACAAATGAAGTTATCTGGAGATGATAAAAAGCGTTTAAACAAACGTCACACTCAAGATACACAAGCTTATGAGCTTTACTTAAAAGGGCGATACTATTGGAATAAACGAATTGGTAACAGTTTAAAAAAAGGAATTGAATACTTTCAACAAGCAATTGATCGAGATCCTACTTATGCTTCTGCTTATGCTGGGTTAGCAGACTGTTACATTATTTTAGGAATTTATGGAAATTTGTATGATTCACAAGAAGCTTATAGCAAGGCTGAAGCCGCAGCAACAAAAGCTTTACAAATAGAAGATCTAGCTGAAGCACATACTGCACTTGCAAGCGTTAGGATCTATCGTTATTGGGATTGGGCAGGAGCAGAAAGAGAGTTTCAACGAGCATTAGAGCTTAATGCTGATTATCCAACAGCTCATCAATGGTATGGGACTCATTTAATGAGAATGGGTAGATTTGATGAAGGGTTTGCACAACTTAAACGCGCCTATCAATTAGACCCTTTATCATTAATCATTAACCAGTCTATTGGTTGGGGTTATTATGTATCTAGACAATATGAGCAAGCTGCTACTCAATATCTTAAAGTAATAGATATGGATGAAAATTTTTTTAGCAGCTATGCAGAACTAGGTTTAGTCTATTTACAGCTAAAAAAATATCCTGAAGCAATTGCTACAGTAAAAAAAGCTCTAGAACTTACTTCTAATAACAGTGTAATAATACTAAGTGTTTTAGGTTATGTTTACGCTATATCAGAGCAGAAAAAAGAAGCAGAAAAGATCCTAGCTGAGTTACAACAGCGTTCTTTAACAGTTCGTGTTTCTCCAGTCTTGATAAGTGCGGTTCAAATAGGTTTAGGCAATATTGATTCAGCTCTTGACCACCTAGAAAAAGGTTGTGAAAATCGCGATGAGCTTGTTATTAGAATGAGAGTTGACCCTATGCTTGACCCACTAAGAGTTTACCCGCGTTTTGCCCAATTAATGAAAAAACTAGGGCTGCCAGATTAAGAACCCATAAGATAAATAGCAGTATATGACAATAAAAAATCTGTCATATTAAATTATTTATGATTTTAGCTTTTGCTCTAAACTATACAAAATCTCAATAGATTCAAGACCATACCATATCACTATTACGTACGGAAAGCTTATGAGAGACATTGTTTCAGTAATATTTTTTTTGTTCTTAACAAGCTTAAATGCTTTATCTTTTTGCCAAGAACCTAGCGATCAGAAATTTTTTATTGCTGCAAATAACCAAAACTACAACAAATCTGTTTTTTCTACAGAAAATAAAGTGGCTTCAGATTCTCTAGAAAATATAACACTAACAGAGAAACCCATTACCAAAACATCTATAGAGAATATAACAAATAACTTAGAAACTCAGGTTGAAAAAGACCTGCTTATTGATGAAAAACTTAACCATATTTTTGAAGCAATAAATAAATATTATAAAGATAAAGAGGTAGAACCTTGGTTAGATATAAATAAAATTTTGCCCAAGCTTTTGGAAAAAAGACTTATTACAAAAGAAGATACTCTTGATTGCTTAGGACAAGAATTTCAGTTTACAGTCAAAGAAAAAATTCCTCTATTTACACCAAGAACTTCTCATTATAGTCGTTATAGTATAATACCTTTCAAACAAGGAAAAGGCCCTCAAATTATTAAAGATAATATACCCAATGGAATATGTGTATATGATGTAGTGTTTAATTCTAATAATCACTATCAGCTAGTAGTTAGACCTATATTTAGAAAGCCAAATGAATCTGAGTTTCCCCAAATTACACAACAAATTAAACAATCCTCAGAAAATGTTCAAGAACCTTTTGTTTTAATAAAGATCAATTTTTATGATCAGAATGGCAGTCTTGTAGATCTTGAGCAAAGCACTCCTAGTGGAGATATAAGTTTTGCAATAAATGGGGCAAAATATTCCGCTTTGCGTGATCCTGAGGCTGGAAAAGTATCTTTTAATGATAGAACGGGGAGTTTAATTTACACTAAAGGGCAAGCCATCATTAAAACTAAAGCCAATAAAGCAGGAGTTAATAAACTATACTTAGAACACCCTGCATTTCTTCCTATTGAAAGATATAAACTCCAAGATTTTTTAACTGGTGATGAGGTAACTATTAATGTAGTTTTATATAAGTATAATTTTGAAGGATATGAATTTAAGCTAAAAGGAAAAAATATAAGATATAAGGAAAAGCCTCTTATATTGAATGAAAAGAGTGCTTCTGAATATTTCTCTTGTTTAGATCCAGCAATGCTAAAAAGTGTTGTGACACCTGCTTCTGCTTCTCAAAAATCCATTACTTTAAAAGATGTATTGATAGATATTGGGGCAAAATGTGTAAATGGAAAATTAGTTGATGCTGATGATGAAGAAATTTATATTTACACTATTATTCAAACTGCAATACCATTAAACACAGGAAGGGAAATTACTAATCTCTATGAATCTATAGAATTTAATGTGCATACCACTATACGCTTATATACTGAAAGGATTCTTTACCCTTAAATTAAACTTCTGTGAGGATTTTATGGATAACCAGTATAGTGCTGAAGAACACTATGAGTTAGGACATCAATGTTTTCATCAAGAGAATTATAGCCATGCACTAGAGCATTTTATTGAAGCAGTAGAACTTGATCCTAAAAAATATTCTAGTAATCGTTTAATAGCGGAAACCTACTACCGCTGTGGTTATTTATGTCATAAGGAAGAACAATTAAATGAGGCAATAAATTACTATAGCAAAGCCATAGAATTTGATCCAACACATTCAAACTCTTATCTAGGTAGAGGAGTCATTTATGAGAATCTAGGAGAAAAGGAAAAAGCTCTTGTAGATTATAACAAAGTAGTAGAGTTACGCCCAAAGAATGCAGAAATTTATTGTACTCATGCGGGTACTTACTTAGATAATGGACTATTAGATGAAGCTCTAGCAAATTACAATAAAGCAATAGAACTAGATCCAAATTATGCAATGGCCTATCACTATCGTGGAGTTACTTATGCAAAAAAAGGACAATTAAAAAAAGCTATCACAGACTATAACAAAGCAATAAGACTAGATTCAAAATACCCAATATCCTATTTTAGCCGGGCAAACGCTTATAGCTCTCTCGGAAAACTAGAAAAAGCTATAATGGATCATACTAAAGCAATAGAACTAGACCCAAAGTATTTTCAAGCCTACCATAATCGCGGCTCTGCCTATAAAGACAAAGGATTAATAGAGGCTGCCTTAGCAGATTTCAATAAAGCATTAGAAATAGAGCCAACAGATAAAATAACTTATAATAGCCGAGGGCTACTTTACTTTGATAAGGATCAATTTCAAGAAGCTATAGAAGATTTCAGCAAAATAATAGAATTAGATCCAAACTTTGTTTTTGCTTACACAAACCGAGCAATGGTTTACGCTAATTTAGGAAAATTAGAAGAAGCAATAGCAGACTGCAATACAGCTATAAAAATAAACCCCAATAATCATAAACCCTATTACTATCGTGGTTTAATTTATAAAGGCCAAGGAAAGCTAAAGAAAGCTATTGCAGATCTTGAAAAGTCATTAAAAATAGAACAAAACGATTATGTAGCAGACGTTTTAAAAGAAACAAAACAGCTTTTGAAAAACCCTTAGTTCAAAGATTGATTTTCGCTGCAAACTGCTGATTTTATAGATTTTGTTACTTCTCCTCAAAAAACGAAGGATTTTCCAGCAAACTTCCCTAATCTTTTCTGTTTTCATTAGAAAATAATAATGTAGATCAGTATTTTTTAACTGGAACAACTATTGCGTACCTAATTAAAAGGCTGTCTTATAGGAGGTATAACTATGAAAAACATCTTTATTAGCGGCTTTTTACTCATTTTGTTAATAATTACTTCTTCCGCTAACATAAATAGCAAAAAACTTAATGTGTATATGGCAAAAGGCAAAGGTGCAATTAGCATTCTAGATGATAGTGACTATCAGGGGGTTTTTCAAAATGGCATCTTTAAAGACCATAACCTTGTAATAGATACTTCATCAGGCAAACAAGCATTCTTAGACCAATTTTTTGCTAGTAATATTGTGTACCTAAGTTTGCATGCTAACCCTAAGAAGTGGGTGGTTGGTAATGGAGAAGTTGTTACAGTTACAGATTTAGCTCAAACCTATCAAGCAAAGAAAAAGGGGCCTAATTTAGTTATTGTCACTGGTTGTGAAACAATTAAGGATGATGCGGAAACTTTAGGGTTTGCTAGTGCTATAGGTATTACTGACAATAGTAACAAACGAGCTTATCTTGGTTATAGAACTATTACTGTTGGTTTATTTTCTGATCGGTTTTTTAGAGTTTTTCTAGCTACTTGGATGAAACCTAAAGCTGATGGAAACTATCGCACTTTAGAAGAAGCTAGAACAGATACTAAAGACTTTATTAACCGTATGTTAGATCGCCAAAAAGACAAAGAAGGAACAGCACGACTAGGTAAATTAGCAAGTTTTGCCCCTCTAGATCCCAAGATAGGAGGTTCTTTTTACATTATTGGCAATAGTGAGTTACGATTTAATGATTTATAGTTAGTAGTTAATTAAAAGTATATCTAGTATATCATACTAGGTATTTATAACTTTATAGCTTTTATATTAACTTAATTTTGTTAGAAAGAATTTCTATTTTAGCAAAACAGTCATTGTGGATTTTTTGCGAAAAACTAATTGATTGCTAACAAAAAAATTAAATGTTGCACATAATATAATTGCTATTAAGTTTGCTAAAATAATAGGTAAATGAAAAGTTCCAACAAAAATTTTCATAAACAACATATTACCTAACAAAGAAATTAAGCCGTTAGTTGAGTTAAAACCTAACAAGCGGTAGTAGCGATCTTTTTTACCTATTCTATATTTCCAAGTCCAATGCTCATGCCAGAAAAAATTATGTATTATAGTTATTTCTACCGCTATAGCTGTAGCTACAATATAACCTATACCTAGCGCTACAAGACATTTTAATAAGACTAACTGTAAAACGACTCCTAAAACCCCTACAATGTTAAACTTACACCAATCTCGATAAATATTTGGAGTTTCTATTAAACCTTTTATCTTTCTACTAATTAAACGTATTAGCATTATACTCGCTCCTTTTCATATAGAGCTTTTGTGTTCTTAATTGTTGAAACAATTAACATTGCACTCATTCCAATAATGCTCACAACTCCACCCACATCATAAGATAAATATTTATGTCCAAACAACTTACAATAAGGAAACTTAAATAGTACAAGATTACCTAAAGCAAGCAAAATGCGAAGTTCTGTAGGGCTAAATTTCCAAAAAGAAATTGAAAAAACATTTAAAGAATATGCTGCTAAGTAAGAGTTAATAGAAAGCATAAAATAGACAATTAAAATGCCTAAACCTACACGCTCAGAAATATAGCCTGAAGCTATTAGACCAACCATTAGAAAAAGCATTCCAAAAGTGTCAATCATATGATCAACATAAAAACCATATTTAGGGCGCTGTTTATTACGAAACCTAGCTAAAGTCCCGTCTAGACTGTCCCCAAACCAATTTAGCGCTAAACAGAAGTTAACAATGTGTAGATATTGAGTATTTTCTTTGCTAAAAAAATAGGCCACTCCAGCAAATAACATTGCGAGTAAACCTAGTATAGAAAGGTGATCTGGGCTTACCCAAGCAGGCATGCGTCTAACCAAAAACTGTAAAGCTATTTGCTCCAAAGGTGAAAGAACACTTGTTTGTTCTCGTTTTGTTTCATTTGGCTTTGAATGTTGAGATTGAGACTTATTTTCTTTTTCAGAACTAGCAGACAGATTAGGCATAGTATCATTAGGTAAAATATTAAGTTTTGCGCTCATAATATAACGCTTCTCCTTAGAATGTAAGCCAACTTTTGTTGGACTTCAAATTAATATTTGTTGGAGTAAGAACGCTTAAATTAGAGCAAACTTGCAAGAAAAATTTATTTTAGTGGTGAGTTATTATCTAAATGGCTTCTTGACTTATAAAAAAACTTGTACGCCTTAAATAAACTTAAGAGTTTAGCTTAACTTTAAATGTGTCCGTCTTTATTCTAAATTAAAAATCATCATCTGCATCACTATCAATTTTATCTTTTTTATTATCTCCTTTATATAAAAGAGCTCTAACAGGATCTTCTTCTTCATTTTCAGATGATGGCACTTCTATTGTCTTTGTATTAGTTACTAGTTTTCCCCGTAAACTTTTTTTTGTTGTAATCTCTAGATTATCTTTACCTTCTGTGATTGGATCTTTTATAAGGATTTCTATACTTTTAATAAGTACTAATCTTTTATTGATAATTTTGTATGTGCTGCTATCAAACTGAACAGGCCCAACATCATGAATAGCACTTATAGTTTTCTGAGTTTTATTAAACCTTATAACATTACCTGATATTGTTGAAGTCATCTGCTTAGCCAAAGCATTTTTTTCAAAAAGCCCAGAATCTTTGTCAAAAAGCCAGTAAGTATAGCTATGCCATTTTGCTCCCCCATCAGATACCATCATCATATCTGGAAACCCATCAAAATTTGCATCTTTGAATTTAAGTTCTGGAGATACTGAAGCCCAAACTTTGAGTTTTAAAACTTGAAGAGGTGTAGTTTCATCTCCAGAAAAAACCTTTATAGTTACAGGGGTTTCATCGCTATCTACATTTTTTGGATAGCTAATTTGAAATCGGTAATTTGGCCTGTTAGGGTCTATTTTTGCTTTTTGAGTTTGAACAACTGTTTTAGAGTGTGTGAGAGTAAAATTATGCTTGTAAACTCCTTTACCATAACTGTTAACAGTTGTTTGCAAGATACAAAAAAATAACAAAGTGGTTATAAAAAATGACTTAATATGCATAATTAAAGCCTCTCAATCAATAAGTTATATTGAGTTTAATAATAAAGAAAACTAATGAAAAATTAAACGTGGGTAATTTATTTTAACTTGTGGATTTCCACAATCAACTAAATATTTGCATAGAAAGCTCTAGAAATATAACAAAATAAAAAAGCCATATAGCTAAAGAAAAATAGATCTTTTGCTATATGACTTTTGAGATAATACTTACATAGCTTCATCTGCTGATGGGCCATAGATTGAAGGCACTGCTACATCATTTAAACGTAGATAAACACCCAATTGAGCGCGATGATGCACATTATGATTTAGCACAAAACCACGTAAAACAGCCCCTTTAGGCATTGTAAGAACAGTATTTCCTCCAGCGAGCAAAGACCAATTTTTCATCAATTCCTCATTGCTTGCTGAAGCAATTGCATTTCGTGCATCTGCTACATTTTTATCAAAAGTTTCTAGCAACTCCTTTACAGAGCTAGCTTGCGGAGTTTTAACATGCTCACCACCTACAGGAGCCATATCAAAATTATCTTGGTTAATTGTTACGGTTGTCCAGAAAGGAATATTAGCCAGGTGAGAAGCTAACTCTCCCATAGACATAGATTTATCATGCGGTTTCCAACCAAATTTATCTTCAGGAACTCGCTCTAGGGTTTTTCTTGTGCCCGCCATTTCATGGTCAAATTCTGGCAATAAAGCATCACTCATTTTCATACTGGGATTTTCTCCAAAATTAAGATTTTTTATGGTAAAACTTGAAAACTAGCTCTATTACGCTTTTAATTGTATTTTAGTTTCCTAATAATTCCCATTGTTTTACTTTTAGTATTTTTACTCTACACTTTAGGTCTAAGCCTATAAGGGGTTAGTAAAAGAGTCCAAGCTCTAGATAACCTTTTATATTCATCTTCACAAGCTTCAGCACGTTCTTTTGGTAACTCATCTTCATCAACTAAATATTGATATTTTTTAGAATTATGACCATATACCCAACATAAAACATTGTAAAAGCGTTGTTCACTTAAGGAATGTTCTCCATAAAAAGCCAAGCTTGTTAGGTTTTTTCTATCTTTGTGAGATTCAAGTAAAAAAGCGTCTGCACCTGATAAAGCAGCAAATTCACCCTCTTCTGTTCCATTTACAAGTATGTAAGTAGACAATTGATCTACTGCATCTTCCTCCTTACCAGTTATAGGTAAATGATATATATCTACAAAAGCATGCCCTAGTTCATGATAGAAGGTAAAAATTATTGCTCCTAAAACTCTGGCCTCTAATTCCTCTTTTGAATCAGTTATGTTTGCAAAAGATTTATTTAAATCTTCTACTAGCTCATAACAAATACTAATATGTCTTTTTTCTGGATCATAAAAAGCATTGCTTGTATCACATTGAGAAAATGAAATGGTTATATCTGTAGACATAGAAAAGCTTTTATTTAAATCTTTTTCTAACTCTTCTAAAATTCCTTTTTTCTTTATATCTTCACGCCAATGAGCAAGTTGTGGGTTTTTAACATCTTCATAACTAATCTTAAATTTACCTTGCACAAAACTAGAATTAACTGGTTTGTTTTTCTGTAAGCTACAAGAAAGGCTAAGCAAAACTATAGATAAAAGTAAAAGTACTAACTTTTTCTTTAAATTCTTGACTATAAACATAAAAATCTCTAATTACTCACAAAGTTAATCTTAAAATATAATTTATCTTTTACCGTTTGTACATTCAGAAAAATTTTCTATGTCCTATACTTTTGACAATTGTATTAAATTCTTAATTTTGATGTCTTATTATCAAGACATTTATTTGAGAACTTTTTAGAAAAATTTTCTCTTTATCTAACAAACCTCTATTTTACAGATATTTAGAAGCTTTCTCCAAATTCAAACTTCTTTGGCACAAGCCTTGCCATATATCTTTTGCATAAAGAACAACAAACAAAACTAAATATTTTAAGGAGCTAAATTTATGACAATTTCTTTACAAAAAGGTGGCAACATTTCTTTAACTAAAACAGAACCAGGACTAGATAAAATCTATGTTGGTTTAGGCTGGGATGCTCGTGCTACTAGCGGTGCAGCATTTGACCTTGATGCGAGCATTTTCTTACTTACATCTAATGGAACTATGCGTTCAGATAATGATTTTATTTTCTATAACAACCGTGTAGCTCAAGATGGCTCAGTAGAGCATCTAGGTGATAATACTACAGGCATTGGTGATGGAGATGATGAAATTATCAAAGTAGATTTAAGTAAAATATCTCCTGATGTTAGCCGTTTAGTTTTTGCAGTTTCAATCTATGATGCTGAAGGCAGAAAGCAAAACTTTGGTATGGTTTCATCAGCCTATATCAGAATCTTAAATGCCTCAACTAACAATGAAATTTCCCGTTATGATCTTTCTGAAGATTCAAGTTTAGATACTGCTATGATCTTTGGAGAAGTCTATCGCCATAATAATGAATGGAAATTTAAAGCTATAGGACAAGGCTATTTAGGTGGGTTGCAAGGTCTACTTAATAGCTTCTCAAGGTACAATCAAGCTCACACTAGTGCAACTGCGTAGTGTTAACTAGCTTTGTAACTTTGTAACTTTTATCTATAGACATTATCTAAATCTAAGACCATCGCTTAATTAAGCAATTAAAACATTTTGGGACTAACTGTTGGATAATGTCTATTTTCCTAAAACTAATATTTTCAGGGGGTAGAAAAGATTATATGCCAATAAATTTATCAAAAGGTCAAAGAATTTCTTTAGAAAAAGACTCTGGAGCAAAATTAAATAAAGTAGTACTGGGTCTAGGCTGGGATCAAAAACAAAATAAAGGTTGGTTCTCTTCTTTGTTAGGCGGTGATGAAGTAGACTTAGATGCTTCTTGTATTATGTTTAATGACCAAAAGGAAATGGTGGATTCTGTTTGGTTTCGTCAACTCTATAGCAAAGATGGCAGCGTCCGACATAGTGGAGATAACCGTACTGGTGAAGGAATAGGTGATGATGAACAAATTTTTGTTAACTTAAGTAATTTGCCTAAAGATATCAAATACTTAATTTTTACCATCAATAGCTTTACCGGTGATAGCTTTGAGTCTATTAGCAACGCCTTTTGCCGCTTAGTTGACACAAACAGCGGAAAAGAAATTGCTAGATATAACCTCACTGGAGGAGGCAACCATACAGCACAAGTTATGGTTAAACTCTATAACCATGAAAATGAGTGGAAACTCCAAGCTATAGGCGAACCTGCGCAAGCAACAACTTTTAGAGATATGGTACCAACTATTAAATCTCTACTCTAATTTTTCTTTAATTGGGGTTTTGAGAAATTTTGACTGTAGGTTTAAGTTATTCGGTTTTCCATACTCATAGCTCGTTGTTTTGTTACTCTCGCGGTTAAATAACATCTTAAAAGCAGCAAGCAGTTAGAAGACTACTTGCTGCTTCTGTTTTTTTATGCAGTTGTTTTATTTAATTAATATCTAGGCTATAGTAAAATTAACTACCTTAAAAATACTTTTTAGTTATAAGGATTATTATGAAACACCTACGACTTATTCTTATTTTTACATCTATACTAGTTTTATTTAATATCTTTTCCTCTTCTACTGCTTATCTTTATTCTTATCCTAACTTTAAGCCTAACTACCTTCCAAGAGCAGCTGTTAACCTAAAGATCACAGGGCCAAACGGCGATGCCGTCCCTGTAGTAAATGAAGGTAAAAACTTAATGCTAAAAGTTGTTGACTCTGCTGGTAACTCAATTAATGGAGCAAAGTTTGAAACTGATAGCCCTGATGTTGTTAATATTGATCCCTCTACTGGACAAGCTCAAGGTTTAACACGTGGCTTTGCTACAATTACAGCACGCCTTGGAAATGATAGTATTTCTACTTTCTTAGTCGTCACTCGCCTTAATAAATCTAAAGGTGCAACTGTTCCAGGTAAAACCGAAGTTAACATCACTGGTGATATCTTTATTAGTGATCCTATTAACAATATTATCAGACGAAGATCGGCAAATACTACAACTAAAACAGACATTTATGCAGGTCAATTAGGAAAGCGTGGGCTGAAAGATGGCAATAGCATTACGGATGCACTCTTTGCAGGCCCTTTAGGAATTGGGGTTGACAACACCTCTCAAGGTGGTTTGTTTGTTGCAGATTCATTAAATAATTGCATTCGCAAAATTGATAATCGTGGAAATGTTGCTACTATTCTAGGCAATGGCATTTCAGGCACAATCAAAGATGTAGCATCATTTGATCAAGCAGCGTTTAAAAATCCTCAAGGTTTAGCAGTAGATCGTGGTGGAAATCTCTTTATTGCTGATACAGGTAATCATGCAATCTATTACGCAGACTTTACTAAAAAGGAAGTCCGTCTAGTAGCAGGAAATCCTGGTGTTAGTGGAAAAGCCGATGGTCAGGGCAATAACGCGCTTTTTAATCGTCCTTTTGCAATTTCATTACAATCTTCAAAAACTAGTTTCTTTAGCACAGCTAACAATGATGTTTTACTAGTTGCAGATAATGGTAATAATGTTATTCGTGCTGTTACTCGCGATGGTAAAGTTACTACCTTAGGGCCAATTGCTAACACTATTGCTAACACTATTGCACCTCAAGCTGATGGAACAAATGAGTTTACCTTTAACTCTCCTACTGGTATTAGTACAGATGATTTAGGCAACGTTTATGTAGTAGACAACAATGGTGTAAAAGTAATTATTCCTACACGAACACAAACACAAACTAACCTACAAGTTATTGGGTTAACACAAGATGGTAGCTTTAATCAAGCTTCTAATGTTACAGCATTTGGCAAGCGTACATTTGTACTTGATGCAATGGCTAGTAGTGATGATGCTGCGGTTACAGAAGTAACAGTTGGAGCGCCTCAAATTCTTAATCTTTCAAGATCCTCAGCTACTCTTTCAGGTAATGAAGAAGTTATTATCACAGGTAAAAACTTTGCTCCTGAAAGCTTAGTTATTCTTGGTGACGGAGTTGCACAAGATTTTTCTGTAATAAGCGCAACACAAATTCGATTTAAAGTTCCAACTCAAACTGCACCAGGTGTGCGTACTCTCTCAGTGCAAACACGTGGAGGAGTTGCACAACAAGCTTTTAGCATTATGCCTAAAAATATTAAAGATCTTGCTAATGGTGAGATTACTACTTATGTTGGTGGAGTGGAGTTTACTGGCGATGGAGGCAATGCTTTTAATGCAACTTTAGATTTTGCTGATCAAGTCTCTGGTATAGCAATGGATAAAGATGGAAATCTTTTTATTGCAGATTCTAACCATAACACTATTCGCCGTGTTGATGTTAGCGGCGTGATTACCACTGTAGCAGGCAATGGTCGCAATGGGTTTAATGGTGATGGAGCTTTAGCTATTAATGCGTCATTAAATCATCCTAGAGGACTAGCATTTGACCGTAATGGAAATCTTTTTATTGCGGATCTTGAAAATAATAGAGTGCGCCGTATTGATGTCACTACAGGCATAATTAAAACTGTTGCTGGTGGTGGAAACCAACCAATAGCCGATAACATACCTGCAACACAAGCTGATATACGCCCTACAGATATTGCTATTGATAGAAATGGCAATTTGCTTATTACAGATGAAACCCATAGCCGTGTACGTCGTGTTGATATGGCTACAGGCATCATTAAAACTGTTGCTGGTAGTGGAGAGGCATTTCGTGGAGGCTTTGCTGGAGATGGAGATTTGGCTACAAAAGCGCTTCTAAATTCACCTATTGGAATTGCTCTTGATGATAAAGACAATGTTTATATTGCTGATTCTGCTAATTTCCGTATTCGTCGTGTTGATGCTTTAACTAACATAATTACAACTATTGCTGGTAATGGTAAAGCTAGTAAAGATAGTTTTAATGTAGGTGATGGTGGTTCTGCACTTAGTGCCACATTTAACATTCCAGCCAGTGTTGCACTTGATAGCAATGGCAATATCTATGTTTGTGACATTTTTAATCAGCGTGTACGTCGTATTGATGCAACTACAAATATAATCACTACTGTTGCTGGCAATGGTCAATTTGATTTTAGCAATGATGATCAACCTGCTACTCAGGCTGCATTAGTCAATCCTGTTGGAATTGCAATAGATGGCAATAACAATTTGTTTATTCCAGAAATAGTTTACAGTCGTGTACGTCGTGTTGATGGTGTTACTAATAAGATTTCCACTATAGTTGGTATTAGTAGCGCTATGTTTGCTGGAGACAACTTGCCAGCATTGATGAGCAGCGTCAAAGTGCCACGAGGTTTGGCTACTGATAAGCTTGGAAACTTATACATTGCAGATCAAGGCCATAATCGTGTACGCAGCGTTGATGCAAACACCACTATTATTAAAACCCTAGCAGGTAATGGAAACTTTGATTTCACAGGTGATGGTGGTACAGCTACATTAGCAAGCCTTTATAACCCGCTTGATGTTGCAGTTGATACTAATGGCAATATTCTTATTGCTGATCGTGAAAATGCACGTGTGCGCAAGGTTGATAGCAATGGCACAATTACTACCATTGCTGGAGGTGGCAAAAATGGCCTAGGTGATGGGGGTTTAGCCACTAATGCAGTATTTAAGAGCGTTGTTGCAATTGCAGTTGATAGCAAAAATAATCTTTATATAAGTGATTCAGCCGATGCACGTGTACGTAAAGTTGATGGTCGCACAGGAATTATTACTACCCTAGCCGGGAATGGTACAAGCAGCTTTAGTGGTGATGGTGGGATGGCTACTAGTGCATCCTTAAATACCCCTGGCAGTCTAGCAGTAGATGCGGCTGGAAACGTTTTTATCTTTGATTTCCTCAACTTCCGTGTGCGACGTGTAGACACTAAAGGAATTATCACCACTGTAGCTGGGAATGGAAATGGGCTTAATCTTTTTAGTGGTGGTGGTATTGCTTTAGATAGTGCTGGAAACCTTTTTATTTCTGAAAATGGCGCACATCGTATCTTACGCTTGGATGCTAAAACTGGCACAACTAGCGTAGTTGCAGGTAATGGCACTCCTGACTACACTGGTGATAACGCTATGGCAATTAGTGCAAGTCTAAATTTTCCTGATGGTCTTACAGTTGATAATGCTGGAAATTTATATATTTCTGATTTTGGTAACAATGTTATCCGTGTAGTAAAAGGGGTTGGAGCAAAAGCTGCTCAAGTTACCATTTCAAACGCAGTATTTAACAAACCTACATTGACCATTAATGGAACCGGTTTGGGCAGTGCTGGTTCAATAGTTACAGTAAACGGTAAAAATGTTAGCCAATTTATCAATAGTCAAAATGACAATACCCTTGTGCTAAAAGGCAACAAAAACAAATTAAACATTAAAAAAGGTGCAAACACAGTAAGCATACAGGTTGGCGCTTCTGTATCAAATACTTTTACATTTAATTTTTAGATTTACTATTTATTTACTGTTTTTTTCTGCCAACCAACTATCTATTGCTTTTGCAAATAGATAGGGGGCTTGTTCAGAATTGCGCAAATATAATGAAGGCTCAATAAGTTCTAATTCCATCAATGCAAATTTATCATCTTTGGTTCTTACAAAATCAACTCGTGCATAAAGTAGCGTTGATGGAATGCATTTTAGAACTTCCTCACCTGTTTCTAGTAATGCAGTTGTAGGATTAATTGGTTGAATTATTCCACCATGTTCTTCTTGAACTCGAAAGTCTGCTGTCTTAGGTGTTTTCAAAATTGCATGACTATAGTTGCCATTAAAATAAAACAAAGAATACTCACCCTCATCAACTATTGCAGACATAAAGGGTTGCACCATAAAGGAACGGTTTTCAAACACTTTATTTAAGCCTTCAACCTGTTTTTGACCACGTTTTAACCTAAAAGTATCTTGTGCCGTTGCGCTCACTCTAGGCTTTATCACTATTTCATCTGATTCTAGTTGCTCAAACCATTGTTGAATTTGCTGAGCATCAACTTTGTTATTGCTCCAAATTGTAGGAACTATCCTTGCTCCCTTTTCTTGAAGATCTTTAAGGTAAATTTTGTCAGCATTCCATCTTGCTATTTCAAAAGGATTTGCCAATAAGGTTTGTGACTGAATTTGCTCTAAAACCTGTAAAAAAGTACTTAGCTTGTTATGATAATCCCAAGTTGTACGAATAATAACAGCAGCATATTGTTGCCATTGAACATTAGTTTTTTGCCAAGGCACAAGCTCAACCTTATAGCCTAACATTTGAAGTGGCTCAAAAGCTAACTCATCATCACTAACATAACCAGCTAAATCATCAATGGAAAGAAAAGCAAGTTTCATAAGCACTTAGCGTCTTACGCCAAACAACCCCCAGTACCAATAGAGAAAATGTATTTCCCAACCTTCAAATCAAAAATTACATTTGGCAAGCAAAGCAATTGCACATTCTAATTTGACCATTTGGTAATGCAGCACCATTTGGTTTCCACATATCACCAACTAATTGTTGGCTTGTAGTGCTATTACTATTATTAGTTGTTGAATTGTTAGGAGTTGCACCATTTACATTAACCCAAGAAGAACGATCTAAATAAGCAGCACGAGTGTTATAACCTAATTCCGTACGAATGGAGTTTTCACTAGGCTCATCACCTTGACGGAAACCACCAAAACCAGTTGTACGAAGTTCTTCATATCTCCAGTTTTCTTTGTAAGTTGTACCACCATCAGTAAATATGTGATCTGCGGCTGAATTAATCCATGCTCCACGTTGCGCATGAACAGCGTGAACTAACTCATGAGCTAATGTTACTTCAATAGGAACAGGCTCATTCTTAATTGTTCCATCAGGTTGTAAAGTTGGCAAAGAAGCAATTGAAGAAGGATCATATGATACTGTAGGATCTGTACCAACACCAGTGCCCCCTTGATTATCAGCATTAGCATTTATATCTGCTGAAGTAAAAGCACTGTTGAAGGCAAAAGAAATAATTACTTTCTTATTATTACCATTACCTCCAGCAAAAAGCTCATCCAATAATTTGTAACCTTGTTCATGACCTTCAACTCTTGCTGTTGCAGCATGAACATAACCTTTTGCATCCATTGTAGTTCCAGGTGCAAGCTTTTCTAAACTTTGCGCTACATGAGCGCGGAAAAGAGGAGTACCTTTTATTAATATATTGCTTGGCTCTTGACTCTTAGTAGGCTGAACTAAAGGCACACTAGCAGTTTTAAGACTTAAACCCCAAGATTTTAATGTGCCAGTATCTCCATTAGAAGTATCTTGAACAACTAATTTCCATTGACCTTTTATTGACTCTCCAGAAAAAGCAAAATCCTTAATTCTATCAGCCGAAAGAACAAAATCATCATTAGCACCACCCTCTTGATTAGTCAAAATAGCTTCTTTGCCTGAAGGAGAAACCAATTTAATGACCAAGTCTCCACGAAATGGATGTGCTATATCTACACTTAATTTTAAGTCTTCTAAACTTCCTTCATCGGTAATATCTATAGTAGAAACCGTAGTGTTTTCATCTGCAATAGTTACATTAGGAGTAACACTTTTAGTAATAGTAGTGCTAGGTGGAGGAGTTTTTGGATTTCCAGAAACATTTAAGCTCCAAGATTTTAATGTACCAGAATCTAGAGCAGCTTTGTCATTGACAACCAAAGTCCAATTACCTTTGCTTGACTCTCCATTAAAATCAGCAGGATTTGCAGTAAAATTAACTGTTCCTGTACCTCTACCACCACTAGCAGGACGTAGTAGAACTTCTTTACCAGAAGGAGATTTTAATTTTACTTCCACATCACCAGCATAAGTATGATCAATATTTACCGCAACATTTACTCCTGTAACAGATAAATCATCGTTAATACCGATTGTTGAGCTAGTAGTTTGGAAATCTTTTATTGCTGCATTAGGCGTAGCAGTTGCAGTAGCAGTTAATCCTTCTCTTCCAGATGCAGCCGGACGCATTACATTAAGAATATCTTTTGTAAACGTACTTAAATTAGGACTAGCTTGAAGCTGCCCACGAAGAAGGTTAGCACTAATATTTTCTGAGCTACGCACAAGACCTCTTTGAGTTGGTCTTTGGGAAATGGGGTTATTTTGAAATTCGCTATTATTGCGTGCAGTAGCTTGTTGAGCAGTACGATTTGTTGAAGGGGTAGTTTGTTGTTGAATTTGATTTATTGAATTGTTGTTATTTATACGGACTGACATTAAAGTTTCCTTAAATAGTTTGAAATAATTATATTAAATTGCATTAGATTATATTAGATTGTTATAAATAATATAACTCAACATGTCAAAATTTACAGCTCAAATAATTTTTTCTTTTAGCCTTAATCCGCTCGAAGCGCGTCTTGGATTCCTACATAAAGACTATGCTGAAAGTATGCTTGTAAAAGCTAAAGACCTGTCTTAATCCGCTCGAAGCGCGTCTTGGATTCCTACCTGAGCATTTTCTGACATATTTTGCCATCTAAGTAATGGAGTCTTAATCCGCTCGAAGCGCGTCTTGGATTCCTACAGAATCGAGGCTTTTGGCTCAATAAACGGCAAAGATGTTAAAGGTCTTAATCCGCTCGAAGCGCGTCTTGGATTCCTACTCACTGTATCTGATAGCCTTGAAACGGGCAATTGTCTGATTGGTAGGTCTTAATCCGCTCGAAGCGCGTCTTGGATTCCTACTAAAGCAGCTTTTGCGCTTTCAACTGTTGGCTTACTTTTAGTCTTAATCCGCTCGAAGCGCGTCTTGGATTCCTACTGAATGATATTGATTTTGTTAATTATGGTAGTGACCTTTTAGTCTTAATCCGCTCGAAGCGCGTCTTGGATTCCTACAATTCGTGCTAGAAAGGTTGAATTGAAAGCGTATATTTTTACGTCTTAATCCGCTCGAAGCGCGTCTTGGATTCCTACACGAGATTGGCAACCTACTCTAATAGAAAGAGATATAGCTGTCTTAATCCGCTCGAAGCGCGTCTTGGATTCCTACGAAAGTCTAGTAAAAGATGTAGAAAGCAGCATAGAAGATCGGTCTTAATCCGCTCGAAGCGCGTCTTGGATTCCTACTTAATTCATCTATTGCTTTTGTTTCTTTATCGTCAATCGTTTTAAGTCTTAATCCGCTCGAAGCGCGTCTTGGATTCCTACAAACCAGAGTTTGCTTTTACCATGCCACTGATAGTTTTTTAAGTCTTAATCCGCTCGAAGCGCGTCTTGGATTCCTACAAAATCATTCATGCTAATCCTTTAGGGGATCAGTTTAATGCTTGTCTTAATCCGCTCGAAGCGCGTCTTGGATTCCTACCAGAAGATCCTTGGTCGCTAATGATTGACGAGGCAGAAGCAGGTCTTAATCCGCTCGAAGCGCGTCTTGGATTCCTACTAAAATCGTTTGCTAGCATCAAATAGAACTATTTTGATAATATGGTTAGGGTCTTAATCCGCTCGAAGCGCGTCTTGGATTCCTACCCCAGTTTATGAATTTAAATCTCAGGCTAGTTCTTATGTCTTAATCCGCTCGAAGCGCGTCTTGGATTCCTACCAATTTGTATAACCTGCTTTACAACCAAAATGGATCAAACTTTGTCTTAATCCGCTCGAAGCGCGTCTTGGATTCCTACTCACTAACCTTCAAGTGCTTATGAATAAAGCCTTAAAACACCTATTTTGGCTAGCTCTTTTGTATACTAGGAATACTACTATTAAGACTTGCTTTAATTGAAACATATAATTTTACCTTTTGTCAAGTATTATCAATTAGTTAGCTCTTTGCGGCTAACCTGCTTTTTCATAACAAATTATTGCATTCTTAATATTTTACTTATTAACTTATTGATTTTGAATCATCTTATAGATCTTTCAGAAAATATATACATCTGGATCACTTGTAATATTCCCTTTGCCAATTACTTGTATTTTTTCTTGACAACTACCACAAATTTTGTAAAACCTAGTACTATCTTCACTTATCTCTATAATTTTCATTAGTTTACTTGTTAGTTCAACTAGTTGACGTTCTTCTATCAAGCATTCAAATACACTACGCTGAACTCTTGTACCATAATCTTTCATTAGAGTAGCTACTTTTCTTAAGCGTTTTTCGTCAGCAATATCATAGGTTATTATCATAAACATTTAATGCCACCCTTCAAAAGGTTGATAAAGCTCGCCTTTTAATAAAGTTCGTTGTAACTGTTGCGCTTGTTCATGTAAAGCTCGGCGAAATGTCATTTTTTCTGTTGTGCGTCGATAGTTAAACTCTGAAGCCATAAATTTTTCATATTCTTTTAGAAATCGCTTACGTGGCTCACCATCTAAGTAAACTGCTCCATCAGGTTGTGTTGTAAAGTCACTAGCAGTTAACACTTTATTATTTGTTAAACTTATAACTAATCTGTCTATTATTAAATGTCTAAATTCCTCCATTAAATCTAAGGCAAGCGAGCAACGACCATAGTTTATTCCATGATAAAAGCCTATGTAGGGATCAAAGCCTAACATAACTAGTGCGCTAATTGCCTCATTATAGAGCAAAGTATATCCAAAACTTAACATTGCATTGATGGGATCTGTAGGAGGTTGTCTAGTTCGTTTATTAAACTCTAAATCGGATCTAAGCATTTTGCTAAAGTGTTGAAAATAGATTGCTGCTGCATGGCCTTCTACTCCTCGTAGGCTATCTATAGTTTGTTTCCTAATAATATCTGAGCGTAGAGCAACTAAAGTAGAAATTGGGACTGTAAAATCACATTCAGGATGGTTGCGTTGAAACCGGGCTAGGACTGCCCCACAATTAGCTAATTTTCCTATTATCATTTGTTTAGCAATTAAAAGAGGAAACATAGCGTTACGAGCATATTCATATTGCCTAACACGTAGTGGTACATTTTTTGTAGCAATTGGAGTTAGTCGCCCTTTTAACTTGCCTTGCATAGTTAGGAAAGCTGTGTCAATGCCTTTATTTAATAGAAAAGCAATAACTTGTGTAGTTAATTGAACATGCCCGAAAATCACTACTCTATCAACTTTGAACTCATGAATTTCACTTACTACAATATTTGCAAGTTCAACCACTAAGCGATTATGGTCTTTACTTAAAGTTGCGCCTTGTTCAGTTAAATACAGTGTTGCCATAAAGTTAACGTGTTAATCTAGCTTTTATTGTTCTAATCAAATCCTCTGCATCCTTAATTGATAAGGGTTTATCTTCTATATAGTTAATGTTATCTATAACTGTTACATCTCGATTATTTGCCAAAGTCCTCAGACTGTTATTTAATCGTCTTGCTAGTATCAAAAATTTACTAGTATAAGTTCCAAGATACTCTCGTCCACCTGCTGTAGATAGCTGATCAATGCCTTTTTTAGGGTTTTCTTGTTGTTTATCACCTAGCTTAATTTCTGCAATCCCTACACGATTGGCTAGCCTAATCACTAAATCTATTTCTATTTGATTGCCAACATCATTAGGTCTTACACCTGCTAATACCTCAAACCCCGCTTTTACTAACACATCATAAATAGCTTTCTCAAATTTACCTCCTATAGTAAGTTGACCTCGCTCATCTTTGCTAAAGCCTTCACAAGTAAAGCCTGGCAAATGTGCATTTAAGTAGTCTTTAACTGTAATTAACTCTGGTAAAAGGTCTTCTTTAAGCAATTCCCAATCACCTTCATTAAAACAGTAGCGTTTAAGAATTGGCTTACTTGATTCAGTTTGTAAATAAACAAATTCACCTTTAACTTTGTCTAACAAACTAAATGCAGCAATTGCCATTAGTTTTGTTCCACCTGTTAAGTTAAGAACTATTTCACTTTTGCTGCTTAGTGCTTCCTCAATTTTGTTTGTTGTTGTAGCAAGTTTGTATGGGTCTACTTTTAGACATTTGCTAGGCTTAATCATCTGTTGAAGACGTTTAGCAACTTTTTCTGTTTCTGAAGTATGCACTAGTATTACTTCACTAGGCTTTAGATATAGTGCTGGCAATAAAATAGGCATAGGTTGTTCACCTAGCAAAGCAATCATTGTTGTCATAAGCTAATCCTATTATTTTTTTAAAATTGTTATTCTTCTGGAAGTTTAGTAAATTCTACTAAGTCACCTAATGCCATTCTCTCACAAAGTGTTGCTCGCAAAGTTTCGTAAGTCTCTGCCTTAACTGGGGTTATTCCATGAGCTAAAATTGATTGATTACGTGCATTTTGCACATTGCGAAGTGAGTTATAGTGATTCCAAAATACTCTAGCATGTGGATGAGGAGGCTCTATTTTATCTAAAACTCTAAAAAGTGCTTCTGAACCTAGTTTGATTTTTCCATCTCTGCTATATAGCCTAACATACTCTTCTCTAAGCAATTCAGGAATTTTATCACTAGGAAAATCACTAGCACTAGAAACACTAAGCGGATGTTCAGTAATTGCACATTGAGCTACCATTTCTAGAGCGCGGTAGATTCTTGCCACAGCATCATCATATTTGTTTTCTACTGCACGACGTTCAGCATTAGCTATAAGGTCAATAATCAAACTGCGACTAGGTTTTTTAAATTGTTTAGTATCTTCAGCTATTTGCTTTAAGCGTTCAAAATTGTTTTGGACGCTAGCTAAAAGCTGTTGGTATTTAACTTGTGAATTAAAAGAAACAAAAGTAGTTAGCTGCTCAATAGCAGGTTTAAAAAGCTTAATTGCTTCTGAATGTTGGAATTTATCCCATTGGTCATAAATAGCACAAAGCTGGCTAACAATCTTAAAATATTGCTCAAGCCCTTTTTCTAGTTCCTGTTTAGCAACCAACATATCACAAATTTCTTTGGCTGCAATATATTGATAACGGTTAAAATACTTAATTATTAAGCGGCGTTCGTCTACAGCAAACAACGACCAAGGATTAATGCCTGCTCTTACAACTTCTGAACCATCAACAACTATTCCAAGTCCGTCTTTTGTACGGCGTTCACCACCAATGTAAGAAAACTCATAACCTTCTTTAACTGTTGCAAGAGCAATAGCTACAGACATTGACTTTGTGCCGCCTGTATAATCAACAATTGTGTCAGCACCTGCTACTCCCCAAACAGTCAATTGATTAACACATTCGCGGGCTTTTTGATAGCAATGGATTAAGTCATTTTCATCATCAAGAATAATTTTATGATCAATAAAATTTGGCATTTCTTCACCAAGCTTTTCAGCAAGCAATTTGCGAATGTTAGGAATTAATTCAACAGATTTTTGTGAGCATAAAAAGCAGATATATTTAGGTTTATGCTCGCTAATAGTCTTAACAACAGGGGCTTCTGTGCCACCTACGGAAACAATCAAAGAAGTAACCATAAATATTTCCTCAAGTTATAAGATATAAGATTTTGCTTAACTTACTTTGCTAAACTCTATTTTTACCCAACCAAATGGACGAGCAGCCCGATATTTTTTGCTCATTGGAAGTTTACGACTTTTAGGATATTCAAAATCTAATCGATCTGTAGCTAATTTAAATCGTGATCTTAATACTTTAAATTCAGTAGTTGAAAGCTTTTTCCTTAAAAGTTCGCCTATTGTTAGTTTATGCCAGCCTGAACCATGTCCTAAGGAAAAGTACATAGTGTTAGGAGTAGCATTACTTATTTCTTTTAGCATTTCATCCCCATAAAACTTTGCTACTTGCTCCATCTCACATTGTTCATCTACAGTTTGGAGTTTACTAAAATACTCGGTTTCTAATTCACAAGCATTTTTAGCAAACTCATTTACAGCTTGGCACAAGATAGTTAGTGAAAGCTTTTTCTGTTCAGGAGTCCACCCCATTTTCTCAGTGGCTTTACTGCTATTAAGTATACCTACATCAAAAATAATTTTTCCTGTAAAAGTTGAATCTCGGCGAATTGCTTCATAAAAAGTCCAACTATCCTTTAATTTAGCGTCTATTTTAAGTGGTTTATCTTTTTCGCTAAGCAATGCTTTAGCACTAAGGATTCGCTCAGCAACTAAGCCTAACACATCATTTGATGGTAACGGTTGACTATCACCTACTTGGACAACTCTAAATAGATCATAAATTTTATTTTTGGGATCAGCATTTCTGTCTTTTGGATCAGCTTTGCCCTGTAAAATTTCGTTATTTAAGTCTCTATCTGCATCTCTATCAAATTGACATTTGCTAATATATTCCAACAACTCTTTGTCATTAACAGCATGTTTATACAACCAAGCTGTTCTTAAAGCGCCTTTTATTGAAGAGCCAGGGATGTAAACTTGGTAGTTACTATTTTTAGTAGCAAGGCGAATTTTACCTCCATTTTTCTTTAATTCTTCACCTAAGGGTTGCTGAAAAGGGAATTTATACGGTCCTTCCTTATCTGTTCCACAAGTTGAATAACGCCAATTTGTAGGCTCAAACAAAGGTTTATGATCACTAAGTAAATCATTAAAAGTTCTACCCAAGTTTTGTGTTGCAGAAAGACTTTTAAAATATGTAGGTGCTAGGTTTGTGTCACAGGCAAAGAGCTTTTCTAGTTCAGGAACAATGATTCGGTTTTGCTGTCTGTCTATAAAATATTCCATTGGCAGCATTTCCTCTCCAGTGCCTATGTGTAAAGGGGAAAGAGTAGTTAATTTATAGCTATAAGTTTCATAGCGAGTTTGTTGATTCATACTAGCTTTAAACTCCTTTGCTGGCTACAGTATAGGCAAGACCATTTATTCTTACTCTAAAACCTGGTTTACGTTCTTGAGTTTCCTTAAATAATTGTCCATAAATTCGCCGGTTTTTATCACAAGGAAAAACAGATCCTTCTGTAAACATAAAAAGTGTTGGTTTCCAAACTCGCTTAACATCTTGTAAATAGAGGCTTTCTAGGAAACCTTTTCGTCTTTCAAGCTGACCAAAAGTTTCTGCTTTATGGTCTGCTAAAAATTCTAAATCTTGTTTGCTAGGATGCATTAATGAAAGTGTAATTAGGCGAGTTGCCTGCGAATAATCACTAATGGGGTTATTAGTTTGGATTTCAACCTCTGAATGACCAAAACCTACATTGCTATTACCTCCAAAGCCTTTATCCTCAAGAAATCTAATGGCAGCCTCAAGCTTTGGTTGTAAATTTTTATCAGAATTAGCATCTAGTTTGAGCAAGAAATAAAAGCCTGTAGAAAAATCTTCTTGGTTACGCACTGAGGTAATAGGTTCATAATAAAGTGCTTCTACTGCATTAGTAAGCCGATTAATAGAGTTACGTGCTATTTCAGTTTCTATAAAAAAGCCATCTAAGCCTTTAAGTTCGGCTTGTTCGGCTAAAGTCATTATTGCACCAGCCTGCGAGACAAAACTTTCACTTTTAGCTTCATAAGTTCCATCAATAAAACTAGTAAAGACACTTTCAGAAACAAACCTTGCTTTTTTACGTTTTTTTGCCTCTTTATATTCTTCTGGGCTACTAAACTCTTTTCCTAGTTTTGGCACAAGCAATGGACGAGGAAAAAAGAGAGTTTTCTTTTTAGTTTCTAACTTCTCCACAAAAGGAAATAGTGAGCTAACAATAAAAGGGGCATTATCAGACGTAAACTCATCTAATAAATTTATCAACTCTTTTTCACCATAGAGCACCTTTATAGCCCAGCAAATAGCGCCAAAGAGCGTATCTGAGCGAGGTACAGCTTTAGCAAAAGGAGACTTAGGTTTAAGGTAGACAATCATAAAGCCCCCAAAGCTTTCTTTAGTTTGGTAATTTCTTCTTTATAGTTGTTCAGTTTTATTTGTGAGTTACTTTGTCTAGGAGGTTTATTGCCACTTTCATAATCCTCTACTTTGCGAATCACAGGTTCATTTAGTAAAAATTGTATTTGACCGCAACCTCGTGAACCGCTTCCACCTAAAGCAGAATCCTCTAAAAGTTGTAAAGCCATAAAAACTTTATCAAGTAAATCAACATCTTTAACTGTAGAATTTTCAATGTTATAGAGGGAGTAAACCATTGCAAAATCAAAATGTGAACCTACAGGAACGCGTTCCATTTTTCTAGGCCCTGATAAGGGTTTAGAAGTAATTCGATTGATATTAACTTCTGTTTTAATTTCAACTTTTGGTAAGCCTTGTTTGGCTTCTAATTCTTTCATTCTTTTTTTAGTGTCTTCATCTGGAAAACAATCTCTAACAATCAAACGTGTAGGACCTGCAGGGCGATTTGCTTCTGCTGGAGCACCAAAAATACGTGATATAGGGTCGTTTATGTCACTACTAAAATGAGGCTTGCCATCTCCTACTTTGCCTTCTGCCCACTCTAAAAGTGAACGCATTTTTCCTTTCAATGATGATCCTGGAATATAAGGAAATCCATCGTAAGGATCTCTAATTACTGGATTATCCATTCCACCTATTTCATATCCACCACCTGTTCCACCTATGTGCAGACCTGTAACACATTCTATTTTGCCGCTTAAAGTAACAGTTGCAATTAGCTTATTCATTTTTAGTATCCTCCCTTAGATTTTGATTTTGTATAAAAATAGAAATAGGCATAAACCGACTCAAAGAAAACAGCAAAGTCCTTAAGCCATTCTTTGCGCTCGTTTGGATTATTATTTTTTAGTATTTTTTCTAGTGATGCATCAAAGAATTTCTTAAAGTCTGGGCTAATTGTTTCACGGGCTGTTGCATAAGTTATTTGTGCTTTAAGCACATGAAGTTTTATAGCTAGTTGTGCAGAATCAGTAACTTCTGCTACTTTTACTAAGTTATAAAACTTATTAATCTGAGTAATAGTGTCATC
This sequence comes from Blastocatellia bacterium, assembly GCA_039812885.1. GTDB lineage: Bacteria > Acidobacteriota > Blastocatellia > Chloracidobacteriales > JADJPF01 > JADJPF01. The sequence goes on from JBDIBI010000009.1 coordinate 50,436, forward strand.
TCTTCCAGTTAATGATTTACCCAATTCTTCATTCAGACTTAAAACATCATTATCTGTAAATCGTTTATTTTGAATTAAAATACAAAACTTATTTAATGCTTCATTTACTCTTGGTGGATTAGCTTTATTTGGGAGATAGTTGCTCATCATTTACTCCTTTCAATTTTTCTTTCTCACTATTAGATCGGGTTTTAAGTGCTGCATATCCTGCAATTACTGATAGATATGCTTGTTGTTTATGAATCATTGTCTCTAACTCAATACATAAGTTTTTATCTGTAACATTACGTACTAATGAGTATAGAAATTTTGGAACTAAAAGAAGATGGGCTGTAGTGTTTTTCTTTTGATCACGGCTGGAAACATCTATATATTGGTTGTAGAGTGCTAGTAAGTTATAGATAAAACTACGTGAAACAGTTCCTTTTTCTAATCCTTCAATTATTTTTTTAGCTGTGTCTTTCACTGCTGGCCAATCATCCCAAGCAATTGCTTTATTCATAAAAGCTAGAGCATTTTTGTATTTTAAGTTTTTAGCTTTGTTATCTAACAATTCACCTGACTCTTCTGCTGCTCGCCCTATTGGGTATTTACCTTTACAAAGTGCAACTGCACCTGAAATATGTAAGCTTGGGTTATTTCCACAATAAGCCTTAAATTTCTCATTGATAGTTTCAGCTAAATCTATTACTTCATTCCAAGCACCTACTATAAAAAGATCATCTCCACCTGCATAAGTTATGTATAAATTATGGTTATCGACTAAAGTGTTTAGATAGCCAGTAAAAAACATATCCAACATTCGAGACAAATTAGCTACTTTAGCAATAGATTTATCCTTTTCCTCAGTAAAACCCTTAGCAAAAACATACCCTAGGCTATCTACATCCATCCGTAAAACACCTAGGAACTCTGCTGCACCTGCTTCTTTTGCTTTTCCTGCAAGCTTATGAAATTCTACTATCTGCTTACGACCTGTTTCATTTTTTTCTGTTGCAACAGCATCAGCCAAAAATTCAAAACCTTGGGAAGTTGTTTTATTATTGGATAAAAAGCTAATTTCCGGGTTTTTGTGATTGGCAATTCGTAAACATAAATCTGCACCTAAAACTGGCTCAACATTATTACTTAACAACCAACAACGCTTTAATTTAGGAAATTCTATTAGCCATTGTCCAAGGCTAAATTGCTCTTTTTTTTCTGCTTCTGCCTTGTTCTTAGGCATTTTAATGTGTTTTGAATTTTCAATATTCCATTCGCTATTCCGTCGAAGTTGTATTGTTTTAGCCTCAATTAGCACTCGTCCTATACGGTCAAAGTTTAAGCTATGGCTGCTACGTAACTTTGGATTTTCTTCTTCTTTTTGGTAAAAATTTGAAACATCTATTTCATTTTGTGAAATATCCCGACCAGTATCACAACAAATATCTTCTTGCATTTCTAGCACCCAAGAGCTTTGCCAAGCTTTGTCAAGCGATGAATCAACTATTTCTAAAGGTGTAGAAAACTGCTGCAATTTAAGTTTTGCAGTGATTTGCCCAAGATGACTACGAATAACACTAAAGTTTTTTAATTGCTCCATATTTACTGATAAATCAGCAATTATCAGACTTAGCGCACCTCTAAATTCTTCCCAAAACCATTCCTGAATAATTTTAGAAGCACTATTTAACTTTTTCTTAGTAGTTTCTGTATTAGGAGCTATAACTAGAAAGTGTCCTCCAGTAGCCCATAACACATTGATGCTGTATAAATTTAGCTTTTGAGTTAAATAATCCGTTAGGGTTTTAAGCAGTAAGTTTAAATAAAAGGAACGTCCACGCAATCGCCTAGCAATACCATCTTGTAATTCTTGTCCATTAAAAGCAGGGTTATAGATAAATTTCTGAATCCCAGAAATGTCACCTTCAATAAGTAAAATTTCTTCTTTCCCTGCTTTTATTTGAGTAGAGTCATTAAAATCATACAAACAAGCTGCTAGTGCTGCTGTTATACGGCTTTGATCATAAAGTGAAACTTCTAAAAAGTCGGTTTCTGTTCTAGCAGGTAAACACCAAGTATATTTGTGTAGCAGATAAACTAAAGATTCAAAATAAGTTAAAAAATTTTGGTCTGGTAATTTGTTATACTCATCCTCAAAAGATTTCCAATAAGCGTTTTGGCTTGTCAAATCTTGAGAGCTATTTTCCTTAGGAAAAATATTTTCAGATAGTGCAAGTGCTTTATGTCCATAAAAATACTTGTCTTTACTTTTCTGTGTTTCCTCTTTATGATTTTTTCTTGTTTCTTCAATGTAAATACTATTTGTTACTACTTTTAAGGAAGCATTAGAACATTTTAGAGCAAAATCACTAGCTAGCTTTTCTACTCTAGAGAGGATACTAGTATTAGAAATAGAAGCTGAGTCATAAAATTCATTAAATTTTTTTGTAAGTTTTTCTGCAAAATGCTTTTGTTTATCATTTTTTTCTAAAAACCTTTTTAAGCCATTTGTCAAAGCCTTATAAACTAAAGTATCTCGCTCATTGAGTTGAGACATTTTCCCTCCACAAACCACTTATTTAGCTATTATTTAACTGTTATTGAGTTATTTTGTATTTGCCTAAGCCAAAACTAGTGTTACCACCAATATGAAGGATTTCGCCTGCTACAATTATTGGGAGTAAAGCATTTATGGCTATTCCACTGTAAGTAATCTGACCAACAAATCCACCTAACTTCATATATGTTTGTTGGCGACCAGAATAACGTTCAAAGTCCCACCAAAATTGCTGGCTATTTTTAGTTTGAACACTTTCTGCAAGTTGTAATAAAGCAGCAACATTGATTTGCCATTCATTTTGTTGGTTTTGTTTTTGCCCATGATGTTTAGAAAGTATTGATATACGCCTAATTATATTTCTAATCAGAAGAGAGAAACTTAATTCTGCTTGTAAATCTTTATCTACTCTAATGCGAGTTGGTGTAGTAAATTGCAATGTTAATTCTATTAGATTACTACTTGCAAAGCTTGTTGAAAGCTGTTCTAATCGAGCCTGCACTAGCTCTGTTAAGGTTTTTGTTGTAGTTGGAGAAGTTAGTTTTTCTGTTTTGCTATCATAAACTTTACTAATAGGACTGGTATCTAAACAAAGTACCTCTGAAAGCTTAAAGCTACTGCGGTGTTGAAGTCCAAAGCCCTTTTCAGCCATTTGGCTAATTGAATAAACAACATAAGGCAAATAATCTATAGCTCTTCCCATTAAAGTTAGCTCAAAAACTAGTTCATCATCTTTTTTAAAATGTCGATAATCACCAGGTTTAGAACCTTCTAGCAAAAAAGGTGAAAGTACAAATGGATGAGGGAGTTGTTGTCCATGTTGATTATTATTTTCATTAGCAGTAGTCTCAAAAAGATAAGGATATACACAACGATCTGCAACTATACAGCGATTACAATCACGATGGTTAACAATGCAAACAGTAGCCTTTAGTGAGTGTCCAAAAGCACCACGCAGTGTTGAACCAAGAAATACTGGCAATCTAGCTGAATCTCTTGCGTTTAGTTTAATTTGATAGCGAGAAATATGTAATATAGGAAGTTCTATAGTATTCATTAAGAATATTATCCACAAGCACAATAGTTGCAGTAATACTATGGGCAGTAATAATACATCAGCAACCAATATTTATAAAGAAAATTTGTTTTTGTTTTGATTTAGTTTTTTAACATTCTGAATTTCTACACCTGAGTTTGATAGAGTTTGAGTTTTTTAGTGTAGTATTTTTAACTTAATCCCTGAGGAATATGTGCTCAACGCCTTTCGGCATCATAGAAATATCTACTGTAATTACTTTGGGTTAGCTTGCTTTCTTATCTTGCTCTAGTTTTTCAACACGTTCTTCCAAGTTTGAGTAATCGGCTGATAAATCCCCTATAGACTTTTGCATAAATCTACGCTGGTGATTAATCTCTGCAACTAGCTTATCAAATTTAGTATCTAACCCTTTGATAAGATTATAAGCACCATTGATGCTAATTGAGTCTATTTCATCATTATTCTTAAGGTACTGTACATCAGTTTTAATCTCAACTAAGTCAACTTTTACTTCTTTTATATCAGCAATAGCATTATCAACTTTCGCTTCTACTTTGTTTATGTCAGAGCGTATTGCTTCTTGATTCTTTAGTATAAGCTCTAATAGTTCTCGGTCTGTCATAAGGTGTGCCTTTTATTGGTATTCAAACTCTATAAAATTATAGCATAAGCAAAAATAGCTTACAATTTTAGGCAATATCAGTCAAACACAACGCTTGACAAATGGAAATATCCCCACAAAAAGGGGGTATTTTCACACATTAAATAAAGCCTCTTCACAAAACTTAACACAACACAATAAAAACACCATTGTTTTTAAATTTTATTTAGGGTATTTACTTATATTTTACTATATATGTATCTGGCATAAATCTTGCGTGCTTATAGAGTGGAAAAATTGGTTAGATAAGGAGGTAACTACCATGTTTAACCGTAATTTCACTAATTTAATTCTAGCTTTTCTTTTAACAATATGCCCGATTTTGGGAATGTTTAACCGTGTAGTATTTGCTCAAAATCTTGCGCCAGAAACAACTAAAACTATTACGGTTACATTAAAAGAAAAAAATAATGCTAGTGTTCCTCAACTTCAAGCAAGTGATTTTCAAGTATTTCAAGATGGAGTAGCTGTACCAGTATTATTTGCTATTCCTAGCAATGAAGCACCTTTGAATTTAGCAATTGTCATTCAAGAAGGGCTTCCTGATGTTAATCTAGAGCTTAACACTATAAAACAATTTATCCTCAATCTGCCTACCGACTCAAGAGTAATGGTAGCCTACAACAAAGACAATTTTGTAGATATTGTCCAACCCTTCACTTCAAACTTAGCTGAAGCCTCCAGCAAACTGCGTGTAGTAGATCCTTATAGCAACTTCTTTATTAGTCCTTACCTAAACTTAAAGAGTGTTTTATCTTCTTTCAATGGTTTAGAGCGAGGACGTAATGAGGTATTGTTTATTTCAGATGGGTATGATTCTTTTAATGGAAGCGTTTCCCCAGCTTCTGCCAACTTATACTTAGATCAAGTAATGAGAGAGGCTCAAGATAACAATATTACGATCTTTACCTTATTTTCACCTTCTCCAAGAGTGAAAAACTTTTTTGCTCGTAATAGTGGTATTAACTCTCTAATTTACATAAGTGAGCAAACAGGTGGAGAATCTTTTTATATGAACTTTGGATATGTAACTTTTGATGCACCATTACAAAGATTTGCTCAACTGCTCAAACAACAATACCTTATTTCTTACCTAACAAATGACATAGACAAAAAACCCCACAAAGTTAAAGTCAATACAGACTTCTCAACTATTAAGGCTATGACAGCTAAGGAGTTCTGTTTCTAAGGTTAACTCTTGAGTAAAAATAACCCAGCTTCCCCGGCTGGGTTATTTTTTTGCTTATTTACACCATTGGTAAATAAATCCCCATTCCTGTTGACAAGACCACTGTATTTGCTTATATTTCACTGACTAAATATTACAGCTATAAGTAGGAAATTATGGTAACAGTGATAGATTCTATTATCCAAGATCAATTACTTGAACGCCGTAGTAAACTTCAAGATGCTTTAATTGATTTTGGAGAAAATAAAGAATTAAGTAGCCTTCTTAATGAAGTGGATGCTGCTTTAGCAAGAGTTAGTCATGGCATTTTTGGAATTTGTGAAATCTGCAAAGGTGAAATAGAGCCTGATAGATTAATGGCTAACCCTCTTACTAAGTTTTGCTTAGGTGACTTAACAATTATTCAGCAACAACAACTTCAAAAAGATTTAGAATTGGCATCTCTTATACAAAAAAGTCTACTACCCAAGGAAGATTTATGTTTAAAGGGTTGGAGTTTTTCTTATAAATATGAGCCCCTTAGTTTAGTTAGTGGAGACTATTGTGATTTAGTGAATGTTAATGATGAAGAGTTTTACTTTATGTTGGGAGATGTTTCAGGAAAAGGTGTTGCGGCTTCAATGCTTATGGTTCAGCTACAAGCAATGTTTCGTTCTTTGATTTCAGTAAAGCTTCCTTTAGTTGAGCTTGTAGAAAGAGTTAGCAGCATATTTTGTGAAAGCACTATGCCTATGCATTTTGCTACTTTGGTGTGTGGAAAAGTTTCTAAGTGTGGAGAAGTAGAAATTTGTAATGCTGGGCATTTGCCTCCATTACTTGTGCAAAAAGACAATTTAATTGGTATAGAAGCCACAGGTTTGCCTATAGGAATGTTTAATAATGAAAGTTTTTCATCTAAAAAATTTACCATTTCAACCAATGATACCTTACTTATTTTCACTGATGGATTAACTGAAGCAGAAAACAGTTTTGGGGATGAATATGGGAAAGATAGACTTGGTGAACTCCTTTCTAAATACAGCTTAGAACCTTTAGATAGGCTTATGAATTTTATTGTTGATGATTTAAATGGTTTTCGAGCAGGTAAGCATCTTTCTGATGATCTTACAATAATGGCTATTAGGAAACTTGATTGATGGTTTACTAGAAAATTTGTCTAAACTTTAAGGAAATAATGATGGGAAACAAAATTTTCCGTGACACTGTTCATGGAGATATGGTTTTTACAAAAGAGGAATTAGCTTTAATTGATAGCCCTCAAATGCAAAGAATGCGAGGAATTAAGCAGCTTGGAGCATCTTTTTTAGTTTATCCAAGCGCGGTGCATAGTCGTTTTGAGCATTCTTTAGGAACTTGTTGGTTAGCAAAAAAAATAATTGCTGCAATTCGCCAAAATCATTCTAGTGCTGGGCTTAACACCCCTATAGATAAACAAACTGAGCAAATAATTGTGGCAGCAGCACTATTACATGATATTACGCATATTCCTTATGGTCATACATTTGAAGATGAGCGTAGAATTTTTGAAAGGCATGATGAAAACAAAGCTAGATTAAGCTATTTTCTGGATAGCAAACCGTTAAGATCCGCGCTAATGAGCCAAGAAATCTACCAGGAAGTTTTTAATATTTTATCTTCTCGCAAAGAAGCCTTAGCAGCACCTTTTCTCTATCAAATAGTTGCAGGAACAATTTGTGCAGATCTTTTGGATTACCTTAAACGAGATGCTTTCTTCTGTGGGTTTTCACAATTTTATGATGAAAGAATTTTCCGCTATTTTTCTATAGTTGATGGGCAATTTGTAATCGAGCTTAGAAAAGACGGGCTATTTCGTCATGACGCATTATCAGAACTAATAAATTTACTTAGAATACGTTACACATTAACAGAAAGAGTTTATTATCATCATGCTAAAGCAGTAGCTGGAGCAATGATTTCTAAAGCACTTGAGTTAGCAATAGAAAATCAAAAGATCAAGCTAGAAGATTTATTTGAGCTAAAAGATGATAGTTTTTTATATGTGTTAAAGACTAAAGCTCATAATCGTGCTGTTACAAATCTAATTACAGCACTTGAAAACAGACAACTTTACAAGCGTGTTTATTTTCTAGCATTACAACAAAATGAGTCTCAAGGTGGTATTACAAAAGAGGAGCAAAAGGTTTTAGAAAGAAAATATTACTTTAATGAAGACTCAGCACGCACTATAGCTGAAGAGGAAATTGCCCGTAGACTTGAGCTACCTGTAGGCTCAGTGATCATCTATTGTCCTGCTGCAAGTATGGCATTAAAAGAGGCTTCAGTACCTGTAAAAGTTGATGATTCTAGCCCTCGTTCTTTGAGAGATTTTCATAATCCAGAGATTAAGAACTTAATGGACAAGCACCGCTATTTATGGCGCTTTTTTGTTTGTATAAGCCGAAGCTATGAAGATAAATTTGAGCGTGCAGGTCAAATTTGTGAAGAAATTTTTGGACATCCAAATATGATAAAGCTTCAAAGCCAAGGACAATTAAGCTTTGAGTTTTAGATGTCCAAAATAGTTTCTATTTAATCAGAGAAGGCAATTTTGCTAAATTTGTAACCCACTCTTGAATTTCATCAATAAATTCATTAATTTTGTTTTCATCTATCTTAAAATAAATCCATAGTCGTTCTCTATGATAAACAAAATTATTAGCACTGATTAAGTAGCTGTAATGCCATTGGTGAAATTTTGATAGGAGTTGACTAAGGTTAGTTATATCTGAAATAGTTAGAAAATTATATATACCTTCTACAGTTGCTAAGAGTGTACTTTCATCTGCATTAACTATTGATTCAAAGATACTTGTTAGTGTTAATTGAACTTGGTCTACTACATCAACAAACCAATTAAATTCATTTGAAAGAGATTCTTGCATTTCCTCACGAGCATATGCATTTGCTACAATAGAGTTATTTTTTACCTCAAAATGGATTCCTGCTTTTATCCAAGCAGTTTTACTATATATAAGAACTTTGTTTAAGAAACTGCTTTCCCACTGTTTTTTGTGGAAACGGAACTTTATAACCATTTCTTTTTTATTAGGTTCTATATGCAAAAACTGAAACCATTTTATTTCTTCATAATTAAACTCTGTATCTCGAAGGATTTTATCTTGGATTTTTGAAATTTCCTCTTCAAAGAAAGCGTTCTCAATCCCTAGACAAACAGATTTAGAAGTTGAATCATATTTTAGAGAAATATAATCTTTGATTTTTCTTTCAACAGAATTTAATGTTTGTAATTGCTCAATACAAGCTTCTAAATCAGGTTTTACAGAGTCCTCATCTGATGAATTTTCTATTTGGTCTGAGTCATGGATAACTGGTTCTGTATTTTCCGATAATTTTTCAATATACCATCTTTGATTATCTCCTCCATGCCAATCATACTGTATTAAAGAAGCTCCATTTTCATGACTCCCTTCACATATATCTAAGCTCATCCCACTATGTTTAGACACTATTCTAAAGGAATCATCTTCCAATGGAATCAAATACCATCTTTGATTATCTCCTCCATGCCATTTGTATTGAATAATTTTTGCGCCTTTATGTTTAGCACCACCACAAACATCAAACACCTTACCACTGTGTTTGGCCATAATTTTATGAGTACCGTCTCCCAACTCTACAATCAACCATTTTTGGCTATTTCTTTTACGCCAATCATTTTGCACTATTTCTGCTTCATCTGTTTTCTGACGTTTAGATACTTCTAGGACTTTACCACTATGTTTACAAACAATCTTAAATTCCCCGTTCACATTTTCCTCCAAAATAAATACTTCTAATAATTCATAAAGTATTTTTGTTATAAATCACTTCTGTAAGGCTTTCTTTCTACGCTCAACTACAAGAATGTGATGTTGATTATGATAAACTGTAAAATAGAGCATTTCTCTGACAGTTAGTTTACCAAGTAGCGGATGAGGTAAATTATATTTATCAAGGCTATCCTCAGGTAATTTTTTTATTGTAGCTATTAATTTTTGAAATATTTCTTCTCTTTCTAGCATTATTTTAGAGCGAAAGTCTTCTAAATTAGTTTCCTTACGCTCTTTTGGGGCAAATTTGCCAGCTTTTCCTCCAGCGGCTAATACAGATAAATATTTTTCTTTTAATTTGTCATAACTTAAGGATGAAGAGCTTGGTTTACCAAACATCAGTCTTATTAAGAGTTTAGGCAAAGATAAGGCTAGAATTAAAGGTTGGTTTGATTTATTGAGATGTCTTACATTGTCGGCTGGTGACCAGGCATCTTCCAATTTAGCAAAAAACTGTTCTGTCTGATATAAATTCCAGTACCTAGTACTTTGATTATGTAAATCATTAAAACTTTCTACAATTTCATTTAAAGTTGAAGGAGATTTTATTTCTATCATAAATTTATTTACCTTAATTTTTACCAAAAACTACAAGTAAAAGCTTTTCAAATGGTAAAAAAACAAATAGTCTATTTTCTGTTGTTACAATCATCTATTGTAATAGAATTAGCCATTTTAGTTATAATAGGATCAAAAATATTTTTTTGTTCTTTATCATAAAAAATCATAAAAGTGACCAAGAAAGAATCATTACAATTTCTTGTTGTCTTCTGATAGAAAATTTTTTTATCTTCATAACCAGAAATAACAAACATATTATTTTTGAGTACTTTATAAGTGACGACTCTTTGAGGGTGTTGTGTTGAATTATTCTTTGAGTCGTCTAAATACAGCCGTTTCATTTTGTTATAAGCTTCTTCAACCACAAATGAAGCAAAAACAAACACTTCTACCTTTTTATCTTTAGATAAAAATTGCTGGCCATCTCCGCTATCTGACTCACCTTGTCCAATAAGAACATTTGAGGGATAACTAATTGAGAAACCATATCTATCATTAGTATAAGTTGAGTATTTTTCCTGTTCTTGCTTATTTTGAGATAAAGCTAAGCTATTGAATGAAATAGTAAAAATAATAAAAAAAATTAATATACATTGCTTCATAAACTTATTTCCCAGCTTAGAGTAATCTTTAAAATGTAAGACTAGAAGGCTAAAACTAAAAGGCTAAGAACTAACTAAATCTACTATGAAATTAGTCAAAATTGAAATCGAAAACGATTTTCAATTCTAACTGCTTATTTATCAAATATTTAGCTTGACAAGGAGAATCTTTTCTATTACTCTTTCGCCATCAAGCAAGCGCCCAAATTCTGGGTAAGAAAAAAATAAGTAATGAAAAACTTTAAGCTAGGAAAGAGGTGACCAATGTCTAACGGTAATGAGCAAATAGTAGAACAACTTAACAAAATTTTAAGCCTAGAATATGCAGGTGTTGTACAGTATATGCAGCATAGCTTTTTAGTAACCGGCCATCAAAGAATTGTTTATGCTGACTTCTTCAAAGATCAAAGCAAAGATGCTCTTAAGCATGCAGGAGTTATAGGAGATAAAATTGTTGCTCTAGGTGGTGTGCCTACAGTTGAACCAGCAACCATTCATCAAACTACTGATCTAAGTGAAATGTTAGAACAAGATTTAGAATTAGAACGCAATGCTCTAGCTGCTTATTTGAAAGCTTGGGAAATGTCTAGCAGTATTCCAACACTAAAATTCCTATTAGAATCAATGATTCAAGAAGAACAAACTCATGTTGAAGAAATGGAAAAGATGACTAGCAAAGGCAATGTAGCTGTATCAGATAAGGAAAAAGAAATTACTTTACATCGTGCTAGCTAATGTTAGTTTGTAATAAAGCCTAAGTAAGAATTAAGAAAAAAATAAGCCCAGTTTTTTGAAACTGGGCTTATTTATTTTAAGCTGACTTTCTTTGAGAAAGAGTGAGGTTTTTTGTCTTAAACTGACGGACTGTTTTGCTTTGCTCGCTAGCTTGTGCTGGGTTGTTCTCTTGCCCACGAGTTGCTTGTTTAAGTAATGAGCGAGCTCCTCCTAATAAAAATTGCAACTCTTCAGCTTGTTGATTATCAATATAAATAGTCTTTTGTGTATTCCATCCTAAGCCTTTTGCATAGGTAACTAATCTAAGTGCTAATTTAGGAGTACCTTCTGTTTCTATAACTAATTCTAAACGTTGATTTTCTTGGCTTGAATCTAAAATTCCTATAAGTCTATCTGTGGATTTCACAATCTACCATCCTATTTTTGCAAGAGAAATTGAAAATCTTTTTCAATTAGGAATAATTTAGCAATATATTATATTTCTGTCAAGAAAAAGCGCAGGAAAAAATTTAGTTTTTTAGAACATTTCAAAGAAACATTCAAAGTTTTAAGGATAAAAAATAGGGCTTTTGCGTTATTATGTAGAGCCACCAAAAAAAATAACACATTATCTATATAAAGAAAGAAAAACCAGTAAAACACTAAGGGTTATCTATTTGTAGAATAAATTATGTCTGTTGATGAATCCAATTTTTTTGATGCTAACAAGTTAATAGGCCGCAAATTAGGTGAGTTTATTCTTAAAGAAAAACTTGGAGAAGGAGGATTTGGAACAGTCTACAGTGCTGAACAAGCTACTCTTGGTAGAGAAGCTGTTATAAAAATTTTGCGCACTAGACACTTAAATGATACCGAAAAAATAGAGCGTTTTAAGCGGGAAGCCCGTTTAGCATCACGTTTAGAGCATCCTTATACAGCTCATATTTATGCTTTTGGAGCTGAAGACGATGGTCTTTTATGGATTGCAATGGAGTTAATTAGAGGAACTACTCTAGAGCAATTACTAAGAATACAAGGAGCTTTACCATTAGAACGATTTGTTCCACTTTTAGAAAAGATCTGTGAAGTAGTTCATACAGCACATGAAGTAGGGGTTATTCATCGTGATATAAAGCCAGCAAATGTAATGGTGATCTCTCGTGCTGGGCAATTATTGCCTAAATTACTAGACTTTGGTATTGCAAAAGGTTTTGATCGACCTAAGCCAAAATTTATTTCTAGTTTAAGTAAGACTGAGGCTAAAGTTTCTGCTGATGTTGATACACAATCAATAAATCAAATATTTGATATTTCAATCACCAATCAGCAAAATGACTTTCAAACAGCTAACCCAAATTTTATAGATACAGAAGAACAAGCTAACAAAACTTCTTCTGCTAAAAGTTTAACATCACAACTAACCTTAACCTTAAATAATATAAAAAATGCCCAAACAAACCACAAAGAGTTAGATAAGCTTGCTTCAGAGCTTTCTCAAGAATTTCAAACAATTGGCGTAATAGGTTCACCTCCTTATATGTCTCCTGAGCAATGGGCAAGCACTCATTTAGTTGCAGCTCAATCTGATATTTATTCACTAGCTATATTAAGTTATGAAGTTTTAACAGGAGATCGACCTTTTCGAGAAAAGTCTCATTTAGATATGGCTTTAGCGCATTTAACTAAGCCTATGCCTCCATTAGGCAAAGATTTCCCTGCTTTGTTGGATGAAGTATTAGCTAAAGCTACAGCTAAACAACCCTCAGAACGCTATCACACTGCTTTAGAATTTGCTGCTGCTTTTCGTCAGGCTTCTGGAATAAAGGAAAAACAAGCAGCATTACCACAAATTGATGCTAAGTTGCAGGAAAGCTTTTTATCTAACGCACCACAACCAATTGCACAAAGTATAGCTAATTTAGCAGCAGCTAAAAATCCTCATCAACTCAGAGAAGAACTCTTAGATTTATTTTCTGGTCTAGTTCGTTATTTAGCTTTATTAGCACTAGCTTGCCGTACACAAATTGGATCTGCTCTTTTAGAAAAACAAGAAATAGAAGCTATTAACCTACTACAAAAATTGCATAAACAAGACCTAAGCCAAGAAGAATGGTTAAATTTTACAAAAGAACTATGTAAACCTTTTGTTAGGCATCGAGACGCATTCCCTATTCCAGAAATAGTTTCATTGTTTTTTACTTTAGATAACTCAACTAATAGTGAAACTTATTCTCTCTTTGAAGCATTTCTATCAATCCAAGATTTATCTAAAAGAAAAATATACTCTAATGAAGCCATAGAAATACTAAAGGTAAAAGTGACTCAAATGTCTGCCCTTTTATCATCATTAAGTTTTTTGCAAGACTATCACCTAGTTATCCCTCGTAAAGATCATACAGAACAAAGAATTGGATTGCATTTTAGAAGCATTGAAGCTTTAACAATAAAAAATTTTGATCTAGATCAACCATTAATTACTGATAGCAACAACCACCCAATTATAAAATTGTGGCCTTTAGTTAAGCTAGCACCTCCTTTTCCTGGTGCAACAGAAGAGATTTTTCTCTTTGCTGGACAAGGCCGTAATAGCGGGCGATTTGTCTCCTTCCCTTTAGGCTTTGAACTTCAAGATGATGAAATTTGGCAATGGTTTAGCAAAAATGTATTTGATTTAGCAACAACTGGCACTAACTCAAATGCTCTAGAACAAGTCCCTTATCTTGGCTTAAGATCTTTTACTAACAATGATGTTTCTCTTTTTTATGGTCGTGAAAAAGAGACTTCAATATTTCTCAACCGAATGTTCAACCAAGCCTTACTAGCTGTGGTAGGGCCATCAGGAGCAGGTAAAAGCTCTTTTGTTCAAGCCGGTGTTATTCCAGCGTTATCAAAAGAATGGCTAAGTGTTACAGTGCGACCAGGTTCAACACCATTAGTTAGCCTATTAGCACAGTTATCTAAGCTAAAATTAAACTATCTTCCCTCAGTAGAATCTATTACAAATAATCCTAGCTCTCTAGGAGAAGTTTTAAGAAAGCATTTAGTTGATTTAGACAAAAAGCTTTTGCTTGTGGTTGATCAGCTAGAAGAGTTATTTAGTTTGTGTTTAGAGCTTGATCAAAGAGAGGTTTTTTCTATTACCTTAGCACAACTAGCACGCAATGCAGAAGAACCCATTCGTTTAGTAATTACATTAAGAGATGATTTTTTAATTAGAACTCAAGCATTAACAGGGCTTAAAGAGCGACTTAACAACGGGTTATACCTTTTAGCAACTCCTGACAAAGAAGATTTACTAACTATTTTAATAAAACCAGCACAGCAAGTAGGTTATGAGTTTGAAGATCAACAATTACCTATAGAGATTGTAAATGAAGTAGCACAACAACCTGCTGCTTTAGCCTTACTAGCTTTTACTGGCTCAAAACTTTGGGAGCTTCGTGATAGACAATTTAAGCAATTACGGCGCAAAGCCTATCAAGCAATGGGAGGTGTAGGTGGAGCGCTTGCCGGTCATGCTGAAAGTATGATGGCTCAAATGGCTACAGAAGAACAAGGGTTAGTAAGAGAAGTAATGCGCAGGTTAGTTACAAGTGAAAAAACTCGTGCTGTTGTTACTCGCCCAGAACTTATTCAAGTACTAGAAAACCCTGCTACAGAAAGTGTTCTAGAAAAATTAATTACATTTCGACTTTTAACAGCCTATGAAGCAGATGATGGTGTAGAGCGTATTGAAATTGCTCATGAAGCACTTTTAACAGCTTGGCCTCGCTTAGTCAAATGGCAACAAGATATGGCCGAAGGCTCAAGGCTAAGAGATCAATTACAAACGGCTGCACGCCAATGGCAAGAACGCAAACGCCCTAAAGGGCTGCTTTGGAGAGATGAAGCCTTAACAGAATATAAACTTTGGCAGTCTCGCTATAAAATCAAACTTACTGAACTAGAAAAAGCCTTTGCTGATGCCAGTTTGGCAGAATCCCAACATATAAGAAACCGGAATTTAATGTTGGTAAGTTCTATTATTCTTGTGCTGCTATTAGGTTCAACCATACTCTTTTGGCAAAGATCTAAAATAGAAACACAATTACTAAACTTTTATCAAGAACAAGGTAGAGAAGAATTACTTAAAAATAACAAAGATAAAGCATTACTTTATTTAGCTCAAGCTTATAGTCTAGGAAATAATAATGCTTCTTTGCGATTTATGTTAACTCAAGCCCTAAATCAGCTTGAAAATAAGCGCTCCCAAGTTCTACAAGGGCATAACAGCTGGGTTAAAGCTTTAGCTTTTAGCCCTGACAATAAGAAATTAGCTACTGCAAGTTCTGACAATTTAGCAATTATTTGGGATGTTGAATCTGGAAAAATTTTACATAAATTAATTGGTCATACAGCTAGTGTAAATTCTCTAGCTTTTAGTTCTGATGGTGAGCGCTTAATAACCGGAAGCAATGATCAAACAATAAAAATCTGGCAAATATCTTCAGCAACATTGCTTGATAACATTAAATTTGATAGTGCTATTAGTTATGTTACATTTAATCCTACTGGAACTCATTTTGCAGTTGTTGATTATGATAAAATAGCTAAAGTATTTGATACTAATAATAAACAAGTTATTTTTTCTCTAAATGGACAAGAACATAATATTAATACAATAGCTTATAGTTTTGATGGAAAAAAAATAATTACTGCTAATCAAGATGCTACAGCTAAAATTTGGGATGCTGAAAAAGGGAAACTTTTAGCAACCTTATCTTCTCATCAAGATGTACTAACATCGGCATCTTTTAGCCCAAATGGCCAATATATTGCCACTACTAGCAATGACAATTCATTAAAAATATGGAAAGCTGATAACTTACAACTTCTATACACTTTAGAAGCTGATAGTCAGCAAGCTTATTTTGCTGATTTTAGTAGTGATAGTGAAAAAATTGTTAGTATTGGCCATGATCAAATAGTTAAAATTTGGGAAGTTAAAACAGGCAAGCAACTATTTGCATTCAAAGAACATACCTCTACTGTAAAAATGGCAAAATTTAGCTCTGATGGAAAATACCTTGCAACTTCTAGTTTTGATCACAGTGTTCGATTATGGAATCTTGCTTTAGATGAACGTTCTCCAGAAGAAATTTCAAAAATCATTAAAGATAAAGTTCAATTAAAGCTTAGAGATGAATATATAGAACCTGTTGTCAACAATACAGTCTCAACTCCTGTTCCTAAAGAAGTAGCAAAACTTACAACACCAAAAATTGATTTTTCAAACTTAAAAAGATTTTCTTTTGAAACAGTAGTTACAGATAAAATAGGCAATATTATTGCTCGTCGCAGTCTAGAAGCGCCATTTTATCGAGAAGAGCTAAACAATAATAAAGTGTTTTTTGATATGGTAGAAATTCCTGGGGGAACTTTTATTATGGGTTCTCGTGAAGGTGAAGGAAATCTAGAAGAATATCCAGAACATCAAGTTTCTGTTAAACCTTTCTTTATGAGCAAAACAGAAGTTACTCAAGCCCTTTGGCAAGCAGTTATGGGTAATAATCCATCTGGCCTTAAAGGTGAAGATCTACCAGTAGAAACAGTAAATTGGTATGATGCAATGCTTTTTTGTGAAAGACTTTCTCAAATCACAGGCCGACAATATCGTTTACCTACTGAAGCAGAATGGGAATATGCTGCTAGGGCTGGGAGCAAAACACCTTTTAGCTTTGGAGAAAATATCACAACTGAAATTGTTAACTATGATGGAACTACACCTTTTGGTAATGCTCCTAAAGGCATTTATAGACAAAAAATTATTCCTGTCGCTAGTCTAGGAGTTGCTAATAGTTTTGGTCTTTATGATATGCATGGGAATGTTTATGAGTGGTGTCTAGATACTGGCTCTTATGATTATACAGATGCTCCAACAGATGGTTATTCAAGAGAAGTACCTTATAGCAACAGTCGAGTTCTAAGAGGTGGTTCTTGGTATTATCCTGCGCTAGATGCTAGAAGTGCAGCACGTGCAAGCTCTAATCCAATTAGTAAGCTTAAGAGCGTTGGCTTTCGCTTAGTTTATCAGCCTTAAGTTTGATCACTATATTTATTAATAATCCTAGACTTAAACCCAATACTAATAATTTCCATCTGTTTAGTTTAGCTAGAAAGAAGGCTTCCCGAATACACCAAATATTTAGGTCTTGATAACGAGTATGTACACACCTTGCATCATAAATTGTTGCAGGAAAATCAGTAAGCTGAAAGAGTTCTATTGCTCGTTTCTCATGAAAAAAACTAGTTACTAAAGCTATAGACTTAAAATTCTGTTGTATACAAATTTTCTTAACCTCTACTGCTTGCTCAGCAGTTGAAGTAGTAATGTTTTCATACAATATATCTTGTTCCGCTACTCCTTGGTTAAGAAGAAAAGCTTTGCTAACTTCTGCTTCTGAAGGCGGATTTTTACCTACTCCACCTGTACAAATAATTTTTTGAGCAATTCCACCCTTATAAAGCTCTGTAGCTCTAAGTAAGCGATCTGCCAATACTGGAGAGGCTTTGCCCCCAGGCCATACAGCAGCACCTAACACAACAATGCAATCGACTGTTGGAACTTGAGAAATCACATTCATCCTTCTTATATCAATAAAACAATAAGTTAGATAAGTAATCAAGACTACTATTAATGACACTAACCAAATTCCTAATATGGTTTTAAGAGAAAAATTTTTCATTTTTATTTCCATTTAGAGTAGTTTGTTAGGCAATAGTAGCATTTAGCAGAAAGTTTTCTTTTGTGGTTAACATCAGAACTTTTAGCCTTTAACCACAGAAATCTTATTTAAAAATGTTTGTAGTTAACTAGTAATTTTGTCAGAAAATCTCTTATATAAATTTAGACAATAGCTTACAACAAAAAAAGTTTTTTTCTGATTCTCTAAACATAGCTCAAAGGGTATTC
This sequence comes from Blastocatellia bacterium, assembly GCA_039812885.1. GTDB lineage: Bacteria > Acidobacteriota > Blastocatellia > Chloracidobacteriales > JADJPF01 > JADJPF01. Next base: position 68,544 of record JBDIBI010000009.1, read on the forward strand.
TGCCATTCCACACAAGCAAAATTTTCTTACAAGGACACACTAATTATGACCAAGCAATGTTCTGTCTGTAATACCACTTATTCTGATCAGAGTTTTTGCCCTAATGATGGTACACCATTGACTGATCCATTTATTGGTAAAATTTTAAAGGAAAAATACTTGATAGATAGTTTAATCCATGAAGTAAGTTTTGGTAATCTCTACTCTGGTAAACATATAGAAACAGGAACTAAAATAGCTGTAAAAATCTTATATCCTTCTATTATTGAAGACTCTAATGATATAGAAATATTTAATGAAGAAGCTGAACGAGCCACAAAATTTAATCATCCCAATTTAATCAAAGTAATGGATTTTGGTTTTACTGAAGATTACTGCGCTTTTGTTGTAATGGAACTATTAGACGGAATTAGTTTAGAGCAAATACTAGCACCAAATACACCTTTGTCTTTAACACGCAGTATAGCCATCACTAAACAAATTTGTGCTGCTTTAGAAGTTGCTCATAAAAGTGGATTTGTACATACAAATCTTACCCCTAGAAATATTATGATACTCCAAGCTAATACAGAAAATGAGATGGTTAAAGTCCCATCCTTTTCAGTTTGTGCAGTCAGGACAAAACACAAATTTCATCCTGATCTTGAAATGCCAATGATTTATGGTGTACCTAAATATAGGGCACCTGAAAAAAGTTATGCCTCCACAAAATTGCATATACAAACAGATATATATAATGTAGGTATTATATTGTATGAAATGCTTGCAGGGACATTTCCTTTTACTCCAACAGCTAATTCAACAATGGATTGGACAAGAAAACACCTTAGAGAGATTCCTAGGCGATTAAGTGAAATAAATAGCAATATTCCTATAGAAATAGAAATGGTTGTAATAAAAGCACTAGCTAAAATCCTTGATATGCGCCAACAAACGGCAGAACAACTTGCTAAGGAGCTTGAATGGGCACTCAAACCAAACTATTTTGAACAATTAGCAAACGAGTATGCTGTTAATTATATTGCTACTAGGCTCACTCAAGGAATAAACTTCCAAAACTTAATTTCGCTTTACCCTGAACCTAAAATTTACTTAAGGCTAATAAGTAGAATACTTGATATTTTAGTGAGTAAAGGTATAAATCTTAATACCCCTACTAAATGCTCTATTCCCCCTATACAATACGCTATATTTTCTGGGGAATATGAAATTGTGTCTTTATTGTTAGGTAAAGGGGTAGATATTAATTCTGCCTCTTGTCCGGGTCTAGGTTATGGAAAAATCACCCCTTTGATGTTAGCTTGTAGAGATGCTCTGTCAGATATTGCTAGGTGTTTAATTTACAATGGTGCAGATGTTAATTTTGTAAATAAACATGGTTATACTGCTTGGAGTGTAACAACAAACTCTCAATCCACATTAAAATACAGAAGCCATATTTCTGATGATAATAAAAAAGATATAAACGAAAGGTTTGAAGAAATAAAAGATATACTTCGAGCCGCAGGAGCTAAACAACATAGTTCTAAATATCAAAACATTCCAGTTGATTTAGATCTTTTATCAGAAATGCTTATAAAGGCAAAGAATGATACCCAAAATATCAACCAACAAAAAACAAAAAAGCCAACTAATAAATCCTCAAGGTCTTTTTCAAGCTCGCTGAAGTCAATTAACTCAATTAAAGAAAAGCCTCAAAACAAACCTAATATTATTAAATATGCAGAAGAAATAATTGGAAGAATATACGAATCTTTACAAAAGTGCTTTGACGCTAATAAAAATAAATAAGTGTTAGAATTTTTGAAAATTTACCTTGAGTGTGCCACTTTTAAAACTCAAACACTGTTGCTATTTCTTTCTCCTTCACAGTTTTATTCTTAGCTCATAAACATTTTGACCAAAATTTTTCAAACAGGAGATTATTATGCGACAGATTTCTTATGTTTTAACCTTTGCTTTTTTCTTATTTATACCACTTCATATTTTTGCTCAAAGTTCTTCTAATGCTAGTCTAAATAATTCTGTAAGTTCCTTTAACAAATATTCTAACACCCCCACTAATTATGTTTATAGTTATGGTAAAAATTTCCTTTCTAAGAAAAAACCTGGACAGATGATTAAAGTAAAACTTACTTCTGGTGAAGCATTTGAGGGTCAACTGCTTTTTTATGATAATGATAGAGCTTATTTTCTAACTAATGGCTACACTCGCTCTATAACTTTATCAGCTATTAATGATACGGGTTCTAAAGCTATTTCTAAAAAACTTAAATGCGTGGTTAGAGGTATTGTTTTTTATCCTTCTGCTTTTGCTCTTTATGGTACAGTTGTTTTGCCTATCAATTTTGTTGCATATATTGAAAGTGGTGCTTTTCGTACAACTTCTTTTAGGAAATTCCTTAGATCTTAAAAATTAAATTAGTTCTGTCACCATTTCTTTTAATTCAGCTAAAGAGTTTTCTGCAATAAGATTAAAAACTAGATGACGGCAAGTAAGCGGTAACTCTTTAGCTACTAAGCTATCAGCTATTACAAAGGTTTTGGCATTTGTAATACCTACTTCCCAATTCTCTTCCCCAGCATCGCGTAAACTAAAATTAGCAGAATCTATTCCTGCCGCAGTTAGCAAAGCCCTTGCCCAACGAAGTAAATCAGGCCAATAAGAAACTACTACTAAGTTAATATCATTAGGAATGTTATATTTTTGCAAGTCTTGTTGAACAGAATGTGAGTTTAATAATTTTAGATTTATAGGCAAACTTACCTTAGCTTTATCAACTCGTCCATACATTGCTAGCGGAATTGCACCATTGAGCAAAACTGAATTGCTACATTCTTCTACACTAATGTCTCTTGTTGGAAAACCTGTAGCAGTACGAATTTCTGCTGCTAGAATTTTACGAAAAGTTTTATCAGAATCAAGTACAAGAAAATGATCTGGAGGCTGTACTTCTAACCATTTAGGGAGTTGTTTTTGCAAGTCAGAAAGAGTAAAACCTTGAGAACGAATTTGTTTTAGAAATGAAACAATCAATTGATCTAGTTGCAAATTAGTATCTATATTAGGTAATCGTTCTAGAACATAAAACCCACTACCTTGGCGAAAGCCTAACCAGCTACGTTCCATCAGATCACGATAAACAGTATTTACTGTATTAAAATGAATACGCAAGCGACGAGCTACTTCACGAGTGCTAGGCAGCTTTTGGTTAACCTTTAAATCCCCACTAACTATTGCAAGAATTATTTGGGTTGTTAGCTGTTCACGAACAGGGATCTCACTATTTTTAGCTATCCAAAATCGCATACTACTCCATAAATATAACTACTTAGAGTGTGCAACCATATCCAAAAACAATTTATGAACTCTAGTATCTTGAGTAAGTTCAGGGTGAAAAGTTGCAGCCAAATAAAAACCCTGTTTAACTAAAACTGGAAGGTCTTTGCAAGTAGCCAAAATTTCTACTTTATCACCTATTTTGATAATACCTGGAGCACGTATAAAGACAAGCTCTAAAGGTTCTTGACCTAAAGCAGGAACATCTATACAACTAGTAAAACTATCAATCTGACGACCATAAGAGTTTCTTTCAACTGTTATGTTCATTGCTTCTAATGAAGCTTGTTTAGGGTGTTGGACTTCCTTAGCCAACAAAATAGCACCAGCACAAGTGCCAAAAGTAGGATGGCTTTTAACAAACTCTTTTAGAGGTTCAAAAAGTTGTTCATCATTCATTAACTTTAACATTGTGGTACTTTCACCACCAGGAATAATAAGACCATCCAAACCTTCTAAGTCTTTAGCTGTACGAACTTCCCGTCCTTTGATACCTAACTGACTAAGCACAGCTAGGTGTTTGGCAAATGCTCCTTGTAGAGCTAACACACCTATTTGCATTTTTATCCTTTCCTGGGGTTGCACAAGCCTACGGCTTGTTAAAACCCCAGGCTAATATGGGTTGAACTGCTATTAAATTTAGCTATTTCTAATAAATTATTTCCTGGGGTTGCGCTTGGCTAAAATCCCTGGCTAATATGATTTTGTTGTAAATGAACTCCTCTATTGAAATGGATCTGCTTTTATTAGCCCAAGCATATATTAGCCCCAGGTTTTAGCGAGCATTAGCGAGCGCAACCTGGGGAGCAAAAAACGAGTGTAACTTGGGATCGAAGTTTACCAGCCACGAGTTTGTAAGAGTTCAGATTCAGGTAGTTTATCAGTCTCAATACCTGGCATAGGCTCACCTAATTCCATGCTAACTTCAAGTAGAACTTTTGGATCTTGATAGTGAGTTACAGCTTTTACAATAGCACGAGCGCGAGCAGCAGGATCTGAAGATTTAAAGATTCCTGAGCCAACAAAAACAGATTCTGCACCAAGTTGCATACAGAGTGCAGCATCAGCAGGAGTTGCAACACCACCTGCTGCAAAGTTTGGCACTGGTAATTTTCCATCACGTGCAACCATCATTACTAGTTCAAAAGGAGCTTGAAGACGCTTGCTTTCTGCCATAAGCTCATCTTGTTCTAAAAGTGTAAGCGCTCTCATTTCCTTACGTATAGTTCTTAGATGGCGAACAGCTTCAACAATATTACCTGTACCAGCTTCGCCTTTGGTACGAATCATTGCAGCACCTTCAGCAATGCGGCGTAGAGCTTCGCCTAAGTTACGGCAGCCACAAACAAAAGGAACTTTGAAATTGTGTTTATAGATATGATGTTCTTCATCGGCAGGGGTTAAGACTTCGCTTTCATCAATAAAGTCCACACCCATTTCTTCTAGGATTTGAGCTTCTACAAAATGGCCTATGCGAGCTTTAGCCATAACAGGAATAGAAACAACATCCATAATTTCGCGGACTTTTTTAGGAGAAGCCATTCTAGCAACTCCCCCTTCTCTACGAATATCAGCAGGAACGCGTTCTAGAGCCATTACAGCTGCTGCACCAGCTTCCTCAGCTATTTTAGCTTGTTCTGCGTTGGTAACATCCATTATTACGCCACCCTTTAGCATTTCAGCCAAACCTGTCTTAAGTTTTAGCAAACTTTCCATGTAAATCCTCCCTTAATTGCCAGCCATTTTTTTGTATAAAAATTATTTTTTGCCAGCCATTTTATAAAATTTATTTTGATATTGTCTAAGTTAATCAATATTTTTCTAAAGCAATATTTTGTTAAGTTAACTTTATTTTCTAGAAAATACGAGACGCTTTTAGCTTTGACAACAGCCAATTCGGAAAAAAATGGACTAGGCCAATTTCCTTGTCATTTGTAAAGTTGGTATTAAAATGGTTATAGAAACAATCCAATATTTTGAGCAAAATAATAAAAAGTAGTATTTGGCTCTTTACAAATGCTAGGTTACAATAGATTTACTTGTAAAAAAATTATTATCAGATTATAAAAATTAAAATGAGTATAGTTGAGTCAGAAATTGATTTAGAAAAAATAGCCTGTAAGGCACGTAGTCATGCAATAGCTCCATTTTCCAACTTCCAAGTAGGTGCAGCACTTTTAGCAACAGATGGCAGCGTCTTTACTGGTTGTAACATAGAAAACGCAACGTTTGGTTTAACGATTTGTGCTGAAAGAGTTGCTCTCTTTAAAGCATTGTCAGAAGGCAAACGCGAATTTAGTAAAATAACCATAGTAACACAAGCTAGTAAACTTTCTCTGCCTTGTGGGGCATGTAGGCAGTTGTTGTGGGAATTTTGTGGGGATATTGAAGTGGAAATAGTCAATCTACAAGGTGGAATAGCGCTGAAGCGGGTAAAAGAGCTTTTACCTTTACCATTTGATAGAAGTAACTTTCTTGAACCGGTGGATAAGCAGTAGCACAGAGTTATAAATGATCAAGTACATAATTCAGCTACCGGATAACTAATTATCCTTATGACCGATAGCAGAGTACTCGTTCTAAACGCTTCTTTTGAACCGATTAATGTTTGTACTACTAGACGCGCCATAGTGTTGGTGCTAAAAGGGGTAGCAAGAACTGAAGAACAACATAGTTCTAGGGTTTTTCATTCAGCTACTCAACTTATTCCTGTTCCTTCAGTAATTCGCTTAATAGAATATATTCATATTCCTTTTGAGCGAAAAAGTTTATCTCGCAAAAATATCTTGTTACGAGATCACAATACTTGCCAATACTGTACTATAGTGTTTACACCCCAAGAACTAACCTTAGATCATGTAATACCTAAGGCTCGTGGAGGGGATTCTAGCTGGGACAATTTAGTAGCTTGTTGTAAACGCTGTAACAACCGCAAAGGCGATAAAACACCTGAAGAAGCAGGAATGCGGCTACTTAAGCGTCCCCAGCCATTTAGCATCAGTGTTAGTAGGCAAATTATGCGTTATTTAGGAAGAACAGATGAGAGCTGGCGAAAGTATTTATTTTATTAATTACTCTTTGTCAAGCTTATCTTTGATTTCTTCTGGCAAATAAAGTGCACTAATTTTGAAGGTTTTCCTTGCTAGACCTTTTTCTAGTCTTCTGGCAAGTAAGTCTTGGTTTTGTTGTAAAACAAAAGCATTTTTATCAATGCTTTCTACAATATTAAACTTAACTCTTGCAGAGCCTAGAATAATAATATCTGCATCTTGAAGACTAACACCTTCTTCATCAACTTTAGTGATAATTGAGCTACCCTGCACGCGTCTTTCAATAGCAGTAGAATTAGCGCTGCCTTGGTCAATTAAAACAAATTCATTGTTACGAAATTCAATTTTTGCATGTTGGCGTGAAACACTATTACCAATGGCTTCAGGATCTTCTAGTTGAGAAAAGACAAAATCATTTCGGCGCAAGAATTGCCCTGTTTCAGTATTTCTAACAATCCTTAAGCGACCTAAATAAGTAATTTCTTTAGTTATAAAAAAGTTATTTTGATAGACATCTGCATTAAGTGCAGCTAAACGACCAATTAAAGGAATCTTAGGTTTACGTTCCTGAACTTCTAGAACTTTCTTTTTGACATCATCTACAAGCACATTGAAGTTTTCTGCTTCTTCGGCAAGAGGCCAATCTAAGTTAAGCAAACAGCGTCCTGCACTGTACATTAAATGGCTGCTACCTTTGCTTACTAGCTCTATTTCTATACGAATAGGAAGAATAAGATGAAAATTATTACTTTCTAAATAACTAGTTAGTGTTTTAGTAAAAGCAGGTGCAGAAAATAGCATCTCTAGCTCTTCGACTTTGTTAGCTTTGTTTTCTAATAAAAACACTCTTACCACATTAGGTACACATATACTGTTATCAGTCCAACGAAATTGCTTAAGTCTTACTTCTTCGCTAATTTGAAAGACTATTTCTTTAGGATCAAGATCATCTAAAGAAAGAAGTGTGCTATGTTTTATTGATTCATTAAGAAAATCCTCAATAGTGGCTAAGTATTTATTAGAAAAATCAACCATATTCTCCTCAAAAACTCTTTATCTTAAACTAAGAATTTGTTAGATTAAGTATCTTATTTTCAGCACTTAGCAAAAGTTAGAGTTATGCTAAAGTCAAAATTAAAGACTTTAAGATAAACTCTTTATCTTTTCAAATATAAACTCTTAAGAATACTTTGTAAGTTAGTGAAAATTTTACCATTAATTAGCTAAAAAAGGTTACTGCAAAATTTAAGATAAATTTAAGATAACAAAAACCAATTATTTCATAGTCTTAAAATCTTGCCTTTATTTTACACTATTGAGTTATCAGACTAAAGTTAAATGCTTAAAATTTTAAGGTAAGTTTAGAACTTACCCTAAAATTTATAGATGTTAGTGATGTAGAATCAGGAAGTTATAAGATAAGTTTAAATAGACAGAGTAGCTAATGTGATTACTTAAGTATGTAGGAGCATATATCCTAACTACTTACTCTTACGGCCAGGTAATTTACGGTAAGTTCCAAATAAATGATCAATGTAAGGAGAAGTAACTCCAAACCAAATTGGATCGCTTGTATGGTGATGAAGTAGATGATAAGTCTTTAGGTAGCGCATTAATTTAGTTTTTGGTTGTCTACAATGAGCACTATAATGAACAAACTCATACCATAAGTATGCACTCCATATACCTATTAACACCAATACAGCCAAGTAGCCATTACCAATAGCCAATCTTAAAGCAGCCCAAACTAATATGCTAATAGGTAAGCTAAACCAGACTGGAGCAAAAATTAAACTAATTTCTCTTGGGTGTTTATGATGAGTACGATGAGCCCAAGGTAATAGCGCCCACCATTGTCCTCGTTCTGGTTGATGAAATACCCAACGATGAAGTACATATTCTATAAACATCCAAAATACAAAACCTAAAGGCAAAGTCCAAGCTAAACTTTCTAGTCCTACTTGTTTGACTGCATTTATTAACAAATAAAGAAATACTGGAGGATAGAAGAAATATGCTTGGAAATACCACATTTTTTTCAAATCCATTTTGTTATCTTTGTGTTTTAAGGTGGTCAGGGACAGTTCTTTCATAGTTGCTCCAGATTTTTATAGAAACTTTTGTGGTAAGGTGGTTATACCACTCTATAAAATAAAAAGCAACTTAAAAATTATTTAACAAGTATTAGAAATCCAATAAAAATTTAAAAAGTATTTAATTTAATAGAGAAATATCAGTTTTTAATCAAAAGAACGGATCAATGTAGAGCTAGAGACAAACCTAGTAAGTCCTACATTGTTCAAGAGTACAAATCTTTTATTGCAAATTAATATAAATACTACAAGGAGATTTTTCATAGCAAAAGACCTAACAAAATATCACAACCACAAGTATTACACTATTGTTAGAGAGTAACACTTTTGTATTAACCTTTACATAAATATTTGTTGATATCCCGGTAACTATTTGTAAATTCAAGACTTTTTGTGGCATCTCAACTTAGGTTTTATGAATCCTATTTAAGTCAATTATGCATTTTTCTTTACCTACAAAAGCTACTAAAGGAAATCTATGAAATCTACTGATGTATTCAAAGCCTGGGGAAGTATCTTAAATGGGCGTTTTCCTTCTCTATCAATTGAGATTACACGTGAATGCCCTTTAACTTGTCCTGGTTGTTATGCTTATGAGCCAAACCATTTAGGAAAGCTTGGGGTATTACGTCAACTTGTTGATTATAAAGGACAAGCCTTAATTGATGGGATCTTATCTTTGGTAAATGAGCATAAACCATTACACTTATCAATTGTTGGAGGAGAACCATTAGTACGTTTTAGAGAGTTAAATGTACTTTTACCTATTTTGAGCGAAATGGGAGTCGCAGTTCAAATTGTGACTAGTGCAGTAAGAGAGATTCCTGCTGAATGGGCAAAGCTCAAAGAACTTTACATAGTAGTCTCTATTGATGGATTACAACCAGAACATGATGCAAGGCGAAGTCCTGCAACATATCAGAAAATATTAAAAAACATTGTTGGGCATTCTGTAACGATACATTGCACAATAACTAGCCAAATGACTCAAAAGGCTAATTATTTTGAAGAGTTTTTATCTTTTTGGTCAAAACTTCCTGAAATCAAGAAAATTTGGTTTAGTTTATTTACTCCACAAGTTGGAGCTCAAGATAAAGAAATTCTTTCTAAAGAAGATCGAGAAAGGGTTTTATTAGAGCTTGCAGCTTTACGCACCAAATTTCCAAAATTAAACCTTCCTGACTTAGTAATAGCAGGTTATCACAATCCTCCTCAATCCCCTCTAGATTGTATATTTGCCCGTACTACCTTAAATATTACAGCAGATTTACAAAACAAAATTACTCCTTGTCAATTTGGAGGTAATCCAGATTGTAAGCAGTGTGGATGTATAGCATCAGCGGGGCTTAATGCAGTAGGAAACTATCGTTTACTAGGTTTATTGCCTGTAAGAACACTTTATCAGCTTTCAGATAAAATAGGTAAAATGCGGAGTCAGTAAAAATTTTGGCAAAACTTAAATTGTATTCCATCAACGTTGAGAAATTATTTCATTAAATAGTTTTTTATCAAAAGTCATTCCATTAGCTTCATATCTATTACGAAGTTTTTCTTCTAGGTCTGAGACAGAAATTCTGCCGCCTACATAAGCACTCATTATTTCTTTGATCATTGTTTGCATTTTGATCTTTTGAACACGACTAGCATTTGCTGGTGGTGGGTTTACAAGATCCTTGCGAAGAGATTTAGCAAAATATGCAAAGCTTCTTATAGGTTCAGAAGATCTGTTGTAGATCAGTTTCATTGATGACTCAATGGTTTCAATAGGGATATCTTTGATCTGTAGATATTGGGTGTGATCTGAAGCAGTCCAACTATTAGCTGTTAAATCCTGATAAAGTCTCATCGTTCTATTTTCATGATCATTAATCTTTTTAAGATCATGATCATGATCTTTATTGGTTGACAAATTGTCAGACTCTGATCGAAAAGCGCTCACTGAATCATCAGATGTTTTTACAGATACTGACAAATTGTCAGACTCTGTAGTTTTGTCAGTATCTGGTAGAAATACTTCAAAAGTAAGACCACCAGCCTTACCTAGAAAGTGTCTATTGGTACGTTGAATAAGTCCGCGAGTTTCTAAAGAATTTAATGTACGAAACACTGTTCGATCGGTTAAGTTTACTGATTCTGCTAACTTACCAACACTAACATAACAAGCTGTTTTACCAAAACCATAGGATAAAAAGTAGAGCCAAAGATAGACTACAAACTCACTATTACTAAGATTAGAGATTAATCCTTTAAGTATATAGTTAGGTAATCGAAGCTCTCCTTTGACATAAGGAACTTTAACACGGCCTGAAATTTTGTCAGGGTCTAACTTTATGTCAGAGGGTGACAAATTGTCAGACTCTGTCTGTGTCTTAGTCTTAATTGTAGAAAAGTCAGTGTCTGACTTTATTTCAAGTTCTGATCGTAGTGTAGATCGGCTTGTAGTCTGATCTATAAACGTATTGGATCGATCTTCAGATCGAAGAGATCGATCTAAATTTGATCTCTGATCAAAGTGATCAAGATCAATAAATTGTTTTGGAGTGGCTTTAGTTTTTAGATTGATTGAAGGTGTGTCTGACAAATTGTCACTATCTGACAAATTGTCACTGTCTATATTTATGTCAGTGTCTGACAAATTGTCACTGTCTAAATATAAGGTATCTGTATTTATGTCATAGTCTGACAAATTATCAGTGTCTGACAAATTGTCAGCATCTAATTTATGAGCAGCTTGTTCTTTAAGCCCTTCAATGATAGGTTTAATAGGGTGGAATAATTTTTTTGACCAAGCTTCTACTTCAGGGTCTATTGGAACATCAAATTTTTTTCTTGCAGAACGCTTAGGTTGAGAACTCCCAGAACGTTTTTTTGGAGTTTCTGTCATGACGTACCCTTATCTAGCATAACTATCAACGCATTAAATATTTTATTTACACTATTTATGTTCTAACTAAAACATTATATATAATAGTTACTAATAACTATACTACAGATAAAATCTTTAGAAGACTTTCTATTTATTTCTTGCTTTTTGATCCAATAATTTCTAACTTTCGTGATGGTAAGGAAAGACGTTTTAATACTTCCTCAGCAAAATCAGCATAATTATGAGCATTAAGCGCTCTTGGTTTATATTGGGATAAAATAGATTTATAAGCAAAAGCTTCTATTAGCCGAGTATTTTCAAAAACTATAGATTCAAAACAAAGTTCTCCAAATTCGCGCCTTATACTTGCATCTGCCTCAGCACTGACATTTTTACGATTATCAAAACGTGTAGTTACAACTCCTAGCATTTCTAGTTTGTTATTTAGACCATTTCTAATATTGGCAAAAGTCTCTGTAAAGTCTGAAACTCCTTCTAAACTCATATATTCTGCTGCTAAAGGAGTAATTACATGAGTTGCAGTAGTAAGATCTAAGGTTAGCAAAGGCCCAAGGCTTGGAGGAGTATCAATAATTATAAAATCATAAGTAATTCCTCTAGACTCCATTTCTGCTAGACCAGATTTTAATAAGGTAACTTTATCTGCTTTTGCTTGTTCAAACTTAGCCACTGAGATATGAGATGGAATCATATCTAAATTTTCGATACCTGTTTCAAAAATACAATCTTCCAATGGATAAATCACAGGTTTTTGTTTTAGCATTTGCCTTGCTGAGCCGCGCTTTTCAGGTGCTACTTCATAAAGTAGGAATGTTGCTAAATGCTTGGTAATTTGATCAGTTGCCATCAAATAAGAAGTGGCATTTTTTTGTGGATCTGAATCTATAAGCAAAGCGCTATAACCACGCAAAGCAAGCTCCCCAGACAGGTTTACACTGGTGGTACTTTTACCAACACCTCCCTTCTGATTAGCGATAGCAATAACAATAGGTGGCATAGAAATTATCTCCAAGAAAAAAGCCAAATGCCGTAGTCTAGTTAATTCTTGCCACAGAACAGACAGACTACGGCATTTGGCTAATAAATGATGCCATAATTATAAATGTTTCTTCTGTTCTGTGGCGTCCACATTATATATAGGGTTTGCTTAGAGAATCAAGCTATATATAGTAGTGTAAGGATGATAGTTATTAAGTTTTACAAATAAATGAGTTATTAAATTTGTAATATTTTAGTAGCAAAATATTAGATCTAGCTTGATCTTTGAAAACACATTGGTTAGCTTCGCACCAGTTTATTTACTTAGATAATGTTTTTGTCACTATCTATAGAAGTTAAAAATTGCCCAAAATACATAGCCCTGGGCTTATTATGTAACAATAGGCTCAGGGCTAGATCTCAATATTTTGTGGTTTAAGAGAAAAACTACTAAAACTATAAGGTATTTATTCTATAAGAAAGTAGAATAGCAAAAATCTTGAATCTCAAGTTGTTATTTTATAGATTTTTCTATAAGTTGTGCTATTTGTTGATTACGTCTGTTAGCTGATTCACTAAAACAACTTCTGCACCAGCCATACAAAAAGCCATCTATTAAATGAAAGGCTACTGATTCATCATCTTTAACTGAATGATGACATTCTTTACATTCCCAGAGTTTTGAAGATTGATTAGAAATAGACATAAAATTTTGAGTACTCCTATAAAAACTAAAGTATGAGATTATGTTGACTTAAACGCACTAAGGGTTGGATGGTTCCAGAAAATAATTAGTTTGAAAAAACTTTAAAAACTTTCATATGTAAGAGGAAAGTTATAAAATTAAAAGAGTGTGCTTTTTCACTCTAACTATTAATTATTTCCAAACAACTTGAGATCAAAAAGATCTCATCATAAACAAAAAGCCTGTATTTAAATAATCTACAAAAAGATCTTATGAGGTATTTTATGTCTAATAAAGTTGTTAAAGTGTTTACCATATTGTTGTTAATGTTTGTAATTTTACCTGATAGTGGCTTAGCTGCTAGAAGAGGTAATAAAGGAGGCCATTCTAGTTATCGAGTTAAGAGAGTTTCTAGAGTAAGACGGATGTTTGTTCCAGTTCATGGAGCACTAGTGCAAACACTAAAAGGAGATGTTTTATTAGAACAAAATTCTGATCAATATTTTAATCCTGCTTCAGTAACTAAAATAGCAACATCTTTAACAGCTTTAGAACAATTAGGATATGACTATCGCTTTAACACAGAGATTTATACCAATGGTAAGATTCAAGACAAAGTACTAAATGGAGATTTAATTGTTGTTGCTTCAGGGGATCCTGGATTTTTTTATGAAAATGTATTTTTGATCGCAGAAAGTTTAAACAAATTAGGTATTGAGAAAGTCTCAGGTAATTTACTTGTAACATCTCCTTTTTACCTTAATTTTGAATATTCTCCACAACAATCTGCTTTACAGATGAAAACTATTTGTAGTGCTAAACGTTGGACAAAACCATTACAAACAGCCTGGGAACGATACTTGAAAGAACAAAATAAACCTGAAGACTCAGTTTTTCAAGGTGTTGAAATAGAAGGCCAAGCTAGAGTTATTTCAGAGGATAATACCTTAGAAAAACATCTTCTCTTAACACATCAATCTCGTAAGCTAACAGATTTGTTAAAGATACAAAATGATTATTCTAGTAATTTTATGGCTACTATAATAGGTCGTAGTGTAGGTGGGCCTTCAGCTATAGAAAGATTTTTGGTAAACAAAGTAGGTATTGATGATAGTGAAGTAAAAATAGAAACAGCTTGTGGTTTAGGAGAAAATCGAATAACTCCAAATGCTGCCTTAAAAGTACTTAGAAAGTTCTATCAGTCTGTAGAAAGTCATGGAAAAAAGATGGATGAACTTCTTCCTGCGGCTGGAGTTGATGAAGGTACTTTAGAAGAACGTTTTACCAATCCAGAATTACGTGGAAGTGTTGTAGCTAAAACAGGAACTCTTCTTAGACAACGGGTTAGCGCTTTAGTAGGTGTAGCTTACACTCGTGAAAAAGGGCCTCTATTTTTTGCACTACTAGATCGTGATGAAGTTATGCATGCTCGTCGTTACCAAGATCAATTTGTTACAAATATTATTTATCAATATGGTGGACCAGTTACTTCTAGAAATATAAGTACTAATTTTGAAAGCACCCCTAAAATTGTTTTTGCTAAATAATGTTTTTTCTAGCCTAGGATAAAACTAATTATCCTAGGCTAACTATAGAACTACTGCTTATTTTTCTGCTGCAAACTTGGTACGAATTTTTACACATCTTTCTAATCTGTCAGTTGCTTCTAATATTTTTAGCTTCAAATCTTTATCAATATTATTATTTTGTAGATAGCCATCTATAACATCTAATGCTTGTTTGCTTTCTTGCCCTCCAATAAAGGCACTCAGCCATTCATTAATAAAAAATATCTTTCTAGTTTGTTTTAATTTAGGTAAAGCTTCTAGAGCGTTTTTTAAGTATGGCAGGGTTAAATATGCTTGATTAACACTATTAAAAGCTCTTAGGCTCAATTCTATCCAGTTTTCAGCTAATTGAGAGTCTTCTAAATAACGACTAAAGTAAGATTTTTTTAAGTCTTTGTTTGCTTGTGCTGCTAAAGCTATAAAGTGATACCGCTCACTATCTGAACTTTTATCTATTTGTAACTCTTTATTTATCAAATTATTAGCTTCTAAATCATCTTGTGCTATAAGTGAAGTAAGTATTTCCCAACGATCTTTAGCTTTTAGCTCTATTTCAGGAATTTGCCATTCACCAGAAAGCAGCTGTTTAAGTTTTGTTCTTCCTGTTTGACTGCTTATCAAATAGGGTAATGCTCGAAAATAAGTTAGTCTTAAACCTTTATCATTTTCTTTAGCAAGCCCAGAAAAAATGGTTGTTTCTATTTTATCTTGAATTTCTAGTTGCTGTTTTTTTGAAAGGTAATAAGAAAATGCTGTTGAAGTGTTAGCTAATATTTGTTGTACAGTTATTGGATCATGTTCATTAGCTATTGCTTTGGAAACTAAATCTAAATAATCGGTGGGAGCAAATGTTGATTCTCTAACTTCATCCCAAATTGCTCCCCAAAGTAATGCACGCAAAAATTCATCAGAAACCTTTGCTAAATTGTCTTTTATAAAAGCTAAACTCTCTTTGTCTAAACGAAATTGCCCATAACCAAAATCTTCATAGTTTGAAAATATATAATCTGGTCTGGGCTTTCCTACTACATCTAGTACTACAGTTGTAGTGCTAGTTAAATTTACAGTTAGCACTATAGGTGACTGATTTTGATAGAAAAGTATTAGCTTAGTTTTAATCGGCCATAAGGTTTCTTCACCTAAAATATTACGTTCCGTTAGTTTTAGACTAGAAATCAAACCATCTTTAATTTCTAGTGTTGGTTCAATAACCGGCATTGAACGTTGTTTAACCCAAGCTTCAGCCCAAGTTTTAAGCGAACAGTTAGCCGCCTTTTCATAAGCACTGATTAAATCTGACCATCGTGCATTAGCAAAAGCATGGGTTTTTAGAAAACTTTGAACACCTTTTTGAAAAGTTTCTTGACCTAAATAAAACTCTAATTGGCGTAGTACAGAAGGAGCTTTAGTATAAACAATATTTCCATATGCTGATTTAGCATCTTTTAGATTTGGTATTTCTTGAAAAATCGGTGTTGTGCCTTTAGTGCTATCAGTTAAGTAAGCTCTAGGTTTATTAGATTGATAGAAATTTTTCCAAACATTTTGAGGATAAACTTTTTCCATTGCTCTATAAGCCATAAAAGTAGCAAATCCTTCTTTTAACCAAAGATCATCAAACCATTGCATTGTTACTAAGTTCCCAAACCATTGATGTGCTTGTTCATGTAGAATTAAAGATGCTCTGTTTAACAAGTCATTAGGGGAAGGTTGATTTGGAAAAAGCATTCTATCTTCACGATAAAAAATTGCTCCAACATGCTCCATTCCTCCATAAGCAAATTCTGGTAAGATTACTAGGTCACACTTACCAAAAGGGTAAGGGTAGTCAAAATATTCTCCTAAAGCCTGAAAGCCTTCTTTGCTTATACGAGAAATTTCTGCTAACTCGCTCTGAGCCTTTGCTAGTTTGGACTTGCGCACATACATTTGCATTGGAAACTTGCTATTTTCTATTGTGAGTTTTTCAAAAGGCCCAGCAGCAAAGGCAAATAAATAGGTGCTTATAGGTTTAGTTTCTTGGAAGTGTAAAGACTTAATTGCAGAATTGTTATCAAGTGTAGAGTTGGTTAACCCAGTGTTAGTAACTACTTGCCAATTTTGAGGGGCTGTTACAGATAAACTAAAACGTGCTTTTAAGTCTGGCTGATCAAAGCAGGGAAATGCCATACTTGCATCACTTGGAACAAAAAGACTGTAAATATATTCTTCAGAATCTTCTTTGTCAGTATAACGAGTAATAGATGCACCAGATTTTTGTATAGAGGTAAGAAAAGCTATTTCAATAGAATTACTACCTTTTTCTAAAGCTTCTTTGGGAATAATTATATGACCGTTGATTTGTTGAAAATCCAGAACAGTTTTTTTATTGACTGTAATAGATTTATCTTGTAATTTCCCATTTATTTGATTAACTTCTTGGCTAGTGCCTTTGAAATCTAGCACTAAAGGTTCTAAGGGATCCAACACTGTAACCTGGATTTTAACTTTTCCAGGAATTATTTCTGCTTTGGCAGTAAGCTCAAAGTTTAATTGGTAACTAATATCAGAGTATAACTTTGCCCTTTTATTAGCTAATTCAGATGAAATGCCTACGGTTACTTCATTGGTAATATTTGCCATAGTTTTATTATGAGATCCTATTACTAAAGTTAAAAGAATAATTATTAATATTTTCAAATAATGCATAGCTTAAGACTTACACCTCAAAGTTAATTATTTGATAAAATAGCAACCACTTAAATCTATACCTGATTTCTAAGTTTTAGATAATACATTTATATAAAAGAAATTAAACAGCTTTTTAAAAAAGAGAGTACCTTTTTATGAAACCACCTAGACTAAAATTTCTAATAATCTTATCAACAATAATTTTAGCAGTAGGAATTTATTTTTACTTTAATAACAAACCAGAAGAGAAAACACTTATTGCTGCTCTAAAAATAGGAAATACAGACACAGCCTTAAAACTAATCAAAACTACTAAAGATATCAATGAGATTAGTAAAGATGGACAAACTGCTTTAATGCTAGCAGTTCTTCGTGCAAATCCTAGAGCAGCTAAAGCTGTGTTGGAAGCTGGAGCAGATGTAAATATTAAAGATAGACAAGGGTTTAATGCTATGCAATTAGCTATTCGCTATCCCAATCTAGAAATAATAAAGCTCTTAGCTGAACATGGAGCAGATCCTAGCACATCATTGGAAAATGGTAGAACTCCTTTAATTATTGCCACACAACAAAAAAATTTAGACTTAGTTAAAGTTTTGCTTGCTAAAAAAGCAAACCCCAATATGAAAACAATAGAAGGTAAAACAGCTTTAATTTGTGCTGCGGATGCAAAAGCAAAAGATATTATAGATGCTCTTTTAGAAGCAGGTGCCAGTGTAGAAGCCAAATCTTCAGGAGAACAGTTCTTTTTAGAACATGCTGCTAATGAAGATTTAAGCTTGTTAAAGTATATTCTTGATAAAAATATCATTAAAAAAGATATGAATTGCGGTCTAGCAGAAGCTCTTAATATTGTTGCAAGAAAAGGAGATCTAGACTTATTAAATACCATATTAAATATAGGAGTTGACTTAAATAAATTAAATAATAATGGCTCTACTGCTTTGTTAGGTGCTGTTGAAGGAGGAAAAAAAGAAATAGTTAATAAATTACTAACTCTTAAAGCAGATGTAAATTTTTCTAGTAAATATGGTCGGACTCCTCTTATGGCTGCTGCAAGTACTGCTAATCCAGAAATGGTTAAATTATTGATAGATTCAGGTGCAAAAATAGATAGTAAAGATGAAGAAGGAAAAACTGCTCTAATGTATGTTGCCTCTTCTAGAAACTCTCAAAGCTCTCAAACTGCAAAAGTCTTGGTAGATAACAAAATAAATATAAATGCTCAAGATAATGATGGCTGGACTGCCTTATTTTACAGCATTCGAGACAATGAAACTGATTTTGTTAAAACTTTAATAGAACTTGGTGCAGATAAAACTATTAAAGCAAAAGATAATAAAGATGCAAAAATAATTGCTCAAGAAAGAAAAAGAATAGATATTTTGCCTTTACTTGAATCCGATAAAAAATAATAGATTTTTAAGGTTGTACTACAAAAGTTTGTTCAGGGAATTGAGTACGTAAAATATCTATTGCTAAAGAGAATTTACTACTTACAAACTTTGAGAGTATCAATCTTGAAACAGGTTTATCTGGGTCAAGGAAAGCTGGTTCACAAATGCGATTGCTTCCATAGACATAAACTCGTTCAGGTTTAATAGCAATATGGCCTCCACCTAAAGTAAAGATTTCAATAAAAGGATCTTCCATTTGCTCTGCACCTAAAACATTTTCTAACTCTGCGCGAACTCTAGCAACGGCACGATCTTGGTCATAATCTTCATCAGATGCCCAGGCATCAAGATATATTATTGGATAATCACATATAAGCATTAGAAGAAATGGATGTTTAGAATAACTCTTCTCGTTAAATTCCGTAAACAATGTTTCTATGCTTTCTTGAGGAAGCACTCTAGGACAGGCTGCAAGTCTAGAGAGTGTTACAGCATAGGCTTCATTTAGTTGCTCAAAATAGTCTATTACTTGAGGCTGTAATTTTTCTAATGTTACATAACTAGTGTGGCCTTCTGTTTCTAACTTAGTTAGCAAGCGGAAGAAGCCTTCTAAACGGCTGGGGAGACTATAAAGCAAGCGTCTATAGCGTACATCTGGAAGCAATTGCTCAATTAGTGGTTTATAGTGAACTCCTTGGCTAATCCAATTATTAAGCTCTTGTTTTTGGTACATTGAGAGCATTCTTAAGAAAAAGCCATTGTCATGATGAGTTGTAGCTAGAAGTTCAAAACAAACTTTATGAAATTCTGCACAGTCTTGTTCATTAATTAATCTAAGATTATCTTCCTTATCCATAGTATCTGGAAGAAAGTTCCCAGATAATTCCTTGGTAGAGCTTAGTTTAGGTGGTGCGCTAGCTACAACAGCGCTAGGATATAAATCTTCTAGATCGTTGTAAACATTTTCTAGTAACTGCCAATGTTCTACCGCAGCATTCATTTGTTGTAAGTCTTTGATGGAACGTTTTAAGAAACTCTTGTAACTGCTAACAAATGCCAACCAGGAATCAAATTGAATTTCTGGATCAAAATAATAATCCATAGATTCAGCTAGAATTGAAGAAACATTTGGCCCAACTAAAAATCTTTCTAAACCTAAAATAATTGCTTGACTTGCTGACTCTGAATTAATACGTAAGCCAGTAGCTACAGCAGAGCCAGACATTTCTAAAAAGAGAATTAATCTAGCTGTATCACAAAACATTCTTAAAAGTAGCCCTAAGGCTGCCATAGTTGGAGCACGGGAAATCATTTCATCCCAGGCTATATTTGCACCAACTTTACTCCAAAAGTCCCATAACATAGGAGAAAGGCCGCGAATCATAGACCAAACCCAGTTCATAGAGTTGATCCACTTTTCATTAAAGCGTTTTGCTAATTCACCTCTATAACTATCTACCAGACGAGGAAACCCAGAAACTGCCAAAGAAACATCTTCATTTGGCTTCATTTCCCTTAAAGACAGCATAAAATCATCAGCTAATGCCCAAGTTATGTTGATTAAATCAATAATTCGCATTTGATCTGCCATTACTAAACCAGGTAAGGCATCTCGTTCCGCAACAGTTGATTCAGCCATTGCACTAAGCATTTGCTCTCGACCTATTGAAAAAGAAGGAACTTTAATAGTAAGAAATGTTGGATGCTCTGGCCCAGGTTGTCCAAGTGCTTGTATGCCTTGAGAAACCTTTTGAACATAGTCTTCGCCAAACATTGCAATTGCCCGTCTTCGTCCAACTGCACGCCAGAAATTTGCTAAATAATGAAATCTATCTAATGGGCTAACAGTATTTGCTGGTAAGTTAAAAGCTTTAGGGTCAAGTAAAGCCATGCCTAAAATAGTTTCAAATGGCCCTCCTGCACTACTATTTCTTATTTGTTGTAGATCAGCTTTATTGCCAATCAATTGGTAAATTAAAGATGACATTAAAGAAAAAGCTGTACGGAATTTAACTTTTTGTCCTGCTGGATCAAGATCAAATTCAGAAAGTCCAGAACTAATAAAAGGCTGAATTTCACGGCCTTCAACCTGTTCAATGTTAGAAACATTAGCTGAGGCATATTTTAAGAATTTATCTAATCGATTTAAGTCTGTACATTCTAGAAGAGGACTAGCTTCAGCTAAAAGTAACGCTGCTTCTTCTGCCATACGTTTATAAGTAGAGGAAATGCCTAGCTCGCCATTAACTGGTTTCCATTGACCAGCTTCTTTTTGGTAGATTTGGGCTGGATCATCTATATCAACCGCTATATTAAGATAAAATAGCGGCATCTCAAAATTACAAAAATGGAAAAACTCAACAATTGCTCTAAGCAGCGTTGCAATAGGATACCATTGAGTAAATTCTCTTAGTTTATTAGGTTGTACTAAAATAGGTACAACTTCAGCAGCTAAATAATCAATCACTTCTAACAGATGAATCAAATACCTAGCAGTGTCTTTGCCTATTACAATAGGAGGGCTAATAGCACTTAATTTTATCAAGTAGCCTTGAGTAGTTTGATTAAAACTATAGAGTTGTAAATGATTTGTTTTATGTAAAGCAGAGTTGCGAAATTGTTCAGCCCAAGCTCTTATTCTTAAGAGACCTCGCCAGCTTTGTCCTAGGGTTCTTAACAATTGCTCTGATGTACGAGTGTTATTTTGTCCTGCCTCACTATAAATAGTCCTAAGTAAATTTTCTAGAGCATGAAGTTGGCAAATACGAGTTCTAAGATAGGTCAACTCCCTACTAGCTTGATCGGCTTCTTGATGTAACTGTTCTATAGTACTAGCAGGATAGCGCATTTTAGGATTAGGTTCAGCTTGATTAATTTTTTCAATAGTATCAATTCTTGTACGAGCCATTGAAATAGCCATATAGCGCTTAGCCACTGCTGTACGAACTAAAGTGATCACTTCTGCTAGTTCTGTTCTTCGCCAATTTACTAGGCTCATTCCTAGCTCACTATCGCGCCCTTGAAAGTTGTTATAAAGCTGAGCTTCTTGTTCTGCCGTAATTTTAGTTAGGTCAAAAAGTCGAACATCAAAAGATTGCCCCACCAGTTTTGGTTCAGCAAAGACGCGATCTGCCCATTCTAAAAGCTGTTCGTGAAATCCTAAGGATTGGGCTGCTTCTAACTCAAAATAAAAATTTGGTTCAGAGTTATTCATGGTTGGCTACTTAGATAAATACTTAGTTTAAAAATGCTAACTATCCAGATTATCAAATCTTTGGGGCATTTGTCAGCAAGAAAATAAAAACAAAAATTTTTGTTAATTGTTAGGAACAATTTTTCTTGAGTTGGTGTCAGTTTTTAGTAACTTTTCTAGGTAGAGGTAAGTATGTATAAAGTAAAAGTAAAACGAGAATTTTTTGCCCAAAGATGTGAGATTTGCCATAAATCAGATTGCTTTGATCCAGAACAAAACTCTTGCAATAGATGTAATCAATTGGTTATAGAAAAAATACCTAAAGAGACTTTTAGAATTAACTGGAAAATAAATCTACTACTTTTACAACATAGCTTAAGAAACTTTTCCTGGCAAAATTCAGATTCTAGGTTGTTTAATCTGTTAAGAGAAGGAACAATTATTGCGACCATTAGTCTGATAATCAGTCAATTATTTGCTTATCAACAAACTATAGCTTCTTTGCCTGAGCCATCCCAAACAGAAGATTATTCTATGTGGTGTTGTTGCTGTTATTGTGGTTATACCTTAACGGATATAATTACTATTGTGCTGGGTATGTGGATATTTGGAATTTTTGTTGGATTAAGTATTTATTATTTACCTAAGCTTAGAGAAACTTTAGCACAAATGCCTAAAGCTATATTAGAAAATGATTTGGTAGAAGCACTGATAAGTTTATTTGAGTAGGATAAATAGCTAGTATAATTATTACAAAACTCCTTCATACACTTGGCTTAAGAGTAAATCGCAGTTTATTGAAGGCAGGTGAATTGTATTTTCTAAGCCTATCACTTCATTTCCTTGCCAGGAATTGTCTGCTTGCCTAACATATTGAGTAATTGAGGCTTGATTTTGTGGAATTAGCAAATATTCTTGAAAAGACTCTATTGATTTGTAAAACTCAAATTTCTGATGACGATCAAAACGCTCTGTTGTGCTAGATAGTACTTCTACTAGTAAAATTGGATTAACTAATATATCTATTCCATCAACTTTTTCAAATTGTAAACTACCACAAACCACGCTTAAATCAGCATAGCGAAATGGAGGTGCAGAAGGTACTTTAAGCCTAATGTCACTGCTAAAAGGTCTACAATTGCGTCCCGTAAGTTGATTTTTAAGAAGAGTAAGAATATTATCTGCTATCATGACATGCTCTGGACTAGCACCACTCATCAAAAAAATTTCGCCGTTCCAATACTCATAACGCTCTTCAGATTTTTTCACTAAAGAATAGTACTCTACTAAAGTATAAAATCTTTGTTTTCTTAAAGCTGACATTAAAAATAATACTCCTAGTTGATAAAACTTAATCACTATTATACATAAGCTTAACTGTTATTTATAGAGTAGGTATTTTTTTCTTAGCTCAGTAAACTCACTTACTCCTTCTTGCCAAGATTGCTCGATTTCTTCTAGGCTAATGTTTGCTTCAATTTGCTTTCTTACTTTGTCTGAACCAAAAATTACATCAATAGGTAGTTTGTCATGGACATACTCATAAGGAGGTTGTTTCCATTGAAATTTATCTGGATAAAGATGGTAAATTGTGCTAAGAATCGCTACTGCTGTAATTACAGATTTATAAGTTTCTCGATTCCTAACATGTAGCTGCAATCCACCACAAAGCTGACCAACATGTTTGTGGAATGTAGGTTGATAGTAATTAGGACGGAAATAAACTCCAGGTAAGTTTAAGTTATTAAGTTCTTGAGTAAGTTGATAAGCATCTATGTAAGGTGCACCAATTAGCTCAAATGGTCGAGTAGTGCCTCGACCCTCAGAAACCATAGTACCTTCAAATATTACCATTCCAGGGTAAACCATAGCAGTATCTAAGGTAGGCATATTAGGTGAAGGCAGTATCCAAGGTAGTTCTGTTTGATCCCACCACATTGAACGCTTCCAGCCAGACATAGGCACTACATCTAGATTGCAATTGATTGCAAATGCTTCATTAAACATTTTAGCAAGTTCTGCTACTGTCATCCCATGACGCATTGCAATTGGAAAGAGTCCAACAAAAGATGCAAATTCTGATTCTAAGATATTTCCTTCTACAAGTTGGCCTCCAATAGGATTTGGGCGATCTAGAACTACCATTCGCTTACCATATTTTGCACAAGCTTGCATTGCATGAGCCATTGTGTAGATAAATGTATAAACCCTAGTTCCTACATCTTGAATATCAAATACAAGTACATCAACATCTTTAAGCATTTCTTCTGTAGGTATTCGAGTTTCTCCATAAAGGCTGTAGACAGTAATGCCTGTTCTGCGATCAACAAAGCCTTCCCACTCAATCATATTATCTTGGGTTTCGCCTCTGATACCATGTTGAGGCCCAAAGAGCGTAGTTAGATTTATATTAGGGCATTGGTGAAAAATATCTGCTGCATGTTCAAAGTTTTGGTTAATTGAAGCAGGGTTAACAATTAACCCTACTCTTTGGTCTTTTAGTAAATCTAAGTGTTGATCAAAAAGAGTTTCTAGCCCTATTTTCATAATGTTTTAAGTTATCCTTGCTCTTTAGAGTTGACGATTTGGCATGAGCCATCATAATAAATCACATTTATTGATTCAAACTTGATTGGTAGGAATAGATATGTCATCAGAAATAGCACAGAATGTTAAATTTACTGGCCCTTATGCTGATCGCTTGGAAAAATTTGCTACATTAATGGATAAACTTTGGCAAGAACACCGCACTTCCCCAACTTTAGCAGGTAAAGAAGAATTTTATGCTTGGGGAAATATTGATTATGTTGTGGTAATGTCGGCTCATAAATTTAATGATGTTGTAGATGTTAAAACTAAATTGGGATCTTTAGAAATTAAAAAAGATTCTTCTGGTGCTGTATCTTGTGAGGTTATTGAGGATAAAATGCCTCATAGAAAAGACAAAGCCGCCAATTTATCTAAAGATGCTGGGGAAATTTTAGAAAAAACTATTGCAGCTTTAACAAAATACTATTATTCAAACATTAGTTAGCTTTATAGAATGGTTTTAAAAAGAGAAAGACAAGCTATTAACTTGTCTTTCTCTTTTCTATTAAGTAAGTAAGAAATTATTTAGTAGCTTTGTTTTTGATAGCCACCTTGGTATTGTGCACTGCCAAAAGCTAACATAGGCAAGAAAATTATAGGCAAGATAATTAGCCCTACAGCAAAAAGCCCATCTTTCCCAAATTTCTTTGCTAATTCAAGATTAATGAGTATTAGAGCAATAAAATTAACAAATGGTAAAAAGAAAAGAACTATCCACCAAATTGGTTTATCGATTATTTCAAGTAAAACAATTATGTTGTAGATAGGAACAATTGCTGCCCATCCTGGTTTTCCTGCTTTGTCAAAAATTTTCCACATTGAAGCTACAGCTACTAAAGCTATAACTAAAGCTATAACAAAAAATACCATTCCAAATAAAGCCACAACACCTGCTGCAGCAGCACTTCCATCATCTTGTTGAAAAAACATAATTAAACTGGCCAAAACATTATTGAGCATTGCTATTCTCCTTAATTTAACTTGAGAAAACTTATTTGTTAATATGTCTAGCCATATTGTCTAGACAGTAAATTTACGGATTACTGGAAAACTTTGTACTTCTAACAAAAATTTTATTACCTTATTGAATAAAAATAACTTGTTGCAAAATTATTTACTAAATTTTTTATTTTGCACATAGATAATAAGTCTAATCTATTTCAAGCAAATTATTTATATCAATAAATTAACCTAATTATGCAACAATACCAATAAAAATAAATAAATTTTATGAAAAACTTTTTAGTTAAAGAATCTGGTATTAATAACCTATAATCTGTAACGGTAAATTAATCTAATTACTTATTTTTTTCTTCTTAAAATAAATACTTTGTTTCTTCTAACTTACTTAAATTAACTAAAGAAATAAGACTGTCTAGTAAATTTTCTAAAAATAAATAGAAGAACATTTCTTAAATTTAATGGACAATATTTTTTAAAGTATTTTCCTAAAATATTTAAATTTTCTAAACAACTAATCGATCAAGTAACAAAATCTTCGATAAGGCAATTGTTTAATCGCTAAGTTACATATAAACTTTAAACTTGTATAAAAAGACACTAATTTATTTGTTTAATAATTTAATATATTAACAGCATTGTTGCATAAATTAATAATCTGTGGTGACAATGGGCTTAAAAGTAGAATCTTCTCCTAAATAATACCGAAGATAATGTAAAAATAATGGAGAGAGACCACAGAGTCTACATTTATGCAACAATTCTTATATTAGCTAATGTGTTTTTTTGAGAGAAAAAGTATCATAAGTCAAAAGATTTTGATGCTTTAGTAAGTTTGCAAAAAATATAATCAATTTCTGCACTATATTAACCAATGCTGTAATAATTATTGTAGCTATAACCAATAGAAAATTTTGGAAAACAAAAAAAGCAAATTACGTAAGACAAAAGTAAATATATTGATAAACCCTAGCTTCTAATATTTTGGCTTGATATTTGCTAGAACAAAAAATTAACTAATAACTAACTATGCAAAGATAAAATTTTATGAGTAAAGATCCAGCATTTGGCAAACTTAATGGCTTAGAAGCTTTCTTAGAAAATACTATAGAAAATGAATTACGTGATACAACATACATAAATCCATCAACATTAATAGAAAGTTATAGCCGACTACAATTAATATATGGTTTTAGTCGAGCGCTTTGTTCAGAAAATAAGTTAGCTAAAATTCCGGAAGCAGCAGTAGAAGCACTAGTAAAAATTAGCAATTTAGAAAGATGTTTTATAGCTATTTTTAATGAAGACAATAAATTAACACCAATAGCAAAATATAATATTGAACTAGGAGAAAAAATAGAAGAATGGCCTGTAAGCAGAACACTTATTAGTAGAGTTGTTAAAGATGCTTTGCCTCTATTGGTTGTAGATACATTGAAAGATAAACAATTTTCTGCACATCACAGCATGCACTTAAATCAAATTAGAACTCTAATGTGTGCCCCACTAGGGATAAAAGGAGCTGTTAAAGGAATTGTTTATGCTGATAGCCGCCATATTGCAGATAGTTTTTCCTACCCAGATTTATTGTTTCTTATTGCTATCAGTCAATATGTTCACTTAGGGTTAAGTAGTACTAAGTTATTGAATAGTCAAAAGGTCTTAGAACAAAAGCCAAAAGAAATTAACTCATTTAGTTATGAGATGTTACAGCTAGGTCTGGTAGGAAATTCTAAAAAGTTACAACAAACTTATCAACAGTTAGAAAAGGTTTCTAAAAAAGAGCTTCCCATATTAATTCAAGGCGAAACAGGTACAGGAAAAGAGCTTTTTGCTAAAGCTGCACACAAATTAAATCCAAAACGTGTAAATGGGCCTTTTGTGGCAATTAATATAGCTGCATTATCAGAAACCATAATTGAATCAGAGCTTTTTGGTCATGAGAGAGGAGCTTTTTCTGGTGCAAATCAAACTAGAATAGGCAAATTAGAGCAGGCTAATGAGGGAACTCTCTTTCTTGATGAAGTAGCAGAAATTCCACTAAAGATACAAGCTAAATTGTTGCGTGTCCTAGAAACAGGTGAGTTTGAACGCGTTGGTGGGACTAAAAAACTATATACAAATGTTAGGCTTATATCTGCAACTAATAAAAGTTTAGAAGACTTTATTAAAAAAGGTGAATTTCGAGAAGATCTTTACTATAGGCTTAAAGGTGCAACAATAAACATTCCTGCTTTAAGAGAACGCTCAGAAGATATTCCTCTTTTAGTAGAGTATTTTTTAACTAAAATTGCTACAACAAAAAACTTTACACCTAAAGCTCTGTCTAGTTTACAAAACTACTCTTGGCCTGGAAATATTAGGCAACTTCTAAGACTAGTAGAAGAACTAGATGCAATTTGTGATTCTACAGAAATTGATGTACTTGACTTACCTAGCTATATAAATAATATTGAAAAAAGCTCTCTAGTGTCAGCTAATTTCTTGCCATTAAATGAGTTAATTGCTCAGGTAGAGTATGATTATATTCAACGTGCATTAGCTTTAGCAGGTGGCAATAATGATAAAGCCATTGAAATGCTTGGAATTTCTAGAGCTAAGTTTTTTGATCGCAAGAAAGCCTATGGCTTATAGAAAAGTATGATTTTTGAATTATCAAAGTTCAAAAGTTATACTTTTTGAACTTTGATTATAATCCCAGCTTCATAAATACCTTACAATACACCACTTATAGCAATCACCGGCATTTGTATTACTTTGGTACAGTAATTGTAGATATTAAACCTCAAGTCGCTAATAAATTATCAAAAACCACGTTTAGATAAAAGATTTGGGGGATGTATGAATAAATTAAATCTTGATTTTTACGCTTCTAGTAATGTTGGAGAAGTAAGAAAAAATAATGAAGATAATTTCTTGGTTGCTAACCTTATAGATAAAACTTTTTGGAATGCCAGTAAATCACCTAATAAAATTGAAAACCTTACATCTGATAATACAGTTTTATTAGCTGTAGCAGATGGTTTAGGAGGGGCATTAGCAGGAGAGGTAGCGAGTCAATTAGCTGTAAACACAGTTATAGAACAACTAATAGCAATAGATAGTAGAAAAGATTTCAGTCAATATCCTTTTTATGAAAAGCTTCGCTTAGCCATAGAATTAGCCAATAAATTAATCATTACAACAAGTAATGAAGATGTTCAGTACACAGGTATGGGTTCAACCTTTACTGCAATAGCTATTAGCCAAGGGTTTGCTTATACTGCTCAAGTAGGAGATTCTCGCTGTTATTTGATAAGAGACAATAAAATTATTCAAGTTACAGAAGATCAATCTTTAGTGATGCAACTTTTAAATTCAGGTTGCATTACACCAGAGGAAGTAGAAAATCATCCGCTAAAAAATGTAATTCTTCAAGCATTAGGAGGGCAGAATTATTTAAATGTAGTTGTAACAAAATTTTCCCTACAACCTAAAGATATGTTTTTGATTTGTTCTGATGGATTGACTACTATGCTTAAAGATCAAGAGATCCTAGATTTAATAAGCAACAAAAATGACTTAAAAACTACTACAGAGGCTTTAATAGATTTGGCTAATAAAGAAGGTGGTTATGATAATATTACTATAGTTTTGGCAAAAATTAATGATGCACCTTTTAAGGAAAAAGAAGATTTTTATATGGAGATTTTACTTAGGGATGAAACTTTGCCAAAAGAGCTAGATCTATTTGAAGTAAACAGTATTGAACCTATAACCCAAGAGCTGAACTTACGAGAAAATACTGAAGAAGTTGAAAATATATCAATAACTCAAATGATAGATATTAGTCAGGTAATGGAACTTAATAAAAAAGCTATGTCTATGGCTGTAACCTACTCATCTTCAGAGGTTAAACTAGAGGTTAAACCAGAAAATATCTTAGAAACTAAACCAGAAACTAAATCAGAAACTAAAAATTTTTCAGACTCTCCTCAAATAGGTTTAGAGTTGGGATGGAAAAGAACTTTGAACAAAATATGGTTAGGCTTTCTAGAAAAAATATTTGGTGTAAATGAAGGGAAAAAACATTTTTTAGATTTCTTATAAAAGTAAAGTGAGTAAAACTTTATCACTAAAAGTTTTTTGATTTCAGAGGTTAGGAAAATTAAGGTTTTTGGAGATCATTTTAATTAGTTGGTAAAAAGTTATAATATTTGTTTATTGTTTCTACATATTGTCTAATCAAACTTTCATTTTCCTGCTTAACTCTAGGGTTAATAATGTTGTTAGTACCTTTAGGATCATTGGCTAAATCATAGAAATAGTCCTGAAAATTAACTCCATCCGCAATATAAAGTGTTTGTCCATTTTTACTTAAAATACCGTAAACTGCTCCATAACTAGATGCCACTAAATAAGAATCTTGCAAATAAGGAGTTTGTTCTTCTATTGTTGCTGTAAATAGCGGTTTTCCTAAGATTTCATTTTTAATAATAGGCCTATGATCTAATAAGTAATATAGACTAGGTGTAATGTCAGCAGAAAAAGCTATGGTTTTAGTTTCATATTTAACGTTTTGCTGCACTTGTTTTGGTAAGTGAATAATTAAAGGAATACGTAATATTTCTGGGAATATTGTGTAAGCATGACCAAAACGTCCTTCTTCTCCTAGAGATTCACCATGATCAGCAGTAAATATAATTATGCTATTGTCAAATAACTCTTCAGCTTTCAAAAAGTTGATAAAGTCTCCAAAACACCTATCAATTTGTTTGACTCTAGAAGCATAAGGAGCATAAAAATTTTGATAAGAATCTTTGTCTAAAACACTTCTATTTTCACGATTGATAACTGAGATATGGATATTTTGAGGTTGTGTATAGACAAAAATAGGGCGATTTTTATCTGAACGATTACTTATTTTTTCTTTTAATTCTCTTAGGCTTTTACAAAAATCTAAACTTTGAGTGGAAATACCTTTGTCTATTTGAGTAATACTAGTAGAAGGTTTTACTATAGTTTCTAAAATAGAATCTATACTCATAAAACACAGATAATTATCTGTTTCCAAGAGTTTTTGTAGTGTATTCATT
The DNA here is from genome assembly GCA_039812885.1 of Blastocatellia bacterium. Classification (GTDB taxonomy): domain Bacteria; phylum Acidobacteriota; class Blastocatellia; order Chloracidobacteriales; family JADJPF01; genus JADJPF01. The sequence goes on from JBDIBI010000009.1 coordinate 99,029, forward strand.
GGATAAAAAGGTGTTACATATTGCTTATGTAAAAGCATTCCTCCTACCCAAATAGAAGGCTCTGAAAGACCTGTTGCTCCATAACGAGTAAAAGCATTTTCCATTACTATTGACTCTTTTGCAAAAGCTTCTATTTGAGGTGTAAATGTAACATTTTTGTTGTATACACTTACGTAATCTTGTCGCAAGCTATCAATTGTAAAAATAAAAATATTAGGCTTTTTACTGCTATCAAGAGTTAAATTATTAACAAAATTAATTTCTACAGGGTTAACTTTGATTTCTTGGCTGATATTACTAGAGTTTTGTAAGAACTTATAAAAAGAATTATCTTGATAAGCTGGACTGAGAACATCAATTAGCAATTTACAAGATATATCATAACCTACATATTTATCTATAAGTTGAGTAGCTGAAATAGTTTGATTATTTTTTTGCCAAGATAAATTATTTTGTACAAATCCTAACAGTTTATAGCTAATAAGGCTAATAATGGTAAATCCTAGCATCATTGTTACTTTGAGCTGTTTAGCTTCTAAATTAGGCTTAGTTAGATAAAAAATAGCAAAAGTAGTTAGCCAAATTGTTGTAGCAATTAGTTTTTGAAATAAAAAATTCCAATCTAATGCTACAAATTTAATTGTCAATAAATAAGTAATTAATACCAGAATGATTAAACCAATATATTTAGCGATTTGGTTTAGGGAAAATCCTTTACTAAAGGGAGTTAATAGGCTGGCTAAAGCGGATTTAGGAGGAATTTCTTGAGATAAAATAATGCTTAAGCTGCTAAAAAAGCTAACTAAAGCTACTGCAAAAATTGTTGAAAAAACAGTAGCTAAATAACCTATAAATGAAATGGCAGAAAATATTACATTTTTAAAAATCAAAGAAATGAAAATTATTGCTACTATTTGCAATAACCAAAATTCAATTTCTACAACTTTAACACTAAGTCTTGCTAGGGCGCGAATTAAGTTTAAAGTAATAAAAATAGCCATAAAAATCAGCAAATGATTACTAAAACTCCAAATAAGGGCAAAAATACCTTGGCTAAGGCTTAAGTGGAAGTCAATATTTGATTGTCTAACTTGAAAAACAAAAAAATAATTTATAGTAACAAAAACAGCGGTTTTTAATAGGGATTGGAATATATGTTGATCTTCAAAATCGTTTGTGAGAACTGGCCAAGATATTTTTGAATAAGAAGTTAAGTAATCAATTAGAATTAGCCAAAACAAAGGTAAAATTGTTATAAAACACCATACTAAACTATCAATACTATTTTCTAGAGAACTTAGTAAAGGGTTGAAAATAAGCAAAATACTACTAATTATGTTGGTGACTAAAAAAATTATGGTTAGTTTTTTGGTTCTAACATCTTTTAATGCTGTAGTTAAACTAGGTACTAGTAAAATGCTTAGTATAAAGTATAAATATGGATGGATTTTAACAAATATTGGTAACCAAGTTACTAACACTAACTTAATGACTTGTTGGTAGGTAAAAGAAGGATATGCTAGCAAACAATAGAAAGAAGTTAAAATAGTAAATGTTGCAAAGCCTAATCTAATAAGAAGAAAACCAAATTTATTATATTTATTAATCATAAAAGTTTTTTGCGTTTGATTTGTATGGTCTCATTATTAGGATCAACTTTTAGTGCTTGATCATAGTATTTAATAGCTGTTTTAGGATCATTTTCTTGCTCGGCAATTCTAGCTAGTATTAAGTAAAAGTCTAAATAGTTAGGAGTTATGGAAATACCTCTTTGTAAATATTCTTTAGCTTGAGTTAGGTTATTTTGGCTATTTTGAATCATTCCCATTAGTAACAAAGCATCTACAAAATTTGGATTTTTTTCTAACACTGTATTGATAAGTTTTTCTGCATCTTTAAGATTGCCTTGGTAAAAGCTAATACGAGCCAGACCAACGCTTTGATCTAGATAGTTGGAATCAATTTCTACACCCTGTTGATAGGTTTTTTTAGCTTTGTCATATTGTTGTGAGAGTTCATAAGCATGTCCAAGATAAAAAATAAAATCTCCATTTCTTGGCTCTAAATCTAAACAGCGTTGGCAAACATCTACCATCTCTTTGAACTTTCCTTGCAATTTATAAGCTTCTTGTAGTTCTGGACAAGCTTCACTTGGCATAGGAGCTACTTTTAGGTATTTCTCTAGTACATTTGCTTGATTTTGATATTGATGTAATTTTTTATATATTGTTGCTAGTTGATCTAAATATATATGATTATTAGGGTAAGCTTGATTTAATTGTAGTGTTAATTTTAGCGCTTCTTGGTATTTTTCTTGTCCTAAATAAAAACGGCTAAGTGTTAGGATTTCCTTGGATTTTTCTACAGAAATTGTTTGGTTATTGGTTATAGTACTTAAAAGGGTGTTAGGTACTAAGAAAACCACCAAATAAAATAGAAAAAGGATCCCTAATGGTAAAATAATTCTTAACGCAGGAGTTTCTAATTTGTTTACATTGTTAGTCATAGTTTAAGAGTTTGATTTTTCTCTGCCTTATCCTAAAACGATTTATGGATTTTGGTAAACAAGTACAAACTATAATTTTAGTCTGATCAGAAAAATATTAATTATTGATGGTGCTTTAACACTTTCTAAAACTGTATAAAATCTTTTTAAAACTAGAGGTTATATTGTAGAAGTTGCAAATGATAGAAAAAATTTTTTGAAAAAGCTTTAGAACTTAAACCTAAGAGTGTTCTACTAGATGTTATGTTATTTGTAATAATGGGCTTTGATGTGGCAAGAAAAATAAGAGAACCCAAAGGAGTAAAAGGCATTACCATAATTATGTTTACAACCCTTAGTCAGGAAAAAAATATGATTAGAGGTTATGATGTGAGCATAGATGATTATATAATTAAATTAGTACCTTTACAGCATTTGCTGTTAAAGGTAGATAAGCATTTAGAGTAGCTTGTGCTACTTAAGTAGTAACCCTTTTTGCCAAAAGCCTAAATGGAAGTAGTTTTATGATAACAGTAAGAACACAAGTAATAGATATAGCCACAGATTTTTTTGGTCGCATAGCCTATCGTAGTGCATTGTCAAAAAATAAAAAAATTTCGCACACAATTAAGGTTAAAGGACATAGAATTTGGTATCATGACATCGGACAAGGCCATCCAATAGTTTTTTTGCATGGTTTAGGTTCAAATTCTTTAAGTTGGTTAATGACCTTACCGGCTTTTTGTCAGGATTATAGGGTAATTGCAATTGACCATATTGGACATGGTCGTTCAGATAAACCAGAAATTCCTTATAAAATCACTGACTTTGTAGATTACTTAGAAGCTTTTCTATCAGCTTTAGGCTTAAAACATGTGGATTTAGTAGGTAGTTCTCTAGGTGGTTGGATTGCTGCTAGGTTAGCTTTAAGAAGACCGGATTTGGTAAATCGTTTGGTCTTGGTTGGAAGTGCTGGTTTACAACCTTGGCCTGAATTAAGAGAAAAACTAGAAAATACTAAATTTGCCCCCCGCACTACTCAAGAAGTTAAAACCTTTCTTTCTATGTGTTTTTACGATAAGGTACGTTATACTAACCAGTTTAGTGTATTGGTTAGTTACTTAATACGTAGCCTGGATGATAGTTATGGTACTATAGAAAAAGTACTTGAGTCTGCTTTAGATCCAAATGAGTGGCTTGATGGGAAATTAGCAGAGATAAGAGCAAAAACACTGGTACTTTGGGGACAAGAAGATGAGTTAATGCCAGTAGAGTTTGCTAATCAATTTGCTAACCATATTCCAAATGCAGAACTGGAGATACTTAATCAATGTGGACATGTTCCACAAATAGAAAGAGCGAAAGATTTTAACTTAATACTAAAAAATTTCTTTAAGTAGAATAATGCAAGAAGAACAACTACAAGCAGGAACAGTGATAGCGGAAAAATACCACATTATTCGATTACTCGGTGAAGGTGGAGTAGGACAAGTTTACTTAGCTAAAGATGAGCAAATACAACGGCTTGCTGCAATTAAGCTTCTTTCAAAAGAAGTAAGTACTGATCCAGATCACAAAGCTCGTTTTATTCGTGAGGCTCGCACTATCTCTGCCTTAAGTCACCCTAATATTATTACTGTCTATGAAATAGGCGTTTTTAGTGATCAAATGTTTATTGCCACTGAATATGTTGAAGGTCAAACACTTCGCGAAATAATAGAGAAAGGGCCATTAAGTTTAAAAGATTTTTTTAGTGTAGCTATTCAAGCCAGTCAAGCTTTAGTAATTGCTCATCAAAACTCAATAATTCATCGAGATTTAAAATTGGAAAATTTTATCTTACGTACAGATGGGTTACTGAAAATTTTGGATTTTGGCTTGGCAAAAGCAATAGGAATGCAAGCTTCAGATATTCTAGGTAGTGGTGCAGGTTTTAAAACAGAAGCAGGAACAATTCTTGGAACTCCTTATTATATGTCTCCTGAACAAGCTAAAGGGGAAGAATTAGATGCTCGTAGTGATATTTTTTCCTTTGGAGCGGTTTGTTATGAACTCTTAAGTGGTAAACTTGCTTTTGATGGAGATTCATTAGCTCATATACTTACTGCCTTAGCTATAACTCCTCCTGCTCCCTTGCCATCAACTATTCCAAGCAGATTAAGAGCAATTGTTTTTAGAATGTTGCAAAAAGCTCCTGCTGCTCGTTATCAATCAATGCAAAATGTTCTAAAAGATCTACTTGAGTTACGTGATGAACTTAAGTTAAGTGATACTGCTGTAAATATGGTAATGACAGCTGTAGAATCTAATACTAGCACTGCAAAAAAAAGTGGCTTGTATAAAAAAATTGGTACAGGGACTTTAGTCCCGGTTGTGCCACAATATGAGCAATTTATAGGCTTTAACAAAGAAATACAATTAATCCAATCTTATTATCAAAAACTTGGGAAAGAAGTCATTCGGCCAATAATAATTTTATCTGATAGCGGTGGAGGTAAAACACAGCTACTCAATAAGTTAAAAACACTAGCAAATCAGCAAGAATTGTTAGTTAGTTCAATTAGCATCTTTGATCAAGAGAATTTTGTCCAACCATATCAATGGGTTTTACCAACACTTGCAACATTGCTTGGCTTTCGCTTTAATGAATCTGCTATTGATTCTGAAGGAGAACTAGCAAAACGAGTTAGTGCTAGGATAAAGGCACGTTATAACTTAGAGCTACCTAAAGAAATTCTTGGTCATACTATTAAAAACTCTGATACAGAAAAATGGCAAACCTTTGAACTTCTAAACCAAATCTTTCAACAGTTAGTAAAAGATAAAAAATTAGTGCTTTTGTTTGATAATCTACATTGGGCTAATGAATTAACTTTAGAGTTGTTAGGTTACTTGTTAAGAAATAGTACTCATCGAAAAATCTTAGTAGTATTTACTTGTGATGCAGTAAGTTTTAATCGTAGTGGAAGTTTGTTGCGTAACTGGTTTTTACAACAGAATGTTTATGCAAACTTTGAAATAGTTGAAATAAAACCATTTACAGTAGTTGAAATACAAAGTTATCTTAAAGCAGTTTTTGGTCAAATAGAAATTTCTGAACAAGAAGTAAATTACATACATAAAATAACTAACGGGAATCCATATTATTTAAATGAAGTTGTAAGATTACTTGTGCAAGCTGGTAAAATTAGGTTAATAAGGAGTTTATGGCATTGTGAGAGTTTAGAAAAACTGACTTTACCCACAACTATTGGAACAGCTTTAAGTTACAAGATAGAAAAGTGCTCAGAAGAAATAAGAAATTTACTTAGTCAAGCCTCTGTTTTAGGTACTAGTTTTAGTTTTGATTTACTAATTAAGCTAACTGAAATAGAAGAACAAGACTTAGAGAAACTTCTTTTAGAAGCAGAAAAAGAGCATTTAGTTTATGAAGACCGTAATTCAAGGCAAGATGAGTACTATTTTCAAAGTTCAGCTCTTCAAGAAATTTTATACGATTCGTTAGGAAAAAGACAAAAAAAACGTCTTCATTTACGTGCTGCTGTTGCCATAAAAGAAATCTACTTTAATAAATTAAAACAAGCTTTTAGTACTTTAGCCTATCATTATCAAATGGCTGGCGAAGGTGCAGAAGCTTTTTATTTTGCACATCAAGCAGTATTAATTTTGTTTGAACAAGGCACTTGGGATGAAGTGGTAAAATTAGGCCAATTAGTTGAAGAAATTACTTTTAGCTTAAAAGAAAGTGATAGTTTAGAAGAAATAGATTTAGCTCAACTAGTAGAGTTAAAAAATAAGTATGTTAATGCTCTAGTAAACTTAGGAAAATTAGAACAAGCTTTATCTCAAGCACATTTAACTTTGGAAATAGCAGAAAAGCTTTCTAATCAAGAGCTTATTGCTCAAACTTACACCACTATGGCTCACTTGGGTTGGTTCCAAGGGCGCTTTGTTAATATCATCACTTGGGCTGAAAAAGGACTTGTTGCAGCACTACAGGCTGATAATAAATTTTGGCAACAACAGTTACATTTGCAGATTGGAAGAGCTAAGCTACGTTGTGCACCTTACAAAGAAGCCCTTGAGCATTTTGTTAGGGCATGTGAATTGGCTGAAGAAATAAAAGAAGAAAAGCTCCTAGCACAAGCACAAGCTTTTAGAGGGGTAAATTTATTCTTGTTAGGAAAGCGTCAAGAAGGCTTTAATTACATTAATCAAGCTTTAGATTTAACTAGAAATTTGAAAGACTCAGTTTTTGAAAGCCGTATTTACTCTATAATCAGCCTTATGGCTAGCTGTGAATATAATTTTGATCTCCTAAAACAAATGCATGAGAAAGGCAGTAAATTAGCTCAAAAAATAGGTTGGAGAATAGGAGAAATTTATCAAGACACTATTTTAGCTGGTTCTTATCTTGTGGATATAAATCTTGATACAGAAAAGGCAGAATATCTTCTACAACGTGCTTTAGCTTTAGCCTTAGAAGTTGGGGATAAAGCCACAGAACTAGTAATTAGACGTGGGCTAGCACAGTTGTCTGTTTTAACAGGAACAGGTGATTGTGAGGTAGCAAGTAATCAGATCCAACAATTAGCTGCAACTCTTAAAAATTTTGGGGAGTTGTTAGAACAAACTTTAACTTTAAGAATTTTGGCTGAAATTCAAGAACTAAGTGGTCAAACAAAATCTGCATTGGATTCTTACTATGAAGCCCTAGAAGTTGCTCAATATGCTGGAGCAATACACCAAGAATGGGTAATTTTACTTGGACAAGCACGCTGTTTATATAAGCAAGAAAATTTTCCTGAGGCTTTAGAGAAACTAAAATTAGGCCAAAAAATTGTAGAATTTTTAAGATCTGAAATAGATCCTGATAAATATGGAAAGTATTTCTATAAAGCAACACAAAACATATATGAGCTAAAAACCCATATCGAAAGCCAAGTAGGAAAGCTTACTTAATTGCTTTCAGATAAAATAAATTGTACTAAGCGGTTAGTAGCATCTAATGCAGCTTGAGCAATGCCTCTTTGAAGCATTGGCTCTTCACATTGACAAGCCCCTGTTAACTCATATTTGCTTCTGCCATAAGCTAAATCAGCAATTACTACAAGTAATGGTGTATCCAAAAACTGAGGGGTTAGTTTAATAGCATTACGTAAGGTGAAATCTACAGATACAGGTAATGCTTCTTGAACTGCTTTTAGTGTTGCAGCTGCAACAAGAGACAAGTCATCTTGTTTAGGTTCAGCTACATGGTAGCCGTTAACACGCTGACCTCTAAGCGATAAAACTACAGTAGCTTCTTTAGGGGCATCGGGTTCATCATTAACAGCTTTAACTTTTACATCAATTAAAATTAAGCGTGCCATTTTATTTTATGTGGGTTTTTGGTAAAGAATTTTATAAACTAACATTATATGTAGCAAAGGAAATTTTTGCTAGCTTCATAACCTGGCAATTTTCTACTAGGTTGATAAACTAGTTTTAGAATTAAAAATCTTCTAAAACTAATAGCCTTATCTGGTTGACTAGATTAAGCTTAATACATAGGATAAATTATAAAAATTAACTCAAATATGTTAGCTAAACTAAAAAAATAGCATTAACTCTTAGCTAAATCAATAAAATAACATCAAATAGCTATATTTTAACCAGATTTATTAAACAAAATAACTATGTCAGATCTAACAAAAGAAAATAATGAGCAAGTTGCTGACCACCTTGATGATAAAGACTATCACCAAAACTGCTTAAAAGATGGTTATAAAGGTCTTTTAGGTGCTGTGGTTTCAACTTTGGTTTCAGAACTAATACTTTGGTTTGGAAAAGTTGATGGAAACCCTCCACTAATCTTTGCTGCTATAGGATTAATTTATGCTTCTCGCCATTTAGTACAGATTTGGCAAGCTAAAATACAGCTTAAAATGCTTTCATATGAGGAATGATCTCTGCTATATAATTTCCTATCAAACTTAAAAATAAACTTATTGAACTCTTATAAGGATAACTATCTATGAATAGAAATGTAGGGCTTTTAATAGTAGGTTTTATAGTAGGTTTCATTATTAGCTTTTTTTATGTTAATTCACAATACGAGTCTGGTTCTGGAAAAACCCAAAATACAACTACTCAAGAAATGCCCGCAGATCATCCTTCGGCTGAGTCAGATAAAGCAAGTTCTGCAACTGCAACTTCTACAGCTTCAGCTTCTACAGCTAGCAAAACAGGGGTACTTCAAGCTTTTGGAGCAAATACAACAGATAATAAAGCTGAAAAAGACATTCCAGCAGCAGAAACCACTTATAAAAATATTCAAGTTTTAAAAGGGACTCCATCCAACCAAGTATTAACTGTAATGAAAGCTTTTACTGAAGGGTTAGGTGTAAATTGTGTTTATTGCCATGTTTCTACAGAAAATTTAAGTAGTGATGATAAACCAATGAAAGAAACTGCTAGAAAAATGCTCGTAATGGTTCGTGAAATGAATAAAAATTACCCTACCAAAGGTCAAGTAACTTGTTATACCTGCCATCGTGGTACAGCAAAACCAGTTTCTTAACTTAAGTTATAAAGTGTTTATTGTTATATAGCTTTGCTAGTCACTTTAAGCACTTCCGCATCCATTTGCCCTTTTAACATTAAACTGTACATTCGGAAATCTGCTAGAAAAGAGTATAAAGGATATTTAAATGTAGCAGGACGGTTTTTCTCAATAAAAAAATGTGAAAACCAAGCAAAGCCATAAGAAACTATTAATCCAAGAGGAAGAAACCAAATTTTCCCAGTAATAAACAACATTACTAAAGAAATTAATCCGAAACTAGTTCCAATAAAATGAAAAGTACGAGTAGATGCTTGGCTGTGTTCTCCTACATAAAAGGGCCAAAACTCCTCAAAGGATTCAAACTGACGATCCGTCATAGCTACCTCCCAAAATCAAAACTTTCTCTTAAGCTATAAAGTCTTTGTAAATTAGTCGAAATAACTAGCTTTTCTCTCTTTTCAAAGAAGTTTATACAAGTTATTATGTGCAAATTAAAGGAAATTGCATACTATCATAATTACTAACATATTAAAACTATGGCAGATAATCTATTAGGGGGCAGATATCTTGTTACTGAACTACTAGGTGAAGGTGGTGTAGGTGTGGTTTACAAAGCTGAAGATCAAGTAGAACACCGAGAAGTTGCAATCAAATTTATGATTCAAGAGCAGGCAATTGAATCAAAAACCCAACAAATTCGCAAAAGATACTTTGCTCGTGAAATAGCTATTCTTTCTCAAATTCGCCATCCAGGAATTGTTGCTCTCTATGATAGCGGCTTTACAGAAATTGGCCTTCCTTATTTTGTAATGGAATATGTAGTAGGAAAAACCTTGTTGGATATACTAAAAGAAGAGGGTGGTTTAAATATTGGGCGTGCCTTTCAACTACTCCAACAAATAGGTTCTGCTCTAGATTGCATACACCAACACAAAGCTGTTCATCGCGATCTAAAACCAGAAAATATAATGATTGTTATTAATGAAAAAGGCCAAGAACAAATAAAACTTTTGGATTTTGGGATTGCTAAACTTTTAGAAGGTGCTCAAGAAGGTAGTGCCTTTATGCCAATTACTCAAGCTGGTCATATTCTTGGTACTGTTGATTACCTCTCTCCAGAACAATGGCAAGATAAACCTTTAGATCAAAGAGCTGATATTTATGCCTTAGGCTTAATTGCCTATGAAATGCTCACAGGGAAACATCCATTTCGTGGAGGATTTTCTATTGGTGATACAATGATGAGACATTTAGAAGAAGAACCAGCTCCACCTTCTAGTTTGGATAAAAACATTCCTATTTTGCTGGATCAAGTGATTTTACGCTGTGTAGCTAAAGATAGAAATCAGCGCTATAGTAGTGCAATAGAGTTTCTAACTGACTTTGAAGAAGTACTAGCTGAAATTTACCGCCGCAGTAATAGTTACCTATCAAATCCTGCTACTGAAACACTTATGTTTGAAGTAATGCATTTTGATGATGAAGATGAAGATGAAGATGAGTAGCTTTTAATAGTTACCTATTTTTATCTTGCTAATTATTTTTTGTTGCATATTTAAGAGCAGATAATGGATTAATTACTCCACATCCTAATTTACCAGCATAGTTTGGTTGTAAAGTATCTATTTTCATTGCACTGTCTTTTAATGCTGACATTGGATCAATTCCTGGTACTTTTGCTGCAAGCACAAGAGCTAATTCTGCTGTAACGATTGGTGCCGCAAATGAAGTTCCACTCCATTGGGCATAGCCACCATTTGGAAAAGTACTAGTTAAATTAACACCAAAAGATGAAAAATATACATTCCCACCATAATTTGAAAAATCTGCTTTAAGATAATTACTATCAATAGCACTTACTGCAACCACATTTCCTGAAGAAGCGGGAAAAACATTTTCTACTGTAGAATTTGTATTACCAGCAGCAGCAATAACAATACAATTTTTATTTCGAGCATAATCTAACTGATCTTTTATTACTTGAGTTTGTTGATCTGCTCCTAAGCTTAAGTTAATAACTTTTGCTCCATGATCTACTGCATAACGAATAGCTGAAGCGACTTCAAAAGCATTTCCATAACCATTAGGTTTAATTACTCGTAAAGGTAAAATTTGTGTATCTGGTGAAATCAATGCTATTAGCCCAGCAATAAAAGTTCCATGCCCATAACTAGGGCCACCTGGTTCGTCATTTGGAAGATTATCATTATCGACAAAATCATAACCATCAGATGAAATATGACCTACTAAATCAGGGTGTTGAAAATCAACACCAGTATCTATAACAGCTACTTTTACTCCTTGACCTCTAGATAAAGTATGAATCCCATCTAATTGTAATAGACTTGCAAGAGATTGATATTGATAAGAAACACTGCTAAAGCCGAAAGTAGGATCTCCTCCAGGGAAGTTTACTGGCTGGCGTAAAGAAATTAACGGAGTAGTTACTGGACTATTGTTTTCAACTACTATAACTCCAGACTCTTTGGAAATAGATAATATTAAAGTTTTAATATCAGTTGTGTTTGAAACAGAGGCTAAGAAGGAATTATTGGCTATAGTTGATAAAATATTTAATTGGTATTTGCTAGCAATAGTACTTATGCTTATTCCTGAAGCAAGTTTAATAATTATGTAATTTGATAGGTTAGATGAGTTATTAGAAGTGTTAGAATCATAAGCTTGTATATTAATATTAATAAACAGCATTATTAAAACAATAACTATGTAAGTTATAGAGTTTCTTTTAGCTTGTTTCATATATTTTTCCTTTAACAAAATAACTAATAACTCAAAATTATAAATCAATTTTTATTGTAAACTTTTAAGGCTTTCCTATCAATATAAAAGCTGCCCAATAATAAGGATGCTTCCATTTAAGTAGCATTTTTCTTTGTGCTTGACATAAAGCTTCTCTTTTGGATTTACCTGTAAGAAATTCTTTATAAAAATAAGACATAAATTCTCTAGAAGCTTTATCATTTACTTGCCATAAACTGACTATCATTGCTGGAGTACCTGCATAAAGAAATCCTCGCATTAGTCCATGCAGATCATCTCCTGGAAATACCTTGTTTATTCCAGTGTGGCAAGCTGACAAAGTTACTAATTCTGCCTGAAGGTTTAGATCAAAAGTATTATAAAAACTTAATTCTCCATCTGAGAGTTTTAGATAAGAAAATAATGGATTATCAGGTCTTACCACACAATGAGATGCTAAATGCAAGATCCTACAATTAGCGCTGTGTGTCCTTAAATTAATCAAAGTAGCATCTTCATTTATTAAAGCTATAGTGTCAGAGTAAACCTCTTTAAGCATAGCAACTTCTGAGGATATTTCAGGAGTCAACTCATCTGTCAACCCTAACACTAACATAGAACCAGTATTAATAGTGGTTTTTTGTAAACAAAGTGAATAAACAGTTAAACTAGGAGCATATGAAATATCATAATCTTCTATTAGGTAGTTTAACTTATTGTGAAGTGCATGAAAAGGAATGTAATGAAGCAATCCATGAGGAATTATAGTTAGAGTTTTAGCAGTTAAATTATCAGTAAGAATTGGTCTAACTAGTTTATCAAAAAGTAAAACTAAATATTGTTTAATACTTTCACAAAGTTGTGAGAAATATCTTTCTATATATGTTTGATTAAGTGAGAATTTTTTGATCTGGAAATGAAATCCTCTTAATATACTTTCTATTTCACTTTCTTGTAAAAGATTTTTGTAAACATATGTTTGTTTTGAGGTTATTACAAAAGCAAAAACTTGCTCTTTTATAAAGAAATATTCAATAATTATTTCATCTATTTTTATAGTTTTTTGTAGAGCTTTTATATCTAAAATATTATGTTGTGTTAATTCAGCATATTCTATGTTTTCTATTTGAATACGACGGAATATTTCTGTTAATTCTTTTTCACAATTTTGTCGTTTGTTTATTTGATAAGAGTCATCATAGCTTTTACTTTCGCTTTCATCCTGAACTACTGCTGAATGACTGCTATACCAATTTAGTTCATTTAATAAATTTATAAATGTTTTTTGTAATTGTGGGTTAGCAAGTTTTACAGGTATTTCTCTATCTAAATAATAAGCTAGCAAATTACCTAGATTAATTACTTTGGCTTGTTCTATATATTGTAGAGCTTCTAGGTATTTAGAGGAATCAATACAAAGCCCTACCATATTTTCAAATAATTCTAATTTATCTTGTAGAAAAGAACTTTTTAGCTCATCAACATAAAGATGACTACGAATGTTATTTACTATATCTATAGCATAGCTAAATGATTGCATTGCTTGTTGTGGTTTTTGAGCCTTTTCTAGAATACATCCATTTAGGTAATGATACCCGTATTTTAATTCATGAATATCATATTTCTCACCTATTTCTTTTACAGAGGCTAGAAGTGTTTCTATATCTGCTAGTTTTCCAATAAGATAAAAAATTTTAGCCAAAGCAAAACGGGCAAACGCTGTTTTAACAGGAAGTTTTGAAATAACAAAGATTCTTTCTGCTTCTTGAGCATTGACTAAGGCTGTTTGGTAATTTCCTATTTTTAATTCAACATCTGATAGATAAGTATGTATAAGACCAACCACAACTTGGTTGTTTTGGCGGGAAAAATTTTCTAACACATCATAGAGTTCTTTACGAGCTTCTTGAAGTCTACCTAATCCTGCATTAGCTAGTGCTACTAAGACTTGTGCCCAAGCGGCTTTGAAAGAGTTTTCAAATTCTAGAAAGCTAGTTTTAGCAGCTAGAGCTAATAGATTACTTTCTTCAAAAACTCTTAGCTGCAAGTAAATTTCTGCCATATCCAAATTGCACCAGGCAACAGATACTTCATCTCCTAAAAGTTTTTGGCTTTCTTTAATGTTGTAATAGTATTTTAGTGCTTCTTGATATTGTCCACGACGAAATAATAAGTAAGCAATATTATAGTCTGCTTGTCCAGCGTATACTGACATACCATAACTATAATAAATTTTGGAGGCTCTTTGATAAAGCTCTAAGGCTTCATCTATACGATCTAAATTGGTTAGAGCATTGGCAATATTATGTTGTAGGCGTGCTAAAGATTTTTCATTTTTTAGCTTAACAAAGATTTTTTGAGCACGTTTATAATAGCGCAAAGATTTATGATAGTTGTCTAACAAATAACAATGAAGATTGCCTATATTAGTTTCTAACTCTGCTAGTTGTGATTGCTCACCGTTTCTTTTAAGAACTCTACAAGCTTTTGATGCTAGAGAAATAGCCTCTTTATGTTTTCCTAGGTACATTAATACACCTACAAGTTGTTTTTGCAAGATGGCTACTTCAACAGGATTATTTAAATTTTTTAATAGATGTATAGCTTTTTCATAGTGGGCTAAAGATTGGCTATAATGACCATGGCAATATTCTACTCTTCCAAGTGCTGCTTCTGCACAAGATTTACTAAAATCATCTCCTAAACTATATCCTATTTCCCAAACAGCTTCAGCTAAACGACTTGCTTGGTTAAAATCCATAGTGGCAATTTGATCAACCATAGATTTTAAGTAAATAACATCATCTAATGAAAAGAACGGTAAGTTACTGGACACAAAATCTTTTATATCAGATGTAGATAAAATTTGTTGCACTAATTTATTAGTAGGTTCTATTTCTACAACCATATAAAAATCAAAAAACTGTTAACCTAATAGGTAGTTCTGCTACTGTTATCCATAAATCAGATTTTATCTGTATGCAATAATCTCCTTCTACAATATTTAAGAAGGAAAACTCTCCAAAATCATTAGTAATGGTGTTTTTAATGCGTGAGCCATTCTTTATTAAATCAATATAAAGAGGGCAGTAATTACTAAAATCTTCTTTTTCTGATAGAACTTGGCCTTGTAAAGCAAAAGTATTTGAGAAATTTGAGCTTTGAATTTCAATATCTATATCAAAACTAAAATCAGTTTGATGGATAATTTCTTTAGATGCTGCTAAATCTGCTCTAAAAAGAAGCCTTCTAGAAGTATCAGGAACAGCTTGAAGACTGCGAATAGCCAGCTTTTCACTATTTTTAAAGCTATCAAAGATTAGTTGTGCAAAAATTTTATTAGGTAGTTTTGGTTTAGCATAAAGACTTTGAGCAAAAAGTTTTTTAGCTTTTTCTACTATCCAATCTGGCCCTTTATTAAGTGAGTTTTTTAAATCTTTAGAAGTTTGTTTATACCAAAGCATTTTTTCCTGACAGGATAGGCATTTTGGTAAATGTTGCTCAAGTTCTAACTTGACTAACAGATCTAACTTATCACCAATATATAAAGCTAATAATTCAAAAGATGGACATTCCATATTTTTCCTCAACAAGATTTCCTTGTTAAATGTTAATGTAATTGACTTCAAAGCTTTATCACTTAACTTCTTTTTATTTCTTTACTTTGTTTTGACTCTTCTTGAAAAAGCTGTTTTAGCTTTTCTAAACAACGAGATCGAGTTGGGGCTATACTAGTAAAGTTAATTCCCATTTGCTCAGAAATTTCTTTATAACTTGTAGGTGGATCATAAAGAAAAAGGTGATTTAAAAGTTGCTGACATCTATCAGGAAGACGGCTAAAAGCTGTTTCTATTTGGTGATGTCGCTCAATTTCTACCAACCCTTCATCTAAAGATATTTCTATAAGTATGTTCCACATTGAATCTTTATCATCACCTTCAAATAGATTAAATGATGATATTTCTTGCCGTTGGCGTTTTTGCATACGCCAACATTGCCTTACTACAGTTGTAATTAACCAAGAGCGAAATTTCTCATAGTTGCGTAGATCAGGTAATTTTTCTAGCAACTTTAGACAAGTTGATTGAAAAATGTCATCTGCATCATACTCACTAAAACGGTATTTTAGAGTAATGGAATATACTAAAGATCGATAACGCTCTATTAGAACTTCCCAAGCAGCTGCATTACCGCAAAGGCATTCAGAAATTAATTCTTGATCTGTTTTAGTAGTTAATAAATTAACTGTCTCCTTTAGCGTAATAGTCTCCATTTTATTTCTTTTTGTGAGGTTTATAAATTTTTATGTTTTTTTGACTAAACTATATCAGCTTTAAAGAAAACAATGGTTTCTTATAAAAATTTTTATTATTTTACTTGCCACAGAACAACATTTCTAAAAAGTATCTGTACTATAGAATCACATACTTTTGATTTAAGACATAATTTTTGTAAAATTTTTATAAAAATTTTTAATACTTCCATGTCTCAAACACTTGCCTTCTGGTTCTCTATTTAATGAATAGCAAAATGTCGCCAACAGTAAATCGGCAAAATGTCCAAAAAACTTAAGTACTTTTTGGTGAATTTCCAATAAAAATTAAGGAGCTGGTAAATATATCTACGGTTAAATACTATTTACTAGATAAAAACTTGAAAAAACATAACTCTTTTTCAACTTATCAAGAATCTACAGAGTTTGATGATGTAAGTATAGAACCAATAGAAAGTGAAGAGTTATTGGTTGAATCTTTTGATTCTTCTGCTACTAAAGCAGAGATGAAAGAGGCTTTTGCGGAGATAAGTTTTTTAGATGGTAATTCTGCTCTTGAAAGAGGCGACCAACAAAAAGCGATAAATCACTATCAAGATGCCCTAAATTACACCTCAAAAAAACAAGAGCTATTCTCTAAAATAGAAGGTAACTTGCTTTCAGAATTTAATCAGAATGTTTCTGAACAGGTAATAAAGCTTCTTGTAGCTCAAAATAAAGAGTTAAACCGCTTAAGCAGTGGGTTAAAAGACAAAGAAAAAATAACAAACACACAAATAGCTAAACCGACAAATTCACAAATAGCCAAACCAGCTAGTTTAAGGACAATTAAGTCAACAAACACACAAATAGCTAAACCAACAAATTCACAGCTATCTAGATCTTATTTTTTAGAAGAAGAAACTATAAAAATCTCTTCAGTAAAGAAAATAAAAGCCCTTGACCAAACTACTAATACAACTCCAAAGCCGTTTAGAAAAGCTATAGAATTTTCTTCTTTAATAATTATCTTGTTTGCTTCTATTGGTTATTATTCTTTTGGTGCATCACAAAACCAAATAGACAGCCAAGTTAAGGTAAAGCTCCTAATGCCACAAGATCAGGCTACTTTGAAAAATTGGCCTGTTACCTTTAGCTGGAATTCTTCCAAAGAAAATTCAAGCTACATTCTGCAAATTATAGATACTCAAGGTGAAAGCAAAGGAAATATAGTTTTGGAGTTTCGCACTTCAAGCACTTCATATATTCCTGTTGCTGATAGTGCAAAATATCTTAGTAATTATCATAGATATAAGTGGAGAGTTATTCCTATTACAGAAGATAAAAAGAGCTTACCTTACTCAGAAAATTCTGGGGAATTTCTAACTTTAACTTTAAATAAAGAGAACTAAGATGAGAAATCAAAAAGGTTTTAGTTTAGTAGAGTTATTATTTGTTACTGCTTTAATACTTATAATTACAGCTTTTGCTGTACCTCAATTTAGTAAACAATCTTATTTTAGGTTACGTACTTCAGCTTATAACATTGCCAATAGACTAAATGAAGCAAAGTTTAGATCTATTCGTGAAATAACACCCTATCAAATAACCTTAGATGCAACTGCTGGAAGTTTTTCTGAAAATAGGAAAATTAGTGGAACTTGGAATAATATTGTCACAGAAAAATTAAAAACCAATGTATATTTTGTTACTGGTACAACACCTTACACTTTTCCCTCAGGCGCACCTTCAGCAGATGGTGCAAAACAATGTGGAGCAATTTCAGGAACTTGTAATCCAACACTTTCAACTACTATTTCTTTCAATACAAATGGCTTACCAGTAGATGCTTCAGGTGCTCCAGATCCTAGCAATGCTGTATATCTTTCAAATGGTAAAGAGTATTTTGCCATTACAGTTTCTTTAGCTGGTGCTGTAGAGGTTTGGTATTACAACAATTCTAGTAATTCTTGGTTACGTCCCTAACTTCAAGGTGAAAATTATGGAGATTATAAAAAAAGCTAAAATAGAAAAAGGAACTACTTTAATAGAGTTAGCAGTTGCACTTTTAGTTTTGCTTATTGCACTACTAGCTTTAGCACAAGTAATAGCAGCTTCAGTAATCTTAAATAAAAAGAGCCGAGAAATTATGAAAGCTTCCATAATCTGTAAACAGAAGGCTGAGCAATTAGTTAGTCTAGCTTATGCTGATACTACTTCAAACACATCAGGTACTTTAGTTGCAAATGCTGATGGAACTTATTCTTATCCCACAACAGGTGGTTCTGGGCTTACTGCTGGAGGTACTGTTGCTCCTAACCCTTACACTACAGCATCTACTCTTACTACTACAACAAACTATGTGGATTATGTGGATGACAATGGAAATGTAGTAGCTTCAACAGGTAATTATTTTTATATCAGACTTTGGAAAATTTCTACTAGTGGAAATGTAAAAACTATAGAAGTTACTGTAGTAGGTAAAAGTAAAGCTGCTTCCCATCAAGTTGCTAGAATCGTTACACAAGTATCAAATTAGAACAATAGTGGTTTTATCTAGAGGAGATATTGTTAATGAAATTCTTGTTTAAAAAACTAAATGAAAAAATAGGATTTTCTTTAATTGAGCTTTCTATTGCTCTGATAATACTTTTGCTTGTACTTACAGCAGTATTTTCTCTTTTTTCTAGGTCAGTTAAGGTAAATAAAAGTGAACTAGCTGTTTCAGATACAGATCAACAAGTCAAAAATGCACTATCCCTAATTGCAACAGAAGTAGAACGTGCAGGAAGCAATCCAGATCCAGCCATTATTCCTACTTCTCCTGCTGCTTCTATAACAGTTTCAAGTGTAAATGCTGGAGCTATGACAATAAATCTTAATAATGTTAGTGGTATTAACGTAGGTAATACTATAAAGTATGCTTCAACTAATCTTGTTGTTACAAAAGTTAGTCGCAACTCTGCTTATCCAGCAGTTGCTAATCTTGCAGGAACAGTAACTGTTACAGGAACTCTACCCACTGTAGGAGCAGTAATAACAGGAAAAAATTATCCTCATCCAGGTGGGATTATGTATGACCTAGCTGGAAATGGAACAGCTAGCTGGAGTAGTAATTCAACTACTCTACGTATATTTGGAGATTTAAACCAAAATGGAGCTTTTTACTACACAGAGTATAAATACGATTCTACAAACTTAAGAATTACTAGAGCTAGTGAAATGATAACAGGTACAGTTCCTTCTGCAGGAACAGCAACTTATAAAGTACCTTATACAATATTAGATAATGTAACTGCTTGCAATTTCAAGTATATAAAAGATAGTGTGGGTAATGTAGTTTCTGTTTTAATTACTCTTACTGTTAGACCACCAAATGATCAAATTGTTGCTGCCAATAGGCCAACATACACTTATCAAATAACAGTTACCTCTCGCAATGCAATAGCAGCTTCATCTATTAAGCGTTCTGGAGAGCTTGCTGCTAGTAGTATTCCTAGCGCTATTCCTTCAATAGAAATAAGAGCAGTTGCTAGTTATTAGTACTGTTAATTTTTTAGGGAAGACGGAGAAACATCTATGAAAAAAACAAAAATGTTAAGTTTTATTGCAAACTGGCAAAAAATTCTTAAAAAACAAGAGGGCTCAGCTTTAGTTATAGTTTTTCTTTGTACTTTATTGATTTCAGGTATGATAGTTGCGCTTTTATATTCTAGTTCTACAAATTCTGTAGGTTCTGGAACTTACCGCACAGAATCAGAAACCTTAATGGTTGCTGATAGTGGTTTACAAAAAGCCTTAGATTGGTTTAGCAGTACTTATTCTGCAAGTAGTACTCCATCTAGCATATATGATTTAACCAAATCCCCTGTTATGCCACTCTCAGGTGCAGGAGGAACTAGCACTCTACCTGTTAAGTTTACTACTTATCCTGGTCAATCAAATAATCTTCCTTCTGCTCTTAATTCTTCTGCAACAGCTTTTGCAACAACTTTTGGAACTTCTTCAGGTGTTTCACTTAATGACTCTAGCAATATTTTGCAAGGTAAATATGTTGTTGAGGCTACACTACTTTCCATTGATACTAAATATCCAAGCGTTCCTATAGAAAGATGGGGTATAAAGGTTAGATCAGCTAAAAATTTTATTAGTAATGCCAATAATGAGCTTTCTGCAATTATTGAAATAGGTGTTAAAACTACTGCTCTTCCTGCTGTAGTAGCAAGAAACTCTCTTTATGTTGATACTGGGGCTAATACTCATACTGTTAATACAAATGGTACTGGTCTATCTCTACCACTTTCTAGCGGTTATATAGACACTCCTCCTAATGGTAATGTAGCTTCTAATGGAAGTACTACTACCGTAATATCTTCACCTGCTGTTAATATTCGAGGTTCAATCCTTCAATATCCAAGTGCAAGTAATTGTTCTTGCCCAGGTTCAACTTATCAAGGTTCTATACAACCTCAAGCAACTCCACTTGTTACTCCAAATCCTACTACTGTACCTGGCCCAATAGGAAGTACAAATATAAATGTAACAGGTACTACCACAGTAAGTTCTAGTACTAATTATCAAGATTTACTTATCAGTGGTGGTACGTTAAGGATTGATGCTAGTAGCAGTGCAATAACAATTAATGCAAGTATTCTAACTATGACAGGTGGCCAAATTGTTGTAATAGGAAATAATCCTGTTACTTTGAATATTCAAAATGCAGTTAATGTAACTGGTAACAGTAAAATAAATGTGGATTCTTCAGGAAATTTAAGACCTCCAACAAACTTTAACATAAATAGTGGTGCTTCAGATCTGCACTTTAATGGTAGTAGTGTACTTGTTTCTGCTAATGTTGTTTTAACAGTTGGTGGTGGAACAGGCCATTTAGAAAGCGGTGCTACACTTGTAGGGAGCTTAATAGCTGATGTGGTTCACTTTGATACAGGTGCAACAGCTATTCAAGATCTAAGTAATTCTACGTCTGTAACCAAAGGTCGATATAGACTTATTTCCTGGTCAAAGAATAATTCATTCTAAAACCTATCTAAGCTATCTAGCAAAGATTAATAGTTAATCTTTGCTAGGACTTTTTACTTTATATTAGGAGTATAGGCAATATTAATAGAGATCAAATCTTATTAATACTTTTAATCTTTATTTTAAATGACTTTGCCAAAGTTTAATTATGAAAGCAAATGAAGTTTTAAAAATACTAAGAATTACTAGACCAACCCTACATAAATATCTAAAAGAAGGAAGAATAAAAGCTACTAGGTTAGATAATGGTCACTGGGATTATGATCGAGCTAGCATATATCAGCTTATTCAAAAAGGAGAAAGCCGTAAAACTTATATATATGCTAGGATTTCAAATAGTAGACAAAAAAAGATTTTAGATAAACAAGTTTCTGAGCTTAAGCAATTTTGTTTACGCAATGGTTATGCAATAGATGGTGTGTTTTTTGATGTTGCTGATGGTATTAACTTTGAAAATAGAAGAGATTTTCTTATCTTGCTTCAAGAAGTTTTATCTGGCAAAGTGGAACGTATAGTCATTAGTTGCAAAAGTAGAGTTAGTCGGATAAGTTTTGGTTTGTTTCAATATTTGTGTGATTATTTTAGTACAGAAATTATTTCAATATCAGATGTTGGCAATTTTGAATTAGACCAAGAAGAATTTATTGAAGAACTAAATTTTTTATTAGGTAATTACTCTGTAGCTATGTTCTCTGGTAATTTTCTTAGCTCTTTTAGTAACAAAAAAATAACAGAAACAAACAAAAGAATTGTAAAAAGACTTAGTTTGTAACAAATGTAAGTAGGGTTCTTAGTAGTTTATTTGGAAGATTCTAGGTAAATTGCTTACACCTTTTAAGTTTAGTCCTGTTACTGTACTGACAGAAAAGGCATTATCAGTATTAACTAGGACACTTTCAGTAATTAAGATTTGTCGGCCTTTGGATTGTTGCATCAAACGTGCAGCTAAATTAACTTCACTGCCAATAGCAGTATAATCCATACGCATTTCTGAACCTATATAACCAACAACAACTTCTCCTCGATTAATTCCTATTCCCATTTCTATAGGAGCAATTCCATAGCTTTGTAACTCTTGGTTAAGCATGTAAAGTTGTCTTTGCATAGCAATAGCAGCACTAACAGCATTAAAACTATCTTCAGGACTTTGATAAGGTGCTCCAAAAAGAGCCATTAATCCATCACCTAAAAACTTATCTAATGTTCCTTGGTAAGCAAAAACCAGTTCTGTCATTGTAGATAGAAACCGATTTAAAGTATAAATAACAATTTCTGGATCTCCATTTTCAGTCAATAAGTTAAAGCCTTTAATACAGGCAAACAGAATTGTAACAGTTTGAGTAATTCCATCTCCAATTCCTAATCGATCAGGGGATTGAATAATTAAGTCTACTACTTGATTTGGTAAAAACCTCTGATAATTTGCCCGTAGTATAGCTTCCTCAGCTAATCGATCGTAAGCAAAAGCATTATCTATTGCTATTGCAGCTTGAGCCGCTACAGCCGTAAGTAAATCTAAGTCATCTATACTAAATGGGTTAGCTAAACCTAATTTATCAACATAAATAACACCTAGAACTCTTTGTTTACCAATTAACGGAACACACATTAATGAATGTATATTTTGGCAAGCTACAGAATCTGCTGTATTAAAGCGTTCATCAAGTTGAATATCTTCAGAAATTAAGGCTACTTTGTTTTGAATAACTGTTTGTGTAATAGTTTGGCTGATATTTAGGGTATGTTCTGATAGAGTTTCGCTTAAATCAGGATGAAAGCTAATCAACCGGGGTTCAAGAAAATTATTAAACTCATCCCATAACAAAATAGCACAACGTTCAGCACGAGTGAGCTTAAAACATAAGTCTACTATTTCGCTAAAAACCTTATCCATATCAAAAACTGAGCTAAGGGTTTTACCAAAAGCATAGAGCATTTCAATTGTTTGGACTTTTTCTTGTAGCTTTAGTTCTAATTCAAGGCGTTTGTCTACTTTGTTAGGCACTTCTTGAAGAGCTTCTAGTAAATTATTAAATACAGAAGTTCCTCTTACTTGAGCCCTTTCACTAAGAGGATTTGCATTATAAGTTATGTTAGCATCTCCAATAGTAGCAACTAGTTGCAAGATATAATTAGCAATAGAAAAACGATCTCCGCTTGTAATCCAGCATTCACTGACACGTTGTTTATTTACAAAAATACCATTAGTACTATCTAAGTCTTTTAGCAAAAAACCACCATTTTTTTGTCTTAACAAAGCATGTTGGACAGAAACTTGTCTAGACGCCAAAACTAGGTCATTTTTTGTAGGATTGCGTCCAATAGTTATTTCTGGATTGTTAATAGGAAATTCAAAGCTATTTCCTTGTGTATCAGAGACTAACAATTTAAACATATTTTAAGATTTGAAGCCTGTTAGCAAAAAATGTCAAGCTACATTTAACAACTAATTATAAATTTTCTTCCATACGTAGTGCCATTGGTGGTTGAACTAGAAAATCTAATGTTTTTATAGAATCTAGTGCTTTGTTTAATTGTTCTTGAGTTGTTGGTTCAAGCATTATCATAAATGATAAGCTGTTAGGTTCTTTATAGAGTTTTTCTTGAGAAATAGAGTCAATATTGATGTTATGATCAGAAAAAACCCCAGCTAACCTTGCAATAATACCTGGACGATCAACAACAGTAAATCTTACAGAGTATGAAGTTGGTTGAGAAGGATAAGCAGTAGAGTCTTGTTTTTCTAAACTATGAAAGCTAAAAGTAGGGCTTAAACTGCTAGTCCCAGCTACTAATTCTCTAGCAATTCTTACAATATCAGAAACAACTGCTACACCAGTTGGCCCACTACCAGCACCTCTACCATAGTAAAATGTTTGTCCTGCGGCTGAACCTGTTATCATTACTGCGTTAAAACTTCCATTCACTTTTGCTAGTATGCTACTACGAGGTATTAAAGTAGGTTCAACAGATAAAAGGATATCTTGTCCAACTAATTTAGCAGTACAAAGTAATTTTATAGTTGAGCGAGTTTGTGCTGCATAAACAAAATCAGCTGGAGTAAGTTGAGTAATTCCTTTAGTTGGAATTTTTTCTACATCAACATAACGCCCAAAACAAAGCATTACTAAAATTGCTAGCTTATCACGAGCATCAAATCCCTCAATATCTAAAGTTGGATCAGCTTCTGCATAACCTAATCTTTGAGCTTCAGCTAAAATAGACTCAAATGCTGCTCCAGATTTTTCCATCTCTGTCAAAATAAAATTTGTTGTTCCATTTAAAATTCCATGTACTGAAACTATACGTTCTCCAACTAAACCTTCTCTAATAGCATTGAGTATGGGAATTCCACCTGCTACAGCAGCTTCAATACCTAATGAAAGTTGTTTGCTTACAGCAAGTTTAGCTAGTTCTACACCATTACTAGCAAGCAAAAGCTTATTAGCTGTTACAACGGATTTACCTTGTTCAAACGCCTGACAAATATAGCTGTTAGCTGGTTCACGTCCACCTATAGCTTCTACAATAATGTCAATTTCTGGATCAAAAATCACGTCTTTAGCTTCTGTAGTGCGAATTACATCTGCTTCAACCCAAGAGCTATCACGATTGATAATACTGGGACTGCATATAGCTTTTATTTTTAGATCAACATTAAGACGAGCAGATATTTCATTTTTATGTTCTTGTAAAATGCGCACTGCTCCTGATCCAACTGTACCAAATCCCAGAAAACCAACAGTAATAGATGTTTTTTTCATATTTTCTCCCAAGGACAAAAATTTTAATAAAATGAAAGCTTTAAGTAACAAGGCTGTTTTAGCTTATTAATCTAAACTAGAAAAGCAAGCTTATTTTGTAGAAGTTAGCATGCTTGGCTATAAATCTGCTACCGTCTTGAATATAATATCTGTTTTTGGCCACATTGCCTCAATCAAACGTCGCGGAAAGGAAATCTAAACTCAATGAGCAAAGAGACTTTGACCATTACAGATAACCGTACTGGTAAAACCTATGAAATCGCTATTAAAGATGGCACAATCAAAGCAATGGATTTACGCCAGATTACTACTGGTGGGGATGATTTTGGACTAATGTGTTATGACCCTGCTTTTACTAACACAGCTTCTTGTAAAAGTTCCATTACCTTTATAGATGGAGATAAAGGAATCTTACGCTACCGCGGCTATCCAATTGAACAACTAGCAGAAAAAAGCACCTACTTGGAAACCGCATATTTAATTCTTAATGGCGAACTACCTACTAAAACTGAACTTGATGCTTGGACTAGTACAATTACCAGCCACACAATGGTTTATGAAAACATCAAGAAATTTGTAGAAGGTTTTCGTTATAATGCTCACCCAATGGGAATGTTGCAGGCTGTAGTTGGAGCGCTTTCTACATTCTATCCTGGATCAAAGAAAGTTTCCGATCCTAAAATACGTCGTCAAGAAACAGAGCGATTAATTGCAAAAATGCCAACTCTAGCAGCTCTTTGTTATCGTCATAATTTAGGACTTGCTTTTGTTAATCCAGATGATGAATTAAGCTATACTGGCAACTTCTTAAATATGCTCTTTAAGATGACAGAAGTTAAATATAAACCAAATCCAGTTCTAGAACGTGCTTTAGAGGTGCTATTTATTTTGCATGCTGATCATGAGCAAAATTGCTCTACTAATGCTATGCGCAGTGTAGCCAGCTCTGAATCTGATCCTTATTCTTCTGTAGCTGCTTCTATTGCTGCTCTCTATGGCCCATTACATGGTGGTGCAAATGAAGCTGTATTGAGAATGCTCACAGAAATTGGTACTAAAGAAAATGTTCCTGACTTTATTAAACGGGTTAAGAGCGGAGAAGGCGGCCGATTAATGGGCTTTGGTCATCGTGTTTACAAAAATTATGATCCTCGCGCTAAGATAATTAAACAAACTGCTTATGAAGTATTTGAAGTAACTGGACATAATCCTCTTCTAGACATTGCTTTAGAATTAGAAAAGATCGCCCTAGAAGACGAATACTTCGTCAAACGCAAACTTTATCCAAACGTAGATTTCTACTCAGGCTTAATTTATGAAGCTATGGGTTTCCCAGTAGATATGTTCCCAGTTCTCTTTGCTATTCCAAGAACTATTGGTTGGCTCTCACAATGGGAAGAAATGATGAGAGACTCAGAACAAAAAATTGCTCGTCCTCGCCAAATCTATCTTGGCTATGACACACGTGATTATGTTCCAATGGATGCTCGCTAACATCATTATAAAACCCGGGGTTAAACTAAAATCCCGGGTTTATATATTTTGTTCATTTTCGAACACCAATTTTCTAAATCTGAACAAACATTTTTTCTCATTTCTAAATAAACCCCTTACTATAAAAGCTTTTTACCTAAATTTCATATAGATAAAATTACTGGCATACAATTTGTAAACCTCCTTCCTAATCTCTTCTATCTCAACTAAGTCAATTTGAAGGATCAGTTATGGGACATCTTTGGCTAGATATTCTCTACGGGTTACGCATGCTAAGAAAAAGCCCTGTTTTTACTGTTGTGGCGTTGCTTTCTTTAGCTATAGGCATAGGTGCTAGTACTACAGTCTTTACTTTGATAAATGCCATTTTACTAAACCCAATTCCACTAGTAAAAGCGCCTACAGAATTAGTAGCCATTTACACCACAGATACAAAAAACTCTAATGATTTCTTACCTACAGCTTATCTTAATTATAATGACCTTAGAAAAAATAATGATGCACTTCAAGATATTTCAGCAAATACCTTTATTAAAGTATCCTTCAATGCTGCTAATCAAACGGAGTTGATTAATGGGTTGATTGTGACAGGAAACTACTTTGATGTGTTAGGTCTAAAACCAATAGTAGGTAGATTTTTTAGTCCTGAAGAAGATAAAACCTTTGGTACTTATCCTGTAGCAGTAATAGGGTATAATTTTTGGCAACGACAATTTGGAGGTTCTTCAGATGTAATTGGAAAACAAATTGTGTTAAATCGCTATAGCTATACAATTATTGGAGTTGTACCGGAAGGTTTTCAAGGTGCAGGGTTAATTTCTATTGATTGTTGGCTACCTTTAGCAATGCATAATGAAATAACACATGGAGTATCTGCTAAAGATTGGTTTACAGATCGACGTGCTTTACAATTTTTTCTTATTGGACGATTAAAAGCAGGTTTTACCAAAGAACAAGCAGAAACCTCATTAAAAACCATTGCTAAACGTCTAGAAACAGAATTCCCAAAAACTAATGAAAATCGTGGAGCTAAGGTTATTCCTCTAACACAAGCAGTTATTGGGCCACTTCTTTGGTCTAATTTAGTTTTAGCAGGTTGGTTGTTGATGGGAATAGTTATAGTTATTTTACTGATAGCTTGTGCTAATGTTGCCAATTTGTTGCTGGCTCGTGCCAAGAATCGAAAAACTGAAATTGCTGTTAGATTGTGTTTAGGTGCAAGTAGCAAAAGACTCTTTCAACAGTTAATAGTAGAAAGCTTGCTTTTATCATTTATAGGAGGCGCTTTGGGACTACTAGTAGCAGTTTGGAGTAAAGACTTACTTTGGGCAATGCGACCACCAACTATAACTTACTTAGACCTTAGCTTAAACAAAGGTGTTTTATTATTTACTTTTTTAGTTTCAGCCTTAACTGGGTTGCTCTTTGGTCTTGTGCCTGCTTTGCAATTGTCAAATCCAAGCCTATCTCTAGATCTAAAAAATAGAGTTGGGGTAAATTATAGTGGTCAAGGTTTCTTTCAAACTCGTAACATCTTAGTAATCACACAGATAACTCTATCTGTAGTAGCTTTAATTACAGCAGGGCTTTTTGTAAGAAGCTTACAGAACGCTCAAAAAATCAATTTAGGCATAGATACTAATAAACTCTTAACTCTTTCTTTTGATTTAGATTTTCAAGGCTATAACAAAGAACAAGGCTTAAATTTTATTAATGAGGTAACACAGCGAGTAACAACCCTGCCGGGTGTTGAATCAGTTGTTTTTGCTGCAAACTCTCCTTTAACTCCACGAAATCGTTTTAATACTCGTAATGTTTCTGTAGTAGGAGAAGAGATACGTCCAGATAATCAAGGTATTTTAATTATGTCTGACCGTGTAGGGTTAAATTATTTTTCTACATTAGGAATACAAATAGTTAAGGGCAGAGATTTTGCTATTACTGATCAGCAAAACACTACACCAGTAGCAATTATCAATGAAGCTATGGCTGAGCGCTTTTGGCCTAACCAAAACCCAATAGGCAGAAAAATAAAAGTTTATGGTGAACAGGAATTTAAAGAAATTATTGGTGTTGTTAAAAATACTAAGTTTTATGCTACTGTAGGCCAAGAAGAACGCCCTATTATTTATTTTTCTCTAAACCAAATTTATGAAGGTGGACTTGCTCTTTATATTCGTGCAAAAGATGACCCAGAAGCTTTGCTTACAGGAGTTAAAACAACAGTTTTAGCCCTAGACAGTAAATTACCTCTAGAAAACTTTCAGCCTCTTTCTAAAACATTTAATCAAGCTCTCTGGGCTCCTCGCACAACAGCAATATTTCTAAGTATTTTTGGTGTTGTTGCTATGCTACTAGCAATGGTAGGTTTATATGGAGTTATTGCTTATTGGGTAAGTCAACGCACTCATGAAATAGGTGTAAGAATGGCTTTAGGCGCTCAACACAAAGATTTGCTAATAATGGTTGTTAAAAAAGCATTAGCTTTAGTCATAACGGGCTTAACCTTAGGTATAACAATTAGTGCAGTTTTAGTGGGTATATTTTCTAGCTTGCTTTATAATGTTGATCTATTTGATCCATTTGTTTTTATTATTGCTCCAACACTCTTAACTATAGTAGCGTTAATTGCTAGTTATTTACCAGCACGTCAAGTAACTAAAGTAGATCCAATAATAGCTTTGCGTTGTGAGTAAAAAAGCAATAAAGAATTAGTCTTCTATAGGTAAAGACAAAGAAAAAGCAGATCCAACCCCAACTTGGCTTTTTACAGAGACTTCACCTCCATGTGCTAAGGCAATTTTTTTAACTATAGCAAGCCCTAAGCCTATGCCTAATTGACCTTTACGGTTAGAAGCTTGGTAGTAAGGGTCAAAGATATAAGGTTGTTCTTCTTCTAAAATTCCAGAACCAGAATCAATAACTGTAAATACAAGGTAGTTAGAGTGTTTTTTACCATGAGTTTGTACAATAGAACGTGCTTCTAGCCAAACTTCTTTATTTTCAGGAGTGTATTTAATTGCATTTGACAAAAGATTAATTAATGCACGTTCTAAATAATGAGAATCTCCCAAAATGGGTTTTAAGCTTGGATCACAGCCAAAGTTAAGTCTTATGTGTTTTTCCAAAGTTAGGTGAAAACATTCTTCAGCAACTTTGGTAACAAGTTCTTGGGGAATAATAGGAGTCTTGTTAATTTGCAAAGGGCTATATTCCATACGAGACAAATCTAGAAGTTCTGTAACCATATGGATAACTTGTTTACAAGTATCATGTGCTACTGAAATTAAAGATGAAATAGTTGGAGTTATTTTAATTTCTGATTTTTTGCGAGCTTGCAATGATAACAAATCCAATGTACCTGAAACTGCTGTTAAAGGGGAACGCATGTCGTGAGCCAACATTGCTACAAATTCTTGGCAAGTTCTTTCTACTGTCTTTAATTTTTCATCAGATTTTTTAGTAATTGTTGAAAGTTGGTCTTTTAATTCTTCTGTAGAAAGTTTTTCGTTAGATCTAATAAACTCTTGAACAAATGCAAAAATAGGCAAAATACTGCTAGTAGTAGACATAGCGTTATTTTGAGGATTACTAACCAAAATTATTCCTAAAAGACTTTGGTTTGAACTTATTAAAGGAGTGATAAGCCAATTATCAAAATTGCTATTTTGGCTAGATAGATGAGAAAAATACTCAGATATGCCGTTAAAAGCTTTATTTTGTTCTAATTGATTAACAGAGAAAAGGTAAATATTTCCAAGTCTATCTATTTTAAAACTTTTTCCTGTTTTGCAAATCTGAGAAAAATCCTTTTTAGATAAAGAAAAATTTGCAAAAGAATCTTTGGTTTTACTAGAGAGTTTACTAGTACTAGCAACAAGGTTTGCTGGTTTTTGAAAGATTAAGCCAATAACTTCTTGATAATCGCTATGTTTGGCAATAGATTTTACAGTTTGATTTAGTAGTACAACTAGCTTTTTAGATGTATTTGCTTTTTGTATCATTTTTTTTCCTGCTACTGATTTGGATTTTCTTCAGAATTTTCTTCATTTGCCAATAACTCAATTCTTATTTTTCCAAAAGATGCTTGAGCTGTAATTAGTAAGGGAATTCTACGCTCATCATCTGTTAACCATATACGTATAGCATATTTATCGGAAAATGTCTTATCTTTGTCTTGTAATTTGACAACTAATTCGCGTGCTAAAATTTTTCCCATTGCTAAAGATTCTATTTCTTGTGTTGTTGCCAGTTCAAGCTGAAGGAAAGATATTTGTTGATTTAAGCCATTGAAAAAAGTAATTTTTTCTCCATTAGACTTAAAACTAGCACTACGAATTGCCCACAAAAGAGAACTTATATCATGTGTTTGAGGTAAAATTGCAATAGGTTTTTGGTCAGAAATCTTAACAATATGATTTTTTTGATCATAAGTTATTGTTGTTTGTTGTGATTTTCCTGCTTGAGAAATATTATTTTCTACTAATGTTGGTAGCTCTAAGTTGGTGTCAACAAAAGCCGTGTAGCTATTGTTCATTTGAAAAATATCTCTAATTAATCCAATGGTAAATAAATTTAACTGTAATTTAAAAAAAGCTTTATCCTCTTTGGTTATTTTGTCGGTTTGAAGTGACATTTTTGCTGCGGCTATATCGTTGCACTTTATTTTGTAATTTAGTCTTTCCCCTGTCTGTAAAATAGAGGTTGCTCGTTTTGTTTCTTCAAGCTCTTTATTAGCAAAAACTTGCTTGCTGCTTGGTAAAAAACTAAATGTAAAAAATAAAACTAAGAAAATAAACAAAATCTTTTTCATAAAATACCTTTGTTAAACGTTAGTCTGATAACTTAATGAAATTAATAAAGTGTTTAATTCTTAGTAGAAAAATAACTGATGTAGGTTGTAAAGTTATGTTTTTATTTGAAGGACATTATTTATTTTTCAGGTAATTTTTCTAAAGAAGAAAGTATTTCCTGAGCTGCTGAAGCAGGAGAGTTATGAGCAATTATTGGTCGTCCAATAACTAGATAATCTGCTCCAGCTTGTAATGCTTCTTCAGGAGTCATAACCCGTTTTTGATCCTGATGATCTGCCCAACTAGGGCGCAATCCTGGAGTAAGAATAACAAATGGTGATGCAACCGCTTTTCGCACTAGGCTTATTTCATGTGCAGAAGCTACAACTCCGTCTAAGCCTGATTCTGCTGTTAATTTAGCTAACCTAACAACTAGATCCGATAGTGGTTCATTAATTCCTATTTTGTTAATAGAATCTTGATTATGGCTAGTAAGCACGGTGACAGCTAAGATTATTGGTTTAGTTAAATTTTCGCGAACAGCTATATTTTCACACTGATCTTTTACTTGGCGCATCATTTCGCTTCCACCTAGTGCATGGACATTGCATATGGATACACCTAAGCGCATTGCTGCTACTACAGCACTTGCTACAGTGTTAGGGATATCATGGTATTTTAAGTCTAAGAAGACTTTTGCCCCTTGTTTAACAATTTCAGAAACTAAACTTGGACCATTACTGGTAAAGAGCTGACTCCCGATTTTAAAGAGCCCTACAAAGTCTTTTAATTGATCTACTAAGGAAAGGGCTTGTTGGCGGCTATCTACATCAAGGGCAACAACTAAACGGTCTTTGGCAGAAAGGGTCATGATAAGCTATTCTTTCTTTCTATTAAATAAACATACTTTATTGCGGCCTGTTTGCTTAGCTTCATAAAGCGCTATGTCCGCATCTTCAATCAAATTATTTGCAGTAGAACTATCATTTGGAAACTCTGAAACCCCAATGCTAATTGTTATACGAAGAGTAGCTTCTGAATCATGAATTGAGGCAGGAAAGGCATAAGCTTCTATTGCTTCTCTTACTCTTTCAGCAGCTTCTGCACCTTTTGATTTTGGAGTTTCAGGCAATATTGCAATAAACTCCTCTCCTCCATACCTAGCTAAGGCATCAGAATCACGTAATGTCTGTTGAATTACCTTAGCTGTATGCCTTAGTACTTCACTCCCTATTAAATGTCCGTAGGTATCATTTACTTTCTTAAAAAAGTCGATATCCATCATTAGGATACAAAAATCGTGTCTATGTCTTTGAGAACGGACAATTTCTCGTTCTAATTCTAAGGAAAAGCTTTTACGTGTTAAGAGTCCTGTCAGATCGTCATGAACTATCAATTCATGAATGCGTTTTTGGTACTCGACTTCTAATTCATCTAGAAGGGCAAATTTAAATAATTGCCGCCCAATTTTTATTTTGTCTCCATCTTGCAGCAATTTACTTTCTTGTTGAGGGACAGAAAAACCATTTAACAACGTTCCATTAGTGCTTCCTAAATCAGAAAGCCAATACTGTTTTTCTCCATTGTCCATTGCAATAGAGAAAACTTGAGCATGTACACGCGATGCAACATCATCATCTAGGGGCAGATCCACTAAATCGCTATCTCGTCCAATAGTTAATTTTGAACGTTCTATGCGAACTACTGTTCCTAGTTTATCCCCACATAGAAAAATCAGTGCTGCATGGTGTTTCTTTGGAAGAAATATTCCACTAATTCTTAGTTGTTGAGTTTTATTACTATTATTGTCCACAAGCAATAATATACCCTTAAAAGTAGTGGTGTAGCAATATGTAAAGTATTAGATTTTTAATTTTAAAAGTCAGAATTTTATTTCTGGGCACATCAAAAAATTATTAGGCATTATATTTATAGACTAATTTAATTCCAACAGTATTCTACAACAAGCTGAATACATTTTATTTTTGTCTTTAGGGGGTAAGTTCTGCATACCAACTTGACGATAGGCTTAGTGACCAATAGAATTTTTGTAAATCAATAAATTAGCCAGATAATATTTTAACTGGTTTTGGGAGTTTTTAATGAGTGATTTTGGTCTTTTGTCAAGCATTGAGCTTAGTGTTGAGTTAATAGCAGAAGCCAACCTTCCTACTGAAATAGGAGAATTTCGTATTTTAGGGTTTCGTAGCAAAGATGGACAAGAATTTGTAGTTTTGGTAAAAGGTCATCCGAAAGCTGATAGCCCTACTTTGGTAAGAATACATTCACAATGCTTAACAGGAGATGTTTTTCACTCAATTAAGTGCGATTGTGGACGACAACTTCGTGCTGCAATGCAAAGAGTTGCTGAAGTTGGACTTGGAATAATAATTTATCATCCTCAAGAAGGAAGAGGAATTGGCATTATCAATAAAATTCGTGCTTATGCTCTTCAAGATAAAGGTGCTGATACTGTAGAAGCTAACCTTCAGTTAGGCTTTGATGTAGATGAACGTCAGTATAATCACTGTATTGATATACTTAAATCTTTGGGAGTTAACTCAGTACAACTTATGTCTAATAACCCAGACAAGCTAGCTGCATTAGAAATAGCTGGTATTAAAGCTGAACGAGTGCCTTTGGAAATAGAACTAGAATCTACGGCTCCAGCTAAGGATTATCTGAAAACTAAAAAAGAAAAAATGGGACATTTGCTATCAGATATTTAGTACTAGCAAAATAAAGAAACGCTTTTTAAAGTAATGGAAGAAACGTTATGCTGCCAATATACAATTCAATTCTTACTGATAGCTATGGCCGACAAATAAAAGACTTACGTATTTCTATTACAGATCGATGTAACTTTCGTTGTGTCTATTGTATGCCTGAAACTGGAGTACAGTGGAAAAAAAAGGAAGAAATCCTTTCCTATGAAGAATTAACCTATTTAGCCGAAATCTTTGTTTCCCTAGGTGTTACTAAACTACGTGTAACTGGTGGAGAACCTTTACTTAGACGTGGTGTGGTAAAATTTATTAAGTCTCTTTCCAGGATTCCTAACCTTGAAGATCTAGCCTTAACCACAAATGCATACTTTTTGCCAGATTTTGCAGAAAATCTAGCAAAATCAGGACTAAAAAGAATAAGTATTAGTATAGATTCTCTAAAACCCAAGGCTTTTGAATTACTTACAAAAGTTAATGCTTTAGACAGAGTTTTAGAAGGTATTGAAGCAGCACAAAAATATAAACTTACTCCAATAAAAGTAAATATGGTAGTAATGCGCCATATTAATGATGATGAAATAGTTGATTTTGCAACTTTTGCTAGAGAAAAAAATCTAATTGCTAGATTTATTGAATATATGCCATTAGATGGGCCTGGAGAATGGAAGCGGGAAATGGTAGTTTCTGGGCAGGAAATTTTTGAGAAAATTAATGCTAAATATCCCCTTAAACCACTTTTAGCCAATCATAAAAGTGAAACAGCTGAACGCTTTGCTTTTGCTGATGGTGTAGGCGGCGAAATAGGTATAATTGCTCCTGTAACAAAACCATTTTGCGGGGCTTGTAGTAGAATCAGACTTACAGCAGATGGACAAATTCGCACTTGCTTATTTTCACTTAATGAACATAATTTAAGAGATCTTTTACGTCAAGGTGCTAGTAAAGAGCAACTAAGAGAATTTATTATTCGTACAGTATTGAAAAAAGAACCTGCTCATCGAATCAACGAACCAGATTTTGTTGCTCCTGAGCGCACAATGTCTTGTATTGGTGGATAGAAACGTAAGGTAAGAAACTTATGGCAAAATGGTTTGGCAAAAGTGATCAAAAATTAGAACTCCATCCTGGTGAGTTTGAAGTGCTTACTACACAAGCAGAACGTGCTTGGTGGGAAGCAGGCAAGTTAGTTATCACAAATTACCGATTCTGCTGGTATCCAACTTCTCAAGGCAAACAAAGTTCTCCAACTGTTGAACTGGAAATGGAAAAAATTCTTGGCTGTGTTGAAAGACGTTCTTGGTATCATCTTTTAAGTAAACCAGCATTAAGAGTTTTACTTGTATCTGGAAAATCTTTAGATTTTCATAATATAAAAGATTTTGGTGGAGTAAAAAGTAGTGTAGAACGTTTTATGGGGCGTGAGCGTTACGTTCCAGGTTCTTTGTTTTCTAAGTAATTATAGGAAAACACATTATGCCACATATAGAGCAATGTAATTGTGCCCATTGTGCTTTAATCAGACAAGCTTCTGAACAAGAGCAATATGATGTTAGGGTTAGAGAGTACAAGTTAGAGCTATTAGTTGTTACTTGTGCTTATGCATATTGGTGGTTTGTTTTAATAACTGTATTTTTAGGGAATTTTTTTTGGCAACCATTTTATCCTTACTTCCAAGGAGAAATATGGATACTATTAGTGTTAACTTCTTTAGTAATCTATCTATTTCCTCTAACGTTTCTTGGTTACATAGTGAATTCAACCAAAGTACAAATGCATGCTGTTGGATTAGGTTTAACCAACCCTTTAGCTATTTTTGTTTTTTTTGCAACAGGTAACATACTTTTTTTAATTTTAGTGGGATTAATATTAGCTTTTGTAAAGTTGATTTTCTTATATGCAGGTTTTTACTCACAGAAAATGGTTACAACTAACCGCTAACTAAGTTCTTAACGCTAAATTATTTCATTGTTATTTTGAGCAAATTCTGAAATAATCTACAACTGTCTTTCACGCCAAATCTAATAAATAATAAATATTTCTAACTAGGAACTTTCATTTATGAAAATAGGTAATAATCTAGAAAACCTTTTTGAAGAAGCTGCGCGTATAAGCAAAGATAATCAAACTCCATCAAATAATAGTATTAAAGCTACAACTGCATCAACATCAACAAATAACATTGCTAGTAATCAAATAGGCGGATGGCAATCTAGGTTAGGCAGTAATTTATCTGCTCCAAAAAGCATGGAAAGTTCTAGAACTCAACAAAGCATTTCAAATAAATTAAACTTTTCATCTGCTCCATCAAAAGATAATTTTAGCTTAAGTAATATAATAAAAGATGTTCAATCTATTGAAAAAAGTTTAGTTGAGCATGTGCATACAATTACTAGTGCACTTGAAGCAGAAGGTAATGAGCTAAAAGCAGACACTAAACGCATTCTTCAACATCTTGTACTTAATCCGCATAATCATTTTGCTTCACCTGGAGATACACTTAATGAGATAAAGACTTGGTTAGGAAATGGAGTTAAATGGCTTCCAGGAGATTCAGAAGCTAAAAATAATGGTATTAGTAATTTTGTTAATGTAGGTGGTGGTTTTTATAGAGGTCATGTTCCAGATAGCCAGGCAGCCTTTAACTGGATGCATAACTCACGAAAAATTGGAACAGAAATAGATTTGCGTCAATCAAGTGAACAACCACAGACAGCAGATTGGGCTAAGAATGCAGGTATTAACCATATTAGCCTTTCAATGCCTGATGTTGGGACACCTTCAGGAGATCAAATTAATCAACTTTTTTCTATTGTTGACAAAGCTCGTCAACAACAAGCTCAAGATCCTCAAGGTGCGCATGGAGTATTTATTCATTGTAAAGCTGGAGCAAACAGAACAGGTACAATGGTTGCGTTAACTCGTATTCGTGAAGGTATGAGTCCTGATGACGCAATTAAAGAAGCTGAAACACATGGAATGTTTCCTATTACTTATCAACCTTCAACACAAAAATTTGCTGCTGATGAAATTAGTTTTGTACTCAAATATGGTGATGCTTATCGTAGTCTAAACATCCGGCCAGGAACGGCTCAGGAACAAAAATTCAACCAATTTTTTACAAACTTTATTGAGCAACATAAGAGCACTAGTCGCAAGGATTTTGCCCAAGAAATTGTTGCTGCTTGGAACTAGTTTAAATAGTTAGTAATCATTTTCTAGCTAAAAATTTAAAACAATAAAAAGACAGCCTTGGCTGTCTTTTTGTTTTGTTAGCTCAAAAAAAGTTAGCAAAATATAACTTAAGGTAAAACTCTTTTAACGCTTTGCTAGGAAAATGATAGACTATTGAGCATCTTTTTTTATTAATAAGTATTTTAAGGAA
The DNA here is from genome assembly GCA_039812885.1 of Blastocatellia bacterium. Lineage (GTDB taxonomy): Bacteria > Acidobacteriota > Blastocatellia > Chloracidobacteriales > JADJPF01 > JADJPF01. The sequence continues at coordinate 136,272 of JBDIBI010000009.1, forward strand.
CTTTATACATGATTAAGATAATGACATTTAATATTCGTTATGGAACTGCTGAAGATGGTACAAACCATTGGAATAACCGCAAAAACCTAGTAATAGAAAGAATTAAAAGCTTTGATCCAGATTTAATAGGTTTGCAAGAATGTCGCGATGATGAACAAGCACAATACATTAAAGAAATGCTTACAAGCTATCAATTTATAGGTACTCGTCGTGGTCTTGATCGTAGCAATGATAGTTTAGAAATGGCTCCATTGCTTTACAAGAAGTCTAAATTTACAGAGATAGCTAATGGAAGTTTTTGGTTAAGTGATACTCCACAAGTTCCTGCTAGTGTTTTTACAGGTAGTGCTTTTCCTCGTACTGTGAGTTGGGTAACACTGCAACCAAATGATAATAAAAAACGTATACTTACTTTTTTTAATACCCACTTTGACTATCAAAGTATTGCAGTACAAGGCAAATCTGCTCAACTCTTACATCGAACTATTGAAGCTTTGGGTGAAACAATGCCTGTAATAGTTACTGGAGATTTTAATGTTAATCGTGGTAGCGATCCTTATAGACAATTAACTGCTGAAAGTAGCCAAAACCCTTTAGTTGAAGCTTATTGGCAACTTCATCCAAATGATAGAACAGGTACATTTCATGAATATGGAAGTTTAGATATGCCTACCCCAATTGATTGGGTGCTATTTTCTTCTAAACATTTTTATATTCGTTTTGCAAAAATTGATACTACAAAACAAGGCTATATCTATCCTTCAGATCACTACCCAATTTGTGTTGAAATAGAATGGCGATAACAAATCTAAATTAGCCTGGGGTTTTAGCCAGCTAAAGCCAGCACCACTACTAAGAAATAAGTGCAACCCCAGGTTTAGATATCAATGAAATAGAGTTTTTGCTAAAATCAAAGTTTTATAAGTACTTTTTTGGTTGGCTATTACTATTTTTAATATTAAAGTAGATATTTTTTATAATACCAAAAGGTATTAACTGTTAAGGAGTTAAAGAAAATTTGAAAAAGTTAGCATTACCAGAAAAAGGTTTAGATGTACTACTTGGGCCATATGATGAAAACATCAAGTATATTGAATCTCTTCTAAATGTAACAATTAATTTGCGTGGTAATGAAATTACTTTGGATGGTAGCGTTCGAGATGTGGAAACAGTAGAACGTATTTTGAGTGATTTTGCTCTGCTAGTCAAAGAAGGTCATACTCCTACAGTAACAGAACTAAAAGCAGCTTTTAAACAAATTGCTGAAGATCGAGCTTTTTCCCTAAGAGATTATTTTTCCAAATCCCTTTACTTTAATCCTACTGGGAAAAAAATGGTCAATGCTCGTTCTGCTACTCAACGTAAGTATATTGAAGCAATTCAAGCACATGATATTGTTTTTGGAATTGGGCCTGCTGGAACAGGAAAAACTTATTTGGCTGTAGCAATGGGAGTTCAAGCACTTTGGGCTAAGCAAGTTAATCGTATTGTGTTAACTCGCCCAGCCGTAGAAGCAGGAGAAAAATTAGGCTTTCTTCCAGGAGATCTTCAAGATAAAGTTGATCCATATTTGCGTCCTCTTTATGATGCGCTCTTTGATTTAGCAGATTATGAAAAGGTAACTAAACTGCTAGAAAAACGAGTTATTGAAGTTGCTCCTCTAGCCTTTATGCGTGGACGTACTTTGTCGGATTCTTTTATCATCCTTGATGAAGCACAAAACACTACTTCTGAACAAATGAAAATGTTTTTAACTAGAATTGGTTATGGCTCAAAAGCCGTTATAACCGGGGATGTGACACAAATAGATCTTCCTACAGGTAAACGCTCAGGGCTTGTAGAAGCACAACAAATCTTAAACTCAGTGGAAGGAATTTCAATGGTTCATTTTACTGAAAAAGATGTGGTGCGCCATCGCTTGGTACAGCTTATTATTAAGGCTTATGATGAACATTCTAAGGTTAGGTTGTGATTTCCTATGCCAATAGAAATGTTTAACTCTCAACGTAGCCACAAAATTAATAAACCTCAACTAAAAGAGTTTGCTCTTGGTGTTCTGAAGTGCCTTGAATTAGACACTTCAGAAGTCACTATTATTTTTGTTGGTGATAGAAAAATGAGACAACTGAACCGAGATTTTCGCGGTATAGATAAATCTACAGACGTACTTTCTTTTAGCTATAAGGAATCTAATACTTCAGAAGATAACAATATAGATGAAAAGTTTTACGAGGACTTATCTAATTTTACAGGAAATTATTTAGGGGATGTGGTAATCTCTACAAAAACAGCTAATATTTATGCTCAAAAATTAGGCTTGACATTTGAGCAAGAAGTTAAGACACTGATATTACACGGGTTGCTTCATCTGGCTGGTTATGATCATGAAACAGATAATGGCGAAATGGATGAACTAGAAGGTAAATTGCGTAAGCAATTATTAGGGTTAGAACAAATACCTGCTTTATCAGTAGATTCTTAAGTTTAAGTATTTATAAAGAAATGGAATATGAAATAGCTGCGACCAGCATTTTAGTTATAATGCTGGTCTTTATTGCTACATTTGAAAGCGCGTTAGGTCAATTAAGTGATGTGGCTTTGCGCTCGTTATCGGCTGAAAGCAAAAGTAAGACGCAAGCTAGCTTTTTACGCCACTTGCTAGAACATCATCACTTGCTAGAAATGACTACACTTTCTGGGTTGCAATTTGCTGCCATAAGCACTGCCTTGCTTTTAGTCTCTATAGGACTACGTTTAGGTTTAACTCAACTATCATCTGTTCTAGCTTCTTTTATAACCTCTTTATTAATTGGTGCAATTTTTGGACAATTCCTACCTAGATTGTTTACTCAAAATAATCCTGCTAGAGCTTTATTGTTACTGCTACCTTACTTCCGTATTTATTATAATATTTTTTCTGTTCCAGCACAGTTTGTCTATTGGATACTAAAACGCTTTCACCGCAGTGAAGAACGTAGTTTAACCCCTGAACAAGTTCAAGAAGAATCAGGAGAAAATATCAAAGCTCTCTTAGATGTAGGGACTGAAGAGGGAATTATTGAAGAAGCTGAAAGTAAACTTATTCACTCAGTAATAGAGTTTACTGATACTACAGTTGATGAAGTAATGGTACCTCGGCCTAATATGGTTGTCTTAGATGTTAATGCTACGATCGAGGAAATGAGAGATTTAATGATTGAACAAAAACATTCTCGCATTCCTGTTTACCGCGATTCAGTAGACCATATAGAAGGCATTGTCTATATGCATGATGTGTTAGCTGCTTGTCGTGATGGAAAGTCTTCTGAGCTTGTTGGCACTTTAGCTCGCCCTATGTATATTGTTCCAGAAACTAAACTAGTAGCAGATCTACTAAAAGATATGCAACGTGCTAAACGTCAAAATGCTCTAGTAGTTGATGAATATGGTGTTACGGCTGGAATGGTTACAATTAAAGACCTTCTAGAAGAAATTGTTGGTGAAATTGGCCAAGAAGAAGTAGGTAAAGCAGAACAAGAAGATCCAGAAATTATCGAAGCTGGTAATGGTACTTACTTAGTCAAAGGTAGTACTGAAATTAGAAAAGTAGAAGAACTTTTTAATAAAGAATTAGAAACAGATGATTTCTCTACTCTAGCAGGTTTTATTATCAAAAATGCTGGCCGTGTTCCTATTGTAGGCGATACACTAATTTATTTTGGAGTTAAAGCAGAAATAATAGAAGCTGATAGCGGACGCATAGGACGTGTAAAACTCTGCCTTACAGATGAACTTGAAGAAAATAAATTAAATGGTAACAGTAATGGCACTGGCAAACTCAATTAATTTTATATAAAACAAATGCTGCAAAATAAAGGACTTAATTTAATTTAAAATATGATAGATGAAAAAGACACTCTAGAATCTTCAAAAGATACTAAATCCCCAGAAACACAACCCCAAGAACCTCTAAACACTCGCTGTGGAATGGTCGCTTTTATTGGTCGCCCTAATGCTGGTAAATCTACTTTGTTAAATAAACTAGTAGGAGAAAAAATAGCTGCTGTGTCTGATAAACCTCAAACAACTCGGACACAAATAAAAGGAGTTTTAGATTTTCCTGAAGCCCAAATAATTTTTGTTGATACTCCAGGAGTACATAAACCAGGCTACAAACTAAATAGACGTATGATGCAAGCTGTGGCAGAGGCTTTACAATCAGTTGATATAGTAGTGTTAATGCGAGATGCTTCAACAAAAATGGGTCAAGGTGAACGTTATGTTTTAGACTTAGTAAAACAAGCTGCTAGACCAACTTTTTTACTTCTTAATAAAGTAGATTTAATTAAGGAAAAGGGAGAGCTTTTACCATTAATTGATTTCTATCGCCAAGAATATGATTTTAAGGAAATAATACCTCTTTCAGCCCGTACAGGGGAAAATACTAAGATATTAACAAATAAGCTACTAGAATATTTACCAGCAGGGCCAAAGCTCTTTGATGAAGAGACTTTAACTGATCGCAGTATGCGTTCAATCGCTGCTGAAATGGTAAGAGAAAAAGTTTTACAATCTACTTCTGAGGAAATTCCATTTGTTACAGCTGTAATTTGTGAAAAATGGGAAGAAATGCCTGGGCTTGCAAAGATCAATTGTGCAATTTATGTTGAAAAAGACTCTCAACGAGCCATTATCATTGGTCGTGCTGGACAGAAAATAAAGCAAATAGGCATGGCTGCTCGTAAAGATATTCAACAACTCTTGAGGAAAAAGGTCTTTCTAGAGCTTTTTGTTAAAGTAAAAGAAAATTGGCGAGATGATGAAAAAGTCTTAGATGAACTTGGAATGGAAGGTGTTAGCCATGCCACAAACTAAAACTAAAAAAGATTGGTATGTTTTAGAAATAACTGTTTCTCCAGAGTTAGAAGAAATTGCTAGTTCAATACTCTGGGAAGAGGGTACTGCGGGAATTACTACTACTAATGAAACTCCTAAGTCTATAACCTTACAAGCTTATTTTGATAAAAAAATAGATATTAATACTTGGCAAGAACTTCTAGTAAATATGTTTACAGAATTAGAATATTCGGCTACAGATCTTAAAAGTATTCAATTAGCAGAAGTACCTGATGAAGATTGGTTAAAAAAATGGAAAGAAGGCTACCGTCCTGTTTCCATAGGTGAAAAATTCCTTATTACACCTTCTTGGCTAAAAGGGGAAGTTACAGAAACTAACCGCCTAATGATAGAAATTGATCCAGGCATGGCTTTTGGGACAGGAACACATGAGACTACTCAGCTTTGTTTAAGGGCTATTGAAAAGTATTGGAAAGGCGGAAGTTGTATAGATGTTGGCTGCGGAACTGGCATTCTAGCTATGGCTGCGGCTAAAGTTCATCCTGAAGCAACTATTGTAGCTTGTGATAACGATCCTGAAGCAATAGAAGTAGCTAGAGAAAATCTAGAAATTAACCAAGCTGATAAACTTATCAAGCTTGCAGTTGGCTCTGCTGCTGATTATCGCGGAGGTAATTTTTCTTTAGTAGTTGCTAATCTAACGGCTGATGTAATTGCTTCTATTATTGAAGATTTGGTTGCTTGTCAAGCATCTGATGGTTTAATGATTTTATCAGGAATTCTAGATATACAAGAAGATCAAGTTTGTGCTTGTTTAGCTGCTCATAATCAAGAAGTTGTAGAGTTACTTACAGCAGGTGAATGGATTTCAATTGTTTGTCGCTCAACTCATAAATTATAAATTGATATAGGGCAGGGTTTATCTGCCCAAAACTTATAAATGCCAGGACATCGTTTTTTTATTCCTAAAGAAAATTTTACTGCTCAAAGCGCGTTGGTTTCAGGAGATGAAGCACATCACTTGCGCAAAGTTCTACGTCTAGAAGTAGATGAGCAAATTCAAGTTTTTGATGGTGAAGGCCAAGAATGGCTTGCTACTATTAAGGGCTTTAGCGGACAAACTGTTAGTCTACAATTAGAAGAACAAATTACTACCATTGTAGAATCACCATTAGAAATTACCTTAGTCCAAGGGTTGATTAAAGGAGATCGCTTTGATTGGGCGATTCAAAAAAGTGTAGAGTTAGGTGTTAGCCATATTCAACCATTAGTTAGCCGTTATAGCGATATTCAATTAGCTAAAGGTCAAGGGGAAAAGCGCTTAGAACGTTGGGAACGAATTGCTTTAGAAGCTAGTAAACAATCAGGCCGCCGCAAATTAACTACAATTCTTTCACCTCTTGAATGGTCAAAATTCATCTCTCAAAAACTTTCTTGCCCAACAATATTTTTTGCTGAGCGTGGAGGCGCTTCACTAAGTCAAATAATTGCAGAAATAAAAAACAACTCGCCTAAATCAATCAATCTTGTTGTAGGTTCTGAAGGTGGTTGGAGCAGTGAAGAACTTGAACAAGCAAAAAATGTAGGCTATCACTTAACTACTTTAGGTAGACGCATACTACGAGCAGAAACTGCTGGAATAACGGCTGTTGGCTTAATTCAACATCTTCTTGGGGATCTAGACTAAATAAAATGTCTTTTGTCTAATAACTCAATTCTTTGTCATCTTCACTCAACTTCATCTAATTTCACTCAACTTCATCCAACTTCATCTGTTATAGAAATATTTGGGTTTTATGGATAATTTTTACTTATTTTTCTCGGTAATTTTATTTGCTGTTACCAACTATGCCTTCTACAATCAGTATAAGTGCGTATAAGCTGCTGTAAAATCGATAAAGGATTTAGATTATGACTAAAGTAATAAAAATAATGGTGTATTTACTAGTAGTTATTTTTGCTATGTCAAATAGTTTATCTTTTACATATTTGGTAGGTCATTCTACAGTTGTAAAAGCTAATGTTACTGGTCAGGAATCAAGTTCAACTCCTATTATAAAAAGCCTTAGCACAAACATTGCTAGTATTGAAGGTGGACAACAAATCATCATCACTGGTGAAAATTTTACTTCTGATACTAAACTAGTTTTGGGTGGAACAATAATTAAAGATTTTACTGTCAAAGCAAGTAAGATTAAATTTCGTGTTCCTGCACAAAAACTTTCTGGTGCTCAAATCCTTTCAGTTATTAACAAAAATGGTATAGCTCAAAGTCAATTTAATATTGTTTCTAAAGCTTTTTCTGACTTAAAAGCAGGAGAGATAACCACTTTTTTAGGTGGAACAATTTATTTTGGAGATGGATTACTTGCTTCAAGTGATAGGGTGTTAATTAGTCCATCTGATATGGCAGTTGATAAACAAGGGAATATATTTTTCTCAGATGCAATGAGCAATGAAATTCGCAGAATAGACGCTACAACAAGTATTATTACTGCAATAGCAGGTAATGGTCAAAGTGGTTTTAGTGGTGATGGAGATTTAGCTTTAGCTGCAACTTTAAGTTCACCAAGCAAGATTATTTTAGACAATGATGGTAATTTATTTTTTATTGATGGTTCTCAATATATTCGTAAAATTGATAACAATAACATTATTACTACAATTGCTGGGAATGGATTAAATGGTTTTCCAGATAATAATGTTCCTGCTACTAAGACTTCTGTTTATCCAATGGGGTTAGCTATAGATAGTGGTGGTAATTTATATTTTACGGATGTACAGCTAAACGCTATTCGAAAAATAAATGCTAGCACTAAAATTGTTTCCACAATAGCAGGTAATGGTCAACAAGGTTTTAATGGTGACAACAAACTAGCTCTGCAAACAAATTTTAATATTCCTTTAGAAATAGCAATTGATAAAGATGACAACATACTTGTTGCTGATTCTTTTAATCACCGAATTAGAAAAATAAATTCTAAAACTAGAATAGTTACTACAATTGCTGGGACAACAGAAGGTTTTAGTGGTGATGAAGGGTCAGCATCTTTTGCTATGCTAGATTCCCCTAGAGATTTAGTTTTAGCTCAAGATGGAAGCTTATTTATCACAGATGTTGGAAACAACAGAATCCGTAAAGTTGACACAAAAGGAATTATAACTACAGTTGCTGGAAATGGAGATATAGCTTTTAATGGTGATGGAGGACTTGCTACAAATGCCAGCTTTAAGCAAGTGTCAACTATTGCTATTGATAAAAATGGTAATTTGCTTATTGGAGATGCAACTTCAAGACGAATTCGCAAGGTTGATCAACAAACCAATATTATTTCTACCCTTTTTGGAATTGACCAATTAAAGTTTATTAATAATGGAGACTCTCTTTCTTCAGCTAGTTTACTTTTTCCTAGAGGTCTAGCCGCAGATAATAACAACAATATATATTTTTCTGATGGTAGTAATCGTGTAGGTAAAGTAAGGATTGGCTCAAATACTATTAGTGTTATTGCTGGTACTGGAGTTACTGGTTTTGGTGGTGATGGAGATTTAGCTACTAAAGCTGCTTTGGCTTTTCCTTTAGGAATGACTGTAGATTCTAAAAATCAGCTTTTTATTGCCGATGAGTTTAATAACAGAATCCGCAAAGTAGATATTCTGTTAGGTATAATTACTACTGTTGCAGGAAGTGGTTTTATAGGTTTTAGTGATAATCTTCCCGCTACTAATAGCAATTTGACTTTTCCTTCAGGTGTTGCTGTAGATAATAATGAAAACTTGTTTATTGCAGACACCTTTAATAGCAGAATTCGTAAGGTTGATTTTGCAACTCAAGTTATTTCAACAATTGCTGGCAATGGTGTTCCAACTTTTAGTGGTGACGGAGATAAAGCTAATCTTGCTAGTATTAGTAGACCTAATTCACTAGTAATAGATAGTAATGGAAATGTATTATTTTCTGATACTTTTAATAATCGAGTTCGCAAAATAGATATTAACACAGGTATTATAACTACAATTGCTGGTAGTGGTGTTCCATCAACTGATGTTGGTGATGGAAATTTGGCTGTTACAGCTACTTTAATTTCTCCTTTAGGTTTATGTCTTGATGGCAATGGGGATATATATATTGCTGATTCTGGAAATAACCGAATCCGTAAAATAGATATAAAAACAGGGATTATTAGCACTGTAGTAGGTGATGGAAAAAAGGGTTTTGCTGGAGATGGTGGTGTTGCTTCAAATGCTAATTTAAGCCTTCCATCTCAAATTGCAATAGATAATGATGGTAATTTGCTTTTTACAGATGTGGGCAACAATCGAATTAGAGTAGTAAAAGCAATTGCTGTTGGCAAACAACCTAAACCAATATTACCAACAATAACCAATATTACTTTTTCTGATCCAACTTTAAATATTACAGGTACTGGATTTGGAGCAAATGGTGCAATTGTTATAATAAATAAAATGGATTTGACTTCACGAATTGGTAAACAAACAGATTCTTTAATTGTTCTTGTTGGAGATAAAACCAAGCTAAATTTACGTAAGGGAAAAAATAAGGTTATAGTGAAAACAAGTTTAGGGGTTTCTAATACTTTTGTTTTTTCTTTTTAGACTATAGCTTTTTATATCAAAGTAAAAATTTAACTTATGAAAAATTGTTAAGCAATTGCTTGGCTACTAGTAAGTCTGGGGTCTCAAAGCCTTCTGTAAAACTCAGGTAAACAGCTTTAAGCATTTCTATAGCTTTAGATTTTTGAGCTTGGTTTGACCAGAGATGAAAAAGACCAATACTTGCTTTAAGCTTCCAAGCTTTAGCTTGCTGACGATCAGCTATTTTTATTGCTAAGAAAAAGCTATTTTCTGCTTCTGGTAAAAGCTCTGGATTATTTTCAGCCTGTTTAGCTAATACATTGCCTTTTATTCTGTAAAATTCTGCCTCATAAAAACGCTCATCTATCCTATTGATAAGCTCTAGGGCTTCATCCACTACAGCTAAAGTTTCAGTAAATTTGTTGGTATTCAATAGAAGTTCTGCTAGCAATGCATAAAAAGCAGAAAAAGTACATTCCATCTGTCTTTCTTTCAGACTAGCCATCATTTTTTGCATTTGAGCAATTCCATCTTCCAACTGACCTTGAGCCGCCATTGCCCAGCCTTGAATAATTATCATCCACTCTTTTTCCTGTAATATTCCGTGTTCTTGGCAATATGAAATAGATTGCTCTGTTAATTGTTTAGTAGTTTGAGCATCTTGCAAGAATTGATAGGTATTTGCTGCAAACATTGTGGCACGGGCAATATTTCTAGGATTGGTTGTTGCTTTTGAAATTTCTAAAACTTCTTGCAGTTGTTGTTTAGCCTTTTCAGGATAACCTAACAATAGAAATGAACGAACTAGTAACGCGCGACTATAAATTCCAGGATCTAAACCATATGTAGAAATATAAACTTCTGTGAGGTTTTTATCATGCAAAGAAATACTTTTTTCCAGATGTTCTTTGCTGATAGTTAAATTGCCAAAAAAATGTTCTAATACACCTAGTGCATAGTAAGCTCCTATAAGTAAAATAGAGGATTGGCTAGCTTGACCAATTTCTAGCATTTGTTGGGCATAAGTGTAAGCTATGTGGTATTTAGTACTTACAGTGTAGTAGATTTCTAATCCCCAAGTGATTGGAAATAGTAGTTTATCTTCACCTATTTCTTGACAAAGTTTTAATGCGTTATGGAATGTTTCACCTGTTTCCACCGCAGCATAACCTTTGGTTACACTTAAAGATATTCCTAACATCAGTTGTAAACGAAGTTCTTTTTTACTTTTTTCGCTTTCATCTGATAATGTTGGTAGCAGATTTATAGCTCTTTGTATTAAGGCAATAGCTTCTGTATGTGCAAAGGTTTTGACTGCATTTTGAGCCGCAACTATATAATAATCAACAGCTTGAGAGAACTCTCTTCCCATCTCATATAAATGTCCTAATTCAGCAGCAATAATAGTAGCTTTTTTACCATACAGTTTTCCTAAGGTTTGAGCTATTGTGCTAGCAAAACTTGCCCTACGGGAAGGTTTAAGCGAAGAAAAAAGATTATTTTGGTAAAGTATATGAGCAAAACGATAGTGTAAATTTAAGCTGCGATCTGGAAATTCTTTTTCTTCTACTAATTGTATTACTGCTAATTGTTTTTCCAGTCTTTCTAAACCTTCTTCAACATCTGCCGGGTCTAGATTAAGTACTTTAGCTAGTACGGCTGAGTCAAATCCTACACCTTGAACACTAGCAACACTTAATATTTTTCTCTCATCTTCATTAAGTTTGTCTAGCTTTTTCTCAATCATATTGCGAATTGAATTTGGCAAATTCTGAGAAATAACTGACAAAGACTGAGAAAGTATAGCTTTCCCTTCTTCTACACTAATTGCTTGGCAATCAACAAGATAGCAGATTAAATCGCTCATAAATAAGGGATTGCCTTCTGTTTTAGTGAAAATTAATTGAGCAAGATCTTTAGGAAAATTATTTTGGGGAAAGGTTAGAGATAGATATTTTGTAATGTCATCCTGAGTAAGAAGATCTATAGTAAGTTCTTGGTATACATTATAAAATTGCAAATCTAGTTTGACTTGTAAGAATGGATGTTTAGCTAAAGACATATCTGAAAAACGATAAGTTGTTATAAACAGGACTCTTAGATTATTAAATTTCAAACTTCCTAGATATGCAATAAGCTCTATTGTAGAAGCATCAGCCCAGTGTAAGTCATCTAAAAATAAGATTAGCGGATGATGGTTAGAAAGCTCTTGAAGAAAGTTAGCTAATTCTCTTTTTAGTTTTTCTTGGGAAATAGCTTTTTCTTGAGGACGAGTTGTCAATGTTTCACTTCCAAGATTAGCAGTTACTTGACTATACCAAGTAGGCGCTAATTTCTTCATAATATGGGCAGATGAATCGCGATTTGTATTTAACAGTGTTTGCATTATTTCCAGAAAAGGAAAATAAGCTTCTGTTCCAGCTAATCTTTCTGAACTATGTCCACGGGCAATGATTACATCAGAGTAGTTATTAGAAACTGTTTCCAAAAACTGATTTACTAAAGAAGTCTTACCTGTACCAACTTCACCTACAACACTAACCCACGATCCGCTACCTTTAGCCAAATTTTCAAAGCTTTTTTGTAAAAATTCTAGCTCTTTTTCTCTTCCAACAATTAAATTTTTAATAGAATTTTTGGTAACTAGCTTTTCAGGCATTTGAGACAGAGGTTTTAGCTCTAAAGGTGTTGTAGCAAAAAAACAGTCATTTAAGATATCTATAATTTCTGTAGCATTAGGTCTTAAACTAGGTTCTTTTTCTAGCATCTGCATAATAAGTTTATCAAGTCGTGCAGGAATAAGAGTATTGATTTTTGAAGGAGTAATAGCTTGCTGAGAATAAATTTTATGTAAGTATGCAACCATACTTGTGGCTTCAAATGGATGTTCTGCTGTAGCTAATTCATAAAAAATTATACCTAAGGAAAATATATCTGTGGCAGTTGTAAAGGCTTCTGCTTGTGTTTGTTCTGGAGACATATAAGCAACTGTGCCAAGGATAACACCTGTTTGTGTTTTTACAACGGTTGGTAGTATAGAATTTTTATTAGTAGTGGAAGAAAGTTTAGCTAAACCAAAATCTAGGATTTTGATGTAATCATCATCCCTAATCATAATATTTTCCGGTTTAATATCTCGGTGAATGATGTTTTTTTTATGAGCTGCAGCTAATCCTTTAGCAATTTGTATCCCAAATTTTTTTATTAAATCTAGATTTGGCAGAGAGTTATAGAGATCTTTTAGTGTAAGCCCTTCAATAAATTCCATTATTAAAAAATGCCCTAAATCAATTTCTCCAATATCATAAATAGTAACTATGTTAGGGTGATTTAATATTGAAATCATGCGAGCTTCTTGTTGAAAGCGGCGCAAATATTCAGGTTCTTGAATGTAGTCAGTGCCTAAAAATTTTATGGCGACTTTACGACCAAGTCTAGTATCCTGAGCTAGGTAAACTTCACCCATTCCACCAGCCCCTAGTTTTCTAACTATTTGATAATGAGAAATTTGTTTTGGAATAGAGACATTTATGCTCATTTTTAAAGTTTGTCCAAGAAAAGGTTAAATTCTGCTAAACTTTGTTAAAATAAAAATATTGTTGTAAATAATTATTAGTTCAACATTAATTTATGAAACATAAGTCTTTTTCCAAAATGCTTTGGATGCAAGTACCATTTTGTTTTAAATCAACAGTACCACTTTAACTGTAGCAAAATATAGACTTGAAAGGACAATAAACTGTTGAGCAATTTGAGAAAAAAGCATCTAAAATCTAGCTTACCCATTTCTGTCACTATAGATTCATCTAGTCCTACACCTCTTTACCGTCAACTATATACACAAATTCGGGAAGGTATTCTTCAAGGACGCTTTCCTAGACAAAACCTATTACCTTCAACTAGAGGTTTGGCTAAAGAATTAGGTGTTTCACGAAATACAGTTATCACAGCCTTTGAACAGCTTTTAGCAGAAGGATATTTAGAAGGAAAAATTGGAGTAGGAACTTATGTCACAGCTTCTTTACCTGAAGACTCTTGGCTATTTAGAGATGATGAAACAAAAACTAAAACCTTAATTACTACAAGAGAACTCTCTAAACGTGGTCAATTATTAGCCTCCACTCCTTTAAGTGTAAGTAGTGAATTTGGAGTTGATGATGGAAATCTGAATGCTTTTCAAATTGGATTGCCTTCTTTAGAAGATTTTCCTTTTGATATTTGGGCAAAATTATCTATAAACTACTGGAAATATCCGAAGTATAATATCTTAGGTTATGGTCATCCTGGAGGGTATAAAGCACTAAGAGAAATTATTGCACAATATCTAGCTATTGTTAGGGCTGTTAAATGTTCTTTGGAACAAGTGATTATTGTAAATGGAGCGCATCAAGCTTTTGATTTAATAGCTCGTGTACTTTTGGATCCTGGAGATCATGTTTGGATAGAAGACCCATGTTTTCCTGGCACAAAGGCAATATTTCAATCTTCTGAATCAAAACTTGTTGCTGTAGGAGTTGATGAAGAAGGGCTAAATGTTGAAGATGGGATTAAACGTTCCCCTAATGCAGCATTGGCCTATATTACACCTTCCTATCAATTTCCTTTAGGTGTGACAATGTCTTTAAATCGCAGACTAGCTTTACTAGATTGGGCACATAATAGTAATGCTTGGATTGTAGAAGATGATTATGTTAGTGAATTGCGTTACGATATGCTTCCAGTTGCTTCGGTTCAAGGGTTAGATCAAGATGAGCGAGTAATTTATGTTGGTACTTTTAGCAAGATTTTGTTACCTGCTTTGCGTATTGGGTATTTAGTTGTACCTAAGAAATTAATAAAAGCTTTTCTCAATGCTCGTGCTTTTGCAGGGAGATATTCTAATCCTGTTGATCAAGCGGTTTTAGCTGACTTTATTTCTCAAGGACATCTTTCTCGCCATATTAGGCGTATGTGTAAGCTTTATGGTACACGACAGAAAGCGCTAGTGGATTTTCTAGCAAATAATTCTGAGGGATTGTTTACAACTACAAGTATTAAGGCTGGAGCACATTTAGTGGCCTGGCTGCCTCGTGAGATAGATGATAAACTCTTAGCTGCTTACTTAAATCAAAATCAAATAATCTGTTCTCCACTATCACTTTATCAGTTGGAAAAAACTCAAAACCCAGGGCTAATTTTAGGCTACACTACATTAAGTGTGGAAGAAATAGAAAGGGCTGCAAAAAAACTAGTAGTTTTAACTAAGGCTTTTATTTCTGAAAACACTATAAAAATCAAAAATAAAGGATAACCCCTTTTTCTACATTAGAAAGAAATAAAGAACCCAAGCTAGTCCTAAACCTACGCCCATAAATGAGCCAAAAACTTTTAATCCATAGAAAAAACGAGCTTTTGCTGTGAGGGTATCATAATTAATTCCTGCAAAAACTACTGAAACTAAGAATGCAAAAGTTATCATTATTATCAAATGCATTATTTCTTTCTCCCCATTCCAATGTCAAAGACATCAATTACAACTAAATAATTAAGTAAACCTGCTGTCCATAAGAATGTATTGCCGTATTCATAGGTAGCTGCTGCTGCTTGAGGAGCACCAAAACCAATGGAGGTAGTTGAAACAATATGTAATAGATATGGTATAAAATATGCTAAACCCGTTCCCGCATTAGCAACAGCTAAAAGGTTAGTAAAACGCTCGGCAGGGTTATCAACATTAAATTCATAGAGATGCCCCTTCATTATTATACCTAAGGCAAACATAATTATAATGCTGCCGAAAAAAATTAAACCTCTTTTTACACGTCCTAAACATAAGTGTCCTAGACCAGGAACAAGATAACCCAATATGCAAAATACTATGGTTAAAGGCTGACCAATAGAAGGATAGGGAGGCTCTTCTTTTGTTTTAGATTGTAATGCAGAATCTAGTTGACTACTCAAGGTTAACTCCATTTATATACCTGCAAAGTCAGGTTGGTTTATTTAACTTTTGGGGACAAATTAATTTTGCCCCCATAGACAATAAAGTTTAATTTAATTTGTTAATTTTGAAAATCATAGATCTTCGACAATTAACTTTCTACAGGAAAATATTTACCTATAAGTAAACTAAACTTTTCTTTAGCCTCTTTGCTAATTGCAGTTGGAGAAGTTAAAACAGCATGTTTTAATGCTGAACCACATTTACAACTGCGTTCTACTCCTGCTAGGTTTTTGATTGTTGCACGAATGATACGTTGTGCATTAACCACATTTTGAGTTAGATACTCAATCACCATATCTACTGTTACTGCATCATGTCCTTCATGCCAGCAATCATAGTCAGTTACTAATGCAATAGTGCTATAGCAAATTTCAGCTTCTCTAGCTAATTTTGCTTCTTGCAAATTAGTCATCCCTATAATGTCCATTCCCCAAGAACGATAGACATGAGATTCAGCTTTAGTTGAAAAAGCAGGCCCTTCCATACAAAGGTAAGTACCACCACGATGAATTTCTACATTTTCCAAAGCCTTGCCGGATTTTTCTATTAAATCACAAAGATCATTGCAAACAGGATCAGCAAAAGTAATATGTGCTACAACACCTTCTCCAAAAAATGTAGAAATGCGACCACGAGTACGATCAAAGAACTGATCCGGTATTACGATATCTAACGGTTTATGTTCCTCTTTTAATGAACCAACTGCCGAGGCTGAAAGTATTCGCTCAACACCTAATTTTTTCATTCCATAAATGTTAGCTCTAAATGGGAGTTCTGAAGGCATAAGACGATGACCTCGACCATGACGAGCTAAAAACGCTACTCTAGTTCCTTCCAATGTGCCAATAATAAAATTATCTGAAGGTTTGCCAAAAGGAGTGTCTATACTAACTTCTTCTATATCTGTTAATCCTTCCATTTGATAGAGCCCACTCCCACCTATTACACCTATTGTTGCTTGTGCCATAATAAATTTTTCTCCATAAATTATTCTAAGAACAGCTCTTTTGGCTGCCCAATCGTTAAAATTCTATAGGTACTACTTGATAAGTATTTTGCTTTTCAATGATTCTACCAGCAGGTATTTTAGTTTCATGTTCAAAAATACAAATCCAGTTTTGACTAGCTGCTTGTGCTAGTAATATTTTTTTTTGCTCCATTAATTCTACAGGATAAAGATCATAACCCATTACCCATGCTATAGGCAGATGGGCTATTGTAGGAATAATATCAGCTAAAAATACTACTGTGGTATCACCATGAGTAATTTTAATTAGTTGAGTATCTAAGTTGTGTCCAGGAACTCGAAATACTGTTACTCCTGGAACAATTTCTTGGGTTTCTTGGGTAAAATGTAATTGATTATTTTCTACTAAAACTTCCCAGTTTTCTTTTAAATAACTAGCTTTGTCTCTTTCATGTGGATTTAGTGCATGCTCATATTCAGTCTTTTGTATATAGTAAGAAGCCTTAGGAAAAGTTGGATGAATCCTTTTGTCAGAATCAAAATAAGTATTACCTCCAGCATGATCAAAATGTAGATGAGTATTAATGACTATGGTAATATCATTAGCTGATAGCCCTAGAGTTTCTAGTGAGCTTAGGATTGTAGGAGGATGAGAAATTGCATAAATTGAGGATTGTTTTTCAGTCCACTTTTCTCCAACTCCGGTATCTATAAGTATATTATGCTGAGGAGTACGTACCAATAAACAATTTAACCCGACAAGA
The DNA here is from genome assembly GCA_039812885.1 of Blastocatellia bacterium. Lineage (GTDB taxonomy): Bacteria > Acidobacteriota > Blastocatellia > Chloracidobacteriales > JADJPF01 > JADJPF01. The sequence continues at coordinate 153,418 of JBDIBI010000009.1, forward strand.
ATACGGTTTTTCTCATCGGGTATAGCTACTTTTTCCCAAATTGTTTTAGGGACAATGCCAAACATCGCCCCTCCATCTAATCGCAATGTTCCATCAGAAATAATATCTAGTTGAAAATTTCCAAGTTGCACTGCGATATATCCTGATTATTTAGCTGGCTTAGCTGATTCTTTTTCTGCTTTTTCTGCTTTGGCATCAGCTTTAGCTGGAGCATTATCTTTTTTCTCTTCTTTAGGTTCTTGGGTTGGAGTTTGTTCATTTTGAGGTGGTGGAGTAGGGTGACCTAAAGGTAAAGAATTTGCGGGAGCAGGAGCAGATGCACTAGCTGGAAAACTAAAGTTTTCATCTATTGTAACTGAGCTTTTAGCTTTTAACGCATCAACTTTTTCTATTAACTTTTTATCTATTAATTTATCTTTTATTTCTTGTTTGGTTACGTCATCAGGAGCTTGAGGTGTTTTGCGATCTTCAATGAATATGATGTGATATCCAAATGAAGTTTCAACTACATCGCTAAGTTGTCCAGGTTGGAGTTTGAAGACGGTTTGTTTAAATGGCTCTACAAAACCAACATCTTTTTTAACATAACCTAAATCCCCGCCCATTTTTCCAGAACCAGAATCATCAGAATATTGTTGAGCCATTTTAGAAAATTCAGTTACTAAACTTGCTGCTGGAATAGCTTTTAATTTAGTTAAAAGCTCATCAGCTAATTTTTTAGCCTCTTCTTTAGTTTCTGGTTTTTTAATAGAAAAACTCTGAACAGCTTTGTCTTTATCTTGAGGAGGTTGATTTTTTTCTCTTTCCTTACGTTGATCTGGCATCATTATAAGGATATGGCGAACACGGGTTTCAGTAAAATCTACTTTAGTTGATTCAAATTGTTGTTTTACTTCATCATCACTAACAGTTATTGAATTACGGAGTTTTTCTTGGAGAAGAGATGCAAGATAAGAAGCGCGTTGAACTCTAAACATCATTTGATAGCCAGGATCTCTATCTAAACCAGATTTTTTTGCACGATCAAGTAAAATCATTAATTCAGCAAATTGTGGTCTAAGTTGTTTTCGTTGTTCTTCTGGAATGGTTTTAAAGCGTGGGTTACTAACAATAAATTCATCAAAAGCAGTAGGATTATTTTTTAAGTAATCTTGCTTTTCTTGGTCAGAAACCTCAGCTAGTTTAGGATCTGCTGTTGATTTAGTATTGCGATACATTCCTGCCAAGGTTGTTTTTTCCATTATGGACATAGTTGCTTGTGCTTCTGGTGTTGAGGCTAAACCAACACGTTCAGCTTCTTGGCCAAGAGTGAACATTTCTTTTAAATTATCAACTAAAACTTTTTTAGGTTCTGGTTGAGCAGCTATTCCACGAAGTTGATCGGGAGGCAACATTTTAAACCAGCTATCTAAATCTTGTGCTGTGATATTAACAGCAGAAACTCCAAAGTTTTTCTGCTGAGCTATTAACATAGTAAGAGCAGCAAAAATTACTATAAGAAATGCAAGTAATGGCTTAGTGTTCAAGGGATTCTCCTTCTTGTTTTTGAAGCAATTCTATTAAAACGCCAGCAGTGGATTTAGGATGTACAAACGCAATTAAATGACCGCCTGCACCTATTTTAGGCTCTTCATCAATTAATTGTACTCCTGCTGCTTTCATTTCTTTTAATTTTGCAACAATGTCGTCAACCTCAATACATATATGATGAATTCCTGGGCCACGCTTTTCTATAAAACGTGCAATAGGGGAAGCTTCATTAATTGCTTCTAAAAGCTCTACTCTACTTTCTCCTATTGGTAACATTGCTACTTCTACACCTTGATCTTCTACTGTTTCTGTACAGCTTACAGATAATCCAAGAGTGTCTTGATAAAATTTTAATGAATCTTTTAGGGATTTAACGGCAATGCCTAAATGATTAATTTTCATAATATTATATATTTTCCGTTTCCTGGGGTTGCGCTCGTTTCACTCGCTAAAACCCCAGGCTAATATTTTTTCTAAATCCTGAAGTTGGGCTTGTTTGAATAGCTAAAACTCCAGGCTAATATTTTTTCTAATATTTTTTGTTATAAATTCACTTTGCTACAAATTTCTTCTGCAATTGAATAGGGATCACGCTGCTTAAGAGCTACTTCTTGAGCAAAATGACTTAATTCACCATTGTTAAGCACTTTATCTATTACTTTACTTAGTAAAAGTTCTCTTAATATTTCTATAATACGATTCTCTGCAATACGTTGGCGGCGTTCAACTGTTTCATTTGTACGCGTTTGTTGAAACTCTTTATAGCTATTTATTGCTTGATCTAGTTCTTCAATCCCACTAGATTGTATTGCTATAGTTTTGATAATTGGAGGATTCCAATTATCACTACGCATACTGAGACTTAGTAAAGATTCTAGTTCCTTTTCTGTACGATTAACACCTTCACGATCTGCTTTATTTATTACAAAAATATCAGCAATTTCCATAATACCAGCTTTGATTGCTTGAATGTCATCTCCCATCCCAGGCACTAAAACAACTATGCAAACATCAGCAGTTTTAACTATGTCAATTTCATCTTGTCCAACACCAACTGTTTCTACAATAACTTTGTCATAACCTGCTGCATCTAGGATTGCTACTGCATCTGTAGTTGCACGTGCTAAACCTCCTAAATTCCCACGAGTAGCCATACTACGAATAAATACCTTAGGGTCAGTTCCGAGGGTTTGCATTCTAATGCGATCGCCTAAAATTGCTCCACCAGAAAATGGACTAGAGGGATCTACTGCAATAATACCAACATAATTATCTAGCTGTTTTCTATAATGTAGGGCTAGTTTATCAACTAGTGAGCTTTTTCCAGCTCCTGGTGAACCGGTGATGCCAATGGTTAGTGTTTTACCAGTATGTGGAAAGATAGATTGTAAGAGTGGTAGTGCTGTAGATGGTCGGTTTTCTACTATAGAAATAGATCGTGCAATAGCCCGCACTTCTTTATTCAAAATACCTGTAGTTAGTTTTTCTGAGTTCACAAAATTGCCCTACCTAAGGTAAATACTTGTGGTGTACTTACCTTAGGTTTATATCTTAAAAATGTTTCAAAATTTCACGTGCAATGATCATTCGTTGAATTTCGCTAGTGCCTTCACCTATGGTACATAGCTTAGAATCTCTCCAATATTTTTCTGGAGGATAATCTTTAGTAAAGCCATAGCCGCCATGAATTTGTACAGATTCTTCAGAGACTTTAACAGCAACTTCAGAGGCATAAAGTTTAGCCATAGCAGAAAGTTTAGTAACTTTTTTACCTGCGTCTTTAGCTGTAGCAGCACGTAGGGTTAAAAGTCTTGCAGCTTCAATTTGGGTTGCCATATCTGCCAATTTCCATTGAATAGCTTGGTATTCAGAAATTGGATGACCGAAAGCTTTTCTATCTTTAGCATATTTTAATGCTGCTTCATATGCTCCTTGAGCTATGCCAAGAGCCATTGAAGCAATAGAGATACGTCCGCCATCTAGGATCTTTAAGGCATCCACAAAACCTTCGCCTTCTTTTCCTACCATATTAGCAGCAGGAACACGGCAATCTTCCAAGATCAAAGAAGCTGTATCAGAAGCACGACAACCTAGTTTATTTTCTTTTTTCCCAGGGGTTAACCCAGGAGTTCCTCGCTCAATAATAAAAGCAGAAGCTCCATGATTGCCTTTGCTTGGATCTGTAAGAGCCATTACTACATAGGTGTTTCCATAAGTAGCATGAGTGATAAAGTTTTTTGAACCATTAATAACCCAGTGATCTCCATCACGTACAGCTACAGTTCTCATTCCTGCTGCATCTGAGCCAGAGCTAGGTTCAGTTAAAGCCCAAGCTCCAAGATGTTCTCCACGAGCTAAAGGGGCAACATATTTTTCTTTTTGTTCTTGAGTTCCTGCTTGAAAAATATGATTTGTGCAAAGAGAATTATGAGCGGCAACTCCTAAGGCAATTGAGCCGTCTACACGAGCTAGTTCTTCAATAATTGTGGAGTAAGAAACATAATCCATTCCTGCTCCACCTAACTCTTCAGGAAAAATAATTCCTGTTAAATTAAGAGCTGCTAGTTTAGGCCATAATTCAGTAGGATAATGTTGCGCCTCATCCCACTCCATTACATAAGGAGCTATTTCACTTTCAGCAAATTCACGTATAGAACGCTTAACCTGAAGTTGTTCTTCAGTCAACTCAAAATCCATAATTTCCTCCAAGTTGATTTTATTTTTGTAGGATTAGGGCAATCGGATGATACCGAAACAACCATTATATCGCGAAATTATATTATGAAAAAAGTCAAACTTGAGATTAAAGAATTTTTAAGAGTTAATAAAAAAAGCCTAGTTAGATAACTAGGCTTTTTTCTGCAAATTTGTTTGTGAAGTTAAACTATTCAGCTTTTTTAACTGTTACTTTAACAGTTACAGAAACTTCTCTGTGTAATTTAACAGTAACTTCAAATTCGCCTTCGCTCTTGATAGGATCTTTTAATACTACACGGCGCTTATCAACTTCATAGCCTTTTTTAGCCATTTCTTCAGCTACATCTAAAGCAGTAACAGAACCATAAAGAATTCCATGTTCACCAACTTTACGATCAAAAACTAATTCTAGTGATTTAAGGGCGTCGGCTTTTGTTTGAGCTGCTGTGCGCTCTGCTGCTTCACGTTTAAGTAAAGCTTTACGTTGTTGTTCAATCATTTTTTGATTGCCAGGTGTAGCTTCTAAAGCCATTTTACGAGGCAATAAATAATTGCGGCCATAACCAGCCTTTACACGCACAATTTGACCACGTGCGCCTAAATTTTCCATATCTTCTAGCAATAATATTTCCATTGTTGCCATAATAAAATTTCTCCACTTTAAGTCTAGATAGTTAAGCGCTTACAGTGTGGTGTAAGGCAGTATTGCAATGTTACGGGCACGTTTAATTGCTTCCATCAATTTGCGTTGGTGAATTGCACAAACACCTGAGATACGTCTAGGTAAAATTTTGCCTCTTTCAGGTGTATAGGAGCGGAGCAATTTTTCATCTTTGTAGTCGATATAATCAACCCGTTCTGCACAAAAGTGACAGACTTTGCGTTTTCTTACGTATTTTTTGGGAGTTGCCATAATTTTTCCTTTCTTTACTACTTTCGTAAAGCTATGCTATTCGTCGCTATCTTCATCGATACCTTCTACTGGTTGGTTGTTGCTAGCGTTGCGTTGTCCGCCATCAGATTTACGAGGGCGTTTTAAGCTACGAGCTTGGCGTTTGGCGCGAATCTTTTCAGCACGTTTTAAGTCTTCATCAATTCTAACTACAATAAAGCGTAAAACTAAATCTGAGCTAATACGTAAACGGCGTTCAAGTTCTGCAATTTCGCGACCTGATCCTTCTACTAAAAGTAGTACATAGATTCCTTCGCGGAATTTACGGCGGATTGGGTATGCAAGACGGCGACGTCCCATTCTGTCAACTTTTACAACTTTACCGCCTTGATCTTTTACAACTTGTTCAAATTGGGTAATTAGACGCTCAACATCTTCTTCTGTTGCTGTTGGCGTAACAATGAAAGGTACTTCGTAAGTTCTCAAGGTTAATCTCCTTATGGATGTAAAGCCCTAGTTAATTTAGAGCAAGGATTCTGGTTACTTAGAAAGATCTGCATTTGCAAATGCCATAGCTTTATCAATACCTTGTTCTAAAAAGAGCAAGGTAGTTTCTTCAGCGCGTTTTAGCATTTGCTCAACTAAATCTGTTTCACTACTATCAAAACGGGAAAGAACAAAATCAGCTAAATCTTCAACAGGTTCAAGAGGTTTTATTCCTAAACGTAAACGAGGAAAAACATTTGAGTGAAGCTCAGCAATAATTGACTTCATTCCATTATGTCCACCTGCTGAACCACTAGGCTTAAGACGCAGTTTGCCAACTCCTATGGCTACATCATCAAATATTACTAATAAGTTTTTGTCTGTTTCTATATGGTGTTTTTTAGCTAAACAAGAAACAGCCTTACCACTTAAGTTCATAAAAGTCTGTGGTTTAACAAATAAACAATTTCGATCAGCTAAAGAAGCTTTTGTTATTATTGCATCGCAGTCGTTGCGAGAACTAACTACAGAGGCTTTTTCTATCAACCGATCTACCAAAAGAAAACCCAGGTTGTGGCGGGTATTTTCATACTTGCGTCCTGGGTTTCCAAGTCCAACTATAAGCATAAAATTTTTACTGCTAAATCACTAACCTAAGTAAATTAAGTATATAGCGATATTCTAAGCAATAACCTTAGATAAACACTATTACTTTTCTTCTTTACCCTTCTTAATTACTTCAGGTTCAGCAATAGGAGTTGCTGTTTCACTTTCTTCACGTGGAGAAGAAACAGCTACTACTACTTGATCGCTACCATTCATAACACGAATATTATCGGGAAGTTTTAGGTCGCGAACAGCGATATGTTCATCTAGATTTAAGTTATTAATATCAACGTCAATATGGGTTGGAATGTCTGTAGGTAAACATTCTACGTCTAGTTCTCTTAAGTGGTGTTCTAAAATTCCGCCACCAACTTTTGTACCAACAGCTTCACCAACTAAATGAACTTTTACATTGACACGTTGTTTTTCAGTAAGAGAAATACGATAAAAATCAGCATGAGTAAGTTTGCCAGAGATAGGATCAATTTGCCACTCTTTGATCATTACTGTAGCAACATCATGATTTGGAGCTTGAAGTTTAAATATAGTGTTATGTCCGGATCCTGAGCGTAAAATCTTAGTAATTTCTTTAGTATTTACTGAAACAGAAAATGGCTCTTTTTTATCGCCGTATACAATAGCAGGGATTAGCCCTTGGCGACGTAGGCGGCGAGATTCTGCAGATCCAGTATGAGTTCTAACAGAAGCTTCAATAGTAATATCTGAAATCATAATTACTCCTCCCGGTATTTTATCCGGGCTAATATATAACCCAAGAAGGGCAATTGAATTTTATATAAACAATTTGCTTACAGAAGTCTCATCATGAATTGACTTAATTGCTTCTGCAAGAAGTTTAGCAATACTTAAGCAAACAATCTTAGGTGATTCTGCGGCAGCACCAAGAGGAATAGAATTAGTTACTACTAGCTCTTTTATAGGAGAAGTTTCTATACGCTTAAGTGCTGGGCCAGAAAGCACTGCATGACTACAACAAGCATAGATATCTTCTGCACCTGCTTGTTTAAGTGCAACAGCTACTTGAGTAAGCGAACCAGCCGTATCCACCATATCATCAATGATTAGGGTATTTCGACCGCGTACATCACCAACAATATTCATTATTTCTACTACATTAGCCCGGTCTTTTTCACGGCGTTTATCTGCTAAAGCAAGATCAGTATTAAGACGTTTTGCATAAGCACGAGCGCGTTCTGCTCCTCCTGTGTCTGGTGAAACTACCATTAAATTTGGTATTTGCTTTTTCAGAAAATAATCAACCAAAACAGGTGAAGCAAAAAGGTGATCTACAGGGATATCAAAAAAGCCTTGAATTTGCCCTGCATGCAGATCCATTGTTAGTATTCTGTTAGCGCCAGCAGCAACAATCAAATTAGCTACTAATTTTGCAGAAATTGGTACTCGAGGTTTATCTTTTCTATCTTTGCGGCCATAACCATAGTAGGGAATAACGGCTGTAACTCTATCAGCTGAAGAGCGACGTAAAGCATCCAGCATAATTAGTAGTTCCATTACATTTGAATCTACAGGAGGACAAGTAGGCTGGACAATAAAAACGTCTGCACCACGCACATTTTGCAAAATCTGAAAATTAAACTCGCCATCACTAAAGCGGGAAGTATTGGCCTCACCTAGATGGATCTTGAGGTGCCGACAAATTTCCTCTGCAAGAGGCTTATTTGCATTTCCAGAAAATACTAATAAACCATTCACCTCTAAAGCACCACCAATAAAAATTTAAAGCCGTTAAACCAAAGTTAAGTACCAATTAAGGGCTTAAAAAGCGATGGCTGGGAGGCAGGGATTCGAACCCCGATAAGCGGCTCCAAAGACCGCTGTCCTACCATTGGACGACCTCCCAGCAATACCTGTTTTTAGACAGGTAAGAAAACCTAACTTTCACTGATCTCTCTTATAACGCTTTGTTGATATTCGCTGCGTGAGACTGCACGACATTTGATTATCAACCATTTGCTATCAGCAAGCGCATTAAAGGCTTCTTCTTGAGAAGAAGCAGAAGTAAAACGCGCCCAAACAGTTGCTCCACTGCCTGACATTAGAACAGTTTGAGCTCCTAGCTCTAGCAACCTTTCTTCAACTTTAGCTATTACCGGACAAATAGCTTTAGCTGCTTTAGAAAGAGAGTTTTTAGCGTTAGCAAACATCATTTCAGAGGATGTGAAAAAGTAAGTTGCAAGTGTACTCATCTCACCATAGTTTGTCAAGCGATCAAATTCCGAATATACCGAAGAAGTTGAAATTTCTACCCTAGGATTGACTAAAAGTAGGTAAGGAGCCTCAATATCTGTTTCAGAAACCAGCTCTATTCCTCGACCTTTTCCCCAAGCTGTTCCACCAATTATAAAAAAAGGAACATCTGAACCAAGTTTAGAGCCAAGATCAATTAACTCACTTTCAGATAAATTAGCTTGCCAAAGTTTGTTTAAGGCCAACAAGGTTACTGCACCATCAGCACTTCCGCCACCTAATCCCCCACCTAAAGGAATAGCCTTCTTAAGCAGAATTTTTGCACCTAAAGGTTTATCTAATTTTGTAGCTAAAAGTTTAGCAGCTTTTATAACTAAATTTTTATCATCAACAGGTAAGTTTTCAGAAAAACTTTCATCAACAACTTTTAGATCTATTTCTTTAGCTAAACTAAACTGAAGTTCATCATGAAGATCAATTGTTTGAAATAAAGTGGAAAGTTCATGGTAACCATCTTTACGTAATTTGCCTACTTCTAGTATCCAATTTATTTTAGCGTATGCTTTAGCTTGAATTATCATAAAATTTCTATCGACTTAGACTTTTCATTAAGGAAAAAAGCTATTAATCTTATACATTACATACTTGCTGTATAAAATAATAAAGTGCTAATACTATTTTAGTAAGTTGGCTTTCTGCAAGAAGTTTTAGAAAGCTACTTTGCCTAAAACCTTATACATTTGAAAATAAATATAGATGAGAGAATGCCCCACTTGCTTTGTTTGTTATGAGGACGAAACGCTCTTTTGTCCTAATGATGGTCAAGAGTTGTCTAATACACTTCCTTGGCCTTTGTTAATAAATGATAAATATCACCTTAACTCTTTAATTAGTCGTGGTGGTATGGGGGCGGTCTATCGTGCAACACAGCTAGAATTGGCTAGACCTGTAGCTATAAAAATTTTACTTCCCAAACTTTTATCTGATGAAACTGCTCCTAAACGCATGCAACGTGAAGCGTTAGCCTCAGCTCGTCTTGATCACCCTAATGTTGTTACTATATATGATTATGGTACTCTACCTAATGGTATTGGATATTTAGTAATGAGACTGTTAAAAGGTCATCTTTTAAGTAGAGAGCTACAGTCAAAAAAACAAATGTCTTTTGAGCGGATCTTTAACATTATATTTCAAGTTTGTTCTGCAATAGATACAGCTCATAGATTGGGTATTATTCACTGCGATTTAAAACCAGAAAATATTTTTCTAGAAGATGATGAAGATAGTAATTTTGTCCAAATCTTGGATTTTGGGATTGCTAAACTTAGTGAGCAATTAATAGGTATTACACTTACTGGAACAATCCTAGGGACTCCATTATATATGTCTCCAGAACAAATTGAGAGTAGGGAAGTTGATTTTCGAACAGATATATATTCTTTAGGCATAATACTTTATGAAATGTTAACAGGCGAGACACCTTTTAATGGTACAACCCCTTCAGCTATTGCACGCCAACATTTATTAAAAGCTGTAGTTGCTCCTAGCAAATTGCGATCAGATATCACACCAAAACTAGATGCTTGTGTTCTTACAGCTTTATCCAAATCTCCAGAGTCACGCCAGCGATCAGCTTTTCAACTAATAGAACAATTAAAAGAAGCTGCTCAAGAGCTAGCTATAGCTGGCAGACTAGATTTAGATGTCTTACCACAGCTTAGTAGAAAGTCTGGTAGGTTTAGACTACGTACTTTTTCTGATGACGGTTTAGATTCACCTACATTTTTAGAACCTGTTAAATCTAGTGGTGTAGTGACAGATTCTTTTTTCAAAGCTAATACTGAGATAGGTTTGGCTTTAACCACGGATCAATGGATAGCAAAAGAAAATACAAGTGAAAATGATAAAAAAGAAAACCAAACTGTGTTAGTAGTTGATGATGAAATAGGTATTTTACTTTTGCTTCAAGAAGTCGTTGAAAATATAGGTTGTCGTGCAATTACTGCTAGAGATGGACGCATTGCACTTAGATTAATAAAGGAAAATAAGCCGGATTTAATAATTTCTGATATTACAATGCCAGATATGGATGGTTATAAGCTATATGAGCATCTACAACAAGATCCGGAAGTAAGCAAAATCCCACTGATTTTCCTCACTGCTCGAACACAACGACAAGATAAACTTCAAGCTTTAGAACAAGGAGTTGAAGATTATTGGACAAAACCTTTTGACATTGCAGAAGTTGAAATAAGACTTAAACATATCCTTAAAAGAGTTCAAAAAATGAAATTGTTAGAAACTAGCAATTAACTCTTGCCTGCTTATAAATAATCTAAATTTAGGTATCAAATAAAAATGGAAATAAAAGATAAAACTGTTTTAGTTACAGGAGCTACAGGCTTTATAGGGCAACGACTTGCAGAGAGATTAGCATTGGAAGAGGGAGCAAAGGTTCGTGCCTTGGCTCGTAGTGCTGAAAAAGGTGAAAAATTAAAAAAGCAATTTCCAAATCTTGCCATAGAGCCTGTAATAGGGGATTTAAGCGATCTAGAATCATTAAAGCGAGCTTCAAAAGGTTGTGAAATAATTTTTCATTGTGCTGCTTGGGCTAGTGATCGGGGAAGTCGAGAAGATTTTTATAATGCTAATGTTACTGGAACAAAAAATATTGTATTAGCTGCACAAGCTGCTAAATGCCAAAGATTTATTTTAGTTAGCAGTATTAGTGTTTATGGTGTTAATCCAAAAGATGGTACAGATGAAACTTTTCCTTATGATCCTACAGCTAATCTTTACTCAGAAACTAAGGTTGAATCAGAAAAAATTGTTAAAGCTGCAATAGAAAAAGAAAAATTTCCTGCTGTGATTATTCGGCCTGGATCTGTATATGGCCCGCGCTCAGGAGCCTGGACTCTTAGACCAATTAAAGCAATTAAAGAAGGAAAAATGTTTTTAATTGCTGGTGGGGAAGGGCTTTGTAACTATGTCTATATTGATAATTTAGTAGATGCTCTAATTTTGGCTACTAAAGATGACAAAGTTATAGGTGAGGATTTTATTATTACAGATGGAAGAAGTGCTGCTTGGAAAGAGTTTTTTGGTTATTACGGGAAAATGTTAGGGCATGAAAAATTAAAGTCTTTACCTTTTCCAATTGCTTACCTTGTTGCTTTAATAATGGAGTTTGCAGAAAAGTTTACTGGAAAAAAAGCTGCTATTTCTCGTGTTGCTTTGGGTTTTCTTAATCGTCAAGCTACTTATAACATCCATAAATCCAAGCGCGTACTTGGTTATGAACCAAAAGTGAGTTTAGCTGATGGAATGAAAATAACAGAAAAATGGCTAAGAGAACAAAAACTAATTTAGGTGTTAATGGGAAAATCCTGGTAATTTGTGGTTAGGGAATTCTGAGGAAAACAAAATATCTTCCTCAGAATTTATTAACTATTTTTTTACTGGTGGTGGTAGGTCGCGAGCTTCTACAGATGATTGAAACCCACATTTGGCATGTGCGCCATCACAGAAAGGTTTGTTGGCACTTTGACCACAACGGCATAACCCTATTACTGTTCTTCCAGCTAATCCAAATTCTTTACCAGATGGATCTTTAATAACAAAATTTCCACTAATACGAATTGAACCATTATTATTTATGGTAATTTCTACAGGTGTGTCACTCATAACGAAAGTCTCCTAGTTAAATTTAGCGCTAAAGCGGTTCTATTTTACTTGAAATTTTTAACATTGCTTGAAGCTATTCCGAAAAGTTAACCTATGTTGTTTTCTCTGTTTTCATAAGATTGTTTTAATTATTAATTATATATTTAAGTTTCATAGTTTAAGGCTTTTTCCAGACTAACATCATTCCATCTCTAACAGTAAGACAAACATTTTCTACTCTGGGATCTTGTTGAACTTGTTTGTTAAAGGTATCTATGGCCTTAGTATCATTATCGTCAGGGTTAAGTACTTTGCCGTACCATAAAACATTGTCCACTACTATTAAACCACCTGGTTTAAGGATTTTAATACAAGCTTCATAGTAGTTTGGATAGTTGATTTTGTCTGCATCAATAAAAATCATATCCATTTGCTTGTCAATGGTAGCAATGGTTTCTAGTGCAGGCCCCATACGGACTTGAATCTTTTTGCCATATGGGCTTTGAGCAAAATATCGTTTAGCCATTTCCTCTGCTTTGGGATCTATATCACAGGTTATTAATTCTCCATCTTCAGGCAAAGCTTCAACCATCATTAATGCGCTATAACCAGTAAACATACCTATTTCCAGGATATGACGAGCATTAGTTAAACGTACAAGCATTTTTAAGAATTGGCCTTCAATTCGCCCTACTTGCATATGAGGCATTTTCATTTTTTCAAAAGTTTCTTCTCTTAATTGTTTAAATAGTTCGCCCTCTGCTTTGGTATGATCATAGGCATATTTTTCAATATCTTCAGCAATAAATTGAGGCATTTAATTTTTCTCCTTGCGGAATTTAGAAATTGGTTTCACATAAAACGCTAAATGAGATTAATACCATTATTAATGGCAGTAAGTCTTTTATTAAAAAAAAATAACTCTTTTATCTTAAAGTTTTTCTTTAGACTTCAAAAAATGCTCATATGCAACTGGAGCTAAAATAGATTCAGGTAAAACTTTCATTGATTGATAATGTTTAGAAATCTCAGGAATACAATCTGTTAAAGTTTTTGTCTGATAAGAACTGTTTTCTAAGCTTTTACATATTCCTATGATTATGTGTGAAATAGGATATTTAGCTAGATCATAGAGTTCTTGATGATTAACTATTTTAATTTTTAATTCCTTACATATTTCTTTAATTTGAGCTAATAATTTGTTGTCTGTAGGTATAGTTGTAGTACTATCTATATGTCTAGCTATATGATTAGTTGTCAGACTAGTTGTTGGGCTAGCTATAGTATGAGTTATAGGCTCATTGGTTGAGTTTGGCCAAATTCTTTTACCTGCCTGAAAAGTAAATTTTGTATCCTCATCTATTGTCATAGCTGCTTGATTACGTCTAGAGAAAACTTCATTTATTGGAACTATTCTATAGACAGGAGGAATTTTTCCTTGATTAGCTTCTACTATTTGTATTGAAAACTTAGTTATTAACTCATCTATGGCTTTACGAATAGTAACATGAGATTTTATTTGAGTTTTTTCTAACAATTGCTTTGTTCCTATTCTTATAATCTCTTTTTCCTTGGTTTGTGCTATTTCTCTCATTAGTCTATAGATTTCTTGTGCTGATAGAGAATGAGTTTTTTGTAACTCTTCAACTGTGAAATCTGCCTCTGTATGATTGACTGTAGTACTTGGTGTTATTATGTCTATAGTGGTAGATGTATGGCTGGTTGTAGCGCTAGCTGTAGTGCTAGCTAGCTGACCATCTAAATGCTTAGCAGTATTATTGGTAGATGGGAATGTCTCAGGAGCTTTAGACATAACATCTAATAAACTTATAGCTAAAGAATACTCTTGTTCTAGTAAGGTTTCTTGATCTATGGTTGCTGTATGACTAACTATATGACTAGTTGTATGTTGATCTATAGTATTTGCTATAGCTACATTTATATTAGCGTCAATAGTGCTACTTTTAGAGTTATCTGTAGCTACAGTTGATGGATCAATAATATTTTCAACTGAATCACTTGAGATATTATTCTCATCTGGTGCTTCATTTAATATATTGTTTGCTGTAGGTTGAACTATAGCTACAGGTATATGTATGGTTGTAGCTAAATCTTCTGCTGTCTCTGTAGCTTGATCTATCACTAGGTCTGTAGCTTGAGTTGTAGTGCTATCTGTAGTTTGATCTGTAGTACTAGCAATATCACTAGCTAAGCGATCTAGGTCATCAAGAGTTTCAATTCCTTGAGCGCGTAAATTTGCAAGTCTTTCTGCGGTAGGGTGTTTTTCAAGTTTAAAGGGAACTGTACGTCTAGGCAGTGGTTTTTTTGACACGAGCTATTACCTCCTGAGCTAGTTCAGAGTAAGCTTTAGTAGCAGTGGAATTTGGAGCATATTCAACTAGAGTTTGCCTATAACCAGGAGCTTCTTGTACTCTTACTGTTGAAGGGATAAAAGTTTCTAATACTAAGTCTTCAAAAGTTTCTTTTAATGACTGATCCACAGACTCAGTAAGTTTTAGTCTTGCATCATAAAAAGTTCTAAGTACTCCTAGTAATGAAAGATCTTGGTTAAACTCTTGAATTGAAGCAACTGTGTCTTGTAAATCTTCAATACCATCTAAACTAAGATAGTCACAACGAACAGGAATTAATAAATGTGTAGCAGCCATTAAACAAGCTTCTACTATATTTCCTAATGCTGGTGGACAGTCAATAACAACTTGGTCATAGGAATTAGTTCGTTTTAATGCTCGACGAAGTGCAGCCAAAGATTTAGATGAGTTTATACGCTCAATTTTGGCTGATGAAATATGACCTGGCAATAAATCTAATCCTTTGCGTACTTGTTCATGAATAATCAAAGTAGGGTTAATAGCACTATCTATAGACTCATCAAAGAGATGATAAAAAGAGCCTGAAACATCTCGTTTATCAATTAAAGAACTAGTAGCATTGGCTTGTGGGTCAGCATCAATAAGCAAAACTTTTTGATTAGCTACTGCTAAAGATGCACTTAAATTAACGGCTGTAGTGGTTTTGCCTACACCACCTTTTTGATTGGCAACGGCGATTACTTTCATAAGTGTGATTTTGGTAATAAAATTAAAAAAACTTGATGTTATTATATAAGGCATCTTGATGATGGCAAGCTATCTAAGAAATTATGTTTCCAAGGATTAGAAAACTTAAATTTTATGGCGGATAATAATGAATCTGAAAATAAAACATCTAAAATGCCATCTGATTTTTGGCAAATGGTTCAAAAACAGCGTGCAAGCGCTCAAGCTTTAATAGAAGCTAGAAAAAAAAGAATTTATCAAACCTTTGTTACTAAAGAAGTAGAAGAAGGAAGCCGTATCCCAATGCCAAAAGGTTTTTGGCAGGCTATCACTGGCAATATTGAAGTCGAAATACCTTCACCAGAAGAAGTAATGTTTCATAAGGAAGAAGCTGTAGAGAATACATCAAATTTACCAGAAAAAGAAAATAAAAGTCCAATAAAAGAAAATAATAAACATGTTTGGTCACCAGAGGAAAAAGAAATATTTAAAAAATGGGAAGAAAACCCACAAATAGAAGAACCTGCTAATTCAGAAGCTATAGATGAAAATAGTGATATTGTTTATCTAGAACAGATATCAGCTGGAAAATCATTTAAGGAAGCTGCTTTTGAAATTTTAAGTAGAGAAAAACGACCAATGACTGCTCGTGAAATTGCTACTATAGCAATAAATGAAGGTTTAGTTATTAGTGTTGGAAAAACTCCAGATGCCTCTGTTGCAGGACAAATAGGGACAGATATTAAACGCAATCCAGAAAAAACTCCTTTTGTTGTAACTGGGCCACGCACTTATGCTCTTAAATCTTTTATAAGTGATGAAATGGAAGAAAGAGATTTTTCTGAATCACTTGAGATAGTTAATATTACACAGCCTATAGATAAAGCTACTAATACTGTTATTTCAGGCGTAGTTTTTAATCAAAAAGCACAAGCAACAAAGCCAATATTGACAGAGTCTAACAAAACAGATGAAGTTAACTATCAAATAATTAATTTAGATGAACTAGGGATAGATATTAAACTGGCTTCAGATTTAGATGAAACTTTAGAAATAGATGAAAATAGTTTATTAGGTAGAAAACAGATTCAAAAAATATCAGCTAGTCCAATAGAGAGTTCTAAAGAAAGCAAAGCAATTTTTGAAGATTTAGAAGAGTTGTCAAGTTCTGAACAAGAAAATTCAGAAAATAAGAAAATGAGCTATAAACAAGCTGCAATTTATTTATTAGAACGTATGAGACGACCAATGACAGCTCGTGAGATTGTTACTATTGCTTTGGAAGAAGGTTTAATAGACTCTAACAGTAAAAAACCAGATTCTTCCTTAGCAGGTCAAATTTATACAGAAATACAAAAAATAGGTGAGCGCTCTTTGTTTAAGCAAATTGCGCCACGTACTTATGCTTTGGCGGAGTGGTATAAGAAAAATGAATAAAAACCTTGTGTTCTTAACTTTTTGTATAGTTTCACTGTTAATAAATATAAGTCTTCTTGATAGAACAAGTTATGCTTATCAAATTGAAGAAGATCCAGTAATTAAACTAGATAAACGATTACATTACAATAATTTATCTGATGCTAGAGCAGAACTAACACCACAACTTCTTACTCCACCAGTTAACTTAAATACTAAGAAAGAGGAAGTTCACCGCAAGTTGGGGATGCCTAAAGAGATTTATGGGTTTGGAACAGAATTTTTCCGTATTAAAGATGCTAACTTAACAATCTCTTACACTACTAATGATAATGGGGATGTAGTGGTAAGCAACTTGGAATTTAGGCCAAATAAGGAAATTCTTTGGTCTAATTGGCTTAAACCACAGGTTAAACTTCCTTCTCCACCAATTACTTATGATAAAAAAAGTAAAATACCTATTAGAATTACTACTCAAGTAAGAATTGATGATGCTGGAAATAACAAAGGATGGCAAATTACCTTGATTGGAAATCTTTCAACAGTAAGTTATGTTAGCTGGAATGTAGTTCTTTAAGCAACCTTTTGTTAAGAATTCGTTTCTAACTGGTTGTATCAATTTCATACCCTGTTCTCCTAGCTGGTTCCTTCAAAAGTAAAAGGTCCAGCTAATTTTTTTGCTCAAATATCTTTTATTAACCAATAACCATTAAAACACATAAGTCTAACTATTTTTGCTTTAGTCTTTTACTGTTTTACTTGCATTCATAGTCTGAGTATCAAAAAAAGTAAAACAACGAGTCTTTTTATGTTGAGAATATAAATCTTTTTCTGAAAGGCTTGATAAAAGCTTTTGGAGTTCTTTTAAAAGTTCTTCTGCTGTTGGACGATATGAAACTTCTTTTCTTAACATTCTTAATACAATATCTTCTATTTGTAGTGGAATGTTTGGATCAATTTCCCTAAGAGGTATAGGATGTTCGCTTAAATGCTTCATTGCCAAAGAAAAAATACCTCCTTGCCCTATTTCAAAAGGAACTTTGCCAGAAAGCATCTGATAAAAAATAACTCCCATACTATAGATATCTGCTCTGCCATCATAGGCTGTATTGCTTAATCTCTCAGGAGACATATAAATTGGTGTTCCTATGACAGTTCCTTGCTCTGTAATAGTAGTTAGTGCCATTTCTTGAGATTTGTAATCTAAGAACTTAGCAATACCAAAGTCTACTATTTTAACTATTTCTCCTTGAGGAACTTTATGTAAAAAAATATTGTCTGGTTTGATGTCTCGGTGAATTATGCCTACTCTATGCGCTTCTGCTAAAGCTTGACAAGTAGGGATTAAAATTTCTAAACAACGTTTTACAGGTAAAGTGCTTACTAAATCCAATTCTCTAGCCAATGAATGACCATCTAATAATTCCATTACTAGATAAACAATACCTTCTGAAGAAATACCAGAATCCAGAATAGAAACAGCATTAGGATGATTTACTTTACAAGCAGAAAGCCCTTCTATTTGAAACCGATTAAAATTTTCTTGATCTTCAGTATTATTAAGAGGTCGAAAAATTTTAATTGCTACAGCACGTTGCAAGGTGAGTTGTGTAGCTTGATAGACAACTCCATAGCCACCTTTGCCAATTTTTTCTTCTAAACGATATTTCCCATCTAGAACTGTGTTAGATAAAGTTTCTACTAAGTTTGAAAAAGCTAGTTCTGTCTTTTTAGACAAGTTAACTGAAAGATCAGGTGTTTGTAAATAATTGGAAATATTGTGTAACACCCAAAACTCAGTCCCTCCCTCTTTATATAAAATAATTTCAATAAAACATATAGAAAGATTTTTTCTAAAAATAGTTAGAACTTGAGGCAAAGAAGTTTGCAACATAGGTAATTTATTTCTAATAACAATTGTTTCCCAATCAGTCAAAGTTTTGATTTCTAAATTACTGTACCCTAATAAATCACTAGTTGCTTGATTGAAATAAAGATCCTCCCCCTCTATATAAACTATTGCTATAGGTAAGGATAAAAGTAATTGCCTAGCTGTTGTATGATGCAAGTTTCTAAAAAAACTATTTGCCTCAAAAGATTTATCCATATTTTTACAACAAAAACAATAAATATTAGGTTTTATATTCTACAAATATACCTTTTATGATAATTCATGACGTATTTTTGTTATATAAATATACAAATTGTATAAGATTTTTCCTTAAAAGATAAACAAAAAATACTTATTATATATATGTAATGGAAATCCTTATTTCAAGAATAAGTAGTACAATTGTTATATATTGTAAATACAACAGTTACCAACAAATCGATATTAAAGTTTTCTGTTTGTAAACATTATTCTTTAATCTTATATAGTTGTATTTTCATTTTTTTGATCCTTCCAAACATTGATATATAAATTTTGCTTTGATAAAATTCTTAATATATTTAGTCTATTGATAACAATAAAGTTTCTGTATTCAAGTAGATAACAGAATAATGTGGATAATCGGTTAAAATAAAAAGGATTATTCTTGTTTTTAATTTTTTAAGCCTTTGGCTAATTTATAGTGGGAGTTGGTTTATGTACCATAAAAGTAAGTATGTGCTATTATTGTCGTTCTTTTGCTTGATAATAGCGTTAAGTACACCTATTAATATACAATTAGCCTCAAGCTATAAAGTAGCTAACTTAAAACCATTACAAACTAGTAATCTAACAATAGTTGGCCCCAATAATGATCCTAATCCAGTTGTAAATGAAACAAATCAAATTAGTCTTACAGTGTTAGATTCAAATCAACAGCCAATAAATACAGGTATACGTTTTGAGTCTGATAGTCCGGATGTTGCTATTGTAGATGCAACAAGTGGTTTGGTAACAGGCAAACAACAAGGTTATGCCACGATTACAGCCCAAACTCCTATGGGTACGGTTTCAAATTTTATTGCAGTTACTAGAGTTAACAAAGGCAAAGGAAAACTAGTTCCTGGGGATACTAAGGTTGGCATTGATGGCTCAATTTATATTAGTGATCCTAATAATCATATTATCCTAAAACGAAGTGGCTCAAATAACAATATAACAACTTTTGCTGGTCAAATGGGTGTTAGAGGGAAAGTTGATGGACAAAGCACTCTAGCTCAATTTGCTGGTCCTCTTGGTGTTGCAGTAGACAATCGCTCTCAAGGTGGTGTTTACGTAGCTGACACCCTTAATAACAGCATTAGAAAAGTTGATTTTAATAATAACGTTATTACTGTTTTAGGCTCTTCTTCACAAGGAACAATGGGAGATCTTACCCCTTTTGACCAAGCTGTATTTAAAAATCCACAAGGTATTGCTGTTACTTCAGGCGGGAATCTAGTAATTGCAGACACTGGAAATCATGCTATTTATCTGGCAGATTTTACTAAACGAGAAATTCGACTTTTAGCTGGAACGCCTTCTGTTGCTGGTAATATGGATGGTAAAGGCCGGACTGCTTTATTTAATCGTCCTGTAAGTATTTCCATTAGTGCGGGAAAAACCTCATTTTTTGCTTCTGTCACTAACGAAGTTATTTTAGTTGCTGATGCTGGTAATAATTTGATTCGTGCTGTTACTTTGGATGGTCAAGTTACTACAATTGGAAAAAGTATAAAAACCATTGCAGACCCAGCAATATCTCCACAGGTTGATGATCCTTTTATGTTTAATAATCCTCAATCTATTAGCTTAGATACTATGGGGAATATTTATGTGGTTGATAACACAGGGGTTAAAGTGATTACTTTACTTGATAACTTATCTAAACGCCAAGCTGTATCTTTAGCCCAAGCTAATAGTTTTGGCAAAGCTGCTAGTGTAGTGGTTCAAGGTAATAACACATTTGTTCTAGACACACTTGCAACAAGTGAAGATGAAGCAATAAAGGTTGTTACTATAGGATCACCTAAGGTAGATAACTTAAGTCGTATCCTTGCAAGTATTGATGGAGGAGAGGAAATCATTATTGGTGGAAGGAATTTTGCTCCAGAAACTCAGGTGATTTTAGGGGATCAGTTAATTAAAACTCCAATTGTAGATAGTGCCCGACAAATTCGCATTCGTTTACCTCAACAACAATCTGGTGGAGATAGAACTTTAACTATTCAAACTCGTGGAGGTATGGATCAAAAACGCTTTACAATAGTCCCTAAATCATTATCTAGCCTTTCTGATGGTCAAATTACTACAGTAGTAGGGGGTGTCCCTTATCTTGGAGATGGCGGACTAGCTACAGCTAAAGAAACAGCCTTAAGTTCTTCAAGTGTTGCAATGGATGTGCAAGGCAATCTTTTTATTGCAGATGATCTTAATAATAGAGTTCGTCGTGTAGATGTAAACACAGGAGTTATAACTACTGTAGCTGGAACAGGTCGGGCTGATTTTAGTGGAGATGGGTCTTTAGCTGTTGGAGCAAGCTTAAATGCTCCTGAAAGTGTTGCAATTGATAGTAAAGGGAATTTGTTTATTTCTGACACTGGGAATCATTGTATAAGAAAAGTTGATGCTGACACTGGCAACATTACTACTGTGGCTGGTAAAGGCAAGATGTCAGGGTTTGATGGAGATAATGGTCAAGCTACAAGTGCTTTGTTAGACAGCCCTTCAGGCATAACTTTGGATCGTCAAGGCAATCTTTTTATTGCGGATTTTAATAATAGCCGGATCCGTAAAGTTGATGTAAATTCTGTTATAACTACTGTGGCTGGTAATGAAATAAGTGGTTTTAATGGAGATGGAAAACCAGCAACACAAGCCTCACTTAGCTTTCCAATTGGAATTTTTATTGATGATAACGGTAATTTTTTGATAGCTGATTCTGCTAATAACCGTATTCGCAAGGTAGATGTTATTACAGGAATCATTTCAACTATTGCTGGTACAGGACAAGATAGCTACAACGGAGACCAAATAGCTGCTACTAGTGCAAATCTTAACTTTCCTACTTCAGTTGTAGTTGATAGCGCTGGAAATCTATTTATTACTGATAGCTTTCATAACCGTGTTAGAAAAGTAGATGCTGTTAGTAAAATGATTTCAACAGTTGCAGGTAATGGAACACCTGATTTTACTGGAGATGGTAGCTTGGCAACTAGTAGCGGACTACGCCCAATAGATGTAATTGTAGATGGAACTGGAAACCTTGTTATTGCAACAGATGAAGATAATAACCGCATCTTTAAAGTTGATAGCCAAACTCAAAGAATTTTAACTTTAGCTGGTACTGGTAAAGTGGATTTTGATGGAGATAATTTCCTTGCTACTAGTGCAGTAGTTTCTCCTATAAATCTAAGCTTTGATAATAACGGCAATTTACTAATAGCTGATCGTTTTACTAACCGTATTCGTCGTGTTGATGCTAGTACTGGCATTATTACTAGTGTTGCTGGTTGTACTCAAGACAATGGCAATTGCCCTGATGATGGCACAATGGCAACTAATATTAACCTTTCTCCTACTGATGTTGTTGTAGATAAATTAGGAAATATTTTAATAGCAGAGTCCGATAATAATATCATAAGACAAGTAGATAGCAATCAAAACATTAAAATAATAGCTGGAACAGGAGAAGCAGGTTTTAGCGGGGATGGAGGATTGGCAACAAAAGCGAAATTAAGCTCTCCAACCAGTATTATTGTAGATAAATCAGGAAATATTTTAATAGCTGATTCAGATAACGGGCGAATTAGAAAAATAGATTCTAATGGAGTTATAACAACACTTATAGATAAAGCAGGGGAATTTCCCATAAGTATTACTTTAGATGGTTCAGGAAATTTATTTATTGCAGATGCCTTTGATAACATAGTCCGAAGATTTGATAGCAGTAGTAAAGTTCTTCGTAGTGTTGCAGGTAGGGGTTGTGATCTACTATTAGATCCTGATTGTTTACCTGGAGATAGTGGATTGGCTATTTTGGCTGGGCTTGGTACTCCTACAGATACTATTATAGATGGAGTTGGTAACTTATTTATTTCAGAGGCATTTACCAATCGTGTTAGGCAAGTTAATGCTAGCACAGGAGTTATCAATGCTTTTATTGGTAATGGAAAAGCAGATTTTAGTGGAGATGGAGCCGCCGCACTACAAGCAAGCCTAAATTTTGTACGAAGTTTAGCTGTAGATAAGGCAGGGAATCTTTTTATTGCAGACCTAAATAATGGCAGGATTAGAGCAGTAAAGAATGCTGTTAAACCTAATAGTCAGCCTCGTCAAATTATGATTACAAATGCAACATTTAAAAAGACAATGCTAAACATTACAGGTAGTGGTTTTACTGTTTTTGGTTCTAGTGTAATTATTAATGGAAAAGATGTATCTGCTTCGATTGCTAATCAAACAGATACTCAAATTTCTTTACAAGGAAACAAAAAAGCGTTTAATCTAAAAAAAGGTACTAATCAAATTACAGTTATTGTTAATGGAACATCATCAAACACATTTGTGCTTAATAAACTCACTTTTGATGAGAATTAGTTTATAAGAGGTTTTTATGAAATCTTTAAGAAAAAACTTGCCCCTAAGGAAATTTTTGTTATCTCTCACAATTGCTTTAACTTTTATAACAGGTTCTACTATGTTTTTTAGTACTCCTGCTAGTCCACAAGATGATTGTTTAAGTAAATGTGAAGAAGACCCAACATATCAAAAATTTAAGAAAGAAAAATTAAACGGCTCAAAAACTGCTGAATATTGTATGAAAGCAGCACTTTACAATTGTGCTGTATCAAAATGTGAAACATCACAGGAAAAGAAAAACTCTTATAAAGCTAATAGAGATAAAGAGCTAGCAAATGCTAAACGCGAAGGTCGTGACTGTGGCATAACTCCAGCGGAATAAAAAATCCACTGAGAAAAATTTAGCTACTTTTAGCAAAATTTCGGTGACTTTTCTCGCTACTTACTGTTATGTCTTTTATAGAAATCCAATCAAATTACAACTAGTTAGTCTAGCTATAACTAACTAGTTATTGTAATACATAAATATACTGAAATGATATCTATAGCATAATACACATTATAATGCTTATAAGAATGGATGTTTCATAGAGATAACAGTCTTCTCAACTCCTTCGAAATATATTAATCAACTTTTTATATTAGTAAGATTAATTTCTTTTTAAAAACTGCTTAGATTGGTATAACAATTGCCTGACCAAAAGTTAAGAAAAAATAATTAAAAATAGTTATTTTTTCAATGTGTTGTGTAAATAAGAGTTAATGACAATACTTGAAAATTAATAGTCTTTTTAATTATGAGGAGGGGTTATGTTAGCCACGAATTTAATAGAACACCGAACCGAACCAAGGGAAGACACCAACAGATTAGTTAAATTTAGATCAATTAATGGCAGTCATCCAAATGAAGATTTTGCTGTTATACTAGATATTACTGAATTAGGTGCATCTTTATTTACTTATACTCCTGTTGCAATTGGCACAAGAATTTTCATCCACACAGGAGAAAATACAAAGCTATTAGCTGAAGTAGTTAGCTCTACATCTGATAAATCCTCAGATATGGCTCGTATGGGTGTACGTTTTATTAAAGAAGAAATGTCACACTAGATGTTAGGCGGTTTTGTATGTTAATAGAAACTAATGATATAAAAAGATCCTTCTAGAATCTTTTTATATCATTTTAAGCTTGTGTGTAGTTATTAGTGTATTATGTCTAATTAACTAAGGAATATAGTGTAGTCATTATGATTAATCTTTAGGGACTATATAACCTTCTTTGGCTTGGACACTAAAACCTAATTTAGTTAACACTTTGACGCTACGAAATTTGCCATCATGGTGTTCGTTAACAGGTGTGTAAGTAATTATATATTGATTGCGGATTTCTTCTGCTACTTGAGCATAAGCAAAAGATAAATCATCAGGTTTAAGTGGAGAATAGACACTTCCACCTGTTCGATAAGCAAATCGTTCTAAAGCGTTTTCAGCTGTTTTCAGATTTTCTACCAAGGAAAGAATTTCTGATTTCTTTAAAGTTCTATAACCTAAACCAGGATAATCACTTTGAACCTTTTTTATTAAAGCACTTGCTTGGCTAACTATATAAACACCAACACCACTTTTTAACATTGCCATATAAGCTTCTTCCTGAGAGTTTTTGCTACCAGTGTCATCTCCATCAGTAAGAATAATTATGACTTTGCGACCTTCTAAACCAACAAATTTTTCTTGAGCAGCAAAACATACTGCATCCCAAAGATGAGTGTATTGCCCAGGGTGATAACGTTTGTTTACTGCTAGTTTTATGTCTTCTACACTAGAAGTCCAATCTTGTAAAACTTGAATTTGATCAGCAAATTGGATTACACAAATTTGATCCACAGGTCTTAATAATTGGGCAAATTTAATTGCTGCTTGTCGAATACTTTTAAGTTGGGAATATACACTGCCAGAAGCATCTAAAAGCAAAATTACGTTTACAGGAGCTTCACGAACATTAAAACTAGTAATTTGCTGTATGCTTCCATCTTCAATAACTGTAAAGTCATTTTGGCAAAGCCCTTTAGCTAGAGTGCCTCGCTGGTTTCTCACTGTAATTGGCCAAAGCACCTCACTAGTTTTCACTGTTAGAATAGCTCCATCTTGACTATTTTCATTATCTCCACTTAATATATTAGGTGTTTGGCCTAAAGTAGTTACTTGTAGCAAAGAAAGTAAGAAAAAAGCAAAAAATAAATTACTTAATAAATTCAACCCTGTTCTTTTCATAACTTAACCCAAAATATACACCTACTCAGCAATAGAATAAGTATATATCAGTAATATATAAAGCTATGTTTTAAAATTTGCTCAAAATAGGTCTTGCTTATTGAGCAGAAATAGTACCATCTTCTGAAACTTTTACCGCTGAAGAGCTAAAATCTTGTTCTGAAAGAGCTTTTACTACAGGAATGATTTTTTTCTCTGAATCGAATTTAGGGCCACCAGGTTTTTCTTGTTTAAGTGGATGAATTTTACCATTTAAAAATTTTCCATTGCTATCTAAATTAACTTCTAACATTAAAGATAATCCCTTAGCTCCTGTAAGGTTAAAAGCTCCATATGTAGCAAAATTACCTAAAGAATAGGCTATTAAGTGTTCTTTATAAACTTCCATTCCTCGCACAACATGAGGTCCATGACCTATAACTAAGTCAGCTCCAGCATCTACAACTGCATGAGTAAATTTGCGTAAATCACCTCTATCTTCACCTAAGAAAAACTCTCTACCTTTAGGGACATTTTGGTGATCTTCACCTTCTGCCCCTCCATGAAAGGAGACAATAACAATATCAGCTTTAGCTTTAGTTTTAGCTTCAGATACAGCTCTTTTAGCAGTTTCAATATCATTGAGATTATAAGAAACAGGGTTAGTTGCAAAAGCTATAAGAGAAACCTTTTTGCCATTTACTGTGAGGTTAGCAATGTCCCCAGCTGGCCCAGAATGAGCAATTCCTAGTTCATCTAGAGTTTTTTGAGTGCTTTCCATACCATATGAACCAAAATCAAAAGCATGGTTATTAGCTAGACTCATTACGTCAAAACCCGCAGATTTTAAATGTTTTCCATATCTAGTAGGAACACGAAATGCAAAACAATTAGCTGAGCGAGTTCCACATTTAGTAGATTTACCACCTTCTAGCATTGGGCCTTCTAAATTGCCAAAAGCTATGTCGGGTTTAGATAGTATAGGAGTAACTTCTGTAAGCAAATCTGCTCCATCATTGGCGGGAAGTTGCATTCCTTCTGGCCAGGTTGTTCCCAGCATTATGTCTCCAACGCCAACAAAAGAAATGGGTTTATTATTTTCTTTCTTCTCATCTTCTTGGAAGAAAGCTTTACTGGTAGTAAAATAAGTACAACTTAGCAATAAAAAAACAAAAAGGGTGATACTAATTTTGGAAAACATGACAAGTTCCTCTTGAAAAAAAGGCTTTTTTTGTTTTAGAGTTTGGGCTATTTCTAAAGATAAACTAATTTTAATTGAGTTATTGATATAAGACAACTCCGAGATTTTTTATTTCGAAAAAACTCTTTGCTAACAATAGTTTTGAGTGGTATAGTTAATTTAAATTCTTAGCTATATGCTTAGCCTAGCAAGCAACAGATTTCTGATTTAAATAATCAATTTTCAAACATCCTAACTTTTTTTACAACAGAGGTGCCGAATGAGGTTGCGTATTGGTATTTTTTCCCTGATTTTGTCAATGGCCTTTTCTACGATTCTTATAAATAGTAGTGAGGCTTACGGCCGTTCTCACCATCATGCAAAAACTAAAGTTTCTAAGAAGACTAAAGTAAAAGTTGCTAGAGGCAAAGCTAGAGCTTCTCGTTATCAAGCTAGGAGTAGAAGCCATCATAACAATAATCGTTTAGCAATGAGACACGGACGAACTTCTGTACATAACAGAACAGTTGCTTACAAAAGAGCATTTACACGAAGCGTTCCTATAAACAACATTCTATTAAGCAAAGTTGGAAATTATATTGAACAAGACGATTTAAGAGGCGAAGATCTAGAATTGCGTCGTGTTGCTGTAGATGCTTTAGCCGGTCATGCTGGTACTGTTGTAATAATGGATCCAAATAATGGTCGTATTCATAGCATAGTTAATCAAAATTGGGCTGTTGGTAAACCTGTTAAACCTTGTTCTACAATTAAACTTATTACCTCTATTGCTGCATTAAATGAAGGTGTAGCCGATCCAGACTATCCAACTACTATTAGCGGTGGTGGCTCAATCAATATGATAAATGCTCTTGCTTACTCTAATAATGAGTACTTCCAAGGCTTAGGCATGCAGTTGGGTTTTGATCAAATGATTAATTATGCTCGTGATTGGGGTCTAGGTTCTAAAACAGGTATTAATGTTGAAGGTGAAAGTGCAGGTTTTTTACCTGATTATAAAAGCCCTCAAGCTTTGCCTAGAATGTGTAGCCATGGTGATGATATTGGCGTAACCGCAGTTCAGTTGGCTGTGCTAACTTCAGCTATTGCCAATGGTGGTTATATTTACCAACCACAAATATTACGTACAGAAAAAGAAAAACAAAGTTTTAAACCTACTTTACTTCGCAAAGTAACTTTAAGCGAAGCTGATAGAGAAAAACTAATTGAAGGTATGCTAGGAGCTGTTAGTTATGGAACTGCTAGACGCTCCGGCGCTGCACCATTAAATGTTGCTGGTAAAACAGGCAGTTGTAATGGAGAAGAATCTAAGTTAGGGCTTTTTGCTTCTTTTACTAGCCCAAACAATCCAGAACTAGTTGTTGTAGTTGTTTCTACTGGTTCAAATGAAAAAGGTGCTGTAGAAGCAAACGTTGCAGGCGATATTTATAATAAAATTTCTGATAGATTAGGTAAAGCACCTAAACAATCTAGACCTGTTGTAGAAGAAGCTGTAAATCAACCATCACAACAAACACGTATTTCTCAACGTCCACGCCGTGTTGGTACCAGCGGTCAAAGCGGAGATTCTATTGAAACACAAGAAGTAAAACAACCTCACTAATTTAAAGTTGGGCAAAAGGTTTTCTTCCATAAGAACGCAAAATAATACAAAGCCAACAAAATACCAAAGCCACAAGCAATGGTTTTTGTTGGCTTTATTTCATTGTTCTTACAGATTATTAGATTATAGAAACTCTTTAGCTCTCATCGTCATCAACTCCAGCCTTGTATTTTAACTTTGATGTTCGGCAGGCTTCGCGCCCAATATCATCTCGTTTGCCAAGATAAATCGGCTGATAAAGCTTTCCAGATTGTGGATGAGCATAAAGATACCGCACTTCTATAATGTCATCTACTGCTGGAATTGGGAAATTAGGTAGTATTGTAACATTCCCAGAATTTACAACTTTGCCTGAATCATTGATTAATCCAATACTTACGCTTCGTTTAGCGTTGACTGCTAGCACAATAGTGGAAATAGTTTCTGTAAATTTGTACTTTAATTGATTGCCTCCTGAAGATGGACGGCCTGCGCTATATGGCGCATCTAAACGCTTGATTACTATACCTTCTTTTCCTTCACTTTTTATCTGGGCTAAAAAAGTTTCTTTGTCTTTTTCTATAGTTACAGTTCTAACAAGCTCAACAGCACTGCCTAGTAGTTTTTGCTTAATTATAGACATTACTTCAAGTCTTGCAGAGTATTCCCAGTTGCGTATATTACCTGCATTATAATTTACTGCTTGATAATGCAGTATATCAAAGACATATAGCTTATCACCTACGGCTTCACCATCTATGATAAACACTGCATCTAATTGACTTAATGAGTGTTGAATAGTTTCAGGTAAGCCTATAATTAAGCCTTTGCGGTTAATGGCTTCTATATTGCCCTCAAAATCTCCACGAACAAGCATTCGTTTACCGTCAAATTTTTCTTGAAAACACCAATCAGGATTTTTTATATATTGGGTAATTTCATCTTCTTCAATAGGATTAAGCAGCTGGCATTGTACACCAGAAACTCTATCAACTTTATCTGTTCCAATATAAGGAGTTCCATCAATGCCTGGACTATAACCCTTAGACATTTTTTCAGCTACTAGTTTGTCATAAATTTTTTTAGCTTCATCATAACTAACAGGTGTTTGAGTTTTAGTACCTGGCCTTAATGTAGTTCCTCTACGGCCAAAAGCAAATTCAACCATATAACCATTGCCTTGCTCTTTTATTGTTGCTTGGTAGACTTTATCACTAGTAGCATTGCGAAAATAAAGCGTGATAGTTTCTTGGCTCATAGCTATTACTCTCCTGTAGGTGGATAGTTAGGGTTATAGAATAATTCGCTTATGTTTCTTATTATACGTTTTTGCTTAGTTTTGTCAAAGTATTTTATAGCATTCTATTTAGTGACAACTCTAGCTAATGTAAAGACTTGTAGGTCTTTAGCTCCTGCTTTAAGTAGTTCTTTAGAGGCAGCAGAAATTGTGCTTCCAGTAGTAAAAACATCATCTACCAGTAAAATAGATTGATTTTCTATTAACCTTGGGCGAAGAACTTCAAAAGCGCCTTTTAGACTGACTTCTCTATCTTTTTCGTCCATACCAAAACGGTGTTTAGCTGTTGGTTTTGTTCTAGCAAAACTTTGAGTATCTAGAGTAATGTTGGTAAAAGTAGAAATTTTTTCGGCTATAAGTTCTGCTTGGTTAAATGTACGTTCTTTTAAACGTTCTTGATGTAGTGGAGTTGGAATAATTAGGGTTATTGGAGAAAGGTTTATTTCTTGTAGCGTTTTTTTTATTAAATCAGAAAGCTTTTCACATAGGTAAGGAGATTTTTTTAGCTCTAAGATACTCGCTTGCATTGCACCTTCATAAGGCCCACAGGCATAAGCAAAGCAATAGGGGGACTTACGACATTTAGCACAATTTTTAGGTGGTAAGTTTGGAGAATTTAACTCAAGGCAAGGATAGCCACATTTTTGGCATAACTGGGAAGGTTGAAACGGCAAGTAGCTTGACCAACAATCTTGGCAAGCTACACCACAAGCTTTTGACTCAATAAGTTGACCGCATATTTTACAAGCAACAGGAAACAAAGTGGCTAGTAATGCTTCGGATATAGATTTCATTAGGATCTCTTAACTGCCACTAAGTTTAATTAGCCATTTAGGCTTCATCATTTTCTTCTAGCAAGCCACGTTCTTGCAAGTCTTGGCAAGTAATACAGTGTCTTGCCCAAGGAACAGCTTCTAGACGCTTAGGTTGTATTTCTTTGTTACAGTTAACACAATAACCATACTCACCATCTTCTATACGTTCTAGAGCTTCTTCTATTAATTTAAGAATAAAGCGATCATTAGTGCTTTGGCTAAAGAGAAGTTCCTTAGTATAAGCATTAGAAGCTTTATCAGCTGGATCTTGTGTTAATTCTGTATCTGCTTCGCGGCCATAGTTTTCTGTTCTTTCAACTACACCGGTTAAAGCAGCACGACGCTCGCGAAGTTTAGTTTCAAGGGATTTAACTCTTTCTTTGTCCATACTTGGATGTATTCTCTTTAAAAGTAGAGAACCACTGCCTCCTAACTTAACATTGTGAGAAACTAAAAAATCAATCTACCTTATTTCTGATAAGGATGATTATTAATAATTGTATAAGCACGATAAAGTTGTTCTGCTAATATCAACCGTGCCATATCATGAGTAAAAGTCAAACTAGAGAGCGACATTACAAAATCAGCTTGCTCTTTTATACGTTCTGATAAACCAAAATGTCCACCAATAATAAAAGTCAAATCTCTTGTGCCCATGTTTTGATGTTTTTCTATGAAACGGCCAAGAGCAAGTGATGAAAATTGTTGCCCATTTTCATCTAAAACCACCTTATAACTACTAGGTGACAATACATTAAGTATTGCTTTGGCTTCTGTTTCTAAAACTACTGAGCGTTCAGTTTGGCTTTTTGGTGAAGCTAATTCTAAAATGTTGTACTTAACATATTTAGCTAATCTATGCAAATAATCGTCGATAAGTTCTAGCAAATGACGATCTTTGGTTTTGTCTATCCAAATTAAGGATATTTTCATACAAAGTTAAAATGGATAAAAGTAATTATCCTTATATTAGCTTCTCTAAGCTTCATCGTGTATTTCTATACGATTTGCATCACGCCAAAGACGTTCTAAATTATAAAAATCTCTAGCTTCTTCATTAAAAATATGCACTACAAAATCACCATAATCCATCAAAATCCACTCTCCTGCTTGATAGCCTTCAATGTGGGAAGTTTTGGTGTTTTCTGCAAGTAATTTTGTTTCAACTTCATCTGCAATAGCTTGGACTTGTCTACTAGCACGACCATTACAAATCACAAAATAGTCTGTAAAGGAAGCTATTTCTCTTAAATCTAGAACTACCACTTTACTAGCTTTTTTATCGCAGACCGCTTGAACCACGATGCTTACGCGTTTGTCTGATACTTGAAGTTGGGAAGGGCTAATTGGTAAACTAGGTGTTTCTTTCATGCTTATCCTGAATAAAGCTTATATTTAAAAATATAATCTGCTACAGATTGAGGTACCCATTGGCTTATAGGCTGTTTTTTAATCACAGCCGAACGGATATTAGTAGCAGAAATACTTTCTTCTAGTAAATTAGTAAAAAAAATAGTTGGTTGTGTTATTTGCTCTGCAAATTTTTTACAACCTCTTAAATCTTTAATTTCTTTTTGTAGAGCTATGGAACGCTCTGTTAAATCTACTTTATGACTTGGTCTAGTAACCACCACAATGTTACAACCATTGATTAGCTCTTGGTAATGCCACCAGCTATCCAATTCAGCAAAGAGATCTGTACCAATAATAAAAAACAATTCTGCTTGTGGTTCTAGGGTTTTTCTTAGCTGTGCAACGGTTTGTACACTAAAAGGTTTTGTTGGCGATTCTAGTTCTAGAAGGCTAACAACTATGTTCTTATTCTCGCTAGCTGCTAAAACTGCCATTGCATAGCGATGGTATGGTGAACTAATAGAACTCTTAGCTTTGTGTGGTGGAGTGTAAGCAGGTACCAAGTAGATATAATCACAAGAAAAAACTTCTTGTACTTTATTAGCTATTTCTAGATGACCAAAATGAACGGGATCAAATGTACCACCTAAAATGCCAACACGCATCTTTTTGCCTACACGCTAACCATGAGCAATTATGTCAAATTTAAGATTTGAGTTTCTAGTAATACTAAGAAACAGCTAACTGTTCTAGCTTTTTATGCACAAGACGAACTAACTCTTTGGTTCCTTGCCCAGTAGCCGCAGAAATTACATGGAACTGCAAGTTATTTTCTTGACAAAAGTTACGCAATTTTTCTAGACGTTTTGGTTCATCTAATGCATCAACTTTGTTTGCCACAACTATTACAGGTTTATCTAGTAGGTCTACTTGGTAACTTTTAAGTTCATTAGTAATTACCTTGTAGTCTTCTATTGGATCTCTGTTTGTAGCACTAGAAACATCTATAACATGCAATAGTAGTTTAGTACGTTCTACATGGCGAAGAAATTGCAAGCCTAGACCTGCTCCTTCATGTGCGCCTTCAATTAAACCAGGTATATCAGCAATAATAAAATGTCTATAATCCCCTACATCCACAACCCCTAAATTAGGAGTGAGTGTAGTAAATGGATAATCAGCAATTTTAGGTTTAGCCGCAGAAATAACAGAAATTAAAGTTGATTTACCTACATTAGGAAATCCAATAATTCCTACGTCCGCCAAAAGCTTAAGCTCTAATTCTAAATAGCGAACTTCACCAGGGTGACCAACTTCCCATTTTCTTGGAGCGCGGTTGACAGAGGTAGTAAAGAACGAATTACCATGCCCTCCACGACCCCCTTTAGCTAGAAGAACACGCTGTCCTGATTCAACAAAATCAGCTAGAACTTCTCCGCTTTCTGCGTCTTTTACTAAAGTACCAACAGGGATTTTGACTGTTATATCTTCCCCGTCACGACCAGTGCAATTGCTTCCTTGCCCATGCTCACCTCGTTGAGCACGGTATTCAGGATTATAGCGAAAGTGGAGCAAGGTGTTCATTTGGTCAGTAGCTTCTAAATAAACACTGCCACCATCACCACCATCACCACCAGACGGCCCACCATGTGGAACAAACTTCTCTCTACGAAAAGCTACACAACCACTTCCGCCATCCCCGGCTTTTATACAAATTTTTGCACGATCAATAAACACAATAGAACCTAAGAAAAAGTACTATTAAGCAGTTTGTTGTTCTGGATAAACACTAACAAACTTACCCATTCGACCTTTATCTTCGAACTTTACTACTCCAGTAATACGGGCATAAAGAGTATCATCTTTACCAATACCTACATTTTTGCCTGCTTTATGTGGTGTGCCACGTTGACGAACTAGAATTTCTCCAGCAGAAACTAATTGCCCACCAAAACGCTTAACTCCTAAGCGCTGTGCTTGGGAATCACGACCATTTCGTGAACTTCCAACCCCTTTTTTGTGTGCCATAAAAATCTTCTCCTAAATACCTAGAAAAATCTCTAGTTTTTGAAATTTACTCTAGGCTAACTATTTACAACTAGCTAAGTTGTTTCTATTTTTAGTCTTAGGCAATAGCTTCAATACGTACAGCAGTAAAGCCTTGACGATGGCCTTTTTTACGTTTGAATTGTTTGCGGCGTTTAAACTTAAACACAATAACTTTTTCGCCACGTCCATGCTCAACTACAGTAGCTTTTACCTTTTGCTCTAATACTGGGGTACCGATTTGAATATTTGATCCATCAGTGATGGTTAAAGCATCTAGTTCAACACTGTCGCCAACTTGCCCGCTTAAACTAGGTAAACGAACAATTTGACCTGTGGTAACACGAAATTGCTTTCCACCAGAAAGAATGACTGCATAAGCCACAGCTTATTACCTCCCAACGATTAACTACGATTATTGGTGAATAATTGATAGTTTTAGTAAAGTGTCAAATTATAATGACGTGCTTTAGCTTCGTCAATCATACGAGGCTAAATTTTAGTTTTTATCTTGATTTTAATCCGTAAAAGGCCATTTTCTACCTTATTATAGGGTAAGTGCTTGCGTATAACAGCAGTACTTTATTTTTAATGAAACCTAGATGAGATCAAAAAAGCAACTAATCTTCTATTTTTATTTACACCTTACTAAAAATATCGTGGCATTTTAGAAATATCTATAAGCAGTAAACCTACTCTTCTGATTGTAGATAAGTACTAGGTTATGCTTAAATATATAAATATCCTATTTTGCTTTCTTTTAGAATTAATCAAGGAAATTTTTGCTATGAAAAAGAGTCTTGTTTATATGACTGTAAGATTTTTATTAGTCTGTATTTGTACTTTTGTAGTTAATATTACTTTAGTACAAGCCCAATCAGGTAGACGTGTTCAACCGCCACCACCACCACCATCAGAAACTTCTAAGCCAACAGCTGCGCCAAGGGAAGAATTACCGCCACCTCCACCAGCTCAAAAGCCAGCAGCAGAACAAATTCAAATACTTTTTACCTATGATGATAATCGCTTAGAACTACCTAGCAATCTTTCAGGTGCAGTTGGTGTAGTAGTTAAAGCTTGTGCAGATCGTCTTTCTCAATCAGGGGCTTTAGATATAGTTAAAGACAAAGAAATGAACCGTAAACAAGCCTCAGATCGTGCTAAAACTGAAGATCAACGCAATGTAGTTTGGATACAACTTGGATTAGACACTTTTGGTGGCCAACAACCTTCAAGGCTAGAAGAATTTCATGTGGAATATGTAATTTATAGCCCTAAAGAGGCAAAAGTAAAAAGCCAAAATAGGATCTTTTTAAGACCTTACCAACCAAGAGTTGGAGTTGGTGGAATAGGTGTTCCACTACCAATTCCTAGAGGTCCAATAGGTGCTGGGGGTTATAACAACGCCTTTTACTACTCACTACAACAAGCAGGTGAAGAAGCAGCAGACCGTATTATGCAAGCTTTTAAAATTACTCCTCCTGCACAAAACAGAAGACCATAAATAATTAGAAGTTGTATTGTGAAATGAAATAATGCTCTGTTGAGGTTCTTTTATGCGCTATGGCTTTGTGATTGATCAACATAAATGTATTGGCTGTCATGCTTGTACAGTAGCTTGTAAGGCTGAAAATAATGTTCCATTAGGTGGTTTTCGAACTTGGGTCAAATATGTGGAAGAAGGGGAATTTCCTTCTACTGAAAGGCATTTTGCAGTATTACGTTGTAATCATTGTGAAAATGCTCCTTGTGTAAAGATTTGTCCAGTTAAAGCGCTTTATACTCGGCCAGATGGAATTGTAGACTTTGACCAAAATGAATGTATTGGCTGTAAAGCCTGTATGCAAGCCTGTCCTTATGATGCTCTCTACATTAACCCTCATTCAGAAACAGCAGAAAAATGTAATTTCTGCGCTCATCGTGTAGAAGTTGGCTTACAACCTGCTTGTGTAATTGTTTGTCCAGAGCAAGCAATTGTAGCAGGAGACTTAGATAATGCTCAAAGCCCTATTTCACAACTACTTAGTAAAGAGCGTGGTGTAACTCGCAAACCTGAACAAGGTACTCGACCAAAACTTTATTATTTAGGTTCAAGTAAAACAGCATTAAAACCAGAATTGCAAAAGCGAGATAATAGTTATATTTGGTCTCAAACTGGCCTAGATAAACCAACTCTAGATATACAAGCTTTTATTGCACAAGCTGAAGCCAAAGCAAAAACAGCTTATGATGTGCCACATCATACAAATTGGGGTTGGAAAGTTTGGGCTTATCTTTGGACTAAGTCTATTGCTGCTGGAGCATTTTTCCTTCCAGCTTTGGCTTTGATTTTAGAGTGGCAAACCTCTCTTTCGCTATATTATGCAGCTATAATTTCTATAATTTTCCAAATTATTACAGGTGGTCTTTTAGTTGCAGATTTACGCCGTCCAGAACGCTTTTTACGTATTTTACTTAGACCTCAATGGAAATCCTGGCTTGCAATAGGGGCTTATATACTAACAGCCTTCGGTGGTGTAACTACTTTAACCTTATTGGCAGAAACTTTTAATTGGCATGGACTTACTCATATTCTAGCTTTTCCTGGAGCAATTTTAGGTGTGATGTCAGCTATTTATAGCGGTTTTCTCTTTCGACAAGCTGAAGGTCGTGACTTTTGGCAAAGCCGACTCACTACACCACATCTCTTTTTCCAAGCTACTTTGGCTGGTGCTAGTGTGCTAAGTTTTGTTGCTCCAATAATAAATCTAGTTAATGGTCATACTTTTTCACTGAGCTTTATAAGAAATGCTTTATTAACAGGTGTTCTAGGACATTTAGCAATTATGTTATTAGAAGTAGTTACTTCAATTGCAGCTAAAGATAAACCTCAAATGGCTGATGCTAGCCGAGCTATGAAGACCCTAACACATGGCCCATATTGGTATCAATTCTGGATTAGTGCTGTGTTTTTCGGTGCAATTATTCCTCTAGGATTGTTGTTAACAGCAACTCCAACATTTTTAATAGCCATTTTAGCTTTAAGTAGTCTTTATACTTATGAGCGATTATGGATTAAAGCTGG
This sequence comes from Blastocatellia bacterium, assembly GCA_039812885.1. GTDB lineage: Bacteria > Acidobacteriota > Blastocatellia > Chloracidobacteriales > JADJPF01 > JADJPF01. The sequence goes on from JBDIBI010000009.1 coordinate 190,094, forward strand.
TCAATCAGTACCTTTGAGCTAGTTTCCAGATATGCATACAGAACACAAGGAACCTAGGTTCTTCAAAAATTAAAAAAATAATAAGACGGTAGCAAAAATGTTTACTTTTATAAAAAACTTAGTTTCTAGACAAAAACCACGCAGAGACAAAATAGTTCCAATAAACAATGCCAATGGGGAGTTAACAAATTTTCCTCCTGTAGAGCGTTGGGACGATTGGACAGAATATGAGGCTAGTGAATGGCCAGATCGCGTAGCCAGAAATTATATGCTTGTGCCTACGATTTGCTTTAATTGTGAAGCTGCTTGTGGTTTATTGGCTTATATTGATAAAGAAACTTTACAGATTCGCAAGCTAGAAGGAAACCCAGTTCATCCTGGTAGCCGAGGCCGTAATTGTGCTAAAGGGCCTGCTACACTTAGCCAAATTAATGATCCTGAAAGAATCCTTTATCCAATGAAAAGAGTTGGTCAACGTGGTGAAGGTCGTTGGACTAGAGTTAGTTGGGATGATGCCTTAAATGATATTGCTGGAAAAATTCGAGAAGCTTTTTTGTCTAATCGTCATAATGAAGTAATGTATCATGTTGGTCGTCCTGGACATGATGGTTATATGGATAGAGTGCTGCAAGCTTGGGGCATTGATGGGCATAATAGCCATACTAATGTTTGTTCTGGTGCTGCAAGGCTTGGTTATGCACTTTGGCAAGGCTCAGATAGACCATCACCAGATCATGCTAATGCTAAATTTATCTTATTACTTAGCTCACATCTAGAAACAGGTCACTATTTTAATCCACATGCACAGCGAATTATTGAAGCTAAAATGGCTGGTGCTAAGATTGCTGTTGTAGATATAAGGCTTTCTAATACAGCCTCAATGGCTGATTACTGGCTAGCTCCTTGGCCTGGAACAGAAGCCGCATTACTGCTGGCTATGGCTAATGTAATTATTAATGAGGATTTATTTAACCATGAATTTCTAAGACGTTGGGTTAATTGGGAAGAATTTTTAAGGAAAGAATATTCTGATCAGGAATGCACTTTTGATAAATTTGTTACTTTGCTTAAGCAACATTATGCGGAATTTACTCCAGAATTTGCTGAAAAGGAAACAAAAGTTTCTGCTGAACAGATTCGTAAAATTGCTCGTGAAATTGCTCAAGCTGGAGAGGCTTTCTGCACACATGTTTGGCGCAATGCTGCGTCAGGCAACCTTGGAGGCTGGCAAGTTGCTCGTTGTTTAGAGTTCTTGAATGTTTTAACTGGAAGTATAGGAACTAAAGGTGGTGTATCACCTAATACTTGGGACAAATTTGTTCCTACACCACCTAACAAACCAGCTCCACAAAAAATGTGGAATGAAATGCTTTATCCTCGCGAATATCCACTGTCTCATCATGAGTTAAGCTTCTTACTTCCACACTTCTTAAAATCTGGTAGAGGAAAGTTATCAGTCTATTTTACAAGAGTTTATAATCCAGTTTGGACTAACCCAGATGGATTAAGTTGGTTAGAAGTTTTACTTAATGAAGCAATGGTAGGGTTGCATGTAGCGCTTACACCAGTTTGGAGCGAAACAGCTTGGTTTGCGGATTATGTTTTGCCTATGGGAGTAGGAGCAGAACGCCATGACATTCAAAGCCAAGAAACTCATGCTGGTAGTTGGATTGGCTTTCGTCAGCCAGTTCTAAAAATTGCAAGGGAAAAACTTGGAGAGAAATTTGAGTTTACCTATGAAGCAAACCCTGGTGAAGTTTGGGAAGAAGACGAATTTTGGATAAATCTTTCTTGGCGAATTGATAGTGATGGCTCGCTTGGGATTCGTCGTCATTTTGAGTCACCTTATAGACCAGGTGAAAAAATTACAGTTGATGAATATTACCGTTGGATTTTTGAAAATAGTGTTCCAGGACTTAAGGAAAAAGCTGCGGCAGAAGGCTTAGAACCACTTGCCTATATGCGGAAATATGGGGCTTTTGCTGTAGAAACAGATGTTTACAAAAAGCATGAAAAACAACTTTCTGAAACAGAAATGAAAGATGCTCAAGTTGACTCAACTACCAATGTGATAAGCAAAGCAGGCAATCCAATAGGTGTAATGATAGATAATCAGCCTATTGTAGGATTCCCTACACCATCACGAAAACTAGAATTTTATTCTCCAACCATGAAAGATTGGCATTGGCCTGAACATATGTTCCCTGGCTATATTCGCAGTCATGTCCATTGGTCAAATATTAATCAACAAGCAAATGAAATGGTACTTGTGCCAACATTTCGCCTTCCAACCTTAATTCATACACGTTCTGGTAATGCTAAATGGTTAAATGAAATTTCTCATAGCAATCCTATTTGGATCCATCCTCAAGATGCTCAAAAACTTGGTGTAGAAACAGGAGATTTACTAAAAGTAGAAACAGAAATAGGACTTTTTATTAACCGAGTTTGGCTAACAGAAGGTATTCGCCCTGGTATTATAGCTTGCTCACATCATCTTGGACGTTGGCGTTTAAGAAGTACAACAGGTGGAGAACGCTGGTCAACTGCATTGGTAGATTTAATTAAGTTGAATCCTACTCAATGGTATATGAGACAGCTAAAACCTGTTGAACCTTTTACCAGTAAAGATCCTGAATCTGAGCTTATTTGGTGGAGTGATGCAGGAGTTCATCAAAACTTAACTTTCTCTGTTCATCCTGACCCAGTTAGCGGAATGCATTGTTGGCATCAAAAAGTTAAAGTATCTAAAACTTTGCCTAATGAAAAATATGGAGACATTTTTGTAGATACTGCTAGAGCGCATCAAATCTATCAACAATGGCTTGCAATGACTCGTCCTGCTCCTGGGCCAGAAAATCTTCGCCGTCCACGCTGGCTTGCTCGTGCTGTAAAACCTGCTCCTGAAGCATATGTATTTGAATCTAAACAGCTAGTTGAAAATACTACTAATTCTGTGGATTCTTTTAACCCCTATCAACAATCAAAACCATTAGATGCTACAGAAAGGTAGACATTTATTAGTATAGAACTAAAATACAGGTTATTTACTAAAGGAATTTAGCTGATATTATATTGCATTATTTATGATAACTCTTTACTAAATTTTACTTTGGGATACCACTAGTTTAGTGTATATTGTCTGAGTTTTATCAGCAGGTTAAATTAGCTTTGCTAAATGATAAAACGCTCAACAAAGCACTTTTTGTGCAAATTAGGTTCTAACCTTTTATTAAATAATGTAGGAGAAAATTATTATGATACATGGTTTGATTAGTTCATTTGGAAAATATGCTAAAAAAGCTTTTTTGGGAGTGGCTTTATTAGGTGCTTTTTCTATGGTTGTGCCAAGCATGCCAACTGCAAAAGCTGCTGTAGGTGGTGATACAGAGGCATTGCTACTTAGCTGTATAGATTATCGTCTTATAGATGAAACAGAAGCTTATATGGCTGGTCGAGGTTTAAAGAATAAGTATGACCAAATAATTTTGGCAGGAGCTTCTTTAGGTGCTCACAATGATAAATTTCCTGCTTGGGGAGAAACTTTTGCAGAGCATGTTGATGTAGCAATCAAATTACATAATATTCACAAAGTTATTATTATGGATCACAGAGATTGTGGAGCTTATAAAGTGATTCTTGGTCACCAAGATTTAGCTAAAGAGCGCGACAAAGAAACAAAAATTCATCTAGAACAAATGAATGCTTTAGCTGATCTTATTCAAGAAAAACATCCAAATCTTGAAGTAGAGCTACTAATAATTGATTTAGAAGGAAAAGTAGAAAAATTGGGTGAAAGAAAAGCTCACGGTCACTAAAAATAAAAAAACACAATATTGTTTAATGTAAGTAAATAGGGTGAATTGATATTAAATTCACCCTATTTGCATTTTTAATACATATACTTAAATAATAACAAAAGTAGTTGTTAATATTTTTAGTAAGGTGGTAATCCCATTGAAAGTGCTATCGTGCTATATTCTGGATGTTGAGCTCCTGAGGAAGTTCGGATAATCAAAGGAGGCTCTTGCCAGGTTTGATTGCGAAAGTGTTCTGGAAGATGATCAGAACGCACCATTGCAAAAACAGATAGTAGTGGAGCATCACCTTCTCTAAATATAATTGGGCGTTGACGAACAATTGTTAGACCAGCTTCTTTAGCTCCTTTTAAAACACGTTTAGCTTGAGAATCTGGAGCAACTGGAAAAATACAGGCAAATAGTCCTCCCCAATCTAAGTGTTCAGCGGCTACTTTACAATAGTCAACAATAGTTCCTCTAAGCTCAAATCTACAGGCAATTTTTTGTGGATGTGAAGCATGTATACCAGCATCTAATGGAAAATATGGAGGACTTCCTAAAATTAAATCAAATTTCTCGTCTTTTGCAATTAGTGCTGGGTCACGAAAATCACCATGCCGAATTTCATAACGATCTTGTAGGCCATTGAACCTAACAGACTTGCGTGCTAACTGTACACTAACTTCTTGTGCTTCAACAGTGACCATTCGGACTCCTTGAAGCCTCCAAGCTACAATCATTCCTACAGAACCAATACCACTTCCAAGATCTAAAGCTGTTCTAGCACTAGGACACCATGAAGTACCATACCATGCCGTAAGCATATCATCTGTAGAAAATCTATGACCTTTATTTAGTTGAAAAATTCTATAGTGCCCACAAAGAGCATCAAGTGTTTCATCAGAATTAGGTTGAAGATCAGGCTCATTAGGAGGAGAAATCCAAGGGCCAGGTTTGGCCCAATTTTTAAAGTATGGGCTATCGTTCCATATAGAAGGCATACAGCATATTTCCTAGTTAGTTTTTGACTTAGAGTTTTATAATTTGGCTCTAACTTATTGACTACTCGTGGTTTTTCCTAGATTTATTCCATTCAGCTTCTAATTCTTCAAGGTTTTCTGCTTTATCGGCACTAGCCTGAAGTTGGCTGTTAAGAGTAAGTCTTCCGTCAAAAACAAAACACTCTCCTTGATAGTGTGCTCCTCCACATTCTTCAAAATATTTTAGGATGCCACCATCAAGTTGATAAACATCTTTATATCCATTTTTAATTGCAATTGTAGTAGCTTTTTCGCACCTAATTCCACCTGTGCAAAACATAACCATAGGCTTAAGTTTATATTCTTCGGGCAATGTTTTTAGCCTATCTGAAAATTGGCGAAAATGCTTTAATTTAAGATGTTTAGCTTTTGTAAAAGTTCCAAATTCAACTTCAAATTCGTTACGAGTATCTAGAAATTCAAAGTCTCGATTTTCATCTAACCATAGTTTTAACTCTTTAGGGCTTATACGCGCACCAGTTAAAACTGTTGGTTTTATTTCAGAATCTCCTACAGGAATAATTTCTTTCTTTATTTTAACTAGATATCTTTTGAAAGGAACAGAATTTGAGTAACTATCCTTATAATTTAGATCTGTTCCAAAAGGCAACTCTTTAACAGACTCTTGAAATTCTCTAATATTTTCTTCAAGTCCCGCAAGATTTGCGTTTATTCCTTCAGTGCTAAGTAAAATAGTCCCTTTAAGGTTTAACTTCCGACCTAACTCTAAAAGAGTTCCTCTAAGTTCTACTAAATTTGATAGTTCTACAAAACGATAAAAAGCTATATTAAGTATTTGCTGATTTATATTTGACTCAATCACTTCTAAAATTACCCTTACTAGTTAATTTGAATTTTTTCTAAAACGCCAATCATAACACATATTTCCAAAGGGTGGGAGAAGGAAACCAACTGTGTTAACCAAGTCTTAGAATTAAGAAAAATTTTTATGTAAATACCAGTAAATGCGCTTAATGGTATTAATGATATGATGTTACTTTATAGTTACTGCCAAGTACCTTCCCGAATAACTTGAAATAGGCCATTTGGAGCAATTGCACGTGTTACGGCTGAACCTAAGCGAATAGGATTAAGCAAGCCTTTAGGGAACATAGCATATTCTGTTTCCCACCAAGTAGGAACAAACTTTGACTTAAATCTATAAAGCCCTTGGAAGTTATAAACGCCTTCCATATGATTTCCAATTCCAGTCAAGATGGTATCTAAAACTTGGTGTTTACCTCGGCGCAAAGGTTGTAAGTTTTCTCGTCCAATTATTGGTACTGTTCCTAGTGTAGCCATTTTTCCACCAAATTTTTTTAAGTGAGTCATAGCTTCTACAATTAATAAGTCAGATATTCCGTTAGGTGCAGTAGGGTGACGCAGAATATCTTCTAAATACCAGCCTTCTCTCATTGGTATAGGGCTAGCGGCTAAAAGGCCAACCATATCTTGTTTTTCATCACGTGCAACAAAGAAATGTTTATGCTCTTTATAGCGTAGTGGGTCTAGATCAAATAACCAACCAAATTTAACTGTTCGCCGGGTTTCTAACCAGCTAGAACTTAGTTGTGCAATTTCTGCTTCTGAAACCTGATGGCTTGGAGTTAGCTCAACTTTTATTCCAGCACGACGGGCTTGATTGACTCCAGAACGTACCTTTTTAGCTTTATCTCCACGAGGCTCCCAGCTTTGTAAATCAAAATATGGGGAAATACCTACAGGAAGTAAATCTAAGTCAAGTTCATTAGCTAGTTTAGCTAGACGTTCAGTAGTAGGAACAAAAGAGATTAATTTATTCGCTTTTCGTGCAGCATTAACAAAGCCGCTAGCTACTGTTAGCAAGTTCTCATCACTAGCAAATGGATCACCTGCTGAAAGCCAAGTATTACCAATTTCTAGATAAGATACTGCTCCTAAACCATTGGGTTCAACCCAAGCGGATGAGTCTGGAAGGATACTAACAAGACTATGTTCGCTATAGCCTTGTTTTAATTGCCATTTAAGTAATAACTCAATGGTAGTTTCGTTATTGTTGTAGAGAGAGGGTATGGTAGCTTGAGTTTTGAAAAACCAGTGATTACGTAAGTGATTGCGTAGGTAAAAAAGACCACTAGCCCCAACTACTGACCAAAGGGGATGTAACAAGAGTAATTTTTGCAAAAACATTTGTAACTAACTTCCTATAAAGTAAAACCTAAAGACCGTAACAAATAGCCAACAATTTAAGACCACTATTGGCATTTTAGCACAAAAATTAAGTTTAGATATTTTCTTTTTAAGAAATCTTAGAACCCTAAACGAAATCCTATTTGAAACTGACGTGGGGCAAATGCACCTTTGTAACGATCTGGAGTTAAAATATATCTACCATTTTCTTGAGGTGGTAGATTAAAGTTACCTTGAGCGTCTGGTGGAAATGTTCGGTTAATTAAATTTGGATTAATGTTAGCTCGGTTAAATAGGTTAAAGCCTTCGGCAAAAGCTTCTAAGTGAAAGCGTTCTTTAACATTTATAGTTCTAGTTAACCTTATATCAACACTGGCAAAACCTGGAGTAACTCCAACATTGCGCCCTAGTCCAGCTGGTCTATCTGAAAGCCCTCCATCCCCATTTTGGTTTAAATCTACTCCAGCTAACAAATTATAAGGTCGGCCAGAGTTAAGATTAACAATGGTTGAAAACTTAAAGTCTCGTAAGAAACGATTTTTTGTATAATCCAAATCCCAAGTGCCTGAAAGCACAAAACGACTTCGTACATCTTGCACAGAAAGCCCTCGTTCTGAACGAGGACTTAATGGATCATTAGCTCTATCTGTTATTGCAACACTAAAATCTGCTGTGTTATCAATGCCTTTAGCAAATGTGTAATGTGCTAAAAAGTTAAATCTTTTGCTAAAACGGCGATTAACTAAAAATGAAACTCCATGATAATAACTATCAAACGCTGATTCAAACTCTAATAATGAACCTTTTGTTGGATCAACTCTTCCAACTATTTGACTTTGCAAAGGATTATTAGGAACAGGTCTAACAACAGGGTTAGTATCTCGTAGTGAAAATAGCTTAATACCTCTTATGAATGTATAAGAGAGAGAAAAGACAGTATTACTTCCAGCTAAATAATCTATTCCAGTTGTAAATTGTTGAGAATAACTGTTTTTTAAGTTAGGTTGATATTGAGTAGCCAAATTAAGTTGTGGAATAAAAGGCAAAGAAGGAGGAATTTGCTCTATACCAGAAAACTTATGTCCTGGTAGTGAAAAAGGAATTACAGAAAGAGGAAATGGAACAAATAAGACTTTTAACCCAAGCTCACTAGAATGAGCACTTAAAGTAGATCTAGTAAAAGGTACCGCAAAAAATAGACCATAAGCAGCATGTAGATTAGCTTTGGGCAATTTTGTAGGTTTATAAGCTACTGCAATACGTGGGCTGAAATTGCCATTATTGGGGGGCGTAAAATCAACTCTATTAATGTCATAGCGTAGGCCAACTTTTACAAGAAGATTTGGTTTAAGTCTAATATCATCTTGTGCAAAGGCAGAGAAAAGTTTTGAGTTTAGCTCTATTTTTTGGTCTCCAAAACCTTGTAAGTAAACAAGTGGAATTGACTGATTTGCAAGATTTATATTTGAAGGAAATCCTGGTATAGATGAAGAAAGAGCGCCAAGGAAAGCAAGTTGTTGAGGGGTACGTAAACTAGGATCAAAGGCTTGTAAACCGCTAAATGAAGGCAATCCAGGCGCACCAAAGAGTGCGGAAAAATCTAATGGGGCAAAAACTCCAAATCCATCAGGAAGTAATCCACCATTAAATTTAGGAGGTCTGTGAATATAAGTAAAATCACCACCAAATTTAATTTGGTTTTTTCCACGAGTTAAAGATGTAATATTGACTATTTGGTAAATTCGCTGAAAATTAAATTCTGGGACAAAATTATTATGCCCAAAAACTGCAGTACCTTCTGGTGCAACTAATTGTATTCCTGCATCAGTATTAACAGGTAAGCTTTCTTGATCGCGACGACTAAATAAAAATCTAGTTTCATTAACTAGGTTAAATCTACTACTTATAAAAGTATTATTAAATGCTGCGGAATTATCTTTTACATTTAAAACTCCACTACTAGTTCTATCTGTCAAACCTCCAAATGGTTCAAATGCACCATTAAAGCCAAAATTACCGTTATAGCGCACCCAAATAGAATCATTTTGGTTAAGACGAAAATCTGCTCGTGCTAGAAAAGTAGTATTACCAATAGAGAAAGGTTCTGTCCCATTCTTTAGCGGATATCCTAGATTTCTACCTGCTTGTATAGTTTGATCTAGCAAGGTGACAAATATATTTTGTTTAATAGAAAGGCGTTCAAAAGAAGTAAAGAAAAATGCTTTATCTTTCTTAATTGGCCCACTTAAGGTAGCCCCAAATTGATACTGTGAGTAAGGAGATTTACTTTTATCAAAAGTGTCACGTGCGCTAATTTTATCATTGCGGTTAAGAAAAAATAATGTGCTATGAAATTGATTACTACCACCACGAGTAACAATATTAACCACACCTGATAAAGCTCGACCAAATTCAGCAGAGAAACTATCACTCACAACTTGAAATTCTTGTACAGCTTCTTGGCTAAATGTTGCACGTACAGCACCTTGGTTAATATCATTATTATCTAAACCATCTATAGTAATATTATTAAACCTACCAGATTGACTATTAAATGAAAGCCCTGAAGTTGAGAAAATTCCTTGATTTGGAACACGATCAGGAGTTACTCGTGGAGAAGTGAGTGCAAAATCTAAAAAATCCCTGCGGTTTATAGGTAGACTATCTATGCGATCTTTACCATTGATATTGCTGCTTTCTGTCTTAATCTCAGTGAATAGATTATCTGCTTTTACTTCAATAACTTCATTAGCTTGACTAGATAGCAATAAACTAAATTCTGAAAGCAAAGTAGTACCTAGAGTAAGGACTACTTTAGTGTTATAGGTGTTATAACCTGGTGCACTTACACTTACTTCATAAATACCTGGAGGTAACTGAATGACTTGAAACATGCCTTCTTGATCGGTTTCAAGAGTTCGAATAAGATTTGTTTCTAGCTGCTTAACAGATATAGTTGCACCTGCTACCAAAGCATTTTGTGGATCTTTAACTCTTCCTACAATAGTTGCAGTAGTTGAACCACTTTGTGCAAAAATATCAGAATTGTTTGAATCAAAAAGTGCAAGCAGTAAAAACAATAAAAATAATTTTTTCATAATTACCTTCGGTATCAATTTATAGTGTTAGATATAACCTTAATTGTTACTTTTCTTTTCCTCTGACTCCTGACGGGCGCGAGTAAATTCTCCTATTGGATCGTTAAAATAAATCCAGGGAACATCTGTAACATTTAAGCCAATGTTTTGAAACTCTTTTCTTGCCATAGCTTTATTTCCCATTTGCCAAAAACAAAATGCAAACAGATTTTGATAAAATGGGGTTAATTTACTTTTGCGATAATGAATTGACTGAATAGAATGTATAGCAGATTTAGTTATTTCACGGACGTGTTCTTGCTTACGGAAATAGGCTTTAGCCATTTCTGGGCTATTCTCTGCTAAGTAAAAAAGCCAACGTTCAACATGAGCTTCAGCAATAAGAGTATGAAGAGGACTACCTTCTTTTGCTTGAACAACTGTATTACGAGCAAAGTCAAACATCAAGGCATGTAAACCTCCCCATTTTTCAGAGAGACTTTGCATCATAAATGAGTGTGCAGGACGATGTTCAGGATCGCGCTGACAAGCTTCTCTAAAGCGATTTTCTATTTCTTTAGCTCCTACATATAGCCCAAGACCTGTTTTTATAAGATATGCCCAAGGTGTTGGATCAGATGGATCAAGCCAAGCTGCCATCTGTAAATCTTGTTCAGCTCTTTGAAGTTTTTCTTGAAAAATTGCCTTTTCATTATCTCCAACAGTAAAGATTTTATTATCTTTTTGTTGCAGTTCCCAAGCTCGTTGAATAGATTGGACTCCACGAATCAGCCAAGGACAAGCAGAATTTTTCATTTCTTTTTCTATCCAAGTATCTATCCATCGAGGTTGACCTGGCCAATTTGACAAAACTTGAACATAAAACCAACGGTCTTCAGAATTGTTACATCCTTCTAAAAGTCGCTGAGCTCCACGGTAATCACCAAAAGCTAACTCAGCTCTTAGTCTAGCAACTTGTGTATCCCCTAGAGTGATATCTAATTTTAGGGGTTCTTCTTTAGGTTTGCTTTTAAAAATAGATAGAAGATTATTGATTATTGACATGATATCTATCCAAAATTTTTAAGTTGTCTATCTAAGAATTAGTTTCTTTGCCAGTTTCCTGGTAAAAGCATTTGGCAAAAGGCATCTACGTTTTGCACTTGTTGGGATTTTGCAAACTCCTCGGCTTTTTTAATTAACTCATTACCTTGACTTGTACTCATTAACTTGCCTCTAGCACGTTGTGCAGCCACTTTATAAAGGTTCATATTTACTGCTGCAAATTTTTCTTCTGCTATAGATAGATGATTAATTGCTTCATCATATTTTTTATTAAAAGCCGCCAATGAAGCAAGTGCTGAATGGGCAAATCCTAGAGAACAAAAAGTATTTTCATTTAGTAATCGATTAGCAAGCCGTTCTATTGTCTTTAAGGAAGATGGAGATGGGTCTTTTATTGCAACACAAATTGCAGCGCGAACTCTTAAATGTAAGGATTCTATAAGTAAAATCTGAACATTTAACATTAAGGAACGCTTTAACTTAGGCCAATATTCTTTGGTTAAATTCCAAACTTCTTCTGTTTTGTTGCAGTAAAGTAGAATTTCACCTCTAGCAAGACAACTATAGTAATGTTGAGCATGAAAACCTTCTTGTGGCCATTTTTCCATTGCTCCATCTATTTCATTCATAGCTGAGTTAGGATCATCTAACATTAAGTAATTTACATAAGATACACGTGTTCTTAAGCTAGTTTCAGCGTATAAATTACCTCTTTCTTGGGCTTCTTTTACTCCAACAAAAGCTCTTTCAGAGATTTCATCGAATTTACCCATAAAAAATAGCGATCTCAGCAAGAAAAGTTCTGCTGTATAAGCTTCCCAACTAACACCTGTACATTGTGTTCTAAGTATTTTCCCGGCCTTTTTATTTAGCTCATAGGCTTCTAACCATTCGCCCATTAGAAAATGAGAGACCCCAGACATTAAGAAAAATAAACCTTCTGCATGAGGATTTTCTACTTTATCCACAAGGCTTTTAGCTAATTTGGAAAATTTTTCTAACCTACCACCTTTTCTAGAACTTGTAGAAGTAGCAGAAAAAGCAATTTCCCAAGCAAATGCTCTGGAAAGTCGGTATATGTCACCTACTTCTAAAGCATATAAAAGATGCCTTACTTGAAACTCAGAACCTCGAACGGTGTCTATCATTGCTAGACCAGTAGCAGCTGACCAACAGATATCTATCTTAACTAGTTGTTCGTAGGGAATATCTTTTGTATCACGTTCCTTAAACTCTAAACCTCTTAACCAAAGTCTAAAACGTCCCCATAGAAATAAAAGAGCTGAATGCCAAGGTTTTTTAGGCAAAGTCATTCCTAGTTCTAAAAGAATATCTCGTAAAACAGAAAGTCCTTCATCTACGTGTCCACCTCTTAGAAGTTGTTCGGCTGCAACCTGCTTAAGTTTGAGTACTTTAAATCTTTCATTATTTTCCCCAGCTGCAAGTAAATAGGCTTGAGCTGCTTCTATGGTACGTCCAGCATTTGCTAATGCTACACCTAGTTTTTCTTCTAAATCCGCCATTTTGGCTTCTTGAGGCAAGAAGTCTATTGCAATACGATAAAGCTTAGAAGCATGATCAAATGCTAAAGATTCAGCCGCTTTATCAGCAGCTAAACAAGCATATTCCCCAGCTTTTTGATAGTTACCTGCACCTTGAAAATGCACTATTAAATCTTCTGGGTCTGTTCCAGTAGTAGTTTCTAGTATATTAACAATATTGGTATGATATGTTTTTAATTTTTCTTTAGGGAGTTTACTGATAATAGTTTCACGAATGCGATCATGGTAAACCTCTATTTTATCAGCAGCTTGCAAACCACGTACACGTATTAGATTATTTGTGCGAAGCAGTGCAATTGCAGCAGGTTCTTCAGTTGCTAGTTTAGCTGCACGTTTGACAATTCTACGTTCAACGGGTTGTCCTACAACAGCAATTGTTTCCATTAAAGTTCTTGCTGCTAAAGGCAGTTGTGTTACCCGACTATAGATAACATCTTCTAAATGCATAATTGGAATAGATGCATCTTCTAATGATTCTGGATCTAGACTAGCAGAACTATTATCAGATAAATTGTTGGTTAAAGTAGATTTAAGGCTAGATTTTATATCCCTAGCACTAGGAATAATTCTTAGACGGATACTTTCTTGAGCAAAACGCACTAACTCATGTATAAAGAATGGGTTGCCAGCAGATTCTTTGACAATTAGATCAACTCGTTCTTCAGAAATTTTTTGCTTATCTAATAATTCTAAAACCAACCGCTTAGCATCTTTTTCTGGCAATTCACCTACATTAATCTTTTGACTGTTAGGGAAATTTGCAATAGTTGTAGAAGAAAGTAATGCTTTAAGAAAAGGACTTGTGTCAATTTCATCGCTACGATAACTAAAGATTATAAGTAACTTAGGAGGATTAGGAGGTCTTAATAACTCATTAAGTAATGAAACACTATCTAAATCTCCCCATTGTAGATCATCTATATAAATTATTATTGGGCTTCGATTACTTAGTTCTGTAAAAAGCAATCTCAGGGCTAAAAATGCTCTTCGGCGTAGTTCTTGAGAATCTGGAATTGCAACCTTGCTTTTTCCTATGGAAAAGCCTTCTACCTGTCTTAATACAGGGAAAAGTCTTGCTAAAGCAGAAGCATTGCTAGGTATTAAGGAAATAAGATCTTCTGGAGGTAAGGTTTTTAGATATTGAGCTAAGTTATCAATAACATTATCAAAAGCTTTATAAGGAACGGATTCTTGTTCATAACATCGGCCTGTTAGAATAACAGTTTGAGGTTCTTCTACTGTTATTTCATCAAGAAAATAGCGTATTAAGACACTTTTTCCCATTCCAGACAAACCTTGTACATAGTTAATAGTTGTGTTGCCTTCTTTAAGTTCTTTAAGTGAAGTTCTAAGATTATTTAAGTGTGATTCTCTACCAATTAAAAAGGAAAATTGACTGCTAAGGCTTGATACGGTTGAAGATAGTGAAGAAGTGCGAAAAGACCCTAAACGCTTTAGTATAACTTCTCCTGTTGGTCGTTTATCAGGTTCTATCCTAAGTAAATCTTGGCATAGAGAATCTAAATCTCCTGGTAGATCTGGTACAAGTGAAGAAGGGGGAAGAGGCTCATAAAGTAGCTTTTCTGTTAAAACATCTCCAAAAGTATTATCAAAAGGAAGACTTCCTGATAATGCTTCATAAAGCATTACCCCTAGACTATACCAATCTGAAGCTTTTGTTGCTGAAGCCTCAGTTACTACTTCAGGAGCAATATATTCTGGGGTTCCGTAGTGAAGAAAGGTTTCTGCTACACGTCTTTTTAGCTCAGTAACTAAGCCAAAATCCAAAATTATTACTCTACCCGTTTCAGTAACTAACACATTAGAGGGTTTAAGATCACAGTGTAACTTCCCAGCATTATGTAAGGTGTGAATTCCCTCTGCTAATTGAATTACAGCTGTTCTTAGTTGTTTGAGTTTAGCTTTTTGATCTTCTTTATTTATGGAATTTATATATTGAAGGAAATTTACGCCTTTAACTAGCTCCATTGTGAAAAACCACTGTTCTCCATCTGAAAGCAACTCATAAAGGGTTACTAAATTAGGGTGAACAATATCTGCAATGGCACGAAACTCTTGCTTAAAACGATAAAGTGCTTCTGGATCAGCAGTGCGTAAAGTCTTTAAAGCAACTACAGCATCTCGCTCTTTGTCGTAAACTTGATAGACTTCACCAAAACCGCCTGAACCAAGCTGGCGTTGGAGTTGAAACCTAGATGTGCCTCTAAATGTTCTATCTTTAGCGTCTATCATTTGTTATGGTTGAAAGCTGCCCATAGCTACTTTTACTAGGCATTAGTAATGTTATTAGCTATGTGTTTTATTTAAGTAATAATATGTCCGGAAAATAAAATCACTATCTTTTTTCTCAAGATGACAACTGTTACATCGCTCTAACTTTCCACGCTCTACAATAGAGGACTTAACAGGATCTAAAACTAAATATTCCCAATCTCCTGATTCAGGATTAAATCCAGATTGTTGTTTTATCATTACAGTCATTAGCTCAGGATTAGCTGTAGGAGTAGGTAATTTTTCTTTAACAATAATAGATCCTACAGGAAATTTAGGATTTTGGGAAAACATAGCTGCTTTACCAATATCATTTACATAAACAGTAATAAATTTATCTATGTGAGGGTTTGCAGTTGATGTAATTTTTAGGTTAGGGGCTGCACATTGTATAGCAACAAAGTCAGCCATTCTTGTAGGAGTTTGGTTAACTTTAGTCCATTTTTTATATTGCCAAAAATCTTCTTTAGTGTTGCTATTACTGTTACTAGATAAAAGAGTAAGCAAGAGTACTAGGCTTGAACCAAGGGCTATACTAATAAAATTTTTTACCTGTTTTTTCATAAAATCCTCGTATTAAGCCATTAGGTAGAATGCTAATAATTTATTTCTTTTTACGCAAATAAAGAGTTAAAGCTTCATTTACTTGCTCAGAATTTGTTTCAATATAGTTGTTACAAATAGATTCTACCAAATCTTTAATGTCTATTCGTTCCAAATAAGCTACAGCTTTAAGCATATCTAAATGATCTTCACGAATAATTAATGTTGCTCTTGTCCAGCCATCTTTTAAACCTTTGTGTGATGAGGTTTTGTTTTTGGCTGAGTCTTTATCTTCTATAATCTCTTTATTAGCTAAAATCCCTGTTACTTTAGTGCTTTTCTGATTATTTATATCATTAGAACTTGATGAAGCACTAGTTTTATTTTCTAGAGCTTGGGTTTCTATTTCTAGATTAGTTGGGGTAAGCTCTTTCTCAGAACTACTCTCAGTAGTTATACTTTCATTAGTTGTATTGTTTACTTGATCTTGTTGTGTATCTTTGATCCAAGAAAGACGATTAGCAAAAGGATCTTTTCCCATAGCTTTTTTCTTTGTCATTTAGTGCGCTCCAAAACTTCTTTAGTTAGTGCTAAATAATCTGCTGCTCCATGACTTGTTGCTTGATACTCAAATATTGTTTGACCATGACTTGGAGCTTCTGCCAAGGCAATGTTTTCTCTAATAAATGTCTTAAAAACTCGCTCTCCAAAATGAGTCTGTAAATGCTCAATCGCTTGTCTATTAAGGGTTTTACGCCGATCATAACGTGTAGCTAAAACTCCTGTTACTTTAACCCCTTTATTTAAACGTGCTTCAACTAACTCAATTGTATCAATTAACTGACTCATTCCTTGTAATGCTAAATATTCAGTTTGTACAGGAATAAATAGCTCATCTGATGTAGTAAGTGCATTTAGGGTTAATAACCCTAATGATGGTGGACAATCTAATAATACATAGTCATAATCACTTAGCTGACTTAAGGCTTCTTTTAAAAGCATTTCTCGGCCAGGAATCCCAGATAATTCCATTTCTGCACCAGCTAAATCAATTGTTGAGGGAATAACAAAAAGCTTATCTCTCTTAAAAATAGCCTTTTCTAAAAGCTGTTTCTTCTTTTCTGGTTTTCTCTGTCTTAGTACTTCATAGATGTTACTTTGAATAGAATCTGCTTCTATTCCAAGTCCTTGTGTTAAATGAGACTGAGGATCTATATCTATTAGCAGAACCTTTTTATTTGATTGAGCTAAACCTGCTCCTAAATTTATAGTAGTAGTGGTTTTACCTACACCACCTTTTTGGTTAATTATAGCTATTATTTTCATAAATTAAGCAAACTATGTAATTACACATTTTTGAGTATTTTTAAATGTATACTGAGTAAGTAAGATAAACAACAATCGGAAAGAAAGCAAGTTAGAGTAGAAGCACAAAACAACTAAATATAGTATGTTTTTAGTAAGTATTTACAGTATATGTGTTACGTCAAATCTACTACTTTATTTCTATACAAATATTGGTAGCCGGAAATTTTCTATCTTCATGTTTAACCCAAACTACCAAAGTGTACAGCCCAGGTTTACCTCCACGTGAGCTTATTTGGCAAGAGAACTTACCTGTTTGTTGGTTAACATCAATGCTTCCTGTAGATTGATCAGGATAACTATATCCATCAGCTAATTTAGGTCGTAGTACTAGACGATCTTTAGGGAAGCTATATAAATTACTTCTATTAAGTTCATCTACTGTCATAGGTTCAGGCAGTGGTTCATAGAAAACATCTATTGTATGAATGTCCGTTCCTTCATAAAGTAATTCTCCTCGAATAGTTATATCTTGACCAAGCTTGAGCTTACGAGCAATTGGCTCAATTTCTACATAATGGGCAACAAATTCTTCATCTATTTGTAGACGATTATCATTAAATGAAAATGCTAGTCCAACATGAGTATGTTGAGGTTGCAAAATAGTAACTCGATGATGATCATTTGGAGGGCGTTCATTAAACATTGCTAAATGTAGTTGCTCAACTAAGTTTGGAATACGGGCTTGATCTAATCCACTATTGCTCCATTTTCCTGCAACATTTTCTTGTACAGCATCCACACCACCAGCATAAGAATAACGCATATAAGGTTTTAGACCAGCTCTATTCCAATGGCTAGTAAACTCATACTTTAGCATTTCCTGAGCATGATTTTCTGCTACTTTGCTAGCAAAATCATCTAGCTCAACTGGACGTAGTCCCATACTTGTACGCTCTTGGTTTATTAAACTTAAGATATGTTGCTTAAGGTTGTCTAAATTTAGAACTGGTTTGCTAGCTAAAGCAACAGAGTTATAAGAAATTTGTAGAGAAACCCACAAAAGAATGAAAAATGCTAAATAAACAAAGAGTTTGTATTTCATAAAACTAATTTTCTACATTTGCATTATGCTCAATGCGCGATAAGTAAAGCGTTCTTGACCAAAACGTACTTCATAACCATTTTGTAAAAAGCCTTCCGTGACACGTTGTCCATTGATAAAAGTTCCATTAGTAGAGTTTAAATCTTGAACTACATGAAACCCTCTATCATCCCAAAAAATACGAGCATGAGTATTTTCTATACTTTCATCTGATAATACAAAATCATTATCCAAAGTTTTACCAATATTTGTTGTAGGTTTATCTAAGACATGGACAATTTCTTCTAATCCTGAAGAGGTAAATTTAATAAAATGAGGATAAACTGTAGTAGGTGCAGAGTGAGTAACTGCTAATAAACTTTGGCGGCAATTTTGACAGTGAACAGAACCTGGTGGGTTTATTGTGCTACATTTAGCACAAGCTCTCATTTCCCCTAAATCAATTTGAGGTAATTTCTTTCGACATTTACGACAAGTTAAACCTGCTTTACCTAATTGTCCACAATTTGGACATTTTAGAATAGCCTTTAGTTTTCCTGTATTTGGGCGTTTAGGTGAGTTTTTAATAAAACCAATTACTTTATGCTCTACATACCAAAACATTGCACCCATCAATAACAGAACTGGTAGAAAAGAAACGATTATAGAAGCGTCTCCAAGCATTGTTAGAATAAAATCATAGGAGGCATGAATGGCAGCAGCAACAAGTAAACCATAAAGGATTATTTGGGTTCTGTGTCCTCCTGTGTTAGGAGCAGCCTTAGCACGGCTTAAAGCTAATCCCCAAAATGCAGAAAATAAAGCATGTCCAGCATTGGCTAATGGCCCTCTAATAGCTAAAAGCTTAATGCTATGGAATTGACTTACATAAAGCACATTTTCCGCAGCAGCAAACCCTAAAGCCGCAGCAGCAGAGTAAATTATTCCATCAATTGGTTCATCAAACTCTGGTTGTTTATAGGCAAAGACAAGTACTGCTAGTAACTTAGCTCCTTCCTCTACTGGCCCAACTACTGCAAAAAATTGAATAAAATTACCTATATGACTTTCTGGCCCAAACAGTATTACTGTAAAAAGTGTGCCTATTGTATTAAGCATTAATGCAGGTATTGTTGCAACTATACCTAGAATAAAGGTTATAGCTACTAAGGAAATCGGTTCACGATCATACCAATCTTGAACGTAGAAAAAGACAAGCCAAAACAGACAAGGAAGAAAAGATAAAATAATTATTTCCATAAAGCTTTGCCTTTGCTTTTATGTTTTTGTTAGTCAAATACTTGCTTAAACTTTAAAAAACGATTAATGATATCACCTGCTCAAATTACTAACAATCTTTAATTTTTGGTGAGTAAGTATGCTTAGATTTCTAGGAGTTTTGAATTTATGTTTCAAATAAAAGTGCCTGCCACATCAGCAAATTTAGGAGCAGGTTTTGATTGTTTTGGACTGGCTTTAGAGCTTTATTTGACTATAAAAGGTAAAGCTAGTAGTAGTGAAAATTGGGAAATCACTGTTTCTGGCCAAGGAGCAGATATTTTACCTAAAAATGAGAATAACTTAATTGCTCGTGTTGCTAATTTTGTGGCAAATGCTGAAAAAATAAGCTTACCAGCTTTATCTTTAGAAGTAGAAAATAATGTCCCTCTAGCTAGAGGGTTAGGTAGCAGTGCCGCAGCAATAGTGTCAGGAATTGCTATTATAGAGGCTATTAGAGGCCAAGAGTTTGAAGAAAGTAAATTTTTTCATTATGCTACAGAGTTTGAAAATCACCCTGACAACATAGCAGCAGCTCGATATGGTGGTTTTACTATTGCTGTTGGTAGCAGTCAAGGTCAAGTTTTAGTTCTTAAAGAGCCTTGGCCTAAAAGAATTAAAGCTCTAGTAACAATACCAGATTTTCTTTTAGATACTCAAAAAGCTCGTAGTGTGTTGCCAACAAGTTATAGTCGTAGTGATGCAGTTTTTAACTTACAACATGCTTTGCTTTTTCAATCTGCATTGATGCAGGAAAACTTTAGTTTAATAGAGGAAGCCCTTTTAGATAAATGGCATCAGCCATTTCGCGCTCCTCTTGTACCAGGACTTGAACAAGCACTAGCCTTAAAAATGCCAGGGCTTTTAGGTGTAGCTTTAAGCGGTTCTGGCCCAACTTTGCTGGCATTAGCAACCGAGAATTTTGATAACATTGCTGAAAAATTAAAGCAAATATTTGCTGGACATAATATTTCAGCAGAAACTAAACTTTTAGAAATAAATACACAAGGAAGGATAATCGAGTAGCAAGAAAAGCTTCTCTCAAAAAGTTTTTGCCGTATGAATAAGAAAATTAGAGTAGGTATTTTAGGAGCAACTGGAATGGTTGGACAACGCTTTATTCAGTTGCTTGATGGACATCCACAATTTGAAGTAACAGCCTTGGCTGCTTCTGAGCGTTCCGAATCACGTAGTTTTCAAGAGGCTTGTGCTTGGAAACTTACAAATCCAATGCCTGATTGGGTTAAAACAATGCCTTTGCAAGCTTGCCAAACACCTTTAGATTGTGATGTGGTCTTTTCTAGCCTTCCATCCTCAATGGCTGGCGAAGTTGAAGCCGCTTTTGCTCAAGCTGGTTATCCTGTAATTAGTAATTCTTCTAATCATCGAATGTCAGTAGATGTACCTCTACTAGTTCCAGAAATTAATGCTGAACACCTTAAACTAATAGATGTACAGCGTGAGCGCCGTAACCAAAAAGGTTATATTGTCACAAATCCTAATTGCACTACTGTTGCACTAGTTCTAGCTCTTGCACCAATACAAGAAGCTTTTGGAATTGAAGCTGTAATTGTTTCAACTATGCAAGCTCTCTCAGGTGCGGGTTATCCTGGGGTAGCTTCCTTAGATATTATTGATAATGTAATACCTTATATTGATGGCGAAGAACCAAAAGTTGAAAGTGAGCCTAGAAAGATTTTAGGCTTATTTGCTGATGGGGCTGTTACTCCAGCAGATTTTCGTGTTAGTGCTCAATGTCATAGAGTAAATGTTTCTGATGGCCACACAGAAGCCGTTACTATTAAACTTAAGAAAAAAGCTACAATTGCAGATTTAATTGAAGTAATGGAAAATTTCCAAGGTGAGCCACAAAAACTTAATCTCTATAGTGCTCCAAATCGGCCTGTAATTGTAATGAAAGAGCATAACCGCCCTCAACCTAGGTTAGATCGTGATTTAGAAAAGGGCATGGCTACAGTTGTTGGTCGGGTTAGAGAAGATAATATTTTTGATTTTCGGTTTACTGTACTAGGCCATAACACCGTTAGAGGTGCAGCCGGAGCAGCAATACTCAACGCAGAATTACTTGTAGCTAAAGGTTATATTTAACTTAAAATTTCTCTAAATTTGTAACTAAAAGCTCTAGAATTTCCTTTATTTTAATTCCTATTTCCCCAGGTTATGCTTGGCTAAAACCTGGGGCTAATATGGGTTACTCCTTATGTGGTACTGCCATCACATTTCTTTTCCAACGCCTGTAGAGAAACTTAACAAACAAGTATAATGGCAAGAAAATAAGAATTGTAATTGGTACTAATACGCCCATTAGACGAATTAAGCCAAACACTATATTTTGAGCAACTTCTATACTGTCAGATATAGCAGCTTTTAGTTCAGAAATAAGACCACGCTTAGATTCTACAATCAAGGCTTGAGGTGTTTGTAACGTAATAGTAATTGTAGAGAGACTAGCTTGATTTTCTAAAAAGCGAAGTTGGCCTTCAAGCTGTTCAATCTCTGTACGAACTTGGTTAAGGCTGTTTTGGACTTCAAGCATATCAGAAACTTTAGTAGCTTTTTTCAAAATATCAAAAAATTGCTCTTCCAATAATTTCTTGGCTTTAAGTCTTGCTTCTAGGTCAATATACTGATCTGTAACATCTTGACCTGCAACTTTTTCTCGCAAAACACGTGCTCCAAGTGCACGAATGTCCTTAAGTGCAGTTTCAAATTTAGCGGCTGGAACTCTTACTACAACAGTCATTCTTACACCAGAAACTCCTAGTTGTTGGCTTTCTGAGGTAACGACAAATCCACCATAAGAACTAGCAAGACTAGAAATTTGGTTATAAGCTTCAGCAGGTTTATCTAATTCTAATTCTAACTCACCATTTTTGATGATTTTACGTTCTACTACTTTAGTGGGAGTTTTGTTGTTATCTCCAGCAACTGCACCAATCATGCCTGCTTCTATATCAGCTTTAGAGGCTACACTAGTTTGATTCTTAGCTGCTCCTCCAGCAGGGGCTTCAGCCATTTTTCTTTCAGGCATTGGCGCGCTAGATTGTATTTCTCTATATGAACTACCACAGGAAGTAATAAACACAAGTAAGAAAGTAATTAGCAAAATAAGTTTTTTCATAATTGCCTCCTAGGTGCCTTGCTTATAGCCTAATTATTTTAGATTATGCATATCTTATCTTAAGGTTTGTGCTAATTCTAGGTTACAGTTAGACTAAGCAGCACCTAAAATTTATAGTCGCTAGAAAGAGCTTTTGGTTCCTTACTTTTTAGGAGAGTTATGGATATATTGACAAAAATTGTGGCTAAAAAGCAGGAAAGACTTTTAGCTGCTAAAGAAAAATTACCGCTAATAGAATTACGTAAGCAATGTGATAGTCGCCCTGCTGGTAGGTTTGAAAAAGCTTTAAGCCAACCAAAAATTAACATTATTGCAGAAATAAAAAAGGCTTCTCCTTCAAAAGGTGTTATTTGTGAAGATTTTAACCCTGTAGAAATTGCTAAACAGTATAAAGAAGGTGGAGCTTCGGCTATTTCTATATTGACGGAAGAAGATTTTTTTCAAGGCTCACCAGAGATACTAAAAAATGTACGTAAGATAATTGACCTGCCTATATTACGTAAAGATTTTATTTTTGATGAATATCAAGTCTACGAAGCGGCGCATATGGGTGCAGATGCATTTTTATTGATTGCTGCAATGCTTGAAAAACAACAAGTTATTGAACTCATAGAGTTAGGCAAAGAGTTAGGTTTAGATGCACTTGTTGAAATTCATACTGAACAAGAACTAGAAAAAGTGTTAAACTCATCAATAAACATTATCGGAGTTAACAACCGAAATTTGAAAAATTTTGTGGTAGATCTAGGTACTTCTTTGAGCTTATCAAAGATAATGCCTAAAAATACTATTTGGGTAAGTGAAAGCGGTATAAATACTCAAGCAGATATCCAGCAGCTACAAACTGCTGGTTATCAAGCTTTCCTTATAGGAGAGCAATTAATGAGAAATACTAGCCCTAGAGACGGACTTGTAGAATTGTTGGGTAAGAAACTTTAAAAATTTCCGTTTGAAAAATCTGTAAACTATTCTTCAAGGAGCAATTATGGTAAAAATAAAAATTTGTGGCATTACCAATTATGAAGATGCTCAAGCAGCTTTAGACTTAGGAGCTGACGCAATAGGTTTTAATTTCTACAGTAAAAGCTCACGTTATATTGCTCCAGCAGATGCACGGGAAATAGTTGATAAATTACCTCCTTATGTAAATATAGTAGGTGTATTTGTTAATGAATTTAATTTACCTGCTGTAAAAAGTATTGCTGAAATGGTGAAGTTAAGTGTTATACAACTACATGGTAGTGAGAGTGCTGAATATTGTGCTCAATTAACGGCTTGGAGAGTTGTTAAAGCTTTAAGAGTAAATGAGAATTTTGATCCAGGACATGTAAAGGATTTTAATGTAAGTGCGATTCTTCTAGATGCTTATGCAGCAGACACTTATGGCGGAACAGGCACACTCTTTGATTGGCGTTTAGCTTTAGCTGCAAAGCACTACTTTCCAAATATAATTTTAGCTGGTGGCTTAAAACCACAAAATGTAGTAGCCGCTATTAAAACTGTAAAACCATATGCTGTAGATGTTTGCAGTGGAGTGGAAGAATCTCCTGGACGTAAAGATAAAGTTCTAATGCAAACCTTTATGCAAGAAGTTCAGCGCGGTAATCAAGAACTAATGAAGTCTACAACTTCAAAGTTTTCACGTGCTATTATAGATGAAACTCTTAGGTAGGTTAATTGATGGGAAAATCTAGCGAATTTGTAGAAAAAGCAAAAGATAGTATTGTTGTTAGTGGGCCTGATTCTGGAGGTCATTTTGGAGATTATGGTGGTTGCTATGTTCCAGAAATATTGATGCATCCCTTAGAGCAGTTAACCACCGCTTATCAAGAAGCTAAAAAAGATCCAAGCTTTATTAATGAACTAAGACATTTACTTAAGGTATATGTTGGGCGACCTACACCTTTATTTCTAGCTCGTAGGTTAACAGAATATGTAGGTGGTGCAAAGATTTACCTAAAACGAGAAGATCTTAATCACACCGGAGCACATAAAATTAACAATGCCTTAGGGCAAATTCTGCTAGCTCATCGAATGGGAAAACGCCGAATAATTGCTGAAACTGGTGCAGGCCAACATGGTGTTGCTACTGCTACAGTTTGTGCTTTGATGAATAAAGAATGTCGTATCTATATGGGAACAGAAGACATGCGCCGCCAAGCCTTAAATGTTTTTCGTATGCGGTTGCTTGGAGCTGAAGTTATAGGTGTTGATGCTGGAAGTCGTACTCTTAAAGATGCTATTAATGAAGCACTAAGAGATTGGGTAACAAATATTGATACTACGTATTATTTATTAGGGTCTGCCTTAGGACCACATCCTTATCCTGAAATGGTTAGAGACTTTCAAGCTATTATTGGAGAAGAAGCACGCACTCAAATTTTAGAACTAGAACACCGCTTACCTGATTTACTTATTGCTTGTGTTGGTGGTGGAAGTAATGCAATAGGGTTATTTTCAGACTTTTTAGCAGATTCTGAAGTTAATATTGTTGGGGTAGAAGCTGGTGGAAAAGGTGAAAAACTAGGAGAACATGCTGCTAGATTCCATAGCGCAGGTGGAGGGCGTCCAGGCGTTCTACAAGGTACTTTTAGCTATATTTTACAAGATGATGATGGTCAAATTGCTGCTACTCATTCTGTTTCTGCTGGACTAGATTATCCTGCTATTGGCCCTCAACATGCTTATCTACATGATATTGGAAGAGTTAAATATCTTTCTGTGTCCGATACTCAAGCTTTAGAAGCCTTTCAGCTTTTGGCAAAATTAGAGGGAATACTTCCAGCATTAGAGTCTTCTCATGCAGTGGCTTATGCAATAGAATCAGCAGCAAAATTAAGCAAAGATGCTATTGTGATAGTAAATTTATCCGGTCGTGGTGATAAAGATGTTCACACTGTAGCAGAAGTTTTGGGAGTAAATTTATAAATATTAGCTTGAAATTACACTCGTAATTCACAAGTTGGTTCCATTTTTTATAAATCCCAGATTGCACTCGTTCTTTTGAACCCCAGGTAGCGCTCGTTACACTCGCTAAAACCTGGGGCTAATATGGGTTGAGCTAATAAAAGTAGATCCATTTTAATAAATAAGTTCGTTTCCAACAGAGTCATATATTAGCCCGGGGTTTTAGCGAAGCGCAACCCCGGGAATGAAGCGCAAATAAATAAGTTCGTTTCCAACAGAGTCATATATTAGCCCGGGGTTTTAGCGAAGCGCAACCCCGGGAATGAAGCGCAAATAAATAAGTTCGTTTCCAACAGAGCCATATATTAGCCCGGGGTTTAAGCGAAGCGCAACCCCGGGTTCAAGGGGTTTAAGCGAAGCGCAACCCCGGGAATGAAGCGCAACCCTACGTTTCAAGGGGTTTAAGCGAAACGCAACTCTAGGAGCAGGAAGTTAAATTTATGAGTAGAATAGCTACTAAGTTTGATGAGTTAGCTGCAAACAATAAAAAGGCATTAATTCCTTATATAACGGCTGGAGATCCTGATTTAGCGACTACAGAAGCCTTAATTTTGGAAATGGCACGCCGAGGAGCAGATATAATTGAGTTAGGAGTTCCTTTTTCTGATCCAATGGCAGATGGGCCCGTAATCCAACGTGCTACCGAACGTGCATTGACAAAAGGGACAAAGTTGGTAGATATTCTCGGCTTGGTAAAAAGAGTTAGGACGGTTAGTCAAATTCCTATAGTTTTATTTAGTTACTTTAATCCGCTACTACAATTTGGTTTAGGGAAATTAGCTCAAAGTGCCAAGGAATCAGGAGTTGATGGAGTTTTAGTAACAGATCTTTCACCAGAAGAATCAGGAGATTTTCTTAAGTTATTAAGAGAGCATCAACTAGATATGATTTTTCTTCTTGCTCCAACTAGTAGTGAGCAGAGAATGGCTAAGGTTGCAAAATTAGCTAGTGGTTTTATTTATGCTGTATCTCGCACTGGTATTACAGGTATGCAACAAACACTTTCAGATACAGTAGCTCCATTGGTTAGCAAGATCAAAAAATTTTCTAACCTCCCTGTTGCAGTAGGATTTGGTATTTCAACATCTAAGCATGTAAAAGAAGTCTGGCAATGTGCAGATGGGGCTGTAGTAGGTAGTAGAATAGTTGCTGAAATAGAGTCTTGTAAAGATCAGGCAAGATTAGTGGAAACAATAGGCAATCTAATTCAAGAATTAGCCGATAACTAGCCTTAGCAGTATTTTATAGTTAGTATCGGATTAAGTAAAAATACTTTAAGATGTTTTTTGTTAAAAATTTTGTGCGATTGTTCTTGGACGTACTACAAGGAATGGTTTATAGTTTGAAGGCATCTAAAAGCTTATAAATTTGCATAAAAGGAAAGATTAGCTAACAACTTTGATCTAGTTATGACTGGTAAACAAATCTTAAATTACAAGATTGGCAAAAAATTAGGTGAAGGTGGACAAGGGCAAGTTTACGAAGCTGAAGATGTAAGACTACGTCGCAAAGTAGCAATTAAGTTTCTTCCCGCCGAGTTAGTTGCTGACGAAAAATCACGTAAGCGTTTTCTTAGAGAAGCCCAATTAGCCTCTGCACTTGATCATCCTAACATTTGTACCATTTACGAAATCAATGAGTTTGAAGGGTTGCATTTTATTGTTATGCAATACCTAGAAGGCAAACGACTTAAACAAATGGTACGTGGTAATGCATTGGAGCTAGATTTTGCACTTTCTATTGCAATGCAACTAGCTGATGCTTTAGGTGCAGCACATGAAAAAGGTGTTATTCACCGTGATGTAAAAGCAACAAACATAATGGTTAACGACCGAGGCCAAGCTAAAATACTAGATTTTGGTTTAGCTAAAGCTACTACTGATATTGGAGATCGTGCAGTACAAGATTTAACTCAACAAGGAGTTCCTTTTGGTACTGCTGGCTATATGTCCCCAGAACAAGCTAGGGGTGCTAATATTGATAGCCGAACAGATGTATTTTCCCTAGGTGTAGTAGTTTATGAAATGGTAGTAGGAAAGCTTCCTTTTCCAGGTAAAAGCAGTGTAGAAATAATGCATGCAGTGTTACATGACACACCAGTTCCAGTAATTCAAATAAATCCAGGTTTGCCACTGCACTTAGAGCAGATTATAGAAAAGGCAATGGCTAAAGATGTTACTCAGCGCTATCAAAACATGAGAGAGTTTTTTAATGATCTAAAAGCGCTTTCAAGAGAGCTTCAAGTCAAACCAGGTAAATATTATGAAGCCACTCCTTTGGTAGCTCCAAAATCCAAGAAGAGTTCTTGGCTAAAAGATGGAATGATGGGTTGGTTGTATAAGCGTTTTCGCCCTCGTGAAAACACCTTGCCTTCTCAATCTCCAACTCCTACACCAACACCTTCTGGAATAGGTAATGCTGTTAGCAACACACCTCCAATTCCTGGTCGCTCAACAATTGATGAAGCTCCAGGATTACTAGATTCTGCTCCTCCTTCACAAGTAAGAACTAATGATTTAAAGACAGGCGAGCGTACAGAAAAACGGCGTACTGTGGCTATAATGCCATTTAAAAACTTAAGTGGGGATGCTGAAACAGATTTCTATAGTTTCTCTTTAGCTGATAGTGTTATTACTGAATTAGCTTCATTAAAGTCTTTAGTTGTAAGACCTTCTAGCTACATTGCTCGCTATCAAGGTCAAGAAATAGATCCTCAACAAGTAGGAAAAGAACTAGCTGTAGATGCAGTATTAATCAGTACTTATCTAAAAGCTGGAAATCGCTTCCGTGTTACTCCTCAACTTGTAGACATTTCTAACAATGAAATTCTTTGGAGTGACAAGATAGATGTTGATTACGAAGACATTATCACTATCCAAGATAAAATTTCTCACCATATAGTCAGAGGTTTATGCATTAATATTAGTGATGTAGAACAAGGCAATCTATTTAAGGCTAGCACAAATAACGCAGAAGCCTATGAATTGTACTTAAGAGGACGTAGTAGCTATTATAAATTTGTTTCTCAAACCTTACACAAAGATGATATTGATGCTGCAATAGATCTTTTCCAAAAAGCTATAACTTTGGATGAGGGTTTTGCATTAGCACACTCTGGACTTGGTAACTGCTATGTTGACTATGTGTTAAAAGGTATTGGAGGCGCAAGTTATTACGAATTAGCAGAAGAAGAATTTAATCGAGCTTTACAGTTAGATTCACGTTTAGTTGAGCCTCAATTGGGAATGGTTTATGTGTCGTTGCTAAAAGGACGCAAGGCACGTGCTCGTGAACAAATAAAAGCATTAGTTAAAACTGCTAGCAATGATTCAAATGTTCATTCTACAGCAGCAGACATTTTCCGATTAGATGGTTTATACAAACAGGCTATGAGTGAATATGGGCAAATGCTAAGGATGAACCCTAATGATATTGTAATGGTTAGTTACAATCGTGCTCGTGTTTTCCTCTATCAAGGGATGTTTGATGATGCAGTCCGAGAATTAGAAGCTTGTTTAGTTATTGAACCTGGACATGGTTTTGCACGAATGTTTTTAGGACAAGTCTACTATCATATGGGTGAAGTAGTTCAAGCAACAGAGATACTTACTGACGTGTTAGATAAAAATCCTTCAATGTATGCTATGAGACCATTGTTGGCGGCTTGTTATTCTGTTCAAGGTGATCATGAAAAAGCAAAAGCCTTAATTACTCCTCAAGTTGTAGATACAGCTTCAGCCGATCATGATGTTTCATATTGGTTAGCTTCAGTTTATGCTCTAGAAGGTGCTAAAGATAAGGCGTTGAAGTGGTTAAGAAAAGCTATTGAATTAGGTAATGAAAATTACCCTTGGTTTTCTTTTGATAAAAACTGGGCAAGTTTACGTAATGATTCAGATTATAATCAGATTATGGAAGAGTTACGTCAGCGCTGGGAACAACTAAAATCTGAGAAACAAGACTAGGTAGTTTTAATACTGTCAGATAAACACGGATAAACACGGATTAATAAACAATAATTTTTCGTGCAATAATTTCTAAAAACCTTTACAATAGGTTTACAGCAGATTTGATAAAATCCAATTTTTCAAATAAATTTAAATAACACTAAAACTTATCAGTCTATAACATTATATAGTTAGCAAGGATTTTTCCATGAACACCTATGTAATCGGCGATATTCACGGCAGATTAAGTCAATTTAAAGCGTTGGTTGAGACCTTAGACTATGATCCTTTAGAAGATAGAATTGTTTTACTAGGAGATTTAATTGATCGAGGAGAAGATTCCCCTGGTGTAGTTAGTTACGCTATTGAACTACAGGAACAAAGCCCTAATTTTATTTGCTTGCGAGGCAATCATGAGCAAATGTTGCTAGATTTAATAGAGTATGGTGATTTACTTTGGTTAGTACCAGAAAATGGTGGGGCTGTTACAATAGCTCAATATGGATGCAAATATATTGAAGAAACTTCCACTTTAAGCCTACAAATTCCTATTGCTCATTTAGAATTTTTTAGCTCTACAATTCCTTATTTTGAAGATGAAAATGCTTATTATGTACATGCAGGAATCAGCTTAGGTAAGCATCCTTCTGAGTGTGATGATGAAACTTTAAGATGGAAGCGCGATCCTGTATTTTTCAGACGCTATAACGGCAAACCTTGTTTCTTTGGTCATACTCCAACTCGCTATTTACCTGCAAATGGTCGTAGACCTCAAGATGTTTATGTATGTGGTTCTGCTATAGGAATTGATACAGGATGTGGACCAGATGATCCATTAAGTTGTGTTAATGTTGAAACAATGATGGTTTATCAATCTTATCTTGATGGTCGAATTATTAGTTATCAAGCAGAATCAAATAGGTCTCCAAGATTAGCAATTCGCTAAGGTTTCTTCCTAGCGATAAATCAGAACATAGATTTCTACTTAAAAAATAAAGACTGAGGGAAATTCTCTCAGTCTTTACTATTTTTAATGCATTTTTAGTAAAAAGTAGCTTTACATAACAATTTAATTAGTCTTTAATGTGATGTTGTTTTGCCTCTCATAATTTATTTAATTAAAAGAAAATCAAAAAATTTCTAGGAAGGTTTTTATGACAAGTGAGCATAACCAAATTTTAAATGAAATTGAAAACTATATCTCTGATTCAGTAAGTAAGAATACTTGTTTAAGTTTTGATGATATAACACCTTCTCACTTAGTCCAATATCTGGCAGAAGATTTAGTTAAGAAAAGATTTATTTGGCTAGGAAATGAAACTTATGTCCCAAGTAAATTAGTTGGAACTTTGTCTCTTCCAGATGCTGATAAATTAGAAGAGTTAGAGGTAATATTTAGCTCACCTAAGTTTGTTAACCTAATGAATAGTTATATAAGTGCTAATAATTTTAAGATGTTTGGTGGACTTAAAATAGAATTAAAATTTGGCTCATCAGAGGCTAAGGATGATAAGTTTCATATGGAGTTTGCTTGGCCTGGTGCTGAAGATGCTGTTGAAGATGTTACTGTAAAAGTAGATGAAAACCAAGGTCGTATCTTAGAAGTTTATAATCTAAAGCCAGAAATTCCACGATTAGCACGCCTTTCCTTAATTAGTGGAGAAGTATATAGAGATAATTACTTGATTACTAGAAAAGTTACTAATATAGGAAGGTTACGTAATGTAATTGATCGTGAGACAGGTCAATTAATTCGTCGCAATGATTTTGTATTTGCTCGTAATATGGATGATAACTCCCCTAATAACTCTGTTTCACGCCAGCATGCTACTATTAAATTTAATAATGGTAAGTTTTATGTACATGATAATGGTAGTGCTAATGGTACAGCTATTGAACGTGCTGGAGTTGAGCCAATAGATGTTTTACCTGGAAATCCATTAGGTTTACAACTAGAACACT
Organism: Blastocatellia bacterium; assembly: GCA_039812885.1. Classification (GTDB taxonomy): domain Bacteria; phylum Acidobacteriota; class Blastocatellia; order Chloracidobacteriales; family JADJPF01; genus JADJPF01. Next base: position 221,327 of record JBDIBI010000009.1, read on the forward strand.
ATGATATCATTCGTTTTGGTACAGCATTAGTTCGTTTTGAAGACAATGCTAAAATAGGTTTAAGTATTGATAAAGACGCAGTTCAGCCTCAAATAGAAAATGAAGTATCAGGTGAAATACAAACTACTATTAAACTTACTAGAGAACAAATAGAAAATGAAATGCGTAAGCTGTTGGATTCAGAATAATGATTATAGTAATTGAACTTAATCCTGAAAAATATTAATGGAGCTACAATGTCAAGAAGACCATTGAAAATAGAAGAAGGCACTTGTGTAGTTTTACATTTACATAATCCAAGAGAAAAGCTTTGGGGATTAATCACAGATATTTCTGTTGCAGGCATTCAAATACGTGGGGTAGATCTTCACACTTTTGATGATTGGGTAAGAATGATTACTCGAAATGAGCAAAATATTGGACTTACTCATATCTTTTTTCCAATGTGGAGAGTAGAACGTATTGCTTTAGATGAAACAGTTGGAGAAATACTTTCATTACAGGAAGTTTTCCATAACAAAGTAGGAATGACAGTAAAAGAATATTTAGGTGAAGATGAGTTAATAAGCTAGTTTATAGGCAGGGTTTAATCCCTGCCTTATTAGGTTTAGCCTCTTTAATATTTTAAGAAAATCTCTTCATTGTTAAAAGTAGTGTGATATCTTATTTGAGTATAGACAATTTCTTGGATTTGACGACCATTTTCATAAAGTACAGATTTAGCAGGCACTAAAGTATTTTGAATTGGGCGAAAATCAAAGAAAGATTCTCTAAATTTGGTTGGCTTATCATCAGATAATGCAAGTTCATACTCTAAATGTAGGATTCTATAGGATTTAGAGCTAATATAGTAACGAGTTTTAGATCCATCCTTGTGAGTTAAATCTAGCAATAAATTTTCTATTCCAACAATTGTTTCTGAACCAGCACGTTCTAAGGTGCTTTCTTGTTCTTTGTAGTGTAGAAGAGCTTCGTAATTATGAATTAATGAAGCAGAAAAGCTTTTTTCTGCTGCTGGATCTGGGGTAAAGCCTGATCCATCACGTGCTGCCCAAACTGTAAATCCATTAAACCCAAAGGTAAGCTCTTGATCTGGTAATTTTACATCTATACGAGTTAAATCTTGACCTTTTGGATTTTTACGAGAGAATTTTTTAACAATTCGGCCTTCTATTTCTTTATTGTCATCCCCACTTAGTTTAATAGAGCCTTCTTCAATGCCTGTAGTGCGTACTTGTTCTAGTTCTATGCGGCCTCCATAGGCAATTATAACTACTTCGGCTAATTCTTCGGCTGTAAGCTTTTCTATTTTTTTATCTCGATCACTTTTTTTACTGTCTTTTTTATCTTCCTTCTTATCTTCTTTCTTATCCTCTTTTTTCTTACTGTCTTTGTCTTGAGGTAAAATGCTAGCATAAGAAATATGAGGAGAGATAAATGTTGTAGATAAGCAACTTATTAATATTAAAGAAAAAGCTATATATTTTATAATTAATTTCATTGGAAGATAAAAATCCTTTCCATACTTTACTAAGGTGATTTTAGAACATACTTTTAGAGATGCCAAAGAATTGCATTAAGATGCTATTTTTTAATAGAACAAACTTTTGCAAAAACAACATTATACATAACAAAATTTTTTGCAGAAAGAGCAATTATTTGCTATTAAAGCAAAGCTATTTTTGATTGACTTTAGAGCTTGCTATTAGTAATGTTGCAGATTACTCAAAACATTTATTATAAACTTGCAAATTATACTATTTTTAGCAATAGCTATTGGATAAGCAAAAAAATTTTACTATTTTAGTTAAGACAACCAAACAAGGCTTAAGTTTGGGTGAACTTTGGAGGTAGGCACATGAAAATTGGCATTTTGGTAGGAAGAGAAAACACTTTCCCACCAGCACTTATTGAAAGAATCAACTCTTTAAATAAAGGAGTCAAAGCAGAGTACGTCAAAATTGGTGGCATTAGCGAAGTAGCTGAATGCCCTTACAAAGTAATTATTGACCGAATTTCCCATGAAATTCCATTCTATCGCGCTTACTTAAAGAATGCTGCATTGACAGGGACAATAATTGTAAATAATCCATTTTGGTGGTCTGCTGATGACAAATTTTTTAATTACTCACTAGCTTCGCGCTTAGGTGTAGCTGTGCCAAAAACTATTTTAATGCCACAGAAAGCTTATAAAGAAGGTGTTGTATCCGAATCTTTACGTAATCTAGAATTTCCTCTTAAGTGGCAAGCTATTGCTGATTATATTGGTTTTCCTGCTTGGTTAAAGCCACATGATGGTGGTGGTTGGAAAAATGTATATAAGGTAAATTCTTTACAGGAATTAATTCAAGTTTATGATCACACTGATCAACTTTGTATGACTTTACAAGAGCATATTGCTTTTGATCGTTATGTACGTTGTTATTGTATTGGTCGTCAACATGTTCGTATGATGCCTTATGATCCTAGTAAACCATATCCTACACAATATATTAATGTAAGCATAAACGATTATATTGGTAAGGAATTGCAAGAACGAATCCATAAAGATTGTATTACTTTATGTAATGCCTTAGGTTATGATATTAACACACTAGAATTTGCAGTTCGTGATGGTATTCCTTACGCAATTGACTTTATGAATCCCGCTCCAGATGCTGATTCTTTCTCTGTAGGCCCAGATAATTTTGAGTGGATGTTACAACATGTTTCTGATCTAGCAATTCGTTATGCTTTAGAAGGTGTTCCAACACGTAAAACTATGAGTTGGGACGCTTTTATCAACCAACGAATTGCAGTTGGTGAATAAAGATTTTATCTTACTTTATAACTCATTGATAGGTAAGGACAAGTTCCTTACCTATCAGCATTTATAACTCTTTAGTCTAAAAGGGGAAAATAATGGAAAAAGTGCGCGAAGCGGTAAACTACTATAACTCATTACTAGAAGAAACCCCTACAGTAATAGCTGAGTCACGGGATTTTCTTTATGAAAGAATGAAGGAAAAGAAAATGATTTTTGGTGGGCGTGTGCTTTCACCATACATTAGACCTCATTTTGTTTCTGCTAAGCAATGGGATTATATTAAAAGTGTTTGTCGTGTTATTTGGCGTTGTATAGAAAAAATGGGATATGCCATTAAGTCAAGTGAAAAGCTACAACAAGAATTAGGAGTAACTGAAAGAGAAAAAGAGTTAGTGCTTCTAGATTCGGGATTTACAGGCGTTTCTGTCACTTCTCGTTTAGACTCTTTTTTAACAGAAAATAGTTATCAATTTGTAGAATTAAATGGTGAAAGTCCAGCAGGTATTTCTTATTGTGAAGTAATGGGACGGATTTTTATGGATTTACCTGTAATGAAACGCTTTGCTGAAAAATTCCAAGTTACTCCACTTTATGCACGTAAAGATTTATTAGATACTTTACTAAGAGCTTATTCAGAGTGGAGCGGTTCAAATAGTAAAAAGCCTAATATAGCAATAGTTGATTTACGAGGATTGCCTACACAATGCGAATTTGAGCAATTTCAAGAGTTTTTCCGCAATTCAGGTTATACAGCAGAAATAATTCATCCAGATGAGTTAGAGTTTTCTAATGGTAAACTCAGACGAGGTGATTATGAAATAGATGTTGTTTACCGTCGTTTACTTGTTAATGAATTTTTAGATAACTATGATATCTGCAAGCCTTTATTAGAAGCTTATCGCGCACGTGCTGTATGTGTAGTAAATTCATTCCATGCTAAATTTGTTCACAAAAAAATGTTATTTGGTTTGTTGACTGATGAACAAAATGACAGTTTGTTTACTGATGAAGAACTACAAGCCATTAAAACACATGTTCCTTGGACACGTAGAATGTGTGAAAGAACTACTTCCTATCAGGGAAGCACAGTAGATCTAATTAGTTTTGCTCGTCAAAATCGAGATAATTTAGTTCTTAAGCCAAATGATGAATATGGTGGCAAAGGAATTTTTATTGGCTGGGAATCAGATGAAAGCCAATGGGATCAAGCTATTCAAACAGCGCTTAATGGGGATTACCTATTACAAGTAAGAGTTGGCACAGCTAAAGAAGTATTTCCATATTATACTGAGACAGGAGAAGTTCAATTTTTAGAACAATTAGTAGACTTGGATCCACTACTTTTTTATGGTGAAGTTAAGGGAGCCTTTACTCGTCTTTCAAGTACTTCTCTTTGTAATGTAACTTCTGGTGGCGGAATGGTGCCAACCTTTATAATTGATAAATAAATTTTGGCTGTTGTAACTAGTTATGACAAACTATCGTACATAGATAGATAAGTCTATATTTAACTATTAGCTTTAGAGTTTATTTTTATTTAACTTAATGTTAGGTTTAATCTAACTTTAGAAGTGAGATTATGGAAGGAGTTTTTTAACCTTATGAATCCGGTACAACAAAGGTTCATTATCTTTTGTGCTTTTGTCGCCTTAATTATTGGAGGGGCAGCCTTCTTTATTGGGCGTTCTCTTACAGGCACTTCAACTGAAGTGGACTTAAATGCCAAATCAAAAAACATCCAAGCTGCTGAAAAAGGGCCTACCCTAGTAGAACGCTTAGGTGTTGATGATGGTGCTTCAATTGCGATTGCCTATGGTGCGGATATGCAAGGAAGCTTAGAAACTTGTGGTTGAAAACTCCACCCACAAGGGGGCTTAGCACGGCGTGCTAAGTATGTCGAAGCTTTCAAAGAAAAATATAAAGATACTATTCCTTTACTTCATGTTGATATAGGGCATCTTTTTAGTGAAGATTTAGCAGCAAATAAACCTGAAACATTACGCGATGATGTGTTAGTAATGAATCAGTGGATTTTAAAGGCTTTTAGCCAATTTAAACTAGATGCTGTTAATTTTGGATTTAGAGACTTGCTCTATGGCAAAGTGGTTTTAGAAAAAGGAAAATATGATGCTCAAGTTAAAGAAACTCCAATGCTTGGAGAAATGATTTCAGCTAATATTATCCCTGCTGTAGATCTAAACAGAAATGTGGCTCTTAAACCATATGTGATTCGTGAAGTAACTGGAAAACGTTTTGGTAGTAAAACTAGTTTAAAAGTAGGTTTTATTGGAGTAAGCGAACCTTGGCCTGGTGGAAATACTGGTTTTGTTATTAATGACCCTGTAGAAAAAGTTAAAGCTATTTTACCAGAAGTAAGATCTAAATCTGATTTGGTTGTTGTATTAGCGTATTGTTCTTTAGGAGTTTCTAGAGAAATAATTAAACAAAACCCAGATATAGATGTGTTAATTGCTGGTAATGCTGTTCCACTTCCTCCTCCAGCACAACGTGAAGGAAAAACTATTTTTGTCTATAGTGTTCAACAAACTAAGAGTTTAGGTGAGCTAAGACTTTATCTTGATTCAGATTGTAAGGTAAAGGATTATCTTAACCGTTATATACTTTTAGATACAGCTATTCCTGATCAAGCAGAAGCAGCTAAAGTTGTTGCTAATGCCAAAGCAGAAATAGATGTAGTTAAAGCTAAAATTGCTGCTTCAGAACAGGCTGAACTAGAATTACTAAGAAAAAACCCAGAACAAAATCCAGGACAAACCCCAGTTCAAAATGCTACTGGGCAACCTAAGTCACCTGTCAATCCTCCTAAAGGAAAACAAAATTCAGCTGTAAAAAATGAATTTTAACCTATTAGGGATTTCAATGACTTTAACAAAACATCCATCCTATCAAATAATAGGGTGGATGTTTTTACATTTAGCAAAACATTATGAATTCAATAATTAGGCTACTTCCTAGTATACTTAGACTCTCAAATTTTAATGAAGAACTTTGTGAAAGTGCTAGTTTTGTGGCTTGGCGTGTCGCTGCTGGACACTCTATAGCTAAAATTACTATACCAAAGCGTCTGATAAAGAAAACTTTATTAGTAATAGTAATGGACATACCTTGGAAAAGGGAATTAGAAGGTATGTCTACACAACTGCTTTTCCAAATAAATACTATCTTGGGAAGCCCTTTAGTTACAGGTTTTGACTTCTATATTGATCCTTCAGAAATTACAGCTAAACATCTTAATAAAAATGAGCAGCAAGAAAAAGAAATAGAAATAGATGAAAAAATAATAAAGGCAGCAGAGAAAATCAAAGATAAGAACTTACAAGAACAATTTGTAAAAACTGCTAGTAAATACTTGTCTGCTCAAGAAGAAAGACAGAAAAAATTAGTAGAAACACAAAATTTAATTAATAAGCTATACAGCGAAACAAACTAATCTATTTTCCTTAGGTGTAAACTATGTTTAATCTTTACTTATATCTTAAGCAAGAAAATCTTTCAAGTAAACCCTATAAAAAAGCTTGTCTAGGTTTATTTACTCTTAGTATGTTTGGCATTTTTTTATTATTACTTGTTATAGTACCTACTCAAAAAGCTAACAGCCAAAACTTAGAGCTAACAACTGCTAAACCTATTACACAAAAGTGGTTACTGGGAAAAACTTATACTTACCAATTTTCTCTTTCTGCCTCACAATATGTAGAGATTGAATTAGACGAAAAAAATCCAGATGAAACATTGCTAGAAACAATGAAAGTTACTGACCCAGATGGCAAACTAATTGCAGATACAGATGGGTTTGCTTCATTTACAAGTGAAAAAGCTGGTAATTACAAAGTAGAAATAAAGGCTAAAGATGAAATGGATGAAAGCGAAAAGTCTAAAAAAAGTTCCACAGAATATACTGTAAAGCTTTCTACTAGTGAATTAAGTACAGTTAAGATGGAATATCCATTAGTAGGGAAAAAGACTTTTCAAGACTATGAAGCACGTTTTTATGGGAAAGATGATGAGGGTGGTTTTGAGTTATTAAAGAGCAATTCTAGGATTTATTTGCAAAAAGGTGGAAGATTTTGGGTTGGTGAAGAAGAATTTAATAATGAAGAAGCTAAAGAAAATAACTTAGTTGATATGGGACGGGATATTACTGGAGACAAAGAGCCAGATTTAGTTGTTCAAGAAGCGACAGGTGAAGATTGTTGCCGCACAGTTTATGTTTATCAAATAAGTAAAGAGTTTAAACGGCTAGCTACAATTTATGTTGGGGATCAGGCAGAAGTTAGCTTTGAAGATCTTAATGGAGATGGACTAGTAGATTTATCTGTAACAGATGACACTTTTTCTTCTTGGCAAGTAGAAGAAGTTAGCGCTCCAGTTCCTTCTGTAATTCTAAATTTCCGAGATGGTAGCTTTCATTTGGCTTTAGATTTAATGCGAGAATCTGCACCAAATTTAGCTGATTTAAAAGCTGAAGCAGATAAAGCGCGTGATAGTGGTTGGGATGAAAGTCTTTTAGAAGAAGCTCCTTGGACTCAAATGGTTTATCTTGTTTATAGTGGGCATCCTGGATTAGCTTGGACTTTTCTAGAAATGGCTTGGCCTTCAGCTGTAGAAAATAGTGATGTTGCTAAGGCTGATTTTTTAGCTGATTTCCAAAAACAATTAGCTAAAAGCCCTTATTGGTCAGAACTAAAAACTATAAGTATTTTAAGTAAACCTCCTGTAAGAGTTGGTTATATAGACAAAACAGGGCAAACCACTATTGAACCTCAATATAAAACCATAACAGAATTTGATGAAGAACTTGCTCCAATATTACTTGATGGTAAATATGGGTATATAAATACTAGTGGTAAACTTGTAATAAAGCCTCAATTTGCTGATGCTGGGAATTTTTCAGAAGGCTTAGCTGTTGTTGGAGTTGAAGTTAAAGACAATGTTTTATATGGTTACATAGATAAAACTGGCAACATAGTAATAAAACCGCAATTTGCTGATGCTAAAGCTTTTTCAGAAGGTTTGGCAGCTGTTGGTAATATGGTTAAAGACAATATTCTATATGGCTATATAGACAAAACAGGCAAGATTTTAATTAAAGCTCAGTTTGTAGATGCTGAAAATTTTTCAGAAGGCTTAGCAGCTATTGGGGTTGAAGAAAAAGAAACTACCCAATATGGTTATATAGACAAATCAGGAAAAGTAATTATAAAACCTCAATATGATGAAGCTAAAAACTTTTCAGAGGGTTTGGCAGCCGTTGGTTTAGAAGAGGAAGATGAAACTTATAGTTACGGATATATAGATAAAACAGGGAAAGCTGTAATTAAGCTTCAATATGATGAAGCAGAAAATTTTTCAGAAGGCTTAGCTGTAGTACAAATAGAAGGTAAATATGGGTTTATAGATAAAACAGGTAAGTTAGTAATTACAAATCAGTATGAAGAAGCAGAAACTTTTGCTAATGGCTTAGCTTTAGTTTTGGTTAAAGACAAATATGGATATATAGATAAAACAGGTAAGTTAGTAATAGATCCACAGTATGTAGAAGCAAAAAGTTTTGTTGATGAACTAGCATTGGTGAAAGTTAAAGATAAATATGGATATATAGATAAAACAGGTAAAACTGTTATAAAACCACAATTTGACGAAGCTTGTGATTTTCATAAAGGTTTTGCACCAATATTAAGTTATAATCACTAGTACGTTATAAAATATCTAGATATAAGTGAAATTAGGTAAGAAGCTTATGAAATTACGCCTAACTATTCAGAGTGGAACACTTACTAACCGGACTTTTGAACTAGAAACAGGTTCTTTATTATTAGGAAGAGGTACAGATTGTACCTTACGTTTTGATCCTATGGGAGATACTAGTGTATCAACTAAACATGCTATTATAAGTGCTGAAAAAGATGGATTTTATCTAACAGATCAAAATAGTACTAATGGAACATTTATTGATGGAAATCGTGTTCAGCGCACTTTACTACGACCAGGTAATATTATTCAGTTAGGCTATCAAGGTCCTCGTATCCAAGTAACTATTGAAGGGTTTGAGGGACAAGCTACACCAACTTGGCTCCCTACAGTAGTTGAGAATAAACCTACAGTGGTTGAAAACTTATCTGGAAATCTTCCTCCAAATCCTTCTTCAAATCCTTCTCCAAATCCTTCTTCAAATCTTCCTAATTTTAATCCTAACCAACCTGTTTATCAACCTTTGGGTTTTAATCCTAATTTCCCAAATCAAAATACTTTTAACCCTCCTATAAATAACTCTGCTCCACTTGGCAATTATCCTGGGCAAATGCAAGGGAGTGCTAATTTAATGAACCCAATGAGTTCAATGAATCCACCAATAAATAGTGCACCATTGCCTTATCAAAATACCGGTAACATAAACCAAAATAGCCCAATCTCAGCTGGTACAAGTGCCTTAAGACAGTCTTTTAGCAATATAGGTATTTATAACCCAGAAAAAGAAAAAACTAGTAATAATACAGTCACTATTGCTGTGGTAATAGGCATAGGTTTAATAATGGCTGCAATTACTGGATTAATTTTGCTTAGTTCAGTTGGTTTTTTGGGTGCTATTGTAGGCACAATTTTAGCTTTTACTCCAGCTCCATTTTATCTACTGTTGTTTCTTTGGTTAGATCGTTATGATCCTGAACCTGCTTGGGCTTTAGGAGGTGCATTTGCTTGGGGAGCACTTTTTGCAGTAATAATTTCTTTCTTTGTCAATACGATTTTTAGCAGTGTTGCAATGACTATAGTTGGAGGGCCTGCGGGAGATGCTTTAGGTGCAATTGTGTCTGCTCCAATAATTGAAGAAGCTACCAAAGGCTTAGGTGTATTACTAGCTTTTATTTTCTTGCGTAAAGAATTTGATGATATTGTAGATGGAATTGTTTATGCTGGAGTTATTGCCTTAGGGTTTGCTACAGTAGAAAATGTGCTTTACTATGGGCGTCAATTTGCAGAAAATGGTGTAGGGCCAGGGTTAATAGTTATTTTATTTTTACGTGGGGTTTTATCTCCCTTTTCTCATGCTTTATTTACTTCAATGACTGGTATTGGCTGTGGAATTGCTAGAGAAACCCATAACAAAGCCCTTAAATATTCAATGCCAATAGTTGGTTATATTTTAGCTGTTTTTCTACATGCACTTTGGAATGGAGCAGCTGTATTTGTTGGAGGTATAGGTGGAGGTGGTGCTTACCTTCTTTTCTATTTGTTTGTTTGGGTGCCACTATTTTTAATTATGTTTGGTGTGATGATTTATATGGTTCGTCGAGAAGCCAAGTTAATAAAAGAAATGTTGGTTATTGAAGTAGCAAGAGGGCTTATTTCTTCACAACAACTTGAACTAGTAGGTTCATCTATAGCAAGAGCAAAATGGTTAATTTCATCTATTACAAGTGGAAATTGGAAAAAGTTCTCTGCACAACGTCGGTTTCTGCGTGCAGTAACTAAACTCGCTTTTTGTTATTGGCATGTGGCACGTGCTAGTCAAGCTAATAGTCAAACCCAAAGCTTGCCACAAATTCCAAAGTTCCAGGCAGAAGTTATGCAATTAAAAACAGAGATTTAATATCTTTTATTAAATTATTCCTAGGGATTTTTTTGTACTTTTGAAGATATTAATGTAAAATAAGCTCTATTGAATCTATATTTAATCAAAACCCATTTGGTATTTGTTAAATTTGGTGTAATATTTGTCCTATTCAAATAGATCTATTTTATATATTTCAAAACAAAGGAGTTATATTAATGGAAGATCTCCGAGCTATAATTAATAATGTTGAATTACCTATAGAATTACCATCAAATGCCTTTGTCCAATATCAAAATAAACCAAGGCTAGTTGATTTTTGGGTTATGATTAACAACTTGCCTGCGGAAATTAGACAAGCTGTTGATAGAGATTCAACCATTAGTACTCTTAGCCCAGAAAAGTTTTCTTTGCCATTAAAAACAGGTCAATACGTTTCTGTTACATTAAAAGACTATAGTATTGTTAAGCTAAAACTAAAGGAAAGTTAAAACCATAGGACTATAAGTCCTATGGTTTAATAGATTTAGTCAGAAATTATCACTACAGAATTAAAACCTTTAAACCCGTCTGGCTCACGCATCCCATTACCTGGATCATCAATCCAGTTATTTTTATCAATCAAGTATTTATAGCGATAAAGTCCTGCTTCTGGGGCAGGTAAGATTACACGCCATAAATCCTTTTCCATTTTTTTCATAGGAATTGAGTTAGTGTCCCACTCGTTAAAATCTCCTACTAAATTAACACTATTGGCATGAGCATTATGATAAACAAAAACTAATTCTCCATCTTCAATGATTGGTGAAGGTATAACTTTATGAAGTACTTCTGCATGTTCTTTGCGTGCTTCTGCTACTGCTGCTTTTGCATCAAGAATACCAAAACCTTGTCTTATTCTTGGGAAATAAGGGACTCTATGAGCAGTTGAAGTAAGAATATGTTTAATCATATCAGGTTTGAGGTTAGGGTTAACTTGTAACATTTGAGCTACTACAGATGTAACCATAGGAGCTGCAAAAGATGTTCCATCAACATGTTGATAATTAGGAGCAAGTATCTTTTCTTCTTCAATTCTTTTAGCAATATGTTGACGAATTACAGGAGGTGTTTTAGTGTGAAGTTTTGCTGGTAGACCAGCTACTTCCCAAAGCTCACGAACTAATTTATTAATAGATTGACGAGTTTCATGGAAAAGATCCCAAAGTGCTTGAGCTGCTTGAGCTTGTTTAGTTGTAGGTAAAATAGGAGCAGGGATCCAAATTGCCGGAGCAATTAACTCAGGTTTAAGTATTCCATCAGCAGTATAACCAAAATTTGAGCAATACATTGATGGCAATGTTTCACATAAGGTTTTATGACCAGTTCCTCCAGGACGATTGTTATCATCATAACCTCCCACTGTGATTACAGAAGGTGAATTACCTGGAGGTGTTAAATTTGGTTGATCAGTACAGCCAGAATTTCCTGCTGCAACTACTACCACAATTCCTGCTGCAACTACTGCTTCGGCTGCTAAATCAACTTCACTGTCTAAGTATGGAATATCATCATCACCACCTAGAGAAATATTTACAATACGAATATTATATTTGTCTTTATTCTCTAGTACCCATCTTAGTCCAGCAGCAATATTTTCTGGCTCAATACCTTTTTTAGAACCAACTTTGACTAAAACTAGCTTAGCTTGTGATGCAATCCCACGATAATGGCCACCTGAAAGATAACCATTACCTGTAGCTGATACACAAGTTTGAGTTCCATGCCAACTCTGTGTAGTAACTTTATAGAGTTGCTGATCCCCATCTTGAGGATTAGTAATATCTATATATTTGAGAATTCTATTTTCTGGATTAATAAGATCAGGATGAGCATAGAACCCAGAATCCAAAAAAGCTATTGTTATTCCCTCACCTTGTAAGTCTAAATCAGCATCCATTCTTTCAGGTGTGGGAATAAGGCCAAATTGGCTTTCAACAGCTAGCTTTAATCGTTTGGTTTTCTCATAGCTTTTAAGCTCTGCTAATCTTGTCATAAACTAGTCTTTCTTCTTAACACCATGTCCACCAAACTCATTACGTAATGCAGCTATTACTTTCGCAGAGAATGAATCTTGTTGACGTGAGCGGAAACGAATCATTAATGCTAAGGTTAAAGCAGGTGCAGGAACGTTTTTGTCAATTGCTTCTTGAATTGTCCAACGACCTTCACCACTATCCTCTACATAACCACGGATTTCTGTAAGGTCAGGATCTTTAGCAAATGCGCTACCACATAGTTCTAATAACCAAGAGCGAATAACACTACCATTCATCCATAAATTAGCTAATTTACCTAAATCATAGTTGAATCCAGAAGCACGTAAAATTTCAAAACCTTCACCATATGCTTCCATCATTCCATACTCAATACCATTGTGAATCATTTTAGAATAGTGGCCAGAACCAAGTGCACCAACATGCATATAACCATTTTCTGGAGCAAGTGTTTTAAATACTGGTTCTAAACGAGCAAAATCTGCTGCTTCACCACCAATCATCATACAATAACCAAGTTTTAATCCCCAAATACCACCACTTGTGCCAACATCCATATAGTGAATGCCACTTTCTTTTAGATCTGCACCGCGGCTTAAAGTGTCTTTGAAGTTAGAGTTTCCACCATCAATAAGTAAATCTCCAGCATTTAAAAGCGGTTTTAAACTTGCAATGGTTTTAGTAACAGGATCACCAGATGGAATCATAATCCATATAGCACGAGGGCCATCTAATTTTGATACCATTTCTTCTAAAGAATTTGCTGCAACAGCACCTTTTGCTACACAAGCGTCCATTGCTTCTTGACTGCGATCATTAACTACTACATTATGGCCGTCTTCAAGTAGACGTTGCACCATATTAGCCCCCATTTTGCCTAGGCCGATAAATCCAATTTGCATATTTTCCTCCTAAATATTTTAGAGTTTTGTTTGTGTTAGGAATGTGTAACTAATAGTAAAATTACCAAATAAGAAAAATACTCTAGATGTTGGATAACAATATCAGAATTTTATTATTAGGCGAAGGCAATTAACCATAAAATTTGCAGTACTTTTTATCTCGCAAAATACAAATTAATTTTTAATTGGGGCAAGTTATTAATTGAAGCAAGTTAATAGTTTAGTTTGTTAAAGTAATTTAGAAGCAATGTAGCTTGTTTATTTTGCAGGTTGTTAGCAATAAGAAGGCTTTTTTTAAGATGACTAATAAAGGGTTTTCTTAGCTTAGCAATGATAGAGCCTTTTTCAATTGCTAGTTCATAAGCACTCTTATTTTCTGCAATAGCTTGAATTAACCCAATCTCTAATGCTTGTTTGGCATTTATTCTTTCAGCTGTTGCAAAAAGTTGTGAAGCTTTTTTTAGACCAACTAGATTAGGTAAACGATAAGTTCCTCCAAAACCTGTGATTATTCCAATATTAGCACCAGGATGAGCAAATATTGCTTTATGAGATCCATAACGCAGGTCACAAGATAAAGCTAAATCTAAACCTCCACCCATACAATATCCATCTACCGCAGCTATTATTAGTTGGGGAGAATTAACAATGGTACTAAAGAGTTTTCCTCCTAATTCGGAAAACTCTACTGCATTTTGAGGGGTAAGTTTAAGAAGTTCTTTTATATCTGCCCCAGCTGCAAACGCTTCCCCTAAGCCATGTAAAACAATTACAGAAATTTCTGTTTCTTGGCTTAGTTCAGCAAAAGTCTTTGTTAACTGGATTATAGTTTCAATACTAAGAGTATTACGCAAGTCAGCTCTATTAAGAGCAATTATAAAGAGACCCTCACAACCTTCATACTTTTTAACCAGCAAATTTGGTTGTTGAGCTAACATTATTCTCTAGGTTTTACATTCTCGCGCAAGAACTTTACAGCATCTTCTGTAGATGCTCCAGGAGTAAATACTTCAGAAACTCCTAAGCTTTTTAGTTTAGGTATATCTTCATCTGGAATGATACCGCCACCAAAGATTAATATATCTTCTAGACCTTTTTCTTTGGCAAGGCTTATAATTTTTGGAAATAATGTCATATGAGCTCCAGAAAGAATTGATATGCCAATAGCATCAACATCTTCTTGTAATGCTGCTGAGACAATTTGTTCAGGGGTTTGACGCAGTCCTGTATAAATAACTTCCATTCCTGCATCACGTAAGGCGCGAGCTACTACTTTAGCGCCACGATCATGTCCATCTAAACCAGGTTTAGCAATTAGTACTCGAATTTTTTGTTCTGACATATTTTTTTGACCATTTAAGTTTTCTTGATTGCTCGGCTAATATCCATTGCCATAGTTATTTGATCTGTTATTTCATAAGCTTCAAATGAAAAGCAAAGTAGAGGAGAATCCATAATAGCTCTTACTGCAACTTCTCCTGTTTTATCTAGGAATTTGGCATGTGTTGCATGACCACTTTCAAAAAATATAATTCCAGGATCGTTAGGTCTTGAACTAGTAGTAAGTTTGCCACTTAACCCATGAAATACAACCATTTCAATAAATTGAGGTAATTCAAGTTGTAAAAGAGGATTAGTTGCAGGGAGTTGGCTATGTTGTTTGTGCCGTAACAATACATGATTAACTCTCAATAACAATTCTTGTACGGCAAAAGGTTTACCAACATAATCATCTGCACCTACATTAATACCTGCTAGACGCTCTATGTCTTCACGCTTACCACTAAGAAAGATAAAAGGAATATTTTTTAACTCAGGATCTAAACGCACTAATTGACATAGTTCTAAGCCACCAATGCCAGGCATCATTACATCGCAAACAATTAAATCAAAGAAACTATTTTCTTTGAGTATTTTCATTGCTGCAATACCACCACCGGCTTCAACAACTTCATGCCCTCCAGATTCTAAGGAGAGCCGTGCTGCTAATCTCACTTCATCTTCATCATCTATTACTAGAATTCTTGACATTAATTATGTCTCCAAGAAAATGTCAACATTAATGGTTACCATCTAAATGTTAGTGTTTATTGATATTATAGTTTTAAAAATCTGGTTCTTGGTAAATACCAAAAACTTCTTTCATTGTATCAGAAATTTCACCTAATGTAGCATATTCTCTAACACAATCAATAATTAATGGCATTGTATTTTCTTTATTTTTAGCTCCTTGTTTAAGTGCAGCTAGTTTGCTCATCACAGTGCGATTGTCACGACGGCGTTTTAAGTCAGCTAAGCGTTTATGTTGTAGGTCTGCAACAGATTCATCAATGTATAAAATTGGTACTTCTTGCTTTTCATCCATCACATACTCATTAATGCCAACCATTATTTTTTCTTTTCTTTCCAATGCTTTCTGGAATTGATAAGCAGATTCATGGATTTCTTTTTGTGGGAAACCTGCTTCAATAGCAGCAATCATTCCACCCATTGCATCAATGCGATCAAAGTACTCTATAGCACCTTTTTCCATATCATCTGTTAATTTTTCCATAAAATAACTGCCAGCTAATGGATCTATAGTATTTACAACACCTGATTCACTAGCAATGATTTGTTGTGTACGTAGAGCTATTAAAACTGCATGTTCAGATGGTAAAGCTAAAGTTTCATCTAAGGAATTAGTATGTAGGGAATTAGTGCCACCTAAAACAGCAGCTAAAGCTTGAATAGCTACACGAACCACATTGTTGTAAGGTTGTTGAGCTGTTAAAGTACAACCTGCTGTTTGAGCATGACAACGAAGCAGCCAAGATTTTTCACTCTTTGCTCCAAAACGTTCACGCATTACTTTAGCCCAAATGCGACGTGCTGCACGGAACTTAGCTATTTCTTCAAAGAAATCATTATGTGCATTGAAGAAGAAACTTAATCTAGGAGCAAAATCATCAACATCTAAACCTGCATCAACACCTGCTTGAACATATTCAATACCATCACGAAGTGTAAATGCTAGCTCTTGTACAGCAGTTGAGCCTGCTTCACGAATATGATAACCAGAAATTGAAATAGAATTCCATCGTGGTACATGTTCACTACAAAAAGCAAATTTATCTGTAATTAGCCTCATACTGGGGCGTGGAGGGTAGATCCACTCTTTTTGAGCAATATATTCTTTTAATATATCATTTTGAGTCGTACCAGATATTTTACGCCAATCCGCTCCATTTTTCTCTGCTGCTACTAAATACATAGCAAATATTACAGAAGCAGGAGCATTGATAGTCATAGAAGTGGTAACACGTTCTTGGGGAATACCGTTGAACAAAATTTCCATGTCTTCCAAACTAGAAATTGCCACACCACATTTTCCTACTTCACCTTCACTTGTTGGATGATCAGAATCAAGCCCCATTAATGTTGGCAAGTCAAATGCAACAGATAATCCATCCTGTCCTTGACTAAGCAAATATTTAAACCTGTTATTAGTATCTTCTGCTGAACCAAAACCAGCAAATTGTCGCATTGTCCAAAGTTTGCCTCTGTAACCCGTTGCATGAATGCCACGAGTGTAAGGGTATTCACCAGGAAACCCTAGCTTGCTTTCATAATTAAAATCAGGAATATCATTAGGAGTGTAGAGCCTGTTTATTGGTGAAAGAGAAACTGTAGTAAATTCTCCTGGACGCTCTGGCATACGTTTTAGAGTAGGGTTTAAGGTTTTTTCTTCCCACTCTTTTTGCAAGTCTTCTAGCTTATTTGTTGATTGGGTAGTACTCATGAAGATACTCCTGATTGAAATTAAGTTGACAGTTATATGAATTTTGGAAAATATGTCGCAAGTTGTTGATTATATTAGCCTGTGGTAAAGCAAATGTCTACCTTCAGGAGAGATAATTCAAACATTTGATAATAGTTTAGGCATAGTTAAGTGTCAACTATCAAATTCATTAACTCTTACTTTAAGAACAGGTTTTATAACATAATCAAGTTGCTAGATGTGCACTTTAGCATCAACCATTTAAGAAAAGTTGATTTCTTATAATAGCTTGGTGTAGCATCTTTTTCGCCAACAGATCACTACTCTTTTATAATAGAGAAAATAAATATGATTACTAAAGATGCCCTTTTATATTTGTCTAAACAAGAAAGCCTAAAAAACATCCTTACTAATGTTAGTATGTTTAAAAAAATTACAGATCGCTTTGTTGCTGGTGAAACTATTGAAGAAGCAGCTTTAGCTGTAAAAGAGCTAAATAAACTTAATATTAGTGCTTCTTTTGATCATTTAGGGGAAGCTATTAAAAGCGAAGCTGAAGCTGAAGCTGAAGTAGTAGAGTATGGTAAAATATTAAGTAAAATTGATAAAGATGGATTAAACTCTAATGTTTCCCTTAAACCTACTCAGCTAGGTCTGGCAATAGATCCAGAATTAGGCTTACGTAATATTAAAAGAGTTGTAGAGAAAGCTAGGGCGTATGGAAACTTTGTTCGCATAGATATGGAAGATACTCCTTACACTACTGCTACTATTGATATGTTTAAAAAACTTCGTCAAGAGTATGATAATGTTGGAATTGTAATACAAGCGTATCTTTATCGTAGCAAAGATGATATTGAAGATTTGTTAAAATGTGGAGCTAGAATTAGACTTTGCAAAGGGGCATATGATGAACCTGCCTCAGTAGCTTTTCCTAAAAAAGTTGATACTGATAAGAACTATGTTGAATTAATGAAGATATTGCTACAAAGCGGAATTTACCACGGGATTGCTACACATGATCCAAAAATGATCAAAGCTACTAGAGATTTTACTAAAGAAAAAAATATTCCTAAATCAGCTTATGAATTTCAAATGCTTTATGGTGTTAGGCGGGACTTTCAAACAAAGCTTGCTGGTGGAGGGTATAATGTAAGAGTTTATGTTCCTTATGGAAAACATTGGTATCCTTATTTTATGAGACGTTTAGCAGAACGTCCTGCTAATGTCTGGTTTATAATGAAAAATTTCTTCCTAGGCTAACTTGGGTTAAAAATGCAAAATCAAATAGATAGTATTTTTGAAATATTAGAAAACACATTAGATAACTTCGAAACTACTAGAGAAGATCTTAACAATCAATGTAAAGCTGAGTTTTACAGAGGTGTGGTAAGAACCGTTAATGCTCTGAAGATATTGCTTGGTGGAAAATATTTGACCAAGTTTGAGAAAACCCCTTCAGAAACCGTGATGAGCGAAAAGCAATTTAGCTTGAAGCGCTTTTGGCAAGACTATTATAAGTCTCCTTACACTCCGATACTTTTTATTCCTCCATTAATGGTTACTCCGCAAATATATGATCTTAGACCTAGACATAGTTTTGTTCGATATCTACTTAATTATGATTTTGATGTCTTTATGCTGGATTTTGGCTCACCCACTAGACGAGATAAAAATATTTGCCTTGATGATTATGTGAATAATATTGGACAAGCAATTGATCGCATCCGCGAAATTACTGGGTCTCCTAATGTCACATTGATTGGCTATAGTATGGGAGGAATATTTAGCAATATTTTGGCTGCTTTGGATGAAGAAGAAAAAATTAAAAATGTCGTAGCTCTTGGATCTCCTTCTGATATAAGCCGTTGGCCTACTTATGGAGAATTAGCAAAGAAGATCAATGGCCCAATTAACTTTATTGCAGATACTCTAGAAGGTGTTCCTGCTTATGTTTCTAGAAGTATTTTTGAACTTATGAAGCCTCTTAATACCATAACTTTGCCTGCTAACTTGATGTTTAATCTTTGGGATGAAGAATATGTTGAAGGTTATGAAGCTATGGAACGATGGTTTGATGATTTTGTTGCTTATCCAAGAGATGCCTTTAAACAGTTCTTTAATGAAGTAGTTACCCATAATAAGCTTTTTCGTGGAAAAATGGTGATCGCTGGCAAAAAAGTAGATCTAGGAAAAATTAAAGCTGCATATCTAATTCTTGCAGGTCGCCAAGATTTTCTGGGACATCCACATGCTGTTCGGCCAATAATTGATGTAATTAGTAGCAAAGATAAGACTTATCATGAAGTTAATGGTGGACATTTGGGTATGTTGGCTGGAAAAAATGCTACAGATACTTGGGAATACATTGCTCAATGGTTAATGGTGCGATCAAAAGTATCTCGTCGTAGTTCCAAAACAAAAAATGCCGGAAAGAAAAAAACATAAAAATATAGTTCTACTAAATAAAATTAAGTTCTTTAAAAATCAACAGATAGATAACTAACATAGCTTCTCTAATTAAATAATAACCTTTAAGCTATCTATAGGTTTTAACTAGATTAAAATTATAAAATACCGGAACTTTTGTTGACAAAAAAAAAAGCGTGTGTAAGATCAGACTTTCCAAACGGGGTTTGACAAAAAAATAACTGAAACCGGAAACAACCCGGCAAAGTGAGTTGCAGGAAGTTAGAAGCAATAGTAATCTAACAAACGCCGCAATTAAACAAAGCGACAACCTCAAAGATGTTTGTATTAAAAATCCTAAACAACCCAAAAAGCTGTTACTCTTAGTAAAAACTAAGCTTAGCTTGCTTTTGTCTTTCTTAAGAATAAAGACAGGGAAGAGCAGTCAGGAAAAAGTTGAAAAAAGTCGGAAAAAAAGCTTGACTGAAAAAGAAAAATAAATATAATCAAAACTTTCCGGCGGTAAACAAATTAACGTAAACAACGTTAAATAATACTACGGAATTGGATCTTTCTTAAATAGAGATTTTAAGAGAAATCGATGTTTGAAAA
>JBDIBI010000010.1:0-238189 GCA_039812885.1 Blastocatellia bacterium
TCTCGCGCTCAACCTAACCCTGATGCTCCTGTCTCTGTCTCTGCTCTTGTTGTTGTCTCTGAAAAACTCCGTAAAGCTCTTGATTCTATCTCCTTTGACTCTTCTAACCCCTTTGCTTAACAGGTTATGAAGTCAATAAAAAACAAGCTCTTTCTTTGCAAAGAAAGAGCTTGTTTTTCTTTCAAACTTTTTACTTTTCCTATCTATAGTATATAACCTTATCTATTATATAGTAGTACTATATACTCTAATAATCTAGTTAATAATAAAATATACTAAGTAGTTTATAAGGGTAAAGAAGGTTCAATTTCCGGAATTAAAATTTGTCCTATTTCGAGGTTATCCAAACAAAGTCGGTAATTGTCCCAGGTTTCTATGTCTAACAAGTAAAAATCCTCCGATCTTAAAAACCAAATAACTTTTTCTGAAGTAAAACCAAAAACTAGAGCTTTATATCCACCTAACTCCATTGCCATACAAAGTTCATCTAGTTGAGGATCTTTTAGTATTACTGTAAATGTAGTGTGAACAAACTTACGAGTAACATGACTTAAACGGGTTTCAATATGTAGTATATCCTTGCGAGCATGAGAAATTAAGCGAGCTTTAGGAAAATACTCTTGTACAGCTACTAAAATCTGAGCGTCTACAAAAGGACCCGCTAAACGGTTGATAGCGCGACCAATTATTGAAGTACGCAATATTGTCCAAAAAGGTGAGTTTTGGTTGTTTTTTTCTTGATCAGCCATTGCTTCCTCATGTTATAACAGAATAGCGGAAAAATTATTTTAAGCAAATAGAAATTTTATTTGAGGATTATTTTGAGGGTTTATGGAAGAAATTACTAAAAATCACTTAGCTGAATTACAAGAATTTTTACTTGTAGTTTTCACAGCACTTATATATGAAGATTTAGTTCCAACCCAATTTGCAAAAGATATATTTCAAGAAATAGAGTCCAAAAAACTTTCTTGGCAAGAAAATATTTATGTCCCTAACATAATCCATATCTTTATTCCTTTGGCAAAACCCAAGAAAATCCAAGAACTTGAAACTATATTTAACTCTAAAGCATTTTACCAGCATATTTATGCTTATATAAAAACTAAAGGGTATAAGCTTTTTGATTTTTTGCGTACAGAAATAGATGTTTTGCCAGGAGTACCAACAAAACAAAAGTCTAATCAAATAAGCAACCGTTGTTTAGTTAGGCTCGAATGGCCTAATCATAAGCAAACCCCTAGCGGATTAGATGTAATAGTAGAAGCTAACCCAGCACGAATAATCAAAGTTAGTTTTCCCAAAACAGAAGTTTCCCCTTTAGCCCTACTACAACCAATCAATGTGCGTGCTTTTAGAGAATATTTCTTAATAGCCAAAAAAACTACTTATTTAGGTAGAGCAAGGAATGTTTTTTCAAATAGAGGTGAAAGTTTTGCTCCTAATGATTTTGCTTTTGCACGCACATCTGATGCTATAAATAAAACTATTTCTCGTAGACATGCTTGTATTGAATTTCGTGATGGAACTTTTTTCTTAAAAGATTGCAAAAGTCGTTTAGGAACAACTATTCAGCGCTTTCAAGGGGATTGGAAAGAAATTCCTGTCCCAACAAATGATGAAGGTATTGCTTTAACCAATAATGATATAATTCGTTTAGGAATGGCATTGGTTTCTTTTGAACATGTTCATTCATCTGAAATATCTAACTTACTAACACAATTACATTCTCAAGGATACTTAGACACAGGAAAGGTTCAAGAAAGTGAAGACAAGAAATATCACTCACTTAGGTTTTTTGCCAAACTTATTTCACAACCTCAATATCCTTCTTCATAAGAATGTAACCTATTGAGATAAAGTAAGTTAATCAATTAATCTTTTGCTACAACATAGTGAACCTAGGTTATAAACAAGGTTTCAACCAATAAGTGCATGCAATCTGGACAAAAACGGCTTAATTTTTTCTCTACTTCTGCTAGGCTAGGTGAAAAAGACATTACACATAGTTTGTTTTGACAATGTCTCAAACCCATAATGTGTCCTATTTCATGTGTTGCTTCTTTGCATATACGTTGTTTTAATATTTCTATATCTAAACTATATTCATGTAATCTTGCCAACGAAATAATACCAATTTTACCATTTACTTCTGCTTCACCAAAAACAAAAGTAGAGCTATTAGAGTATATATCACTATTTATAATTACTAAAGCCCGAAAATTTTTTGCAATAGTAGGTTTTAAATTAGCAAGAAGACTAGTTGAGTTGAACTGCTTACGCTCTTTATCATAAGCAAAATCTAAATCTAAATTTCTATTTTCTACAAAACAAGTAGCATTAAATAGCGGTTCAAGATGTTGGATAAGAGCATCAATTATTCCAGGTTGTATTGGTTGGAGTAAAATAATAGCAATATTTACTTTATTTAGATTCAATTTTGGTTGCAATACCATAAATACAATTATGTCCCACCCAACCGTTTATCCCACCTATATTATTGCCAATTAAAAATCTTCCTTGATTTATTGCTTTTATGAGATGTAAGTAATCTTTTCCTTTAACCCTTACAAGTACAATATCTCCAACTTGAAGACTTTCTTTTTGACAAGGAGTAACAGTTACCAAGCTCCCATCGGCAACTTTTCCTTTCATGGAATGACCTCGTGGTTTTATTTGAACAATGTGTCCTTTCTTAAGCGATTCAATAGCAAATTTTGCCCAACTCATAAATATTTCTTTCTATCCTAAGCACTTATTACTTATCTCACCTTCAATTGGTTGATCAATTATTCCAAGGTATTGTTCTATTTGTTTTTCTAAAAACTGACCTACATCTTCAGAAGGCAAACTACTTAAAAGTTTAACATCTGTTCCATCTTTTAGCTTTGCACATAAATCATAAAGCTTTATTACTTCTTTTTTTGTTTTCAAGATACCTTCTTGTTTTACATAAAGCTGAAGTAGTTTTGAGGAACTAATCCTTTGAGTTATTACCCATGGCAAAGGTTCATGTTCAACTATTAGAACTGTATCTGTAACAGAAATCACAATATAGTTTTTGTAGATCGCTATCAAGTAATAAATGAATAATAACCCAATAATTGTATGTGGAATTAGAAATACTATTTGAGATAATTTTGTTAAATCTTGAGTGAGAATGATTTCTATAGGAATATATAGCCAAAAAACTCCTATTATCAAATTCCAGAGACTAGCAAAAAAAATTAAAAACCTAGCGTTTTTTTTATCATACCAAGCTTTAGTTAGCCTTAGCTCTTTGTCAGAACGTTCTATTTGAATACCACTGCGTAATATACTTTTTACTTCAGCAATGCTACCCACAGAAGTATTGCTAGTCTTCATGACTATATTACAACGAGAACAAAAACTTGTGTCAGGTTCAAAACAATCTGCCTTATGGCAAATTTCACAACGTTGTGGGTTTGATTGTGTTCTAATCCTCATTTACATAACCTCTAACCCTGTTGTGTTTTATGCTCAGGAATTGCTTGTATTTCTTTACAATCCCTGAGCTAATTTAAGTCTAATAAGTTTTAATTGATAGAAAGTCTATTTTCGAACTACTCTAAATTAAAATAGACTCAATGATAAAAATTGACTTCATTTCTCTTCTTAATTTAACTAAAGCCCAACAGCTGTAAAATTAAGCTCTAAAGTTTCTTTAGCTTGACTTGAGGAAAATACAGCAAGAACAGTTGAACCTTGATAAACTCTTTCAAAACCATCTTCAGATTGTGAAACAGAAAAAATAGGATAAACCCACCAATCAATAGTACTATTAGAAGTAAGTTTAACAGCTACTCTAAAATATTCATCCACTAAACTTATTTCTGTTTCCTTAGCAACTACACCTTGCCAGTTAAGCCTGTGTTGTTGATCAGCAAACTTAATATACCTATCATGTGCATCACCTGCTAACAAATTAATAGTAAATTCTACTGCAAAATTACCTGTAAAATCCTGTAACTCTACAGCTGATACCTTACTATGTACAGTAGGGCTATTTGCTTCAAAATTAAAGGTTTGATTTAACTCTATAGAGTTATTATTATCACTATCAAAACCTTTTAAGCTAATTTTATGATTAACAAGAACTTCTGCTTTTTGGTTTTCTTGAATTAGTTTTGCTTTTGCATTTTGAGAAATCAAACATTTTCTATCTAAATCTTGTTTAGCAAGATCATTTAATGTAGTATCTTCAGCTAAAGCATATAGCGTAAAGCAATTTCTAGAGTGTTTATCATATACTAAAAATCTATCTAGTCCTTTTTCTTTAACTTTTACTATGTCATGAATTGTTTCTACACCATCATCATCACTTGTTGTAGTAGGCTCAGTTTTGTGTGAACTTTCTACCCGATGAGTGCTAACAGATTCCGAAATATTAGGTGAATTAGCTTGTCTTTCTAATTCTGCAAGTTCTTCTGCTTTCTCTTGTTCAGCAATTTCTCTAACACGACTGTGGTAGGCTTCCAACTTTCTTTGCAAAGAATTAACTAAGCTAAAATTCCTAGTCTTAAAGTCTATAATAGGAAATCCACCATCTTTTGGATCATAAACAGTTGAAAAAACATTTGTTTGAACTTCTATTTCATTCAATCCATCTGCATCATAATCAACAGTGTTAGCATTTAACCAATTATCTTGGCCTTCAAACTCTACTTGATCCAACAAACGTTCAGCTTTTATTAAAGCCATCAAAGAAGTGCTACGAAGGTGTGGAGCATAAAGCCCTCCAAAAACTCCATGCCAAAAAGCATCATTACATTGCCCTTGCAATACACAATCATAGGCTTCTTTTAATTTTAGTATATTTGGATTATCAGACTGAGTTAAAGAAATCGGTTCTTCATTTTCTTTATATTTTAAGTAAAGTTGATGAGTACGCTCACTAACCTTAAGCATTTTTTTGTGAATCAGGTTACTTTCAGGATATCGCATTAAGAAATTACGCCAATATCCACCTTGCAGATACTCAGCAAGTTTTTGCTCCGGTTCGCTATTTCCTAACATATGCTTTAACTCTACAAATTCTTGAGAAACTTTTGCAGGGAGTGCCCATTCCATCATTTCAGAGTAGCTAGCAGTAGGTAAATAAATTCTATCTCTAGGCTCGCTGGATTCCAAATAATCACCCAATTTAACTGTTTCTAGCCAATCAGTTTCATTTGCTAAAGCCTTATAAAAACGATCTAACCAATGTCGTTTATAACATAGACTATAGGTTTTGGGCCAAACACCAAATTTTTCTGTATCGTCTCCCATTGCTACTAGCAGATCATGATTAGTACTACCCCAAAGTTTACGTAAATAAATTATTGTTTCTTCTGGTTCAGCAAATGGGACTAAATAGCGAACTCTCATACTTGAGGGAACTAACTTAAGAGTTTTACCTTGTTCTTCTGTTACATAGTAATCAAAAAGCTCATTATCCCTTAACCCAGCCATTCGAAAATGTGTATCATCTAAGATAGTATACTTAATTCCTGTATCATTAATTGCTGATACTAAATTACTTTCCCAAACTCTTTCTGCCGTCCACATTCCTTTTGCTTGATAACCAAGTTCTGTTTCTAGAAAATTATTAAGTTTAAGAATCTGTTCACAGCGATCTTTATAAGGTAAAATTGCTAAGATAGGTTCATAAAATCCACCTGAGATTAGTTCTATTTGTCCATTGCGTGCTAAATCACTTAATAGAGTAAGGTAATCTGGGTGATGAGTTTTAAACCAAGATAATAAAGAGCCTGTAAAATGTAAGGCCATTTTAATTTGTGGGTGATTAGCTAAAGTTTTTACAAAAGGTAGATAGGATTTTTGATAAGCATCTTCAATCACATTATCAAAATTGCCTATTGGCTGATGAGCATGGATTACAAGTGCAAGATAAATTTTAGGCATAATTTGTTTCCTTAACTGTATTAATAGTTCAAGATTGATAGCTCGTGAGTAGACATTGATAACATATTTAGGCTACAATCACTTGGCAAGTCTATCATCACTTGATAATTTTCTAAATATTTTTAATCGAGGCATAATTTTATGTACCCGTTCCAGAACATTCTGTTCACGACCGATTTTTCGGCTAATTCTAAAAGTGCACTTAAATATGCTGCTGCTTTTGCTCGTCAACATAATGCAACACTTTATATTCATAATTCACAGGAAGCTAGTTTACCACCTAATGCACTAAAGTTACCTGAAAGAACTTTGGCTGATAACAATTATGAATGGTTAGTACCAATTAAACGAGAGATGGAACATCTTGCTCATTCGCCTTTGGTTAAAGGTTTAAAGGTAGAATTACTTTTAACAGAAGGTAACCCAAAAGATGAAATTCCTCGTATCATTCGTGAACATGCAATTGACTTTGCCACTATTGGCACAACTGCTCATGCAGGACTAGGTGGGTCTATTGGTTCAACTGCGCTAAGTGTAATGGGACATGCTAGTTGTCCTATGCTTTTTACTAGACAACCTTTACATGAGTTTGTTTACTATAAAGGCTCAGAAACTACCATTGCTCTAAATCGCATTCTATTTGCTACTAGTTTGTCAGAAAATGATGAAAGCGCTAAAAAATTAGCTCTTGAGTTAGCACGCGCTCATCAGTCAGAATTAACTGTTGTTCATTCTCTTGCTGCATTTCTTGGTTATATTCAAGCTGTTTCCCTCACTAAAGTTATTGATGTAGAAGATCGTGTACGTTCAGATGCCAATGAACGTCTAAAACAATTAGCTCAAGAAGCTTCTGACATTTCTCTAGAAACTTTACTTACTGAAGGAAGCGCAGCAGACGAAGTGTTAAGAATAGCATCTGAAAAAGATATTGATTTGATCATTATTGGAACTGGTAGAACAGACAATAAATCCTCTTTACCAGGACGAGATGCTGAACGAATTGTAAGAAATGCTTGTTGTCCAGTGCTTACAGTACGTAAAGGGTCAATATCTTAAGTATATTGCCTTTGGATAAATAAGTAGATGGAGTTTTATGTTATGAAAAAGCTACATTCTCAGCCTATTTCTCTTAAGTTAGGATCGCGTTTATTTGGCGCGATCTTTTTCTTTGTCACATTGATGTTTTTTGTGCCAATTCTACAAGCTCAAAACTATGAGACATTAGACCAAAGTTTTGAGTTTAAAACTGGTGGTACAGTAAAAGTAGAAAACGTTAGTGGAGATATTAAAGTTGAAGTTTGGGCAGAAGAACTAGTTCATGTTATAGCTAAAAAAGTTGAACCAGCAGGCCGTCCTATGGCTCTTTCTGATGTAGCTTTTTTTAACACTAAAAGCCAAATAAATATTAAAACTCAACCATCGGAAAAAACTTCTCGTGTTAATTTAGCCATCTATATTCCACGAAATACTAGCTTAAGGCTTATTACTAATAATGGCTCTGTTCAAATAAAAGGATCTGTTGCAAGTGCTCTAGTAGAAACAGGTAGCGGTAATATTAAAATGGAGTCTCCTTCCTCACAAGATGCTGACCTAGTTATGACTACCAAGGAAGGAACTATTAAGTCAGAATTACCTGTTGAACCTTATATTCCTCCTACTTCCAAATCCTTACAAGGAAAACTCAATTCAGGTGGCAACCCTGTTATACTGCGTAGCAGTACTGGAAATATTCAATTAGCTCTTTTAGCTCAAGAATTAGATAAAGATGTAGCTACAATTCCTTCCATCCCAGCAGTTAGCTCTAGTGCTGATTCAAGTAACTATTACGGCAATAACTCTAATAATAACTACAATAATAATTCTAATAACAACTCTAGTAATAATAATGATACCCTATTTGGGAACTCTACACCTACTCTTAGCAAACGCAACAATGCTAACAACCAACCTTATACTTATGGTGGTAGTTATGGAGGAAATTCTGGTGGCAGTCTAAGTGGACGTAATAACCCTAACTCTAACAATTCTGGCTACCCTAATAACTCCAATAACTCTAATAAAAATAATTCTAGTAATTCTAGTAGTTCTAATTCTAATAACTCTAATAACTCTAGTAGTTCCAACAATAGTTCAAATACAGATATATTTGGTGGTGGTCAAAAATCTGATGGAACAGATAATTCTGTGGATGCTGGCAATTTAGGAGTAAATCGTACCAAATCTAATAGCAGCATTGATAATCAAGGTGGAATTGGAGTAAGAATAATCCCTCCCCCAGGAAGTAGTAGACCACAACAAAATGATGATTACAATAATCAAAATAATTCAAATTATCAAAATAACTATCCTAGTAATAACGCTACCCCTCCACCATTAAAACGTCGTAATAATAATAATGATTCTAGCTACAATAATTCTGGTAATAATAATTCTGGCTATAATTCAAACCCTCAATACAACTCACCAGATAATTCTGGACAAGATCCTTTTGGAGATATAGCTAGTAATTCCTCTAACAATAACAATACTACTCCGCCAACAATTAAGAGAAACAATTACCCTAATAATTCAAGCTCACGTAATACTACTAACAACTCAGATGACAACTCAGATGCTATAAAGATAGATACTAAGTTAGTTTCACTAAATGTTAGTGTAATGAATCGTGATGGTCGGGCAGTTACAAACTTGAAAACAGAAGACTTTCAAGTTTATGAAGATGGAATTCAACAACAAATAGAACATTTTGAACCTGTAAACACACCTTTTAACCTTGTTATTTTAATTGATTTAAGCGGAAGTATAATTGACAAAATTGATATACTTCGACGAGCAGTTTTGCGTTTTATAGAAACCTGTCGTCCAGAAGATAGGTTAGCTATAGTTTCTTTCACTCGCAGTGTTCAAGTAGTTTGTGAACTTACAAACGACCGTGAATTGATTAAACAACGCCTACAATATATGACGATGCCTAAGGGCGGAACAGCTTATTATGAGGCTATGTGGTTTACTGTAACACAAATGTTTAAGCAAGTTGAAGGTCAAAGAAATGCTATTGTAGTTTTAACAGATGGAGTTGATAACTCAATCAGTGCAACTTATCCAATGCCTTCCCGCGTTACTTTTGACCAAGTGCTTCATAAAGTTCAAGAATCTGGTTTATTAATTTTCCCAATTTATCTTGATACAGAAAAAGAAAATGTAAGCCAAGATATTGAACTACCTGAAAGTTACAATATAGCTCGGAAACAATTAGGAGCATTAGCAGAAAGCTCTGGAGGAATATTTTTCAAAGCAGAACGTCCAGAAAATCTAAATGGTGTATATGAGAAAGTAGCAGCAGAATTACGCACACTTTACAGTCTTGCCTATTATCCAACTAATTCTGCCCGTGATGGTACATGGCGCAAACTAAAAGTCAAAGTGGATAAAGCAGATTTAGCTATTCGTACTAGACGCGGCTATTATGCTAAATAATAATTAACCTGGGGTTTTATGTAGCTGTAAGCACGACCCCAGGTATTAAATTTCATTAAAATTTATCTGACTACCCCATCATTTTCTATTGCACTATAAACATCATCTGGCTTTAAGCCTAACCAAGGATCGGATTTTGGAGTTAAAAATAATTCTGAATAAATCTTTTCATTAAAAGCTTCTAAATCCTTATAGTTATCAGCATTTAATAACAGTTGATGTATTTTGCTATGTAGGAAATACTCATTATAAACACTGTCTTTAGCAATAGAGAAAGTAAGCTTTTCCAAAACTTTTTGCATTGGATCTTGACCATTAATAACTTGTTTATAAGCAGTTATATTTTTACTAATCATTAAATCTATTGTATTTTGATCTAACCTAACTTCTGCAATATGTAAATTAGCCAATTTATTCCAAGTAGCATCATTTGTAAGAGCCTTAAAATCATCCAAATTATCAGCCATTTGGCGCAAAATAGGAAGTTCTACAATAGCTTTTGTTATTGCAACTGGTGCAGCTTCGGAAGCTTTTGGAGTAATTTTTTTATTTGGATCACCCAATAATAAGACATTCAATACATTTTTTTCTTCAATTTTTTCCAAATCCGAAGTTAAGAGTGAGCCTGTAATCATAATACTATTTCGATGATATTGTTGTAGATAAGATTTTTGAATTGATTCTTTGTTATCACCAGTTATTAAATCAATTTGTTTAGTAAAGTCTTTTACTTTGGTAAGCCAAGCTAAAAAAGCGGCTGGACTATGTAGCCCTGGCAATGCATCTACAAGCTGGCCTTGGCTATCTAAAATATAGTGAATACTGTTACCTGTAATGGTACGCTCTAGTTTGCGTCCATCACCAAAATCTATTGTAAGCTTTGGCGCAGGACGAACAGACTTCCAATGCAAAATATAATTCTCTTGTAAATACTTAGATATTTTTGTATTAGGATATAAGATAGTACGGAAAAATCGACTATTAGCACAACTTAATTCATCATCCAAATTACCTAATAACCGCAAGGATAAGATAGGTTTTTTGCTAGCTTTAGCTGCTACTTTTGCGTCTTCCAAATCTGTGTACCAATAAAGTCCAGAAGCATAAGCATCTTTTTGGCGACTTACAGCATTAAGAGCTTGGCTTATTTTCTGCCAATTTGGATCAATTTCAGGTGTTGTAGATTCCAGGTGTTTTTTGATTTCTGGGGCAAAAGTTTTCATTAAGGATTCTAAACCATTTGGACCAGCTTTTCTTAAATCAGAAATAGCAGTTGCAACCTCTGTAGCATTTTCTGAAGTTACTTTTTTAGCAATTATATCTAAATCATTTGCTTGTATAGGATTAACCCAAATTAGACACAAAAAAATAGCTGTTAATAATAGTTGTTTTAGTCGCATAAGTTCTCCTTTTAAGTTATAAACTCTAAGAAGCTTTTTTAGTTTCAAAAAAAGTTTTATATTATTGGAGCAATTTTTATTAATTCCTAAAAGTCCAATTATTGGCTAAACATCTTTACAAATAATTCCTTGAGGAAAATTATGGCTTTCATTTATAAAGTATTCTTTATTACTCTATTACTATTACTTATAGGAACAAGTTCTTTGGTTTCTGCTCAAGAGTTTAATCCTAATCTCTATCAAAATTTATCTTGGCGCTGTATTGGGCCATTCCGAGCAGGTCGTACAGTTGGGGCAACTGGAATACCAAATCAACCTAATGTATTTTACGCTGGTGTAAACCATGGTGGAGTATGGAAGACTAATGATTATGGTCGAACTTGGAAACCTATTTTTGATAGCCAACCTACGGGATCCATAGGAGATCTAGCTGTATCTCCTTCTAATCCTAACATTATTTATGTAGGTAGTGGTGAAGGTTTGCAACGTCCAGATCTTTCTGTTGGTGATGGGGTTTACAAATCAACTGATGGTGGTAAAACTTGGAAAAATATGGGTTTAAAAGATGGACAGCAAATTGGTTCTGTTATTGTAGATCCACAAAATCCAAATCGTGTTTTTGTTGCAGTTTTAGGCCATCCTTATGGAGCAAACACAGAACGAGGTGTTTTTCGTTCATTAAACGGCGGAGAAACTTGGGAAAAAGTCCTTTATAAAGATGAAAATACAGGAGCAATACAAGTAGCATTTGATCCTAAAAATCCTCAAATTATATATACTGATCTTTGGGCAGCTAGACAAGGGCCTTGGGAAAATGGATCTTGGCAAGGTTCTGGCAGCGGACTTTATAAATCAACTGATGGTGGCACAACCTGGAAACAGCTAAACAAAGGGCTTCCAACATTTGAACAAGATTTAGGACGTATTGGTTTTGCTATTGCTCCAAGCAATCCTAATCGCCTTTATGCAACAGTAGATTCCTCTAAATTAGGTGGACTTTACCGTTCTGATGATGGTGGAGAAACCTGGCAAAGACTTAGTGATGATGGTCGTTTATGGGGACGAGGTTCAGATTTTGCTGAAGTAAAAGTGCATCCTCAGAATCCTGATATTGTATATGTTGCAAATATTTGTACTTATCGCTCTAATGATGGCGGTAAAACTTTTACTGCTATTAAAGGTGCGCCTGGTGGAGATGATTACCATCGTATTTGGATTAATCCAAACAACCCTGATATCATTCTATTAGCTTCAGATCAGGGTGTAGTTATTACAGTTAATGGAGGAGAAACTTGGAGTAGTTGGTATAATCAACCTACAGCACAATTCTACCATGTAATTACGGATAATCAGTTTCCCTATTGGGTTTATGGAGGACAACAAGAAAGTGGATCTGCGGCTGTAATTAGTCGCGGCGATTATGGAGCAATTACTTGGAGAGATTTTATAACTGTTGGAGCAGAAGAATATGGTTATATTGCTCCTGATCCTCTTAATCCTAATATAATTTACGGTGGTAAATTAACTAGATTTGATCGAACTACTGGACAAGCTCAAAATATTGCTCCAGAAGCTATTAGGAGTGGAAAATATAGATTTTTACGTACTGCTCCAGTAATTTTTTCTCCAGTTGATCCACATGTACTTTACTATGCAGGTAATGTGCTTTTCAAAACAACCACAGGGGGAAATAGTTGGGATATTATTAGTCCAGATTTAAGCCGTGAACAACCTTCTGTGCCTGAAAACATTGGGGTTTATCGTAAACCAGAAATGGCAACAATGCCTCGTCGTGGTGTAATTTATACAGTTGCACCTTCTTTTAAAGATGTAAATACCATTTGGGTTGGAACAGATGATGGCCTTATTCACATTACTCATGATGGGGGTAAGTCTTGGCAAAATATTACTCCTCCAGAGTTATCATCTTGGAGTAAAGTTTCTTTAATGGAAGCATCACATTTTGATAATGAAACAGCTTATGCAGCAATTAACCGCTTTAGATTAGATGATTTACATCCTCATATCTATCGCACACATGATGGAGGTAAAACTTGGCAAGAAATCGTTAAAGGCATCCCTAACAATGAAGTAGTAAATGCCATTCGTGAAGATCCACTCCGCAAAGGGCTTTTATTTGCTGGAACTGAGCGTGCAGTTTATGTTTCTTTTAACGATGGTCAAGAATGGCAAGCCTTAAGACTTAATATGCCTTCAACATCTATTCGTGATTTAGTTGTGCATAATGATGATATTATAGTTGGAACGCATGGCCGTTCTTTTTGGATCTTAGACAATATAACTTCATTAAGACAACTTAATGAAAAAATAGCTAAATCTGAAGCATTTCTTTTCAACCCACAACTTACTCACAGAATCAGACGTAGTACAAATACTGACACACCTATTCCACCTGAAGAACCAATGGGTCAAAACCCTCCAGATGGAGCAATAATTGACTATTATTTACAAGAAGAAACTAAAGAACCTGTAGTTTTAGAAATATTTGATTCATCAAATAAGCTTGTAAGACGCTTTTCCAGTTCAGATAAACCTGAAGAAGTTAACGAACAAAAACTAAATATTCCTACTTATTGGATTAGACCTTCACAAGTTTTATCAAACAAAGCTGGAATGCAACGTTTTGTTTGGGACTTACATTATGCACCACCTCCAGGTATAGAGCGAAGTTATCCAATTTCTGCTATTTACCGCAACACTCCAAGTGAACCTTTAGGGCCAAATGTACTTCCTGGAGAATACACAATTAAACTAACAATTAATGGGAAAATTTATCAGCAAACTCTTACAGTAAAAATGGATCCTAGAGTAAAAATTACTACAGAAGGTTTAACTAAAATGTTTGATACTTCAATGGAAAACTATCAAGGGCTAATTCAATTAAACAAGTTAGCTTCACACATTCATTATATACAAGAACAATTAAAAACCATTGAACCCAATACTCAAGGAGAAATTAAGGAATCTATTGCTAAATTATCTAAAGATCTTTATGAGCTAGAATCTGGTCATTACTCTAGTGGTACAAAAGCCTCTAACACAACACCTAATATAAATGATCTAACAGATAAGTTGGCCCAATTGTTAGGCACAATAGAAGAAGTAGATGCAGTTCCTACAACACAACTTCTACAATCATCAAAAGATCTTCAAGATGCATTAAAAACATTGTTAGCTGATTGGGAATTCATCAAAGAAAAGGAAATTAAACCACTTCATGAAAAGCTTCAAAAAAGCAATTTAGTACATTAAAACAAGTCTTGGGAAAGTTCTAAAGGCTGAAAAGATTTTTTATAATAGCCCAGTTTAGCTTAATAACTGGGCTATTAAGCTATTAAGACATTGCCCAAGTAATAGCATGTCCAGCCCAAAAAATGGAAAGCACTACAAGTACTGTCCAAACTACAACAGTTTGAGGAAGGAATAACACCATTAGCAATGCAAAAACAGCTAATACTAATAATAAGCTGAGAGAAGTTGTAAAATATTCGGCTCTGCTCACTGGCCAATTATGTTTGAATAACAATGAAGTAAATAACCAGCGGAAAATAGAAAAATAAATAAAACCCATGCTAGCTACCATTATACCAATATAAATTAACCAGTCTGTTAATAATAATGGTCTAAATATAGTAGCATTGATTGAGTATTTATCTGGAGTAGTACGA
This sequence comes from Blastocatellia bacterium, assembly GCA_039812885.1. GTDB lineage: Bacteria > Acidobacteriota > Blastocatellia > Chloracidobacteriales > JADJPF01 > JADJPF01. The sequence goes on from JBDIBI010000010.1 coordinate 14,492, forward strand.
CTTATAGAGTAACTACGATTAGTAAGAGGTACAGTAGTGTATTTGTCGCCTTCTTTTTTTAGTAGAGCAATTTCGTAATATATAAGCTTATCCACATTTTTATAAACAATAAAATTGACATCTGCATAACAATTCCCAGCAGTATCAAATTTTAAGCCATAGCGCTGATATTCGCTTCCAACAGCATAGGTAGTAGTTCCAGCATTAAGTTCTTGGTCTTCTAAAGTATCTGTTTTTGTTGTATCTAATCTTACACCTAAAAAAGCATTAGCATCATTCCAAGAATAGCCACTTTTATCATAGACTAGGAATTTTACTTGTTTGACATCGTATTTTTCTTGTGCTTTTACACTACCAACTAATGTTAAAGCTAACGCTATTAACCCCAATAAAACTATTGAAGGTCGCATTATATTCAACTCCTAAAAACTTGTTGCTAAAATAAATAGGTAAACAAAATTTGAGGCTTTTTCGACAATTTTACCTGCCTTTTTTGCCTCCTTTTCCAGCAGCTTTTGGCAATGCATCTAATTGAGTGCGTAAACCTTTAACCCGGCTTAGAGCTGTTTCTGCATAGCTACGAGCTTCATCAGTTGCAACATTTTTAGTCACATATTCTGAAAGCTGATCTCTAAGGGCTCTCAAAGGTCTTAGGTTTACTTCTTTTGTTGGATCAGAGTCTGGCATTTCTTTTTGTGCTCTATCTATAATTTTATTTAATTCACTTAGTGCATACTTAATAAGCCCTGGTGTATCTTTAGGCACAGGAGGCTCATCACTTTGTGTTGGATTAGTTTGTGGTTTTGTTGTTGCCACTGGACTAGGTGATGGCACTGGAGTTTCTGGATTAGTATTCACTACAGGTGTAGGAGTAACAGTTGAGTTTGAACCACTTTGTGTGTTTTGTCCCTTACCTAAGAATATAAAGATAACAACACCAACACTAATTATAACTAATATAACAACACCTAAGGCGGCTATTAATTTAGGGTTAATTGGGCTTTCTTTTTTAGGAGTTGTACCTGTAGAAACTTCTGAGAAAGCTGTGGCCTCGGAACTCCTTGTTGGAGAAGTTAAAGCACTCGCAGGCTCATCTTCAAAAGAAGATGGTTTACTAGAAACAGGAGCTGGTGGAGGTGGAAGAGCTGGCGATTTAGCAGCTACAGGAGCCGGTGGCAAATTAACTGCTGGAGCTGGTTTAGGAGCTGGTGGCAAATCTACCTTTCCTGGTGGTACTGCCACAGGAGGTATTCCAGTCTTTGCTGCTGGAGGAGGTCCTGGTGGAGGTGGCAAGTTAAGAGGCTTACTTGGTGCTGGAGCTGGTGGTGGAGAAAATAACGGAGCTTTTTTCTCTCCTTGCTCTGATTTCCCAGGTGACAAAGTTGGAGAATCTGATGATATGTTAGGTGTATCTTTTGGAGTCCATTTAACACTTTTATCCTCAGTTGGCGGCGGAGGTATAGACACACCACCTAAAGGTTTTGGTGGTGGCGCTATTGGCGGCGGCGCTATAGCTGGAATAGAAGGTTTTAAGGGTGGTGGAACCACAGATGGAACATCTGCCTTTTTAGGACTAGGAGGCAAAACTAGTGCTGGAGGTGCAGGTTTTAACGGATCTTTTGCTACCTCTGGCTGCTTAGGTATTTCTGCCTTAGCCATTGGTGGCGGTGGTACACCCATAGCACTTGGGGCGGATGGTGTTGGCCCAGGTTTGCCAGGAGCTGAAAATAAAGAAGCCAATACTTCAACACCTGTTTTATTAGCTTTTGGATCACTTGTCCCTGCTTCTGGTTTTGCTGCCATAGGAGGAGGCAATGGGTTCATTGGCGGAACAATTGGGTTAGCAGCAGGTTGAGGTGGTCTATTGGCTGAAGGTGGCGCAAATAATGGATTAGCACCTGTTGGCTTGTTAGGTTCTGTTTTACTGACTGGAGGTGGTACCAATGGTGGTAATGGCGCACCAGAAGGAGGAGCAAATAAAGGAGATTTTGCTTCTGGTTTAAAATCTTTAGGTTCTTCTGGAGTCGCTACAGATAAAGTTTCCAACATTATTGGATCTGGTTCATCATCCAAAGTCTTTGCTGAAGATGGAGGAGCAGTTTTTTCCTTAAAAGCCTCTGGAAAAATTAAACCTGGAGAACTTGTACCTAAAATAGGATCGGCTGCCTCAGATACTTTTAGTGGAGAAGGAGGAGTAAATAAAGAGTTCTCTAAAAGATTGTCTCCTGCTGCACCTTTTGGTGAAATTGGTAGAGGCGGTAACTTAACTCCGCTAGGAGGTGGAGCTATAGGTTTTGGTGGTATTGGACTTGCTGGAGAAAAAAGAGAATTCTCTAAAAAATCATCTACTTTTGGCGCATTTGGTGAAGACGCTTTTGGAGGCGGAGCAAATAAGCCACCAGACAAAGCAGATGGAGCAGCTTTGGGTATTGGTGAAGTAGCATTTGCATCAGGAACAAATAAATTTAGTGGAGCTGATGGCAAAGTTGCTGGTGGCGGTGCAAATTTAGGCGGAGCAACAGCTTCTTTGTCACTTGGGACAACAGGTTTTGGAGGTGGAGCAAATAAATTCCCACTCAAAGCTGGTGGTACTGGCCCAGTTTCTGGTTTATTAGCAAGAGCAGGCAAAGGTAATTTTGGCTCATCTTTTGAAATTGGTGGAACAATAGGAGCAGGAATAACTGGAGGCAATGGTTTTGCTTCAGCTTGAGGTGGTGGAACTAACCCACTTGGTACTATAGGAGGTGGAGCCAATGGTGGCTTAGGTATTATACCTGATGACGGAACTACAGGAGTACTTGGTTTAGTTACTGGAATAATAGGAGCAGGTGGGGGTGTTAAAGCCTGTCCAGAAAGACCAGAAGGAGTTTCAGCAACTGGTGAAGAAGGTTTTGTTGTTGGCACTGGTATAGAAGGTTTTGTTGTTGGCACCCCTGCTGGAACCGGTGGTGGTACTAATCCAGGACCCGAAAATACAGAAGGGGGAACAACTGGAGCAACTGGTTTTGTGGCTGGAGCACTAGGCACTAGCGGCGGCGGCAAAATTGGAGGCTGTGCTACTGCTGGTGTTGTTGAACTTGGTTTTGGCAAAACATTTGGCAAAGGCGGCAAAGGCGGCAAAGGTTGTTTTGCTTCTGAGCTTGCTTTTGAACTAGGAGGCAAAACAGGGGCTTTAGGCTCTGCCATTGGGCTTGGTACTATTGGCCTTGGTGGAGCAATTGGAGGTTGAGCTGTATTTTGCATTGGTGGAACAGGAACAATAGACTTTGCTACATTGCTTGAACTTGTAGGAATAGGAGCTTGACCAGGAGGTTTTGGAGGTAAAGCAATTATATCTGACTTACCTGTTGGTTTTTCTCCTGGTTTGTCAGAATTTTGTACAGAATTAAGAGCCTGGCCTGTAATCTGACTTTGAAATAAATTAAATTCTGCCTTACTTTTGTCTGGTGATTTTGCCAACACTGAAGAAGATTGTATTCTAGGCTCTTCAACAGGAGTAGGAACAAATTCAATTTTTACATCTGGTTCTGGTTCTGGTTTACTTTCAATAACAGGCTCTTTACTTAAGTCAAACACCGGAACAGCAGGAAGATCTGTTTTAGTATCAGCTTGCCTAAAAGCAGCTTTTTCAGGTGATACTGTAGAGCTTTTAGAAGATTTAACTTCAATATCCTTTGAAGTCAAAGGAGAAGTATTAAGTGATATTTCCTTAGATTCTTTGCCAGCAGGTTTACTACCTAAAGGAGAAGTAGCTGCTACAGGGCTTGTTTTTGGAAGTTCTTTAGCATTTGTGGCAGGACTAGGGAGAGATGGCAAATTTGAAAGAGTGGGAATAGCATCTAACAAAGCACTTTGAGTAATTGCCATTGGATCTGGAACATCTTTTTTAGGATCTTGTTCTCCTTGAAAACTCATAGTTTCGTTTTCATCCATTGAATCACCAAAATCCAATGGAGTTACTACTTTAAAAGTAGAAGTGATACTAAGATCCGACTCCATTCCAGAAAGCAAGCTTTTTCCTACAAACCTTGCTAGAACTACTGTTATGTTATCTTCTCCACCTCGCTTGTTAGCTAACTCTATAAATTGTCTACAATTTTCTGCAAGATCTTGACTACTATTAGCAATTTCTCTCATTTCTAAGTCTTTGATCTTGTTAGATAATCCATCTGAGCAAAGAAGTAAAACGTCTCCATTTAGTAGATCAACACTAGTAACTTCCACATGAACTTTTGGTTGAGTACCTAACGCCTGTAGAATAACATTATTAGGAACATCACCTACATCTAAACCAGCTTTTTTAACTGCATTAGCCCAAGATTGATCTTCTGTTACCTGTTTAACACGTCCTCCACGAACTATATAAGCACGTGAGTCTCCAACTTGAGCAATATAAACACTATTACCATAAATAAATGCAGCTGTAAGGGTTGCACCCATTCCTCTAAGAGAGTTATCTGATTGAGCACAAGACCAAATTTGTTCGTTAGCTTGTTCTGTAGCACGTTTTAAGCGTTCATCTGGGGAAAGAACTGATTTTGTAGTTTTCATCAGTTCTGTGCAAACAGTTTGTACAGCCATTGCAGAAGCAACTTCACCAGCAGCAGCCCCACCTAGACCATCAGAAACAATCATTAAGCTTCCTTGCTGACCAAGTTGATGTGCAGTAACTTCTGGGCCAAGACCAAGACGACCGCTTGATAAATCAGCAATTAAAAAGCTGTCTTCATTGCCCTGACGCTTCATGCCAACATCGGTACGGGCATAAACATAAACAGTTATACCATCGGGTAAAACTGATGCACTCACTGTTTCCCCCTAAAATTAACTTAAATTAAGTTAGAATATTCAAAAATTTTTGCAGTTTATAGTTCAAAGCGAAAAAGCTGTTTTCCTATTAAGATTATATCTCCAGCTTTAAGTTCGACTTCACCATCAATACGCTTAAAAGTTCCGTTACGGGAATTTTCATCTACTAGGACAAATCTTTCTCCACGGCGAATAATCCTAGCATGACGTCCTGACATATAGCCATCATGAGGGAAACGGATATCACCATTATTGCGACCAATTATAGTTTCATCCGTTTCAAGTTTATAGATTTCTCCATCTCCGCCACCTTCTTGTATTAATCTAAGTTTAGGGTTTGCACCCATACCACTAGATCTAGGAGGAGCTACATTGGCAACTTCTGCAGCAGGCAAAGCAGATCCACAAGTAGCACAGAAACTACTACCTGGTGTATTGATACGGCCACAGCTTGCACAATTTATGACATTTCCACTAATACCAACTCTTGGAGGCGTTTCCACTGTGGGAGCCTGTCTTTGTGCAGCCATAGCAGGTGCGCCAACTGGTTGTTTACCAGCCATTGGCGGCATTGGCGGTGGTGCAGATGAAACCGCTGGCATAGCAGGAGTTGGAGGGATTGGTGCTACTGGTTGTACTGGCATCATAGGATTGGCAGCAACAGAGCTAGCTGGTTTGGGCATACCCATCTTATGAAGTTGCGAGCCGCACTGTTGACAGTACGCCCAAGTGGCATCATTTACGGCTTTACAAGTTGGGCAAAGGATTTCGCCTGGTCCTGGAGTTGGCCCCATTGGCGGATTAACAGGCTTTGCAGCACCCATTGGAGGCATGCCTATAGCAGGAGCATATGGACTAGGTTTAGCTGCTACATTGGCTGCTGATCCAGCAGAATCCAATGGAGTAGCACACATACGGCAAATCTTCGCACTTGGTTGATTTTCAGCTCCACATCTGGGGCAGATCATTTTTGACAACTCCTTAATTTAGTGCAATAGAATAAGGGCTGAACCTAATAAAGTAAAGATTTTCTTAAAACCTTTTTGAATTTGTAAATTACTAGAAAAGCAAACTAAATCAAACAGAGTAAATATATCACAGCCACTAAAGCAAACGCCATATTTTTAACATAGGAAAAAACAAAATCCCCATTCTACTATTTGACTTAAAACTAGATAATAGAAAGTACTAAGTACTAATTTGAAGCTAATTTTTTTCCTGTTAATTCTTCTAGTAAATCATATAGATCTGGATCTAGATGTTTTAGTTCATCACGTGTATGTCTAGCTGTGACTCCAGCACTTGGCCGTTTGAATTCAGAGACATATGCTTCATAACCTTGAGCAAAGTACTCCCATTCATTAGATGCTGCATAATAATCTAAAACTTTTCCTTCCTTAACAGCCTGTTGATAAAGTTTTTTTATGCGATCATTAATATCATTAGCTAAGATAGAAGTATGAACTTGATGAGCAAATTCATGAGCAATAGTGTTAAAACCACCTCTCATAGCAACATCTAAATATTCTATTCCAGACACTGTTACTAAACCACCTACTCCACGAACACTAGCATAGTAGCGACCATCAAAAGTCATCCGATTATCTAAACCCTCATAACCAGCAACTTCAGAAAGCTTTTTATCAAGAGCAAGTAAATAATGCTTTGCACCTTTGCGTTTTAATTCCGCTACATAATGAGCAAAAGGTAATACAGCTTGTTCAATAACCCTTTTTTGGTCTTTAGACAATTTATCATAATTAACAAAAACATCTTTTACAGCTTCTGGCACTTTAGAGTTTCTACTTTCGTAAAATTCCCGCCAATCTGTTGCACCAACTTCAATACGAGATTTCTCATGAATCCCATTATGAGCTAATGATAATTGCAAATGTGCTAAAGCATTATCTGGATCTATAGTCAAAGCACGTTCTGAAGCTTCAACTACTCTATCATAATTGCCTAATGTAAGCTCACAGGCACCTATTCCTAATAGTGCTCGTAAGGATTTTGGATCAAGCAAAGAAACTTTACGATAAAGTGTAGCAGCTTCTTGATATTTGCCTATCTCTTTTAGGTTATCTGCATTGGTAATTATGGCTTGTCCTTCAGCAGGCAGACGATTTTGCAAGACTTTTTTGCTATTTAAATACTGAGAAAGCAATCTTCTTACACTACTGTTATAAGGATTTAACTCTAAAATAGATTTAGCCAATTTACGCACAGCTTCAGGTTTTTTCTCTGCTACCCTAACAGCACAAAGTGCTGTCATGGCTTCAACATTATATTTATCTACATCTAAAACTTTTTGTGCTTCTTGAGCAGCTAGTTGATTACGATTTTGTTCTAAATAAACTCTTGCTAAAAGCACTCTAGCTTCTACTCTGTTAGGTTCTTTTGTGAGCAATGACTGTAATAACTCTTCAGCCAAAGTATAATCTCTTTTTAAAAGAGCAACTCCAGACTGACCTAAAATAGCTCCATAATAATTGGGGGAATAATTAAGAGCTTGATTAAAGTATTCTAAAGCTTTGTCTGGTTGTTCTAAGGCCAACTGTAATGAGCCATAAGCTGTTAGAAGTTGAACTGGGTTAAAAGGCAATTCAGGAGGAACTTGACTTGCACGCTTTAAATATTCTAATGATTGATGATAGTGAAGTTTAGTTCTCTCAATTTCTGCTAAATTTATAAGTGCTTCTACATTATTTTCATCAACCTTTAAGACATCTGTAAAAATATTTTCTGCTTCATTTAAGCGCCATTTGACGCGCAAATCTACTGCCTGACGAGTTCGCTCAACCAGCTCTGGGTAAGCTGGCTTTCTGTTACTCTCAGTTGGGGCAAGAGTTGTAGTAACACTATTTGTAGTAATGTTACTAGTGAGATTTCCTTTAGAACTAGCATCTTGTTGCGCTAATACAACTTTATCACCTAAACTAACAAGCAAAATAAACAACAAGATACAAAGAAAGTCAGTAATACTAAACTTTTTTTGCATTAACACTTTTTACCTGTATGCGGAAATAAAATACTGGTGTTTGAAATTGTAGTGCTGTTGATTTTACGACTTAAAAAGTTTACTTGCAATGCTTGATTTATATCTTGGATAATTTTCTTAGCTAAAACTATAAATTTTTTAAAATTTAAGGGATTTTGTGAAACGAAGACGAGATTTTTATACTCCACTTTTACCTTTTGATGAAGCTACAGATGTAGATCAAGGTGAAAAGACTCCTGCTTTTGTAAAAGAGCCAGAAGATAGTCTAGAAATTTTTCTTTCTAGGTTGGTAAATTTTCTAGAAAAAGAAAAAAATATAACTAATTTTCCTATGCTTAAGTTATTGCCTAGTTTGAATAAGCCTACTACTGAAAATCGTCAAGTTAAATTTAGTGAAGAGCAAGCAGCAGAATTTTTTAAAAAATTAGGAATAGAAATTCATCTAAATCCTTCTTATTTAGGTCGTTCCCGTTATCGTGTTACAGTGTCTATTGAGCTAGCAAAAACATTGTTAAAGAATTATTCTACTAACAGGTAATAAAAATATTCTTCGTGCATTTCTAAATTAAGTGGCGTAAAATTTTAATTACAAATTACAAACAAGGTACTTTTACTGGCTATGGCCAAGCTTATAATTACTAACGAATCAAATAACCAACAATCTGAATTTACTCTAACTAAATCCGAAATAAAAATTGGCCGCCATCCAGCTCAAAATGACCTAGTTTTGCCAACTAAACAAGTTTCTGCTACACATGCTCTATTAAAACGTATTGGTAGAGAATACCTACTTTTAGATCTAAACAGCACTAACGGGACAATTGTTAAAAATGTTCGCGTGACAGAAGCATCTTTAAGAAATGGAGATAAATTTTCCGTCGGTACTTTTACCATAGAAATTATTGATCTTGCTGCACAAAGAAATGATGTTAGCTACCAAGAATTACCTATTGGTGAAAATGTTCTAACTCGTTCTGTATCAGGAGATCCATATCAAACTAGAATGTTGGATAAATCTTTTGAACAAGGAGCATTAGAAGATAGATTAGAAGAAAAAATAAAAGTATTAGAAACTCTTTATGAACTAGGAAGAACATTTAGCTCAGTATTTAATATTGATGAAATTTTTCAGCAAATAGCAGACTTACTATTTAAGTTAACTCCTGCTGATCGTTGTGCAATTTTAACTTGTCAAACAAACACCAAAAACCTAGATCCAAGACTAATTCAACTTAACCCAAACAAAAAACTGGACAATAGTAGAAAGTCAGATTTTACAATTAGTCGTACTATTGCTAGTAAAGTAATAGCTGATCGCTTATCTTTGCTATCTGTTGATGCACAAACAGATCGTAGACTGACCTCAGAAAGTATTGCTATTCAACATATACATTCTGTTATGTGTGCTCCCCTTCTAGGAAAAAACTCTATTTTGGGAGTTATTTATGTAGACAAAATAGATCTGCGTGATAGTTTTGGTTCAGATGACTTAGATCTACTAAATGCAGTAGCAGCACAAGCAGCCATTGCACTAGATAATGCTCGTGCATATGAACAACTAGCACAAGAAGCCATAGCTCGTGCTTCTTATCAGCGTTTTATGCCTAATCACATAATTGACTTAATTCTTAAATCCCCTGAAGGACTTAAAGTAGGAGGAAGCATACAACCTGCAACAATTTTATTTGTTGATATTCGTGGTTTTACAGCTATGTCAGAAAAAAGTCCGCCTCAAAGAGTGGTTAAAGCTCTTAACCTTTTTTTTAGCTCTATGACAGAAATTATTTTTTCTAACCTAGGTACATTAGATAAATATCTAGGAGATGGCTTAATGGCTATCTTTGGTGCCCCTTACTATAATGATGATGATGCTATTAATGCTGTTAATGCTGCTATTGGCATGCAACGATGTTTAAGTAAGTTGAATTTAGAAATTAAAAAACTTGGGTTTGCTCCTATAGAAATAGGTATTGGAATAAACACAGGTGATGTTACTGTAGGTTGTATTGGCTCAGACCGCCGAATGGACTATACGGCTATTGGCAATCCTGTTAATTTAGCAAACAAATTAATGTCTTTAGCTAAAGGACAACAGATATTAATTAGTGAAAGCACTCACCAGCTTTTAGGAAATGTTTTTCGCACTAGACCTTTGGTTGATCCAGAATATAAAAGTCTAAGTAACTATACTAGAATATATCAAGTTGTTTACAAGTAATTTTTGGACTACTTTTCTTTGTTTTTGATAAATTTAGCTAGAAAAATAAATTTATATTAGTATATAAGTCGGATTTTAATTATAATAGCTATTTTAGAAATACAAACAGTCCGACTTGCTATTAAGCAAATAAAAGCTTTATTCCTATGTTATTTCTGTCTATCTTTGTGTTTGAAGTTTTTAAATAAACTTCTGATAATTTCCAAAACTTTGTCTAAAAAACTAGTAGGAAGTATTATCTGATAAGGTAAAATACTTTCTTTCTATATAAAGTTTGTTTCTATAAAACCAGGGAGGCGACACTTTCTTTTCAAGCCTTTTAAGGTAGAAGATTTGTGTCAGAGAACTATGAGAAGTTCGTCAGCTAGTTTTTTTGCGGTAGTACTAATTGTAATTAGCATAGTCACTGCTGCTTTATTAATGAGTTCTAATGGAATTGCTTTTGCGTTGTTAGCTCTTACTGTTGGTGTAGGAGCAGCTTTTTCAGCTTTTACATTACAAAATGTGCTCAACCAAATAGAAGAAACTCGTCGGGATATAGAAGCATTCCGCACTGAAAACATGCGTAGTATTTCTACACTCGAAACTAACTTTAAGAACCTTAAAATAGAAAGTGGCAGCAAACCAGCAGATTTAGGTACAACTTCCTTACCTAGTTCACCTTTAAGTTCAGATAGTAGTACTAAATCTAATTCACCAACTTTTAGCCAAAACCCTGTTTCAGAACCAAAAGTACAACCTATTAGCAATCAGAAAGATAACTATCAGCCATTCTCTGGATTATCTTTATCTTCACCATCTGTACCAACTCCATCAGCCTCGCCATTACCATCTTCTCCTCTTTCTAATTCAACAAGTGGTCAAAGTTCCCAATTAGATTTTATTGCAGATGATCCTAACAAAACCAATGCTTCTATACCACTTGCGGCCAGAAGTTCTGTTACTTCAGCAAATCCAGCTGTTAGTCATACTACTAGTCATGAAAATATTCCTGAAATGGAATCAACACAATCTTTCTTACCTCCTATAAATAAAGGAGATTGGTCTGCTTCCAGTACAAGTCAAAATAATCTTTCTCCAGAAGCTACTCTTGGATTTGCATCTAACTCCATACCTCCTGTTGATCCAAATCAACTAAGTAGTTATTTAGAAAAAGCAGCACCTAAAGCCCCTTCTAAAACTCACAGTAAAATTAAGAAAAGATATAGTACTTTTGCTGGACTAGCACTTAATGACGAAAATTCAGCTGATTCAGAAATGAATAAATACAAAGAAGATCTTTTGACACCACCTCCAGCACCACCTCCACCTAGTCAAATTAAAGAAAAGAAAAGATATAGTACTTTTGCTGGATTAGCCCTCAATGAGCGTTCCAAAGGTTCTAGTCAACAACCTGCTAGTAACCCTAGTAATTATGCTTATGGTTCTAGCAACCAACCTCCAGCAAAAGCTGGGAGTCCTTTATCTATTCTATCGCCATCTACAGTAACCAATTTAGGGTTTTCTAAAAATACTGATGGAATGGGAGTTCCTAAAGAAGAAATAGTTAATAATCCTGTTAATGCTCCAGCAATAAGCCCTTCATCTGCACATTCTGCAGCTAAAGGTGCACGTAAGCGTTATCAGACATTTATGGGTCTTTCTCTATCTAAAACCCCACAACCAATAAAACGTTTTGAAGAACCACCTCCTATGGAGGCAACAGCTCCTTTAGCTGTAAGTATTCCTAAACCTTCTTACTCTAATGTTGCTCCAGCTTCAGCTCCAGCTCCTTCTGCTATGCAAGCAGCAATTAATAGAGGACAACAAGGAAACTTGGTAGATGGTTTTTGCTCTCTTTGTGGCAGCCCTCAAGCAGCAGCTAATGATTATGCTAGTAGTGGTTCAGAGCCAGAATTTTGTTGGTATTGCGGAGCTAAATTAAGAAACTAGGCATTTTACTTAGTTACTATTGCATTTTGCAAAGTTTTCCAATTTGATAAATAATTGGTGGTTAGTTAAAAGCAAGATTTTGAGTTATTTTGTTTTCAAAATTATTGCGTTTGTTTGGTCTTAACGGTTATACTGGCCTGCAATAAACTATAAAGCTTGTATAACTAGCTAGCTAATATTTTCTTAACCTCAAATTTTATAACACGTAATTTGAGGCAGAAGAATTTTTATCCCATAATTCTATAATTTCTGGACGCTGTGAGCGCCATATGGGTCAAGCCTTAATGTTCAATAGTGAAGGTGAACGAGATGAATTGATTGAGCGTTATCTCCCCTATGTTCGCTCAATTGCTCAATCGATTATTTCTAAACTCCCCTCTCAGATTGATATCAACGATCTGATTGGTTATGGTCGTATTGGTTTAATTGAAGCAGTTGAGCGATTTGATCGTACTCGTGGAGTTAGTTTCAAAACGTTTGCCTATTACAGAATTAAAGGAGCTATTTACGATGGCTTACGCCAGATAGGGTGGTTTTCGCGCTCTGAGTTTGCTCGAATTCGTTTTGAACAAAGCGCTAACGAGTTGATGAACAATTACTCGGATTCTCATAGTGAACTTCGTAGCCAAGGAGTAGAAGACGAGATTAAAGAAATTGAAGCAATGTTTTCTGGAATTGTTTCTGCTTATATGCTTTCTATTGAATCTTCTGAATCGCTTAATACTCCCGAATCTAGAGCAACCCCAGATGAAGATTATGAAACTAAAGAGTTTAGCAAAATTATCCGAGAAGCTGTAGACCAACTACCTGACACAGAACGTAAGCTCATAGAGTACTATTACTATCAAGGACTAACCTTAGAGGAAATAGGAAATAAATTAGGATTGTCTAAATCCTGGACATCTCGTTTACATACTAAATGTTTACAGCATTTATGTCAGATGTTAAAGAGTAAAGGTATTGTTAGCGCCACTTAAATACAAATACTAGTTCAGTATGTGCTTAGTTTAGCAAGTACTGAATTTGCAGTTGTATGCTAGTGGGTAAAATTTTATTCCACAAGTTTATTTAATTTATTAAATTTAAGATAGTTATACGGAGGGAAAATTTATGGTAGATCCTATTAGTATTAGTAGTGCTAGCAGAGTAGCAGAAACTTCTCGTGCTACAGAAGCAAAGAAAGTTATTACCAATGAAGACTTTGAAACCACTCGTGCCAAAGGCGTAGAACTTGAAACTCATGTTGAGAAACTACAAGAAAGTGGTCATGTTAATAGTGATCATTTACACCTAGCATCACGCGAAGCTCAAGAAATTTTTGATCGTGTTGTACAACCAGGTAATGAAATTCAAGGTTATCAAAGCATCTTTCATGATAACCGCTCCAAATTAGAAAGCTTAAAAGCTGAGTTAGATCGTGTTGGAGCAACTCAAGATACTGGTAAAGTTGGTAACTATTTGCAAGATATCGATCAACAATTAGGATCATTAGAAGGAATTATGAATAATATTGATCCTAGTACTCCTGTAAACAGTATGGAAATGTTAAAGTTACAAACCAAAATGCACCATATCACAGAACATATCACTATCATCAGTAAAGTAGTGGATCAAATTTCTTCTGGTATCAAGACCATTCTACAAACCAACGTTTAGTAGTAAAAACTTTACTAGGAGTAAACAAGTGTTTGCTCCTAGTAACAGCTCTTAGCAAAATCTATATAGTCCTAAAATAAAATTGTTAACTTTCTCAAAACGCTCCAATTCTCAAATCAGCAAATGATTGGACTTTATTTAATGAAAACTTATAAATGAGGGATATAATATGCTGCGAAAGCTTATTCTTATTTTAGTTGTTCTTTTTGCCACCTTTGGTAGCACAGCGTGTAATCGTAGTCATGATGTTTGCACAGGACTAACAGAAAATGAAGCTCAACGTATTTGTGTGTTACTACAACGTAATGGTCTTAACGTAGATAAAGTTAAAGTTGGTTCAGAAGACCAAGTAACTTGGTCAGTTAATGTAAATACCCCTTATATAATTGGTGATTCAGCAGTTTTAGCAGCAAGAGATATCCTTTTTGAAAATGATTTGCCTCGCTCTAAATATGATCCATTAAAAGGAGCTTTCAAAGAAGGAGCTTTAATCCCTACCCCAACTGAAGAACAATTACGTAAGTTAGCAGCTATTCAAGAATCTTTAGAACTAAGTTTAGAAAAAATTACTGGTGTAGTTAGTGCCCAAATACACGTCGTATTACCTAATCCAAACCCTTTAGTTGATCAAAGCAAACAAGTTCAACCTAGTGCTTCTGTGCTCCTAAAATACAATACTGAAACACCTCCACTTGATGTAGCAGAAGTGCGAAATATAATAGCTCCTGCCGTAGAAGGTTTGGACCCTGTTCGGGTTCAGGTGGTTATGAAAGCTGTTCCTGCACCTAATGCAGCTAAATTTGACAACTTAAAAAATAACATTATTAAATATCTTGGCTTAGGCGCTATTGCAGCAATTTCTATGTTTGCTGGTTTGTTTTTATACTCTTACATTCGTATGCGTAAGTTAGCTGAAACTGTTGCACAACTTGAAAGAGAACGAGGCTTAGCACTGCGCAAAGGTCAAAATCAACCTGCTCCTGTGGCAACAAAATAAGTGTGCAAACACTTTTTTTGGAGTAAAATTCATATTAATTCTGGAGATGCATTTTTCTAAAACTCCAGGGGTTGGATACAATTAGGAATTTGGAAAAATGGGAGAACAATTTCCTGCCCATCTACAAGCTTTAATGACAGTTGCCCTCATCTTAGATGGTGATGAGGCTAAAGCTTTGTTTAAATTCCTTCCCAAAGAAGAACAACAATTAATTAAACCTCGAGTAGAAAAATTTTTAGAACTTTCTGAAAGTGATCGTCGCACTGCTTCTAATAGTGCACTTAAAGCTCTAAAAAGTGAATTTCTATTACGTCAAATAACGGATATTCACCCTTCACATATTGCATTAGTTTTATCCAATGAATCTGCTCCAATAATTAGAGTTATTTTTCATCATCTCCCAGCAGAATTATGTCAAGAAGTAATGCAACATTTGCCAGAACGTACAATTCGCAAATTAAATGCTTGTCCTGAAGCTCCACAAATTGCTCCCGATTTGTTAGAAGTGGTTAAAGATGCTTTTGTTCGTCAGTTTACTTTTATTCTTCCAGGTGAAAATCCACTCACTCGTTTTAATACTCCTCGTCTTCGTACTTTGCTTAGAGAAATGAGCTTACATACTATTTCAATAGCAATGCGTAGAATAAACCGAGAAGAATTAGTAGCATCTTTACAACGTTTCCCTAGAACATTTTCTAAAGAGATTGTCCGTAGATTAAAACTCTTACGAGACATAGAGATAGATGAAGTATTGTTAGCAGAAAAATGTTTAGTGTGGTTAACTGCACAGCAATTACGTAATTTTTCTATCACAGAAGATGCAGGTTTTATGCTTCTAGCTGGTGGGTTACTTAATGAGAGCGAGACATTGCAGAAATTTATTACTCAAAAGTTTTCTATAGAAGAATCTGGTCGTTTTTATGATTTGTTAGGAAGATTAAAACAAGCTGATATTTCACTAATAGATTTTGCTAAAAAAGAAGTTAGTCTAGGTGTTGCTACTATATTACAAGCACGTCAGCCATTAATTCCAAATTCTGCTCCTGTTACAGTTAAAGACGAAGCAGCAACAGCATCAACCTAAAAAATTAAGGAGAGTTTATTTTGAGTGAGAACAGAATTGTTAAAGGTAGAATAATTAAAAGCTCTGAACGTCCTGCTGTGTCTGAAGAGCCTTTTAGCAAAGCTGTGGAGTCTTCAGTAATTAAAGGTGTTGTTTATGATGCCAATGCTGAAGCTCAACGCATTATTCGAGAAGCTCAAGAAAAAGCCCAACAAATTATTGAAAGTGCTCAACCAGAACTTGAAGCTCAACGTGCCCAAATAGATGAAGAATGGCAACGTCTAGACCAAGAACGACTTGCAATTGAAGAAGAGCGCCAAGCCATCTTAGAAGCAGCACGTGAAGAAGGTTATAAAGAGGGCTTTACTAAAGTAAATGAAATTATTTATGACCTAACAGAAAAAAAACGAGACGTACTTTCTCAAGCAGAATCTGATATGATTAGGCTTTCTATTCGTGTTGCTGCTCGTATTATTGGTCGTGAGCTACGTCAACATCCTGATACAATTGCAGATATTGTAACTCAAGCTATTCAAACAGTACGAAGTCAAACTAAAATAACAATTCGCCTCAATCCAGATGATTTAGAGGCTTTGGTAAAAGCAAAAGATCAATTGCTTAACCGTGTTGGACAATCTAAAATTATTGATTTCCAAAGCGATCCAAAAGTGCAACCAGGCGGTTGTATCATTGAATCTGATGCTGGTGTGGTAAACGCTCAACTGAAAACTCAATTAGAGGTTATGGAAAGAGTGTTACTAAAACGCGCTGGCCATATCCGTTAAGTAAATTTAGGTGAATTATGCCAGTAGACCTAGGTATTGATATTTCTCGTTATTTAGATGATATTGACACAATTTCTCCAGTTGAAGTTCGGGGTAAAGTAACCGGCTTAGTTGGGTTAATTGTAAAAGCAGCTGTTCCTGAAGTTTGGGTTGGGGAGCTATGCTTAATTAATACTCCTCATAGTACTCAGCCTGTTAAAGCTGAAGTAGTAGGCTTTAGAGATAGTGAAGTATTACTAATGCCTCTTGGAGACCTCAATAATATAGGTATGAATTGTGAGGTTATTCCTACAGGACATTCTCTTACAGTAAAAGTAGGAGATGAACTTCTAGGACGTGTTCTTAATGGTTTAGGAGAGCCTATTGATACCTCAACCAAAGGGCCTTTAATGGCTTCTTTAGAATACCCTGTTCATAATGATCCACCTGATCCAATGAAACGTGAGCGTGTGTTAAAACCTATGGAAATTGGAATCAGAGCTATAGATGGACTTCTAACGGTTGGGCAAGGACAGCGTATTGGTATCTTTGCGGCAGCAGGTGTTGGTAAGTCAACTACTTTGGGTATGATAGCGCGTAACACTGAAGCTGAAGTTAACGTAATTGCACTAATCGGTGAACGTGGTCGTGAAGTTCGCGACTTCTTAGATAATGACTTAGGCACAGAGGGTTTGAAGCGTTCAGTTGTTATAGTAGCTACTTCTAATGAATCTTCCTTAATACGGTTAAAAGCTGCATATGTTGCTACTGCTGTTGCTGAGTACTTCCGAGATAAAGGCAAGAAAGTGATGTTGATGATGGACTCTGTTACACGTTTTGCCCGTGCTAAGCGTGAAGTAGGACTAGCAACTGGAGAACCTCCTGCCCGTGGTGGGTTTCCTCCTTCTGTATTTTCTGAATTACCCAAATTACTTGAAAGAACAGGTAATTCTGACAAAGGTTCTATCACTGCTTTTTATACAGTTTTGGTAGAAGGTGATGATATGAACGAACCAGTAGCTGATGAAGTCCGTTCAATTCTGGATGGTCACATTATTCTTTCTCGTGCTATGGCTTCACGTAACCATTATCCAGCAATTAACATCTCAGATAGTGTAAGCCGTGTTCAACACTTTGTTGCTGGTAAGCCTCATATTGCTGCTGCTGCTAAACTTAGAGAAGTTCTTGCAACATATGAAAAAGAAAAAGACTTAATCTTAATTGGAGCTTATAAACGTGGTAGTGATCCCAAGGTAGATTTTGCTATAGATCGTATTGATGCAGTAAACAACTATTTAAAACAAGGGACTCATGAAAAAATTAGATTTGATGATGCAGTAAATCAACTAATTAAGCTCTTCCCTGCTAAGTAATAATTAAGGAGATTTATGTCAAGTAAAAAACCTAAATATCGGTTACAACCTATTTTAGATGAAAAAGAACGGCTCAGAGAAGAAGCAGTACAATTCCTTAATAAAAAGAAAGAAGAGCTAAAAGCTGAAGAAAAAAAATTAGAAGATATTAAAAATGAGTTAAAACGTGCTATAGAACGCAAAGATGAGATGATTGAGGAATATAATCAAAAGATGTTTGCTGGAAAATACACTATTGATGAAATCAAGGTTCGTAAACTCCATATTGAAGATATGGGATTAAAGATTGAAGAAATTAAACAAGCAGTAGAAAATCAACGCAAAGCTGTTGCTCGTGCTGAAGGAGAAGTTCGTAAAGCTGAAGATGCTTTAATTGCAGCATCTAAAGAAGTACAAGTTATGGAAAAACACAAAGAGAACTGGGAAAAAGCTCTAAAAGAAGAAGAAATGAAGAAAGAAGCTAAACAACTAGAAGAAATTGCACAAATTATGTATACAGCATCAATGATGAATCGTACAGATGATTACTAATTTCTTTTTAATAACTTTATTATTTTAAAATTTTATTGGAGGATTTTATGAGTAACAGAATAAATAACTCTTATGGATCAGGTAATGTTTATAGTTCAGACACTAAAAAAGAAAAAACCAGCACAGGAAAAAGTTTTGGTGATTTCTATGTTGGAGACCAAGACGAAGATCAAGTAGAAGCACAAGCTGATCAAGCTCACTCTAGTGAAGAGGATCTAGGTGGTTTATCTGATGATTTAGGTTCTATTTTTGGTGGATTTGGTTCTTCAAGTAGCAACTATGACAGAGATAATGCATCTACATCTTCCAGCTCTTCCAAAACCAATAGTACACGTACCAATCAACGTAACGATAAACCAAACAATAAAGCTGTTAATAAAGCTGAACATAAAGAAAAACCAGAAGTTGAAAAACTCTCTCAGTTTGATGAACAAGAAGAACCAAAGAAATTTAAAGATTTACTTAAAAATGATCAATTACCAGCTTTTCAAATCCCACAAATGCAAGTAGAGCGAAGCTTTATGCCTATGGCTATTCAACCAACTAAAACTATTCCTCCACAAATGGTAGAACAAATTGTTCAAGATGTGCGCTTAGGTATTAATGAGCATGGTTTAGCAGAATTCCAATTTGATTTAAAATCTGATGTTTTAGACGGATTAAAGCTAAAAATCAGTACTAAAGATGGCCAAGTTTATGCTACCTTTATCGCAGAAAATGTTCATGTAAAAGATACTATTGACCAAAGCGCCCAAGAGCTTGTAAAAGCTTTACAAAATAAGGGTTTAGATGTAGCTAACATTCAAGTATCTATAGCTAGTGATAATTCTGGTAGTAACAACAGTGGTGGTGGACAAGGTGGTTTTAGTCAGTCTGATCAAGGTCAATCTGGTCAACAAAATCAACGTTATAGTGGATATAGCTATGCAGATGAATCCCCTAGCGTAAGTAGTATAGACCCAAATAAATCCAATACAGATTACACCGTTTAATGTTATTTGTTATCTAGCATTTACAACCAAGTAGTTTTCAAATAATGACCTGAGTAAGTCTTAAAAAGGCTCTTTTTCAAGAATTTAATTTAAATCAAAATCAAGTGGCACTCCTAAAAATATTATACTTTTAGGTTTCTGTGTTGGAGAACTATGAAGCGGATCACTCCCTTCCATTTTACTAATTTACCAAAAGTTTCACCTGAGCGTGTTAAGTTGTCTGCAAGTATGTCTTCATGTTTGCCGGGGACTCGTTGGGAAGAGACTTTTCGTGATTTACTTGGAAACACTTTACGTAAATACATAAAAGGAAAACGTCAACTTTCGCTTAATTTCCAAATCAGCAGTGATGAATCCAATGAGCTTTGGGAAAAAAGTTTTATTGCTGGTGAGAAAGAGTTTATTTTAATTGGTCGTAATTCTGCTTGCGAAATACAACTTAATAACCGTGTGGTTTCAAGTCAGCATGCTCGTATAGTTGCTAATAAAAATGGTTTTTTTCTAATAGATCAAAGTGCTAATGGTACTTATCTAAATGGTCGTCAAATTGCACCTAAAACCCCTACACCTATTTCTCAAGGTGATTTAATAGGTATTTATCCATTTCAAATAATTTTTGGTTTAACTCAAACTCTTTCCAATGAAGACACTCATGTTGATTTTAAGATTGAGAACGTTTCAGAAATTACATTTGCAGACACAGTTAAAAAACTTACAACGCCTGTACCCTTGGCGGTAGTTGGAGTTGAACCATCTGGACACAAAGCACTATTGGAAATAGATCCTAATTTTATTATCGATATGGTGGATCAGATTTTTGGCAATGAAGGAGCTGGTAATAAGCTGTTACGAGCATTGTCTAATATTGAGACTGGGGTAGTTGAGTTTTTAATGCTACGTGTAATTAAAGCAATGAGTGATACAATGGCAGAATTTTCAGGTATCACAATACGCCTAGAACAGCTTTTTACTCAAGGAGGCCAAGCGTTTAAAAACTTAAACACTTTAGGCGAAAATTATGAACCTGTTTTACAACTATGTACTAAAGTCTCTATTGCAGAAGCACTTGGGAACTTAAATCTTTATCTACCTTATAACTTACTTAACGATGTAACAAAAGCAGAAGTCAGTGAGCAAAATAAACTAGAACTTTTAAAAACTTGGTTTCCTCATTTGGAAATGCTTAAAACTAAGTTGATTGCAGAAATAGGAGAAATAAATTTTTCGTCAACAGATCTTTATTCTCTTGAGCCTTCTGATATTATTCTCTTACCTGACGTTAATATTAAGTTTTACGGAACAGAGCTTTCTGGAGAAGTATTTGTTAGGCTTGGACTTTGGGGAGCAATAGGTTTTAAGAGCGAAGTAATCACAGAAGACACTGCTATAAAAGTAATTCTTAATGCGGTCTGTAATAACCCACGACCACATAGCAGAGAAGATAAAAAAGATACGCTAACAAGATCGGAGGATGGAACTCAAGAGATGGACGAAGACGATCTCTCACAAGGTGCAGAGTTTATTGAATCTGTACCAGTAACTGTTGTGGTTGAACTAGGAAGGCGTAACTTAACAATTTCAGATGTAACACGCTTGCGAATAGGACAAATTATTGACTTAAATCGTACTCCATCTGAGCCAGTTGAGTTAAGCGTAGATGGAAAAATAATAGGTAAAGGTGAGCTTGTAGATGTTGATGGCGAGTTAGGAGTTAGGATACTTAGACTGTTTAAGTAACTTACTTGCTAATAAACTAAAACTTCTCTTGATGAATCTGAAAAAGCGCAGTAACATTTCAAGATCAGCTTAAATTATCCAGCCAAAATTTTTCAAACAAGAGGGCAATTTTGTGTTAGCTGTAGTGTATTTTTTGCTCTGGCAACAGCTAGACCCAACGCAACCTGGGCCAGTTCCTACTGCTCCGCTTCTTGGTGATAGCTGGTCACTATTTTTGATGGTGCTAAAAACCTGTCTTATGTTAGGTTTTGTTGCAGCATTAGCGTTTATTACCTTAAGATTTTTACCTCGTTTTGTTGGAATACAACTAGATAACCAAATAATGAAAGTAGTGGCTCGTTATCCTTTAGAACCACAAAAATCCCTTTATATAGTGGAAGTGCCCGGAAAACATTTACTTTTAGGAGTATCTCAAGAACGAATTGAATTGATTTCTGAGCTAGAATCCAACGTTGTGCGAGAAAAAATAGACAGTGTTGCGCTAGAACAAGCCTCTAAACCTAGTTTTGGAACAAATGCCGTTAAAGAATTTAGTAAATATTTGAGGAGGTAATATGCTCAAGCGTTTAATGGAGCAAATTCTAAAATACAAATCTAAGCGTCGTGCAGGAATTCTCCTAACAGTACTTTTAGTCACGCTTATATTACCTAGTATCTCTTTTGCACAGGATGGCAATCGTGGGATTTCTAGTCCAATAGTAATGGTAATTGTTCTAGGGACACTTTCCTTAGCGCCTTTCATCCTTATTACAATGACTTCCTTTGTTAAAATATCTGTTGTGCTTTCACTACTACGTAATGCGCTAGGAACACAACAAGTTCCGCCAAACCAAGTAATAACAGGGCTTGCTTTTATCCTATCAATTTTTATTATGACTCCAGTAGCACAGGATATTTATACTGCTGTTGGTCAAGTACCGGAAACTAATACGTTAATTTCAGAAGCTAATATCAGAGTTCTTTATGAAGCAGCTAGACGTGGACAAGAACCTTTGCGCGAATTTTTAGTTCATAATTGTCATGATCGTGACCGACTGCTTTTCTTAGAACTTGCTAAACGTATGACTAAAGGCGACTCTAGTTTTATTTATCCCGGTAGCTTTCGAGTTATTATTCCTGCATTTGTAACTAGTGAATTAAAAGAAGCTTTTCAGATTGGTTTTTTAATATTTATTCCTTTTCTAATTATTGACATGATTGTGGCGAATATTTTGACTTCTATGGGTATGACAATGCTTTCACCTGTCACAATCTCTCTACCCTTTAAGCTATTAATCTTTGTTCTAGTAGATGGATGGTATTTACTAGTTAAAGGATTAGTGCTTAGTTACCTGTAAACCTTACTAAGGTATGATCAACTAGAGGTATTTATGGAACAACTTGTTATAGGACTTACCAAACAAGCATTAGTACTAATTTTAGTTCTTTCAGCTCCTGCAATGATCACAGCTATGGCAATAGGCTTTATTATTAGTTTGTTTCAAGCTGTTACACAAGTTCAAGAACAAACACTAACATTTGTACCTAAGATTATTGGGACATTTATAGTATTGGCAATAACAGGAGCTTGGATTTTAGCAACTTTAATTCGTTTTACTCAGGCAGTTTTTACAGAGATTCCTGGAATACGTTAAATTATGGATAATGCCATTTACAATGCTATAGAGATTTTCTTACAGGCTTTAGGGATAAAACAATCCCCTATGGTTTTTCTTTCTCTCTATGGCCTAATAATGGCGCGTTTAGTACCTGCAATAAACTACACACCATTTTTTGGTGGTGGCGCAATTAGTTCTCCTGTCAAAATAGCGCTAGCATTTACTCTTACTTATTTACTCTATCCAGCAATGGCATCTTCTATTGCACCAGAAAATGTACCCACTTCTTTTATACCATTTGTACTTTTAGCAATTAAAGAGGGATTAATAGGAGTTACTATTGGTTATGTTACTTCTTTAATTTTTTATGGTATCCAATCAGCTGGTCAAATGGTTGATAATGGTCGAGGTGCAACCATTGCACAATTACAAAACTTGCAACTTAACACTCAAACATCTTTGCTTGGTCAAATGAATTTGCAAGTTGCAATTGTATTATTTTTCTGTTTGGATGGTCACCTACTTTATATTAAGGCTCTTTTCTATAGCTTTGAACGTTTGCCTGTAAATGCTTTTCCTAGATTACCAAACGGAATAGTACCTCAAGGAGATATAAATCCTATATTAGCTGATATAGTACATATGTCTGGAGATGTATTATTAGTTAGCCTTCAACTAGCTGCACCTGTACTAATTTGTTTATTCCTAACAGATGTAGTATTTGGTATTTTTAACCGTGTAGCACCACAAATGAATGTATTTTTCCTTTCATTACCTATCAAAATGTTACTAGGTTGTGGAATGTTGTTTATAGTTTGGTCAGCAATTATTGGTCAAATGGAAGAAAGATTTGTTGCTTACCTAAAAGCTATTTATACAATAATGGCTAAAGCCACATTTAATTGATGGAACCAATAAATTTATTTTGCCGATAACTTTTTAAGGTGGTAGCCCAATGGCAGAGGGACAAGGTGGAGAAAAGACGGAGAAACCCACGCCGAAGCGTATAAAAGACGCTCGCAAAAAGGGTAATATTGCTAAAAGTAAGGATCTGTCTAGTTCTATTCTTTTTCTTGTTACAATAATGCTTTTGGCTGTACTTAATAAGTTTCAAGCTAACGTTCTAGTAGGACATATGGCAGACTCTATGAAGCTAGCCTTTTCTACCAAAGAGTTGGATTTAGAACGTGCAAAAGAAGTGCTTGGAGCGGCTGGAATGGCAATGTTTAAGGTCTTAGCCCCAATACTTGCTGTTAATTTTGTCATGTCTTTAGCAGTTGAGTTTATGCAAGTAGGCGCACTTTTTACAACTGAAACTCTAAAACCAAAATTTGATAAGTTAAATCCAGTCAATGGATTTAAAGGAATGTTTTTCCAGAAGAAGACTTACATCGAACTACTTAAAACTATTTTAAAGCTTGTTATCTTGAGTGCAATGTTTTACATTATTTTTAAGAATAACTTAGCAGAACTCATCATAGCAGGCCAGCGTTCTCTTTGGTATTCTGCTAGTCTTACTGGAAGCATTCTTTTTGATATTGCAGTAAAAATTGGTGGCCTTTTTCTTGTCATCGGAGTTACAGACTTTGGTCTACAAAAACATTTGTGGATGAAAGACTTAATGATGTCAAAATATGAGGTCAAACAAGAGTACAAGCAGGATGAAGGCGATCCACATAATAAAGCGGCTCGCAAACGCCTGCACCGCGAATTGTTACAACACAACGCGGTTCAAGATGTAAAAAAGGCGGATGTAGTCATCGTGAATCCAACACACATTGCAGTTGCAATCAGATATAGAAAAGAAGAAACCCCTGCCCCACAAATTATCGCTAAAGGCGAAATGTTAATGGCAGAAAAAATATTAGAAATTGCACGAGAAAATAATATACCTGTAATGCGTAATATACCTTTAGCTCATGCACTTAATAAATTAGAAGTAGGTGAAGAAATTCCAGAAGAACTCTATGAAGCTGTAGCTGAAGTGCTTAATTGGGTTTACCGCATGTCTAAACAAAATAATCCAAATAATCCAAAGTAATCTGACTTTATTGATTAACTTATTTTAAGAGAGGATTTTATTATGGCTAATGATATTAAAACTAGATTAGATAACGCAAATTTAGGCACAAATTTAGATCGCTTGTTAGATCAAAAGGTTGATCAAAATCAAGGTAGTCAAGTTGTACTTTATAATGATGTTCAACAAGCAGAGTTAAGAGGTAAAACCACAGTTGATGGTTTGGTTGGCGATTACAGTCCAGAAGCCTTAAGCTTTAAAGAAGCAATGCGTCTAGATCAGCAACCTCCTACACACGCAGAGCTTGAACCTCCTTCAATCCAATTTGTTTTATATGCTTTTGGTGATGCAACACAAAGAAGAATGAACTTTGAGAAAATAGCCAAAAACCAACAAGGTAAAACTAATCAATTAATACAAAAGATCAATCAAAAAGCCCCTGGTACAGGAGCAATGCAACAAAAGTTAATTGGGCAGTTAGAAAAAGAAGCACGTATGTTGAATCTAGTTCAACACTTATTGCAAATACAAGATAGAATTTTAGCTCGTATGAGTTCACAAACAAAAGGATAAGGTAGCTTAACCAATGAACGATGTTATGTTGCAAGGCTGGATAGATGGTCGATTAACGCTTGCCCGTGTAAAAGACTGGCAACCACAAGAATACCAGCTTTTGCTTATGTTAGGTTATACACTTCATGAGCAAGGCCGTTCAGAAGAAGCTGCGATAATTTTTGAAGGTTTAGCTACACTTGATCCTCGTAACGCTTACTGCCATAGTGCTTTAGGAGCAGCTTATATGCGTTTAGAACAAGATGAAAAAGCTTTGACTCATTTAAACATGGCATTGCAGCTTGATGCTAAAGATATTTCGGCTTATATCAACCGAGCAGAACTATTTATGAGACAAAATAATTACCAACAGGCCCAAGCAGATCTAGAAATGGCTATAAAAATAGGATTGTCCCTAGGAATGAGAAATCAGGCCATTCGACGAGCACAAGGCCTACTTAATACTGCTAAGAGCTTGCAAGGTTATCAGTTATAGCTAGAAAAAATCTAAAAATTTTCTAAAAATTTCTAACAGATCTAAGCAACTTTTTTGTAAGCACCCCGATAATGTGAATGTAAGTTGTAACGTAATGCTCATACAAAATTACGCAATTATCAAATTATCAAATTCAAATATTTAATAAAAAATTAAAGGAGATTAAATCAATGTCATTCAATATTAGTAACTTAACATCAAACCTCAGTAATGTAATTAATGTAGCAAAAGATGCAGTAAGCTTAGCAAAAGATATTAAAGGTGGAAATCTTAGTAATGTATTTAAAGATGTAGCTAAACTAGCTACTGACGCAGGATCTTTCTTAGATGGCGCTAAAGGTAATACCAATGCTGCTCAAACCAACCCAATGCCTAAAGATATTGCTAAGGATGTTGCTAAACTATTTGGCAATGGAGATGCTTTTGAAGCAGAAAATCAAAAACAACTTGCTGCTGCTAAATCAAAAGCTGCTGCTGGTAAAGGTGGTGGCGGTGCTGCTGGTGGTGCTCAAGGTGCTGGTGCTGCTGGTGGTGCTCAAGGTGCTGGTGGTGCTCAAGGTGCTGGTGGTGCTCAAGGTGCAAGTGGTGCTGGTGGTGGTGAAGGCGTTAGCCCTAGTGGTGGTGCTGATGCTGCTGGTGGTGCTGATGGTGGCGCTCCAATGTCCCTAGGTGCTTTATTAGCACTAGTTGGAAAGATTTTGGTAAAATCAATCGAAACCACAATGAAACAATTAGCAGATGCAGCTAAGCAATTAGATTCAGCAACACAAGCTCAAGGTCCAACCGCATCTTTGAACCAAAAGATTCAAGAATTAACTTTCAATCTACAACAAATTCAACAAACTTTAAACCGCGTGAACGAAACAGTTACCAATCTTTCCCGTTCACAATCAGAAGCTCAAAAAGCTACTGCTCAAAACCTCTCTGTATAGTTTGTTACATAGCAAAGTTTCAAAAAAGGCAGCCAAATGGCTGCCTTTTTGCTTTTCTACTTTACTTTTTGTCTTACCTTTTTACACTCTCCAATTAACCTGGTAATTTAACCCGGTAAAAAAGACTTATCACATCAATTTAGTCCCAAAAACCCTAATATAAATACAAATGGCCCAAGTTTACCAAAAGTAGGCCATGTGTACTATAAAAGACCTATTTAAATCTTTCTAAAGGCTTGCAAACATACTAGTTATAGTCAGGAAAAATTTATAAATTTCTGAAAAAAATTTATAAAAACTAAGCAACTTTTTTATAAGCGCCCCGATAATGTGAATGTAAGTTGAACGTAATGTTCATACAAAATACGCAATCATTAAATTATCAAATTCTATAAAATCTTAAAAAGAAAATTTAAAGGAGACTAATACAATGGCACTCAGTATCAATAATTTCAATTCAACTATTAACACAGTAGGTTCATTAGCAAGTAATGCAGTTAAATTAGCTGCTGATCTTCAAGGCGGCAAAGTTGGCGATGCAATTAAAGACTTAGGCACAATGTTTAAGAGTGTTGGTTCTTTAGTTGGTGGTTCTACAGGTAATACTAACGTTTCCAAGAGCAACCCAATGGCTGATATGTCTAAAATATTTGGCAACACCATGGATGCTAAAACAGAAAATGATGCAAAAGCTGCTGCTAGCGCTGCTGCTAGCGGTTCTCCAAAATCTTTAGGAGCACTATTAGCATTAGTTGGAAGTATCTTAGTAAAATCAATCGAAACCACAATGAAACAATTAGCAGATGCAGCTAAGCAATTAGATTCAGCAACACAAGCTCAAGGTCCAACCGCATCTTTGAACCAAAAGATTCAAGAATTAACTTTCAATCTACAACAAATTCAACAAACCTTAAACCGCGTGAACGAAACAGTTACCAATCTTTCCCGTTCACAATCAGAAGCTCAAAAATCAACCGCTCAAAACCTCTCTGTATAGTTTGGTTGAATTTAGTAAAACCTTCAAAAAGCCAGCCTTGCAGGCTGGCTTTTTAGTTTTTAAAAAATTCACAGCCTAAGATTTTTAAGCCTTGCTATCAAGTTTTTAGCTATACAAAATTATACTAAAATTTTTTATTTATCCCTAAAACCTGTTCTAATTTAGCATTAAAATTCATTCTACCAGTAAGATCTTTTAACAATACTCCTGAGCTAGTTGTAAAAAATTCTTTTTCATCAAAGCCCAGTGACAAAGTTGTTTCACCTCTTTTTAACATTGATACGATTTCAGCAACAATACTTATTTCTTTTTCATGACGTAAAGAAGCAGACATACCCAAGTTATATTTGTTAGAAATATCTATCATTTCTATCTCTTGCCCACTAGATCTATTTTCTATTTCTAAAATAATACCATAGTAATAATCCACTTTTAGTTTCTGGTAAATATATCTTAAATCTTGAATTATTTCTTCTTTAGTAATATCTTCTCCTCGATCTTTGCAAGCACCTAAAACCATTTTTACAGCACTGTTTATAAAGTCATCTTCTATCAAACCTTTGGAGTAGATCAATAGTCTTGCTTGATATCCACGTTTACTTAACAACTTCTTCTTCAACAAATTAATCAATAAAGGCTGACTTTCATTGCCTAATCCATTAGCAATAATAGCTGTAGTTTTGGGTTTATGCCTAAATAGTCCATCTATCAATGGCTCAAGAAATCTTAATCCATCTTCTCCAGAAGAAACAGAAACCAAATTATATTTTTCTGGTAGAGCTAAAAATGGAGTATTAGAAAAAATTGCATCAACCTCTTGACCTTTTACAGGTTCATACATATTTCCACAAAAAAACTCTATGCGATCTGCTACATTGTTAAGAACTGCATTAGTTTTTCCAACCTCTACAGCTTCAGGTAAAATATCAACACCAACAACTCTTTTAGCCCGACGAGCAGCTAAAAGTGACAATACTCCACAACCAGATCCAAGATCTAGAGCACTTTCAAAATTATGTTCAAACATTTTTGTAGCTACTAAATAAGACTGTCGACCAATAAAAGCTCCCATTGATCTTGCTGTCCCAATGGTAGCTATTGAGTAAGTTCCTAAAAAAGGAATAATACTATAAGCATCTGTACGCAACTTATCACCTTCAAACAAAAGTAACCCTAAATTAACCAATTCATTAATTAGATCTTTTGATAATAAATAAGTCTCAACTGCTTTTAGATCAACCTCTTGCGCTAAAGAAAATAATCTAACAAGCAATTCATTCTTTTTGCCTAATTTTTCTAGCCGGTTATTTATACTATGTCCATAATGAACAAATCCCGGCTCACGAAAATACCATAGTGGAAGTTTTAATTCCCGAATCAACAAATCATAGTTACAATTTACTAAAACTTTACGCAAAGCTAAAATTGCTAAATTAAACTGTTCATTGTATTTGATCATTTTTATTCCTAAATTTGAAAATTATATTGTTGAAGGAAATGAAGTAATTGTTGTTTTTGTTTATCTAATTTTGTAGCAAGCTATCAAATGGGAATTTAATCTTTATCATCAATTCTGTCTGTTTTTTGCAAAATATCTATTAAATCTAAACTCTCAATTTTTAGCCTTAATCCACGACGAGAAACACCTAACTCTTTAGCCACTTTACTAAAATTGCCTCGGTTACGCTCAAAGGAAGCCAAGATCATCTCTTTTTCTAATGGACGAACCACATCACGTAATGTCTTTGGGCTATCTTGAAACATTTCTACTACTTTTGATGAATTTGGAGAAATTAAATTATTAGGTTTTGCTACACTAGGAACAATGCTAATTCCAACTTGTTGACGTATATCTGGAGAAAGATCATTTACAGAAATAACATCTCCTTTACCTGAATAAGTAATTAATCTCTCTACTTCATTACGTAATTGGCGAACATTTCCTGGCCAATGATAATTTTTAAAAGCTTCAATGACATTATCAGAAAAAGTAAGTTGTTTATCTCCATAACGTGCAGAAAAATAATTTAAATAATACCTTAGTAACATTGGAATTTCTTCAGCACGTTCTCTTAATGGAGGAATATGAATTCTAATTATGTTAAGACGATGATAAAGATCTTCTCGAAATCGACGTTCTGATACTGCATGACTAAGATCTGCATTTGTTGCAGCAATTACTCTTACATCTACTTTTAAAGGACGACCTTCCCCAAGAGGCTGAATTTCACCTGCTTCCAAGAACCTAAGTAATTTTGGTTGTACATCTAAACTAAAATCGCCTATTTCATCTAGAAATAGTGTTCCCCCTTTTGCAGTGCGTATCACTCCTAAATAATTACTTGTAGCTCCAGTAAAGGAGCCTCGACGATGTCCAAAGAGTTGACTCTCTATTAGTTCACGTGGTGTAGCAGTACAATTAAAAGCAACAAAAGCTCCTTCACAACGAGCACTTTCTGCATGAATAGCACGAGCAACCAATTCTTTTCCTGTTCCAGATTCACCTGTAATTAAAACTGTTACATCTGAAGTGCGAATTTTCTTTATCTGATCTACTACTCTACACATTATAGGACTCGAATAAACAAAACCTTGAATTAATGTGTGTGGTTCATCAATATCCTGGGAAAAAGAACTAGCTAACCCTTTAACTTGTCCTGTTGTACGTAAAATACAATTATCCAAACCTAATTTTAAAAATTCTAAAAATAGATCCCAACGTTCTTGTTCTTTATATGAAAATCCATTTTGTTTTGTCTGAAAAAATATATACACATCCTGATGATAAGATCCACTAAGCTTAATTAACTTACCATTATTATAATATCTTTTATCAGACGTCACTATTCGGTTATGTAATTGATTAGCTTCTTGTTGTGAGTAACCATGAAAAACTAGAAAAGGCTGAGACTCTGTTAAATAAGAAAAAATTAACAGTCCCCTTAAAGGAAAATGTTCAAATGTAATTACTCCAAACTCTTCCAACAAAATTTCCTGAGTAATACAAGCCTGTGACAACCGCTTAAATAAGGTTACGTCAGATATTTTTTCTGTATCTGTCGTTATAACTACTTGATTTTTAGCACTTAAGCAAGTATCTATATGTTGTTGCATCCGTTCAGCACGAGCAATTTCTGGGCGTGCTTTTAGATCTACAAAAATTTCTTGTGCTTGAGATATATGAGTACGTGCAGCATCATAACTTTCACTCTTAATTAGAATTTGGGCTAATTCCAAATGGCTACGACCTAATTCGTAGCGATCTCCTACAGTAGTAAAAATTGAGATAGAAGCGTTAACTTGTTGAATTGCTTCTGCTAAAGCTTCTTCAGCAGATTTAAGAATTCCTGTCATTCTTTTAGCAAAACCTGAGATGTAAGGAGAAGGTTTATGATTTAATCTTTCTTGAGCATGTTTTAAGAAATTGCGTGCTTGATCATACTCTTGTCTAGAAAGATAATAATCAACTAAAGCAAGAAGTGAAAAAGTGATTTCATTATGATCACCTACAGCAGTAGCAAGTTGTAGAGAAGAATTGAAAGCTTTTAATGCTGCTGGATTACCAGCATCATAAGTATATCCATAAACTCTTTTTGCATAGGCAAGAACACTTTTATCTGTTTGTTCTGCAATTTTTATAGCAGGTGTCAGAAATCGTCTTGCACTAGCTAAATCACCACACCTTATCTTTAATTCTCCCAAAGTAATCAAAGCCAAACTTTCACTACTACTATAATTAGAACTACGAGCAAGTTCTATTGCTTGAGTAAGAAACATTTGGGCTTTTTCCCACATACCAAATCTTAGTAAACAATCACCTAGGTTATTATAACAATGGGCAATGAAATGAGAATTATTAAGAAGTTTAAAATTTTCTATTGCACTTTCATAAAGTGCAACAATCTGCTGTGCTGAACCACGTTCTTCTAGGAATAAAGTACTTGCTAAGTTCATTTGCAAGGAACCTAACAATCTATAAGCTTTTGTTCCATCTACTAACTTCAAAGCACGGTTATAGTGGAGTTTAGCGCTAGTAAAATCACCATCATAATGATCTACCATACCTAACCGTAAAAAAATTCTAGCTGTAAGTAGTGAATTTCCTAGAGATTCTGCTTCTGTACAAGCACGTGTTAAATAATCACGAGCTATAGCATACTCATTGATGTTTATATAAAGTAGAGAAAGTTCCAAGTACCCACGAGTAATTCCTTCACGATCAGCTAAAACAGTAAAAAGTAAAACTGCTTCATTTAATTTAGCAATTGCTTTTGGATATTGTGCTTGCCAATTAGCAGTAGCACCTATTCGTAAAGATAGTTCCGCCTGTAGTTTTCTAGGTAAAGAGGCTAATTCTGTTTCATATTGAGTTAATACAGAAGCAGCTTCATCATAAAGACTAAGTTCACATAATGCACTACTAAGCAAACATCTTAAAGTAACTTCTTGCTCAAAGTCTGTAACCCCTTGAGAAAGCGTGGTTTCTATTTCTTGTATAAGCTTTTTATATTGACCTGATTCAAAAGCAGCTTCAGCTTGCGAAACAATAGTAGAAAGCCTAGTGCTAATAGAATTACTTTTATCTGTTTTGTCAGAAGCCTTATACCAAGGCATTGAAGGTTGAGTCATAGTTAGTTTAGCTATTCCACCACCATTAAATTAACTGATCCAGCGTAATTATTTACACCTGTTATAGCTAATAAACCTGTTTGGTCTTGTAGATAAACTTTTAATAAATTATTGGAAAAGTTCTGTTCAGAACTGATAGTACCTGATAAAACATCTATTGTATAAAGTGTGCCTCCACTCATTGCAATATAAGCTTTTGTTCCAGAAGCATTTACAATAGTACTCATAGAATCTTGTCCATCAAAGGTATTAGCTGAGATTAAAGAAGCATCACTAGCTCTAACAGCAAGAAATGTATTTGGCTTTTTGCCTAATGGTCGAGTAATTCCTAATGGTCGAGTAATATAAAGTATAGGTTGGGAGCCACCAGAAATAGTAACATTTCTATAAGTAACATTTCGAGGGCTAGTTAAAGCTGCCTGAATTGCTCCGTCAGCAAATGTTTGGTAGCGAGCTTTTTCTACTAATCCACCGCTATAAATAGCATAGCTATAAATGGTTCCTGTTGAACTAGAAACAAAGTAAATTGTACTAGAAGTATCATCAAAAGCAATATTACTACCTCTAGCAATAATTTCACCTGGAGGTAAAATTAACTCATTAGTTATTTGATTTGCAGGGTTTATATTGATAGGGACCAAATTACCATCATGGCCTAGTTTATATAGTAAAATACTAAAATTTTCACTTCCCTTACGCCAAACTACTGCCAAAGTATTACTGTTTTTATCAAAATCAATATTAATAAGCTGGTTATTCGTACGATAGTCCTGTTCATTAACAATTTCTGTTATGCCAGTAATTTCGCCACAAACATGTTCATTTGCATTTTTAGTACTAAAAGTATATAAGGAAGCTTTATTAGAAAATATGCCGTAGCCAAAGTCACTTACTATAACTTGGTTAGGTATTGAATCATCTACTCCTGTAATTGGGATATTAATACTAGAAATATAACTTTCTGGATTAAAGTGTCCTTGGCTATCAGTTTGTAAAATATAAAGTTGTGCAGTTGGAGTAGTAGTTGCGGCTGAACCAACAACCACCATTGTGCCTGTATTGTCTACAGCTATTGCAGTTGGAGAAAGACCAACATTTTTATTATCAAGGATTTGGCCTGTTTTAGTATCAAAACTATAAACTTCATTATTAGCACTACCATCTAAGTGTTGATAGCTAGCAACATATCCGTATTGGCCGTTAGAGCTAAAGACCACATTGTTATTAGTTTGAATTTGTCCAGGCAAAGAAACTATTGTTTGTAAAGTACTATCACTATAAACAGATAGAGTGAGGAGTAAAAACAGACAAATAAGCAAACCTATTTTCTTTAGCATAACTCTCCTACTTGCAAACAAGATGAGTATCTAAAATATAATCTTTTCTACAACACTTTTCAATGCTATAACACTTTAAGAATTTAGATTATAAGAATTTGAAAAATAACTGGTTTATAAGTTTTCTTAGAAGAGCAAATTTGCTCAACTTTAGGCTAAATATTTTTTCTAGCACAATCAGCAATTTACAAGGCTTAGTTTATTTTTTACTTTACTCTTGCCACTCTATACGAAATTCACAAAAAGCATCATTGTTTCTTTGGCAACTAGTTTTGCGAACTACCGTATTTTTTCCACCACATAACTCTACAGCTCTACGAAAATATCCTAACCCACTACGACAGAATTTATCAGGAGGTATGACAGGATAAAGAAATTGTACCAACGCCGCATTTTCAGCTAGTTTTATATATTGAGCATCTCCAAAGTCTTGATAAGTTTTATGAAGTACTGCTGTAAGCTCCAAAAACTCATGTATATTTTTTCTTGTTAAAGGCTCATAAGCTCCACTAAGGTTAACTCCTGCAGAAAAAGCACCTAATTCTTCATAAACTTTATCATTATTTTGACCTAGAACTGCAGTTATAGCTCTATCAAGCAAAACCAATACACTAATAGGATACCATTCTCCAATATATATTGGTTTAGCTAAAATCTCTTTAGCTTTAGGAGGTAAAGCTTCTAGTACGGTTTTTATTGCTGCTGCACCATGATTTACATGAATATAAAGCATTCTGGCTTTCAACAAACTACCTTGGATGTTATATCCTTGGTATTGCTGTATTAAATCATTTTCTTCTATTTCAGACATTTTTCCTCCAAGCACGACTAGAAGAGTACTAAAACACTTGTTTTACAGAACTTACTCTATATTTTACAAATAGTTCCGAAACATAGCTAAAATAATCTGCGTCGGTAAAGAAGCTTTTGTTTACTACCACTAATAGGTACAATTGGTTCTTTATCTTTAAGTTATAGGAAATCTCAATGGCAGATGATCGTAAAACAACTAAAGCATATAACAATTTAGAATTTCTTAACAGTCCAGATGCTCGACTAATTCGGATGTTAGCCGAATATCTTGAACCAGCACGCCGATTTCGTCAATACAGGATTCAAGATACAATTGTTTTTTTTGGTTCAGCACGTATTAAATCTCGTGAAGTAGCTGAACCTAATCTAAAGAAAATAGAAGAAGAACTTGCTCAAACTGCCAACCCTTCAGAGGAATTAAATCAAAGGTTATTGATCGCTCAAAATGAACTTAAAATGTCGCGTTACTATGAAGATGCTGTGGAAATTGCGCGCCTTTTAACTGAATGGTCTAAAAATATACGGGGAGGAAAACATAGATTTATTATTTGCTCAGGTGGTGGCCCTGGAATTATGGAAGCCGCTAATCGAGGTGCTGCTGCTGCAAGAGGTATTTCTATAGGCTTAAATATTGAAATCCCTTTTGAACAAAATGCTAACCCCTATATTTCCAGAGAACTAAGCTTTGATTTTCATTACTTCTTTATGCGCAAATTTTGGTTTACCTATTTGGCCAAAGCCCTTGTCATCTTCCCGGGAGGGTTTGGAACTTTTGATGAGTTAATGGAAGTTCTAACTCTAGTACAAACCAATAAATTACATAAGCCTATGCCTGTAGTAATTTATGGGAGTGAATATTGGAATGAAATTCTTAATTTGCCAGCAATGGTAAAGTGGGGAACCATTAGTGCTCAAGATATTAAGTTGATGCATTTTGTTGATAGCCCGGAAGAAGCCTTTAATTACCTTCGTTCTAAACTAGATGAGTTATATCCTTCAAGTTAAATGTTTTATTAAAACTAATTAGCCCAGTGTAGAGCTGGGCTAATTAGCTTTTACCAATCAAATCTAGTATTCATACCACAATTTGGACAATAATCATCAGATGTTTTTAAATTAACTCCACAATTACGACAACGCGGTTTGTTGTCTACTTGAGGTGGAGTTTGTTGATTAATAGTTTGACTTGGTGAAGATCCTATATTAGGTGAAGGTGGACTGTTTGATGGTGGTTTATTAGCATTTTTTTCTAGAACTGCAATTGAGCCAATAATAGTAGAACCACAAATATGACAAAATGAAGCATTTATATCAACACTTGCCCCACAATTTGGACATCCTCCCATTGATGACCCAGAAAAACCTGAAGGTGGATAACTTGGTGAAGGTGGGTAATTTGGTGGAGGATATCCTGATGAAGGAGGGGGTTGATAACCTCCAAAACCATATCCACCTGCATAAGCTTGCATATCTGTCCTAGGATAGATTCCATTCAAAATATTATGGTATTCTGTAGATTGTCCCCATTCATGTATTTCTCTAGCTCTTAAAACAGGAAAAGGATGTGTTCGAGTAATTACTTGCAAAAATTTATAAAATTGATTGAGAGTGCTTTCATCTAGATCTTGATAGTTTTCAGCTTGACGCAAAAATTCTTCTTTACTCATCTGTGCTGCAACTTTTCTACAACCTCCAGCTAGCTTCATTAATGTAGTAATAACAGTATCAGGGTTTTGTATACCCAATAGCCCTGCTCTATCTGCTGAAAGTTCTGCTTTACGATCCCACTCATAAAATGCAATTAATAAAGGTCCTGTAAGTAAACCACCTAATCCAAAGGTTCTGTCCATAATAAATTGAGCAACTGTAGTCAGAAAGCGTGCAACCATTTTATAAAGAACATGCCCACATTTAATATGACCTACTTCATGACAAATCACAGTAAAAAGCTCATCATCTGTCATTAAATCCACTAATCCAGATTCAAGCACTATGAAAGGTTTCTCTGAACCAAAAGTATATGCGTTGGCAATAGGATTTTGATCAACATAAAATTCAGGAACATTTACATTTAATATATCACAAGCCTCTAGTAACATATCATGAAGTAATGGACATTGCGTATTATTTACTCTGATACTATCAGCAATATTAGTAATGTAGTAATAGCGTTCATAGCCATACTCTATGACTTTGCGGATCAAAAAATCTACACCTTTGGCTTTTTTAACAGCTTCTAAAGCTTTTAAGTCCATAGGATGCTGAAAAGCAGCAGGGGAAATTCCTGGGAAGGTTCGCCTTGATTTACGTTGCCAACGTTGTGTTTCTGTCATATTTTTTCTTCTTTCTAAAATAGGTGTTTTAACCAAACAAAATTATCTTATTCATAACGTAATGTTTCAATTGGATCTAATTTAGAGGCTTTCCAAGCAGGCCATAATCCAAAACCTACTCCAAGAGCTAAGGATACAAGAAACCCTGTTATTGGAGCCCAAAGAGGAATAAATGTTGGAATTATTAATTTTACTAACTCTGCTACTCCACAACCAAATAAAATTCCAAGCACTCCTCCGATTCCTGTTAAAGTAGCAGCTTCTACCAGAAACTGTAAAATAATGTCCCGTTTTGTTGCTCCAATAGCTTTTCTGATTCCTATTTCTTTAGTTCTTTCTGTTACAGACACTAACATAATATTCATTACTCCAATGCCTCCTATCAAAAGCCCTACACTAGAAATAAGTAGCATTATAAAGAATATTCCACCAGTAATAGCATTAAATTGTTTAACTATTTCATCCGCTGTAGAAATCCCAAAATTATCTTTCTCTGAAAATTTAACATTCCGTTGACGACGTAGAATTTGACGGATTTCTTCAGAAGCTTTTTTTAGTTCACCTGGTTTAGCTTGTGCCATTACAAAATTATCTTTTAAGCTTGGATATATTTTACGTAATGTTAAATATGGCATATACACAGATTTATTTTCATTATTTGGATCTTCATCCCCTACTAAGAAAGTATCTCGTTTTTCTAAAACTCCAATAATACGGAAACTCCTACCGTCTACAAGTAGCTCTTTATCAATAGGTGAAATATTTGGAAATAGTGTATTTGCAACATCTCTACCAATAACAACAATATCTGCGCGATGTTCATTCTCTGCATCAGTAAAAAAACGGCCTTCTTCAATCCCAATTGTTCCCATACGAAAATAGGTAGGCAAACAACTTGTAACAGTAGCATTTAACATTTCTTTTTCTTGATAACGAACTGGGATTCTTGGAGTTAGTGGCCCAGCATCAAAAGCAACAGGGGAAAGAAATATAGTAGCAGCACTTATTGATTGGCTCTCTCTAATTATAGATTCATAGTCTTGATAACTAATAGGCTTACGCATTCTTTCTTCACGGGAAACATCAAAATTAAATCCTGGATCAAATTTATAAATATAAATGGAATTAGTGCCAAAAGACTCTATTTCTTTTGCTACTCTAGTTTCAATTCCAGAAACAAAAGCAGCTATAACAATTACAGTCATTGTACCAATTACAACACCCAATATAGTTAACAATGACCGCAGTTTGTGCTGACGTATATTGTCAAAAGCCATTAGGATATCTTCTAGAGGGACTCCACTCATAACTGTTTTCTACTCCTACAAATTGCTACTTTTTTTAGTAGTTTTTTTATTTTACAACAAAACGTTTTTCTTTTGCCTATAGTTTCTAGTTTTCTCCACTATTTAGCAACCCTTATTTAACTTAACTTTATTTCCAATATAGACAGCCTTTAGGCATTGAACTATTATCAAAACAATACCTTATTTAGAAAAGATAATGTTATGACAAAAGTTAATCTAGTTTACCCTAAAATTCCAGATAGTCGTAATTCTCCATCAAAACATTGCATTGCCTTTGAAAAATATGATGGAACCAACCTTCATTGGGTTTGGGAGCCAGAACTTAGTTGGTATGGTTTTGGCACACGTCGAGATAGATTTGATTTAGATGAGATGGGAATTGCTGACTTTAATAAGGCTCATCCCGGCCTAGAAGAAGCAGCAGAAATTTTTATTAGAGATTTTGCTAGTCAGTTAGACGAATTATTTCGTAATAACTCCAAATATAATGCACCTGAAATTATTGTATTTACAGAATTTCTAGGAGAAAACTCTTTTGCTGGAATGCACAAAAAAGATGACCCTAAACAACTAATTCTCTTTGATGTACAAACAGATAAAGGCATGCTTAGCCCTAAAGAGTTTGTTCAAGATTTTCAAGATTTCAATATTGCCAAGGTAATTTACGAAGGTAAACTAACTGGTAAATTTAAAGATGATGTTCGAGAAGGAAAATATAATGTAGCTGAAGGTGTTATTTGCAAAGGTGGTGAAGGTGAAGATTTATGGATGGTAAAAATTAAGACTTATGCTTATTTAGAAAAACTTAAGCAAGCTTTTGCAGATAACTGGGAAGATTATTGGGAATAAAGCTATTTTATCAGTTTTTGAGCAAAGTTTATTTGTTGTTCACATTCTTTTTTCATTAAAGGATTTATTTCTATAGCTTTATTAAAATTCTTTAGTGCTTCTTTTGATGTTGTAGAAACTGCTTCAGAAAAAAGATTATTTTCAGCAGCAAGCAACAGTAATTTTCCTTTTATAATGTAAGTTTCAGCATCATCTGACTTCATTGATATTGATTTGTTTATTAACTCTAAACCTTGCTCAACATCTTCTTTTAATGATCTTTTCTGGCTATTTAACCAAAGAGCTCTATGATAAAAAAATTTGCCGTAATTAGCATAAATATTAAAACTTCTTGGATTTAGGCTGAGACTTTTTCGAAAAAGAGGAAGGGCTTCATTAAAAAATGCTTCAGGAGATTTATTTTGTTTAATAGCAATTGTTGCTTTTAACAAATAGACCCTAGCCAATGTATCATAAAAACTAAAATAATTTGGGTTTACTTTAAGTCCTTGTTTTGTGTAGTAAACAGCATTTTCAATGTATTTACTCTCTACAATATCTTTTTCTACTAGTAACTCAGCAATTTTTATATATGAACTACTTAAATTTGAAAGAACAATAAAATTTTTTGTATTATTGTTTAGAGCTTCAGAAGAATATTTTAATGCTTTCGCAAAACTAGATAATGGATTTTCTTCTATAAAATATTCATATACACCATCAGCTAAATACATATTACCTATATTACTGTTAATATTACTTAAAGATGGGTTTATTTTTATGGCTTTTTCACAAGCTTCCACAGCCTTTTTAGTTGATGTTCTAGGATCAAGCCCCCTAGAATTTTCATAATTAGCTAATCGTGATAATGCAATGGCTAAATTGTTGTAATTATTAGCACGATTTGGATTTAGTTCTGTTGCTTTATTATGAAGTTTAATGGCTTGATCTATCGATGAAAGTGAGTTTTTTCCCTCTTCAAATTCAATTCTAGCTTTAAGTCCATAGGCAATACCTGCATTATCATAAAGAATAGAAAGGCTTTTATTGTGTTCAATAGCCTTTTGATAACTATCTATAGCTTTATCAATGGATTCCATTGAGTCTAATCCATGATTATTTTCGTAGTCTCCTTTAAACCAATAAGTATTACCTATTTCCATATAGGCTCTCACATAGTTTGGGTTTATTAGTAAAGATTTTTTATAGTAATCTATTGCATCATTAAATGAACTTATAGGATTAAGCCCTTGAGATGTTTCATAATCACCTTTTAATTGTGTAGCAATACCAATAGAAACATAGGATTCATAATCTTTTGGATTTATTTTTACTGCCATTTGACCCATTTCTATAGCTTTTAAAAGAACAGATGATGGATCCTTCTCTTCATCTATTAGCTGTTCACCTTTCCGCCAAAGAAGTTCAGCTTTTCTATGATAAGCTTCCCAGCTTTGAGGGTTAGCTACCAAAGCTTTATCACAAGCGTCAATAGCCTGGTTAAAGATTTCATCCATTGGTTTACCTTGCTCTTTTAGAATGGTTAACAACCGGTAAAGTCTTTCAGATTCACTAATATATAGAGATTCATCACTATGTGCAATTTCAAGTGCTTTGTGAAAAAGTTCTCCTGCAAGCTCTACCTCCTTACTAGCTTCAGCATACTTACCTTTATCAAATTTATCTGACGCACTAATTAAATACACATCTCCTTGTAGTTTTTTTGCTACATAAAGAGCCTGTGTTTGATTATAGGCTTGTTCAGCTTTAGACAAGGCTTCTTCATAGCGTTCTTCATTAAATGCAAGCATTGCTTCAACATAAGCAGGAGAATCTACTTCCTCAAGAGAAATAAATTTAAGATATTTAACAGACAAATTGCGGTATTGTTCAATTGCCTCTTTTCTTTTGGCCTCACGTATTTCAGCATTATCATTCATATTTGCTTCAGCTAAAGCTTCTTTATAGAGTGCATTTAATGTTTGAGCCATATCATAAGCAATTTCAGAGTTATGGTATCCTTGATTCCAAGATTTTTCAAAATAACTTAAAGCTTCTTTGTATTCATGTAAGGCAAGATATCCACGGCCAAGAGCATAATTACCTGACACTTCAGATACCTTTCCCATTTCTTTCATTTGCCGTTCAATCTTTTGGATATGGTCTTTTACCCTCTTGCGTTCTTGTTCTATATTATGCAAAGGAAGTAAGTAAGCAATTTGCATAATATCATCTATTTTTTCTATTTCTTGACCAAATTGTTGAGCAACACGAGCACGTTGCGATTCTGTGATTTTTGAATTAATCCATAACCCACTAAATATAAGCACTATTGTAAAAGCAACTATAGAAATAATAACTAGAGTACGATTTTTCCTAACATATTTTTGAAGTTTATAAAATGAGCTAGTAGGTTTTCCTTGAATTGGCAAACCATCCAAATAACGTTGAAGTTCATCTGCTAAAGCTTTGGCTGAATCATAACGATGTTGTGGTTCTTTCTCTAAACACTTCATTGTTATGATCTCTAAATCTAGAGGAATTGTGTTATCACGTTTACGTAGTGGTTCAATATCTTTTTCTACAATATCAATAAAAATATTTGAGCCTATAGTATTTGAAAAAGGAGGTTGATCAACTAAAAGATCATAAAGAGTAGCCCCAAGACTATAAATATCTGTACGGCGATCCATGCGATGAATCTCACCTTTTGCCTGTTCAGGAGGCATAAAAGCAGGAGTTCCAACTACCATTCCTGTAAGTGTATAACCATCAGCAGCAATTTCTTTTACAAGCCCAAAATCCATTACATAAGTATGCCAACTACCATCCTCAAGTTTTTCAACCATTATATTTGCAGGCTTAATATCACGATGAATAAGACCTAATTTGTGTGCCTGATGTAAGGCTTCAGCAACATCTCTAATTGCACAAATCTTTTGCTCAAGACTCATCTGTTTCTTAGCTTCTCTTAAAGAAATACCTGAAATATATTGCATTGCAATGAAGAAATCTTCATCTCTTTGGCCAACCTCATATACTTTGCAAATATTTTTGTGATCAAGACGAGCTTGCGCACGAGCTTCTTGCAAAAAGCGATTAAGTAAATCTTTAGTATCATTTCGTAAAAACTTAAGAGCAACAAAGCGATTAAGTACCAAATCACGAGCTTTATAAACTTTTCCCATGCCTCCTTGACCAATAAGCTCAACTATTTGATAACGCTCATCTTTTATAATTGATTGAACATCTTCTTTGTTTAGAAAGGATTGTTTAGACTTACTGCTTCGCTCTTGTGTCTTAATATCAGTTAACATATCACTATTGCTAGCATTAACTGCTGCAATAAGTGTTTCTTTCTCTAAGGGGCTTTCTCCTGAAGAGCTATTTTGAGTCATAAATATAATTATTTGTTTTGTCTTTTATTATCTCTTACGGAAAATCAAATTTTCCATATTAAACGCAACACTTGATCTATTGTTTGAAAATTTATGTCTTTTTTCCCGAAAATCTAACTAGTTCAAATAAGCTAATAATCTTTTTTATAAGCAAACCCTATTGAACACTTCTAGCAACACGAAACCCTACATAATTACTCCGACTATTAGAAGCTGCTCTACGACGATCTGCTGCACGGCAACTAATAGCTCCATAACTCCAACCACCTCCACGAGTTACCTTTGCAGAACTAGAACTACCATGTGGGTTTATTTCTTCTTTTTCACTATATGGAGCAAAACCATCTTGGCACCATTCCCAAACATTCCCATTCATATCATATAAACCAAAAGCATTTGCAACCCCTAAACTGCCAACAGCAATAGTTTTACCTCTAGATACTCCTATAGGTGCAGATAAATATGGAAACGAACCATCATAATTGACAAAATCTGTGCTTATATTTTCTCCAAAAGCAAAAGTTGTTGTTGAATTAGCACGATATGCATATTCCCATTCTGCCTCTGAAGGAAGCCTATACTCACGCCCCGTTTTTTGGGAGAGCTTTCTACAAAACTCTGTTGCCTCTTCCCAACTAACATTCTCAACAGGTAAATTTTCCCCTTTAAACTCTGAAGGGTTATTACCCATTATAGTCTGCCAATCAGCTTGTGTTATCTCATATTTACTTAAGTAAAAAGACTTGACTGCCACTTTATGAACTGGTCCTTCATCTTCATCTCGTCCAGATTCAGAAGCGGCAGAACCCATCATAAAAGAACCCGCTGGAATTTCTACCATTTGCAAAGCTATTGAATTAGCTAAATTTTCTATATAACCTCTAGCTTGCTTTTTCTCCCTAGTTAATAGATTTCCTTTAGCATCAAGCTTAACTGTCTCAAAATCAAAGTTAGTTATTTGTTCCTTTATTGCTATAATTGGTAATGGGCTATTTACAGTAGTACTATTAGCAGTATGTATAGTTAAATAGTATTTGGTTGTAACTATTGTAATAAATACAGTTATTATAATTATAACTACAACTAAAAACGTGTTTTTTGTCTTAACAGATTTTTTCTTGGAAAAATAAAGTGTTTCTTCCTGGCTTAATAGTATAGGAGAAGTGTCTACCATACTATTACTAGACTTATCTGCTTTATTATAGTTGGTTTGTTTTATGTCACTGTTATCAACAGTATTATCTGCAACTGTTTCAGAGTAAGGTAAGGTTAATCCTGAAAATTTTTTTATTGCTGAAGATTTATTATTAGTTACTAAGCTGTGTTTTGGAAGTGAACTTAGAATTTCTTGTAAAGCACTCTTCATTTCTGTAGCAGATTGATATCTATCATTAGGGTTTTTCTCAAGAGCTTTAGTTATTATTGCTTGAAAATGATTTAGTACTATTGGCAATGGTTCTGGTGCTTTAGTAAAAATAGCACCTAGAAGCCCAGAATAATTACTTGCAGGAAAAGGAAATCTACCTGTTAAGAGTTGATAAAATATTACTCCTACTGCCCAAAGATCTGTGGCAATAAGTTTTTTACCATCAAAAGCTTCAGGTGACATATAGGCTGGAGTTCCTGATGGATTGGTTGATTGAGCTGAAGTGGTAGTTTTAAATATTTTAGATAACCCAAAATCTGCAAGGCGAGGAGTTATTCCTTGTAACAATATATTGCCAGGTTTTAGATCTCGATGTAATACTTTTTTAGAATGTAGATGCTCTAATCCAGACAAAACTCCAATTACTATATCTATAGCTTGTTCCAAAGAATAACCTGTTTCAGAATGTTTTTTCATCCAATTATCTAAAGATCCATCTGGAGCATATTCACTAACGATGACC
This sequence comes from Blastocatellia bacterium, assembly GCA_039812885.1. GTDB lineage: Bacteria > Acidobacteriota > Blastocatellia > Chloracidobacteriales > JADJPF01 > JADJPF01. The sequence goes on from JBDIBI010000010.1 coordinate 58,691, forward strand.
ACTTGGCCATCATAGATGTTAGCTTCTATCATTGGTAGTACGTTAGGATGCCCACCTATCTTAGACCATAAATTTGCTTCAGCTTTGATTGCTTCTAAATCTGGTTCTTCTTCTAAAGAAATTTTTATGGCCACTTGGGAAGTGGCAATAGGAGTTCTTTTCTCTGCTAACCAAACTAAACCAAAGGCACCTTTTCCTAGCTGTTTCACTAATGTATAAGGCCCTATTTGATCATTTGCTCGTAACATTAGGTAATTTGTCAGTAATGAGATTTAGAAGTTCTTTATAAGTTATCATACAAAGACTTTTATAGAAATATTATTTCTATCTATCAATCTAACAGATATTTAATCACTTTTGCTTTTGACTTGCAGCTACCAGTAAATCTACTGTTTTTTGAGATGAACGTTTGGTAAGTTCTTGGACAAAATTATCAGCATCTGGTAAAAAGTACCCTTCTTTAGGCCACTTTGTCCCAATTTCTGGAGCATTAGTATAGGTTTTTGTTTTTGCCAAAAATGATTCATAAGACTCCCTAACACTTTGACGTAGTGTCCCTATTAGTTGTAAAGATTCTTCTAGAGTCACTTCTTTCTTCTCATAAGACCAAGTTGTTGCTCCCATTACATCATTTAATTGCCAATCTTTCTTTGGACTTTGAGGATGTTCATTGTGACAAGTTACACAAGCAGGTGCAGCAGCTAGATCTGGAAACATAGCAGTATATAACTTAGTATCTTCTGAATAGAAAAATTGTGGTTGGCGAGTTTCTCTAATTTTTTTAAAAGCTTCTTCTTGTTTACCACTAAATTTATTAGAAAGAGCAATTGGAAAATCTGAGCCTAGGAATAAACCTAATCTAGTTGAGTGTTTCTCAAGATTAAGGGCTGTTTCTCTTAAAAATAATGCTGGAAGTGGCCCAGCTTGTACTTCTGCTTTGCGCCAATTTTCATCAAACTTCATTCCAGCTTTTTGACCAGGCCCTACAATTTCTTGAGTATACAAAGCACGAGCAGAAGCATTTTCTTGAGCAACAAGCTTTAGCAAAGTTTCTACAGGAATTAGCTTGCCTTTTTGAGTATTGGTTTCTAATGGAGGGGGAGCAGTAACAAACAAATAAATAGCTAAAACTACTAATATTAAAACTGTGATAGTAAATGTTTGTTTACTCATAACTATTTCTCCTTCTTAGCTTTATACTGCTTTTTGTCTGAATAAGGTGAAGGTGCTCCATCAAAATATTGTGCTATTTTTTCTAGGTTAATGCCTTTATTTAGATCTTTAGGTACTTCTCTAACATGATTTCCATGAAAGTCATGACACATTAAACAACTAGACCAGTTTTTTTCTGCTACTAATTGTTCATGAGTAGGTGTGATAGTTTCAGTTTTAACTTTTAGGTTCTGATGACATTCCACACAATAAGTAGCACTACTAGTAACACGTTTATGATTATGTTCTGCATGACAAGAAATACATTCATGAGGCTTAATTGCTTCACGAGCTTTTGCAAAACGTGGTTCAAGAAATCTAGAAACAGGATGTCTATCATTTGGACGAGCATGACAATCTAAACAAGCTTCATTTGAAACAGGTAAATAACCAAAATTAACATTTTCCTTACGTACTCCAATTAGATATTTAACTTTAGCTTGTAATTGTTGTCTAGTTGTACCGGGCGCAACTAAATGACATGAATAGCAATTCAGTGCTTCATGTCCTGTATTCATAGCACCTTTAGCTAAAAGTGTTTTTTCTCCTGGTAAAGAAATTATAATAGCAACAACTATAGAAAGAGCTGTTCCTACCAAATATCCTATTTTAGCGGACTTTTGCATATTGCCTCTAACTTATTCATAATAAATAGCTATGAAGATGTGATAGATCATCAATGCTACAGTTAGTAAAGAAAGTATTATATGTGGAGCAAGCCAAACTTCTGAATAACGCCGCCTTTGCATACTATTTTTTACTAAATCATGGTTAAACAAACCTAACAAATTATTTGTAAAATAAGCTGTACTTAACATAAAAAGAAATCCAAAACCTACTTTTGTAGAGTGAAAATAATAGATTAATGGAGCAAAAGCCCCTATTTGTTTATGAATGGTGTATTGTTTGGCAGCTTCTACAGATTTTCTACGGATTCTTAAAACTGGAAAGTACCATTGAATGGCTATAAACAGTGCTACTACTGTTCCTGAAAGCATTTTATAGATTTCCTGGTTTTGCCATTTTTCTAGGAACCCAAGCTTTAAGTGCAAAATATATTGAATAAAAAACAAAGCTAACAAAGAAATGCCTATATAAAAATATGATCTATCTATCACCTTTTCTTCTACTTCGGGTTCTCTAGGTGGAGAAAAAAACTTTTCAACAAAGATTTGGGTTTCTGCAACTCCCCAATTTATTAAGTAATCCGTCACTGCCTCTTCAAAGCCTATTGGGCCACAAATATAAAAATCTGCATCAGGATATTTACGTACTATATCTTGAACGTCATGTTCTGTTATTCTGCCTTGTTCACGGCTTATTCTAAATTGTGTTTTTATATTAGGGTTATGTGTGTGTTCTAGCTCTTGCCTATAAACAAGTTGATCAGCAAAAGAAGTTGTATAGTCTATGTATAAAGCTCTTGAGCTATCACCTTTTAAGAGAGCTCTATAAATTGCTAGTGCTGGAGTCATACCAATACCTGCAACCAAGCAAACAATTGGGGTCTTCTTTGACAAATCAACGAAATATTCTCCAGTGGGGGGAGAAATTCTTATCTCTGCTTCATGATTAAGATGATCAAATAACCAATTTGAAAAATAACCTCCATCTATTCTTTTGACTGTTATTTCACAGTAAGAAGTTTCACTATAAGAAGAAGTAAAAGTATAAGAACGTTGTACCCACTTTCCATCTATCTTAGCTTGTATCACTATATGCTGGCCTGGTTTACCTAATTGCAATTTTCCAGTTAAAGGAATAAAACGAAAAGTAGCAATGTCTTTACTTACAGGAATTCTTTGTGAAAGTCTTACAGGAATCCAATTTGGTTTTCCTTCTACAATTTCTTGTACTAAAAACTGACATGAACCACAAACTGTGCTAGCACCTGTTAGTTTAGTTAACTGAGTGGTTGTAGAACATTTTTGTAGTTGGATAATATTCTGAAATGTACTTAATTTAATTTGTAAACATTGACAGATAATTTGATTAGGATCATCGGAAATGGATTGTTTCTCTGGAGAAATTAGCCCTATTTTACGGAATGTTTCTATCTCTATATCATCTAATGGTGTTTGCTCTAGAATCATTTGGTAGATTTTACCTAATTCTGACCAAAAACCCTCTGAGGTTACACTTATTATTCTATTGTTAGAAATTAGTAGCTCTCGTTTTATCCATTGATTATTTTCTTCAAACACTAAATTTTCTGCCTTAGTTATATCTGCTCCAGACAAAGTCATATTAACAATACTTTTACCAATAACATGTGAAGCAATTGCATTAGTACCATCTAGTAAATGATAAATAGTAGTAATAGATTGCATTCCCATAAATTCGCCTATATGTTGAGTAACAAAACCCTTTCCACTAAGACTATAGACGGTTTGCAAAGTTTGAAGATATTCTCTTATTTCAGGATGTTTTTCATAAAGTTGGATAAATTTATTGCCTTGAATACATAAGGTTTTAAGCCCTTCTTGAGCTATAACAGTTGCAGCTCTAGGTTTTTGTTGAAGTAAAGCTAACTCACCAAAACATTGTCCTTCCCGAAGTTTAGCTAGTAGTTTTTGGTTTTCTCCTTCCTTACGATAAACTTCAGCAATTCCTGAAGTAATTAAATATAAAGAATCTGCTGGATCTCCTTCATTAAAAATTACTTGGTTGTCTGAAAATGTTTTTTCTATATACCAATCACCTGAAAGTTCTTCTGGTCTAATAGCTCGAAATAAAGAAGATTGGCGCAAAGCCTTTGCCCTAATTTGATGATTACCTATTTCTACTAGCTTATTTTTTAAATTAGGATCTTTGCTTAAGACTTTTCTAAAGTCTTGATAAGTAACTTTTAATAAAATTGTGTTTGTGTTTGCTCTGACAGAAGCATTTCTTTTTTGAAGACTATCAAATAATAAAGCTTGTTCTCCAAAGTAATCACCCTTTTGGAGTGTCGCTAAAAGTAATTCTTCTCCTGTTGGAGTGCTAGTAAAAACATCTACTGTACCATTTATAATTATGTACAGAGCATCGCCTAAGTCATGTTCCTGTACTATAAGTTGGTTTTCGCTAAAACTAACAGTGTTAGCTTCTGAGATTAAGCTTTGAAACTCATCTACTGTAAAACTATTAAACAAACCCGTTTTTTCAGATACTAGTTTAAATGTATCAGCCATAATAGATTATACTAACTTTATGAGGATTAAATTTTACCAATGCTAATAGCTAAGTAGTGATTTTATTAGTTTTATTTGAATTATCTAAAATTTTATGTAAATATTTTGCTAATTTTACTTTGAATTATATGGTGTAAATATTTCCATCCATCTTTCAATATTCTCAATTTCTTTAAAACCATATTGTCTATAGAGCCCATGCGCGTCACGAGTTGCAAGCATCCAACGGCGCAACCCTTGTAAATCAGGATATTGCATTACAACAGACATTAACCACTTACCAAGTCCTTTGCCTTGAAACTCTTCTGTGATAAATACATCACACAAGTAAGCAAATGTAGCAAAATCCGAAATAACCCTAGCAAACCCTATTTGGCGCTCTTTATAGAAAAGACCAAAACACAAAGAATTTTCTATTGAACGCTCAATAAGTTCGCTAGATCTGCCCATAGCCCAATAGGAGCGTGCTAAATAATGAACTATTTCATTTAATTGGAGTTCTGACTTATTTGTAGAGATTTTGTAATCGTTTTTGAGCCATATATCCATACTTTATACTTAAAAGACTATATTGCGTATATTATTACTAAGTAAAGTTTACTTGGCTTTTTTACGTTGCGTATAACTTATAAATTATACTTATAGTCTAGTATAGTAAACTATTGTTATGCAAAATGCAAAAGAAGTTAAAACAAATTACAATTTGTGTTGGTTGAAAAGTAAAAATAGAAAACCAAAATAATAGAAAATAAAAATGACTATTGAAAAGTATTTATCAAAAAGATAGGAGAAATAAAAAATAATTAAAAATTTGCAATGATCTATTAAATAGTTGGCATTTGATAACCACAATTAATGCAAGTTTTTGTCTTAATTACATTCTAACTACACAACATTTTAAGGAGTAGCTTATGAGTATTTTTAGTTGGTTATTAAAGACTAGTTTGCTAATTTTAATCGTAATGTTAACAGTACAAATTTCAGCTTATACAACATTAGCTCAAAGCATTTCTAAGAAATCAGCTCAAGAACTAGAGAAAAGTTTCCACAAAGCTTTGCTTAATGAAGATTTTGAAACAGTAAAAAAAATAATGTCTTCTAACATAGATGTTAATAATAAAGGTGAAGATGGTTTTACCCTTCTAATGCGCGCAGTTGATTCATCTAGCCATAAAAAAACAGAAGTTATGGAAGTCATTAATCTATTAATTAAGGCTGGTGCTGATGTCAATGCAAAAAATGATTGGACTGACACTGCAATAATGTTAGTTCATTATCCATATGAAGCAGAAAAAATAAAACTTTTAGTTGATGCAGGTGCTGATATAAATTCAAAAGATAAAAAAGGGCAAACTGCTTTGATGAGAACTGTTTATAGTCATGATAAAAGAAAAGCTAAAGCACTTCTAATTTCAGGGGCTGATATTTTTATAAAAGATAACTATGGTGTTTCACCTTATCTATATGTATTTACGTTTGATCACCCTGATCATATAAAACCAATTGTGAATGAGTTTAAAGATATTTTTGAACCTCAACTACAAAAAGCACAACAAGTTGAAAATATTTGGAATGCAGCAGCAACAAATAATATTGAAGGACTAAGAAAACTCCTAAAAACTGGTTTAAGTGTAAATACTAAAGATATTAATGGAGATACACCTTTAAATTTTGCAGTTAGAAATGGTCAAATTAAAACAGTCAAATTTTTACTTGATTCTGGGGCTGATTTAACACAAACAGATATTGCAGGTAGAAATGTATTGATGCTTGCTATAAATGAAAATCAGCTTGAGGTTGTAAAACTCTTGTTAACAACAAATATTAATATAAATGCTAAGTCAAAAGATGAAAATACTGCTCTAATTTATGCTTGTGATAATAAAAATGTTGAAATAGTTAAACTATTACTTGCCGCAGGTGCACAAGTAAATATATATAGTAAAAATTCTTCTGCTTTGGCACAAGCAGTGCTCTATAACGAGAAGCAAATAGTTGAGTTATTGCTTGCTGCAGGTGCAGCTGTTAATGCTAAATATCCTGGAAATAGAACAATACTTATTGAATCAATTAGAGGAGATGAAAATATTGTAAAACAGATTTTAGCGGCAGGGGCAGATATAAATGCAAGAGATAAACAAGGTCTTACTGCATTAAGTTGGGCTGTATTACTTAATAAAAAAGAAAATGCTCAAGTACTTATAGAGGCAGGAGCAGATGTCAATGTTAGAGATTATAGTTCCGCTACACCATTGATGACGGCAGCTTATTATGGTTATACTGAAATGGCTAAATTACTATTGATTGCAGGTGCAGATCCAACATTAAAATCAATGGGGTATACTGCTTGTGATTTTGCAGTAATGAAAAACCACAAAGAAATAATGACATTATTAGAAAAAACAAAGTGAAAATATATCTTTAATGACTTTTGCCAGTTAATTTAATTGCATTTTTAGTTTCAAATACCACCAACTATCATTTGGTGGTATTTGAGTTTTCAACTAGCACAAAGTAAGAAACATCTATCAAGCTTATTTACCTACTTATTTTCCACCTATAACAGCTTTAATTATTGACTCATTAAGCCCAATAACCCAATCATCTATAAGTAGGTTTTGACTTTCAGTTAAGTTAATATTTAAGGAATGCTTTTCTGCTTGTAAAAGATTTGTATCTGTATCTGAATGATAGAAATTAATCTCAAATTTTCCACTTAAAAGTTGAGTTAAAGTTCGATGAGCAGGAGAACCTTTACCTTCTTTACTAGCTTCAGAAGAAAGTCCACCTAACACTCTAAGCAACCAACTCTTTTCAGAGTCATCTGCTTTTTGAAAACGAGAAGATTGCATTAGTTGATGAAAAACTTGTGTATCGGAATCATACTTACGTACTAAATTTACTACTATAGCTTGTTCTTTAGCAGAAAGTTGATCAAAAGGTAGTTGACGAGAAACTTGTGCTAGTACAGCAGCAGCATCTGGAAATGGACTTTCATTGTCAATAAACCAAGAATCCTTAAATGGTTCTTCATTAGGAATATTCTCACTCTTTCCAACCATTCCCAAGAGTGCTTGTCTTAACTCCTCTGGCTTAACTACTTCATCTTTATCTAACTTATCGTTTATCCATTTTACTAAATTTGTAAATACTGGATCTGTTTCATAAGTATATCTTAGGTGTGAATAAACACTAGAAGGTTGAGTATTTAATAAGCCATTGATAAATTGACGCATAAGTTCTGGTTCTGGAGCTGCATTTGTACGGAAAAATGCATCAGTATAAGCAGCACGGTATTCATTAGCAAAGAAAGCTATAGTTCCACCCCAACCCATATTTGGACGTTCATGCAAAGCATGATTAACTTCTGTTACAAAAGTAGCAGCTGTCTCTTTTTCATCTTTAACCCATTTAGAATTAATAGTTAAACCACCATGCTCATTATTACTTGCGTATTTTGATTCATTGGTAAAACCAGTAAATTTAACATCATTGTTAAAGAGGCGTTGAAGCGAGTTATAAAGCATCATCATTTTCTTAGGATTATCAGCATATTGATGTAGCAAAGAAGCGACCATCCTCATTAAATTTGCTTTTTCTCGACTGCTTTTATCAGGTGGAATATCTGTAAAACTTGGAGATTTAGAGAAGTTGATTAGCTCATCTACATCAACATTAGGATAATCTTTAATAGCACCTGCAATAAGGCGTTTAGTCTGATCATCTAACTTCTTGAAATTAGGATTGTTATTAAGTTGACCAATTTTCTCATCTATGCTTCTAGCAGCAATTGTACCCATTCTTGCAACTGCACCACCTACAAGTTTCCCATCTGTAGTAAGACTACGTTGCACACTAGGATCAGTCATATTTAGTTTAATTTTATTGCCTTCTATAATGTTCTTTTTTCCATCATTAGCACGGTAAAGTTCTAAATTAACTGTTCCTTCTTCAAGTAATTGATCCAAAGGCATTTGTTGTGTATCAGTGCCTATATCACCGCCTAATCTGTTGAGAGGAATTCCTGGCAATCTTGAGCCAGTGGTTTTTGCAGGCTGACCATCAGATTCTTTAACTTCTCCACCACTATCTCCTTTTAACCCAGCCTTTAAATCCCCTTTGATTTCAGCTTTAACTTCTCCCTTTTGGCTTGTTCCATCTTTTGAATCACCTTCTTTTAAGGTATTTACTGAAGCAAGAAGCTTTAATTCATTACCTCTATCTGTAGGAGAAGCTTCTAAAAATTCTGCTGAAGGCAAAGCGGCAAAACTGATTAATTGTTTAACACTAGCTTCTGGAAATTGCTTAACTGTTTGATAGATTTCTTTTTGTCCAGCAGGTAGATCTTTAAATTCAGGTTGAGACATCAAGCCTTGCCAAGCAGGATCCATAGCCTGCATATCTGGCATGCCTTTGGCAAGACCAAGAAGCAAATTAACTAACTGACCAGCATCCCCTTTTAATGCAGTACTTAAGGCATTAGCAAATTCTGGTGAAGCTAAATTAAGGGAAAAGCCTGTTGATTCACTATTACCAGTTTCTCCAGTTGAAGAACGATAAACATGCATATCAATTAGACCAGTAGCTATATCTCCAATTAGTTGAGCCACCCGTCCATCTGTAGCACCATTAAACATCGGACTTTCCATTAAAGCACCAAACATTTTAAATACCATAGATCGATCATTTGCACCAAGCTTTTGAAAAGTGTTGGTTTCTGCAAATTGGATAAAAGTACCTGCCATTTCTAGTGGTAGATCAGGATGAGCAACAAAAACTTCTGCTATAGCATTTTGGATATTGGTTGGCAAAGTAGCAAAATCTGGGAACTTTGTAGCTAAAGCCATTTTAATTTGATCTTTATCACTATTAGCTAAAGTAGCTTTGTTTGCAGCAGATTTATCTTCAAATAAAGTAATTGGAGCATTTACAAGAGAACTAATTGGGCTTTTCTCAGGAGTAGATTGAGAAGAAAGTAAGCTACTACCTTTAGCAAAACGATTTTCCCCAAGACTAGTACCTGTTGTCTCTACAGATAGATTATTAAATTGACCTTCTCCCTTTTTGGTTCCTCCCATTGGAGAAGAACCACCAGGAAATTGCTGAACCATTCCCTGCATTCTGCTAGCTATTATGCCATTGGATAAACCTGTTTCTGGGCTAAGTTGATTAGCTGGATTTTGATTCCCAGCAACATTTCCAAGAGTGCTACCTGGCTTACCAGATTGCAAAGAATTTTGATTTGAGCCAAGAGGCGATTGAAACTGTTTTCCACTTTCACCAAGCGGAGATGGAAAAGTTCTTCCTCCACCTCTTTGAAAATCTGTTTGACCTAATTGGCTTGATTGTTCTCCACGATTTTGAAATACCCCTTTGCCTGTTTCCCCGCCAAAGTTTGGTCGGCTAGTCTCTCCTCCAAGATTTGGCCTTCCACTTTCTCCTCCAAGATTTGGTCGGCCTTCTCCACCAAAGTTTGGTCGGCCACTTTCTCCTCCAAGATTTGGCCTTCCACTTTCTCCTCCAAAGTTTGGGCGGCCTTCTCCACTAAAATTTGGTCGGCCTTCTCCACCAAAGTTTGGTCGGCCACTTTCTCCTCCAAGATTTGGCCTTCCGCTTTCTCCACCAAGATTTGGGCGGCCTTCTCCACTAAAATTTGGTCGGCCACTTTCTCCACCAAGATTTGGGCGGCCTTCTCCACTAAAATTTGGTCGGCTAGTCTCTCCTCCAAGATTTGGGCGGCTATTTTCACTTGATGAATTTGGGCGGCCTTCTCCACCGAAGTTTGGTCGGCTATTTTCATTTGGTCGGCTTGGAACATTTGAAGAGCTAGATCTATCTTTAGGTACTGAGTTTCCAAAAGAACTTGGTTGCCCTTTATCAGATGAACGGAAATCCCCTTTTTCAACACCATGTTCAATATGTCTTTCAATAGCATGTTCAATGTGTTTCTCAAAATGGCTTTCAGAATGATGTCCTTCTACATGCCGACCTTGTTCTCCTCTAGTTGGTTGAGAAGTATTTTGAGGATTTCTTCCAGGAGTTTGTGAATTAGAAGTTTGATTATCTTTACCTGTATTACCTAATTTTGGTTGATTATCTGATGTATTTTGCTTATTTGGAGTCTCCCCAACTTGACCACGAGTGGTATTGGTTTGAGTTGGTTGTCCTGTAGAAGTTTGGTCTTTTTGATCTTGAAGTAAAACTTCTTTACCAGGAACATAGCCTTTAGGCTCTTCTGAAGAAGTGTTTTGAGTTGGTTGTTGAGTTGTAGTTTCTGGTTGTTTAGGAATATCCTGTGATTGAGAACGATCTGGGCCTTGGAAATCTCTTCCTCCAAAATGTCCGTGTTCTCCAAAATGTCCATGTTCACCGAAATGTCCATGTTCACCAAAATGCCCTTGTTCTCCAAAACGTCCATGTTCGCCGAAATGTCCATGTTCGCGACCTTGAGGCTGAGATTGCTGCAAGCGTTGGGATAGTTGTTCTTTCAATTTATTGGTATTGAAGCTACGACGACGATCTAAGAAGCGAGCTGTTAAGGTAGTTTCATCCTGAGTTACTCCTCTTTCATGCTCTTTACGTTTTTGTTCATCTCCTATTCTACCTTCATTAGCATCTTTACTTAATCCAACAAGACCTAACCTAACACCACCACCACCATCATCTATTTGAGTATCTTGTGTACTAGTAGTGTTATTAGTACTTGTGTTTTGTTCTTGTTGAAAATCTGATGGATCATAAGATGGAACTGAACTAGGATTAGTAATATCAACCATAACAACTCCTTATTAAAACTATAAAAATATAAAATTAAACGCTTTGCTGTCCTAAACGAGCATCTCTTAACTCAATCACCACATCTTCTGTTAAACGTAGACGACCGCCTTCATAAATAAAAGCATTCCAACGTTTTAGTACTTCTCGACGAAAATTTAATGTCCAAAAAACTAATTTATAATCTTCTTCTAGTTTAGTTAGTGTAGGGGTTAAATCGGTTAAACCATAGTAATACTCTAACGCATGGCGACTACTAGGAGAAAGATCTTTCTCAACATTGCTAATAAATGTAGATATTGGCTCAGGACGTTTATACATTAGTATGATGTTAACTATTTGTTCTGCTGTTAAAGTAAATCTCCTAGAAGAAAGCAATCTCTTAAGTAATAATTCTAGACCGTCAGGAGTAAAAGGTGAGTAAACTTCCCCTTCATAGCAAACATATTGATAAAAAATCCTTCCATGACGATCTTTACGAAAAATGTAATATACAGCTATTCCATCCGGCCAATCTATTAGAGGAACAGTTATTAATTCCAAACACTCAGCTTTAATAGCCAAATGTCTGACAATATCGTCTATTACTTCTTCTTGTTCACGGGTTAGTTCTTGAGCGTTTACTTTTTGTGACATAAAAATGAATAGTGATTCAGTTTAATTTATTATCGGAGAAAATGGTTAAATTGTGCTTAACTTTTTGATTAAAAATGTATTTCTTACCGATTTTCTTTTCTCAAAAGAGAAAAAAATTCTATGGCTCTATTTTCAGCCCAATAACGATCTTCTTCATCTATTTTATCTCGTAAAAACCCCATATGCCCGCCTTTAGCAGGGGCTAGCAAATGAGTAGTAGAGCTAAAATTTGCTTGTTCAAACATTTTCATAGGAATAAATGGATCATCTTGAGCATGAATAACTAATGCTGGTACTTTTACTTTATGTAGCAACCGGTTTGAACTAGCTTGAAAATAATATTCTTCTACACTAGAAAAACCATTACAAGGAGCAGTAAAAAGTTCTTCAAAACGTCTTAAAGTAAAGGCTTTCCACTCTTTACTAACATCATAACGTGTTGGATAATGACGATGATATCGTCTTAAGCTGCGGTGTAATACCCTAAGGAAATTTGCCTGAAAGAAATAATTGGCTGGGCTATTTAGTGCTTTTGTAACCATTTCAAGGTTGATAGGTGGTGAAATAGAACAAATACCTTTTATTTGTTTAGGGACATCTTCAGCATATTCACCCATTAGCTTTAGAGTTTGGTTTCCACCCATTGAAAAACCTAATATATAAAGATCTTTTAACCCATCAACTTCTGTCAATTCTTTAACTATTGCTCTAAGATCATCGCTTAAGCCTGGGTGATAAGGACTAGGGGAAAGATAATGAGTTCCACCACCTCCACGTTGATTAACTCTAAGCACATTAAAGCCTGCTTTGAAAGCTTTCATAGCTGTACCGATCATATAGTGGGTACTACTAGAACCTTCCAAACCGTGTGCCATCACAATTGTGGCAGTTTTTTTATGATCCGGTTGCCAGTGGCAATGAGCTAAAACTCTAGCTTCTGAATCTGTTTGGAAAATTCTTTCTTTAGTAATCTCACTAGGTACATTTTTATCTCGTGGCCAAAAATGCCCTGCTAAAGTCATTAAATGAGGCTGTTTATAGCGAGGATGTGGAATATATGGCTTTTGCTCAATTTGAGAAAATATTTTTTTTAAGTTTTGGTAAGAAGTATTTACTGATTGTAGAGGCTTTGTTTCGGAAACTAACTCTTTTTTCATCTTTTATTTAACAACACAACAGCCAGCAAGATTTTGTTATAAAAGAATTTCTTGCTGGCTATAGTTTCGTTTTACTTATATTCCTGGAGTGCCAGAATTATTTGGGTTATTTGGGTTATTTGGATTATTTTCATCGCCTGGTTCATAAAGGCTGTTGACATCAAAATCTGGGTCTAGCAAGCCTTGTTTTTCACACTCTTGTAAAAATTGGTACATGCCCCAGACTAGCTGTCTAGCACGGTTAGCAGAAGGATTTTGTTCAAGCGGATCCATTGAAATAGCTTTGTCAAAATCGGCTGCTGCTTCTTCCAAACGAGCATTAAGTAAAAACACTTCGCCGCGATTTACATAAGCATCCAAATTGTTTGGATCTAATTCGATAGATTTAGTTAGAGCTTCATAAGCTTCATCATATTTTTCTTTTTGAATAAAGATTGCCCCTGCCGCATTATAGTAGCGAGAATCCTTATCATTAAGGGCTATCAAGCCTTCTAGAATTATCAAAGCATCATCATAGCGTTCTTCTTCATAAAGGGCATTGGCAAGCAATGCCATACCATCCATATCATCTTTAGAAAGCTCGAAAAATTGTTGTAAGGTTAATTCGCCTTCTGCTGTTTTGCGAATTAATTCAACAAGTTCTTCTTCAGAATTAACATTTAAGAATGAATCTGCCATAAAGATTTATGCTCCTATCAGTAGAGAAGCTAGTAGTTTTAATATTATTATTACTTACTATATTGAAGAGCTTCTTCTTAAAATGAAACAAGGCAACCGTATAAGATTACGGCTGCCTTGTCAACAGAAAAAATCACTTGATACAACTTTATGCTAAAAACTATGCACGTAACATCATAGCATCTGATTGAGGATTGAGGAATCCACCAACTTTGCCTAAAATATCGCTAATCTTGTTAGCTGCACCCAACACACTACCGATTGCATTGCTAACTTTACCCAAGCCAGAAGTGTTAACACCAAAGTTGCCTAATAAATTGGAGATTGCACCGATTGCACTTTGAGCATCACCACCAATTTTTGTTCCTACACCGAGGAATTGCATAGCTTTACCAACAATATTGGTAATATTTTGACCAAGCTTTGTTCCGCCCAATAACTTGCCAGCAACTTGAGCAACATTGCCTAAACTGAGCTTGCCACCTAATAAATCTTTAGCTATGCTGCCTAAACCACCCAATAAGCTAGTTGGATTTTTAACTGCTGACATTAAGTTAGCAACTGCACCACTCATACCAAATTTGCCAGCTAAACCGCCAAATGCATCCAAACCGGTTTGAACTAAACTCTTTAAGTTAAAACCATTCTTTAATATGTTTGTTGCTGCACTAGCAAGAACTCCACCGAGCGGGCCACCAAACATTGTAGCAGCACCTTTAATTAACATTGATCCAAGACCACTAGTTGCAAAACTTTTAACTGCGTTAAATGCGCTTTTGAGAACTCCACCTAAAAATGCCATGACTAAATCCTCCTAAAATTTTTATATTAAATTATATTGTTTAATGATTGCGTGTAACTTGCATTACAAATTACAAATGATTTATATGTCCCAATTATCGCCATACATTTTCAAAAGTTGCTTACAATTTTAAAAATTTTTCAAAAATTTTTGCAAAACTTGCATTATTTGATTTCAATCAACCTAACTAGTTACTAACCCCTACAATGATAGACGTAAAAACTCAGCTATTTCCTGCACATATTTATATTGTTCTTCAAAATGTGGCAAATGAGAGCTTTTCTCAAAGATCTTGATCTCTGATCCTTTTATAGCATCTTTATAAATTGTTGTAGTTTCTGGTGTTGCTTCATCATAGCGGCCACAAGTAAATAGAGTAGGAATTGCTATCTCATTTAATCTATGTGTAATATTGTAGTTTTTAATATTTCCTGTAACTAAAAATTCAGATTCTCCCCAAATGGTTTTATAGACTTGATCATTTGACCCATAGACCGAATCCATCATATGTTGAGGCCAAACTGGAAGCCTGCAAACATGTTGTTGATAAAAATCCATTGTTGCTATTTGATATTCATCTGAATTTGTTGTGCCTAAGATTTGGTGCTTTTTCAAAGTCTCTCTAGTTTTTCTTGGAAGCTCTGCAAGCAATTTTTCTGCATCTTTACTCCAAAGAGAAAGACTTAAACAAGGACTGGCTAATATTAGGCTTTTTAAGGTCTCTTGTTTTTTTAGTGCATATTCTATTGCTAAAATAGTTCCCCAAGAATGTCCAAATAAATGAAATTTATCCAACTTAAGTGTTGTAATTAAGTGTATTAGCTCATCAACAAAGTAATCTAATGCCCAAGATGATTTACCTAACCCTACATAAGGAGACTTCCCGCATCCAAGTTGATCATAAAAGATTACTACTCGTTCGTTGGCAAGTTTAGCAAGTGGAAGTAAATAGTTATGAGGTGATCCAGGGCCGCCATGCACTACTAGTAGCGGATTGTTGCTTGAGTTTTGATCTCCATAGATCCAATAACAAATCTTTTGCTCACGAAATAAAACATGGTTTGAAACAGATTGCATAGAATTATTTTGTTTTGGCTATGGCTATCATTACAGCCGCAGTAGTATGGGCAAGATTATAATCTGTGTCTTCTAAAAGTGGATCTATTATTGCTCCATCAGAATTTTTAAGCGCACCCATAATCATACCTAATAAATAGCCATATTCTTTAGTGCTGCTTTTCCCTGCTAAGTCTAGACAAATAGCCATTTCAGCCGCTAAATCAAAACTTCCTTCCTCAACAACCCAATTTGTTAAACCTGTCAACTCAGTAGTCACAGAACTAAAACCAAAAGAAGGCAAAGAGTGATGTAAATATCTTGTACCAAGAAAATACTTATGCGTTAGCCAGTAAGCATAATCTACAGCATGTAAATGTTGTTTATAAAAGAGTTGGTCGCGTCTAAGCTCATTTAGTCTAACATCTAGCCCTAAAGAATAAGCCATTTCTCCTAGTAGCCAAGCATATTTAACTTGGCCTTGATTATAGAGCAAATCTTCCAAATAACTTTTAAGTTCTTCTTTACTAGGAGCATGACAAAAAATATTTTTTTCTTTCAAAACAAACCAAATATCAATTTTTGACATACCTTCCATTGGAGACAAATCTTTTGAAACAGTTATTTTTTCTTCTTTTATATTTTCTAAAGTTTGAAGAAAAACTTTTTCTAATTGGAAGTGGTCAAAAGTTGTTTTAGCATAACCTGAAAACATATAAAGGCTTATTGCTCTTAGAGCTTGAGCCCAAAGTTCAGAACTTTCTGTTAAGGCTAAAAACTTGGTTACAGCTTTCTCTAAATGTAGCATTGACATTGTTTTAACCTTTAAACTCCGCTATTAAATCCTTAAAAGCTTGCAGATTTCTTATGCTTTCCAATGCTGGATCTTTTTGGAACCAGTTAAAGTTTTTATTTCCTTCATCTAATGCTTTTCTTAAATATTCTAAAGCACTACTAGCTTGACCAGAACGAGCATAAATTTGTGCATGCCAATAATAGAAATCTTCTTTAGGGCCAAATCGCCTAGAAATAGCTTTTAAGTAGTTATTTACTTGAACTACATTTTGTCTGCAAGCACTAACATAAGCTAGTA
Source organism: Blastocatellia bacterium (assembly GCA_039812885.1). Classification (GTDB taxonomy): domain Bacteria; phylum Acidobacteriota; class Blastocatellia; order Chloracidobacteriales; family JADJPF01; genus JADJPF01. The sequence continues at coordinate 75,272 of JBDIBI010000010.1, forward strand.
ATAAATCTCCACAAGGCAAATCAGGCAAGAAGCGTTTTAATTTTAATCCCAGAGTTTCTGCATCATTTATTTTATTTTTGTAAATCTGAGTAATTCCCTTAAGGAAAAGAATCACAGGATGTCTAGGATCTAAGCTCTTTATATATGTATCTATAACTTTTTCACCCTCATCAACCATCCCGCTATAAAGATAGGCCACACATATTCCCCAATAACAGCGCCAATATGTAGGATCTTCTCTCATTGCACGTTGATAAGCAGCCAAAGATTTGTCCAACTGGCCTATGGAACGATAGTACCAACCCAAACACATATCTGCTTCAACATTATTTGGAGAAAGAGCAGAAGCTTTAGCTATCAATTCCAATACTTCATCACGCTTTCCCATATCCAAATAAATGCTAGCCAATGTAGCATAAGCATCTGCAAGGCTTGGATCAAGGTCTATTGCTTGACGACAATTTAGTTGTGCTAAAGAAAGATGATCAAATTTATCATCATAACCAGTCTGAAAAATGTAGTGACATTGTGCCAAACCATTGTAAGCACGAGCAAAGCGATTATCTATTTCTATTGCTCGCTTAAACATTTGCATTGCCATTTCCATATCCTTGCGCTCTACAGCTCTTTCAAAGAACTGCCGACCGCGAACATAGTACTGTTGAGCATCACTACTTAAAGAATGTGGAACATAAGCTAATCGTTCTTTCTCATAATCTGTTAGATTAATTCTTAAACTCTCCACAATACGTCTAGCAACTGTGTCTTGGATAATAAAAGGATCTTCTCCAATTAATTCAAAGCGATCACTCCAAATATCTTTTTTCTCAACCACATCCAACAAACGGAAAGAAAGTCTTACTCTTTTGCCAAAAGTTTGAACTGAACCATCTAATAAAAACTGAACATCTAGTTGTTTACCTATTGCAAGTAAATCAATATCAGTATTTTCATATTTAAGTACTGCTCTTGTAGGCCGAACTATTAAACTACGAACAACAGAAACTTCTGTTATTAAAGTATCAGCTAATCCAACACTAAGAACTCTAGTTTGTTCATCAGCAGAAAGACACCGAAGAGGTAATATAGCAAGTGCAACTCTATCCTTATCCTTATCCTTACTACTTTCTACTATTTTATGTCCTGAAGTTACTGAAGTAACAAGCTCTGGAGCATTAGTACGAGGAGTATATTCTGTAGCTTCTAGTTGGGGAATTATAGAGATGTTCACATGTTGGAAATTTGCTGTTGAAAGTGCATTTGGCAAGCCTCTTTCCTGCCAAGTACCTGCATCACTAAGCATAGTAAATTGTTCTTCTAGATCGGCAAGAAATTCTTTCACAGTACTATAGCGTTTTTCAGGTTCTTTTGCTAAAGCTTTTAAGAGTACTGTATCAAAATCCATGTCTGTATCTACATAAGTTGAAGGTGGAGGAGGTTGTTGTGAAACAAGTTTATCTATTACTTCACGTCCAGACTTACCCTCAAAAGGTAGATGCCCTGTAAGCATTTGATAAGTAATTACACCTAAACTATAAATATCTGTACGAACATCTACATCTAAGCCAAATGCTTGTTCTGGAGACATATAATATGGAGAACCAAAAATATCTCCTTTTTGAGTTAAATGAGCAATTTGTTCTAGATCTTCCCCTAGAGTAATAAATTTAGCAATACCAAAATCTAGTACCTTTATTCGCTCTTCGCCTCTAGGGTTTGTGTAAAGCATTAAATTAGCAGGTTTTAAGTCACGATGAATAATTCCAGCACTATGAGCTGCATCTAAAACATCCACAATACAGCGTACATGTTGAAGTACTCGTCTAGAACTAAGTTGTCCTATTCTATTTAGATAAAGATCAAAGCGTTCTCCTTCAACATATTGCATTACAATAAAAAGCAAGCCATCTTCTGTTTCATTCATCTCATAAACAGCAACAGCATCTGGATGAGCAATGCGCCGAGCAGCTAAAGCTTCTCGCTGAAATCTAGTAACTAAAACTGGGTTTTTAGCCATTTCTTCAGCAATAAATTTTATTGCCACACTATCACCTATTTTTAGGTGAATGGCTTTATATACTGCACCCATCCCGCCATGTCCAACTTTTTGTTCTAGGCGATAAGTGTTATTTAATATTCTGCCAGATAAATCTTCACTACTAAAATCAGGGGTTTGGCTAGTAACTTCTGTATTTGCGTGAAAATCAGCCTCTGTTTTATCTAATATTATTTCGTCTGAACTTTGTTCTAATAAAAGATTAGTTGCTGGTTCTAACTCTTGGCTATCTTGCTCAGAATAATCAATATTTGGTTCTTCAACCTTAGGATAACCGCTACTAGGTGTTTCAACCCTCAGATAATTACCACTAGGCGTTTCAACTCTAGGAGAATCACTTATAGAATAATCCAAACTAGAATAATCGTCCTCACTGTCTGGGATAAGAACAAGTGAAGTACCATCCATTGGACAATGTCTAATTCGGTTTCGATATTGTCTCCTACAACTTGGGCATATTTTCATGATTTTTTTTCGATTGATAGGATGAGTTGAAAATATTATAACGAAAATTTTTTTAGTGCAAAGAAATAAACTTTTAAATCTACAAAAGTTCTATTTAAAAATACTAAGAGGTGTAAAAATATTACTTTTTACACCTCTTAAACTATTTCAAAAACATATAGTTACTTCTTTTCAGCAGGGGTAAACAAAAATAACCTTTCTGCTTGAGTCATTAACTTACTTTTATCAGAAAGTAGTGGACGAACATCTGTAGTTAACCAAAGTATTAGTTGATTATCATAGAATTTACTCTTTCTATCACCGCTTTGACCACCTGGTAATGCATCTACAACTTCAAGACCTGTAGTTTTAGCAACTGCTGTAAATCTATGACTAGGACAGTGCTTAAAGATAAAATCATCTTGCGTTTTGGCTCTAATTGGATGGCTACAAGCATTTGGAACTTCATAACCACCATCGCGAGGCAATCCATAAAGTCCAGGGAAAGGAGAAACATAGTTACCTTCTGTACCTGGTAAAGAAAAATCTATTCCTAATATATGAGGAATAAATACTCTATGAATTTTACCCCAGCGATAATCATTTAAGTTTTGAGAATTTCCATAAGCAAGTGTAAAGTTTGGCCCTGCTAATTCATCTAAGCCAGCTAACAAGCTCTTAAGAATAATAAAATCTCGTTGAGTTTCTGGACTTTGACCTGGAAGTTCTTTTGCTGTAAAGAAAGAAACACCTGAAGCACCTACACCTTTCTTAGTTGGAAAAGTGTTTAACAAATTAAACAAAGCTTCTATTGCAAGTTGACCAAAGTTACCATCAACAGCAATAGCACTTTTCTCTGCAAGTGGTGCATCTAAAACATTTCTAACCATTTGAGAGCGCCAAATACTGTAAATTGTTGTAGATACACTATTATTTATTTGGCTATCTGTAGGATCTATTTGGTTAAATGGAGTAAAGCTATCATAACCATTGCGTAATCCTGTTGGAGTGCTTAAATCCCATCTAGAAAATCTGTCCATTGCTTCTTTTACACGTGGATTTGCAGCTAATGCAGCTAATGCAGCAGGAGCATCTGATTTATTAGCATTATCAAAAGCTTGTTTAAGAAATGGCATTAAAATTTCTGCATCTCTCATCTTTGTAGAAGCTTGAAAACGACGAGCCATATCTACACTAATTTTTGTATTGCTAGCAATAGCAGCTTTGATATTTCTTGTTAATTGAGAAGCACGTAATCCACTTGCATAAGCAGAACTTAAGTAAAGAATACTTTTGCCATTTTTTCGTTTTGTGTTTACAGCATTATTATCATTAGTATCACCTATTGGATCATTATTAGCAGAAACTACAAAACCTGTTGGAGGATTAATAATTTGTGGCATTTCCTTAAATGGCAAAATATCTGTTGGAAGAGTTTGGAATTTTTGCTTTTTAGTTAAAGGCTTCCAATCAGCAGCTCCAGTGCTCCCATCCCTAATAAATGCAGGTGTTACACCAGCAACCATTCCTTTATCTAAATCTGCTCTTAGTGGTAATTCACCGGTAGTATAATAAGCTATGTCACCTTTATTAGTGACTACACCCATATTAACAGAAGCACCACCTAATTTTTGTAAGCCTTTTTCAAAATCTTTTAGTGTTTTTGCTCGATCTAGTTCTAAGAAAGCTTGTATTTCTTGGGTTGGCCCAAAACCAACTTGTTGAACTACTAGTGCAACAGAATTTTGGAAATCAACACCAATAATAGGCCCATTGTTACGGAATGGAACTCTAGCAAATTGATCTTGTACTGTTCCCTTTGGGATATCTACTAGATTGTCAGTTTTCCCATCAGCAACTTGGTTTACCTTAAAAGTTTCATTTCTAAAAATTACATCCTCTTTTTTACCATTATGTAAAATAACTAATGGATTTGGCCCTAGTTGTAATTGGATTTTATCCTGGTAAATATCAGTAAAATCAAATACAGTAATAGTAGCTTCCCAAGCCATATTATCATTAAAGCCGAGAGCTACACCTGGAGCACCTGTAACACTAACACCTGTAACATTTAAAGGTGGTTCACTGTTACTAGTAGGAGTTACATTTAATTGAATTTGGTACCAAGTAGGAGAATTTTCTAAATCAAAATGTTGATCTCCTGTAATCATTGGAGCACCAGATTCAGTTAATTTTCCACTTAATAAAAACCAGTTGCTTCCATTACGATCATCACGAGGTTTAACAGCATTTGCAAATAATGGACAATTGCGAGCAGCTTCAAGATAACCTTTTGCTATATCATAAACACCTGGTTGAAGTGTTTTCTCTAAATATTCACCCCATTGTTGATGTTGAAGTTTAAGATCTTTATCTTCTTGAGTTTCTTGTTTAAGAGCTTCATCTGTAGAAGTTTTTTGACCTAAAGCATCAGGAATAACATAGGTAGGATCAAATGGAGTAAGTCTATACATATCTTCAAAGAAGAGTTTATTACCATCAAACCCTTGAGCTTTTCCTGCGTCTTGATAAGCTTTCAAAGCCATAGTGTTATCTAGATCACTAAGGTCAAAAGCTAAACTTACAGCCAAAGCTTTACCAACATAAACAGAATCAAGTTCTGTCCAAGGTCTAGCTTTAGTGATTTTTAGTTTTTGGTACTCTTCAGGTAAAGGGTTAGTAGATAAATACATATTAACCCCATTAGCATAAGCCTTTAAGTAGCGTAAAATTTCTGGATTATATTTAGCCAATGAATCTTTTGCAGCCAAATATAAGCCACTACCACGAGCAGTAGAATCACCCTTTAGGATGCTATTATTAGAGCCTGGGCCTAAAATTTCTGCCAAAGTTCCGTCTAGCATACGACGTCGAGCATCCATTTGGAAGAAGCGATCTCTAGCATGCAAAAAGCCTTGCATAAAAAATACATCTTCATTGGTTTTAGCAAAAACGTGTGGAATACCAAGTTGGTCTTCTATAACCTGTACATCAGCAGCTAATCCAGCTAAAGATTGAGGAGTAAATTTGGTAGTTTTTGATTCGTCTGTAGTAGTTAAAGCAGTTTTTGAGCTACTAGGAGCTTTTCGAGGTTTGCTGCTACTATAACCTAAATTAGGCATAACTAACTGCATACATAGTATTAGAACCAAAGGTAACATGGCTGAGAACCTAAGTTTTTTCATAAAAATCTCCAATTTTTAAACTATTGTGGCGCCATGCGAATTGCTCCATCTAGACGGATCACTTCGCCATTTAACATTTCATTTTCAATAATATGCTGAGCTAGTGCAGCATATTCAGCTGGACGTCCAAGCCTAGCAGGAAAAGGAACTTGTTGACCTAAAGAAATTCTAGCGGCTTCTGGTAATCCTGCTAGTAAAGGTGTATCAAATAAACCAGGAGCAATAGTCACAACACGAATACCAAAGCGAGCAAATTCACGAGCAATTGGTAGAGTCATTCCAACAATTCCACCTTTTGAAGCAGAATATGCAGCTTGTCCAATTTGTCCATCAAAAGCAGCTACAGAAGCAGTATTAATTATAACGCCTCGTTCCCCTGCTGCATTTGCTTCACTTTTGGACATCACGTCAGCAGCTAATCTAATCATATTAAAACTACCTATTAAATTAACTTCAATAACACGAGAAAAAGTAGCTAGTTCCATTGGCCCTTGTTTCCCAAGCACTCTTTGTGCTGTACCAATACCAGCACAATTAATTAAAATATGAAGTCCTCCAAAAGCCTCCTTGCAAGTGTTTACGGCTGTTTGAACATCTTCTGCTGAAGTAACACTAGCTTTAACAAAACGAACTTTTTCCCCCAATTCACTTGCTAGAGAGTTTCCTCGTTCTTCATTAACATCAACAATTACGGCTGAAGCACCTCCTGAAACTAAGCGGCGAACACAAGCTTCACCTAACCCTGAAGCACCTCCACTAACAAGCGCAACACTACCTTTTAAATCCATATTTCCTCCACAATTAAATTTTATTAAGATTTTAATAATGACAATAATTAAAATTAACCTTGCATTATAACGTTAACTAACGTTTTTGGACAGATCACTATTTTTAATTATACGCAAAAAGTATTAGAGAGTATTTTTCATTTTTACAAAAAGAAAATTGCCCTGGCTATTTTAGCTCAGGGCAATTCTATAATTTTATTTAGTATACTAGATAGCTAGCTATTTTAATTCATAGCAGCAAAACTATTTAAGGCTGAAGTAATAGAAGCACTTTCCTTTTGAGAAATGTTAGCTAGATCTGTTTTTAATTGAGCAAATTGAGTAACTACTTTTGTTGGTTCTATTTCTAGGTTATTGCCAAACTTTTCAACTACTTTAAGTAATTTGTTTGCCATTTCAACCATTTTTGGCTCTTTGGTATTGACAGCTACTTTTGTTAGTTCTTCAACAGATTTCATTATAGTGCGTTTAATTGGACGAATATCATCTTCACGTTTGCGAGTTTTTTCTTCAGATTCCATTGCTTTTTGATGATTAGATTGAGCAGTTCTCATAGAGTCAATCATTCCTGCAAATTGAGCTAAAATACTATCAAAATAGCGCATACTGCCTTCTGCATAACCATCTAAACGACGCTCATCAGCTTCAGCTTGACGATTTTGTTTACTAAATTCTGACTCTTTAGCACGATTGCTAGCAGCTAAGTTTGCTTCTTTAGTAGCATTAGCAGCAGCTAAAGCCTTTTCTGCATTCTTATTTTTCTGAGCTAAAACGGATTCAGCAGCTTGATTAGATTTTGCCAAGTTAGCTTCAGCAGTACGATTACTAGCAGCTAAATCAGCTTCACTTTGTGAATTTGCAGCTTTTAATGCAGACTCTGCAGCACGATTAGTTGCTGATAAAGCTTGTTCAGCTAGTTTATTGGCTTGTTTTAGAGCATCTTGTTTTGCTTTATCATCACTAGCTAGTTGAGCTTCTTCCAGAGCATTATTTGCTGCAAGTTGCTTTTCAGCAGCACGATCTAGATCAACTTCTGCTGCTTCACTTTGTTTATTAGCAACAGCAAATTGCTTCTCATTTTCTACATTGGATAGATGAAGTTCTGTCTCTGCAAAAGTATCACGAGCTAAATGTTGAGACTCTGCCTGACGGTTTGCTGCAGCAAATGCAGCTTCTTCTGTTTGATGTTGAGCAATTAAAGCAACCTTTTTATCTGGATCTGTTTCAGCGTCCTCTAAAGCACGGTTTTTCTTGGCTAAATCAGCTTCTGCAGCACGATTTTGAGCTATTTCAGTATCTCTTGCAGCTTTATTAGTTTGTGCAAGATCAGCTTCTGCTTTACGGTTATTAGTTGCCATAGTAGATTCTGCTAAGCGATTTTGTTGAGCATGAGCTTGTTCTTTAGCTAAGTTAGCAGATTTTAGAGATGTTTCATCTTCTGAGTGACGTGCATGCATAGCAGCTTCTTTAGCCATATCTGCAGTAACTTCAGCCTCTTCCATAGCACGATTTTTTGTAGATAAATCAGCCTCTGCTTTAATATGATCGCTTAAGAATTTTTCTTGTTCTGTTTTATGTTGTGCAGCTAAAGTAGCTTCTTTTTGTAAGTTTTCAGCTTTCAATGCCTGAGCAGCAGCTTGATTCGTTTTAGCAAGCTCAGCTTCAGCAGCACGATTTGCAGCAGCAAAAGCAGCCTCTTGCTTTTGATGTTGATCTTTCAAAGAGGCTTCAGCAGCTTGGTGCTCTAAAACCATTTGTTTTTCTGCTTCACGATTTGCAGCAGCATGCATTGCTTCTTTTTCTAAGTTAGCTTTCAACAAAGCACTTTCATTAGCATTGTTAATACTTATTTGAGTATCTGCACTAGTAGGAGCAGAATTTAATGTTTGAATTTCATTGTTAGCCAAGAAAGTTTCAGTATCAGAATCAGAGATAACTGTATGCCCACCTGTATCAGAAATTAGCTGGCTTTTCATTAAATCAGCAAAAATTGTATTTTCGCCAGTGCTAGACTCGGTTGAAGCAGGATCGGTAACTACTGATTCTGTGGAAGTTGTGGAAGGTGCAGAAGGCGCGCCTAGTGTTTCCTCATGATGCTGACCAGCATGTTTTGTAAACATTTGTTTTTGCATCAAACTTTGATCAATTTCCATTTTATCTAAGTTTTCTAGGTTAAACCTACCCATCATATGTACATGTTTAAAATCTGACATTAACCGAGTCTCCTAATAATTAATAATTTCTTAACACAATTATCGGGTATGAAAATTATGTGTTGCTAAATGTCTTGGTGGGAGGAAAAATTTTCTTACCTAGGAAAAATCTACCTACTATTAAACTCTAAACTGAGCATTTTTTACACACCTAAGAAAATTTTCTTAAAAGCCAACTTACAGAAAAACTCTAACTAAATTTTATAACTTAAACTAAAAATTAATAGATAAAAAAAGTTTAGACGTTGTTGGAAAATTTTGTCCAAAATGGCACGGCTATTGCTCTAGGGATAAGTGGGGCAAGAGATAATTAGCGATAGAAATGTCGCTATGGTCTCTAGCGGTTATAGTGGTGAGGACTGTAATCGCGATTAGTTCAGCGCTGTGGTTATCTCCCACAACCACAGCGCTTATTTTTTTTCTACTCAATCAAATCTACTAACTTCAAATTTACCACTTTTTAGGCAAACTTACTGCTCCCATTCGTTTTGAAATAATTTGTTGTCGACGAGCTACCTTCTTTGGATTTTTGGCAGGATTAAAAACTGTTCTTGGATTAGGAATCATTGCTGCTAAATATGCTCCTTCACTAGGTGATATTTCACTAATAGATTTTCCTAGGTGATATCTTGAAGCAGCTTCAGCACCAAATACTCCATCTCCCCATTCAATAACATTTAGATAAACTTCTAATATTCTTTTTTTTCCTAAATTCTTCTCTAGATAGTAAGTTATAGCAGCTTCTTTTAGTTTACGAAGAGGATTTTTAGATTCTGACAGATAAAGGTTTTTAGCCAACTGTTGAGTGATGGTAGAAGCTCCTCGTAAAAACTCTCCTTCTTCCCAATCCTTTTCTATTGCTTTTTTAATTTCCTCTGTATCAAAACCGCTATGTTGAAAAAATCTAGCATCTTCTCCTGCAAGAACGGCTTTAATTAAGTTTGGTGATATTTGATCTATTGGTTTCCAAATTTGTTTAATTTCAAGATTTTTACCTTGACGAACAGCTTCTTGTTTTCTGACATTGATTAAAGCTGTAGTAGGAGGGTTATTGCTCTTAATTTCTTTTCCACTAGGAAGTAAAACAAATTCTAAAGCTAAATATCCAAATCCCAATAAAAACAGCATTAGAAAAATTCGTTTAAAAGACCAAGTACTAGTTTTTTTTTGTTTACGAATACTTTTAGAAGCATTACTCTTGTTAGCTGGCATTTTCATATCATTAAAAAATTAACTTTCAGACATCAAATTTGCTGCAAAATACATATTATTATTTAGGATACGTATGAAACAACTATCTTTTCTCAAAACTTTACTAATAATTATCTTAACTATTACATTAATTTCCTGTGAAAAAAGTTCTAACAAAACAATAAAAATAGGAGTTTACTACCCTTTAACAGGACAAACAGCAACTTTTGGTCAGTTTGGTAAAAAAGGTGTAGAAATGGCTGTTGAAGAAATTAATAGTGCTGGAGGGCTTTTAGGAAAACCTGTAGAAGTTATTTATGAAGATACTCGTGGGCTAGCTCAAGATTCTTCTGTAGCAGTACAAAAGCTGATAGATAAAGATAAAGTCGTAGCAGTGCTAGGAGAATCAGCATCTACAAACTCAATTGCAGGAGGACAAATTTGCCAAGAAAAGAAAATTCCTATGATTACGCCTTCTTCAACCAATCCTCAAGTAACTCAAATTGGAGATTACATTTTCAGAGTTTGTTTTCTAGATGATTTCCAAGGTGATGTAATGGCTAGATTTGCCTTTAACACTCTGAAAGCCAAACGTATAGCAGTACTTATTGACAATGGTAGCGATTATAGCAAAGGATTAGACCAATTTTTTAGCGACCACTTTAAGAAACTTGGAGGAGAAATTATAGCTAGGGAAGCTTACCAACAAATTGACGTTGATTTTAGCGCTCAATTAACAAAAATTAAGGGCTTAAACCCTGATGCTATTTATATTCCAGGCTATTATACTCAAGCAGGTCAAATTGCTCAACAAGCCCGTAAATTAGGGATAGATAAACCTCTTCTTGGGGCTGATGGTTGGGACTCTCCAGCACTTTTAGAAATAGGCAAAGAGGCATTAAATAATTCCTACTTTTCTAATCATTACAATGTAGAAGATCCTGATCCAAAAATTAAAACTTATGTAGATAACTTCAAAGCTAAATATAAAACTAGCCCAGATACTACGGCTGGATTAGCCTATGATGCAAGTCATCTTTTATTTACTGCAATAAAGAAAGCTAACTCAACTGAGGCAAAAGCAATAAGAGATGCAATTGCTGAAACTAAAGATTTTCCTGGCGTAACAGGAACTATCACTATAAGTTCCAGTCGTGATGCAATAAAATCAGCAGTTATTGTAGGAATTGAAAACGGCAAATATGTTGTTAAAGAAAAAATGCTTCCAGTAGAAAAGCCTTAAGTTTTCTATTTTCATTAGCAAATAATTACAAGTAAAAACGTTTATTTGCCTTGACATAAACTGTAATATCCTATATCAATTTTCGTTTACACTACCTAGGATTTTCATTTAATTTTCAGTAAATTAAAATAAGTAGCATTCCTAGTTTAGCAATAAAAATTTATTATGGAGGCGGCACTTTTAGTAAAAACTTCTGTGCCGGAGGTATTTTTAATGACACCAAGATATTTTTTTAAGACTCTTTTATCTTCGTTATTTATTTTAGTACTATTTGCAGCCTTTTCTGCCTGCGAAAAGAAAAATGATGGAGATAGCACCAACACTGGTACAGGTGGCAAATCTGCCCCAGTTGCAGGCGATACAATCAAAATTGGTGAATATGGAGCATTGACTGGTGAGAAAGCTACATTTGGTCAATCTACTAAAAAAGGTATTGAGCTTGCTCAAGAAGAAGTTAATAAAGCTGGTGGTATATTAGGTAAACAAATCCAAATAATTTTGGAAGATGACCGAGGTGCAGCACAAGAAGCTACAACAGTAGTACAAAAATTAATAGACAAAGATAAAGTTGTAGCAGTACTTGGCGAAGTTGCTTCTACAAACTCAATTGCAGGTGGCACAGTTTGCCAAGAAAAGAAAGTCCCAATGATTAGCCCTTCTTCAACTAATCCAGATGTAACTAAAGATAAAGATCATGTTTTTCGTGTCTGTTTTTTAGATAGTTTTCAAGGTGAAGTAATGGCTAAGTTTGCTGCTAACACCTTAAAAATAAAGAAAGTAGCTATTCTTTATGATAACGGCAGTGACTACAGCAAGGGTTTACAAGAATTCTTTAGCCAAACTTTCAAAAAACTTGGTGGAGAAATTGTAGTTACAGAAGCTTACAAAGAAAAAGATTCTGACTTTAGTGCTCAATTAACTAAAATCAAAGGTCTTAATCCAGAAGGAATTTATGTACCTGGTTACTACACAGAAGTAGCTCAAATTGCTCAACAAGCTCGCAAACTCGGTCTTAAAGTGCCTCTAATGGGTGGTGATGGTTGGGATTCAAAAGTTTTATTTGAAATAGGTAAAGACGCAGTTAATGGATGTTTCCTTTCTAATCACTATACTATTGAAGATCCAGATCCAGATATACAAAAATTTGTAACTAACTTCAAAGCTAAATATAATGAAACCCCTGATGCTTTGGCAGCTTTAGCTTATGATGCAGCTAAAATACTATTTGATTCTATTAAACGTGCCAATTCAACAGAACGCCAAGCCATACGTGATGCTATTGCTCAAACTAAAGATTTCAAAGGTGTTACTGGGGTAATTACCATTGGCCCAGATAGAAATGCAGTAAAATCTGCAGTTGTGTTAGAAATCCAAGATGGTAAATATAAATACAGAGAAACTATTAAACCTGACGAAGCAGCTAGTGCAGCTACAAAGTAAATTTTTATCAAGTAGGGTTAAGTAAATTTTATTAGCGTAGTGTTAAGAGATATTTAACACTACGCGAGGAGCTTAAAGAGAGCATGGAATTCCTGCAACAATTAATGCAACAGTTGATAAATGGGATTGTTCAAGGGAGCATTTATGCTCTCATAGCCCTAGGTTATACAATGGTTTATGGAGTATTAAGGCTAATTAACTTTGCACACGGTGATGTATTTATGGTGGGAGCTTATGCAGGCTTCTACACCGCTGCGGTATTTAGCATTTCCCAACCTAGTATTGGAGCACTTATTTTAGTAATGACCTCATCTATGATTGCTGCTGCACTCTTAGGTACCATTATTGAAAGATTTGCTTATCGCCCTGTAAGAAAATTTTCCCGTCTTACTTCTTTAATAACAGCTATTGGTGTGTCTTTGTTATTAGAATACTCAGCACAGTTCTTTTTTGGAGCAACTCCAAAAAGCTTTCCTACTGTTTTGAAAGTTCAAACCATAACTTTGTTTAACAATATAACCATCAGCAATGACTCTATTTTAATCATTGTTGTTTCTATATTTTTGATGATAGTGCTTAACTTAATTGTATTTAAAACAAAGCTAGGTAAAGCAATGAGAGCAGTTTCATTTAATTTGGATGTTGCTAAACTAATGGGTATCAACACTGATTTCATTATTTCATTTACCTTTGCTCTGGGTTCAGCACTAGCTGCTGCGGCTGGAGTGTTATATTCAATACACTTTATCAAAATAGATCCTTTAATGGGTTTATTAACAGGCTTAAAAGCCTTTGTGGCAGCTGTTTTAGGTGGTATTGGAAATATCACTGGTGCAGTACTAGGGGGTTTATTACTAGGTATAGCAGAAACAATGGTAAGTGGTTACATTTCATCTAGTTATAAAGATGTTTTCGCATTTATGATCCTAATTGTAATTCTACTTGTGAAACCTGCTGGACTTCTTGGGTCAGCAACACAAGAGAAAGTGTAGGGAAGATTGTGAATACGTTTCTGAGAATTGCTGCTTGGTTTGGCGCATCCATTGTAGTTGTAACCATTTTAGAATCTATCCTAAAAAGCTTAAAAAATTACCAAATAATGGGCTCAGACATAATTACAGATTATGGACTAAGTATTATTGGCTTAATAGGTGTAAGTATCTCTCTTGCTGTTAGTTTACAACTAATAAATGGCTATACTGGTCAATTTTCTCTTGGTCATGCTGGATTTATGGCCATTGGAGGTTATGTATCTGCCTTTATTTCTAAGACTTTTCTCACAGGTCAAGCTTCAGGAAAAGGTTTTATTGCAACCTTATTTATATATATAATCGCACTTATAGCTGGTGCCATTGCTAGTGCTATTGCAGGTTTAATTGTAGGAATACCTTCACTGCGACTTAAAGGAGATTATCTAGCTATAGTTACGCTAGGCTTTGGGGAAATTATTCGTCTAGTAATAGAAACTTTAGATGTAGTTGGTGGGCCACGTGGTTATATAGGAATACCTAAGTTCCCTGTTTGGAAATGGTTATCTGTGGGTGGGTTTGAAGGAACATTCTCTAGCCTTTCTTGGATTTTCCTATTTGCAATCTTAACCATTATCATCATTCATAATATTGTCAATTCAAGCTTTGGTCGTTCACTAATTGCTATTCGTGAAAATGAAATTGCAGCTGAAGCAATGGGAATTGACACTGCTTTCTACAAAGTATCAGCATTTACCATTAGTGCAGCTTTAGCTGGTTTTGCTGGTGGTCTTTATGCTCATCTCTATGCTCAACTTGTCCCTTCTACATTTAACTTTGTGAAGTCTGTAGAAATAATCATTATGATTGTTTTTGGTGGAATGGGTTCTATCACAGGTGCAGTCCTAGGAGCAGTAGTTTTAACAGGTCTCCCAGAATGGTTAAGAATAATGGCTGGACTTCGTGCTGATTGGATGCCTAACTGGCTAGCAACCGGTTTTAGCTACTTGCCAGATTTACGAATGATTATCTACTCATCTTTACTAATTATAACTATGTTGGTTCGTCCACAAGGTATATTAGGTGGTTATGAGTTTTCTCTCTCCCGTATTTTAGGTAAATCAAAGAAAAATCAAGCTCCTGCAACATCTAAAGAGGAGAAAAAATCTTAATGGCTGGACAAGTAATCTTAGAAACAAACAATTGTACAATTCGCTTTGGTGGACTTGTAGCAGTTAACGAACTTAATTTGTCCATTCAAGAAGGTGAAATATTTGGTTTAATTGGCCCTAATGGTGCTGGTAAAACTACTATTTTTAATCTTTTAACTGGAGTTTATGCTCCAACTTCAGGAACAATTAAGTTTTTAGGAAAACAAGTTCAAGGAACAAAACCTTGTAAAATTTCAGCTATGGGAATGTCACGAACCTTCCAAAATATTCGCTTGTTTTCTAGTATGACAGTTTTAGAAAACGTAATGACTGCCTATCATGTACGTACAAAACAATCAATGGTAGATGCAATTTTTCGTTCTTTTAACCACCAAGCAGATGAAAAACAACAAAGAGATTTTAGCATGGAGCTACTTAGTATTTTTAACCTCGCTCAATATGCTAATGAACTAGCTCCTAGTCTTCCCTATGGAAGTCAAAGACGTTTAGAAATTGCTCGTGCTTTAGCTACTAACCCTAAACTATTATTACTAGATGAACCTGCTGCTGGTATGAATCCTCAAGAATCTATTGAATTAATGCATTTGATAGGTTCTATCAGAGAAAAGTTTAAGCTAACTGTTGTATTAGTAGAGCATAACATGAAGGTTGTTATGGGAGTTTGTGAAAGAATCCAAGTTATTGAATATGGTAAGAGTATTGCTTTAGGCACACCTCAAGAAGTTCGTAATGATCCTAAAGTAATAGAAGCTTATTTAGGAGGTTAGTTTTACTTAAGATAAACTATGCTAGAATTACAAGACCTTCATGTTTCTTATGGTGCAATTAAAGCTTTAAAAGGTATTACTTTAAAAGTAGAACAAGGCGAAGTCGTAACCTTAATTGGCTCTAATGGTGCAGGCAAAACCACAACACTACGTACTATTACAGGACTATTAACTCCCCGCCAAGGAAAAGTTTTATTTGAAGGAAAGGATATTTCTGGTCTTTCTACACATAAAGTAGTAGCCCAAGGAATTTGTATGTCACCTGAGGGAAGAGGTGTTTTTGCTAATCTTTCTGTAGAAGAAAATCTAGAATTAGGGGCTTATTTAAGCAATAACGCAACACAAGTCAAATCTGATTTAGAAAAAGTGTTTGTGCTTTTCCCTAGACTTAAAGAAAGACTTAAACAAATATCTGGAACTCTTTCTGGTGGAGAGCAACAAATGGTAGCGATCGGGCGAGCAATGATGGCACGTCCAAGACTATTACTTCTAGATGAACCATCTTTAGGTTTGGCTCCACTTGTAGTTAAATCTATTTTTCAAGCTATTGATGAGATCAATAAAGCTGGAACAACAGTTTTGTTAGTTGAACAAAACGCACATACTGCACTTAAACACTCAAATCGTGCTTATGTATTAGAAACAGGTAGCATTGTTTTAGAAGGCTCTTCCCAAGAGCTAGCTGCAGATAAACGTGTGCGTGAAGCTTATTTAGGTGAGTAAACTAGTAATAACACTCACAATATAATACGAATATATTTTTTACAAACATAATATAATTCCCTTAAATAATATATCTAGTTATAGCGACTTTGCTGCGTCTGTGGCTAGGTTATTTTTTTTTGATGTAGTAAACTCTCCTTTTTTAAGAAAATGACTATTATCTACCTACCCTACAAGGTAGTGTAACTTCTCTAAAAAATCGATCCTAATTCAATAAAAAATTGCATGGAGACCTATTAGAAAAGTATGTACAATGCTACTTACTCAATATTTCGCAATATTGCGAACAAACTACGTTCCAATATTTTAACACCTCAAATCATTGGCACATTAGCAGTTTTGCTAGTAATAGTACTTACTCCAAATATGGCTTGGGCAAGTGAAGCCAACATAGTCTTACCAGACTTAAACAAACCTGTTGCTGGAATTCCTGGCAAAACTCTACTTTATGGTGGCCTTTTAGTATCTTTTCTTGGTATGGTGTTTGGTATATTCCAAATGATCAGCCTCAAAAACCTACCAGTACACAAATCAATGGCTGATATCTCTGATTTAATTTGGGAAACTTGTAAAACCTACCTTCTCACTCAGATGAAATTCATTTTGATTCTAGAGGTTTTTATTGGCGCAGTAATGATTTACTACTTTACAGCTTTACAACACTTTGAAATCTCTAGAGTAGCTATCATTATACTTTGGAGTTTGATAGGAATTATTGGTAGCTCTGGAGTAGCCTGGTTTGGAATCAGAGTTAATACTTACGCTAACTCTCGTGCTGCTTTTGGAGCATTAAAAGGCAAGCCTTGGCCAACTTATGATGTTCCTCTAAAAGCTGGTATGAGCATTGGTATGTTACTTATTAGTGTTGAGCTACTATTGATGCTCATCATTTTACTTTTCATTGATAGAGCTAATGCTGGTGCATGTTTTATCGGTTTCGCTATTGGTGAATCTTTAGGTGCATCTGCACTACGTATTGCTGGTGGAATTTTTACCAAAATCGCTGACATTGGTTCAGACTTAATGAAGATTGTTTTCAACATTAAGGAAGATGATGCTCGTAACCCTGGTGTTATTGCTGACTGTACAGGAGATAATGCTGGTGATTCAGTTGGTCCATCTGCTGACGGTTTTGAAACCTATGGTGTTACTGGTGTAGCATTAATTACCTTTATTTTATTAGCCGTTAAACAAAGATATATTCACGTTGCAGGTCTTAGCGAAGAAGATGTTCAAGTTCAACTTCTAGTTTGGATCTTTGTAATGCGTATTTTAATGGTAGTAACTTCTGTATTTTCCTACTTTGTCAATCAACTAATTGCTAAAGCTAAATATGGCAATGCTGATAGTATGAATTTTGAAGCTCCATTAACCTCATTAGTTTGGATTACTTCCATACTTTCAATTGGTGTTACTTATGTTGCTTCCCACTTCTTAATTGGTGGTTTAGGTGATGGTTCACTTTGGTGGAAACTCTCTACAATCATTTCCTGTGGTACATTAGCTGGAGCAGTTATCCCAGAACTTACCAAAATCTTTACCTCTACAGATAGTGCTCACGTTCATGAAGTAGTAACTTCTTCTGATGAAGGTGGTGCATCTCTTAACGTTCTCAGCGGATTAGTAGCAGGTAACTTTAGTGGTTACTGGATGGGTATGACCATTATGTTGCTAATGGGTTTAGCATATTGGGTTAGTACCACTGGTCTAGGCTCAATTATGGCAGCTCCAGCAGTATTTGCTTTTGGTCTTGTAGCTTTTGGTTTCTTGGGTATGGGCCCTGTTACAATCGCTGTTGATAGCTATGGCCCTGTTACAGATAATGCTCAATCTGTTTATGAATTATCTTTGATTGAAACTATTCCTAATATCAAAGAAGAAGTCAAAAAACAATTTAACTTTGAACCTAACTTTGACAAAGCTAAACACTTTTTAGAAGAAAATGATGGTGCAGGAAATACATTCAAAGCTACTGCTAAACCTGTATTGATTGGAACTGCGGTAGTGGGTGCAACTACAATGATTTTCTCCATTATCCAAATCCTTAAAGATACTTACACAGATAGTGTTGCAACTGAAAGATTAGCCTTAGTTAACCCTATGGTTCTACTTGGCTTAATAACTGGTGGCGCAGTTATCTACTGGTTCACTGGTTCCTCAATGCAAGCAGTTACTACTGGTGCTTATCGTGCAGTAGAGTTTATTAAGAAAAACATCAAGCTTGAAGGTGTTGAAAAAGCTTCTGTAACTGATAGTAAAAAGGTAGTTGAAATTTGTACACAATATGCACAAAAAGGAATGTTCAATATCTTTTTAACTGTGTTCTTTAGTACATTAGCGTTTGCTTGTTTTGAACCATTCTTCTTTATTGGCTACTTAATCTCTATTGCTGCATTTGGTCTATATCAAGCAGTATTTATGGCTAATGCTGGTGGCGCTTGGGATAATGCTAAAAAAGTAGTTGAAGTAGAATTAAAGAAAAAAGGAACTCCTTTACATGCTGCTACAGTAGTTGGTGATACTGTAGGTGATCCATTTAAGGATACTTCCTCAGTAGCAATGAATCCAATTATCAAATTTACAACTTTGTTTGGTTTGTTAGCTGTGGAATTAGCGGTTGAAATGAACAAAGCAAATCAAAGCCAACTCCTACTAGGTTTGTCTGGATTCTTTTTCCTAGCTTCATTAGTCTTCGTTTGGCGCTCATTTTACTCTATGCGCATTAAAGCAGAAAAATAGTTAGCCAAGTTCAAAAGATTCCTACCAAATGGCATTCACTACTTTTAGTGAATGCCATTTTCTGTCTTTATCAGTTATTATTAAGCTTAAACTTTGCAAGTTAAAATATTTAAAGCATTCCATTATAAAAACTATTGAAAGGCTATAACCTATTGATAGCGAAAATAAGAGATTGGACAAAGAAAATCTATGATCGCTCACAAGAATGGGGAAAATCTCCTACTTGTATTCGAGATTTAACTATTATTTCTATTATTAGTTGTACAATTATCCCAATTCCTGTGGAAGCACTTCTTATAGCCATTATTGCAGCCTCTCCTAGACGTTGGTTTAGAGCAGTTATGGCAATTACAATAGGCTCAGTAATAGGAGCTTTAGTTTGTTACTTAGTAGGTAAACTATTACTAAGTAATTATATATACCTATTTGCCTATGTCATTCCCATAGAAAATCTAGAAAATGTTAAGTCCTCAGTGGTAAAAGAAGGAATGCTTTATTTAGCAATTGCCTCTTTTACTCCAGGATTATTTCGTATTGGGATGATTGCTGCTGGAGCTATTAGTTATAATATTGTGTTATTTTCTATCTCGGTAGGTCTTGGTCGACTTATTCGTTTTTTTCTAGAAGCAGTATTACTAGTTATATTTGGAGAAAAATTAAGCAAGATCCTGGAAAAATATTTTGACATAATAACACTAATAATGGGCGCATTAGGCTTAATTACCTTGATTATAATGAAGTTAATAAATTAGTATTTATGCATTTCCTAACCTTATATTAAATCTTTCTACCGTTATTTACCACAGACCAAACTGATTGACAGCATTTCAATATTAAGCATAGAATCTATGCTTAGTCCAACCTTTTCTACAAAGAGGCAAGAATGCAGCAAAATAGTTTCCACATCAAAAATAAATCTCTTTCTAAAATACTACTTAAAGTAGCCTTACTTTTAGCTTTTCTTATTAGTGCAACTTCCTTAACCTATGCACAACAAAGACCTTTATTAACTGAAGATGTGGATATTGTTGAACCAGGTGCAATTCGTACTGAAATCGGAGTTGAACTCTTACAAAAACAACGTTTTGGCGTTTCTGGCCTAGAAGGCGATCTAAGCCGTATTGGAGTAATAGGTCTTTCCTTTGGGCTTGCGCCTAATGTCCAATTTGAAGTTGAAGGAACACTGCAAAATTACCTAAGTATAGATAAAATGAATCCAAGTAAGATCCAACTCCAACTTGCTCCTGGAGCGCTTTCTACTAATGATATTGGTGATTTTACTTTAGCAACTAAAATTAAACTAAGAAAAGAAACTGAAAAACTTCCTTCTTTAGGTTTTCGTTTTGGGGTGCAACTTCCAAATTCCAATCAATCAAAAGGTTTAGGTCTTAATACTACTAACTTTTTTGCTAGTGTTTTAGTAGGAAAGAAATTTTTTAATCAACGTCTAAATGTTTTTGGAAATCTTGGACTAGGCATTCTAACAGCACCTCTTGCGTTATTTTCACAAAACGATGTCACAACCTACGGTATTGCTGGTATCTATAAAGTAAATCCACGATTGAACTTAGTTGGAGAAGTTAATGGTCGTTTTAGTAGCCGCAAAGCTCAAGTAGGAACAGAAGATATAAGCCAAGCTAGATTTGGCATTCAATTAATGGCAGCAGGATTAAAGTTTGATGTGGCAGGAACAAAAGGCTTAACCAAATTTAGTGCCCGTAGTGGTGTGATTTTTGGTATAACCAAAGATATTAAAGCTTTTAGTCCTGTTCAGTAATTCCCCTAAGATTGGTTAAAAAGTTATGGAAATAAGTGATATTTTAGTCCCAATAGATTTTTCTAATACCTCATTAAAACCTTTAGAATATGCCCTTTCAATGGTATCTGCTGAAGGAGAGATTTATCTTCTTCATGTAATAGATAGCGATTTCTTAGAAAAAATTGAGGAAAATGAAGTCGGCAACAAAGACGCTGTTTTAGAAAAACTTCGTCAACGTGCTGAAAAGGCCTTAGACCAAATTATAGAAAATACTTCTAGCAATGGCAAAAAAATTAACAAAATGGTTGTAGTTGGTATTCCTTTTGTTGAAATATTAAGAATTGCAAATGATCTTGATTTTTCCTTAATCGCTATGGGAATTCGTGGTAAGCCAAACCCAATTAAAGAGCTATTCTTTGGCAGTACGGTAGATAGAGTCTTACGTGCAACTCGTGTTCCTGTAGTTTGTGTTCCACTATAAAACTTTCTACTTTCTTGGGTAAGCAATGCTTACCCAAGACTAACAACTCTTACTTCTCTGTTACTCCTTTGTTTGCTCTGTAACTTTTGCTTTTCCTCTCTTACTACTACGTGTTGACTTAACAATATGAGTAGCTGCAACCCATTCAGCTAAAATATTAGGTTCATTTCTAAATTTATTTCTTACAATTGGATCTACTTCTTTAAATGTCTCAATTCCTTCTGCAATTGTACGATTAATTGATGCTGTAGTTGCAACTTGTGCACCTCTACTAGCATTTTTATCTTTTGTAGCTTGTTCAAACGCATTTATATTTTTATTAAATTCATTGAAAAAATTTTCTGACAATTCACGACGAATAAATTCATCTTTAAACTCTAATACATCACGTGCAAAAGCTTGTGCTGTAGTTAACAACATACCATCGTTATTACCTATTGGAAGACGAAACTTATTATCTATGCCTGGAATTTTTATAGCGATTCCTTTTGCTGTACGACTAATAGCTTCCATATCTTGTTTTAAATTATTACGTAACGTTGCCTTTTTACTAACTCCTTGTTTAGTTGAACTTGTATTAGAAGTTTGTACAATAGCTAAATTTGTTACTTCATCAATAGTTTTTTTGATTGTATTAAATAATTCTATAGCTAATGAATTAGCATCAAAAGCAGATTTATGTACATCAATAAAATTTCCTAATTTTTTTAGCATTTCAAATGTATTATTTTGCCGTTCATCCATATTATCAAATCTCCATTAGTAAAAATTAATTTTATATATTTACAATAAGATTTTGCATATTATAGTAGAATTTATTAATTTACAATCAAATAAAAGTTTTTATAATAAATTTATTTATTATATTTTTATGTTAATCATAATATATAAGATAATTAAACAATTATTTTTATAATGGAGATGCTCATGATTGAAATTGAACATTGGAATAAAAGTTTTGGTGATTTAAATGAATATAATATGAGAAAAAAATTAGAGTCTGAAGGTTATTCAGTAGCTATATACCATTATCCAAAAGGAACTTTCTTTCCTAATCATACTCATAGTTTTGATAAGAAAGATGGGGTTTTAAAAGGTAAGTTTTTAATTAAAGCAAATGGTTCTGAATTTTTATTAATGCCTGGAGATATATTACCTATACCTTCTGGACTTATACATAGTGCAGAAGTAATTGGTGAAGAAACAGTTGTTAGTCTAGATGCCAGTAAATGGTAATTAATTATTATAATCTTAT
Organism: Blastocatellia bacterium; assembly: GCA_039812885.1. GTDB lineage: Bacteria > Acidobacteriota > Blastocatellia > Chloracidobacteriales > JADJPF01 > JADJPF01. The sequence continues at coordinate 97,696 of JBDIBI010000010.1, forward strand.
ATAAAATAACAATAAAAAATCCAAAATTATAACTTTTATATTTTTTATATCATAATTTGATTAGAAATAATTTAGATATAACTTTGGATTTTTCAAAATTAACTTCATCTATTGTATTATTACATTTAACATTGCAGTTTTCGTTTTCCCATTACTATCTTTAGCAGTAAACACTATTGGAGAGGTTCCTACAGGTGATTTTTTCTTTGCTTTTATAGAAAAAGTGGTTGAATTCCCTGTAGTTGATTGTGAGGTTGGAGTAAAGAGAAGTTTTAATATTTTAGCTCTATCTGCATCAGGTGTAATGGTAACATTTCCAGTAAATCCACCTGTTCTTGTAATAGTTACAGTTATATCTAACTGTTTACCTCTAGCTAACATAATTTGATTTTGAGCAAATCCAATAGAAAAATCTGGAGTTGGCGGCGCAGGAGCTAAAAAGCTTGTAACAAATGCATCATTAATCTTATTTATAGGATCACAACCACAAGCAGCTTGTAGAGGTTTTGACATTGGAAAATCCATAGAATTTGTTACACCTGTCATAAAAACATTACCTTTAGTGTCAACAACTAAGCTAAGACCTGTATCATTATTTGTTCCGCCTAAGTAAGTTGAGAAAATTAATGCATTTCCAGCACTATTTATTTCTGTCATAAAAGCATCTTGTCCACCTGCATTACTTTTCTGTGTTGGATTAGCAACTGGAAAATCAGTTGAAGTTGTTACACCCATAATATACACATTATTCATTGCATCTAAAGCAATACTATTAGCTTGTTCATCTATAGTACCCCCTAAATATGTTGAATAAATCAAATTATTGCCAGCCGGATTTAACTTACTAACAAATGCATCTAAACTTCCAGCAATATTTTTTTGAATTGGGTTAACTACAGTAAAATCTGTAGAGTTAGTTAAACCTGTTACATATATATTATTTGTATTATCAACAGTAACACTAGTAATAGAATCAAAATTACTACCACCTAAGTAAGTCGCAAAATTTATAGAATTTCCTGAAGCACCTACTTTAACAATAAATCCATCACTATCACCTGCTATAGTTGACTGTAACGGATTAGTAACTGATAAATTTCTAGAATCTGTGACACCAACAATATAAGCATTATTATCTTTATCTATAGCAATTGAATTTGCAAAATCATTATCACTACCACCAAAATAAGTTGAATAACTTAAACTATTCCCATTAGCATTTATTTTTGTTACAAATGCATCAAATCCTCCATTACTTTTATTTTGAATTGCATTAGCAATAGGAAAATTTATAGAATCTGTAAATCCTGTAACATAAGTATTACCTTGTAAATCAACAGCAATACTTGTAGCCATATCATCACCCATTCCACCTAAATAACTTGAATATGCAAGTGCATTTCCTTGTTGGTTAAGTTTTAAAACAAAACTATCACCTCCAGTATTAGGTATAGTATTACCATTTTGTGATTGAAATGGATTAGCAATAGGAAAATTTTTAGAAAAAGTATAACCTGCTATATATACATTTCCATTTGAATCTACACTTATACTATTTCCAAAATCATCTTCACTACCACCAATATAAGTTGAATAACTTAATGCAGTTCCAGTTGGATTTAGTTTAGCAACAAATAAATCTGTCTTTCCACTAAGACTTTTTTGTTGAGGATTACTCGTTGGAAAATTCAACGATTTAGTATAACCAACAACATAAGTATTTCCAGACTTATCAACAGCAATTGCACTGCTAAAATCACTATCTGTTCCACCTAAATAAGTTGAATATCCTATAGTAGGATCTATTACAAGTGGTTTATTTACATCGTAAGCTTCTATATTAAAACCAATCTGATTATTTTCCTTAATAATATAATTTCCTACGACTTCTTGTTTATTACCATTTACTTCTTGATAAATATAAGGTTTCTTTTTACTAATTTCTTTATTATTTACATTAATAACAAGATTACCTTGGTTATCAATAGTTAACTTTTCTGCGTCTGGAAATGATATATTTATTATATTAGGATTTATGTGAGGAGAAACAATTAAATCATATTCTAATTGTTTCTGATTTCCATAATATACAATGTCAATTCCATCATATATATTTTGATATTGTACTTTAGCAAAGTTTTCTATATTTTCTTTCCAATGATTTTGATTATTTCCAATTAAATAATTACTTTTTGTTTCTAATTTATCTAGTTTTGTACATTTTGCTTGTTGATTTGCTCCAACTAATTGCATTGTTAATTGAGCTTTATCATCAACTTTTGCATTTTGTATATTAACTTTTGGATTTGTTTTTAAATTTATTTGATTTTGCACATCATTAAAATCAAATGTAGTTTTTGTAGGAGATATAAATAAACTGTATTCACTATTATGGGAAATAAAATCTATACTGTTATCAACTTGACCAATATTTTTTTCAAATCTTAGAGGTAATTTACCATAATTTTCATTAATTAATTTCTTAGTAGTTAAATCAGCTTCTTTTAAACCTAATTTTGCTAAATTAGAAGCATTATTATTTCTAGAGTTCAAATTAGTTAAAGGTTTTTGATTATTTGAAATATTTATTTTTTCTATAACTCCAAACGGTGAAGCTAATTGTGAAACAAGGACGGCTAAAAGAGGTATCCGCAAATTTTTCCAAGATATTAATCCCATAAAACTCTCCTAAAGTTTTTCTATTGCAAACTAAGTGATTTTCTATAAAACAAAAGTAACTTTTGACAAAGTAATAGCAGGCTAGATTTTTTTTACCTATTAAGAGTATGATCTACAAAACTTAAAAAAAGTCTTTCAAAATTTACCAAATATTTGCTTAAAATTCCTAATAAGTTTCAAACTAAGGATAAAATAATATGGCACATTGGGAAAATCGGCCTGAAAAATCTTGGAGTACTTTTCAATTTAACCAACCTTATGAAAAAGGACTTAAACGTCTTAAGGAAGAAGTACTAGCTAAAACTGACTTTGATCCAGCAACGCTTTGGCAGTGGGGAACGATGCAGGCAATGGCAATCGTTCAAATCCTTAAAGATTGTGAAGAAGAATTTGGAGCAGCAGGTCAACAACTTGTTTGTAAATCACTATATAAAATAGGCTTAGATATTGGTAGACAAATTCTTAAAAATACAAAAAAACCTGATGATATGTCAGAAGCTGAGTTTATGAGTTTTTATGCTACTGTAATTAACCGTATAGTTTATGCTTCATTAGAATCACCTAAAATTGAAAGTGAAACCCAAGTAAGTTTTGACATTATATGGTGTCCTCATCAAGATCACTATGAAGCATTTGATTGCCGTGTTCAACGCTACTTGGTTCAAGGAATGTTAGAAGCACTAAAAGAGTTTCAAGTAGCAGAAAACTTTCAAGTTCGTTTTGATACGACTATTCCATCTGGTGCTGAAACCTGTCATTTCACGCTTTGGAAAGCTGATAACCAACAAATTTGGCAAGAAGATACTCAAAAAATTGAATTAAAAGCATTACAAATAGCTACAAAAAAGAAAACAAATAAATAATATTGTAAGGGAATTAATTTATGCCAAAAGCTTTTATTACTGGCGGTTCAGGCTTTTTAGGTAGAGCAATGATCTCATTTTTAATTAACCATAACTGGGAAGTTAATGCTTTAGTTCGTTCTGAAAAAGCAGCTAAAATAGTAACAAAACTTGGAGCAAAACCAATTGATGGAGAGCTTTCTAATATTGAAGCAATGTCTGCTGGAATGTTAGGTTGTCAAGCTGTTTTTCACTCTGCAGCGCATGTGGGTGATTGGGGAAAATATGAGGATTTCTATAAAGATAATGTAACTGGAACAGAAAATGTTTTGGCTGCTGCTGTGAAAGCTAAAGTACCTAAATTTGTTCACGTAGGGACAGAAGCAGTTTTAGTTGGAGGCGCTCCAATAATTAATGCTAATGAAACTAGACCTAAACCAACTAACCCTATGGGTCTTTACCCTATAACTAAAGGGCTTGCAGAAGATAAAGTAATAGCAGCTAACTCTTCAACTCTAACCACAGTAGTAGTTAGACCAAGATTTATTTGGGGAAAAGATGATACAACCGTCCTACCTAGAATAGTAAAAGCTGTGCGTGATGGGCAATTTAGCTGGATAGAAGGTGGTAGATATTTAACATCTACTTGTCATGTCAATAATGTATGTGAAGGAATGTTACTAGCAGCTGAAAAAGGACGAGGAGGAGAAGTCTATTTTCTTACTGATGGTAAGCCTATTGAACTTAGAGAGTTTTTTACTGCATTATTAGATACACAAGGACTAAAACCTGGTGATAGAAGCATTCCTAGATGGTTAGCCCAAATAATAGCTTTTTTGGTAGAAACTCTTTGGAAAACTTTTAGCTTAAAAACAGAACCTCCTCTAACTCGTACTGCACTAAAATTAATGGGTGAAGAAGTTACTGTTGATGATAGTAAAGCCCGTCGCGAGTTAGGTTATAAAGCTTTGGTTACAATAAAAACAGGTTTAGAAGAAATGAAAAACAACTTAAAATAATACAAATATTATATTAATGGATATAACATAATGCTTTATATGATAGTAGAATCTTTTAAAGATCAAGATGCAATTCCTGTTTATAGACGATTTAAAGAACATGGAAGACTTGCACCTGAAGGTTTAACTTATATTTCTAGTTGGGTTGATGAAAATTTTAAAGTCTGTTTTCAAATAATGGAAACTTCTGACATTAAATTACTAGAACAATGGATGGCAAACTGGTCAGATCTTGTTGATTTTGAAGTGTTTCCAATTATGTCTTCAAGTGAAGCTGTTGAAAAAATCGCTTCCAAATTATAAAAACTTTGACTAAATCACTAATCAATTTGCTTATATAATTTTGCTATATTTCGTAAACTACCTGTAGAATGCTCTAGTGGATCTTCACATTCACTTAGCTGTTTAACAAACTTTCTAAAAAGAGAAGCATTGTAAGGAAGCATATACAAACGACCAGGAACAATTGAGGGTAATTGACTAATATTTGTATTTTCATCTAAATAACAAGCCGTTATCTCAGGGTTTTTTAGCCGCTGTTTTAACCCAAGTACCATTGCACGTTCTGCTAAGGCAACAGATTTTAAGCTAACAACAACAAGACCTATATCATCAAATTTTTCTAATGTAGCTAAGGCAGTAGAAAAAGTTTTTTCCGTTATCAGACTAAAGGTATATTTTAAAAGAGATAATGCATTTAGGTCATCACATTCACTTGCTTGATTATAACCAATATAAACAACTCTCCTAATAATCATAACTTTCTCCTCTTTTACATTTTGATGTTGATTTCAGGTTGGAAGCAAATGAAATTATTTATAAAATAAGAGGTCAGCCAGAATAGTAACAATACTATAATTACTTCAAATACAATGACTTATAATGTCAATTTTTTGTTGATTACAAGATAATAATAGATTAAGTCGATGTCAAGAACTTTGTCTATTTTGAGATTAAAATAAAAGTTCCTAGAGTGTTTTATATACATACATTGCTTAGGTACTTTTAAGTGTTTATTCTAGGATTTTCAATAAAAAAAATATGTGTAAAATTACAGAATTTGAAGTTAAATGTGTCTCCATATTAGGAAATAACAATGCCTAAAACTCTATTGATGACTAAAGACTTATTGCAAGATTCTTGCAATAGCTGTTTACAAAGTGACAGAATTGATCCAAAAACAGGAACATGCCTTCGTTGTGACCAACAGAAACTAGAAAAACCTAGAACTGTTGTTGAGTATTCTCTCAGTATTAAATATTTTTCTAAATCTCTTCAAACTATTTTTTCATTAGTATTTTTGCTTGTTTTAGTCTTAATTTTAGTTTTTATTCTTCCATCTATTTTCCAATTTTCATTACCTTTACCCTTAGCTATTCTTTTTTCATTACTTCCACTAATTCCAGTAAGTATTTTTTTAATTCCTCTTCTTAGAAAGCCTGTGTTTATGCTGGATCAAACGAAATCAAAAATAATTGAGCGATGGGAATTATTTTTTCCTATTAAAGAGAATTATTATTTCCCTTCTGATATAGATTTCTTAGAGATTTCTTGTCAAATATTGTTTGATCAAAAAGGTCAAACAAAACAAACTTTTTATCCAATTAAAGCTTACTTTAAAAAAACCTCTACATCTGAAAAATATGCTAAAGACCATATAACTTTTGATGATAATGAGAATTACACTTTATCTTTGCGTCACGCTCAAAAACTTGCCCGTTATTTTAATGTAGCGTTGAAAGACATTTGTGGAAAAGAACCTATGGTTTATTCAACATATGATTTAGGCCACAACTTAATAACCAAATTAGCAAATACAACTAAACCAGCATTTTTACCAAAAGAACCTGAAATTTGTCGTATTGAATATGAAATAAACCCATCTAATAACACATCTATTTTTGTATTACCTTCTAGTGGAATAATCTCTTATGCAATGATAGGTTTCATACTTCTTGCTACTTTTATCTTTTCAGATGTTTTGATTCAGATTTTTACTAAACTAGAATTATTTGCTGTCGTAATATCCTGTATATTATTAACATTATGTACAATTAAAGTAAAAGAAACTATTATCATCACTCCAAGCAAATTTTTACTAAAAACTGACTATCTTTTTAAAACTTACAAAGTAGTAGATATTCCTATTTCGCAATTGCAAGAGATAAAACTGATTAGAAATGCTCCTCCAAGCAAAGATAATCTAAGTGAATTATATGGCTTTTTCTTATCTGCATTTAGTCAAGATTTAGATATAGAGTTTGGCAGGGTTCTTACAAAAGAAGAATCTTATTGGTTATTTGAAGCCCTGAATTACTCTATCTATCAACAGTTTAAAGATTCTTCTCTCTTAAAAGAACCTACTCCTCCTCAATGGGATCAACCAGCAATATCAGAGTAACTACTATGTTATTTTAAGAAATATATTTATTGGAAACTTACAGAGATTAGTTTTGACATTCCAGGTTCTTGCATTGTGACACCATAGATTGAAGATGCAACTTCCATAGTGCGTTTGTTATGAGTAATAACTAAAAATTGCGTTTGTTCACTCATATTTTTTATTTTTCCAGTAAAACGACCTATATTAATATCATCTAATGGAGCATCTACTTCGTCTAAAATACAAAATGGACTAGGACGGAAACGAAAAATTGCTAGTACTAAAGCCAATGCTGTCATTGCTTTCTCTCCACCAGAGAGTAATAAAATACTTTGCAATCTTTTACCTGGTGGTTGAGCATTTATATCAATACCACTTTCTAAAACATCTTCTTCATTAATTAATATCATTTCTCCAGAACCTCCACCAAAAAGTTCTTGGAACATTTTAGAGAAATTTTCATTAATTTTCTGAAACGCTTCACGAAACTTAATTCTTGAACGAGTTTTAATTTCTTTTAACGCTTCTTCTGTAGATTTTATTGATTCTAAAATATCTTTATACTGTTTTTGTAAGAAACTTTGTCTTTGTTCTGCTTCTTCTAATTCCTCAAGAGCCATCATATTGACGGCACCTAATTCTGCTAACTTATTACGAGCTTCTGTCAATAATTGTTGGGCAACAGCTATATCTGTAATCTCTTTTTTCTCATCTAATTCTTCAATAAGAAGATTTTCTGTATTAACTAAATTAATAATGCTTTCTGATAACTCATTATGACAATTTTGTTCTAAATAATGTAATTCACTTTGTAGTTTTGTTGTTTCTACACTTAGGTTAGCTTTTAACTCCTTAATTTCTGCAATATTATTACGTAATTCAGCAATAATTATTTCAATTTTTGCTAAATTACTTCTACTAGCAACTAATTTTTCTTCTGCTTTTTCTACATCATATTTTGCTGACTCTAAAGTTTCTTCTAAATTAATAATTAGATCTTCTCCATTAGCTAAATTATTAGCTATCTCTTGACTACGTTTTTCTAATTGAAGAATTTCTATAGTTATTTTCTCTTTACGGTTTATTAACCGTTTACTTTCTTCTTCTAATTTATTTAATGCTTGTGTAATAGATTTTTTTCGCTCCTGGTGAACAGCATTAATTGTTTTTAATTGTGTTAGCTGATTATTAGCTTCTTCAACAGTTGGTTTTAGGTTATTTAAATCTGTTTTTTTATTCTGAATATTATGTTCTATTATAGATTTTTCTTCTTCCGCTTGTAGTAATTCACTAGTAGTTAAAACTAACTTTTTAGCTAATTCTTCTATCTCTATATTATTTTTTTCAATTAAAGCTTGCGTAGTTTTAATTTGTTGTTGTATACGTTGTTTTTCTTTATTCTGTTGAACAATTTCTACTTGTTTAGTCGTTAGACTTTTTTCTTCTGATCTTAATAATAGATCTATCTCCTTTTTTTCCTGCTCTAATTTAATAACTTTATCTTTTTGAATATTTACTTTATTACTTACTTTAATTTTTTCTTCTTCTAAATTTAATAAACTATCATTTAACTCTTTTATTTCTCGTTTTAATTGTAAAACATTTGTATTACTGCTTGAGTTTATTTTAGTAGTTAATAATTTACCAGCTTTTACTTGTTCTCCATTAGTTGTAAATACTAAAATTGTTGAATTACTAGTAGAAATTTCTATAGCTTTTTCTAAACTATCAGTAACTAATGCATTAATTAAATCAGGAAATACTGTATTTATTAAACTAATATACTTTTTATCTATACCAAGCAGTGATATTACAGATTTTACATTAATATTATCTGAAGTAATAATATTATTAAACTGAATATTTTGTTGATTTTCTTGATTTATATCAATAACTAGAAAATTTACACGATTACTTTTTTGTGTATTTAGCCAATTTATGGCATTAGTAGCATCATCTATTGTTTTTACTAATATAATTTGTAAATAGTCACCTAAAATCTTTTCTACTAGTACTTCATTTTCTGGTTTAACATTTAAAATATCTGCTAATGTACCAATTAAATTGAAATCCTTTTGTATTTTCTTATTACCTAATAGTTTTTGAACTGATTCACTAAAATAAGTATGTTTTTCATTTAAATCTGTTAGAGAAGCTAGTCTATCTTCTGAACGAGCATATTCTCGATTTATATTATCTAATTGTTTTTGTGTTTGTATTGTATTTAATCTTTCTTGTTCAAGAGATTCATTAGTTTCATCTAGTTGTATTAAGAAAGTATCTACTTTATCTTGACTATCTGATAATAAATTTTGTGATTTCTTTTGTTCATTCTCTAATATTGTTAATTGATTTTGTAATTTTTCTATATCAACACTTATTTGTTCTTTTTGTAGCTCACAACGTTTTTGATTATCTTCTATTTGTTGTATTAAATTTTTGAATTTTTCAGTTTTACTAATTATAATTAGCAATTGATTTTGTAATTTTTCTACTTCTTTTTCAATTTTCACTAATTCTTGTTGATATTGAATATATTCTTGCTCTTGTAAAGATAATTTCGATTCTATATCTATAACTTTTTCTTTTGCATCTTCAAATTCTGTTCTATAGTAAATTTTTTCTTGTTCTGTTAATATTTTTTGTTCTTCAATGGAAGATAATTCATTTTGAAAATTTACAAGACGTGTTTCAATATCTTTTCTTTGTTCTTTCTGATGATGAATATTTGTATGAATACGTTCTAATTCTACTTGTAGATCCTTATATTCTATTTTTGCTTGTTCTAATAGCTCTAAACAATTGTTTGTTTCTGTTTGTGTAGAATGATATTTTATTTCTTGATCATTAAAACTCAATACTAAATGTTTTTCTTGTGAAATAGCATTATTTAATTGAGTTTCAAGTTGAGATAAAGTAGTTGTAATTCTTTTATATTCATTAACAAAAATATATTTCCAATATTGACGTATTTGTTCACGTAATTTACGATAACGGCGAGCTTTTGCAGCTTGTTTTTTTAATATATTAACTTGTCGTTCAACTTCTGCAAGAATATCATTTAATCTAGACAAATTTTGTTTAGTTGATTCAAGTTTAAGCTCAGCCAAATGTTTTTTAGCTTTAAATTTAGTAATTCCAGCAGCTTCTTCAATTAATCCACGTCGTTCTTGAGGTTTAGAAGAAAGAATTTGACCAATATGGCCTTGCTCAATGATTGCATATTGCGCTCCGCCTAAACCAGTGCCAGCAAAAAAATCTTGAATATCTCTTAATCGGCAACTATGCCCATTCATCAAATATTCACTATCTCCTGACCTATATAAACGACGGCAAATTGTTATTTTTTCTCCTGCTACTACTTTTGGAATTGATTTTTTCTTACTTTGGATATTTTTCTCAAAATTTTTCCTACTTTCAGCAATTGGATCTGTACTCTCAAGATTTTCTGTTGAATTTGTTTTATTAAACTCAAAATCTGCAATATTTATATCTTGTTGTTTGATTTCAATATCATCTATTTCTGAGCTACGAGGGTTAATATCTTGAGTAGCTATAAGAGTTAAGGTAACTTCTGCTAAACCAAGAGACTTGCGAGTAGCTGTACCATTAAAAATTACATCTTCCATCTTGCTGCCACGCAAGGATTTAGCTGACTGTTCTCCTAACACCCAAGCAATAGAATCAAAAATATTGCTTTTTCCACAACCATTTGGCCCAACAACAGCAGTAATTCCTTCGTGAAATTTAATTTCCGTTGAATCAGCAAAGGATTTAAAACCACGCAACTCTAACTTTTCTAGTCTCAACATAAACGAAAAAGTAAATAAAATTCAAAATGCTTATCAAATCCACGCACTATAGATTAAATTTTATTATTTTGTCAAACTAGTTGGCTTATTTCAGAATATCTCTAAAAAAATACTAGATTAAAAATATGTTACTCATTATTCAAGTATTGCTACTATCATTAATACTACTAATTATGACTAATTTTTTAGTCAATTTGTGGGTAATTAAAGTAATTTCCCCAAACCTTAAGCTAGAAAAAGATTTCCCTTTAGTTTCTGTCTTAATTCCAGCACGCAATGAAGCTAGTAATATTGCTAATTGTGTAAAGTCTTTACAAAAACAAACTTATTCTAATCTAGAAATTTTAGTTTTAGATGATGAAAGCCAAGATGAGACAGCTTTAATAGTAAGTAATTTAGCTAGCAAGGATAACAGAGTTAAATTATATAAGGGAAAAGCTTTACCTGATGGTTGGGTAGGAAAAAGTTGGGCTTGTTATCAACTTTCAGAATTTGCAAAAGGAGAATGGCTACTTTTTACTGATGCTGATACAAGTTTTGAGTCTAATGCAGTTAGCGCAAGTTTAGCTTATGCCATATCCAAAAAAGCAGATTTACTATCAATTTTACCTACTCAACTTGCAGTAAGTAAATCTATAGAAATAATGATTCCTTTAGTCTATTTTACTTTTTACACATTATTCCCTGCTTTTTTTATAGATAAAACTAAAAATGAATCTGTTTCTGCTGCAATAGGGCAATTTTTACTATTTAACCGGCAAGCTTATATTGCAATAGATGGGCATAAAAGTGTTTCTAATTCTTTAGTTGAAGATTTAGACTTAGCTAAAAAAATAAAATCAGCTAACAAAATTCTTGCAAGTGGAGATGGTTCATTGTTGCTTTCTTGTTCAATGTACCAATCATTTTCACAACTTTGGAATGGCTTTACTAAAAACTTTTTTGCATCTTTTTCCTTTTCTATAGTGAAACTACTATCATTTAGTATATTCTGTTTTATGCTTTATATTTGGCCTTTTTTCTTACTTATTTTTGCATTTATAACCATAAATCACACAATGCTTTTTTTAGCATCTATTCAAATAACAGTAATTTATCTAATAAGATTTACCTTATCCAAACGGCATTATTATCAATTATTTTCGATATTGCTACATCCAATAGCAACAATTTTAATGATCGCGATCAGCTTCAATTCAATTTACAGAATATTAAGTGGTCAAGGAGTAGAGTGGAAAGGGCGTGGATATCAAAAGATGTAAGAATTTTCAGCAAAATCTTTTATAGGACAGGATTTAGCTTTTTTCTACTTCAAAATTTAGTACAACTAAGCTATCTATCATAGTAAAAGAGTTATAAGATGAATGAAGATAATTTGTCTAGGAATTTAGAATATTATCTTTAGCATTTACTATTTCTTGCAATCAATTAACTAGCAAAGTATTATGAAACTAAAACAAAAAGACTAAATTTTCATTCAGGCGAAATAAATATATGCAAGGGCTACTTTCAACAACACCCCTCCCAGAAGTTTTAAGAGTTATATACAATGAACGCCGTAGCGGTGAGTTAATAGTAAAGCGTTCAACAGAAACTTCAATTGTAGAAAAGCATGTTTTTTTTGAACGAGGGCAAGTTATGTTTGCCTCAAGTAGCCAACCAGAAGATCGCATTGGAGAAACTTTAGTTCGCTACAATAAATTGACTCGTGAACAATTAGAACAATTTTTTTTACAACTACCCCCAGGTCAACGAATTGGGCGGGCTTTGGTTGAAAAAAATATTCTTACAGAAAGAGAATTGGTCAACTATGTAACTTTACAGTTAATAGATATTATTTATTCTCTTTTTACTTGGAAAGATGGTTCTTTTCAGTTTAATGATGGAGAAAACCTAGCTCCAGAAGATCTAAAAATGAAGTTTTCAACTCCTACAATAATACTAGAAGGATTACGTAGGATTAATGATTTTGAATTAGTTAGACGAGGAATAGGCTCACCAGCCAAATGGCTTTACACAACAGCAGCAGGACGTTCTAAAATCCAAGCTATTGCCTTTAATCCATTAGAGCTCAATTTAATGAATATGGCTAAAGAGCCAATAGACTTGTTAAGAGCGTTAGTAAATTGCAAAGAGCGTCCAGAAAAAGTACTACAAGCCATCTATGCACTTTTAGTTATTGGAATGTTAGAACAAGTTGATGAGCCAGCCGTTGTAGCTCCAGCAGAAGTTGTTCAACCTGCGGCTTCAACACCAATTTTCCCTGGCACAGATATTACCATAGCAGATATTGAAGCAATAAGACAAAGACTTGCTTCTCGTGATCCTAGAATTATCTTAGGCGTACAACCTCAAAATAATATTAATGAGGTCTATGAAGCTTACTTAAAACTAGCTACTCGTTTTCATCCTGATAAGTTTGCTGCTGCTCCAAAACAAATAAAAACAGAAGTCGAGATGATTTTTAATGCATTAAATGAAAGTTACAATTACATTCGCACTGCACCTGTTGTAGCACCTCCTGTTCAACCTCCTCCTGTTCAACCCCCTATCCAACCTCCTGTTCAACCTGTAATGCCAATGCAACCTATGCAATCTATGCAACAGCCTATGCAGCAACCTATGCAACCTATGCAATCTATGCAGCAGCCTATGCAGCCTATGCAGCAGCCTATGCAGCAGCCTATGCAGCCTATGCAACCTATGCAACCAGGAATGGGATATCCAGGACAACCATCAGGATATTATCAACCACAAGCAACACCTCAAACACCTAATATGTTACCTAATACTAGATTGCAAACAGGTCGTAACCCTTGGCCTACAGGAGCAGTTCCTCAAGTAACACCTCAATCTGGTGGTTATGCTACCCCTAATTACCCACAACAACAGGGAGGTTATTATCCTGGTACTCCACAAGCAGTTAATCCTTTAGCTGCACTACAAGCTACAAAACGTAGTTCAATAACTAGAGCTGTGTCTGATGAGTTAGAATACAAAGGAGAAAAAGAAAAAAGTAATCCTTTTGCAGCAATGCAACGTGGAAAAGGTATTGATGTACAACAGGCCATTAGCGAAATGTTAGATTATTTTGATGATCGCCGTGCTCCTCTCTTTACTTCAGAAGCATTATCTAGGTTGCTTCGCACAAAACCTCCAACAAACATTAATCAAAAAGACTTAGTCGAAACAATTATTAACTGGGCACGTAATAAATCAGCTACAATGGGCTGGCCAATAGCCATTATTCTACTTAGAGTAATTACCTTAATTAAACAAGCTGAGCAGTCTAAGTTAATAGAAGATTTTGATGGAAATCTTTTCTATCCTACATTTATACAAGATTTAGCTAACTATTGTACTCCTCCAGAAGCAGAAGAATTTATGCGTGGACTTAGCAGCATTTAAAATTCACTAAATATTTTGTCTTATTCTGCCTTATTTTATCTTAGTAAAATTATTAGTAATATTTTAATCTAACTCTGGCTAAATAATAGATTTCAGGGTAAAATACTTACTTTCTTTTCTACCCAACATTTTCCCAAAAAACTAAGGAGATTTTTATGAAACGGGCTACATTTCTGTTTCTAGCTATGACTACTATATTTGTGAGTCAGTCTTATGGTCAACAGCAGCAATTAGTGGTAGAACAAATTACTAAAGATACTGCTGCAAAACGTTTATTTTCTGGTTCAGATGCTGTAGGAGGAATAGGAGATTGGTATTTATCCAACGGCATAATAGAGGCAATAGTTGATAATGCTGCATTAAATAAAGATGTTGGAGTACCAATACAAAACGGTATTGCGCCTACTGGAGGAACGTTAATAGATTTTGCCTTAGTGGGAAAAAATAATGATCAATTCAATCAAATGTTTCAGATTGCAAATCTTAGCCCTACTAACTCATTCTTTTACCTTAGTGTAAAGGGAGAGCTAAAAGATAATGTGGCTTCTGTAACTGCACAAGGAACAGTACTTTTAGGAAATATTTCTACAATTTCAAATCGTACTCTAGCTGCAACTACTACATATTCTATAGCTCCAGGAGATAAGTTTATAACCGTTACTACTACTGTAGTTAACAATGCTAAGGTGGATGTTTCCCTCTTTAATATAACTGATGCTATTCCTTGGACAATTCATGGATTATCTCCTTTTGCACCTGCTCCAGGACGTGGATTTAATCATCCTCAGCTTTCATTAACATCTACTGGAATTGCCAATGCTTTAGGAGTATTTCCTTTTCTAGTAGCTCCAGGCAATATCAGCCCAGCAAATGGAATGATGGATACAGTTACAGGAGGAGTTTGTGGAGAAGCTTCTTATGGATTTATGCCTGTAAGCATTGTTGTTGATCCAGATGGGCCAACAGGCCCAATGCCGCCTCAAGTACAGCCTTTAAAGGCATTTCTAGGAATCAATAGTGCTTTAGTTAGCGGAATTGGAAATTCATTTGATCCGATGAAACCTTTTGTTATACCTGTTGGAGGTTCAATTACTTACACTAGACAAGTATTTATTTCTGATCACAATGATGTAGCAGCTATGTCAGATACCTTTTACCGCAATATTTTTAGTGATAGTGGGGTTGGAACATTAACAGGAGATATTGATGCAGATGACACTACAGACGTACCAGCAAGCATTTTAGTATTTGGCAAACTCCCAGCATTTTTTGGAGATCAAGTCACACCTATTACTCAAATACAAACAGATAGCAAAGGTAAGTTTTCAGTTACCTTACCGGCAGGAGATTACACTTTATCTATTATTTCTCCAGAAAGAAAAGATTTAGAAGGGGTTAAAGTCTCTGTAGCAGCAGCTCAAACCAATGTAGCCACAATTCCTACCCTAAGCGCTACAGGTCAATTAAATATAAACGTAACTGAAAAAGGTAATTTGGTTCCAGCTAAAATCACGCTAGTAGGTTTAGAGGGAACTCCAGATCCAAATTTCTCTCGTTTCTTTGATGCTTCGATTCTTGACCCTAAAACAGGTGCTAAAATAGGTGAAAATCAGCCAGAAGGAAATGTTGGCTCTCCAGTACAAAACTTTATTTTTACTGTTACAGGATCAGCTAAGCAAATTGTTAAGCCTGGAAAGTATCGTGTAGTTGCTTCACGTGGAATAGAATACACCATTGCAATGAAAGATATAACCGTTGAGCCAGGTAAAGAAACCAAACTAGATTTTACTTTAGAGCATGTAATTGATACTAAAGGCTATATTTCCGCAGACTTTCACGTTCACTCAGCTAGAAGCCTTGATGCCTCTGCACCGCTTGAAGATAGAATTACAAGCTATGTTGCTGAAGGTGTTGAACTTATTGTTTCTACAGATCATAACTACATTACAGATTTTGCTCCAATAGTCAAAAAACTTGGGGTAGAAAAATTTGCTAAAACTATTGTAGGCGAAGAAATAACTACTAATTTGCCTAACCCTGCTTTTCCTGACGGATTTGGTCATCACAATGTTTTTCCTTTGCCAGTACTACCTTTTGAGTCAAGACATGGTGCAGTAAATTCTGAATATGTACCAGCTGCAACTTTTTATGATCGAGCCAAAATGCTTAGTCCTAATGAGAAAGTGATTCAACTTAATCATGCTCGTGCAGGCATTATGGGAACAGGTGGACTTGTTACTGGTGGAGTATTCACTACAGTAAAATTTAATCCAACAAAACCTGTTACAACTAACCCACAGCTTTTGTTAGGTAGCCAACTAGGAACAACAACACGTAACATTGATTTTAATGCAATTGAACTTTATAACGGAGAAAGCATAGGGTTATACCAAGTGTTACGCAATGACTGGTTTAGCTTGATTAATCAAGGCTTTTTCCGCACTGCTACAGCTGTTTCTGATTCACATCGTTTAGTAATGGATGCTCCAGGATTTCCTCGTAGTTATGTTGGTGTAGCTAATGATGATCCAACAGCAATTCAAGATGATATGATTACTAGCTCAGTAATCAAAGGTAATGTTTTAGGTAGTTCTGGCCCATTTATTCAATTTACAGCTGAAGGGCAACCAATAGGCTCACTTATAAAGAAGACTCAAGGGAAAGTTACTCTAAATGTGGTAGTTACTGCTCCTGCTTGGGTTCCAGTTGATGAAGTTCGTATTTTAGAAAATGGCAAAACTATAATGACTTTTGATGCTAACAGCAAAATTAAAGTTATTCCTGCTCCATCTGACCCTACCTCAAACACTGGAATAGAACGCTTTAGAGCTTTAATAAAAGTAAAGCCTAAAAAAGATGCTTATTACACAGTAGAAGCAGGAACAAAACTTCCACCAGTTGCAGACACTAATGGAGACGGTGTTCCAGACAGAGGTGATACAAATAGAGATGGAAAAATAGATGCTAATGATACTGGATTTGTTCAACCACCTTCACCACCAATTTATGCCATTATTGCACCAGCTTTTACTTCTCTAGCTTTTACTAACCCAATTTTTGTTGATCGCAATGGCAATGGTAAATTTGATCCTCCAGGATTACCTACCACAGTTGCAGAGTCTACAGAATCAGTAGCTCAAGTTGAAGAAGAAGATAATGAGAAAGAATCTGGCTATTATCGCAATCTAAAAGTGGATCTTAATGAAGTTCATAACTTCTTAGAATCATTACCTGAACCAACACGAAAAATAGCAGAACCGATTAAGCTAGTAGATCCAAGACAAAATACTAGTGAAGCACCTAAAAAAGCTATGGAAAAAGTACAAAATAATAGACTTCTCTCACGTGTTATGAGTTGGTTACTAGAAGAATAAGGTTAAAAATAAAAATAGTGAGATAGTTAGAAACTATCTCACTACAATCTTACCACCCTATTTTCTGGACTCTTTAGTTTGTACTATGATATTTTGCCATTCTTAGCTGATAATAACCTGTTAGGTCTTTTAGCCCAAAATGTCCATAAGGAACACTATTAAAGACTACTTGTCCATTTTGTCCAGGAATTTGACAAGTATACTGCCCCCAAACTACTGTTCCATAACCAACTACTTCATCTACACTTGACCACATACTATAAACATAATTCCCTTCATAATGTGATGAAGAGTTCAAATCAACTAAGTAAGAAGAAACATAGTAAGGCCCTAATAAACCAACTAGATAACCAGGATAAAGCCCTACTGTAGCATCACAAGTTGGAGTACTTCCACCACTTAAATAACAAGAAGTTAACCCACGATTTGCCCCAGCAATACCAATAAAGGTATCTACACTGCTTGTTAGTGAAGGGCCTAAGTCATAATATCCACCAGCTAAAGGATCATAAGCCATTCCACCTTTTATTGCTTTTCTTGCTAAAGTAACACCTAAAGAGTGCGCAACAATATCAACTTTTGTTGCTCCAGTGTATTGTTTAACAGCTTGGATAAAGGCTCGAAGCTTGGTTAAATAAGCTTTAGAATGATATTGTTGTGAAGATAACAAGGCATTAGCTGGGCCATAAGTTGTAGCATAAAGCTCTGAAGTTTTATAACCATTTGATAAAAAATAATCTATAGAAGCCGTCCAACCTGTTTGACCTGTAACACTACCAACAGCTTTGTCAGAGTTTCCATGAATAAAAATTACTGGCTGATTGACTACTGTATCTGTAGCACTTGATTTTCCTCCATAGCTTCCACCAACTAAATCATCTCTAGCAAAATCATAACCACTATAACCATTTGTTGCTAACCAATTTCTAAAATGAGGTGTTATCCCTGTAGTGCTGACAACACTAAATTCTTGTGAGTCAGCAGAATTATTAATTATTGGTGGTTCTTGGCTTTGAGGTGATTGAGTGTTAGCACTAGTTTTATTATAAGAATTTGAATAAATACTTATAACTAATACAGATAGGATCAAACAGAATATACTTTTAAGAGTAGTGTTCCTAAACCCCATAGTTATCTCCTAATATAATTATTAAATTTTTATGCTTGAAAAGTTGTTTGAATATCGAAAAAACAAAAGAAACGCTCGTTCATTATTATAACAAAAATTTTTATAAAAAGAACGAACGTTTGTTGATTTTTCATAAAATTTTCTAAATATTTTCTAATTGAAGGAAAATCTAATGATTTATCAGCCACTCTACAGTTTTAGGCCAAACAATGGTAATGGCGCTAAAGCCTATGGATAAGCTATGATGACCACCTTTTACTTTTAGCAACTCTTTATCTTTACTGCCTACTAAATCCATTATAATTTCTGAAGACTTTAGAGGCACGATCTCATCATGTTCTGCTACTATGTTAAGTACTGGACATTTGATAGACTGCAAATTTACCAAGCGATTACCTAAAGGAAATCGATTTTGGACTAATAAATTTAGCTGATAGCCATACTTAATAAATTGGCGGAAAGTTTCTCCTGCAACAGAAACCGCATCTCTAATCCAATAATCAAAAGCTGTAAATACTTTTACATATTCTGGTTGATGTATATTTTCCAGCAACTCTACATACTTAGTGATGTTTTTTAGAGGTTTAAGCATCATAAAAGTGCTGTAGAGAATTTCTTTTGGAGCATTACCATAAGTACCTATAAATCTATCTACATTAAAGTTTTCTGGTCTTCCCCACAAACTAAGTAAAGATTCATTATGAAAATCAACAGGAGTTGCAAGCAAAATCAAGTTTTTCAAGTATTGAGGTTTTGTAGCAGCATACATTAGCGCTAAAGTTCCACCCATACAGTAACCAATCATAGACAACTTTTTAGCTTTTGAATGTGCTAGAACTTGCCTAACAATATTAACCAAAAAGTGATTGATATAGTCTTCTAAGCTTAGTGTAGAATCGCTTGAGTCGGGTTCTCCCCAATCAATCATATAAACGTTAAAGCCAGAGTTAACTAAGTATTCAACATAGCTTTTTCCTGGAAGTAAGTCCAAAATATAGTACTTATTAACAAGTGAGTTAACAATTAATATTGGTGTAGCTGAAACTAGCTCACTTTTTGGAAAATAATGATAGACCTTTAGTTTTTGTTCACTATAAATAATCTCTGATAGAGTTTGAGCTACATTAGGCTTTCTAAATAACTCTACTATAGATTCTGGTATTTTCACTAAATCCATCATAATCAGTTATATAGATTTTCCAACAATTCTTTATAATGTTGAGTTATAACGCTACGTTTTATTTTCATAGTAGGTGTAATCTCGCCTGCTTCAATACTTAAGTCATGATCTAAGACCACAAATTTTTTGATTGCTTCAGTAGAAGAAACCTGACTATTTACCTTATCTATCAAGTTTTGAACTAGAGAAACAATAGCAGGATGTTTGACTAAACTAGCAAAATCTGAATGCTCTATATTGTTTCTTTTAGCATAATCTTCTGTTTCTAGTTGATTAAGTGTAATTAAAGCAGTTATATAGCTTTTGCCATCTCCATAAGCCATTGCTTGACTAATTAGATGATGTTCTCTTAGTAAGTTTTCTAGTAAAGCTGGAGCAACATTTTTTCCAGTAGAAGTAATTATAAGTTCTTTTTTACGTCCAATAATTTTTAAAAACCCATCACTAGTAAATGCACCTAAATCACCTGTAGCTAGCCAGCCATCTCTAAACATTTCCTCTGTTTTGTCAGGTTCTTTATAGTAACCGCTAAACATCATTTCACTATTTATCAATATTTCACCATCTTCAGCAAGTTTTACTTTGCAACCTGGCATAGGTTGGCCAACAGTACCAAAACGATGATTATCTGGGCGATTAAAAGCAGTACAAATATTTTCTGTTAAACCATAAGCTTGCAAAATTGGTAAGCCAAAAGCACTAAAAAACTCAGCAATTTCCTGTGGTAGTGGTGCACCTCCAGAGGAAGCAATTCTAATTTCTCCACCAAAATAGCTTTTTATCATTTGTTGTTGTTCAGGTAATAAGCCTTCATAAGCTTTTACTAAAGCAGGTGGAACATAAGATTTGTTTTGTTTGAGGTTATTTATTTCTTGGCCTAGTCTAAGAACTTTGTTAAATAAAAGTTTTTGTTGAGGAGAACTTTTTTCAAGATCTGAAATAATTTTGCTATGAATTTTTTCAAAAAAGCGTGGAAGACTTCCAAAAATAGTAGGCTTAACCTCCTGCATATAAACCCAAAGCTTAGTAATATCATCCACAAAATATGCTGGAGAACCTGCATAAAGCCTATTATAAAAACCACTTATACGTTCTGCTACATGACAATAAGGTAAGTAAGAAAAAGATCTATCATAATCATAAACTGGAATGGTTTCTAACAAAGACTCTACACTGTTGATAATGTAGCGATGACTAAGGCAAGCACCTTTAGGTAAACCTGTTGTTCCTGAAGTATAAACCATAATAGCAATGTCTTCAGGTCTAGCACTTTCTGCTGTTTCCCTAACATAAGCTTTTACTTGATCTTGTGCTTTGTTGCCTAACTCTAGAAAAGCTTTGTAAGAAATAAAATCTGAGGATTCAAAAACAGCTTTTTCATCTAAAACAATTACTTTTTTTACTTTTGGAATTTCAGATTTTATTTGCTCAATTTTACTTAACTGGGATCTTGTATCAACAACAACAAATTCTGCATCTGAATGATTTATAATATATTTACACTGATCAGCAGAGCTTGTTGGATAAAGCCCAACACTAACACCACCAGCAAAAATAGTCCCTAAATCACTAATCGGCCATTCAACTATAGTTCCCATTAAAATACAAACAGAGCTATTTTTAGTTAAGCCTAATGAAATTAGCGCAGAGCTAAAACTATCAACCTGATGGGCAAAACTATTCCAAGATAAGCCATTCCATTGATTATCTTGTTTAGTGTAAAAAACATTTTGTTCTCCATAATGAGAAACACGTTCACGAAATAGAGTATAAAGGTTTTGATATCTCATAATTATCCTTGTGAAACGCGGTTTTTATTCATCACTAATGCTTCACCTTCGCAAATAATGTTGTTTTTTGAATCTGTGCAAATTGTCTTGCAAGTAATTAAACCTTTATCAGTGCGAATACTAGTCACTTCTACTGTAGCAACTATTTCATCTTCAACTTTTGCAGTATTAAGAAAATGCAAAGTTTGTTTTAGGTAAATAGTACCTTCACCAGGTAACTTTGTTCCAAGAATAGAAGAAAAAAGTCCTGCTAATAGCGCTTCTGGAACTATTTCTAATCTAGCATCAGAGTAATTACCACTAGTAACTGCACTGAAGTATTGTTCTAGATTAGCTTTAGTAAAAAATTTTTTTAATATTTCTTTTTGTCCAACAAAAACTGGTTCTAGCATATATAAATACACTTAAGACAACTGTAAAGTTGTGAGGCTTTGGCAAGCTAAAGTACCATCATTTTTATTTATGCTCACTTTTACTTGCAATGTATTATTTGTTTCTTCAGTAACTTCATAAGTTAAAGTTACTTCTTCATTAGCATAAACTGGGCTAGAAAAAGACAATGTTTGTAAAAGTTGTTTGCTGTTTGGAAAATTTTGATTTAGAAACTCACTAATAGCTCCGTAAATCAACATACCATGACAAATAGTTCTTCCAAATCTAGTTTTTTTGGCAAATTCCACATCTATATGTATTGGATTATTATCCCCACTAACTTCAGCATAACCATTAATAGATTCTTGAGAAAAAACTATTGACAATTTATTTGACTTGACTACTTCACTACTCATATTTAAACCTAATCTTATTGTTTTTCCATCCCAGGGCATAAACCCTGGGCATTTAAGAAACTCTTAAAACTTACTTTTTAGCATTATTTATTACTGGTATAGCAAACATTTCTGCCACTTTTTTGGTGTTTTCTGTTGTGCGAGCATTAAATTCTTCTACTTCTTTCTTAAAGGGATAGTCTGTAATCATTTTTTCAGCAGCTTCCCCCATTTTAGTTAAAATTTCTTGACGAGTGCTATAAAAATTGTTTACGTATTCTTTCATTGCATTGCTAGTAGCATCTTTTGATAAAAAGCTAGCTTCAATTAGGTTTTGGGTCATTTTATCTGCTGCTTTTTGTAAGTTTAATGTGGTGCGTATACTAACTTTTGCGGTTTCTTGATAGATTGACATTAAGTTCATTTTGGTTTCTCCTAAGATTTTTAAATTCTTGAAAATTCAAAGATTAACAACATAGTGGACTCTTTAGATTGCCCACTTAAAAACTGTACAAGCCATATTTAGGCCACCACCAGAAGCACACATTACAAATAAATCTCCTTTTTGGATTTTTCCTTCTTTGACAGCATCATCTAATGCCATTGCAATACAAGCTGAGCCTGTATAACCCCATTTACCCATAATTGTATGAGCAAGTGACATTGGTAATTCTAGTTGCTGCATAACAGCCTTTATGGTGCTAAGATTAACTTGTGTAAAAAGAAACTGTTTAACATCTTTAAGCTCAACATTTGCCTTCTTTAGCGTATCTTTTACCAAAGTTGGCCAGCCTTCAATGTTAACTTCTGGAGGATATTTTTGTAGAAATCTTACTTTATTATATTTGCCTTCTCGGAATACTTCTTTAGTAATAGGCATTACTGTACCACCAGCAAATATGCCTAAATAGTTATGATATTGACCATCAGCATGAAGTTTTGAAGCTAGATAACCAGGTTCTTGACTAGCTTGCAGAACAATAGCACCTGCTCCATCGGCAAAAATGGTACAAGTTTTTTTATCAGTCCAGTCTAAATATTTGCTCATTGCATAAGCACCTATGACCAGAACATTTTTATAATCTGGATCGCCCATTATAAAAGTAGTGGCAGTTTTTACTGCGGTTACAAAACCAGCACAAGCACAATTAACATCAAAGGTGCCAGCTTTTTTTGCCCCTAAACAATACTGAACAGCAGCTGAAGTTGCAGGTGAAATGTAAGCTGGAGTATCGGTAGCAACGATAATTAAATCTAGTTCTGTTGCATCTAAATTGGCATTTTGTAAAGCTCTACGTCCTGCTTCAACTGCTAAGTCAATTGTGTTTTCTTTTTCAGAACAAATATGACGACGCTCTATCCCTACAACTTGAGAAACAAAAGTGTTGATATCTTCGCCTAACATTTTGCTTAAGTCGTCATTTGTTAACATTTTCTCTGGAACATAAGAACCTGTACCAATAATTTTTACATTTTGTGACATATTACTATTCCTCTCTTAAGCAATAGACTGTAAGAAATCAATTACTGCTTGATTAAATTCTGTTGGAGATTCAATAAAAACAGAGTGCCCTGCTCCATTGATTATTAGCAATTTAGAGTTTTTGATTTTGTTACTTAAGTTATAAGAATTTTGTTGAGGGACAATTAAGTCTTGATCTCCTGTTACAACCAATGTTGGAACATCTAGCTCAACTAGTTCATTTTCAACATCAAAGGTCATAGCTGATTGCAATTGACTTAGATAAGCTTGGCCTAAGATTGGATTAGCTAAACGTAGTTGTGTAATTTGCTCAACTTCTTTAGGGTTTT
Organism: Blastocatellia bacterium; assembly: GCA_039812885.1. GTDB lineage: Bacteria > Acidobacteriota > Blastocatellia > Chloracidobacteriales > JADJPF01 > JADJPF01. The sequence continues at coordinate 121,891 of JBDIBI010000010.1, forward strand.
TTATATGAAATTCTTCAGCAAATGCAAAAGCTAAGTTTTTTCTTACCCTTTCTTCTGAGTTTGGATCTTGAAAAGAAGACATTGCTATTAGTGTTTCTGCTGAAGGAGGGATATGATTTTTTCCACCAAAACTGGTGCAACAAAGTATCAGACTTGAAACTCGTTCTGGATAATGTAAAGCTAATATTTGTGCGATAAATCCGCCCATTGAAGCTCCTAATATATGAGCCTTTTTGATTTTAAGAAGATCCAAAAGGTTAATAATATCTTGAGCCATTTTTTGAAACGAGTATGGATAAGGTGCGCTGTTTGAACGGCCTACACCCCGATTGTCAAAAATAATTGTTTTATAATGTTTTGATAATTCTGGAACTTGTTTGTACCAAATCCATTGTCCAGTAGCAAAGCCAGGAATTAATACTAGTGGTTGGCCTTGACCATGAACTTCATAATAAAGATCAAATTCTTCTGTTGTGTTAATTTCTTTAGACATTTTTATAAGCCAATCAAAATAAAGTTAGTAGGGTTACTAGTGGTAAATAGCAACCCTACAGTAAGAACTAGTTCTAGAAGCCTAGTTTGAGTGCAAATTGAATGACACGAGGCCCACTGCTAGTTGAAGTAATACGGCCAAAGGTTGCTGGAACAGCAATATTACTATTTGGATTAGCAAAGTTTACTCTATTGAAAGCATTGAAAAATTCACTGCGAAACTCTACATTAAACTTCTCTTTTACAGGAATACGCTTTACAAAAGAGATATCCAAGTTGCGTTGGTCTGGGCCAGTTAAAGTATTACGGCCAAGGTTTCCAAAAGGAGCATTAGGATCAAAGAATGGGTTAAGTGTTGTTCCAACAAGTAGTTGACGAGAAGGTAGAAATGCAGCAGTGTTAAAATATTTATTAAGTCTATCTTTAACATCCCCTGAAACTTCTGGATTAGCACCAGCAACTACATTAGCACGTTGTAAGATAAAGTTGCTAGGCGCATCTACTACAGTAAATGGTAGCCCAGATTGTAGAGTTAGAATCCCACTTAATTGCCAGCCATTAACTACTTTGTCTAGGACTTTAGATTGTACTTTTAATTTTGGTAAGTCATAAACTCCACTAAATACAAATCTATTGCGACGGTCAAAATCTGATAAACCACGATTTCCAGCAGTGTTAAATTGATCCCCAGGTATACCAGTAAGCTCATTAATTGCTGCACCAGAGTAATTATCTATGGATTTGCCTAATGTGTAAGAAGCTAAGAATTGTAACCCTTTGTTAAATTGTTTTGTTACACTAATTTGCAAAGAATCATAGTGAGAATTAGAGCTAGATTGTACTTGTTGAATACCTCCAGCAGGGTTCTTTTGTGAAGATAAAAATGGGCCTAAAGGCAAAGTAAATTGATTAGTAGCACGGTTATAAACAGGTTGATTTAAGCTAAGTACTTGCAATAATTTAGTGCCTTTTGAACCAACATAACCAACTTCTAGAAGCAAATCTTTGCTTACAGCATATTGAAGATTAAAGTTGTATTGTTGAATATAAGGAGTACGGAAGTTAGGATCTAAGAAAATTCCGCTAATTGGAACACCTAAAGTTGATGGAATTGTTGGTATCACAGGAAAAGAGCTAGGTTGAGGAACATTAGCAAAAGGTGCAGATAAAGGTCTTCCAATAGCGGTAGCTAAAGAGAAAAACGGAAAGTTTAACACTTGAGTGTTAACTGAGCGAGTAGAAACACGGTCAAAGTAAATACCATAGCCGCCTCTTAAAACTAATTTATCGCTATTAATAGGTTTGTAAGCAAAACCAATACGTGGCGCAAAGTTGTTTAAATCATTGTCAATTAATGAATCAGAGGTTAGAGGAACGCCTTTAATTGGATTTTTAGCATTTCCTGCTTGAACAAAACCATTAGGAGGCAAAGAAAGTGCAGTTGGTAACCCTGGCTTAAATTGACCTGGAATAAAGTTAATTAATCTTCCTTGTTGTTCTGTAGGATTGCCAAAGAAATCATAGCGAACGCCAAGATTTAAGGTTAATCGGCTGTTTACTTTGATATCATCTTGTACAAATGAGCTAAATTCATTGACTCTTAGCGCACGATCAAAAACACCAGATCCAAGTAATGAAATTGATTGTCCAGCTAAAAAGCTAGCAAAGGTTGGGAAAATTAATTGACCACGAGTAAAAGCATTAAAGAAAAAGTTAACTTGTGAGCGACGATATTCAGCACCTACACGCACACGATGACGACCAAGAGTTATAGACAATGTATCGCTATAATTAAAAGTGTTAATGGTTGAAGCTTGGTCAGCAAAAGGAGAAGAACCAAAAGTAAATAAACCTAACACTTGAATAGTTGGTAGTCCTGAATAAAGATTTCCTGTTGGGCTGTTAATTCCAAATTGTTTAGCAGTAAAAGGTTCTTGAGGTGTAGATTCAACACGAATACGGCTATAACCTGCACGAGCTTGATTAATAATATTTGGGCCAAAAACATAAGTGTCATTTAAGGAAAGAACTCTGTTTTTAAGATCTAAATCTCCACCAAAACCTGGCAATTGTGTAGGCCCATTGCCTAAACCAGCAAAGTTGTAATTAGCTTGTGTAGTTGGGTTATCAGCAAAAAAGAATTTGCCTACAAAAGTGTGCTTGTCATTAATTTTATAGTCAATGTTGACATTAAACTGATCTTCTTGGAATTTAGAAATAGCTGAAAGTGGTGTTAACCCTGAAGCAGTAGTTGCTGATGGAATTATATATTGACCATTAGGTAATCTTGCTTGTAGTAAAGAAACTGCTATAGGACTAATTATGCTTGAAGGTAAGCCAAATGCAGCAGCTAACCCAGCAGCAGTACGATTGCTATCAGTTAATGCAGTAGGAATAATTGGAAATGATAAGCTGTTGCTAAGAGATGCACCATTTCTCTCACGAGTACCTTGATAAGAAACAAAGAAAAATGCTTTGTTGCGGATAACTGGCCCACCTAAAGTAAAACCAAATTGGTTTTTTGTTAAAACTGGTTTTGGTTGACCAGCAGAATTTAAGAAAAAGTCATTAGCATTTAATGAGCGATTACGTAAGAACTCATAAGCATTACCATGTACTTCATTTGTACCTGATTTAGTTATAGCTTCAACATTACCACCAGAATTACGACCATTTGAAGCATCATATAAACTAGTTTGAACAATAAATTCTTGAATTGTATCTGTAGCAGGCACAGAAATATTTGGAGTTGAGTTTGTACCTATAGAATTGGCATCTATACCATTGATTCTTACACTGTTACTAGTGGTACGTTGCCCATTAACAGAAATTACAGCATCCCCACGCCCTAAGTCAGTATTATTAGATAAATTTGCTGAAGTTCCAGGTGATAAGGTAAGTAATTGTTGAAAGTTACGTGTAGGAAGTGGTAATTGGCGCAAAGTTCGTTCGTCTATATTCCGGCCTAACTGAGTTGATTCTGATTGTACTAAAGCAGGAGTAGCTGTCACTGTAACAACTTCTGAAACTGATGCAGGTTCTAAATTCACTTTTAACGAAGTTACTTGAGTTATATTTACTTGCACATCTTGTAATATTACACCTTTAAAGCCTTCTACACTGACTGTAACAGTATATTTACCAGCGGGTAATAATCTAGCAGTGAAAATTCCTGATTCACTAGCAGTAACTTCTCTTTCTATACCGGTTTCTTGACTCTTTATAACTACACTAACACCTGCAACTGCTGCCCCACTTTGATCTAAAATAGATCCGCTAATATCTCCTGTTGTCCCTTGAGCATAAGCACTATCAGTACATATTATTGCTTGCATTGGTATTAGCAAAGACATTAAAAAAAACATTGCTACTACTTTATACTTATACATTTTCCTTTTCTCCTGGATTATATTTTTCATACAAAAACGAACGACTGTTTTTTATAAAATCAAAATAAAACTAATTATGAAACAAATTTTCTTCTAGAGCCTCTGGACACAAAAGCCCTCTACAAAAGAGTTCTGTGAGTTTTAACACTGCTTCATCATTATCTAAGCCCAAATGATGATTGCCTCCAAAGAGTTTTTCAATTAAAAAATAGTTTAGAAATTGCAAATAAGCTACTGTAAAACCTACAGCAGGGTCAACCTCTTCATTAAGCAATTTTTGTTTTTTTAGTTTATAAAAGTGTTTATCAAAACGCTGCCCAAATTTTTTAGCCAACCCTTGAAAAAATTTCCGGCAATGTTGGTTATCAAATTCTAGCACATCAATATACATCAACAACCAAAACTCAGAATGATCTTCCACTACACCTTGTAAAAGCTTACCTAATTTTACAAAATTCTCTGGTAGTAGCGGTTCTTCTATCTGCGAGAAAACATCATTAAACCTTTCAGTAATAATGCTTTCATACCTACTAATAAGCGATTCCAAAATTTCTTCTTTAGTTTTGTAGTAATTATAGAGATTTCCTAATGATACACCTGCTTGAGAAGCTATTTGCCTGATTGATGTACCATGAAAACCATGCTTGATAAATAGCTTTTTAGCTGCTTGCTCAATATGGTCTTTCTTCTCTTCTACTACTTCTTGACTAAGTTTAGGCATAATAAAAAACGAACGAATGTATTTTATTTTTCCAAAATAAAGTTGTCAAGAAAAAAAAGAAATATTTTTCCGACAAAATAATTAATTCTTTACCTGATTCTTTGTTAGCAATAACTCTCTTAACAGCTTAAGCTCATCACTTAAGTTATCTATCTTAGTATCTACACTGAGTAGTTCTTCTGCTAATTTATTAATATCTTTACGAGTTGGAGTTTGAGCTTTAGCTAGAGCATGTATTATCAGCTTTTCCAAAATTTGTTGAGATGGAAGTGAAAAGAGTAAATAGCTATTAAGCATCATACTAGTTGTTTTAGCATAGGTCTTTGTATTAAGTAGATCAACTATCATTTTTAACCAAGTATCTACACTTATATCTCTGATTGTTTGCCAGAATTTAAATGGATCTAGATCTTCTTCTATTTGATGCATTAATAAAAACCTCTTAAATAATCTTTACACTCCAAATGGATGAGAATACTTTTGAAAATCCACTAGCACATCTCTTAAGCGATAAGAGAGATCGCCAAAAGAAGCATCATCAGCTAACCAATTCTCTATTCTATCTTTACCTAAATTTAGGTTATGCACTTCCCCGCTATCAGAGCGAAAAGTCACTTTATCGCTATTTGCTTGATGCTCAACAGTCCAATTAACTCCGTTTAATGTTAGGGTTCTAGAAAAACTTGAGTCTTTAGGTGCTGGTTTTAAATTTGTCCCGCTTTTAGTTGGATCATTTAGCTGAGTAAAATACTGACGCACAAAATCATCTGTAAGCTGAGCTGTTTGACGATCTAGATCTGGATCTATTTTGTTATCATATTGATAATCAACAACATTATCTTGATTTACATAATTTTTTAGATTCCAAGTAGGAAGATTTAGAACAAAAACTCCTGGAGGTGGATTATTTCTTACCTTAAAGTTTCTTGCTTCCTCTGCACTATTATTAAATAGATTTATGCCTATTTGAGTATTACCAAAAGGAGTATAAGAAATTAGATCTCCTGATGGTAGTGGTTTTTCTTTGGCATTATTAATATCAGTTTTTGGGTTATTAGTGTCTGGGCGCTCAAGTTTAAGAGCTATTTCAGGAAGGTTATTTTTTTGATACCCAATAGGTAAATTGTTTATCATTCCACCATCTACTAAACGAATAGTTCGACCAGTTGCAACATCAACAAATTCAACAGGATCAAAAGAACCTGGAACAGCAGCAGAAGCCGTCATAGCCATTGCTACAGGTGTATCTGGAGTGGTTTCTTTGCTAAAAACAAAAATTCTATCTTCAGTGCGAGTCATATCATTTGGAGCTTGGCTATCAGCAATCTTTGTAGCCCCAATGTAGAGAGGCATTTTTAGATCTGAAAAAGTCACTGGACGATCTTTTATCCCTGTTATCTCTCGTAACTTTTGATCCATATAGCGATAAAATTCTCGTCCAGTAGTTAGTCCAGGCCCGCCAAGTGGGTTAACTTCTATAAATTTCTTGATTGCTGGATCTTTTGATACTTCATCTGCCTGACTAGGACTAAGCCCTGCTGCTATAAGCCCTGCATTTATTGACCCTGCCGATACACCACTAACACTTGCAGGAACTAGCCCAAGATTGTACATTTCAGATACTGCGGCTGCATGGCGCTTACCAAAGCCTCCACCGCCTTCAAAGCTAACATGTACTGGCATAGGCTCACCATTACCTGCTGCAATACCAGCTTTAGCCCGATTTTCTGCTACTACTTTTTGATAATCTCCTAAAGAGCTAACTGTAACTTGTTTCCCATCACTATTTGTAAGCTCAACTTTACCCTTTGAATCCTTTCCAAAAAGTAAATTTTTGACATCAGGAGGATTAGTGTCTATTGGTTTAGAACTACTAGTACCAGGAAAAGTCTTAGCTGTAACTTGACCATTTCTGTCCAAATCTCCTGCTACATAATTAGCAGCTAACCACATTTGGCCAGGTTTTGGCACATTATCCAATGTATAACCATAATCTTTCTGTAATTTTGCCCTAGCATCACTATTACCTTGACTTGCTAGTTTCGTAGTTTCTCTTAGGTCATTTGTACTATATTTTAATAAACTTTCTGAAATTGGTTTACCTTTAGGATTAAAGTCAGGAAATAACACAGACATGGTTAAGTTCTGTAAGCTTTGATAATAAGCTTTTACTAAAGGTTCAGTATATTCATTAGGGTAATTAAAAGTATAAGTTGAATCTAAGATGCTGCTACTAGACTTAGCTAAATTTAAGGCCAAGTCTTTAGCATTGGTTTTATGGCTAGCAGAAGATGTTAAGCTCTCAGCTAAAGCATTTGACTTACTAGATAAGCTACTAACATCTTGTTTAAGTAAGTTTTTATATTCAGTGTGATCTTTAGCTATTTGTGGTGGAATAGATTTAATTTTTTCAAAAGAATCCATAACTCCATAAGTAGCAAAAGCATTTCCATCTTTTAAGTCTTGAGAAGCTTTTAGAAAGCTAGTTGAGGCATTATTAAAGTTCTGCAAGTTTTTCTGAGTGTTATAAAGAAAATCATTTGTATTACTGCTAACTGAGCTAATTGTCTTTTCAACATGGTTATTTAAATCATTAAACTGATTTAGTGTTCTTTCTTCTAAACCATTTGCTGAGCTTTCAATAGCTTTTTGTAAAAGGGTTGAGCAGCTTTTTATATCATTTAAAATTTTACTAACAGAACTTGTTAAAGATTTAGAATTTGTCTCTATTTGATTAGAATACTTAGTTACATTTGCTTGTAACCGAGAAGCTACATGCAACAAATTTTTGATCCCTGCTTGAGTCTTAAACTCTGATGAATGGCTAGTATCTCTAGCAGTTGATTTGTTTACTAAATTACTTTTTTCTAGGTTATTTCTAGTGTTATCGCTTAATCCTGTTAAGATCTTATTTTGTACTCTTTGACCATCAAAATCATTTTTTAACTGAGACTTAAACTCTATTTTGTTGTTAGGGATTATTGTTTGTTTTTGATTAACTAAAGAATTTGTTGTTTCTTGTTGAGAAGAAGCTAATTCTATATGTGAATTGGAGTTAACATCATAGTTAACTAAACTATTGTCTGTTTTATTGATTTTCATGGCTTGATTCCAAAACTAGAAAATGAACGTCCGTTCTTTATAACAAAAAACTTATATTAGGTCAATAAAAAACTTTAGATAGTTTTAGGATTTGCTATTATTGGCATGAAGAAGATCTAAAGCATTAGGTTTAAATATTGCTCTAGAGAAAAGTTGGCTTATTTTAACTATTGCCTCACTATCACTAATACCTAGATGGTTATTACCTCCAAAGAGTTTTTCAATTAAAAAATAGTTAAAAAACTGTAAGTAGGCTACGGTAAAAGCCACTCCTGGATCTACTCCAGTGTTTATAGTTTTATTTTCTTTTAGTTCATCAAAATGCTTATAAAACCGTTTATTTAGGCGTTCTGCTAAATTTTCAAACATCTTACGACAATGACGATTTTGAAACTCTAACACATCAATATACATCAATAACCAAAATTCATAGTGTTCTTCCACTAGGGATTGAACTTTCTTCCCAAAATTTACTAGATTGTCAGGTAAAAGTGGTTCTTCTATATCATCAAATATTTCTTTTAATCTAGTATTAATAATTAGTTCATATTTATTAATAATTGATTGAAGTATATCTTCCTTAGTTTTATAATAGTTATACAAATTGCCTAATGATACATCTGCTTGAGCTGCAATTAGCCTCATTGAAGTACCATGAAAACCATGTTTTATAAATAGCTGCTTAGCTGCTTCCTCAATATGTTCTTTATTTTCTTCTATAGCTTCTTGTGTTAGCTTTGGCATAAGTTTTACTAATGTTTTACTTTTATAGTTAGAAATGTATGTAGACTAGTAGTCTATTTTAGCAAGTTTAAAAATTTTTTAGTTAAAAAATTTTTAAAAAACAGCTATTTGTAGTTAAAAACTCTCTTAACTTATTGTTAACTCAGGATCTAGCATTAAGTAAAAGACAAGAAATTTTAACATTTCTAAACTACTTTTTAGTGTTTTTATATTCTATTTAATCATCATCTGTTGCATCCATTGCAGGTGGGAGTTCTTTAATTGACCTTAAATTAACATGTACTTTTGGAGGGATGCTAACTACAATACTTATTCCTCCTATATGTAGTTATTTTATTTCTTACATACTCCATCTATCTATATTATTTATTATGAATTAGTTGGTTGGATACAAAATAAAACGTACTCTAGTGAAAACTTTTACAAAAGCTATTTTTCAGGACTAAATCTTTAATCCAGCTTAATTATTGCTTCTAACAAAAATTCTTCATCTTTAGTTAAGACACTTCGCAAATCTACTAGTAATTCATCTTGCTCAATTCTAGCAATGACTGGGATTGTGTTTTGACGTAACCTAAGTTCTAGATCATTAGCTGTTTGATTTGAATGAGTTATTGTAATCAAAGTAGTAGGCAATGGAGTTTCTGGAGCAGATCCACCACCCATAAGAGAAGCACCTGAGCGTAAGGTAAATTTTAGCTTAGTATCTTTTGGCAATCTGCGCTTTAGCTTTTGCACAAAGCGCTGAGAACGTGTTAGCAATTCTTTTTCATTAGCTTTAAGAGCTTTTAGAACTGGAACTTTCTGCCAAGCCGCTCCAATACGATAAAGTTGCAATGTAGCGCTAAGTGCTGCATAACTTAGCTTATCAACTCGTAAGGCTCTCATTAAAGGGTTTCGACGAATTTTAGCGATATATTCTTTCTTGCCTGCAATAATTCCTGCTTGTGGCCCGCCTAACATTTTATCCCCACTAAAAGTCACTACATGCACTCCAGCAGCGATTGAGGCTTGAGCAGTTGGCTCATCTTTTATCCCACAACTAGTTAAATCAACTAAGCAACCACTTCCTAAGTCTTCTACTAGTATTAAATTATGTTCTTCAGCTAGTTTAACTAATTCAGATAAAGCAGGTTTTTCAGTAAAACCTATAATTCGATAGTTGCTAGGATGAACTCTTAAGATAATTTTAGTATTTTCATTAATAGCAGTTTTATAATCTGAAAGGCGAGTGCGGTTAGTAGTGCCTACTTCACGCAATGTAGCACCACTTTTTTTCATTACATCAGGAATTCTAAAAGCTCCACCAATTTCAATTAGTTCACCTCGTGAAATAATTGCTTCCCCTCCCTGTGCAAGTTCATCTAATACCAACATAACAGCCGCAGCATTATTATTTACAATAACTGCTGCTTCACAACTAAGTAGATTTTTTAGAAGTTCTTCACAATGTTCATCACGGCTCCCACGTGAAGCTTTAGCTAAGTTATATTCCAAATTACTATAGCCACTTGCTACTTTATTTATTGCAATTAAAGCTTCCTCAGCTAGTGGAGCGCGTCCTAAATTAGTATGCAGCAAAGTTCCTGTAGCATTGATAACAGGTTGAAGATTGGTAGCAATAGATTTTTTCCAATAGTTTTCTAACTGACTTTCAATAATTTTTTCTAAATTATTTTCTTCTAATATTTCGCCTTTTATAATCTGTTGTCTTAGCTCATCTAGCAACATTCGCAAACATTCACGAACAAACTCACGGCTACTTTTAGCAATTAATTGTTGACTAATGTTAAGGTCTAGCAGGTAATCAACAGGTTTTATTTGTCTAAGAAGAGCCTTACTCATCTTTTGATTCCTTAGAGTTAGGTTTTCGACGATCTATAAGATAGCTACTTTTTATATCTTTCTTTACTTGTTTTTTAATTTCAGCAGCTATTTGAGAAATCTGGCCAGGGTGAGAAAATCTATCTTTTTCATGAATTACTACTGAAAGACTAATGGAAAGCACTGGAGCAATTATTTTATTGCCTTGTCTATCTACAGTTTCTATTCCGCCTTTTTCTAGGTCTTTTGAATCATAGAAATCTTCTATCTCAGCATCAAAGCGTTCAATAGCTAATTTGCATATTGTTTCACAGCGTTCTGGAGTAGTGACAATAATAAAATCATCTCCTCCAATATGTCCCACAAAATCTGTTTCTGTATCTCCAGCCTCTACCACAATATTAGTTAGCACATTAGCTGTGTAGTTAAGAATTTCATCACCTGCTGTAAAACCATAGCGATCGTTATAGGCTTTAAAGCTATTTAGATCTGCATAAATAACAGCAAATGAAACACCTGCTTTTAAGTTGGTAGAAAGAATTTGTTGAATTTGCCGATTTCCAGGAAGTCCAGTCAATGGGCTAGCTTGTAAATCTCGCCATTGTCGGCGCAAATGGCTATCAATTCTAGCTTTTAGCTCAGAGAAGTTAACAGGCTTTATCAAATAATCATCTGCTCCCATTTTTAAGCCTGTTACAACATCTTCTTCTGTATCTCTAGCTGTTAACATAACAATGATACTATGACAACTGCGAGGATTGCGTCGTAGCCTTAAACAAGTCTCTAACCCATCCATTCCAGGCATCATTATATCTAGTAGAACTAAACGAACATCTCCTTGAGCAGCAATGGACAAAGCCTGTTCACCAGAACAAGCTTCTACTATTTCATAATTCTTACATAAAGCAGTAACTAGCAGTTTACGTAAAATATCATTATCTTCAACAACAAGTATTTTGTCTGCCAAAACCTATAACCTCAACTTATAACCTCAAATCTGGCCATTTAGAATCAACTAACTTCTTTATTTCTTCACTCATTTCTATTTGCTTAGGCCAATCACGGGTAAAACCTTCTGAAGCCCATTTGCGAGTTCCATCTATACCCATTTTTGAACCATATGCAGGAAGTCTACTAGCATGATCTAGAACATCTATTGGCCCCATTGTAAACTGAATATCTCTTTCAGGATCAATATTATTTAGAACATACCAAACTACATAACCTGGATCTCTTACTGGCACATCCTCATCTACTACAATAATACACTTAGTAAACATAGCTTGGCCTAGACTCCAAATTGCATTCATTATTTTACGAGCATGTCCAGGATAAGTCTTACGAATAGACACTATTAGTAAATTATGGAAAACACCTTCAAACGGCATATGCATATCAGCTACTTCAGGAAATTGCCTTTGAAATAGTGGGAGAAAGATATGCTCAATTGCCTCTCCCATATAACAATCTTCCATTGGAGGACGTCCAACAACAATTGTAGAATATATAGGATCTCTACGTCGAGTTATTGCTGTAACATGAAAAGCTGGATAAGGTTCTTGAGGAGTGTAAAATCCTGTATGATCTCCAAATGGGCCTTCTGTACGCATATCTGAAGGATTAACATAACCTTCTAAAACAATCTCTGCTGAAGCAGGAACTTCTAAATCATTAGTTTCACATTTCACCATTTCAACAGGACTTGAGCGTAAAAACCCAGCAAATAACATTTCATCTAAATCATCTGGCAAAGGTAAAGTAGCAGCAAAAGTTGTAATAGGATCACTTCCAATAGCAACTGCTACTGGCATAGGCTCTTGGCTACGTTTACTATGCTCACGAAAATGACTAGCTCCATGTTTATGTAATTGCCAATGCATTGCTGTAGTCCGCTCATCTAAAACCTGCATTCTATACATTCCACAATTACGTTTACCAGTAACAGGATTACGTGAAAACACCATTGGTAATGTAATAAAGCGTCCACCATCATCCGGCCAACATTGTAGAACAGGTATATCAAACAAAGAAAATCTATCTTTTTGAATTACTTCCTTACAAGGGCCTGAACGAACAATTTTAGGAAAAAATCGTCCAAGCTCAGCTAGTTTAGGAAGCATTTTTATTTTTTCAATAAAACCTTGAGGTGATTTAAAATCCAGTAGTTCAGTAACTCGCTCAGCAATATTCTTATAGCCATTAACTTCCAAGGCAATTTCCATACGTCGTCGGCTACCAAAAGCATTGATTAAAACCGGCATTTGATGGCCTTTTACTTTTTCAAATAAAAGTGCTGGACCACCTTTTTTACAAACACGATCTGTTATTTCTGTAATCTCTAGCAAAGGAGATACTTCTACTGAAATTCTTTTTAATTCACCTGCTTTTTCTAGTGCTTTGATAAAATCTCTTAAGTCGTCGTAAGCCATAGCCCCCCCTAAAAGCCAAGGATAACATAGAAAGGCTAATGCAGAAAAGTCACTCTAAAAGACTCATAGAAAAGTAGTAAATAGTAAGTATTATTATATAGCTACTATTAAGTAGCTCTAATGGAATTAGTATTTATATTTTAGAGCTACGTTTGGTTTTATTGACAGAGTAATCAAAACAGTTACAATTACTTGAGCAAAAAAGCTTTATAATTGTTAGACTCTGTAAATTAAATTAGCTAAAGCTTAACTCAAGTATTTTCAACTACATTAGAGGTTTTACTAAAATCATGTTGTCACAACTAATCTCACTTAGCTATCTAATGCTAGCAGATGGCGGTGAGTCATTTTATCGCCCCGCTGTTCCTTTACTTCCAGGACTAGAAAAATTTCAACAAAGTAACAATATAAGTTTTCTATATACACTAGATAACTTTGATTTACTTTTTATTTCTCTATACTTTGGGATTCTTTTTGTTCTTTCATTATATGGGTTTTACCGCCTAAAACTTGTGTATACATTCTTTCGCTATCGTAATCATGTACCTAAACCCAAAGCAGAATTTTCTGAATTACCAAAAGTCACTATACAACTTCCCCTCTTTAATGAGTTGTATGTAGTAAAACGTCTGATCGCTGCGGCTGCTGCAATAGATTACCCTCGTGAACTTTTGGAAATTCAAGTATTAGATGACTCTACTGATGAAACAGTTCAAATTGCTTCTGCTGTAGTAGAAGAATACCGACAAAAAGGTTTTGACATTGCCTATATTCACCGTACAAACCGCACTGGTTTTAAGGCTGGAGCTTTAGAAGAAGGTTTAAAAGTAGCTAAAGGGCAATTTGTAGCTATTTTTGATGCAGACTTCTTACCTCATCCTGATTGTATAAAGAAAATGATCCATTTCTTTACTGATGAAAAAATTGGAATGGTTCAAATGCGTTGGAGCCACATAAATGGTGATTATAGCCTGCTAACTAAAATCCAATCTATTATGTTGGATGGCCATTTTGTAGTTGAACAAATGGCACGAAATCGTTCTGGCAATTTCTTTAACTTTAACGGTACGGCTGGAATGTGGCGACGTGAAGCAATTGAAGGCTCTGGTGGTTGGCAACATGACACCTTAACAGAAGATACTGATTTAAGTTATCGTGCTCAACTTATGGGATGGCGCTTTATCTATTTATTAGACGAAGAAGCTCCAGCAGAATTACCAGTAGAAATTAATGCTTTCAAAGCTCAACAACGTCGTTGGGCTAAAGGGTTAATTCAAGTAGCAATGAAACTTATGGGACGAATTATAAAGAATCCCAAGCTGCCTACTAGAGTTAAAGTTGAGCTTTTCTTTCGTCTAACTAACAATATTGCTGCACCATTAATGATCTTGCTAGCATTCTTACATTTACCTGTGTTGATTGTTCGTTATAATCAAGGTTTCTTCCACTTATTGTTGTTTGATGTACCTATTTTGTTGTTTTCCTCTATATCTGTAATCACTTTCTATGGTGCTGCACAACAATATCTTCACCCTAAAACTTGGAAAAGTCGCCTTAAATACCTCCCTCTTGTAATGGGAATGGGTATAGGCTTAACTTTTAGTAATGCTCGTGCAGTATTAGAAGCACTTTTTGGTATTCAATCTTCGTTTGTAAGAACACCTAAATATAACGTAGGCACAGCTAAAGATAATTGGTTAACTCAAGCAATGAAATATCGTCGTCGTAAAGGTTTTATTCCAATGCTTGAAGTATTTACAGCTCTTTATTTTGCTTTTACCATTTACTATGCCTTTAGTAGATCCATTTTTGGCACAATTCCATTTTTATTAATTTTCCTTTTTGGTTATGGATATACAGGGCTAATGTCAATGTTTCAAGCTACTTGGCAACGCTTATTTAAGGCTAAAGAATAAAAACTATTTTTGTTTTGCTCTAAGGAATGCTTATGACTTTAACTAAAAATCGTCTTTTACTTCACCGTATTATTAGCTTAGGGTTAATTGTTGTTTTTCTTTTTATTGGAGCATCATTTAATCCATCTAAAGCTTGGTCAAAAAATGAAAAACCTAATATTCTCTTAGCAGAACAACCGCTTAGTGAATATAAAGCTCGGCGTCAAAAGCTAATGGAAACGGCCAAAGATGGAATAATAGTTCTCTTAGGTCAAGATGAAGATGACCTTGGAGTAGAAAATAAGTTTCGGCAAAATGAAAATTTTATGTACTTAACAGGTGTTGAAATTCCTGATAGTGCATTGCTCTTAGTTCCAAATGGCTACAAAGGGGCAAAAGAATGGTTGTTTTTACCAGCCCCTAATCCATTCTATGATCAATGGACTGGCCCTCGTCCAGCAATTAGCCAAGAAACTGCTGATTTATTTGGGGTTGAACGTGTTGCAAACATAAATGATTTTCAAAAAGTTGTTTCAGAAATCTTTAAAAACGAAGATTTTAAAAAATCAGGTGAAAAACTTTATACAGTTATTCCACCTAGTAACTATACCAGTTTGGCAAGAGAAGAACATTTTGTAGATCAAGTCCATAAGCTTAGTACAACAGTAAATCTTAATGCTATAGCTCCAACACTTGGCAATTTAAGAATGGTTAAGACTGAGGCTGAAATAGCAATGCTTAAACGTGCTATAGATATCACAGCACTAGCTCAAGCAGATGTGGTTAAAGCTGTAAAACCCAATATTTATGAGTATGAGCTTGAAGCCATTATCCTAAACCAATTTTACAAAAATGGTGCTCAACGGCCTGCTTTTCCTTGTATTGTTGGTTCTGGAATAAATTCTACAGTTTTACACTATGAAAAAAATCATAAAAAAATAGACGATAATGATTTAGTTGTTGTAGATATAGGTGCAGAATACAACTATTATGCAGCAGATATAACTCGCACCTATCCAGCTAATGGTCGGTTTAGCCCACGACAACGAGAAATTTACAAATTAGTTCTAGAGGCTCAAACAGCCGCAGCAAAAGCTTTTAAGCTTGGGCAATCTACAATTCATGACCTAGATGCTGTTGCACGCCAAACCATGCGCCAAAGCCCATTTAAAGATTCTAAAGGTAACTCCTTAGACCAACATTTCCCTCATGGACTTGGTCATTTTGTAGGTCTACAAGTGCATGATGCAGGAGATTATAGCGTCCCTATACCTATTGGAGCAGTAATTACAATTGAACCAGGAATTTATCTATCAGATGAAAAAATAGGAGTACGCATTGAGGATGACTACCTAGTAACTAGTACCGGGCTGGTTAAATTATCTCAAAATATCCCTAGTGATCCAGATGTAATAGAAAAATTGATGGCAAAATAGCTAAATTATTAACTTTAATAGAAAGCTAGAGTAAAAAGTGAAATTATGATAACTGCTTCTCAATTTGTTTCTCAAGGTCAGGCAAGAAGCCAAGAAATCCAACAAATGATTTCTAACATGGGAAGTACCTTCCAAAAACACAATGAAGGACTATCAGAACTACAAAATGCTTACGATCAAGCATTAAATGAGTTAGTCCAAATAAACTTACCTGAACTAAGTCAACAAGCTTTTTATAATGTCCGTCAATATACAGGCTATGGTCAATTTGATGTTAAAAATCCTCTTACAGCTATAGAAGAAGAACACACAAGATTAACTCAACTTCTTAGTGATATTGATAATGATGAACGCTATATTCGCCGGGAAGAATTAATTAATCCTGTTTCTGGTGAATTAATTCTTAAAGCTGAATCCATCCGTCCTAACTATGAACTCTTAAGAGATGGTGTAAGATCTTATGAAGCAGAACCTAGATTCTTTCGCTTAATCCAAAGCCGATATGGTACATCAGATTACACAGGCCGAGTTTGGCAGTTAGACTACTACCGCGACTGGAGTGCAGGTAGAAACATTGAGAAAAAATTTAATAAACCATTCTATGAAATTCGTAGTAACTATCTTTCTATGCGTGAAGCCTATGAGTATAACCATAAGGAAATAACCGCAGCAGAAAAAGAAATAGCTGATGTAAAAAAACTAGTCGAGTTACGAGAACAATCTTACTATAGACTCAATAACTTACCCCAAGTAATTCTTCAAGAAAGCCAAGCAGCATTAAAACAACATTTGCAATATGTGGATAAAAGCCAGCTATTTCAATGGTCTCAAGGCGATACTGTTCGTGAAGCTTCTATAAAAAAAGTGCATGGAATAGAAAAGAAACTAGAATATCTAAAAGAAATGGTATCTCATCAACAAGAAGAAGAAACACAAGTTCTACAAGATTACAATTACAAACTAAATAGGAAAATTGCTAAATACCAACGCCCTAAATATGCTTATGGCTATGTTCCTGAACGAGATGCAGCTATTTTGTATGTTGATCCACGAGACAAGCTATATCAAAGAAGAAATAAATTTTGGAAATCTTATGATGATGTCTATGGATTTGATGATTATGATTACTATGATTATCAACGAGACATGCTTTGGTGGGACTTAATGACGGATGGCCGAGATGGCCGATATATTCGAGAAGTACATTATTATTACAACTCTCATCCAGGTTATTACTATAATAGAGATTACTACTATCACAGCACTCCAGCTTATCATAATAACTACCAGAATACTTATCAAGACAACTATGATAGTGCTATGAGAGAAATTTCATGACTAAACGCTTAAGTGTTGTTGCTTATGCTGTTAATGGAGCAGGATTAGGTCATTTAACTAGAGTAATAGCCATCTTACGTTGGGTAAGGCGGTTGGGGCGTTTAGCAGGGTTTCATCCAGACATCTATATTTTAACATCCTCAGAAGCTTCTGGATTAGCTCTTACAGAAGGCTTTGCAGCTTTTAAGATTCCTAGTAAAACTGCTATTCGCCAAGCACAGATTTTAAAAGAAGATTATATAAGATTAGCTCGCCAATGGGTTTGGCATAGCCTTGGATTAATTCGTCCAGATATTTTTTTGGTAGACACTTTTCCAGGAGGATCTTTTGGAGAGCTAATTTATGCTTTAGATGGCCCTGGTTCTAAAGTCTTTATTAATCGAGCAATGAAAGCAGAATTTCAGGAAAGCATTCAACCTCTTTTAGTTAATTATGATCGAATCCTAGTTCCACAAGAAATTGATAGCCCTAAAATAGAATTCCCTCCTCAAATCGCTTCTAAGGTATCTTACTTAGGGCCAATTATGCTACGCGATAGAGTAGAGTTACGAAGCAAAACAGAAGCTCGCAAACGCTTAGGAGTTCCAGATAATAAGCTTGGAGTATGGATTACAGCCGGTGGTGGAGGAGATCCAACAGCAGAAATTGGACTTAAAAGTTTAGTCTCTCAGCTAGAAAAAATTGATGAGTTACATTTAATAGTTGGAGCTGGCCCACTTTATCGAGGTGAGCCATTAAGAAGCCCTAAAATTACTTGGCTAACAGACTTTAATGTTTCAGAAGACTATTTAGCAGCAGATTTTGCTTTCTCTGCTGCTGGTTATAATTCTTTTCATGAGCTTTTGCATGCTGGTATCCCTACAGCTTTTTTTGCACAAGAGAAAATTGCAGATGAACAAGCCCGCCGTTTAGAAACAGCAATAAAAGCAAATTGTGCTCTAAAACTTGAAGTGGATGCTCAAAGCATTCCTATTAATAAATCTCTACAAGAAACCCTATCTAAACTTCTAGACTCTAATCAACGTCAGACATTATCGGACGCAGCCAAACAATTTATATCTCAAAACTGGGCACAAGAAGCAGCATTTGAAACATTACTAACTAAAATACCTAAAGCACCACTAGTTCAAGCCCAAGAAATAGCGACACCTGAGCTATTTCATAAAATAAGCCAATACAATTTAGACTTAGAACTAGCTTATGAAGTATTGCCTACATTAGGATCAGCA
Source organism: Blastocatellia bacterium (assembly GCA_039812885.1). Taxonomy (GTDB): domain Bacteria; phylum Acidobacteriota; class Blastocatellia; order Chloracidobacteriales; family JADJPF01; genus JADJPF01. Next base: position 140,490 of record JBDIBI010000010.1, read on the forward strand.
GAATTTCTAGATGGAGATGAGCGTCAAGACTTGTTTTATCAACTATTTGAAGAAAGTGAAGTTAGTGCTGAGCTTACAGCTAAATTTTATTTATTACTAAGCCAAAAACTAGCTAAACCAACCAATGATTTTGAAGCAGAAGCTTTAGTAGAAGCTAGTTTAGCCATTATCAATCAAATAGGTAAATTCAATGATGAACGAGGAGCAATGTCTTTTCTAAAGTTACTACCTAGTGAACGTCAAACCGAACCCAAAAAAATAGCTAAAGAGCTAGGTGAGTTTTTAAGTAAACTTCATCAAACAGGTGATTCTCTTTGGCGAGGAATTGCGCTTTATAACCAAGACTAACCGGTTGCATTAGATATGGTTGGTAATTTATCATTAACCAGCAAATTTGGCTTTTCTGCTTAAAAGAGGTTTAATTTTTATGATGTCTAAAAAAGTCTCTGCTCTAATAACAGCTTTATTATTGATTAGTTTATTTACTAACGCTGCATTAGCTCAATCTGGACGTGTAAAACCTCGTGAAAGCAATAACAATTCTCTTTCACGTAGCTCTAACACTAGCAATAACACTAGTAATTCACCTTCAAATAACTCTGATACTGCTACTAATGTTGATCTTAATCGTATTCCTAAAAATACTTTAATAAATTTACATTTAGACCAATCATTGAGTTCTAAGACAGCTAAAAAAGGAGAAGAGTTTATTTCAAGGCTTTCTAATCCTGTAACAGTTCAGGATCAAATTGTTCTAACAACAACAGCAAGTGTTAAATGTCATATAATTAGTGTTGAACCTGCTGCACGTAAAGGAAAAAATGGAACAATTACAATTGGTTTTGATGAATTAATCTTAGATGATGGTACTAAGATACCTATTCATGCTACTTTATTTTCAGTAGTTAGCCGAACAGATCAAGTAATTGAAGAAGATGGTGAAGGAAAAATTAAAGATCCTTCTAAAGGTAAAAGCAAAGCAGGAACAATAGCAACACAAACTGGAGTTGGTGCTGGAATTGGTGGCATTTCTGGTGGTGCTGCTGGTGCTGGAATTGGTGCTGGAATTGGTGCTGGGCTTGGGCTTGGAGGAGTTTTACTAGCTAAAGGGCGCGATATAGAGCTATTAGCAGGCTCAAAGCTACAAATCAGACTTGATGCTGAAATATTGCTTAATCAGCCAAATAAAAAATAGCCAGTTTTTATTAAGATTGGGTTTAAATTCAAACAAGGATCTACTTAGCTTTAAGTAGATCCTTTTGCTTTTAGTCAACGGTGTAAGCCATTTTGAAAATATCTTTGAATGAGGTATCAAGCCATTCTAATAAATCCACACCTTCTACCTCACGAGGAGGAGATTTGTAATATTTACGACCAAACGGACTAACTTCTACTTGACCACCAACTTTTTCTGTTCTTAGATGGCGCTTTTCTTTATTATCAGCTATTTCATATAGATTAATTTCAAAAGTCACCTCTTTAGTTGGTTCACGAAGATAAGCTACTTTTGCAGGGAAATTTCTTTTATAGTCTCCTTCTCCAAAAGAAACAACAAACATCATATACATTTGGTCTACTTCATCCCTATGTATTACTTGGAAAGAAAACATTTGGCTTTGTTCCTTTAGCCTATCTACAAAATACTGCATTGTACGGCAATGTAAGTTGAACTTTTCAAACAGCTTCATTTGGTCACGTAAAAGTTCTTGATCTCGTTCTCGTCGTTTTTCCAAAGCACTAATAGCAACATCTACTAACTTGCTAGTTTCTGTTGAGCCAAATTCAGCTAAAGAATCTTCTAAACTTTTTTTGGATTCTATAAGCTCACTAAAAACTTCAAACTCTGGCTCTATAGGGGCTTTTTTAACTCTTTCTTCAATTTCATCTTGGCTCATTTCTTTAAGTTTGTATCCATCCCAAGGACAAAATACTTTATTAGTTTGCCAAGATCTGTCACACACAGGACAGCGTTTCATGCTTAGTTCCTCCCACCTATAATAGCTTCTAAATCCTCAATATGTTTGGGGACTCGTGCAGTTAGTATTTCTGCTCCTTGCTCAGTAACTAGCACATCATCCTCTATACGAATACCTATATTATGGTACTTTGCAGGCACATCTTCTGCATCTGTAATATAAATCCCTGGCTCAACAGTTAATACCATTCCGGGTTCTAACTTACGTGATTCATCTGATACTGTGTATTTACCAGTATCATGAACATCTATACCTAGCCAATGGCTACAGCGATGCATAAAGAATTTTTGATATTGTTTTTCTTCCATGATTTTTTCGCGTTCGCCTGATAATAACCCTAAAGCCATCAATCCATCAACAATTACATCTAAAGCTGCTTTATGAACATCATCAAAATGTGTACCTGGCTTGATTTTATCAATAGCAGCAAGTTGAGCATCTAAGACTATTTTATAGATTTCTTTCTGAGCAGGAGAAAAACGCCCATTAACTGGATAAGTGCGAGTTATATCTGAAGCATAATATTCATACTCTGCACCAGCATCTATTAGTAAAAGTTCTCCGTCCTTAAGTTCACAATTATTTTCCACATAATGCAAAATAGTTGCATTTGCACCAGTTCCAACAATTGAATTGTAAGCAGGAGCTAAAGCCCCAGCACGTCTAAAATGATTTTCAATGATTGCTTCTATTTCAAATTCATACATTCCTGCTTTAACTGCTTTCATAGCAGCTATATGGGCATCAGCAGCAATATTAGCAGAATAACGCATAAGTTCTAATTCTTCTGCTGATTTAAAGAGCCTCATTTCTTCTAAAATTTCCCCTGGATCTATTACTTGGTAAGGACCAATTCCATTTCGCCTACGCATTGAGCGAAAATACTTAACCTGATTTATGATTCTTTGATCAAATCGTTGATCCAAACCTAATGAATAACATATAGAATCAGCTTTTTCCAAATATTTTGGTAGCTCTTCATCTAATTTTTCTATACTGTGGCAAACATCTGCTCCAAAGTATTCTTGTGCTTTTTCTGGGCCAAAACGCCGACCTTCCCAAGTTTCTTTTTCTGGATTGCGAGGGCGTACAAACAAAACAAATTTCTTTTCTGACCCATCACCAAGCAGTAAACATACAGATTCCGGTTCTGTAAGCCCTGTTAAGTAATATAAATTGCTATTTTGCCGATAACGATATTCAGTATCATTACTTCGTGTAGCAAATGATGAGCTAGGAAAAATTGCAACAACTTTTCCTAAAGCTTCTAAACGAGTTAAAAATTCCTTTCGCCTTTCAGCATAAACTGCTTGGGCAATTGTAGGTTTATTAGAAATACCGGAAGAGGTGACAAAAGTGTCTGGGATTAACATAAGTCTTATCCTAAAATCTGAGTTGTTTAATTAATATAACACGCTTATTTTAGTAACTCCTACTAGAGCTAGCAAATACTTATTTTAAGAGGAAACTATGCATTTACACGGTAACAGAAGAATTTACACAGGGCTTGAAGATGAAATGGTTTGTCTATGTTTAAAAGTGCAACGTTGCAAAATTAAGCAAACTATAGAAGAAATAGATGCTAATACTGTAGGTGAAGTTAGACGAAGTTGTAAAGCTGGAGGAGGTTGTGGCTCATGTCATGAAGAAATAGCCCGTCTAATAGTAGGTCGCCGCTTACAAACTACATTAGATTTTGGCAACCATATTATCGAAGGCGAAACCGAAGAACCTCATGATGAGCTAGAATTTTTGCTCAGTGATGATAATGAAAATAAGATTATTGACGAAAAAGTAGTTAATCAAGTTAAAAATTTTCTTGATTCTAGTATTAATCCTTGCTTAGAGAAATTCTCAACTTCTGCCAAAGTTATAGAAAGCGGCGAAGAAATAGTTTTAGATCTAGTAGGAGCTAACCAAGAGCTAAAATATACTTTAGGCTTTTGGCTAGATTTACAATTTCATGAAAAATTTCATAATTTAACTATAATAATAGCTTAACTAGTGTAGTAAAATAACACTGAGAGAAATCATTAATAGAGGAGTAAATACTTGGGCTGTAACTTTTACCCCTCTAAGAACACGCCCTCAAAACTTCCTTGTAGGTGTAAAGCATGAATAAAGAGGAAACAGATGTACTAATTGGGCGTAATTTAGGCGACTTTATCATCGAAAAAAAATTAGGTGAGGGTGGCTTTGGAGGTGTCTATCAAGCCAACCAAATCACCCTATCTCGCCCAGCAGTAGTAAAAGTACTGCACACAAAACACAGAAAAAGTGAAGACATAATAAAAAGATTTAAGCGAGAAGCTTATCTTGCATCCCGACTAGAACACCCTTACATGGCTCATATTTATTCATTTGGAGCAGAAAACGATGGGCTACTTTGGATTGCTATGGAAATGGTTGCTGGTACGCCTCTTGACCAATGGCTAAAGTCCAATGGGGCTATGCCTTTAGCTAGATTTGTTCCTCTTTTTGATAAAATTTGTGAAGTAATTCATACAGCACATGAAGCAGGCATTGTTCATCGAGATATTAAACCTGCTAACATTATGGTTATTTCTAGGGCTGGACGACTCCTTCCTAAACTCCTAGACTTTGGTATTGCTAAAGACTTATCCATTCAAGATAGCTCTCTTATTGAAAATGATACTTTTTCATTACTAAATACTTATACACTTGAAAATATACTTTATCCAGATACTGAAGATCCAACATTAATTAAAGAAACTCCTCCAAAGATTAGCCCTAGTTTTTCTAAATTTTTAGAAAATCTTAGTGTTTCTTCTAGTGGTCAAAATGATACTTTTCTACGCAAAACACCTAGTAGCTCAAATCTTGGCCTTAGTAGTCTAATTAAAAATGTATTGGGAGAGGAAAAACTTTATAAAACTCCTGCAAGCAATACTACTTCAGAAAATACTAATAGTCATTCTGTTGTCCAAACACAGGGAATAATGGGTTCCCCTAGATATATGGCTCCTGAGCAATGGGAAAATGCTGTTAAAGCTGATGCTCGCAGTGATATTTATGCCTTAGGTGTTACTGCATATGAATTATTAACTGGTGAAGTTCCATTTAAAGGTACAGGAGCTAATTTAATGATAGGCCATCTTACTGAACCTGTACCTAGCTTAGGCAATGCTTTCCCTGAAAAATTAAACTTAGTAGTAGCCAAAGCAATGGCTAAGAAACCTAAAGAACGCTACAAAACTGCTTTGGAATTTGCCCAAGCTATTAGAGAAGTTACTGGACTTAATGAACAGCAAGTAGCTTTACCTCAGCTAGATAGCTTGTTAGTTGCAGAAATACTAAATGATGCACCTCAACCTATTGCTGATTCTGTAGCCAATTTAAGTGTAGCTAGAAATGCTTTTCAGTTAAGAGATGGAATTTTAGTAGTTTTTCATGTTCTCTTACGCTACTTAGGGCTTTTAGCGCTTGCAAGTCATAGCAATATCAAATTAGCTCAAAAAGAATCTGAAAGTATTCTAAATAATGTAAAAAAACTACATTCTTCAGGATTAAATAAAAGTGAATGGGTTAGTTTTATTCAAAATCTCTGTGTTCCATTTGCTAATCAAAAAGATATTCATCCTATTCCTGAACTTGTATCATTATTTTTTCCTAATGATATCCAACAGGAACAAAAAATTTCTGATAGTTTGACTGGTTTGTTAAAGCTTGAGCAAACTAGAAATCTACTAACTAATGAAGAACATTTAACCAAAGAACTAGAACAAAATATTGCTCAACTTAATGATTTTTTATATGCAACAAAGTTTCTGCATCATTACTTTTTAGTAGTCCCAAATGCTGAAAGTACAGTAACTAACCAGGTTGGAGAAAAATGGATGGGAGCAGTAAAAGTCAACCATCCACTAATAAAACTAAAAGGAAAAAGCTTTAAGGAAAATGAGCCAGTCCTAACAGATTTTGAAGGTAATGTAGTTTTATCATTATGGCCATTAATACAAGTAGCAAGCCCTTCACCAGGACAGGCTAAAGAGTTATTTTTGCTAGAACGTAAAGGTCGTCATGGAGCTAAACTTGTTTCCTTCCCTGCTGGCTTTGAGCATGAAGATGAAAATCCTTGGCAATGGCTTAAAGATTTATTTTTCACAAATGAAGAAAATCTAGGCAATCTATCTGAAGAGAAATCTCCTTATCTTGGATTAAGTACATTTAAGAGTGAAGATGTTAGCTTTTTTTATGGACGAGAAAAAGAGACAGAAAGTTTTCTTAATCGCTTAAAGATACAACCCTTTCTAGCCATAGTTGGGCCATCTGGCGCTGGTAAAAGCTCTTTTGTTCAAGCTGGTATTATTCCTAGTCTAGAAAAAGGCTGGCGTACTATTACGGTTAGACCTGGAGTTTCTCCTTTAACTAATTTAGCTGCTCGTTTAATTAAAGAAGGTATTGAGATTGCTAAATCTCCTACAGAGCTAAAAACTAATCCTGAGATCCTAGGCAATGCTTTACGCAATATAGCTTATGAGACAAACACTTCTATCTTATTGATAATAGACCAATTTGAGGAACTTTTCACACTTTGTTTAGATCAACAAGAACGGGAAATCTATGCAGAACATTTAGCCAAGGCTGCTCGCTCTGAAGAAGAACCTATTCGCATTATTATTACACTTAGAGATGATTTCCTAATTCGAGTCAAGTCTTTACCAGGATTACAAGATAAAATCACACAAAATCTAGAATTACTTACAACACCACAACCAACAGATTTACTTAGAATTTTAACAGAACCAGCAAAACGGCTTGGCTATCAGTTTGAAGATACAGAACTTCCTAGAGAAATAGTTGAGTCAGTAAAAAAAGAGTCAAGTGCATTGCCACTACTAGCATTTACAGCAGCAAAGCTTTGGGAACTTCGTGATAGGCAGTTTAAGCAACTAAGGCGAAAAACTTATGAAGCAATGGGAGGAATAGGAGGTTCACTTACTCAACATGCTGAAAATGTAATGGCCGAAATGTCACAAGATGAGCAAAAGCTTGTTAAAGAAGCATTTCGTCATTTAGTTACAAGTGAAGGAACAAGATTTGTAGTAACTCGTTCTGACTTAAGACAATTGTTAGGCAATAATAGAGAAGCAGATTTAGTAATAGAGAAACTAGTAACTGCTCGTCTGCTAGTAGCATCAGAAGGAGAAGCAGGAAGTGAAACCATTGAAGTTATTCACGAAGCACTGTTATCAGCTTGGCCTAGGCTTGTTAGATGGAGACAAGAAGCATCAGAAGGGGCACGTCTTCGGGATCAACTACGTGCTGCTGCTAGACAATGGCAAGAACGAAACCGGCCAAATGGGTTGTTATGGAGAGATGAGGCATTAACAGAATATCAACTTTGGAGAGAGCGTTACACTGGCAATCTTACTGAGATAGAAGAAGAATTTGCAACTGCAAGTATTTCTGAAGCCACTCGCAACCAGCGTTTAAGAAGAAAATTATTAATTACTGCAATTACAGTACTTATAGTCGGTTTAGCTATTGTTTTATACCAACAACAAAAAACTAAAAAGCAATTATTAGAAACTTTAGAGCTTTATGAAGAGCAAGGTCGTCAAGAAATGTTCAAAAATAATTTGGATGGAGCAGCTGTGTATTTAAGTGAAGCCTATTCTAAAGGACGAGACAGTTTAGCTCTTAGGTATATGTTATCTGTAGCCCTTGCAAAATTAGAAAATCATCCGCCTATTATCCTATCAAATCATACAGATGCTTTAACAATGGCAATATTTAGCCCTGATGACCAACTTGTTGCAACAGCTAGCAAAGATAAAACTGCTCGTATTTGGCAAGCTAGAGATGGAAAAGAACTTTTTACCCTTAAAGGCCATGAAGACACAGTGACATCTTGTCAATTTAGCCCTGATTCAAAGCTTTTGCTGACAACCAGCTTAGATAAAACTGCTTGTATTTGGAAGACTTCTGATGGAAGTTTGATAGCTAAACTTTCAGGTCACAGCGATGGAATAAAGAATGCCCTTTTTAGTCCTGATGGAAAGCAAATTGTTACTATTAGTTATGACAAAACAGCTAAAATTTGGGATGCTTTTACTGGTAAGTTACTTAATTCATTAGAAGGGCATCAAGGAACTATTTATTCCGTTTCATATAGTAGAGATGGAAAAAGGCTTGTGACTGCAAGTGCTGATAAAACAGCCAAAGTTTGGGATGCTTTTACTGGTAAACTTCAACACACCCTCTCAGGGCACTTAGGCAAAATTACTTCTCTAGCCTTTAGTCCTGATAATTCTCTTATAGTAACTGGGAGTAATGATAAAACTGCTAAATTATGGCAAGCTAGTGATGGGAAATTGCTAAACACCTTAAAAGAACATTTATCAGGAGTGACAGATTGTAAGTTTAGCCCTGATGGAAAGGAAATTTTAACTACAAGCAGTGATGGCAAAGCCTATCTTTGGGATATAGCTACAGCCAAGTTGAATGTTACATTAGAAGGCCATAAAGCTGATTTAGTCAATGGAGAATTTAGCCATGATGGAAAACTAATAATTACAAGTTCTTATGATAATACACTAAGAATTTGGGAAAGAGCTACAGGAAGATTTCTAGTAGCATTAGAACATAAAGCAGCCGTTTCCAACGGATATTTTGCCCACAAAGAGGAAAAAATTCTTACAGCTAGCGAAGATAAAACAGCCAAAGTTTGGCAAGTTGTTGAAGAAAATCGCTCTCCTTCAGAAATCATTGCTATTGTTAAAGATAAAGATTCTTTCTATTTGCAAGATGGTAGACTTATAGCTAAACATCAATCTCAAGTACCTATTAATAATACTCTAGCAAAAGCTACTGAAACTACTGACAAGCCTTCTGATAAGCTTTATTTGGAAGATTTAGATAATGGGGTAAAACTAGAAATGGTAAAAGTAGAAGGAGGAACATTTGAAATGGGTTCTCCATCTACAGAAACAGGCCATAACAGTGATGAACAATTACATGCAGTAAAAATATCCGGTTTTTATATAGGTAAACATGAAATAACACAAGCACAGTGGAAGGCTGTAGCAGCATTACCTGTTGTAAATCTGCATCTAAATTCTAGTCCATCTAAATTTAAGGGAGATAATTTACCAGTGGAAAGCATAAGTTGGGAAGAAGCTATGGAATTTTGTGCAAGACTTTCTAAAGCTACTGGAAAACACTATCGACTACCAACAGAAGCAGAATGGGAATATGCTGCTAGGGCTGGAAGCAATAACGAATATCCAGAAAATCTAGATGATGTAGCTTGGTATGATAAAAATTCACAAAAGAAAACTCATGTTATAGGTGAAAAGAAACCTAATGCTTGGGGTTTGTATGATATTTATGGAAATGTTGCAGAATTTTGTATGGATTGGTATGGAAATTATCCAACAGAAATAATGTTAGATCCAACTGGGCCTATTTCTGGAACACGTCGTGTTAATCGCGGAGGTAATTGGAATGTTACTAAAAGCCTCTGTCGTTCAGCAACTCGTGGTTATGGTGCACAAGATAATCGCTACTATACAATTGGGTTACGTCTAGTTATGACTCTTAAATAGAACTTTACTTTATAGGTTAAACTTATTAAATTTTCTTGTATTTTTTAGGAACTACCTAACAACCTATAAAGTATTTCTATTAGCAATAACTCTTTTGGTAAAAGAAATATGAGCAAAGAGGAAATAGATCCATTAATTGGGCGTAACTTAGGAGACTTCATCATTGAGGAAAAACTTGGTGAAGGTGGTTTTGGTGCAGTTTATCAGGCCAATCAAATTACCCTATCCCGTCCAGCAGTAGTAAAAGTACTTCATACAAAACACAGAAAAAGTGAAGACATAATAAAAAGATTTAAGCGAGAAGCTTATCTTGCATCTCGACTAGAACACCCTTACATGGCTCATATTTATTCATTTGGAGCAGAACCTGGTGGGCTACTTTGGATTGCTATGGAAATGGTTGCTGGTACGCCTCTTGACCAATGGCTAAAGTCCAATGGGGCTATGCCTTTAGCTAGATTTGTTCCTCTTTTTGATAAAATTTGTGAAGCTATTCATACAGCACATGAAGCAGGTATTATTCATCGTGATATTAAACCTGCTAACATTATGGTTATTTCTAGGGCTGGACGACTCCTTCCTAAACTCCTAGACTTTGGTATTGCTAAAGACTTATCCCTTCAACATAGCTCTCTTACTGAAAATGAAACCTCTCCTTCAATTAGTAGCACAAATCTAGATGGTTTATCTACAGCAACTACTGAAGCAAGAACTTTGCGGATTGAACCTACAGCAAAACCAACAACTTCTCAAGTTTCAGAAGATACTAATATTTCTACTATAATACAAAGTAATGCCAAAAAAGATCCTTCTAGTAATGGTCAAAGTAACAGTCAAAATAATAGTCAAAACTCAGGAATTTCTAGTTTAATTAAAAATTTAGTATTTGCAGAACAAAATTTTTCCCAAAATTCTTTAAGTGCTATTTCTGCTATTGATACTGAAGAAAAAGCCCTTTTACAAACACAAGGAATAATGGGTTCCCCTAAATATATGGCACCTGAGCAATGGGAAAATGCTGTTAAAGCTGATGCTCGTAGTGATATTTATGCCTTAGGCGTTACTGCCTACGAATTATTAACTGGTGAAGTTCCTTTTAAAACAACTGGTACTAGTTTGATGATAAGCCATCTAACTGAAACTGTGCCTAATTTAAAAGACTCATTTCCTACAAAACTAAATGAAGTTATCGCCAAAGCAATGGCTAAATCTCCTAAAGATCGTTACAAAACAGCTTTGGAATTTGCTCAGGATTTGCGTGAAGCAGCAGGATTTAGTGATCAACAAGCAAATCTACCTCAATTAGATAGTTTACTTACATCACAAATATTAAATGATGCACCTCAACCTATTGCTGATTCTGTAGCAAATCTAAATGCAGCAAAAAATGCATTTCAGCTACGAGATAATATTTTAGTTGCATTTCGTGTTTTGGTTCGTTATTTAGGGCTTTTAGCACTTGCTAGCCATAGCAGTATTAAATTAGCTCAAAAAGAACCTGAAAATATTCTAGCTAATGTGAAAAAGCTTTGTACATCAGGTCTAAATGAATTTGAATGGGTTAACTTCATTAAAGATTTATGTGCCTCTTTTTCAAATCAAAAAGATCTCCACCCTATTCCAGAACTTGTATCACTATTTTTTAACCAAGAAGGAAGTAAAGAAAACAAATTTACTGAAAGCCTGAAAGCCTTATTAGATCTAGAGCGAACCCGAAATGTCCTAACAAAAGAAGAACAATTAATCAAAGATCTAACACTAGCCATTAATCATCTTGCTGCTATTTTACAAGCAGTAAGTTTTTTAGGTAGCTATCTATTAGTAGTTCCAAATGGTGAAAGTGCAGTAACTAACCAGGTTGGAGAAAAATGGATGGGAGCAGTAAAAGTCAACCATCCACTAATAAAACTAAAAGGAAAAAGTTTTAAGGAAAATGAGCCAGTCCTAACAGATTTTGAAGGTAATGTAGTTTTATCATTATGGCCATTAATACAAGTAGCAAGCCCTTCACCAGGACAGGCTAAAGAGTTATTTTTGCTAGAACGTAAAGGTCGTCATGGAGCTAAACTTGTTTCCTTCCCTGCTGGCTTTGAGCATGAAGATGAAAATCCTTGGCAATGGCTTAAAGATTTATTTTTCACAAATGAAGAAAATCTAGGCAATCTATCTGAAGAGAAATCTCCTTATCTTGGATTAAGTACATTTAAGAGTGAAGATGTTAGCTTTTTTTATGGACGAGAAAAAGAGACAGAAAGTTTTCTTAATCGCTTAAAGATACAACCCTTTCTAGCCATAGTTGGGCCATCTGGCGCTGGTAAAAGCTCTTTTGTTCAAGCTGGTATTATTCCTAGTCTAGAAAAAGGCTGGCGTACTATTACGGTTAGACCTGGAGTTTCTCCTTTAACTAATTTAGCTGCTCGTTTAATTAAAGAAGGTATTGAGATTGCTAAATCTCCTACAGAGCTAAAAACTAATCCTGAGATCCTAGGCAATGCTTTACGCAATATAGCTTATGAGACAAACACTTCTATCTTATTGATAATAGACCAATTTGAGGAACTTTTCACACTTTGTTTAGATCAACAAGAACGGGAAATCTATGCAGAACATTTAGCCAAGGCTGCTCGCTCTGAAGAAGAACCTATTCGCATTATTATTACACTTAGAGATGATTTCCTAATTCGAGTCAAGTCTTTACCAGGATTACAAGATAAAATCACACAAAATCTAGAATTACTTACAACACCACAACCAACAGATTTACTTAGAATTTTAACAGAACCAGCAAAACGGCTTGGCTATCAGTTTGAAGATACAGAACTTCCTAGAGAAATAGTTGAGTCAGTAAAAAAAGAGTCAAGTGCATTGCCACTACTAGCATTTACAGCAGCAAAGCTTTGGGAACTTCGTGATAGGCAGTTTAAGCAACTAAGGCGAAAAACTTATGAAGCAATGGGAGGAATAGGAGGTTCACTTACTCAACATGCTGAAAATGTAATGGCCGAAATGTCACAAGATGAGCAAAAGCTTGTTAAAGAAGCATTTCGTCATTTAGTTACAAGTGAAGGAACAAGATTTGTAGTAACTCGTTCTGACTTAAGACAATTGTTAGGCAATAATAGAGAAGCAGATTTAGTAATAGAGAAACTAGTAACTGCTCGTCTGCTAGTAGCATCAGAAGGAGAAGCAGGAAGTGAAACCATTGAAGTTATTCACGAAGCACTGTTATCAGCTTGGCCTAGGCTTGTTAGATGGAGACAAGAAGCATCAGAAGGGGCACGTCTTCGGGATCAACTACGTGCTGCTGCTAGACAATGGCAAGAACGAAACCGGCCAAATGGGTTGTTATGGAGAGATGAGGCATTAACAGAATATCAACTTTGGAGAGAGCGTTACACTGGCAATCTTACTGAGATAGAAGAAGAATTTGCAACTGCAAGTATTTCTGAAGCCACTCGCAACCAGCGTTTAAGAAGAAAATTATTAATTACTGCAATTACAGTACTTATAGTCGGTTTAGCTATTGTTTTATACCAACAACAAAAAACTAAAAAGCAATTATTAGAAACTTTAGAGCTTTATGAAGAGCAAGGTCGTCAAGAAATGTTCAAAAATAATTTGGATGGAGCAGCTGTGTATTTAAGTGAAGCCTATTCTAAAGGACGAGACAGTTTAGCTCTTAGGTATATGTTATCTGTAGCCCTTGCAAAATTAGAAAATCATCCGCCTATTATCCTATCAAATCATACAGATGCTTTAACAATGGCAATATTTAGCCCTGATGACCAACTTGTTGCAACAGCTAGCAAAGATAAAACTGCTCGTATTTGGCAAGCTAGAGATGGAAAAGAACTTTTTACCCTTAAAGGCCATGAAGACACAGTGACATCTTGTCAATTTAGCCCTGATTCAAAGCTTTTGCTGACAACCAGCTTAGATAAAACTGCTTGTATTTGGAAGACTTCTGATGGAAGTTTGATAGCTAAACTTTCAGGTCACAGCGATGGAATAAAGAATGCCCTTTTTAGTCCTAATGGAAAGCAAATTGTTACTATTAGTTATGACAAAACAGCTAAAATTTGGGATTCCGCCACTGGTCAATTAAATAATACTTTATCTGGTCATCTTGGTACTATTTACTCTGTTTGTTACAGCGAAGATGGAAAAAAGATTCTAACTAGTAGTGCTGATAAAACAGCTAAGATTTGGGATTCCACCACTGGAAAATTAGAAAACACTTTAGTTGGACACTCAGCTACAGTAACAAACATAACGCTTAGCCCTGATAACAAACTTATAGTAACTAGCAGTAATGATAAAACTGCTCGTATTTGGCAACTTATTGATGGGCAACTAGTTAGGGTAGTATCTTTACCTGAAGGAGCAATAACAGATTGCAAGTTTAGTCCTGATGGAAAAAGCATTTTAACCACAAATAGCAATAGTAAAGCTTATATTTGGGACACAAAAACAGGAAAATTAAGTACAACACTGGAAGGACATGAGGCCAATATAATCAATGGAGAATTTAGTCACGATGGGAAATTAGTCATAACTAGTTCTTATGACAAAAGTTTAAGAATTTGGGAAAGTGCTACAGGAAAATTCCTAGTAGCCCTAGAACATCTAGCACCTCTCTCTAGTGGATGTTTTGCACATAAAGAAGAAAAAATACTTACAGCAAGTGGAGATAAAACGGCTAAGATCTGGCAAGTTGTTGCAGAAAATAGATTACCTTCACAAATTGCATTAACTGTTGAAGAAAAAGACCTTTTTTACCTTAATGAAGGAAGACTCATAGCAAAAGCCCAAGCACCACAACCATCTTCCGACCCTACACCTATGACCAAAACAGAAATAAGTTCTTCAGATAAGCTTTATATTGAGGATTTAGGCAATGATGTAAAAATAGAAATGATAAAACTTGAAGGTGGTATTTTTGAAATGGGGGCTGCGCCTACAGAACCAAACTATAATAAGGATGAGCGACAACATACAGTAAAAGTTTCACCATTTTATATAGGCAAATATGAAATAACACAAGCACAATGGAAAGCTGTAGCAGCGTTGCCTCCTGTAAATATTCAGCTAAAGGTTGATCCAGCAAAATTTAAAGGAGATAGTTTACCTGTTGAAAATATAAGCTGGGAAGAAGCTGTAGAATTTTGCACAAGACTATCCAAAGCTACAGGAAAACACTATCGTCTTCCTACAGAGTCAGAATGGGAATATGCTGCTAGAGCAGGCACTAGAACCGAGTACCCAGAAAATTTAGATGATGTAGCTTGGTATGAAAAAAATGCAGAAGGTAAAACACACACAGTAGGCCAAAAGAAACCAAATGCCTGGGGTTTATATGATGCTTTTGGAAATGTTAATGAATGGTGTGTTGATTGGTATACAGACTATCCAACTGAATTTGCAATAGATCCTATTGGAACTTCTGGTAAATACAGAATTTATCGAGGTGGTAATTGGTATGGCCCTATAGTTAATTGTCGAGCAGCATTTCGTTTTGGGGACTTGCCTGATGGCCGCAGTAGTGTTGTAGGATTTCGTCTTATTATGAAAGATTAAGTTCTAAAAAATTAAGCTCTCTTTTGTCCCTAACATAAACCACCACCTAAAAATTTAACAATATTTATGGAATAATCTTATAGCAACTATTTCTTGCTATATCCGATATAATGAATGATAATTCATTCGGCATTATTTTCTTGCTAGGTCGTTAAAAACGTACCTAACAATATAATATAGCTATTAATTAATAATCATGTTTTAGTAGTTTGCTTAGCAATCAGTTTACCAAATTGAAATAAACCTTTGAAAAAACTGGAGAAAAGAAATGCGGATTAAAAATGATGCTCAAAATATAATGGTATGGAACAATGAAAATAATCAACCAGCCAAACAACAACCTACTCAAGCTCAAAACATAATGGTTCACCAAAGCCCTCAACAAGTTAGTGGAACAGATTTACGTGCTTCTATGCGTAAAGCTGAGAATAGTATTAGTGCTAATATGGTTGCTAACCAATTGCGTATAAAAGATTTAAATTCTTTGAGCAATATCACTGATAAAATCTTAGACTGGCTTCGTCCTGCAAAAGCCGCCAATTCAAAAGGTTTTTCAAGTGCGGCAAGTAATACTCCACATTTAGCAAATAATGGAGGCAAGTTATTAAATAATCCAGCTATTGATAATATTTTTCTAGGAAGCTACTTTAACACATCTCAAGGGCAATCAGATGTAGCTCATCAAAATGCAGCAGCGCAAAACTGGGTAACAAGCGGCAATGAAGCTATTCTCCAAGAATATGGTGTTGGCAAAGGCTCTTTCAAAGGTTCTGATATTGTTAATGTTTCTTCCCCATCACAATTTACAGATACAGATGCTCAAAATCTGGTTAAACAACAATTAGCAGCAGGTAAAATTCAAGCAGGAGATCAAACCATTCATACAATAATATTGCCTCCAGGTACTATATTGAGTGATGGCTCAGCTACTTCCACCCAAGGATTAGGTGGTTTTCATGGTAGTTATAATGACCCTGCAACTGGTAAACCTGTTTATTATGCTGTGTTAGTTTATGGTCAAGGAAGTAATGGTATTGATTTTGATGGTAATCCTCAAGATAACATCTCTATTACTGCTTCTCATGAATGGGCTGAAGCTGCAACGGATCCTGATGTTGGTGAAGTTAACAGAACTGGTAATCAAGGATTATTAGGTTGGTATGACAGTCAATATGGCGAAATTGGTGATATTGCTATTAATATTTCTAAAGATCCTTCCTTAAAAGATGTTTGGGCTAAGGATGCTAACGGATTTGCCTATCAAAATGAATGGTCTAATCAACAAAATAAAGAGTTGAGTTCTGTTGCTACAACACCTACTCCAACCCCCACTCCAACCCCCACTCCTACTCCTACTCCAACCCCCATTCCTACACCTACGCCTACACAAGCAAGACAAGATTTGCTTAATGATGGCTTTAAATCCTCTGCTGTAAGCAAGATGACTGATGGTGCAGTTGTAAGACTAGATCAAATTGATAAATCTGTATTAAGCCAATATGTAGCTGGGCTTTCATCAAAAAACCAACTTAATACAGCTAATCGTATTAATCAATTAACTAGCACTGAATTTAATAAGTTAATTGGGCTTGATTCTAATACCCAAGGTCAGTTAATCAAATTACCGCTCAATCAATTGAAATCTCAACTTGATGCTATAACTCCTACCCCTACTCCCAATCCTACTCCTACTCCTACTCCGGGGCCAAATCCAAAACATGCTGCTGATGTTTTCAATGCAGTTGAAATAGCATTAGGTCATGTGCAAGCTTCGCCATCTGAAAAAGCTGCTGCAATAGCTTTACTAAAACAAAATCTTTCAGTTAACGAATATAGCAATAATCGAAGCCATCGCACTGACCCAAAATTACTTAATGATATTTACCCTAAAGGCGGAGTACAATTAACAGCAAGTGGTGGTCAAAAGATATTTTGGAATGCATATGATCGCTCACATTATGCAGCTCGGCATTTAATCGAGAATTTTGATACTACGGACATTAAAGGGCAAAATGGGTTCTGGCCTGCTGGTACAACTCAAGATATGTTAGATAAGTATCTTGTTGAAATATTTCAGGCTTATGGAAAACAAATCACTTTACCAAAACCTGGTGCAACTGGGCCTGGCTTCCAATACTACAATTTTGATATGCCTGATGGAAGTGGAATTAAGGTTCAACTTGGCATTCAAAGTGATGGCCGTGTAACTAGTTTCTTTGCTGTATCTGGGCCAAATGTAACTAATTTTTCAGAAAGTGAAGCACAAACTTTGCTTACTGATGTTGGTAAATAGCTGACAATACTAGCAATTAATGGTACACAATAAAACTATAAAGAGTGAGAAATTTTGTAATGAGCAAACCCTTCTCACTCTTTGTTTTACTGGAAATTAACTTCATAGGTATGTTAGAAATCTCTTTTACAATATAATTTCTCATTAATTGTCACTTAATTTATTTATTATAAAGTACTAGTTATAGTGCCTAGGAGGTAATCTTTAATGTCAAGTGCAAAACAGTATATAGATAAAGCTAAAGTCCATATAACAGCAAATCGGTTAGATGAAGCAGAAGCCGAACTGCGGCAATCAATTAAACTTGATGGGAATTTAGTTCAAGCTAGAGTTGAGTTAGCTAATATTTTGCTTAAATCAAATCGCTTAAAAGAATGTGATGAGCAGTTACAAATAATTTTAAAGCTATCTCCAGATAACCCTGATGCACTCACGATAATAGGCACTATTTTTAACTTGCAAAAACGTTATCTCAAAGCGATCAAGGTTTTACGTCGCTCTCTTGAGTTAGAGGCTAAACAGCCCACAGCACAACTTCAACTTGCTAAAGCACTTCGTGAAAGTGATTTAGTGGATGAATCCGAAACAATTTTGCGCAAATTAATGGCAACAAATCCTCGGAATTTAGAAATTTTATTTGAGTTTTCACAAACACTTGCACTCCAGAAAAAAGATGCAGAAGCAATGCGTTTATTGATGCAAGCTATAAAATTACAACCTAATGCTAGCCAAGGTTATATCACTTTAGCTGAATTTTATAGAAAAAGAGAGCGCTATGATGATGCTATTAAAATCTGTCAACAATGTTTAAGCTCTAATCCAAAAGCTTTTGATGTAGCATTATTGCTAAAAGATATTTATTGGGAAAAAGGTGATACAAGTGCAGCACTTAATACAATAAACAATATTTGCAATGAGCGAGGTATAGCAGAAGATTTCTTAGCTTTTGGTCAGATGGCATTTGCTGCTAATGAGTTAGAGCTAGCTGAAAAATCCTTCAAATGGGCAGGAACATTAGCCCCAGAAATGTGGCAGCCCCATATTGGACTTGCAGAATTATACTCTAGTATTAATCAAGATGAAGCCGCAACTAAAGAATATAAAGCTGCTATAAGACTTAACCGAAATTCTTACGAACCTCATAACAGTCTAGCAATGTTTTTTGTTAAACAAAATCAAATAGATAAAGCTCTTAAACATTTAGAGCATGCTTGTAAATTAACACCTGATGAAGCTATTCCACATTACAACTTAGGTTTACTTCTTGCGAAAACAAATAAACTTCCAGAAGCTCGTGAATCACTTTGTGTAGCGCTTGAGTTTGCTCATGGACAATTATATAATCAGATAGAATATGCCTTAAATGCTGTAGATAAGGAGCTTGACCTAAACTAACAATTATAAAATTCACTTGCTATTAAGCCAACTTAAAGCTCAACTTGACACTATGTAAAACCCCTTTTTAGCTAAAATTAAGTACAAGAAAAGCTATTTGTTGTACTTAATGATTATCTAATTGAAAGTAATTTATAAATTAAAATTTGGTAAAAATTCACAACCTTTTGACAAAAATTCCTATTTAATAAATTTAATAATAGGACAAAGTGTTGTTTTTATTTTTTACAGTTCAACTTTTTAACACAAAACACTCTAATCTACCTAAATATTTCCATAAAATCTAATCTAATTTTTGTTCTTCTAAGCTAAATTCTAGAGGCATGAGTTTTGCATTGGCTTTAAATTATGTTATAAGCAAATTGTTTGTAGTACTCTTTGGAGTAGTAAATTATGCCTGAAAATAGCAAAAGCGGTAAAAAGATCCTGCGCTTACTTATAGTACTTATTCTAATCTCAACAGCTATTCTAGGTTGGAAACTATTTATACAAAAGCAATCTAGCCCTGAGAATGTTATTTTTGTTAGTGGTCGTATTGAGAGTGATGATTCGGCAGTATCTACAAAGATAACAGGTCGAATTCAAGAAATTACAGTTAGAGAAGGTGATAGTGTAAAAGCAGGTCAAGTTATTGCAGTTTTAGAAGATCCTCAAACTCTTGCACGTGAAGATCAAGCCCGACATGCCCAACAAGAAGCAGAAGCACGTTTAGCACGTGCTAATCAACAAATTGTTGTTTTACAACAAACTTTAAGCCAAAGTAAAATAGGAGTTGAACAAGCTAAAATAGATGCAGAAGGTCGTGTTCGTCAAGCAGAAGCTCAACTTGCCGCAGCCATAGCTCAACTAGCTCAGGCTCGTGCATCCTATGAGCAAGCTCGTTATGATGCTTCTAAATTTGCTTTACTTGCCCAGCAAGGTGTTGAATCAGAACGAGTTGCACATCAATATCAGACCGCAGCAGAAGCTCAAGAAGCTGCTGTAGAAGCAAACAAAAAACAAGTTGAAGCCTACCAAGGTGCTTTAGATGCAGCACGTGCAAACTTATCCAACTCAACAATTCGTAACCTTCAATCAAGTGTTATTACCCAACAAATTCAACAAGCGCAAATGGATATTAAAGCTGCTCAAGAAGAAAAAAACCGTGCAGATGCTCAATTAAAAGAAGCTCAAGCCAATCGTGAGGATTTAAATATAAAAGCGCCTTTTGATGGTGTGGTTGCTGTTCGTTCAGCAGAGCCAGGAGAAGTTATTTCTGTTGGAACTCCAATTATTACTTTAGTCAACTTTCAATTGATTTATTTGCGTGGATTTGTTCCTGAAGGTGATATTGGTAAAGTAAGAGTTGGGCAATTAGCTCATATTTACTTAGATTCTGATCCTAAAAAACCTTTAGAGGCTTATGTTTCTCGTGTTGATCCAGAAGCTTCTTTTACCCCAGAAAATACTTACTTTCAAAATGATCGAGTGAAACAAGTTGTTGGTGTAAAATTAATGCTAAAAGACTCACAAGGCTTTGCAAAACCAGGTATGCCAGCTAATGGAGAAATATTAGTTGATGGTAGCACTTGGCCTGTAAGGAATAAATAATGCTACAACCATCGGCTCAAGAATTATCACAAAATAGCAAATTACCTTCATCTGCTGTGGTAGAAAACAATATTGCTATTGAAATTCAAGGCTTAGAAAAACGTTATGCAAAAGCATTAGCACTTAAAGGTATTAATTTATCTATAAAAAAAGGAGAAATATTTGGATTAATTGGCCCAGATGGAGCTGGTAAAACATCTATGTTCCAAATCTTAGGTGGAATAATGGATCAAAGTGCTGGAGAAGCTATTATGCTTGGCAAACCTGCTCGTCAAGCTCGCTCATATGTTGGTTATTTAACTCAAGCTTTTAGCTTATATCTAGACCTAAGCGTTATAGAAAATATTAAATATATGGGAAATCTTCGTTTAGTATCTAAAGAAGATATTGAAGAACGTAGCCTAAAATATTTAAGCATGTTTGATATGCATCGATTTAGAGATCGCCTAGCAGGTAATTTAAGCGGAGGAATGAAACAAAAATTAGCTTTGACTTGTGCATTAATAGCTGAACCTAAAATTTTGCTTCTAGATGAACCTACTACAGGTGTAGATCCTGTTTCTCGTAGAGAATTTTGGGACACTCTAGCAAGTCTTTCACTTGAAGGTATGACCATTATGGTTGCAACTCCTTATTTGGATGAAGCAGAACGTTGCACTCATATTGCATTAATTTATGATGGGCTAATTCGCCAGACTGGAACACCTAAAGAAATACGTGATAGCCTAGGCTTATCTAGATTGATGGTCTATAGCAACAAATTAGGTATAGCAGAAGATCTATTAACTAAAGCTCCTAACATCAACGATGTACAACGTTTTGGAGACCGGCTTGATGTAATGGTTAAAGACAGTATGCTAGGCCAAAACACTATTAAAAATACATTGAGTAATTTGCAAAACTATAAAATACAAGCTAGTGAGCCAACATTAGAAAATGTATTTGTTTCCAAAATCCATCAGCTAAAAGAAACTCGACAACCTCCTGTTTTTCCTCATAAAAACCACTCTCAGCCAACATTATTAAATAGCACTGCTATGGGAGCTTATAATCTTACTAAGCAGTTTGGAGATTTTTTTGCAGTTAAAAATATAAATCTTGAAGTTAAATATGGAGAAATTTACGGGTTACTAGGAGCAAATGGAGCAGGTAAAACTACAGCTATTAAGATGCTGTGTGGGCTTTTGGATCCATCGGTTGGAGAAGTAGAGCTAGCAGGAGAAAAGGGTTCTGTAAGATCATCTGCTGTTAGGCAACGTGTTGGCTATATGTCGCAAAGATTTTCTCTCTATGACGACTTAACCATTGATGAAAATTTAGAATTTTTTGCTGGAGTTTATAAAATACCTAGAAATGAGCGAAAAGCTAGAAGAGATTGGGTGCTAGAGTTTTCTAATTTAGAAGATAAAGCAAACTTGCTTACAGGTGAATTACCTGGAGGATGGAAACAGCGTGTAGCTTTTGGTGCAGCTATTATGCATGAACCACAAGTACTATTTTTAGATGAACCTACTTCAGGTGTAGACCCACTAGCGCGTAGAGATTTTTGGAAAGTAATAAACCGCTTAGCTGATCGTGGTGTAGCAATATTAGTTACTACTCATTATTTAGAAGAAGCAGAACAATGTAACCGACTTGGGTTAATGGTAGCAGGAGAATTAGTTGCTCAAGGAACACCAACAGGACTAAAAGCTGCTCAAGAAGGCCACTTGCTTGAATTAATAACAGATCAACCTCAAGTATCAATAAACTTTCTAAAGCAACATCTAGAGCATTGGCGAGTATCACTTTTTGGAACTCGCTTGCATGTAATAACAGAACAAGAAATAGATGAAGGTATTTCTACCCTAACCAAAATGCTAGAATCTCAAAATATTAAAGTGCTACAAGCTTATGAACAGCCTTTTTCTTTAGAAGATGTCTTTATTGCTGTAGTGGAAAAGGTACGTAAACAAGGCATGGCAATTGAGGCTTAGAAGACAATGAAAAGAATTATTGCTCAAGCCAAAAAAGAGTTAACACAAATATCGCGTGACCGCCTAGCATTAACTTTAGCATTAGTTTTGCCACTAATTATGCTTTCACTCCTGGGTGTATCTATCTCTTTAACTGTAACTAATTTAGCAGTTGTAGTTCAAGATCTTGATCAAAGCCCTATGTCAATAAAATATATTGATACTTTTAGAGCTTCATTAACTTTTCATGTTGACGCTTACCCGGTATCTGAACAACCTTGGAAAGCGCTAGAAAGAGGTAAAGCTAGAGCTGCGTTAGTTATTCCAGAGCATTTCCAAGAAAAAATACAAAGAGGTCAAAATGTACAAGTACAAGTCTTAATAGACGCTACAGACGCTAATACAGCTAATATAATGCGGGCAAATATGGCTGTGATTTCTCAAGCCTTTTTAAATTCAATATCTAATACAAAGCTTCAACCTCCAATTAATGCTCAGTTACGGCTATGGTATAACCCTAGTCGTAACTCACAACAATATATAGGCCCGGCTGTTATAGGTTTAGTTGTAATGTTATTTCCTGCTCTGCTAGGCGCTTTAGCAATGTCAAGAGAGGGCGAACAACACACCATATTACAAGTTTATGTCTCAGGTATTTCTGCACATGAATTTTTACTAGGTAAAATACTAGGCTATTATGTAATTGCTTTAATAGAATGGATTTTAGCTACAACGCTTGCTACATTGCTCTTTGGACTACATCTAGCAGGAGATCCTAGTCCATTAATAGTAGGTACAATAATTTATCTATTCACCGCAGTTAGTTTTGGAGTTATGATAGGAGCAGCTATACCTAATCAAGCAGCAGCTATACAAGCCACTCAATTAATGGGATTTATGCTTTCATTCTTGCTTTCAGGGTTTATTTTTCCAGTCTCCAATATTCCTCTAAGTTTGCGTTGGATCTCTGCTTTAGTTCCAGCTAGATACTATATTGAGTTGTCTCGTGATGCATTTGTAAGAGGAGGAGGATGGTCAGCAATTTGGTATGCGCCAACTATGTTAGCGCTGTTGGGAGCTTTTTTCTTTTTTATGGGCTGGCGTAGAATGCGCCGGATGCAGGTCAATTTATGAATATTAGAAGCTTACTAGACAGCATTTTAATGTTTCGCTTATGGCCGTTAATGCTCAAAGAATTGCGCCAAATTCGTCGTAATAGACGCTTAGTAATTTCTTTGATTATTCCTCCTACATTACAAATTCTTATTTTTGGCTTTGCATTAAATCCAGAAGTCACTAATTTACGAATGGGTATAGTGGATATTAGCCGTTCAGCAGAAAGCCGTGAGCTAATTTCTGCTTTTGGTGAAAGTCGAGCATTTCAAGTAAGCAGTTACTATAGTTCATCCCAAGAGCTAAGCAGCGAGTTAAGCAAAGGTAATCTTGATATTGGATTGATTATTCCTGGAGACTTTGCCCGTAAACAAGTCCGACAACAAACAGCTAATGTCCAACTTGTTGTTGATGCTGTAAATGCTAACACTGCGGCTATAGCAGGAGGTTATGCAGTCTTAACAGTACGCTCACTTAATGAAAAACTCTTACAAGAACGTTTAGCAAGACCTAAACCTAAAATGCCTACATCCTCAATTAATAATAGTATTTCTAGCACAAACTCTACTCAAGATATTACTCTAACAGCATTACCTAATAATTCTACCAATCAAGATATTAGCAATTCATCTATAACACTTTCCACTATACCAGCAACAAATTCTATAAGTTCAGCAAGTTCAGCAAGTTCAGCAAATACCTTAAATATAAATGTTTCTAGTTCTAAATCTGTGCTAGGTCAAATAATTCCAGAAATTGCATTACTTTTTAATCCTGGACTAAGAAACTCATGGTTTATTATTACTGGCACACTGGGAATTTTGCTAATATTAAATGGGTCTATTGTATCTGCTGCATCAATGATTAAAGAAAAAGAGGTTGGGACAATAGAGCAGCTTTTGATGACACCCACAACAACAACAGAAATCACCATTGCCAAGATATGTCCATTGTTTATCTTATTGATAGGACAAGTAGTTTTAGTGTTATTACTAGGATATTTTGTTTTTGAAATTCCTGTTAGAGGAAGTCTATTTTTGTTGATTGTTTCAGCAGCTTTATGTGTGTTAGCTGGAATCGGTATAGGTATTACAATAGCAACATTCACTCGTTCACAACAACAAGCTCAACTAATGAGTTTCTTTGTAAATCCACCTATTTCAATGTTATCAGGCGCAACATTTCCAGTAGAAGCAATGCCACATTGGATGCAAATGGTAACACTTTTAAATCCTGTCCGTCATTTTTCAATTATTTCTCGTGGAGTTATGCTTAAAGGAATTGGCTTAGATGTGCTTTACCCTAATTTTCTAGTATTGATATTTATATCTTTTTTGCTAATCAGTATAAGCAGTTGGCGTTTTAGAAAGCATTTAAGCTGATAAAGTAAATTTTGCTTTTATCACTATTTCCTAATTTTAGTTTTAGTTTTATGTTGAGTAAGAAGTTTTATAAATTTGTTATTACCTCTTGCAATAGCAATTGATAAAGCAGTCCAGCCTTCATTATCAATAATATCAACATTAGCATTATTTATTAGTAACAAGTTTGCTACATCAAAATGATTACATAAAACTGCTTTGATCAAAGCAGTATCTCCAGAATCACTTTGCTCATTGATATTAGCGCCTGCTTCTAGCAAAAGTATTAGTATTTCTAATTGTCCCCCAACAGTAGCATACATCAAAGGTGTCCAACCATCTTCTACTTTAAAGTTTATGTCTAACCCTAGTAGAATAAAATTTTTAACTTCCTCAATGTTACCTATTTTAATTGCTTTAATTAATTGATTTTTCAATAAATGATCCTTCTACTTTACGTTCTACCTAATTCATAGAAAAATGTTAGAAACTTTAAGAGCTTACTAGTATTTAACTGCATTTGAGTTTCTTATATTAGTTCCCACCTACTAGAAGTAGATGGGAATTAGTTTTAGTTTTAATGTTATTTATTTTTTAGCGAACTCCTGTAGGTTGATTAAATTGACCAATATTTGTTCCAGGAGTGCCAACTATGCTAGTAACGCCAGTTGAAATTGATTTTTTCTGTATACGATTGTTACCAGTATCTCCAATAAAAGCGTTGCCAGAAAGAGCAACTGTAACACCTTGAGGAGCATTAACACTCCCAGTAGCTATTCCCGGAGACATAAACATAATCCAACCATTTGCTAAACCATTAGTATTAACTTGAATACGATTGTTTCCTGTGTCTGCTACATAAACCTGATTAGTTGAAGTGACATAGATACCACGAGGAGAGTTCATTTTACCTATAGAGGTTCCAGCATCAGCACCAGCAAAAATAGCCCAACCACTTGATAAACCATTAGTATTGACTTGAATACGGTTATTTCCTGTGTCTGCTACATAAACCTGACCTGACAAATCAATAGCCACGGCTTGAGGTTGATTAACTTGACCTACCATAGTACCAGCAGTTGCATTAGCAAATACTGAAGTAATAGGTGCAGCACTAGAAGCATTACTAACAACTTGAATGCGGTTATTTCCTGTATCTGCAATATAAAGGCTATCTATTAGAGGATTATACGCCAGCCCTTGAGGAGCATTCACATTACCAACAGCAAGACCTGAAGCAGCTATAATTGACCAAGTTAAACCTGAATCAGTTGAACGTTGAATTCTATTATTTGCTGTATCTGCAACAAATATGAGATTTCCAGTACTATTAGCAACTACTGAACGAGGTCGGTTAAACTGTCCAAGGTTTGTTCCAGGCCCAAATCCAACTGCTGACCAACTAGCCCCATCATTTGTTGTTCTTTGGATTCTATTGTTAAGCGTGTCTGCTACATAAATGTTAGCATTTTCTAATATGTTGACATTTGTTAGTGCAAAAGAAGAGCAAATATTAATAATTCCGTTATTAGCACTAGCTACTACTACATATGATCCAACAATAGCATTGGCTGTAATTGTAGGTGAGGTAGCAATTCCATTGCTGTCTGTAAGTACAGTTGCGGTTGCTGTGTTACCAGGGAAAGTTCCACTAGCACCAGCAGCGTCAAGAGCAGTAAAGACTACACTTGTATTTGGTACTGGTTGAAGTCTAAGGTCAAAAACTTGTACTTGTAAAGGTGATGGGAAATTTGTGCTAACAACAGTGCTTTGAAGAGTGCCGCCAAAAACAGATGTAAAACTCGGTTCGCCAATACAATTACTTAAGCGTATAGAAAAAGCATTAGTTGATCCAAAAACTACATAACCTAGATCCAAACGACTATCATTATTAAAATCTGCCAAAGCTAAAGTAAAACTATTGCCAAAGCTAAATGGTAGGTTTACTGTACTTAAAGTTCCACCCGAACCATTACCTAAAACTATTTTTAAGAGAGTGCCAATATCAGAACCAGCAAAAATGTCTAATTTGCCATCTTTATTAAAATCAGCAAATCTCAATCTTTGTGCCGAAGGTACACTAAGACCAGAGGTAAAACTTCCTGCTCCATTACCTAGAAATACATTTCCTGTAGCTGAAGTAAAATTAGTGATAAGCAAATCCAAAATACCATCATTGTTAAAATCTCCTACGTCTTGAATTGCAGGCATTACACCACCAGAAGAAATGGTGTTTGTAGTAGGAAATGTTCCTGTTCCATTACCTAACAATATATTGATAGTGTTTAGCGCCCCTACAGCAACAGCAATATCAGGTTTACCATCCCGGTTAAAATCTCCTGTTATCACACTTGGACTTAAACCAACAGTAATAACAGTTGGAGTGCTGTTAAGAGTTGTGCCATTACCTAAAAATATAGAAATACTACCAGCACCATTAACATTACCTGTTACTACATCAGGATTACCATCCAAATTAAAATCTGCTATAGATACTGAGCTAGGATTTGTTCCACCAACAGAAAAAGTGGCAGCTAGAGAAAAATTACCTGTTCCATCACCTAACAATACAGCTATAGCATCAGAGAAGCGATTTGTAACAACTAAATCTGGTTTTCCATCTTTGTTAAAGTCAGCAACTGCTGCATTGTCTGGGTTAAAACCACCTGAAGCAACTGAAATTGCGGGAGCAAAACTTCCTGTTCCATTTCCTAAAAATACTGATAAGCTATTGCTTCCTGCATTGAGAACTACAACATCTTGTTTTCCATCAAGGTTAAAATCTCCTACAGTGTTACCTAAAGAACCTGTAGCTGTAGGAAAATTAGTAGAAGCAGCAAAAGATGGTGTTACACAAGCCCTACTAAAAGTATTAGTTAAAATAGAAATATTACCACTATTTTGATTTGATACAGCTAAGTCTGGTTTTCCATCTTTATTAACATCAACAACAGCAACAGATGTAGCACCAGCACCAACACTAAAACTTATAGGCAAAGAGAGAGAAAAATTTCCACTACCTAAATTCTTAAAGAAAAGTAATTTACTAGTAGTAGTTACAACTAAATCCAGTTTGCCATCTAAATCTAAGTCAATAAGGTCTGCACTATTAGGTCGTTGTTGGATCGATGTGGTAGAAACTGTAAAATTTCCTGTTCCATTCCCAATTAAAATGCTAATACTTGTAGTTGTTAGATTAGCAACAGCAATATCTAAATTTCCATCTTGATTTAAATCAGCAGCCGAAATAAAGGCTGAGTCTGAGTTTGTTGTAGTAATTATTGGTGTAGCAAAACCACCAACCCCATCACCTAAAAAAACTGACACAAAACCATTCCGACTAGCAGCAATAATATCCAATTTGCCATCTTTGTTAACATCACCAGTAATTACAAAATTAGGTGCTACAGAAGCCAGCGAAGTAGTAGAAAAACCTCCCATTCCATTTCCAAGTAAAACAAGAATTATGTTACTTGTATTAGGTACGGCTACTGCTAAATCTTTTATCCCATCATTGTTAAAATCTCCTGATGCTAGAGAAGTACTTAAATTCCCCGTAGTAATATCACTCTGCTTAACAAATGTTCCAGGAGTTGTAGTACTACCAAGAAAGAAACTCAGATTAACGCTATTGCGATTTGCCACAATTAAATCAAGCACTCCATCATTGTTAAAATCATCTACTACAACTTGGCGAGGAAGTAAGCCTGTAGGTAAGTTTACAGGTGCAGAAAAACCACCACTACTGTTTCCCAAAAGTACAGAAATATTATTGGTATTAAAGTTAGGTGTAACCAAATCTACAATTCCATCATTGTTAAAATCGCCTTTTGAAATAGAAGTAGGAGCTCCTCCAACAGCAATATTTGTTGCTGGACTAAATCCTGGTATTCCACAAGTGACACTAGCTAATGGCTGAATAGCTGCATCTAGATTTTGACTATCAGTGTTTTGACTTATGTTTTGATCCGCAGAAGTACCTTGAATTGTAAATATTAACAAGCATAGAAAACACAACAGAAAAAAAGCCTTATTTATGTTTTTTAAATTGTGGGACATAATTTATTCTCTTTCTTTTAATTGAATGCATTTTAAAGTTAGTTATTTTGAACCCTTCATTTTCAATGTCATACAAGAGTGAAATTAATTAAAATTCCTTAGATTTTGTGTTTTTGCTAAAACCTTATTTCATCCTTGTGTCTTTTAAGCCTTGCTATAATTGTTCCTAAAAGTAGGTTCAATGTTAAATCCTTTCAAATCTTATATTTCAGGATTTTGAACTTCTTTAAATAGCATCTTAGCAACAAATATGTCCTGTTTATGTCTTTTATTTGTTCTATGAATGTCCCAAAAGTGTCTCAAAAGTGTCCCAAAAGTTGTTTGAGACATTTCTAAAAAACCTTTTACAAATGTTATAAATAGGAAAATGTAGGAATTTTTCCGGAAAAACTTGAGCAAGCAGCAACTAAATGTAGAAAATTTTTATAGAGAGAATTTTAGGAAAAAGGGTTTATTTAAGTGGTGTAAAAATTAGTCATCTAATCCTAATTCTTTTAAGTGGCGATATAGAGTACTTCTTGCTATTCCTAAAAGTCTTGCAGCAGCAGCACGATTACCATTAGCTTGAGCTAAAGCATCTAGAATGCGTTTCTTTTCTGACAAATTAGCTTTTTCTTTGCTTTTTTGGACAGTAGAAGAAATATCATTAATCCCAATCCCATTTTTTAGTGGGCTTTCTACTTTAAGTAGTAAAGGAGGAAGATCAGTGATTTGTATAATTTGTGTTGCGCAATGTATGACAGCAAAATCCATTGCATTTCTTAATTCACGAACATTTCCCGGCCAGTTGTATTCCATTAACAATTTCATTGCATCAGCATTAATTTCTTTGACAACCTTTTTGGCTGTTAATGCACTTTTTTCTAGAAAATATGCTACTAGTAAAGGAATATCTTCTCGTCTTTGCCGTAATGCAGGAAGTTGAATATTTGTAACACTTATGCGATAAAAAAGATCTTGGCGAAATGTGTTTGTTTCTATAGCTTTTTGTAAATCTCTATTTGTTGCAGTGATTATTCTTACATCTATTTTTCTTGGTTTTGTTTCTCCTAAACGAGTTATTTCTTTTTCTTGTAAAACTCTTAACAATGTTGCTTGTACAGAGCTAGGAATGTCTCCTATCTCATCTAAGAAAAGAGTTCCACCTTCTGCTGCTTCAAAAAAGCCTAACTGATCAGCTACAGCACCGGTAAAAGAGCCTCGTTTATGTCCAAAAAGCTGACTAGTTAACATAGATTCTGTTAGGCCAGCAGTATTAACAGCAATAAATGGCTTTTTATTTCGGTCGCTAAGGTTATGTATTGCCCTGGCTACAAGTTCTTTACCTGTTCCTGTTTCACCTAAAATTAAAACAGTGTTATCGACTTTTGCAACATCTTGAATCTGTTTATAAACAAGGCGGATTATAGTACTTTCCCCAACAATTCCTTGAAATAGAGTTTGCCCTTTTATTAAAGATCGTAAATCATATATTTCAGAAACATCATAGAAAAAGATTAACCGTCTATTTTTATTACTAGGATCTATTTGAACTTCCACCTCTGTCCAACATTCCCTGTTTTTACTGATATTTAGCTTGATGGAAAGCCTTTCTTTATTTTCAGAACTTGATTGAATTAGCTCATTTAACCTAATCTTATCTGAGTCATTTAATGGTAATATTTCTAAATATGATTTATTTAATACAGATACTTTCTCAAGGCTAAAAATTTCTTCAGCCATTTTATTAACAAAATCTATAAAGTTATTCTCGTTAATGACTACAACTCCAATACTTAACTTATTAAGAACAGATAATAGTCCTTCATTAACTCTTTCTAGATTTTGATTAAGTAAAAGTAGTGTATTTTTATGCTTATTAATTTCTAAAGTTCTTTCAGAAACAGCAAGTTCTAATTGTTTTGTTTGGTAAACTAAGCGTCTGACACGGCCTTTATAAAAGACAAAACCCATTACACCAATAGAAAAAATACAAAAAATATAGAAAGGAATTGTTTGATAAAATTTAGGTTGTATATAAAAAGTTAATGTAGCGCCTTCTTCATTCCAAATTCCATCATTATTACAAGCTATAACCTTAAAAGAGTAAGTACCTGGACTAAGGTTTGTATAGTAAGCATTTCGCCTAGAACCAGCTTCAACCCAGTTTTTATCATAGCCTTCTAATTTATACTTAAAAAAGACTTTTTCTGGACTAACAAAACTTAAGGCAGTATATAAAATTTCTAAATCTGTTTTATCTGAAGTAATTATATTTTGTTCAGATAGAGTAAAAATTTTCTTATCTACCAAAAAACTTTCTATTATCGTAGGAGGAGCTAGCAAGTTAACTTTATCAGTATTAATGCTTACAACTCCTTTAATTGTAGGAAACCATATTTTATTATCTTTAGTTAACCATCCCGCAGGTTGTGTTCCTCCATTACATTCATTATTTTCCATCCCATCTTTTATGCTATAGCAAACAGGATATATATAACCAATTTTGTTCTCAGCAAAATCCTCCAAATCTTTTTTTCTAATTTTAAAGATTCCATTATTGCTACTAAACCAAAAGTTATCTCTTTTATCTAGAATAATTGAAGAAATAAAATTATTTGTAAGTCCATCTTTTTCTGTAAAGTAAGCAAACTTATTTTGTTTAAGATAACATAAACCACCACCATAAGTTGCAATCCAAACAGTTCCATTGTTATCTGGATAAATTGCTCTAACAAAATTTTCAGGTAGTCCATTTACTTTTGTATAATTAATAAATCTGCCTTTTTTTAGATAACTTAACCCTTGTGTAGTACCAATCCATAAGTCATTTTCTTGATCTTCTGTAATAAACCTTACATCATCATCAATTAGCCCATCAGCTTTGGTATAAATTATCTCCAATTTATTATTTTTTATTTGACCTAGTCCCTTTGAAGTACCACACCAAATAATTGCATTTTTACTTTTATAGAAGGCTAAAACTGATTTACTAGTAGTTTGTAAGTCATTTACCAGCATCACTTTACCATCTTTAAAATTTGCCAAACCTTTTGCCCAACTACCAAACCAAATACCTCCATTATTATCTGGACAAACTCCCCAAACACACATATCAGGAAGATCTTCTGCTTTCTTATAGACTTTTACATCTTGGTTTGTAATTTTAGCTAATCCTGTACAAGCAGCTGACACCCAAATATTTCCAAAAATATCTTCTGTTACTGAATTTGTTGAATCTGGTGAAATGCCTTCCTCTTGCCCAAATACTTGAATATTTTTTTCTTTCAGTTTATAAAGTCCATTTGCTAGGCTGCCAATCCATATATTTTCTTCTCTATCTTGAGTTATTACTTCAAATCTTTCTTGTGGAAAAGAATCTAAAATTTTCCATTCACCATCTTTAAACTGATGAACTTTATCTGTTCCTACCCAAATTGTACCTTTTTTATCTTCAAAAATAGTTCTAACCTCTGAGTTTGGAGCATTTTTGTCTTTGTAAAGAAGAAACTCTTTTTTATTAAAATAAGCTAAACCTAAGGCAGTCCCTATTAATATGGTTCCATCATGAGTTATACATATTTTTCTGATTTTATCATTAGCAAGTTCTTTTTCTACTTTATATGAGGTCGCTTTATCTTCATCAATACAAATCACTTTATCAAAAGCGGCTATCCAAAGCTCTTTCCCTTGACGATTAAAAGCAATTTCACGCATAAGAGAAAATACGTTTGTATTTTTATAGACTAAAAATCTATCATTCTGGTAATAACATATACCATCATCCATTATTGCTAGTAAATTACCGTCTAAACTAGTTGATAAACTAAAAACATGGTTTTTTAGTAATCCATTTGTAGTATTGTAATTGGTAAATTTACCTTGAGCATATTTATAGACACCTTTATCTTCAGTACTTATCCAAAGATTTCCTCTTGCATCTTCACAAAGTGAATTTATCCTATTGCTAGTTAAGTCAGGTGTGTTATAAGTATTGAAATTAGTAAACTTAATACCATCAAAACGGCTTATCCCACTAGTAAACGCAATCCACAAATAGCCATCTTTTGTTTGCAAAATATCTTTTACAACATTTTGTGGTAAACCATCTTGAGTTAGCCAATTTTGATAAAGGTATTGTTCTTTATGAGATGTAGAATTAGCAGCCAAAACTCTAGGAGATGTTAGACAGGTTATTATAAGTGTGAGCAATAAATAAATTAATAACTTGTACATAAGTCAAAATATAATCTCAGTCTAGAATTCAAAAAATAGGACTGCGAAAATAAAAGACATAAATTCCATTAAGATATCTAAATATTTTTCTTAGTATATTTTACTTGTTTTACAGATAGTTTTACTGATTTTCTCTTATAATACCATTTTTTCCAATAACTTGAATACTTCTAAGCATCCTTTTTGGCTTTAGTATTTTTTATTTCCAACTACCTTGAATGATAAAAGGTGCCCAAAAATGAGGAGAACTCCATTCTTTTTCTTTTAGAAGAGATACCTGTGCATTTCTAAGTGCTATAGTTGGAGTTAAACCATCTTTTAATATTCCTTCATAAAATCTCTTCATTAACTCTGAAGTTGCTTTATCATTAACATTCCAAAGACTAACCAAGACTCGCTCAGCCCCAGCATACATAAAACCCCGAGTTAACCCTATTATTCCTTCTCCTTTTATATCTTTGCCTAAACCAGTTTGACAAGCACTTAACACAACCATATCTACAGGCATAGTTAAATTAAACACTTCATTTAACCTTAAAAACCCATTCTGTATTTTTCCATCTTTATCAAACAATGAAAAAACTAACCCTGAAAGCTCTGGATGTACTTCATTTAGCAATCCATGTGTAGCAAAATGAATATATTTATATTGGCTTAAATCAGTTGAAAGTACTTTGTTATGATTGGCATCAAAGTCAAGAGCAAGTAAAACATTGCTCTCTTTAGCAACAAGCGAACATATTGCATTAGCTTCTATTCTTGTCCCAACTAAACGGCTAAACCCTTTATCTTGCAATATAGTGCTGTCTTCAGTAGATCTCAATAATTGATTTAACTCTAAATCTTCCTCTAACTCTGTATTTCTAGTTGTTTGGCTTGAGTTTGAAGTTGAGTTATTAGAACTATTCTTTAATCGCTCATCTTTAGGATCAAAAACAGGATCAGCCCAAATAGCAATCGTTTTTTCCTTGCTAATAGAGCTTATTTTATTAGTTTGTAAACTCTTTATAACTGAGATTGAAGGTAAACTAACTATTTCATGTTCAATAATTAAAGGAGGAAAAGTCTGATTATTATCTCCTTTAGGCAAAGGCAAAACACTAAAAGGAATATATTGAAGAATCCCTTGCGTTACCACTACTAACCGTTTTTTTTCTAGCTTTTCACTTACTTGGGCTAGCAAAATTGTACTTAAAATTTTTGCTACTTCAGGATATTCAGCATTTGCTTTTTCTATACGCTTCTGACGCTCTTCAGGAGTTTCAAATCTCACCTTACGACCAAGTGCAGATAAAATCTCATATAAGCGCTTAGCAATAGGTTCTATTTCTGAGCCTTTAGCTAACTCATAGCTTAATACTGTATTTGGCGTAAGCGCCCATAAATAGGAATGTTCTTCACCTAACCAATATTCAAGAAGTATCGTATTATTATCTAATATTTGTCCTTGAATCTCTTCAATCGAAAGAGGTTGTGATTGAGTAATAGTAGCGTAAAGAGGGCTTTTCTCACGTATTTCAGTTTGAATCCCTCTATAATTACTTATTATTTCTTCTATTTCTTTATTAATGGCTTCTTTTTCTTCATTTTTATATTGACGAGCAAGTAATCTACTTCGCTCTATTTCTTTAGCATTAAGTTTTTCCTGTAAAATTTTTTCTTTTTCTAATAGTTGAAGATCTACCCCTTTTTTAATATCAACTTTTGCTTCAGCCATTAATTCAAGTAAAGTACGTGCACGAGCTTTTTCACTGATTTGGAAAGCTTCTTTATCAAATCCTAGTTTCGGATTTAGTTTATGTGAAGTCATTAATATTTCTATATAAAGATCATAATATTTCTGAATTGTTGCAGAATAAGAAGTTCGTAGATTTTGTGCAACTACATTGCTTCGGATAAATTCACTATGCTCAATTGCTTTTTCAATATGAGTACGAGCATTTTTTAAGTTATTTTGCTGAAATTCAACAGATGAAATTGAATAAAGTGTGCTTGCAAGTGAATATCGGTCAAGTATTTGCTGCGCAGCAACAAAGGCTTTATTATAAAATTCTAAAGCTTTATTGGTTTCTTTTAGCTTTTTATAAATATCTCCTATTCTTGCATATACCCTAATTAAGCTGTAGCTATCTTTAGCATCTACTTTAGAGAGTGCTTCATTACAATATTCTAAAGCTTTTTCAGTGTTGTCTAACTTTAGATAAGAAGTTCCTATTTGGCTAAGAGCTATAATATCTACAAGCTTATCTCCTACATGTTTGTTAAGAATTAAGATTTGGTTGTAACTTTCTAATACTTTTTGTGTTTCTCCTAGCTCACTATAAATTGTCCCGATGTTAGTGAGTGTAGCTAGTTCGCCAAAAATATCTTTAACTTCTCTTCTTAGTGGTAATGCTCTATTGTAATAGCTTAAGGCTTTTTCAAAATCACCTAATCGACTATAAACACCTGCAATATTATTTAATGTTGCAGCTTCTCCAGATTTATCATTTGCTTGTTTTCTAAGCGGAAGAGCTTTATTGAAATAATCTAGAGCTTTTTGATTTTCCCCTGTATGGTTGTAAACGCTACCTATATTGCTAAGTGCTTGTGCTTGATAGCTTATAGACTTTATTTTTTCTGCAATCGCCAAAGCGTTGTTATAAGCTTCTAGAGCTTTTGGATTGTTTGCTATTCGGTTATAAACATTTCCTATAGTATTTAGCGATTCTATTTCATATTCAGGATTATTTATCTCTCTAGCTAAACTTAAACTTTTATTGCCGTATTCTAAAGCATTTACATTATCTCCTAAGCGAAAATAAGCAAATGCTAGTTCATCATTAGCATTCCATTGCTTTTCTTTATTATTTTCAGCATATAAAAAGGGCAAAGCTTCTTTAAACTTTTCAATAGCTAAGCGTAGAGATTCTGCTGTTCTCTTTTTTAACATAGCTTCAGCTTCTTCAAATAATTCTACACCTTTGCTTTTATTAGTGTTTTGCGCTAGAGATTTTTGCTCCTGTTCTGGATTATTTTGACTATTTGTTTGTGTTTTAGTATGCGCTATAGAAATTTGATAAAATAGAAAAAGGATTATTACTAAAACTAGTTTACTGTTATTTCTCATAGGAAGTTTTGCTTCTTGCTTTTTCAATATTTCTAACTAGGTTGTTTTTAATACTCTTAAGCAAAATTGGCAAGTTATTTATTTCATGTTTATTAATCTTTCTAGTAGAAACAGACCAAAGCGTTTCCCCATCAGCATTAACCAACTTTAGTGAAATAGTAAAATTATCTGCATCTTTTTCACTTACAGAGCCTTTAATTACAGAATCAACTTCATCTATATTTTCACTATATTTTATTATTTTAGTGTTACTTAATTGCTCAATTAACTTCTCTCTGATTTCTTTACTAAAGTTATTTTCCCCTAGTTGATCAACGTATACAGACTTCACTTCTGAAAGTGATTTAATTGTAAAATTATCTTGAGGATTTCGATAAATTAACAAATCTTCACTAGAAGAACTATTCTTGGAAATTTCTGATAAAGTATTTTGTTTGTTATTATTAGCAACAATAACATCAGAATCATTATTTGGTTTAGATGTAGCAATAGGTGTAGGTGTATTAGTAGACGTATTTTGCTGACTTGTTAGCTCAGGAGCAAGTTGATTGTTTTTATTTAAGTTAGTTAACTTAGGTGTTACAGTAATTTTAGGAGTGTTTTGAGGGAAACTAGAAACTGTTTCTAAAGGACGGTTATAGTAAGTATATGAAACTAAAACAATGGCTAAAACCAATGAAGTAAAGGCTAGCACAGGTTTCCAGCTAAAAGAATATTTGTCATTTGAGTAAAGTAATTTGTTTAGTAAAAGTAGTAGTTTTCGATATAAAGCAGTTTCCTCATAGCTAATTGTAAGATTTGCACTAGTAATAAATTCATCAAAATCCCTTGTAAAAGAAATAGTTACAGTAATTTCTTGCCCACTTTCAATAATATTTGAGTATGTTAATTTTGATTCTTTAATTTGGCTTTCTTCCCAAACATAAAGAGCTAATAGAGTGTTATCTTCTTTTCTACGAATAGCAATTTGCTCAGGACTTCCGTTTATTTCTAAGCTAATACTATTAACTTGATAAATATCTAGTTCACCTTTTTTATGACCATCAACAAATATAGATAAAAATCTACTTGGATTAGCTCTACGTTTATCTGCATAACTAGCAAGCAGTTGTTCAATTACATTTAATTCTGATTCACTTAGTTTTTCTTCATTACCTTTTTTAGGAGGTTTTTCTATATCTTCATCCTTTTCAGAAATTTGAAACTTAGGAAGTTCTAACCGAGTATCAGGAGAATCAAAATTTAGTGACATAATTAATCGCCAATAACATTGAGGATGAATAATACAGTGCATTCTATTTAGCTCAATAGGATGTTCTTGATCAGGATCTTTTCCATTAAAAGAAAGCTTTTCTATAGAAGCATTTAATGGATCAAACTTTTCAGGTATTAAACAAGATGTATCCC
The DNA here is from genome assembly GCA_039812885.1 of Blastocatellia bacterium. GTDB lineage: Bacteria > Acidobacteriota > Blastocatellia > Chloracidobacteriales > JADJPF01 > JADJPF01. The sequence continues at coordinate 178,111 of JBDIBI010000010.1, forward strand.
AAGGAGTAAAAACATTTAGGCATTCTTCTACTAATTTAATTGTTGAGTGATTTGCAGATTGGATAGTTAAAAACCTTTCTTCTCCTCGTTCTACACGAATTGTCTTAATTAACTCCCCAAAGCGTTCTTGTATTTCTGTAACTAGTTGTTTTTTCCTTGATCTATAGTATGCATCATCTTTTGTACGATTAGAATCTTGGATAATTACATTATAAATATCTATTGCTTCAGGGGTTGCATAGTTATAAAGCAAGCGGCTTAATCCAACATTTACATAGAAAGAGTTTCTTTTACTAGTAATTTTTACTAGATACTTAATAAAACGAATTATCATATTTTCTTGGCTAAGATTGACTTTATCATTTTCTTGTTCTAGCTCATGTAGTTCTGATTCCACGTAAACAAGGCGTTGTAAGAGGTGTAATTCATTCAACGATATTTTTGTTCTATATTTAGCTGTATTATTTTGCACACTCTTAGCACGTCCAGATAATTTGTAATATGACCTTTTATCCTGAGCTAGTAATGCCACTTCTAATTGAGCAATAGCTTCTGTAGCAATGTTAATAGCAAGTTTCTTTTCTCTATGTATAAAATATGCTAGTAAAAAAGCTCTATTGATTAACTCTTTTGTTAAAGTATTCATAACTATACCTAAAAGACAGATAAACCTAATTATTCTACTACCTAAAATAAAAGAGGACTGTATGATTTTCGGAATTCTGAAAATCATACAGTCCTCTTTTATTTTTTCTCCTAGAATCTCCTTAGTGTAAATTATTTGTAATACTACTAACTATACTACATATGTATATACTACATAGATTGACTGTATAAATTGCTATCAATCGGAGAATAAAGAGTTATGCTAAAACTAGGTTTCACTACAAAGAAAAATCTGTCTAAAGCTAAAGATTCTTATAAATACAATGTTGAATTATTAATAAGTTTTGTATCCTTAGTATTTTGTTTGCTTTTGTTTGTCTCTTCATTTACTTTAAAAACAACTGCTAACAGTTCACTTCAATCTAAACTCAAACATTATAATTCTATTAACCCTTTAGTTACTAATAGTTGTACTGTAGACTTCCATAAATCTATGTTTACTACAGACTTAGGGCCTGCTTCACTAGCAGTTGGAGATATTGATGGAGATGGTAAAGCAGACTTGGTTACTTCTAATCAAAACACCAACACAATTTCTGTATTAAGAAATACTAGTACTCCTGGAACTGTTTCTTTTGCTCCTAAAGTAGATGTTGTTGCTGGTAATAATAATATTTCTGTAGCAATAGGAGACTTAGATGGCGATGGTAAACTTGATATAGTTGTTGCTAATAGCAGTAGCAGTGTAGCAGTTTTGCTAAACACTAGTACAAGTGGAAATATTTCTTTTGCCACCAGTGTAAATATTGCTGTTGCTGGCATATTTGGAACAGTAACCATAGGCGACATAGATGGAGATGGTAAAGCTGATATAGCTGAGGCTATTTTTCGAAATAACACATTGTCGATTTTAAGAAATACAATCACCACTGTTGGAACGGTTTCATTTGCTAGAACAGATTTAGCTACTGCTCAATCACCTAACTCAGTGAAAATCAGCGATATAGATGCAGATGGTAAGCCTGAATTAATTGTTGCTAATGCTAATAATACCCCTAACAATACTGTTTCAGTATTTAGAAATACAGGCACTGCTGGAACAATTTCTTTTGCTCCTAGAGTTGATTTCACTACAGATATACTTCCTCTTGATTTAGTATCAAATGATTTAGATGGTGATGGTAAGCCTGACATAGCGGCTCTTTGTGGAGTTGGTATTGTATCGCTACTAAGAAATACAAGTACCAGTGGAATAATTTCTTTTGCCTCAAAAGTAAGTGTTTCTACTGCTCCAAATACTAGTCCAAATGTAATATCTGTAGGTGATTTAGATGGTGATGGTAAGCTTGATTTAGTTGAAAGCAATCTACAGGATGCCTCAATAACAATACTAATAAACAATAGTAGTCCTGGAAACTTTTCTTTTGCTACAAAGAACTTTTCATCTGGTGGTAATATTCCTATAGGTATAGTAATAAATGATATAGATGGAGATAATAAAGCTGATATATCTGTCACTAATCGAAGTTCTAATATAGTAGCAGTGTTACAAAATTCACAAATGAGCTTAAGCCCAAGCACCATATCATCTGCCAGTGTAGGAGTTGCTTATAATCAAACATTTACAACAACTGGTGGACAATCCCCCTATAGCTTTAGCATAAGTGGAAGTTTACCTACAGGAATAACATTTTCTTCTACTACTGGAACGTTGCAAGGAACTACTACTCAAGCAGGTTCTTTCCCTATAACTGTTACAACAACTGATGCTAATAGTTGTTCTAGTTCTCAAAATTATACATTGGTAGTAAATTCTGGCCCAGCCACTACTCTTATGGTTACAGCTTCAACAAGTAACCTAGTTTCAGGCCAAGCTTTTAATATTACAGTTACAGCTTTAGATGTTGCTAATAACACAGCTACTTCCTACACAGGAACAATTGCTTTTACTTCTTCAGATCCATCAGCAACTCTTCCATCTAACTATACTTTTACTTCTGCTGATGCTGGAGTTAAAACATTTACAAATGGAGTAACTTTACGCACTCCTGCAACTCAAATTATAACGGCAACAGACACTTTACAATCTAGCATAACAGGAAACACTACTATAACTGTTAGCAAAGCCAATACAACAACAATGCTAAGCTCTTCTTTAAGTTCACCAGTTTTTGGGCAAAGCATAACATTTACTGCTACTGTAGGGGTTAACTCTCCTGGAACTGGGACACCTACAGAAACAGTAACTTTCTTTGATGGTGGTTCTCAGATTGGCACACCTCAAACTTTGAGTAATGGTTCTGCATCTATTTCTACTTCTAGCCTTTCAACTGGAACTCATTCTATTACTGCTGTTTATAGTAGTGGAACTAGATTCAACTCTAGCACTTCTTTAGCACTTAGTCAGATGGTAAATAAAGCAAATACAACTACATCAATAATGTCAACTGTCAATTCATCAGCCTTTGGACAAACAGTAACATTTACTGCAACAATTTCTGCCAATTCTCCTGGTTCAGGAACTCCTACTGGAACTCTACAATTTAAGGATGGCACTAATAATTTAGGAACTCCTGTTAATCTAATTAATAGAACTGCTACTCTTAGCACTAACAGCTTAAGTGCTGGAACACACTCTATTACTGCCGTTTATAATAGTGACAGTAATTTTAATAGCAGTATTTCAGGTATTCTTAATTTTACGGTAACACCTCCAGTATTAAACCACAGTACTTTATACGTAGCAGATGCACTAAATAATCGTATTCAACGCTCTACTAATAATGGTCAAAGTTGGCAAACGGTAGGCTTTGGGCCTGGTACTGGACTTGGGCAATTTAATGCTCCTAAAGGAGTAACTGTAGATTCTAGTGATAGCATCATATTTGTAGCAGATACAGCAAATAACCGTGTTCAGCGCTCTACCGATTCAGGTGCTACTTGGAATGCTATTGCAACAGCAGGTTTAGCAACCAACCAAGTAAATCAACCTGCTGCAGTTGCTTATGATGAGCCAACTAACAAACTCTACATTGCTGACACAGCTAATAATAGAATTTTAGTTGTAACCAATGCTTCAACTACAAGCCCAACTTTTGCAATATTTGCAGGAGCAACAGCAGGAAACACTCTTGGAAAATTTAATCAACCTCAATCAGTAGCAGTAAACTCAAATGGAATGGTTTATGTTGCTGACACTCTAAATAATCGTATTCAAATGAACTCTACAGGTTTAGATACTGGCTGGACTATTTTAGCAACAACAGGTTCAGCAATAGGTCAAGTCAATGCTCCTAAAGGAATGTACGTTGATGATAGTGGAAATATTTGGGTAGCCGACACTATTAACAATCGTATTCAAGTTAATACAAATGGAACTTGGTCAGTATTTATGAATGCTGGAACAGCAGTAGGAACAGTAAATCACCCTGAAGGCATAGTTGTAAATATAACTGGTAATGTATTTGTTGCTGACACTGGCAACAACCGCATTCAATGCAAACCTGCTAAAGGTGGTGCAGCTACAGTAGTTGGCGCTCCTGGCTTAAATATTGGTCAATTTAATCAACCTTCTGGTATTAGGTAAAACGTTCTTCATTACAGTAACTTACATCTCTGATGTAAGGTTGTGGAGCAACTTCCAAGTTGCTCCTTTTTTATTTACTATATTAAATCCAAACTATTTTTAGCTAAACTACTTAAGTAACAGAGTTTCTTAGAGCATTTTTTAGATAACGGACAATTTGAGATGAGATTAAGCTCAAAGATAAAACTTTTTTCCCTGTAAAATTAGAGATTTTGTCAAAACAGTAACTATCAGTAATTATTAAATCTGCTGTATTAGCAAGGGTTTGCCATCTCTTAGTTGAATCAAGCACTTCTGTACGAACTAATAAATCTTCTCCTCGTAGTGAAGCAATTACTACAGGAGCAAATTCAAACATAGTCTCTCCAATAGAAATTAGCGCAACAATTGCCCCTTGTGAAAGGCGTTTAAGCTCTTGTGCTTCTTCTCGGCCTGTTTGCAAATTTATATCTACAAATAATGCATCTTTGGGAAGAAGTTTCTTAACTTCAACTGCATGATAAGCCGTAGCAATGGATAAAGCACCTGTAAGTATTTCTGGATTAGCTACTACTTGTTGAAGCGTTGCAGATTTAATTGGGCAATCAAAGTGCTGTTTTAGCTCAAAAGTTAAGATTTTTTGAATATCTTTTGCTGGTTCTATGATAAGCAAATGGTCTGGAGGCTGTTTGTCTAACCATTTTATGACTGATTGTCTGATATCTTGTAAGGAGTATCCTTGCTTACGTGCAACTTCTAAAAAATCACGAATAATTCCATCTAAATCTGTATTTTCTCCTATATTAGCATTACTTTTACTGACATAAACTCCACTACCATGTTTTACGTTAACTAAATTGCGTTCTGCAAGAACTCCATAAGCACTACTAACAGTGTTATGATGAATATTCAACCTGCGCGCCATATTACGAACAGAAGGCAGTTTGTCACCTGGTTTGAGCAGACCATTAACAATTTGTAAGCTTATTTGTGTGACTAATTGTTCATTAAGTGAAACAGTTCCTTGGCGAGAAAGACTGATATCAAAAGACTTAAGAGGTTTTATAGGTTTCATAAAATTAGATTAATTTAATATGATTTTGACAAGGCATTAAACCACGTACTTTATTTAGGTAATCAAAATCTATTTCTGCTGTAATAACACAATCTCGGTCAGAAGCTTTTGCTAAAACAGTTCCCCAAGGATCAACAATCATTGCTCGCCCATAGCTTGCACGACGTGGACTATGTTGCCCAAACTGCGCTGGAGCAATTATATAGACTTGGTTTTCTATAGCTCTTGCGCGAATTAGTGGTTCCCAATGATCGCGACCTGTTTGCAAAGTAAAGGCTGAAGGCACAAAAATAACTTCTGCTCCTGCTTTAGCTAATTTTCGGTAGAGTTCTGGGAATCTTAGATCATAACAAATTGTCATACCCATTTTATGATTATCAATTGTAGCCAAGCTTAAGTCTTCACCTGCTTCAACATAACGAGATTCCATTAAAACTGTACCATCAGATAAAGTAGCATCAAAAAGATGTATTTTTCGATAATGAGCAATTATTTCGCCATGTGGATCTATAAACAAGCTACTGTTATAGATTTTTTCTGAACTAGGTATTATTTCAGGGAAACTACCTGCAAGGAGAAAGATTTTTAATCGTGTTGCAAGTTCTTTCATCCAAGCAACTAATTCATCATCTAAAGATTGTCTATACTCAATTTTTTCGGATTCTGAACGTAGATAAGCAAAATTTTCTGGCAGTGCAGCTATTTTAGCTCCTCGCATAGCTGCTTGATTAATTAAATGTTCTGCTTTAGATAAATTATCTGAAACACGATCGGTTGAATTCATTTGTATTGCTGCAACTATAAACATTCTAGTTTCTCCTTGTTTAATTAGTTGGTTAGTTATTTTTCAAGTTATTTTTATAAACAACTTCTCCACCAATAACAGTCATTACAGCTTTAGTTTTAGGAATTTCAGACAAAGGTATTTGCATTATATCAGCAGATAGCACAGTTAGATCTGCCAGTTTACCAATTTCTATTGAGCCTTTTATTTTTTCCTCAAAAGCAGCATAAGCAGCCCAGAGAGTAAACATTTTTAATGCATCTTCTCTAGAAACAGCTTGTTCTAAATGCCAACCTTCACCAGAAAAACCTTTTAAGTCTTTCCTAGCAACAGCAGCATAAAATTCAACCATAGGATTGCCTTCTTCTACAGGAGAGTCAGAACCACCAGCAATAACAACTCCTGTTTTAAGAAGACTTTGCCAAGCATAAGCACCTGCTAGGCGTTCTATCCCTAATCTTCTAGGAGCAAAATGCAGATCGCTAATTGCGTGAGAAGGTTGCATTGATGGAATAACTCCTAAACTTGCAAATCTTGGAAGATCTGTTGGATTCAGGATTTGAGCATGTTCTACACGCCAACGAGGTTCGGCAAATCGTCTACTATCTTCAGGAACAGCCTTAAAAGCCTTTTCATAAATATTAAGAATTTCTCTATTAGCACGATCTCCTATAGCATGAGTTTCAACTTGAATGCCTCTCTTTAATGCTTCAATAAACATTGGCGTTAGCTCTCTTTCTTTTTTTGTAAGAAAACCGCTCTCACCGCCATCTGAATAGGGTTCTAGCAATGCTGCACCTTTTGAACCCAAAGCACCATCAAAAGAAACTTTTATAGTTCTTACAGTAAATCTATCATTAAACTCACCAATAATAGGCCCATCTTTAAACAAATGTTTTACTTCTGCACCTGGGCCATAAACAGCGTTATAGACACGCAGTTTAATGCTTCCTGCCTTATATAGTTCTTTAAATCTGTTTATTTCCTCATAAGTGCTACCAGCATTTTGAATTTCACACCAACCTAGTTCTATGCTGTGTTTAGCCCCAACTACTAAAAATTGTTTTTTTTCTGTCTCAGTTTTCTCAGGAATATGTTTAGTTATTAGCTCTTGTGCTGAATCTAGTATCATTCCTGTAGCTTCACCAGTTTGTTTATTTCTTACAATTTCCCCGCCAAAAGGATTGGTTGTTTTTTTATCAATGCCAGCAATTTTTAGTGCTTGACTATTAACAACTGAAGCATGTCCATCAACTCGTTCTAGGAAAACAGGGTTATTAGGTGCAACTTTATCCAAATCTTCACGAGTTGGAAAAACTGGAGGTTCCCAAAAAGTCTCTATCCAACCACGGCCTACAATCCATTTTCCAGGAGGAGTTTTTTGAGCTTCAGCTTTTACTTTAGCAAGAAAATCTGACAAACTCTTTGTACCTTCTAAGTTAAGGGTTAACTCTCTTTCTCCAATGCCTGACAAATGGCAATGGGAATCCGTTAAACCTGGTACTACAGTATTTCCTTGTAAATCTATAACTTGAGTGCTACCAGTTATATAACTCTCAGCATCCTTATTAGAACCAACAAAAACTATTCTACCTTCTCTTACAGCAATAGCTTCTGCTTTAGTTTGTTTTTGGTTTACAGTGTAGATGTTGCCATTTTTAAAGACTATATCTGCTTTATCACTTTTTTGATTACTGCTAGTTATTGCAATATTTGCAAAGCAAAAAATAATAGTTATTAGTAAGAGATTTAGTTTTGACATATTGTTTTTTAATAAAAATTAATGACAGTTTAAGGTTAAGTAATAGTAACAAATATAACTATACTGAATATTTGCCAATAAAGCCAATAAAGCTGTACTGATGAGCTTTTCTATTTTTGTTTGTTAAACTAAGATTTAGCTACAATATTAAAGGAGGACAATAATGCTAGAAGAAATTGCTAGTCTTATACCTAACAAAGAATTTACACGAAGAGAGTTTGTAGTAACAACCTTAGCAACTGGGTTTGCATTGGCCGTTCAACCAATTTCAGCCCAAACAGCTATAACTACTGACGCAAAAGGGCTAATAGCTGGTGAAGTAAAAATTAAGACCAAAGATGGTGAGATGCCTGCTTATAGAGCAATGCCTGAAACAGGTAAATCTTTTCCTGTTGTTTTAGTTGTTCAAGAAATATTTGGAGTACATGAGCATATCAAAGATATTTGCCGTCGCTTTGCTAAACTTGGCTATTTAGCTGTTGCACCTGAACTATATGCACGCCAAGGAGATGTTTCTAAAATTGATAATATTGGTGAAGTAATCTCTAAAGTAGTTTCTAAAGTTCCTGATGAACAAGTAATGTCAGACCTTGACGCTACTGTAGAATGGGCAAATAGCTCTAATGGAAACATTAATAAACTTGCAATTACTGGTTTTTGTTGGGGTGGCCGTATTGTTTGGCTATATTCAGCACACACTACTAAAGTCAAGGCTGGTGTTGCTTGGTATGGTCGCTTAGTTGGTAATACATCAGAGTTACAACCTAAAAACCCAATAGATGTAGTAGCAGACCTTAAAGCTCCTGTACTTGGGCTTTATGGAGGAGATGATCAAGGCATTCCTCTTGAATCTGTGGAAAAAATGAGAGAAGCATTAAAGAAAAATTCTAATACTTCTGAAATTATCGTTTATCCTAAAACTCCACATGGTTTTCATGCTGACTATCGTCCAAGCTATCGCAAGGAAGAAGCTCAAGATGGTTGGAAGCGCTTACAAGAATGGTTCAAGTCTCATGGAGTAGCTTAGTTAAGAATAAGTATAGTAAATCAAGGTTCAATGAAAGGTTATGAAATTTTTCATTATTTTCTCATTGAACCTTACTATTTTTGTTACTTTGTTAAAAACCTGTGTTTCTACTTATTTAATCAAGAAAAATAAAATGTCACAAAAAATAAAAGATCCAAAGAAAAATTTACTTATTCTAGCTGCAATTGTTTTGATGTGTACTGCAATGTACTTTATGTCAAAACAAGATCAGGAATCAAAAAAGGTACTCGAAACTGTTAAAAATGCTCCTACAAACTCTGAAAACTTCCAACAATATAGCATTGATGTAGCACTTGATAAGAACAAAGGAAAAGCAATATCACTTACAGGAACTATAGTTGATTTTGATAGCGAACCAGAATCTCAAATAAGCTTTCTTCATCTTCAAAAAGCACAAGTTTCAGGAAAAGACATTTCCTATTCTATTTATTGTATATTTACTAATGAAACAGATCGCAAAAAAGTAGATATCTTGACCAAAGGACGAAATGTAATAGTCAAAGGAATTCTTGAATCAAATACACAAATTGCAATACCAAAAAAATTCAAGACCACTAGTCAAGTGCTTATCCTTAATTCTTGTGTGCTAGTAGAATAGTTAATCAAATATTTAATATTTTAGTCCAAGTTGCGACCTGAATTGAAAAGAAAGAGAGTAGTCCATAAACTTTTCTCAAGCAAAAGAAAAAGGAGAAAAGAAGATGGACGAACTCCAGTTGATATTAATATATTGTATGAGTAGCGATGTGTTAAAAGCAATGAATAATCAAGAAGATAAGCAAACAAAGATGACAGATGCAGAAGTGATAACAGTAGCAATAGTAACAGCAATAAAATGCGGATGTAATTTTGAGAAAGCAAGAAAAGATTTAGCAAAACCTTACTATATACCAGAAATGTTAAGTAAAAGTAGGCTAAACAGAAGAATACATGCCTTAAGCTACTACATCTATGTAATATTTAAGGTATTGGGAAAGAACTGGGAAGAAGTTAACAAGGAAAACGCTTATGTAATAGACTCATACCCAGTACAAGTATTTGATAATATTAGGATTAGTGAGAGCAAGATTTATCAAGGAGAAGATTTTAGAGGATATAATGCAAGCAAAAGAAGGTATTTTTATGGGCTTAAAATACATCTTTGTGTAACAAAAGAAGGTAAACCTGTAGAATTTTTCTTTACCCCAGGTGGAGAAAATGATACAGATTCATTGAAGCTATATCTCTTTGATTTAGCTGAGGGTTCTACCATTTATGGGGATAAAGCCTATAATGATTATTCTATTGAAGATATGCTCAAGGAATCTGCTGATATAACTTTGCTTCCTTACCGTAAGTCTAATAGTTTATGTCCCTTAGCTCCTTATATTCGTTATATTCAAACTCATCATCGCCAAATTGCTGAGACTTCTTTTTCTTTGATTGAGCGCCTTTTACCTAAAAGTATCCATGCTGTTACTTCTAAAGGTTTTGAGCTTAAATGTGCTCTTTTTGTTTTGGCTTTCTCTTTTAACTTTTTTCTTAGCTCGCAACTTGGACTATTTTAAGGAAACATAAATGGATCAAATGGCTAAAACAACATACTTAGAACCAACTCAAGAATCTGGTAGAGCTTTTTTTACAAGAAACATCACTGGGTCTGTGGTAATGCTAAATTTGCTAAAATTTCGAAAAGTAGCAAACTACTCTGCTACACCTGAACTTGCTCCTCAAAACCCAATTAGTGGTGCTGAAGCCTACAAACTCTATTTTGAACATACTCTGCCGTTTTTAGAAAAAGCTGGAGGCAAAGTAATTTTCTTTGGTCAAGGCGGCGACTTTTTGATTGGCCCAAGTGATGAAAAATGGGATGCAGTAATGCTTGTGCATCAATCTAGTGTTAGCAATTTTATGGCATTTGCTTCTAATCCAGAATATTTAGCTGGAATGGGTCACAGAACCGCAGCGCTAGAAGATTCACGACTTTTACCAATTGTTGAAGGAAACTTCTTAGACACTGTCAAATTATGAAATTAGAACAAATTACAGAGTTAAGTGAAATTGTTAGGCCAATGGTATCGATTCGCTCAATTGCCTTTAGCCCAAATAACAATTTACTAGCCAGTTCTAGTAGTGATTCCACAATTAAATTTTGGGATGTCTCTACACAAAAAGAAATAGCTCAACTACCTTCAAATAGCATTACTTATGGCAGAGGTGAAGTTAGATCTATTGCTTTTAGTTCAAATGGAGAATTTCTTGCTATTTGTGGAGACAATGGTGGACTTGCATTATTTAAAGCTTCAAATTTGCAACTAATTACCGAGTTTGTTTTACAGAAAAGGGTAAAACTTAATGAATCCTGTGTTGCTTTTAGCCCTTGTAGTAAATATCTTGCAGTAGTTGGATGGAATAACTGCATACGTATCATTGACATAGAAACCAAAACACTTATTCAACAACTAAGAGTACAAGGTTGGTTACACTCTGTAGCATTTCATCCTAACAAAAAGCTACTAGCAATTTGTAGCGGTGATTTTACACGATTACTTGATTTTGAAGACACTTCAGCTTATCAATTACCACCAAAAAAAATCCCACTTAATACCAATAATTTAGGTAGCAACAGTGTAACTTTTAGTAGTAATGGAAAGTTCTTAGCTATAGCTTCTTATGATGATGCCGTAAGAGTTTATAATATTGATAAAAAACCTCCTTATTCCCCTTATTTAGTTTGTCCTGAACACCGTGGAAGCCCTAATGCATTGGCTTGGCATCCTCAAAATGACTTATTTATCAGTGGGGATAGTGATCGATTCATATATCTTTGGAATGGTGTTAGTGGAGAATTACTAGCTAAAAATAATAGTCACCTCAAGCAAATTTCTTGTCTTGAATGGTCTTCAGATGGACAAATATTTGCTTCAGCAAGTCGAGATAGGTCAATTAAAATCTGGCAAATAGTTTAAGCCATAGTGTTTTACTTTTTAGTTACATTATACTTAAGCCTATAATTTCTATTATTTCTTTTACATTTTTTATTGATATTCAAATACTAATCCCGCTAGAATCATTCCCTATTGGTTGGCTATTTACAAGCTAAAAACCTTAAGGAGAAACTCGTTGTCCAACAATAATTTAACAGGTGATTTAATCAACAACACAACACTTCAAAACCTTACTGATTCAATAACAATAAAAAAGATAAGTTTACTTCCATTAGTAGGAATTATTTTTTTTACTGTTTCAGGTGGAGCATTTGGTTTAGAACCTCTAATTACTCAAATGAATCCAGGTTGGGCAATGTTTTTGTTAGTTTTAACTCCAATATTATGGAGTTTGCCAACAGCTTTAATGGTAGCTGAACTCTCCAGTATGATGCCTCACGAAGGTGGTTACTATCGTTGGGTTAAGACAGCAATGGGAGATTTTTGGGCAGTGATGGAAGGCTGGTGGACAATTTGTTTTACTGCTGTAGATATGGCAGTTTATCCAGTTCTATTTGTAAACTATCTAGCTTATTTTATCCCTCAATTAGCTTTGCAGGAAAATGGTTCAGCCCCTACACCAGTAATAATTAAAAGATGGTTAGTAGCAATATCAATTGTTATTATCTCATTGATTTTCAACTATTTTGGAGCAAAAACTGTTGGTCATAGCGCTCTCTTAAATACACTACTAGTTTTAGGCCCTTTTCTCATCCTTATTCTAGTAGGATTCTTTACTCCTCATGTAACTACTACAGCAATATCCACGATTAAGCAAGGTTTAGCTCAAAGACCTGAATCAGGAGCAATAGTTAGTGGTTTAGCTGTAGTGTTATGGAATTATTGTGCTTGGGACAATGTATCAACATTTGCAGCAGAAGTAGATGAGCCTCAAAAGACTTATCCAAAGGCACTTGGCTTAGCACTACCAATAGTTATATTAGCTTATTGTGTACCTGTTTTAGTTGGCGTAGGTTATACAACTGACAAATCTGTTTGGAATGAATCGGCTGGCTGGCCTGTATTAGCAGAAATGGTAGGCGGAAAATATTTAGCTATTACAATAGCAATAGCCGCACTAATTTCAGCTTGGGGGCTTTTTAACAGCCAACTGCTTTACGTATCACGTTTACCCTATGCAATGGCTCAAGATGGTTGGCTACCTGAAATCTTTACCCGCACAGCTAAAAAGACTGGTGTTCCAATTGTAGCACTTTTAGTTTCATCTCTTATCACTGCACTCTTTTGCGCCTTATCATTTGGCAAATTAGTAATCATAGACATTTTGCTTTACTCAGCAGAATTGGCACTACAATTCATAGCTTTACTAGTTTTAAGAATCAAAGAACCTGAAATGTCTCGCCCTTTTAAAATTCCAGGCAACTGGCCAGTACTTTTGTTCGTAGTAATTTCTCCATTGGTTGTTATGGCTATAGTCGTGGTGGCAAGTATAAAAGAAGCTGAAAATAACCAGCAACTTTTTATTGTGCCTATCTTAATGGCTAGCGCACCCATTTTATATTGGTTGCGAAAATCTAAAGTTAGTGAGAAATCTTCTGCTATGACCAAAGAAGATTAGAAATCTTATGAACCCTTGGAGAGATCTCAAAGGGCTACCTAAAGAAATGTGGTTGTTATCTTTAACGGTTTTGATAAACCGTGCTGGAACTATGGTAGTCCCTTTTTTAATGATTTATTTGACAAAATCCCTAGCAATTGCACCTCAAAAAGCAAGTCTAGTACTTATTGCATACGGATTTGGAGGATTAATTACTGCTCCTATTGCTGGACGTGTTGCAGATATAGTTGGCAATACAAAGGTAATGAAAGCCTCATTACTTTTAGCTGGGTTAGTTTTGTTTTTTATTCCTTTAACAACTAATTTTTTCCTGATTGCTACACTGGTTTTTACTTGGTCTGTTTTAAGTCAGGCTTTTCGTCCAGCTTGTATGGCAATTATTAGCGATCTAGTGCCTGCTAATTTACTCAAGCCAGCATTTTCACTAAATAGATTGGTGGTAAATTTAGGAATGAGCATTGGCCCTGCTGTAGGTGGGTTTTTAGTCTATTTTTCCTACAAATTAATTTTTATTGTTGATGCAACAAGCTCAATATTAGCTGGAATTTTGCTGCTTTTTTTGCTAAAGCAGCCTAAAAAAGCGGTTTTTACTAAAAGCCAGTTAGAAGATAATCCCAATATTAACTTTGAAAATGATTTAATGGCTATAAAAAATCGCTATTTTGTCTATTTTCTAGTAGGTATTATCCCAGCAACAATTGTGTTTTTCCAACTAGAAAGCACTGTATCTCTATTTTTAGTTAGAGATTTAAAGCTTTCAGAAAGTACTTATGGTTTCTTATTTAGCTTAAATACAATACTGATTGTATTGCTAGAAGTACCACTGAATTCTGTAACTAATAAGTGGAATTATAAGTATTCTTTAGCTCTTGGCTGTTTGCTAACAGGATTAGGGTTTGGGGCAATGTGCTTTGTTACAGGAACTTTTAGCGCTTCTGTTATTGTAGTTATTTGGACTTTTGGAGAAATGATTTTATTTCCTTCTAGTTCAGCTTATGTTGCTGAGCTTTCACCTGCAACAAGAAAAGGTGAATATATGGGGTTATTTTCTATGACTTTTAGCATTGGTTCTATAGCTGCACCTATTTTTGGTACAAACATTTTAGAAATTTTCGGAGCAACTACACTTTGGCTTGTATCCCTTGTTTTTGGCGTTGTATCTGCAATAATGATGTGGCAAGTAAAACCTGTGAAAAAAATATCCTATGAGTAAAATAACTTTCTTATTTATATTTATAGTAGCTCTTTTGGGTAACTTCTCTTATGCCTTATGTCAAACTACTGATAAAAATCATCAGTCTACACCAACTATAGTATTTATGACTGATTTTGGTGACACTGATGATTCAGTAGCAATTTGCAAAGGTGTAATGCTAGGAATTGAGCCTAATTTGAGGCTAATTGATATTAGCCACAATGTTACCCCTTATTCCATTCTAGATGGAGCAAGGTTTTTAGCAGGCACAACCCCTTATTACAAAGCCGGTACAGTCTTTGTTGTGGTTATTGATCCAGGGGTTGGTAGTACTAGAAAAGCTATTGTGGCTAAATCAAAACGAGGTCAGTATTTTGTCTTGCCTAATAATGGATTGCTAACTTTAGTAGAGCAACAAGATGGAATAGAAGCTGTACGAGAAATCACAAATACAAAATTGATGATTGGTCAAACACTTTCATCAACCTTTCATGGCCGAGATATATTTTCACCTGTAGCAGCACATTTAGCTAATGGTGTGGACTGGACAAGTGTGGGAAATATAATTTCAACCTCTGAGCTAGTAAAATTAAATATCAGTGTCCCAAAATTTGATGAAAAAGCTTTAACAGGTGAAGTTATAGCTTTAGATGGCCAATATGGTAATCTAATCACTAATATAGATTCGCAAGATTTCTATAAATTAGGCTATAAACTAGGTGACAAAATCCCTCTTACTATAGGTCAACAAAGCTTTACAATACCTTTTGTTAAAACCTTTAGTAATGTAGCAGCAAATGCTCCGCTTATATATATAGACTCTCGTGGACATGTAGCACTAGCAATAAACTTAGGTAATTTCGCTGAAATGTATAAAATTCAACCTCCTATGCCTATTGCTTTTCTTAAATATTCATCTAATAAATAACTTAAGCCTAAAGACGAGGTAATAATATGGATAATGTAGAAAATGTTGAGCTTCCAAAACAGGAAGATAAAAAAGAGGAAGAACCCACAACACCAGCTAAACTTAGTGCAATTCAGCGTATTATTGGCACATTGTTATTTCCAGCCGAAGTATTTATGGATATTAACCTTGAGCCTACTGTATTTCTACCAATCATTTTATCCATTGTCATTTCTTTAGGTAGTTCAATAGTGATTTTGCAAAAGTTACATGTAAACTGGGAACAACTTTATTCTAAAGCTTTTGATCAACAACTAGAAAAACAAGGTAAAAGCCGTGCAGATTTATCACCTAAAGAAAAAGAGCAAATAGATGAGCAAATTAAGACAATGGCTAAGGTAGCACCTTATATCAGTTATATAAGCCCAATTGTCTTTCCAATAGCAGTTCCAATAATTTTAGCACTGATTTTCTGGGGTGGGACTTCTTTAATGGGAGGCATAACGACTTTTAAGAAGGTGCATTCTTTAGTTATGCATGTCTTTTGTGTTGTTTCTCTGGGAGTTCAAATGCTGCTTAATGTGACAGTAGTATTTATTAAAAACCCTGCTGATATAGATCTTACCAAAGGAACTTTTATTACATCAAACCTTGGAGCACTTCTACCAGCAGGTTCACCTAAAATGCTAGTAGCAACTCTTACTCAAATGGATCTTTTTACTATTTGGCCGTTAATTCTTATAGCCATTGGACTTCCAGCCATTGCTAAGAATTTTCCTAAACAATATGCAGTTATTACAGTTTTTGGATTATGGGCAATTTATGCAACAGTAGCTGTATTGTTAAAGGTAATTTTTGGTTAATTTATGTTGTTATCTCCAAACTTAGAACAATTTATTAATAAACTTCCTGATTCCAATAATGCAAAAGTGTTCTTGGAACGTCTTGTTGAAGAACAACCTGAAATAGCAAATCGTTATGCTAAAAATGAAGAATTGTTGGCAAACCTTTGTACTTTAGCTGCTTATAGTTATTTGCTTTCTGAAACCTTGCTTCAAAGACCTGAATATATAAGTTGGTTAGCTAGAGAACGTGAAAGAGATTTAACTAAACGTAAAGAAAAAGATGTCTTGTTACAAGACCTAGCTCGCTTTGTTGCTGTAAATTCTTCATTATCAGACGCTACACAATTAAATCGTTTTAAGCGTCGAGAGTTACTTAGAATTTATTTAAGAGATTGTTTAAAGCTAGGAAGTTTATCAGACACAACAGCAGAATTATCTTTTTTAGCTGATTCAGTTTTAGCTAGAGCCTTACAAGTATGTTACCAACCATTATTAAGCCGTTATGGAAAGCCTCAAACATTAGATGAACGAGGTCGTTTTATTGCAGCAGAATTTGCAATTATTGGTATGGGGAAATTAGGTAGTTATGAACTTAACTATTCATCTGATATAGACTTAATTTTTATTTATTCTGCTGATGGGGAAACTGTTGGAGGTAGAGAAGTTGTCTCAAACAAATACTTTTTCACTAAATTAGCCGAAGCACTAGTAAAAACTATTAGCTCGCCTTTAGGAGAGGGGGCTGTTTTTCGTATTGATTTAAGGCTTAGACCTCGTGGACGTGAAGGAGATTTAGTTGTTTCACTTGCGGAAATGGTTAGGTATTATCAAAAAGAAGCTCAAAATTGGGAGCGTCAAGCTTTAGTTCGTGCCCGTGCAAGTGCTGGAGATGAAGTTTTAGTAGAAAAACTTTTAACCATCTTACAAGACCAAATTTATCAGCCAGAACCTCTAATTGATGCATTAAGATCTGTAAAACTAACAAAAGAAAAAATAGATCATGATGTAGCTAAACGTTCAGGCGGATACAATGTAAAGTTAGGTAAAGGCGGCATTAGAGAAATTGAATTTATAGTGCAAGCATTACAGATTTGTTATGGTGGAAAAGAAGCATGGCTACGTGCACCTCAGACTTTAATAGGCTTAAAGCGGCTAGCAGATAAAAATTTAATTTCGGATAGCGAAAATACTCAATTATCACAAGCATACATATTTTTACGCACAGTTGAACATCGCCTACAAATGGAGCATGGGCTACAAACACATACACTTCCTAGCAATGCAGAAAAGCTTTTATTACTAGCAAAACGTCTTGGATATGAAACTTACACAGACTTTGATCAAGTTTTGCAACTACATTGTCAAAATGTTCAATCAACTTATAATCGTGTTTTTGGGCAAACTGAAATTAAAGATGTAAATAAATTTAGTGCTTTAACAGCTTCAGCACTAAATATTTCTAAGGTCACTCAAAAAAACCTTGTTTCCCCCATTGCTAACATAGAAAGTTTGTTTCAAGAAGCTTTACTAGAATTTTCTTCTTTGCCCAATTTAAAGTTAAGCCAAACAGAAGTAGCAGAAGCCATTTCCACAGCCCTACATCGCTCCATAAACTCTGCACGTGCATTGAGAAGGCTAAGAGATTTTGCTCTCTCTGCAAGCAGTGAATCAGAACGCTTTTCTGCTGAATATTTTACAAAAGAGCAAATACAAGAACTAACTCTTATAGCAAGCAATAGTCAGTATTTTATCCAAATGCTAATTTCTCATCCTAATTTAACTAAACTTTTAGGAGAACCTTTAGTAAAGATTGAGAGTAAAACTAAACAGTACTTTTACCAGCAATTATTTAATGAACAAGCTAACTTATCATTAGAAGCAGCATCATTAAAACTGCGTATTCATTGGCATGAGGAAATAGTTAAACTAGGACGATTGGATTTATTAGCTCCACAAAACAATCAAACAGAAGCACTTAAAAAATTGCGAGAAATAAATTTAGCTCAAACAGCATTAGCTGAAGCCTGTCTTCAAATTGCTACTGAGCTTGCTTGTGAACATTTATTTACTCGATATAGTAAAACAGATAATCCATTAACCTATGCTGTACTTGGCTTAGGTAGACTTGGACATTGTGGAATTGACTATAATTCAGACTTAGACATAGTGTTTGTCTACTCAGATAAATCAGGAAAAGTTGTAGAAGAAATTTCCAACCAAGAATTTTTTGCTAAAGCAGTTGAATTAATAATTCAAATTCTTTCAGCATTAAAACGTGAAGGAATGCTTTACCGTATAGATATGAGGCTTCGACCTGATGGTAGAAATGGACTTTTAGCAATTAGTTTTGACAAACTACAAAATTATATTAAAGAGCATGCAGCTATTTGGGAACTACTTGCTTATTTAAAAGCTCGTGTTGTAGCACAAAACACACCTGGACAAAGTACACCTGGACAATTTCAGTTTATTCAAACTGAGTTTGCTCAAGCGGTAGAAGAAGGTTTACTACAGGCAATTTTCTCACGCAGCCAAACTCTTTCAGAAAATCTAAGAAAAGAAATACAAGAAATCCGTTTACGACTAGAAAATGAAAAGGGGCGAGCTACAGATTTTAAATTTGGTCAAGGTGGAATGTTAGATGTTTATTTTGCTACTCGCTATCTACAACTAAAACATCAAATACCAGATCCTCCAACAAGAGGGACTCTTTCATTAATTTCATATTTAGCAGAAAAGAATGTAATTACGCTATATCAAGCCAATATTCTTACTGAAGGATATAGATTTCTTAGACTTTTAGACCATCAAATAAGGCTGCAATTAGAGCGTCCCCAAACAACACTACCTCATAGTTCAGCACAAAGAAAAGAAATAGCCCAACAAATGGGCTATTTAGAGGAAAGTGATTTTCTTGATATTTATCAAAAACAACTATCAAACATTAGGCAAGTTTATAAAGAAAGTATAGAACGCTAAAATTTGCTAAATTGGAATAAGAGTTTATTTTTCTCCTCTAAAACGCTCTTTCCAACGCTGTCTTAGCAAATCAATAGTCTTCCATTCTCCATCACTATCTTGGAAAAACCAGCAAAGCCAACCATCTCGGCGACCTGATGTAGCCAAACTAGTGGCTGCACCTGAAAGGCTGCTATATTCTTCCTTACCAACTTTTAAAGTCCCTTCACGGGTAACAACACCTAACACATGAGCTTGATTTTTATATCTTAGTTTAGTTCCAACATTTAATAGATTAGCTATTATTAAATCATTTAAATCTACTCTTTCATTTTTTGACTTACCGCTAGAAGTTTTTTTAGTGGTTTTAGCTGTTTTGCTTGTAGCCTTAGTTAAAAGCTTAGACTTAGGCTCTTCTTTATTAGTAGATCTAAGAGTTTTACTTGCTTCTTCTTTAGAAGTCTTACCATTGAGCTTATATTCTATTTTTGTTGGTTTTGTTGGTTGTTCAGAGATCACTTTATCAAGGTTTTTACTGGAATCTAACTTTAGATTTTCAGACTTTACAGTCCCCGCAGATAAAGCCTCTGCCTTTTGTTTTGTATCATCAAAATTAGTATTGCTAAAGCTAACATCCCATTGCCCATTGTAAGAAATGGTCAAAAAATCTGGTTCATAATCTTGGAAAAGCAAATGCTGAAAACGTTCAAGTAAAGCAATAACATCAGATTTTAATTTATCTTGGTGTTTAAGTTGGGTTAGGTAATATTCTAATTCTTCAGAAGAACTAAATTCTTTACGTAACCACTTGAGCTTTGTTTTTTCTGCCATTTTTTTCTCCCAGTATGGCACAAAATTTGATGTAAGGTTCAGTAATATCCTATCATAGCAAGGTTAGTTAATCTAGCATAAGGTTGAAAACAACATTATTGCCATTTGCCTGGAGCAATCATGTCAAACATTTTTTCTGGACATTTAATTTGTTGTTTCTTCATCCATTGACATGCATTTTCTACAAGCTCCGCACCCTCTTTATTATCCATTAATTGCCCTTTTCTATAGCATGCTGCTGTAGCAAATAAGTACATATCTGTCTTATTACACTTTTCTTCTGCTTGTTCTAATAGCTTAATAGCTAGATCTTTTTGCCCTTTTGTTGCAGCAATTCCTGCTCTAATTAGCAAAGCAAGAGCATCACCATATTCTCTTTTTTCTTTCTCAATTTTACGAGCATCTTTTTCAGCCGCTCTTAGTAGTGAAGCTTTCTCACTAGCTTGTGCAGCTGTAGATAAAGCACTGCGAGCCCGTAAATGCCACATTTCAATCCTAACAAATTGAACACGTAGATATTGAGATTTTTTTAGTTCTTTCCACCTATAGTTTAGGAATATCCAACCCTCTTCACCTTCTCCACGATACATTGTTGTTTCTACTTGGCAAACTAGTTCCCAGTAATGTTGTACATGAAAATTACGATTTGACCATTGCTCTAAAGCTTCACGAAGTTCTATCTCTAATTTCTCAGGTTGATCACTAGCAAGTCTCATTAAGTAGTACAATCTAATACGTAGGTTAATTTCTGTATATAGATCTCCTCGATTTTGAGCTTCTTGAATTAAGCCTGTTACGCGATCAAAAAGTTTATCCCACTCACCTATGTAAAAAAGTGGGCGTAGTGTAAAGATCAAAGCTGTAGATAATTCCCAAGCAACTCCTGTACAATGTTCCCGAAAGATTTTTTCTGCTTTTCCTCCCATTTCATAAGATTTTTTCCAGTCACCCATTAAAAAAGCGGCTACACAAATAGAAAAATCTACTAGTGCAGTTATATAGGGTTCTTTCACTTTTTCTGCCAAGCTTCGAGCTTGATCTATAAGCTTATTAGTTTTTGACCAATCACCTCCACTATCAATAGCTGAATATGGTATCTCTAATGATAATGCCTTAGCTAAACGATAAGGCTCACCCATTTGTAATGCTAGTAATAAGTAACGTGTTTGGAAATCTGCACCTAAAATAGAATCCACTAAACTTAAACCTATTGCTCCAGTCCAACAAATATCCATTTGAAGTAGTTTTTCTGGCCCTATCTTATCTACAGAATTTTCTTTAGTTTTTCGTCCTCTAATCTCTATCCATAAACGTCTAAATAAAAAGGACAATAGAGATTGCCAAGGCTTTGTTGGTAGTTCTATTCCAACTTTAGATAAAACATTACTTAGAACTACTATACCATTATCTATATGTCCACTACGTAAAAATTCTTCTGCGGCACGTTGTTGAAATTTAAGAGCTTGGTTATCTGTTATGCAAAAATCACAAATTTCCTCAGCAACTCCAAGATAAAGTTTAGCAGCTTCTCTACCTTGTCCAGCATAACTAAGTGAATCAGCTAGTTTAATTCTTAAATCTTGTAATTGTGTATTATCTAGCAAAGGATCGGTAAAAGAATATCTTGCAGCTATATCAAGAGCTAGTCTATAAAGTTGTGCAGCTTGGTTAAAAGCTAAAGTACAAGAAGCTTGTTCAGCAGCCAAAATTACATATTTAATGGCTTTTCTATCATTTCCTGATTGAGAAAAATGATGTGCTAAACGTTGTGGATCATTGATGGATAAAGCTTCTAAAGTTTCTGCTAAATTGGCATGGTGATTTTTTAATGTTTCTACTGGTAGGTAGTCTATTACAGCTTCTCTAATACGATTATGGTAAATCTCTATATCATAGTGATTTTTTGAGGTTTTAGCACGGATTAAGCGATTTGCCTTTAGTATGTTTACGATTATCTGATCTTCATCTTTGATTTTAGCTGCATGTTTAGCAATTTTACGATCTAGTGGTTGTCCCGCAATAGCTAGTATTTCCAGTAAATTACGACCATTTTCTGGAAGTTCTGAGATATGTTTTTGAATTATCTCATCTAAAGAATTTAAGTCTCTTTTAGTTACGGCTTCTTCACTACCTGAAAAGTTTCTACTTAATAAAGAATAACGTATAAACTCACCAATAAAAAATGGGCTTCCAGCAGCTTCACGAGCAATTGTCTCTATTTGTTCAGCAGAAGCATCTTCTAGCAACATTCTTGCTAATTTGCAAGAATCTTCCCAAGAAAGCTGTGTTAATTCAACATCTTGGCGTTCAACCAACATATCTGAATCTTGACGAAAAATAGTTTTAAGTAAAAGACTATTGTCTAATTCCTCATTTCGATAAGAAGCCAAAAACATTAGTTTAGGGGCATTTGGCATACGAAGAATTTCTTGCAAAAGCGTAGCGCTATCACCATCACCCCACTGTAAATCATCTACATAAAGAATTAATAATTTTTCTTGACCTAATTTAGTTAACAATTCTCTTAGCCCAAGAAAAGCTCTTTGACGAAGTTCTTGAGAATTAGGTATATCTAAGACAGAGCTTTTTGTTTTCTCTATTTCTTCTACTTGGTTAAATACTGGAAAAATACGGGCTAATGCTGTTAAATCTTCTGATATTAATAATTTTATTTCATGCCTAGATAAGCTTTTTAGATAATTAGCTAGAGAATCCATTAAACTATCTAAGGCTTTATAAGGCACAAATTCTTGTTCATAACATCGGCCTGTTAAAATAAGTAAATCTTCTTCTTTGCGTTGCAACCCATCTAAAAAGTAGCGAATAAATGCACTTTTTCCCATTCCTGAATTACCTTGCACATAGATAGAAACTGCTTTACCCGATTTTAAGGTTGAAAATGCATTATTTAGCTGTTCTAATTGTTCTTCTCTACCTATTAAGCGAGCTTGGTCAATTATCATTTTTCGCCGTCTTTTAGGATCTGTTCCAGTTAAGCGACGTAGAACTTCTGCTCCTGTAGGGCGTTTGTTAGGATGACGAGAAAGTAACTCTAAACAAAGCGATTCTAGATCTGGAGGAATATCAGAACATATTTGGCTTGGTGGAGTTGGATCATAACGTAGTTTGTTAAGGATAATCTTTATTGGTTGAGGATCAAATGGATCCACAAAAGGAACATCTTTAGTTAAAGCTTCATAAAGAAGTACTCCTACACTATACCAATCTGTAGCCTCTGTCATAAGTTGTCCACCAGCCTGTTCTGGAGACATATAAGAAGGTGTTCCAACAATATTTCTGTTTTCCTCAGCTTTTATTTTTTGTCCAGCCAAGTCCATAACAAGGCCAAAATCTAATATAACTAGTCGACCTTGCTTAGTTATTAATATGTTAGAAGGTTTAATATCTCTATGTAGTTTTCCTGCTTCATGTAGGGCATTGAGTCCTTCTGCAAGTTGTTGTAACACACTACGTAGCCGATCAAATCTAGCAGGACAAGGATAAAGTGGTTTAGAGGATGGGTTTGTATTTTTAGCCAAAGTTACTATTTCTGCACGAGAACCAACAACTTTGCTTTTCCAACTTGGCTCAGCATCTACCAGAGGAGTTCTAACAGTATAAATATTACTAGAAGGCTCCCAATCAGCTAGTTCCTGCCAAATATCTTCTTCTGTAGGAGATTGCC
Source organism: Blastocatellia bacterium (assembly GCA_039812885.1). Lineage (GTDB taxonomy): Bacteria > Acidobacteriota > Blastocatellia > Chloracidobacteriales > JADJPF01 > JADJPF01. The sequence continues at coordinate 201,917 of JBDIBI010000010.1, forward strand.
AAACATAATTTAAAATATTTTCACCTTCAACTAATTCCATAGTAAAAAACCATTGGTTATTCTCAAAAAATAACTCATAAAGTTCTACTAAATTAGGGTGAATAACATCAGCCAAAGAGCGAAATTCATTCTTAAAAGCATATATTGCTTCTGCTTCTAACTCAGTAAGTGTTTTTAAGGCAACTATTGCATTTTGCTCACGATCAAAAGCTCTATAGACAGCACCAAACCCGCCTGTTCCTAAGCAGTCTTGGATCAAAAAACGCTCTGTACCAAGAAAATCTTGCCTTTTAGAATCAGTCATTAAAGTTCAGCCTCTCTAACAAGAAAGGGCACAGAGTTTACTAAATTTGTAAACTCTATGCCTACAATCTAATAATAGTTACTAGTTAATCTTACTTATTTTGATCTTCAAAAATTGCTTGTACTTGTTTTAGTTCCCCTTCATCAAAAACATTATGAATAGGCACATCAAACTTTCCTTCTTTAAGACTAACTGTAGCGCGATATTGGTAAATACTTTGATCAGCATCTTTTTGCCAAAACCAAAGAGCGAAATTCGGTTGATTATAGTAAAGAACTCTTTGCTTAACATTTTCTAGCTTAAGTTCCTTCACTGAATCAGGTTTACCTAATTTTGCAATTGCCTCTTTTTCCAAAGTTTCACGAGTAAAAAGCTCTATTACTGGTAACTCACTGACTTTTTCTTTTACCTCTTTTTGATAGCCTAAGGCTCTAGTGGCTTGTTCGCCTCGTTCTTTTAGCTTTGATTGTACAGGATCAGCATCTCCTACCCATTGCTCTTTATCATCCTTTTTTACCTCTTCTTTGGATTCATTACAAGCAGTAAATTGGAAAAAAGCAAATAGTAGACAGATAATTATTAAAGCCTTTCGAAACATCTTTTCACCTCAATTAAAATCAAACAAAATGTTTACGAGCATACGCTAGTAATTTACCTGCATAACTTTTAACAGGCGGACAACTAATATCTGAGTTTTTCAAAAACTCTTTTGTATTTTTAGTATCATACTTTGTTGCGTAAGCAGTATAGTGTACCATTTCCACAGGTACATTAGTAATAGGTTCTAATCCTTGCGCAAGTTGCTTAATACCAGGTAAGCGCAATGTCCAAACTAAAGGATCTGTAGGAAGGTCAAAGAATGGTTTAACCCAACCAGCTTTTTCACAAAAAATATCTATAAACTCCCGCATACTAGGAGGGTTTGGGTCAGTTAAACTAAAGGTTTTTCCTTCAATTCCCTTTTGTCGGCTAATATGATCTAAACAATTGACGACATAATCTACTGGCACAACATGACACTTAATGCGACTACCACCTGGCGCAATAGGGAAAATTGTAGGAATCATTGGAGAAATCATACGAGTTAACGCTTGTATTTTCATAAATGGAACTAATAAATAGTATGGCCCATCTATTTTATCCATTTCACCTGTTGTTGAATCTCCTACAACAACGCCTGGGCGATATATTGCTATAGGTAGGTCTTCAGCAGCTTCACGTACTTCTACTTCAGCCAAGAACTTAGTATAAGCATAATGGTTATCAAATTGTTGATCAGCTAGTAGCATTTCTTCATACCAAGTACCTTTGTAATCACCTGCTACAGCTAAAGTGCTAACATAATGCACACAATTTAATTTTTCACAACCACGAGCAAAGTTAAGCATATGCAAAGTGCCATCAACATTAGCCTTGAAAGCATCTTCTCTACTAATACCTAACTCATAATGTGCTGCTAAGTGAAAAATCTCCTGAACTTTTTTCTGTAACTCAGTAGCTTCTACTACACTTTCCAACAATGATGGTTTAGATAAATCTCCACTAACAACCTGTATTCGGGCTGGAGCATCTGGAAATTCCAACATCAAACTTTCAATCATTCTTTCAACTTTTGAAAAAGAGCTTCTACGTACTAATAAATAAATTTGAACTTGTTTTTGTAAAAGTAACTTTTTTACCAGCCGTCTGCCAATAAAGCCTGTTCCACCAGTAATTAAAACTATTCTCTTGCCTCGTGGCATAACACTCCCTCACTTATTTACGCTAGGCAAATTACCTAGCGTAAATATATTATATTTTATCTAGAATTTGAGTTAATTAGTTGCTGAACTAGCTTCTGTATTAGCTTCTGCATTATCTTCATTAACTGCAACTAGATCTGCCACTAGTTCTTGTGTCTTCTTTTTGCGACCACGTTTTTTAGGGGCTGTTTCTACTATTGTTTCAGCAATTTCTGTTTGTGTAGCTTCTACTAAAACTTCTTTCTTTGCTCTAGTCTTTTTAGCCTTAGTTTCTTTAGCTGGTTGAGCAACTACTTCTGCCACTTCAGCTACTTCAGCTACTTCGGCTACTTCGGCCTTTGTTTCTTGAGTTTTTGGTTTACGACCTTTAGAAACTTTAGGAGTTGGAACTTCTTCTACTGGTTCTGATAGCTCTTGAGCTTTTGTTTTGCGAGGTTTTTTAGGAGCTTTGCTAGCTTCAACTTTTTCAACTTTAGCTTTACTAATGACTTCTGTAACAACCACAGATTCTTCTTCTGTTGCTTCTTTTAGAGCTAATCTTGCCCGAGCTTCTTCTGCTCTAGCTTTTACCAAAGCAATTTCTTGATCAGTAATAACACCTTTATGACCGCGAATTGCAGCTAACTTAAAGCCATGTTTTAAGCCAATTTTATAGATTTCTTTTACTCCATCTAGACTTATGTCACGGCCTAAAGTAAAGCACTCATAGCGGCCTTCTAGAGTTAAAATAATGGTTTCAGCTAAACATGCATAAGCAGTTTTAGGAGGAAGCCCAATATCACCACCAAAATCAACTGGACCTGGAACTTCTAATTCTCCAGACTCAATAACTAGAACATCTGGCCGTTTAGCAGCATCTTCTTCTGTAATATCTAATGGACGAGCACAATCACAAATCACTGCACCGGGCTTGATTTTCATCATATCAATAACTTTTTTACCACGAGCAGAAGTAGTTGTAACAATTAAATCCATTTGATCAGCAAAACTATTTGCATTTGTTGTTACATGTACTTTTGTGCCTGGCATATCTCGTTCAATAGTTAACTTAAGTTCTAAGAGCTTATCTCCACGTGGAGCAACCAAAACGATTTCTGGGAAAATCAAAGCTAGCAGTCTAGAACAAACTGCACCTATAGCACCTGTAGCACCTACTACCATTGCTTTATAGCCAGTAGCGCGACCCTTAGAATCAGTCTTCATACCCATCTTTTTACAAGCTTCATGAGCTGCCCAAAGTGTTGCGGAAGCAGTACAGCTATTGCCAGAAGTTATTGGAATACGAGAGCGCTTTGATACTGTGATACCGGCATCACCTACTATTTTAGTAAATGCGCCTAATCCCATAATTTTAGCCCCAAGTTTTTCTGCCATTTTTGAAGCTTCTTCTAAGCGTTTATAAGTAAACTCTGGATCACGGCTCATCATTTCTTCAGGAGTTGCACCCAAAGCTATTAACCAACCTTCTGCTTCTACACCTGTAGGAGATTTAATTCCTGTTACATGTGAATAAACAAATGGTGGAGAATAAGCCATTGCATTTTCTACTAATTGTTGAACTTGCTTAGGTGTGCTTTCCATCCATTTTAAGTAAGGATGCTTAAATAAATAACGACGGCTAAGCGGGTGAATAACAAAGGCAAATTTGTGTTTTTCTTTTGGAGTACCTTGAGGATAAATAACTCTAGGTTCAATATTTGCGCGATCAATTATTTCTAAATAATCATTTTCTGTAATTTCTCTAGGTTTTTTCTCAAGATAAGCAGAAAACAAAGCATGCATTACATTAATGTCTATACGTTGTTTGAAAAGATCTGGCACAGTTGTAATTATTGTGCGAACTCCTCGTTTTTTAAGTAGTGCAATTCCTGCATCATCTACTGAATCTGTAACTATAATCTTATTAGGTAACATACTTGGAGTATAATGTCTAACATAAGTATAATCACCAACAATTACTTCTGATTTTTCAAAAGGTTTTTGAACAAGTAAAGGTTTCCATTGATCGCCATCCCAACCTTTAGGATAGAACCAGGAGTATGGCATTCTAGTAAGTACAGGCATTGCAGCAGTAGCATAATATTCTAAGGCATTAATAGATTCTAGTACGTAAGGTGTATTAAAGTGAATTAGGGGATCACAAAAAGTAAAATTATTTGTATATTCTTGCATCACTTGTGCCATTTCATATTGAGCAATACCTGAAAGAAACAACACATTTTCATAGTTAAAAAGATCTTTTAGTCGTTGGTTGATAGCACGAATTGTCCAACCTTGTAAAATTGACTTTAACCCACGACCATCAGCAACAGGAGTCTTTTTTGCAATTTTGAGAACACTTTGAGCTTCTTGGTGAATATGAACAGTGTTGCCAATTTTAAAGTAAGCACTTAAGCCTCCTAAACCTATTGCATCTACTTGCCCATCATATTCTTTAACCCGTTTTTTTACTAAATCAATGTTGCCATCACAGCCAACTCTTTTTATTTGAAACTTTTTACCCAAGAAAGTCCCGGTAAAATCATAGTCATGCTCGGCTTTGCCAAGACTAATGCTGACGATTTTTTTCATAAAATCTCCTAAGAAAAATTTGCTGAGAAAATTTTAAAGTGTAAAAGAAAATTCCACTTAAATTGATTAATCTTTATTGTTTAATGCTCTTCAACATTATAAAACTCTACATTATATATGGTAATAGCAATAGATAGAAAGAATAAATAGTGGTTAAAAACAAAATAAGGGTAACCTAAGAAAGCTACCCTCATGTATTAAAGTTTTAAGTTTTATTACTAACTATTAAATAGATAGATCTAAGGCTCTAAAATCACTACCTATAATTTCTAAAACTGTATGAGGTTTATTATCCTCATCCTTTAATTCGCGTACTTTTAATCGACCTTCAACATAAACATTACTACCTTTAATAAGCTGTTTTTTAGCTAATTCTGCTTGTGTACCAAATAAAACCACTTGAAACCAAATAGTGTGTTTTTCTTGCTTTATAACTTCAGTTGTTGCAACAGATAAATAACAAACAGCTAATCCTTGAGAACGCAGTTTTAATTGTGGTTCGTTGTCTACTTGTCCCATAACAAAAATCTTGCTAACTGACATAAATCTTTCTCCTAGAGAATTTACTATTAAAAGTGAGCACACTTTTTCAGGAAGTAGACGCAATATAAGGATATTTTCTGCTAGGATTTATCTTAGGATTTCGGATATTGTGGCAGTTAAGAAAAACTATTAAACTACTTTGTTGGTAAAAATTCACTATTGCAGGAATATTTTTTATGGAAAAAAGCTTTATCGCTGTTAGTAATAACAATAACTCTAAAAAAGCATTTTATAAGTATTTAGTCTTATTTAGTCTAGTTTTAAGTTTGATGTTAAGTAGCATTTTCTCTGTTTCCTCAATACAAAAAGTTAAGGCTTCTATAGCTATTGAACCTAATCAAACAGGAGATGGGCAAGTGAGAATAAAGAATTTTGGTCGGGTACGTGCTCCAGAATTTGAAGGTGGAAAAGGCTGGTTAAATACTGATCGACCTCTAAAACTAGCTGAACTAAAAGGTAAAATTGTCTTATTAGACTTTTGGACTTATTGCTGTATTAACTGCATACATATTATTCCTGAACTAAAAAAATTAGAGAAAAAGTATGAAAAAGAATTAGTAGTTATTGGAGTTCATTCAGCAAAATTTAAAAATGAAAGAGATTCTGAAAATATTCGTCAAGCTATTTTACGCTATGAAATTGAACACCCTGTTGTTAATGATAGTGAGTTTGAAATTTGGAGCCAATATACTGCTCATGCTTGGCCAACGCTTTTCTTAATTGACCCTGAAGGCTATATAGTTGATGTTTTTTCTGGTGAAGGTCATATGGGAGATCTAGATAAACATATAGGTGAAATAGCTACAGATTTTCGCACTAAGGGAAAACTCAATGAAGAGCCTTTGCAAATTTTACTAGAAAAACACAAAGTAACTTCAGAGATTCTTTCCTATCCTGGCAAAGTTTTAGCAGATGAAAAAGGCCAAAGGCTTTTTATAAGTGACTCTAACCACAATCGCATTGTTATAACTTCTCTTAGTGGAGAAACTCTTGAAGTAATTGGAAATGGGCAAATTGGTCAAACAGATGGAGATTTTAAAACCGCTACATTTAACCATTTACAAGGAGTTTTTCTTGCTCCTGATGGAAATACACTTTATGTAGCAGATACAGAAAATCACTTAATCCGAAAAGTAGATCTTAAAGCAAAAACAGTAGAAACAATAGCTGGTACAGGTAAACAATCCACAAAGTTTAATGAATTTGGCCCTGCTCGCAAAGTTGCACTCAATTCCCCCTGGGATGTGGAGCAAGTTGGAAATGAATTATTTATTGCTATGGCTGGCCCACATCAGATTTGGATAATGGACTTAAAAACTAATGAAATTGGCCCTTTTGCCGGTTCAGGCTTAGAAGGTCGCAATGATGGAATACGCTATAAAGCAGCTCTAGCACAACCCTCAGGTTTGACTTTCAATGGCAAAACTCTTTTTGTTGCTGATAGTGAAATTAGTTCTATTCGTGCTGTAGATATAAGTGATCAAGGTGAAGTTACTACAGTTGCAGGTAGTGGTGATTTATTTGGTTTTGGAGACCAAGATGGAACAGGAGAAAGTGTTAGGCTTCAACACCCTCTAGGCGTAGAGTTTTCCAATGGATTGGTTTACGTAGCTGATACTTACAATCATAAAATCAAAGTGATTGACCCTAAAGATAGAACCTGTAAAACCTTTTTGGGAAATGGCAAATCTGGTAAAGATGATGGTAAAACACCAAAATTTTATGAGCCTAGTGGCTTAAGTGTCGCTGGGGATAAGCTTTATATTGCTGACACTAACAACAATGCAATTAGAGTTGCAGATTTAAAAACCAAAGAAGTTTCAACACTAAAAATAACTGGACTAACAGTTCCTGCTAGTGCATCACCTAAAGATATTCTACCTAATCGTGAAGATGTATCACTAAAAGCCCAAAAAGTTGCTCTTGGTAAAAATGAGTTTGTTTTAGATTTAAAATTACCTTCTGGTTATCACTTAAACCCTGAATCTACTCAAGTTTACAGAATCAAACCTTTAGACAACAATATTCAACTAGAAGAAAATCAACAAACGGCTTCACTTAAAAATCCACACTTGCCACTTAAAATTCCTTTTAAAGCCAGTGCAGGAGCAGAAAAAGCCACAGTTGAAGTTCAATTTACTTTTGCTTACTGTCCAATAGATAGCACAAAAGGAGCTTGTAAAATAAAGACTTTAGTTTGGAATGTACCAATTGAATTTGATAAAAATACTAAAGAGCAATCTATTAAAATAAAACATGAAATAAAGTAAAAATGATATTGTAGAGCAGTTAAACTTAGAATATTAATAAATTTAGAGAATCATGGCTTTTTTGTTAGGTCAGATTGAGTTTTATAATTAAAGTTATATCTAAGGACTGCTCTACAGCTTACAAGCTGATTATCAAGAGTTGCAGGCATAAATTTAAGCCCTTTAACAGCTTCTATTGCTGATTCGTCTAGTCCAAAACCTCCCCAATGAGTTATCTCAATATTGCCTATAGTCCCGTCCTTACGAAGTACTACTTCTAATTCAACTATTGCAGACACCATCATTTTACGGGCATTTTCTGTATAAACAGGCTGTTTACGGGATAGAAACTTTGGAAGTTTAAAACGTTTTGATAAAGCAGAACCTTCAGCAGGAATTTCTATAGCATCTATATCAATTTGCTCAAGTTTAGGGGGTGAAAGTTGGTTATTTAACGAAATTAAAAACTGCTCAGTATAGCTAGGAATTTGGTTAAGAAGCTTTTTAATTGCTACTTCAAAAGCTTGTTTAATACTAGGTTCTTTAATTTCAATAAAATCAAACAAAGAAAGTTTGCCACTTTTGGTACTAATAAAAGCTATTGCCAAATAACAGTCTCCATAAAGACTTGCACCAACATCAGCACGTTCTGTTAGTGTGCTACGAACTATTACAAAACCATCAACCCCTAAAGCTTGGCCTAGATTGCGTGCTTCATTGAGGGTTAGATTCATTGGATTAGAAAATTTTAAGTTTTTACTGATAGTCTCTGTAAGAGTTTTTTCTTGTAAACTAAAGCCTTCTTTTTCAAGGGCTTTCACTAAATTTGGGCTAAATGATTGGCTTTCTGGATCTTGGGGTAAAAGAGCTAAAGTTAAGTTTTCTGATTTTATATTTTGGGCAAATGCTTGAGAAACACTAAAAAGTAGCAAGAAAAGAACCAAAGCTATTTGCCCACGCATAAAACCTCATTAGGTAAAAATAATAGTTCGGTTGTTATGAACAATTATTCTATCTTCAATATGCCAACGAACAGCACGAGCTAGAATAGTTCGCTCAATATCACGGCTGTTACGTTTAATGTCCTCTACTGTTTCTCTATGACTAATTTGAGCAACATCTTGTGCAATAATTGGCCCAGCATCTAAATCTGAAGTAACATAATGAGCAGTTGCCCCTATCATTTTCACGCCTCGTTTATGAGCCATAGCAAAAGGATTTGCTCCAATAAAAGCAGGTAAAAAACTATGATGTATATTAATGATTTTATTGGGGTAATGTGCTGTAAAATCAGAAGATAAAATCTGCATATAGCGTGCCAATACAATAAAATCTGCTTTGTCTTTAAGCATCTCCAAAATTTGAGCTTCTTGTTGTACTTTGGTTTCAGAAGTAATTGGTAAATGATAATAAGGAATACCAAATGCCTCTACACGCTCTTTTAAGTCTGGATGATTACTAATTACTAGAGGAATCTCTACATTTAATTCTTTAGATTGCCAACGCCAAAGTAGATCCATTAAGCAATGATCATAACGTGAAACTAATATAGCCATTCGCTTAATTTCATTATTATAATTTATTTGCCAAGTCATATTTAGCCCATCAGCAACTTCGCCAACAGCTTTTTCTAGCTCTTTATGGTCAAGGTGGTCTTCATTTAGGTCAAAGACCATACGCATAAAAAACTGTCCGCCTTTGTGATCTGTTGAGTACTGATCAGAACTAATTACATTAACGCCTTTTCGGTAAAGGACTTGAGCAATTGCAGCAATAATTCCAGGTTTGTCATTGCAAGTTGCAAGAAACGTAGCTGAGTGAGGTTTATTGTTATTTTCGGGCATAATAATATTCTGTTGGTGTGTAAAATTTTAGACTACTAAGGTATTTTACCAGGGAAAAGTAATGTATTATAAAAGGTAACTTTGTTAAATAAAACTAATATTTAGTCGTATTCGCGTCTGATTTTCTTTCTGTTACGTTTACGAGCTAGAGCTGACTTAATACGTTTCTTTTCACCAGGTTTTAGGTAGAAAGTGTGTTTTTTGATATCTTTAATAATATCTTCTTGTTGCACTTTGCGTTTGAAACGACGTAATGCGCTTTCAATAGACTCGCCGTCGTTGACTCGAACTTCTGCCACTCTTAAACACCCGCCTTTCGTTTCGACACAACCCTTTGTGTCTTGGAATAAAAACTTATACTAACAAAGTTACCTATATAATATCACTTAAGACTGTTCTTACTAATAATTGTTTAGGGCATTTACCAGTAAAGATACAGATTTGAAGACCATAGAATTATCTTGATTTTCTTAACACTGTCAATAGGTTTGTGCCTACAAGTATTTTGACGCGATTTTAGTTACTGTATTCAAGTTCCTTACAGTGATTTGATTACCAAGAGTTTTTTCAAGTAGCGCACCTGAAATTTTAGAATCGCTAATCTTTGTACGACATAGCCAATAAAGCTCTTGCTTAGAAATATAAAAACTATCAACTTCAGTAGAAAGGGCTAGAATTTTTTGCTTTACTTCATTGCTAGGGGGATTTTTTAAGAATGCAATATATAAAGTATTAGTTTCTAGTTTTAGATCTTCATCAGAAAAAGGTTTATAATGGCTAATATCAGCCAGCTCAGCTATTGTTCTAATAAAAGTTGTTACCTGATAACCTAACTGTTTGTGCAAGCAGTGCTCTATAGTTTTTTCTAAACCTGTAATATCTGTTAAATCAGAATCAAAAATAACATTACCACTAGCAATAAAGGTTTTTACATTCTGAAAATTTAAGGATTCAAATAAACTGCGCAAGTGATCCATTTTTACAGTATGTCCACCAACATTTATAGCTCTCAATAAAGCAGCATATTTTGGCATAAGAGAAAATCTTTCAAATGTTTAACTAAATCGGCATTTAGTCCAAGCAGAAATAGCAACTATAGCCTTTTCTAAGCTACTAAGTCTAATACGGTTTTCAAATACACTATAGCGAGCAGCAATAATTTTTTCTAATATACGATGATAAATTTTCCCCATAATTTCTGCTGCAAACATAGTACGGCGATCGGCTTTAGGCAAAGCACTTTGAGCATTCTCAAAAAATGATTGTGCTCGATTAGCTTGATACTCCATTAGCTTTATAAACTGATCATTATAAATACCTTTTAAGAGTTGAGTTTCTGAATAACCAAATCTCAACATTTCATCTTGTGGAAGATAAACTCTATCACGCTCAGCATCTTCTTTTAAGTCACGAATAATATTAACTAATTGTAATGCCTTACCTAAATTTATTGCATATTCTTTTGTAGCAGGATTTTTATAGCCAAAAATCTCGATACACATTAACCCTATAACTCCAGCAACATGATAGCAATAGCGTTCTAATTCAGGAAAAGTATTATAGCGGCATTTATTTAAGTCCATTTCCATACCAGTAATTAGGTCTTGGAAATATTGTTCTTTTATTGGGAAATTTTTTAAGACTTCTTTTAAGGATTTTCCTAATTCTGTTGCAGGATTGCCACTAAAGCAGAGGTTAACTTCTTCCCTCCAATAAGCAAGTTCTTCTTGTGCATTATCAACTTTCACATCTTCATCAACAATATCATCCATCAAACGACAAAAAGCATAGACAGTTTCTATGGCTTGGCGCTTTAGTTTTGGTAAAAATAAAAATGAGTAATAAAAATTAGTTTTTGCTTGGCGTGTAATAACTTCTGCTGCTTGAGAAGCACGCTCAATAGTACTATTCATAACTTTATCCTAGCCTCACACAAAGTGCTAGGCTTATACTAGTTTAATTATTGAAAAATTAAAATGTTCCAGGTATTAAAGCTTTTAACAGAATTTTTGCTTTTTGTGGTGTCTTTATTGTTGGTCTATGAGCAAAGACATTAAATTTTTCTTTTTTTAGCGCATTAAGTAAACCGGTTCCACCCAACCAAACTAATCTTAGCTCTATGCCTAATCGTCCACCTACTGCCTGACATAAAGGCTTTCCTTCTAAAAACATTTCTTCTGTGCGTTCAGCTAAAGATTGCATCATTTTAACATAATTATCATTGTAGCGATTAGCTTTTAAGTCACTCTCGCTATATCCAAATTTTTCTTGTTCTTGTTCAGGAATATAAATCCTATCTTTAGCTAAATCTACAACTACATCCTGCCAAAAATTTGTTAATTGCAAAGCAGTGCAGATTTTATCAGACATTTTGTGTAAATGTTCATCTTTATGCTCAAAAAGTAGCAAAATCAGTCTACCTACAGGATTAGCTGAACAACGGCTGTAATCTAGTAGATCAGCAAAAGTGCTATGACGTGAGCGTTTTACATCTAAAACAAAAGCATCTATTAAATCATGAAAAAGTTGTAGAGGTAGTTTACAAACCTTTATACTTTCGGCTAATGCAATAAAAACAGGGTGATTTACCTTTCCCTGCTGACATTTAATTAACATTTCTCGCCAGTCTTCTAATAACCTCAAACGTTCTTCCTTAGGTAAAACACCTTCATCAGCAAAATCATCTGCTCCACGAGCAAAAGAATAAATGCTGTAAAAGTGAGAACGCTTTGCAGCAGGAACTAAAAGTGAGCCAACGGGAAAGTTTTCATAATGCCCAAGAGCTATTTTGCGACAGTGGTCAAAAGCTTCTGCTAGAGTCCACTGTCGAGAGTCTGAATCTAATTTTGTGGGAGAACTAACGCCTGAATATTCAACGCCTTTCGGCATCATAAGGATAATCACCTAATCTTAAAACTTAAACTGTAACAGGGACAGCTAATTCCTGTGCTATTTCTTCTAGTTTTTGGTAAACTCGTTTGATCATCCAATCTGGGGTAGATGCTCCAGCAGTAAGTCCTATGACATCATAGCCTTCTACATCTACAGCAGAAATTTCAGCTTCTGTTTCAATGTGAAAGGTTTTTATTCCTGCTTCGCGAGAAAGATCCGCCATGCGTTGGGTATTTCCACTATTTTTACCACCAACAACAATCATTAAATTCACTTCTTTAGCCATTGCTAAAATTTCATCTTGGCGGTCAGCCGTAACGTCACAAAGTGTATCAAACATTAAAGCTTCTGGATAAATTTGACGGATTTTTTCTGTCACTTCATGTAATCTAGCCCGGCTTTGAGTACTTTGAGCAACAATACAAACTTTATCTGGCGGCAAAACTGGTAAATGGTTTATATCTTCATCTACATCAATTAGATAGCCACGTCCTTGAGTAAAACCAAGTAAGCCAATTACCTCTGGATGTCCTCTTTCACCAACAATTACAATGCTATAACCTTCATGGGCATGTTTTTTTACAATACCCTGAATCCCACCTACGTGAGGACAAGTAGCATCAACTATTTTTAAGCCTTTTTCTTTTAGATGGGTACGTCTTTGAGGGGTAATTCCATGTGCACGAATTGCAATAGTACCTTCAGAAATACTGTCTACATCTGAGGAAACATGTATATCACTTCCTTCTAACACCTTTAATACTTGTGGATTATGAATTAATGCTCCATCTGTATAAATTGGATTATGCCCCTCATTAGCAGCTTTCATTACTAGATCAATTGCTCGACTAACTCCCCAACAAAAACCCGCAGTCTTTGCCACAATAATTTTCACCTGAAAAACCTCCTTAAAACGATTGCCCTAGAGGCTTATTTTTTATTAAAAACAGCGCTCAAGGGCAATTTTAATGGGAAACCAAAAATAGGTGCAATAGCCAAATCCCAGATAAACGCTTTTTTATTACCACATAAATGAAAAATCTAAGCGGTAAAAACGTTTGTAATTAGCAAAAAACGTCCCAACTCCTGGATCATCAATGTTAGCTTTAACGTTTCTTGGATTAAAGTGATTGGTAACATTAAACATACTAACAATAAATTGTGCTGTATATTTATCTCTAATCCTTATATCTTTGCTTACAGACATATCTAAAGAAGCAAATCTTGGGAATCGAGCACTATTACGCACTCCAACAAAATTTTGCAATTCATCTCGCATTGAATAAGGAAATCCTGTATGAATATCAAGTAGTGGAGTTATTGTTACCTTATATGGTAAGTTAAATGTACCTGTAGCTAAAAGTCTGTTAGGTGCATCACTTGAAAGCCGACCTAATTGATTTGGTCTTAAAATAGGATCAGGAAAATCACCATAGTAAGTGTTAAAATCATTTAACTCCCCTGTTGCGCGACTGCGGATATAAGATACAGATAAACTATTCTCTTGAGGCAACTTAAAGCTAGTAGTAACTTCTAATGACTTATATTTGTTTTCTCCATCATTAAATAGCTTTATGGCATTAACTCCATTTTCAACTACAGGAGAAACATAAAGGTCATGCTCTGTACGACTTTGCAAATAAGCAACTTTTAACAAGGTATTAGAATTAAGCTTTTGGTTAAGTTCAAAATTAAAAGTAAGATTGCGTGGAGCAGCAAAATCGCTTCCATTATTGGATTTACCATTAGGTCTTGGAGCTACTAAATTTATGTAAGAACGCGCATCTGTTATAGTACTACCATCTGAAGCAAAAGTAGTAACTGAATAGCGTGGAGCATTAAGGAAGCTTAGCACGTTTAGAGGAACTTTATCATAAAACAACCCTACAGCACTTCGTAAAACCGTCCTGCCATTACCATCAGGAGAATAAGATGCGGCAAGTCTAGGCATTGCACTAATACCTGCTGTAGCTCTTTGAGCCTCAAATCTTATACCATAATCTACACTAAAGTTTTTTCTTACCAACCATTGATCTTGAACAAATGCAGCAGCTTGAGCATTATTTGACTTAAGTGATCCAACTGTAAAGTAATGGATTGTTTGAGCTTTTGTTCCATCTGCTCTTACAATATTCACATCATTATTGTTTGTTATTCCATCATTAACTAAATAGTTAATATCTGCTCCAATTTTTATGTTATGCACACTACCTGAATCACTTTTCTTAGGAGCTAAAGTATCACTAATAGCTACCTGATAACGTTCTGTAGTACGCTGCTCATGATGAAAATAATTGCCTTGGCGTATCAACGGAGTAAAAGTCATTATGTCATTGCCCTTACCCAATACTTCTGAATGTATACGCTTATATTGACCAATAGTTTCTATTAAAGATCCATCTGGGAGAGTAAAGCGATCTGTTGCAGTAACAGTAAAATCATTCCCTTTTTGGTTAGGTGAAACTAATTTAGGGTTAAAAAAGTCTAAACCTACATTTTGTACTTTTCTAGGGGAAAAACTAATTGTAGTTGTAAGAGTATGAGTTGGACTAAAAATATAGTCTAGCTGAGTAAATGTTCTAAAGAACTCTTTTTTAATTTCATTGTCTGGAGAAGCAAGCCCACGAACAGGTTTTTTATCAATTGCATATTCAAGCCCTTGAGAAAAATAGAGCTTGTTTTTAATTAGTGGCCCTTCCATATGTATACGTGGAGAGACATTAGCAAAACCAAATAGCTTTCCACCTCTAAATCTTGGTTCTGGAAAGATATCTGTTATATCAAATTTAAATTTATCTCCGCCGCGTCTAGTTTCAACTTTTGTAACTCCACCTGTAAAACGCCCATATTCAGGTAAATAGGGGTTTGTATATACTTTGATTTGCTCAATGGACTCTAAAGGAATATTCTTAGTAAAATCACCTGTAGCCGGATCAGTTCCATCACTACCATTTACTAAAAATGCACTCTGATTTTCTCTTGCACCCTTGATACTAACTTTTCCATCTGGAGGGCGAATCACATTAGGTATTATACCAATAGCTTCATCAAATTCACCTGTAATTGTTGGAATTGTTCTAAGTTGTTTTTGAGTTAACTCCCCTGTGGGTAAATCTGTATGTGCAATTGGATTATCAGATTCAGCTTTAACTTCTACATCAATTCCAACAGGAGAAATTTTTTCACTTAACTGAATAGAGGCTCTACTAATAGTTTTAGGATCAACAATTTCTATAGCATTTTCTATATAAGGCTCATATTTTTCCGCTGTAATTTCTACTCGATATGTACCTTTTGGTAAACTGGGAATTTGGACTAGTCCTTTTTCATTGGTAATTTGTTGTCCTACTTCTTGATTATCAGCGCTATAAACTTTAACAGTTGCACCTGTTAGAGGGCTGCCTTTGGAATCTAATACTTCAACACTTAAGCCACCTGCTTGCACTTGTTGAGCATAAACACTTGGGGTATGAACAGGAAACATAGGCATAGCGGTTGCTAGAAAGCAAAGACTAGCAAAAATACGGGAAAGTTTTTGCCAACGTTCAACTGTAAAAGTTTTTACTGAATTATTATTTATGTTATCTTTTTTCATAATTGCTACCTTGTGCTATTAAAGTTCACCTTATTTGTACTTAATTAAAAACTTTTGTAGAAATTAAGTACCCCCATAATTACTATTTTTATTAGTAATAATATTTTAGTTATTTAGGTAAACGGATGCGGCTATATGCTATCAGAAATCCCATAAATAGCAAAGCAAAATAGGGCTATCCATTCACACTAAAATTTGTCACTAACTTTTTTATTTCTTAAGAGTTAGCATTTATAAACTCCTTAACAACTTAATGAACCAAAGTCTTGGCTAAGTATTTTAGGTAAAGTGTTTTTTAACACTTTGATTGCTTTATTTAGATTAAGTAAAAATCTAGTTGCTAAAACAGGGTGTTTGGCAAATTCCACTAACATTTTGAAATTATTAACCTCTGCATTCTTGTCCATTGCATTATTAATATTTGGCAAATCGCCCTTAGCATCATCACTAATTATTCTTAGAACAGTTGCTACTCGATCTCTTTGTTTTGCAGCTTTCAGAATTTGATAACTTTCCATATCCACAGCAAACACTTTATATTTTTGTGCTAAATTAGCCTTTTCTTGAGCTTTACAAACAACCCAAGGTAAAGTAATACCACTACCTTGAAAGAGATTTAACTCTTTTGTTTGTAAGTTTTTATATAGTATTTTGTTGAGCTTTTCATCACAACTAATAGAAGGACTTAGAGGTAATTCATAATTAGGTAAAAAAAAGCAATTTTCATATAACACTAAATCCGTATGTTGTGAATTTGCCACTAAGCCCCCTGCCAAACCAACGATCAAAACAATATTTGCTTTGGTTTGATCTAATGCTTTATTTGCTTGTTCAGCAGCATTTTGTGGCCCCATTTTTGTGCAAAAAAGCTCAATTTGGTTGTCTCCTGCTTGGCCTTTTCCAGCTAAAAAATTCTGTCCATAATCCTTTGTTTGCCAGTTAGTTAGAATTGCTTTTACTGAATTATATTCCAAATCACTAGCTGCAAAAATTGCTATATTAGTCATAATTAGCCTTGTCTATAGCGCAAAAATTAGTTTATAGCTAATTCCTTGCCTATGATGTATTGCTAGTCAAGTGTGTTGCCAGATTGACTATCTGTAATAGGACTCATTTTATTATAATTTTCATTTTGGCATTTAATCCAATTAGGAGAAACCAAATATAACTTTGTAAAAATAAACCATGTCATCATTCTTAAACGACCTAAATTATAAGTCCAAAACTATTACCCTAATACTTGTATTAGGTATTTTCATTTATTTTGTAAGTGTTTTCTGGGCACCTCCATTGCTAGATGATGCTGACTCTGCTCATGCAGAAGCTGCACGTGAAATGATAGTAAACAATAATTTCACTACTCTTTATCTGGATGGGATTCGTTATTTAGAAAAAGCCCCTTTTATGTATTGGCTAGTAGCAATATGTTTTAAGATTTTTGGAGTCCATGATGCTGCTGCACGCTTGCCTATTGCTATTGCGGCTATTGCACTTATGCTAGTTACAGCCAGTTTTGCTAATTGGGCTTTTGGCTCACAGGCGGGACTTTACAGCGGGCTTATTATTGGCACTTGTGCCGGAATTTATCTTTTTACCAGAATTTTAATTCCAGATGTGATAGTTGCTCTTTGGCTTACTTCAGGTCTTTATTGCTTTTTACGAGCTTTAGATCGCATTGAAAGAGGCAATGATCCTCGTAATTGGCTTATTGGAATGTATGCTACGGCAGCGCTATCAGTTTTAACTAAGGGGTTAATCGGAATGGTTTTTCCTGGTGCAATTATTGGTTTATTTTTTCTCCTTACAGGAAAATTACGATTAATTCCTAAATTTTGGCTAGTTATAGGAACTATATTTTTTCTAATTATTGCAGCACCTTGGCATTTATTAGCAGGCTTTCAAAATGTTAATCCAAATGGACATGGCTTTTTCTGGTTCTACTTTATTAATGAACATTTCTTACGTTATTTAGGAAAACGTTATCCTGTAGACTACGACAAAGTCCCTATTGTGCTTTTCTATACATTACATTTTGTATGGTTATTTCCTTGGAGTATTTTTGCACCTTTATATAGATTTTCTGGAAATTGGACAACACAATATCAATCAGACTCTAAATCTAGAGAAATCAGCTTATTATTGCTTATTTGGCCTGCAATAATAATTCTTTTCTTCTCATTTTCCACTCGTCAAGAATATTACACATTGCCAGCATTGCCAGCATTTGCCATTTTACTTGGTAGAGCGATTGCTGGAGCAGAATCATCTAATGCAAGTCTAACACTTCAACGATGGTTAAGCAGATTAAGATTTAGCCTATTTATTTTTGGGATTCTTAGTATAGTAATATCTACAGTAATATTGTATTTAACCCGCAACATAACAGCAAACAGTGATATAGCTAATATGTTAGGGCGAAATCCAGAATACTATGCTTTATCCTTAGGACATATTTTTGATTTGCAAACTAGTTCATTTGCTGCTTTAAGAATACCTTTAATAGGTGCTGCCTTATCATTTTTCATTGGAGGCACAGCTTGTTATTTCCTAGGTCGACAAAATAAGCATTTGCTTGCTAATTTATCCATTGCCTTAATGATGACAACATTTTTCATTTTTAGCCAAATGGCAATGTGGGTTTTTGAACCTTATTTATCTTCTAACTCAATTGCTAAAATCATTAAAGAAACCTATCAACCTAACGATACAATTATAATCAATGGTGAGTATGAAAGTGGAGCATCTATTAATTTTTATACTCAACAACCCATAATAATGCTTAATAACCGCACTGCAAATTTAGAGTTTGGTTCTAATTTTCCTGATGCCCCTAAAAGGTTTATAGATAACACAGAATTTTTACAATACTGGGATAGTGGAAAGAAAATTTACATAGTAAGCCCTAATGAAACAAGCGCTAAGTTGCTTGCATTATTAGGAAATCGCAAAGTTTATGAGATAGCAAATATTGGAGGTAAGTATCTTTACTCTAATCAGCAATTAAAAACTGATAAAAACTGATAAGCTAAGCTAAATTGTACTTAAAACTATGACAGAAACTTTTGATGAATTACAGGAAAAACTAGCAAAAACATTTCAACATACACGTAAGCTCTTAGGCTTATCATTAGAGGACTACAGCAACCTCTTTGAAATTTCTAGTCAAACTATCCTTGAGTTAGAAGAAGGTATTTTTCCTAGTAAATTAGATGATAAAATTCTTAAACTACTACTTGCAGTTACATCCGTACATAATAGCACTAATATTTTAAATGTCTTTTTAGAAATGGCTAAAAAAACATCTCCATTATCAACTGATCCAAATTTTCTGTTATGGAAACTTTTTGACCCAAATTTAATTAAACAATTAGTAAACTACCCTTGGGTAAGTGGAGGAACTAGATTTAGATGTAGACTTTTGCAACTTACAGATCAAGCTAATGGCATTTTACTCTGGGCTGAATCAGCAGAAATACATAAGAAACTAGTAGAGCTTTTTCCACAATCAGCTAACGCTTATTTAAATTTGTTAGATAATTATACAGTAATTTTTATTCCGGAAATTTATTTATTCCTCAAACTTGACACTACAAAAAGTCAATTGCCTGTACTTTTGTGTAGCAGGTTTAATGAAAAACTTCCAATTGGACTGTCCATTCCTCAAGAACCCTTTCCAGTAAAATCACCTACTCAACTAGAAGTAGAAGAAACTCCTAGAAAACTATTTATTTATTCTCCAGACACCAACAATATATCTTCAATTGTTTTTTAAGAAATTTAAGAAATTCAAGAAATTTGGATTTTGTTGAAATTACTTGTAGGAACTCAAGATTTTGATTAAGAAGAGTTTATTTGCCGAAATAAGCTAAAAAGAAATTATTAGTTGCAGGTAAAAACCAAGTCTAAGCTTGATTTTTACCTGGGAAGAGAAAAAAGTTACTCCTCATCAGCAACTAACAAATTAAGAACAAATGTATTAGAAGTTATTCCACCAGCAGTAACTACAATGTTATTTGGGCCTGCCTTTAGGTTTATCTTCTTCTTATTACCTTTAACTGTTAAAGAGTTATCTGATTGACCGCTAACACGAGCAGAAACATCTTGACCATTAATGGTTACTCTAGCACCTGAAGTTCCAAAGCCAGAACCATTTATAAATAGTTGTTTGCTGCCAGTATCAAAGCTTGCACCACTAATAACTACAGCCTTTTGTATAGTGACATTAAATGATGTAGAGCTACTTAAACCACCTTGATCAGTAGCAGTAATGGTAACTCTTCCGCCTTGAGTATCACTTACAGAGGGAGAAATTCTTAGAGTTCCAGTGCCATTACCATTATCAGTTAAAGCAACAAAAGCAGGAGCACTTGTTAAAGATAATCTAATAATATCTCCAGGAGTGTCTTTAGCTGATATATTTACTGTTACTGGTGCACCACCACTTTTAACTATTTGATCTGCAATTGGATCAACAGTAGGAGCGATGTTGCGTGCACGAACCGTAATAACAAATGAAGTGTTTGCCATTAAACCTGTTGGCCCTGTAGCTGTAACAGTACAAGTATTTGTACCGACATCAGCATCAGTAGGTGCAATTGCCAATGTAGTACCTACTAGTGTTACATAGCTATCCTTATCACATTTCCTTGATAAAGTAACAGCACCACCTGTTGGTTCAGTCACAGTTAATGAAACGTTTTGAGTTTTACCTGCTTCGATACTTACATTAGCAATTGGAGCTATAGTTGGAGAAGATTTTGGTTTTACAATCAAAGTGAAGAAGTCTCTGCCAATTAAAGGTAAGCGTTCTCCAGGTGTTCCACTACTTCCAGCATCGGTTGCTTGAACGCCTATTCTTACAGTTAAATCACCAGGGCCTCGGTTTGCATCTCCAGTATTAATAACTACTGCACCAGTGCCATCTCCATTATCTCTAACAGTTACAAAAGATGGAGGCATTTCTCCTGTTGGTGTTGGAGCTAAGCTAAGTTTTATTTGATCTGCTGGAATATCAACATCTGCTGTGTTTATTGGTATAGTTGCGTTTTGTCCAGCAGTAAGAATTACTTTTCGACCACTTCCTCTAGGAGCATTTAAGTCATTTCTGTTAATGCGAACAATAGGAGCATGGTTTAGAACAGAAGTAATATTTGCATCTATGTAAATACTGCCACTAGCGGAAATATGTACTACATCTGGAACGTTGTTATTTGCTAAATCAAAATTACCTACAGCACAAGCTACAAAGGTATCTCCTCCATTAGCAAATGGGTCTAAAGTTCCAAGAGTATTAAAAGTATATTCTCTTAATCTCAATGGTCTAGATACTCTAACTGTTCCATTAGTTGTGTTACCAACTAGATAAATAGCAGCACGATAATTGGTAGTTATAGAGCTAGAGCCAAAGGAAGTTGTACCTCTAGCTGAGCCAGTAACAACTAAATCTGTTGCACCATCTCCATTAAAATCTCCAACAGCCAAAGTGTAGTTAGCACCACCTACACCAATTCCTTGTTGAATCCCATTTAGAGTATTAACTGTAGCACCTCGACCAGAAACAAATTGTGGCCCGTTTACAATATCATCTAAAGCCATCACTGCTCCATTGCTTAGGTTTCCAGCACCAGTATTAACAGTGTCATCAAACAATGCTACTGGAGGTTGAACTACAAATTGTCCTGGGGAATCTGGACGATTTAGCAATAAAGATACTGTTGGAACTGTGCTAACACCTAAAATACCAGCTCCACCACGGGTTGAGTTAACTGCAAAGTCTGGGAATCCATCATTGTTAAAATCTACTACTCTAGGAATATTAGTAGAATCTTGTACTGCTAAACCACCTACAATTGATAGCCCAAAATTTGGAACGTTTAAGAGTGAGCCTGTTGGAACCAATGTACCATTACCTTGACCAAGCAACACAGATACAATTGATTGATTTCCTTGAGTTTGATTTGGAGCTGTACCGGTATTAAGTACCATTACATCCAAATTATCATCATCATTAATATCGCCAACAGCGGCTGAAACAGGTACAAAACCACCGGTTTCTCTAATTCTTGGGGAAAGAAAAGCATTTCCACCATTGTTAAGAGCTACACCTACTAAATTATTCTGAGTGTCAACATAAACTAAATCAGAAGCAACACCAGCATTTCTAAAATCAGCACTTAAAATATTTGTTGCACCTGCACTAGCTACAAATTGGCGGAATTGGCGATTATTGTTAGAAAAACCTCTTCCATTGTTTAGACCAACAATGATTTGCCCTACCCCATTTGCATTCTGTGGTGTAGCAATATCAGTAATAGCAATATTACTTAAACCAGTTAATGGATCTGTAAAAGCAGTAGCAGAGGTAGGTAATATATCTCTATTTGTAAAAATGTCTCTTAGCATCACAGTAGCCACTGTTGGAGGGGTGGACGTAGAAACATTCATCAATATATAAACTATTCCAGCATATTGATCGATGATTACAACATCATTACGACCGCCTATACCATCAAAATCTGCTGCTAGTGATGTAGCCGTTAATAGTTTTAATAGATAAGGGTTATATCCACGATTGCTATCTAAGTATAAAAGACCTCCAGGACTTACAATTCCAGGTATTGCACCACTTGGAACAGTACCATCTGCAACAATGATATCATCACGTAAATTTGTAGAAGTTGCATTAAGAGGATCAAATACACCTACAGCTACAGATTGAGGATTAAAAGCAGCTTCAATACCGCCCCCTGTGGGATTAGTACTAAAACGCCCAAATACAGTAGTTGGATTAAATGAACCTGTACCATTACCTAAAAGTAAAGTAACTTGACCAGGACTAGGAACACCAACATTAATAGTAGAAAAATTTGTTACTAATAAATCTGGTAAACCATTGTTATCAAAGTTCATTAAGGTAGCACTAATTGGATTTTGGTTTGTTTGAGAAGTTATTGGGCCAAAGTATCCAAAGTCACTACCAACATAACTGCTAACCGTACCAGAGCCATAGTTGAGAATAGCAAAATCTTGGCGTTTATCATTGTTAAAATCACCAGGAATAAAGGCTACTGGAACTTGACCTGCAACTTTTGGTGGCTGAGCCATAAAAGTAGGAGTTGTTGGAGTAGTAGTTGTGTTTTCAAATATTTCTGCTCCTACACTAGTAGCAACACCAATATCTATATCAGCATCTACACCAGCAAAAACAAAAGTTGCTATGGCACGAGGTGAAGGAATTGGAATTCCTGCAAAGTCAAACCCTACTGAACCTATAGTACTTATAAGTGTACTTCCTGATAAATACTGACTTGAAGCAGGATCAGTAATAAAAACCTCAATATTAGCAGGCATATTTGCAGCAGGTGATCTATGTACAGCAACTATGTCTGTAAAAGAATCCCCATTTATTCTACCAAATGCTACGGATAAAATTGGAGTTAATGGTTGTTGAGTAGAAGGCAAAAACACTCTGTTTGGTGTAAGGCTAAAAGAACTTCCTCTAAATACTTCTACTCCAGTTGTTTCACCTATAACAAAATCAGACAATCCATCTAAGTTAATATCTCCAATAGCAAGGCTAGTTGGGGGAGAGGTTGTAGCAAGTGCTAGGGGAAGACCAAAAGTACCATCTCCAATTCCTTTGAATAAGACAACTGTGCCTGTAGTAGCAGTACCACCAACAAAGTTATTAGTATCATCAGCAATAGAGACTAAGTCATTAATACCATCAGCATCAAAATCACCTACGCCAACATCTAAAGCGTTAAATCTAGTGCCTGGATCTGTAGCATTAAAAGTTGCTTGTCTACCCTTACCTTGATTAAGAGTAGTATTAAGATAAGCAGGAATACGAAATCCACCAAAGTTAATTAATTGAGCTCCACTAACACCAAAATTAGTTATTGGTTGTACTGGAAGTGGAAGCGAACTATTAAAACCATTGTTAGTATTTCCCCGCCCTCCAAAAGCAAAATCTTGTGCTAAACAAAAAGTTGCTACTGTTAAAGGCAACAGCGCAGCTGTTACCAGTTTCACGAATTTCCTTATCATAAGTTATTTTCTTCGCCTTTATTTCTAAAATCTAACTAAACTAAAACTGCAATTTGAAAAGGATAAGTTGAAAGACTAGAAGTGTTTATTAAAACAAGAGTGCGGCTAAAATAGCCGCACTAATAAGTTAACTATCATAAACGAAATTTTTCAACATAAAAAACTATCTGATACCCGCAGGATTATTAAATTGGCCTTCGCCAGAGCTACCTATTTGAGTATCATCTCCAGTAATTGCTTTCTTGCGTAATCGGTTATTTGCTGTATCTGTTACAAATACTTGGCCTTTATTAGTAACGGTTACGCCTTGAGGAGCTTTGATAGCACCTAAGGCTTCACTACTATCAAACATTACTGTCCAAGCACCTTCAGAACCAGTAGCGTTTACCTGTACACGATCATTAGCAGTATCAGCAACATAAACAACATTATTTTGATCAACGAATACACCAACTGGTAATTTAACTTTACCAAGTTTGCGACCTTTAGTTGCACCAGCAAAAATCTTCCAGCCCTTACGATCGCCTGTTGCATTCATTTGAATACGGTTATTGCTTGTATCAGCAACATAAACAGTACCTTCGCAGTTTACTGCAACATCTTTAGGTTTGCTCATCTTGCCAATATCATCACCTTCTGTAGCACCAGCAAATATTTGGAATGAACCTATCTTATCTGAACCTGCTTGGGTAAGAACTTGAATACGGCTATTTTCTGTATCTGCTACATAAAGCTTATCGTTGTTTTCATCATATGCTAAACCATATGGAGAATTTACTTGTCCAACTTGAGTTCCAAAAGTAGCTATTATTTCCCAAGTACGACCACCATCCAATGAACGTTGAATGCGGTTGTTACCTGTGTCAGAAACAAACACTTTACTACCAGTAGCATTTGTTTCAATACCACCTGGAGAATTAAATTGACCTAAGCCAGAACCTAAACTTCCAATGGTTACCCAGTTTACACCACCATCATCTGAGCGTTGAATACGGTTATTACCCATATCAGCTACAAATATTGGCTTATGTTCAACTGCACATATTCTAATAAAGTAAACCTTAACACCTGTACAACCATTAGCGGATTTAACTACTACAGTAAAGGTATAGTTACCAGCAGCAGTTGGAACACCAGCAATTGTACCTTTTGCTCTATCTATTAATAAACCTTCAGGTAATCTACCAGTAGCGATTTCAAAGATTAATGGAGCAGTCCAAGTATCTGCTACAAGTGTTAACTCTTGGCTGTAAGGAGTTCCAACAATACCATCATTTAAGTCTTTTGGATTGATAACAATGTCTTTACAGCTAGGATCTTTAACAGCCAAACTAAAGTCTTTACTAGCAGAGCACCCAAATTCATTTGTTGCAACTACTGTAAAGTTAAACACACCTGCTTGAGTTGGATTACCAGATAATAAGCCTGTAACAGGATCTAAAGTCATTCCTGAAGGTAATGCTACTAAACCTTGTTGGCTTCTAGCTGATAAAGTAACTTTACCATTAACACTATCTGATACTTTGATAAATGCTTGATATGGTGCACCTAAAGAAGCATCAGGTAAAGTTTGTGGAGTAATAGTTAGAGTTGAACAAATGTTGTTAAGTTTGTAAATCAATGTTCCTGGAACTCCAAAAACATTAGCTTTTACAGTAAATGTACCAACTATGCTATTTGCTACTATTACTGGTGTTGTAGCAATACCATCAGTATTAGTGTTAACAGTAGTTGTAGTATTACCAGTAGTAAATGTGCCATTAGCACGATCATTACTCATTGTAAACACTACAGGAACATTATTTACTGGATTACCATTGTTATCTAAAACAAGAGCTTGTAAGGTTCTGCCAAATGCTGTTGTTACTACTGTAGTTTGTTCTAATTCACCTACAGCTAAAATGCTGCCTGGAGGATTAGAAATGTTAGTCAATCTATAGCTTAAAGTTTGATTGATACCAACAGCAGTAGCTGTAGCAAAGTATGAACCTACTTGTGAGCTAGCAGTAATTATTGGAGATGTTGCAATACCAGCAGCATTAGTAGGTACGGTTGCAGTTAATACTCCACCTGGGAAAGTACCATTAGGTTGAGTACTTGGTAAGGTAAAGGTTACTGGAATATTTGGTATTGGATTACCAGCTAAGTCTGTAACCTTAGCTTGTAGTGGATCACCAAATGCGGTTGTGATTCTAGTAACTTGTTCACTAGTGCCTACTATTGCAATGCCTGAAGGATCACCAGCTAAGTTAGTTAAAGTATATGTAAGAGGAGTAGCTATTCCTGTTACTGTAGCGTTAACTTGATAAGTACCAATTACACCATTAGCAGTTATCATTGTTGTAGTAACTGTACCATCAGCACCTGTAGTTAACACTAGAGTTTGGCTATTTCCTACAAATGAACCTGAAGCACCACCAACATTACCTATAGTGAAAGTAACTTGAACGTTTGGTACTGGATTGCCAGCTAAATCTTGTACTAAAGCCTTCAATGGATTAGTGAACTGAGTTAGAACTTTAGTAGTTTGAGTGCTAGTGCCTACTGCAACTATTCCATTTGGATCACCTACAAGGTTATTCAAAGTGTAGTTAGCTAAAGTAGCTACACCGCTAACTTGAGCAGTTGGGTTATGTGTTCCTACCTTACCATTTGCAGTAACCATTGGAGATGTTGCTACACCATTACTATCTGTTGTAACTGTTGCTGTAGTAGTGTTGCCAGGGAATGTTCCACTTGCTCCTGTTGCTCCTGTATTTAATGTAAATGTTACAGTTACATTTGGTACTGGATTATTTCCTGCGTCTACTACTGTTGCTTGGAGTGCTTGTCCAAATTGAGTTAGTACTTTAGTTGTTTGGTTAGTGCTACCATTTGCACTTATTCCGTTTGGATCACCTACAAGGTTATTCAAAGTATAGTTAGCTAAAGTAGCTACACCACTAACTTGAGCAGTTGGATTATGTGTTCCTACTTTGTTATTTGCAGTAACTATTGGAGATGTTGCTACACCATTACTATCTGTTGTAGTTGTTGCTGTAGTAGTGTTGCCAGGGAATGTTCCACTTGCTCCTGTTGCTCCTGTATTTAATGTAAATGTTACAGTTACATTTGGTACTGGGTTGTTTCCTGCATCTACTACTGTTGCTTGGAGTGCTTGTCCAAACGCTGTCAAGATCTTGGTTGTTTGGTTAGTGTTTCCATTTGCGCTAATTGCGTTTGGATCACCAACTATATTGTTTAAGGTGTAGTTAGCTAAAGTAGCTACACCGCTAACTTGAGCAGTTGGATTATGTGTTCCAATCTTGCCATTTGCAGTAACTATTGGAGATGTTGCTACACCTTGTGAATTTGTTGTTGCAGTTGCGGTAGTAGCATTACCAGGGAATGTTCCACTTGATCCACTTGTTCCTGTATTTAATGTAAATGTTACAGTTACATTTGGTACTGGATTGTTTCCTGCATCTACTACTGTTGCTTGGAGTGCTTGTCCAAATTGAGTTAGTACTTTAGTTGTTTGGTTAGTGTTACCACTTGCACTTATTGAACTTGGAGCACCTGCTGTGTTGTTCAAAGTATAGTTAGCTAAAGTAGCTACACCAGTAACTTGAGCAGTTGGATTGTGTGTTCCTACTTTGCCATTTGCAGTAACTATTGGAGATGTTGCTACACCTTGAGCGTTTGTTGTTGCAGTTGCGGTAGTAGCATTACCAGGGAATGTTCCACTTGCTCCAGTTGCTCCTGTATTTAATGTAAATGTTACAGTTACACCTGATACTGGGTTATTTCCTGCATCTACTACTGTTGCTTGGAGTGCTTGTCCAAATTGAGTAAGGACTTGAGTTGTTTGGTTAGTGCTACCTGTTGCACTTATTCCATTTGCAGAACCAGCTATATTAGTTAAATTGAATATAGCAGGATTTGCAACACCAGTAGCATTACCATCTACAATAAATGTTCCTACTTTATTATTTGCTGTAATTACAGGAGAAGTAGCCATACCTTGAGCATTTGTCATTGCAGTAGCAGTAGTAGCATTGCCAGGGAATGTTCCACTTGCTCCAGTTGCTCCTGGCATTACAGTAAATGTAACCATAACATTTGGTACTGGGTTGTTAGTTGCATCAGTTACTGTAGATACTAGTTGCTGACCAAAAGCTGTCAAGATTTGAGTAGTTTGATTGCCACCAGTGGTTGCTAATATATTGCCTGGAGCATTATTTGTATTAGTTAAGTTGTAATTAGCAAGAGTTGCAACACCGCTTACCATTGCAGTAGCAGTATAACTACCAGTAGTACCATTAGCAGTAATTGTTGTAGATGTTGCAATACCTTGAGCATTAGTCATTGCTGTTGTTGTGTTTGTGTTGTTTGCAAACACAGCACTTGCTCCGCCTACTGTTCCAATTGTAAATGTAACCATTACATTTGGTACTGGATTGCCGCCAGCATCTTTTACAGTAGCTTGCAATTGTTGACCAAAGTTTGTGTTAATTCCTGTTGTTTGAGTAACGCCACCTGTTGCCATAATTGAATTTGCGGCACCTGTGGTGTTAGTTAATACAAAGTTACCAGTTAAAGCACCTACTGTTGCTACCACATTGTAAGTACCTACTATTGTATTAGCTGTAAATACAGGTGCTGTAGCAATACCACTTGCATTGGTAGTAGCCATTGTAGTGAGTGAGTTACCTGGGAATGTACCACTTTGACCTGTACCTGGAGCAGTAAAGCTAACTATAACATTTTGAATTGGTTGTCCAAGACTGTCTTTTACTAGTACTTGGAATTGTTGTCCAAATGGAGTGGTTATAGGTGTAGTTTGTGGAGAACCATTTTGTATGGTTAAGCTAAATGGGTTAGGTAGGTTTGTTAAATTAAAGTTAACAGATGCAATACCTGGTAAAGAACCTGTAATTGTATAACTACCAGCAATTCCATTTGCTGTAACCATTGGAGATGTTGCTTTTCCAGCAGAATCAGTAGTTGTAACAGCCATAGATGTTGGGCCAGGGAATGTTCCAACTGAACCAACTGTAGGAGCTAGGAAGTTTACGGTTGTTCCTGGTACTGGATTACCATATATATCTTTAACTATTGCAACTAAAGGCATTCCAAAAGTTGTGTTAATGATTGTGCTTTGTGGTGTACCTGAAACAATCATTATAGCAACTGGTGTATCAGGGTTATTAGTTAAAGTATAGGTTGCAGGTGTAGGTGAATTAGCTATAGTAGCTTGGGCAAAGAATGTTCCTGCAATTGTGTTAGCTTTTAATGTTGGAGAAGTAGCAATACCTGAAGCATTGGTGTTTGCTGTCGCAGTTAAGTTACCTGCAAATGTACCACTAGCACCTGTGTTAGGTAACATAAAGGTTACTGTAACACCGCTACCAACCGGATTGCCTAAAGTGTCTAATACTTTAGCTTGTAAAGCTAATCCAAAGTTTGTGTTTACTACAGTTGTTTGTGCTGAACCAGCTTGAACACCAATAGACGCTGGAGCTGCAGCATTATTTGTTGCTGTAAATGTAGTTGAAGGAGTGTTGTTGTTAACTTTAGCATTTATAGTGTTGTAAGTACCTGTTGAACCAACAGCAGTAAATGTTGGAGAAGTAGCATTACCAACACTATCTGTCATAACTGTTGCACTTGATACGCCACCAGGGAAAGTAGCTCTAGCACCTGTTGTTGGAAGGTTAAAGGTTACTGAAACTCCAGGTATTACGTTGCCAGAAGCATCTTTAACTACTGCAACTAAAGGCTGAGCAAAGTTTGCACCTAATGGAGAAGATTGATTATTTCCTGAAACTTTAGTTATTGTATTTGGCGCTCCAGGAGTATTTGTTAAAGTAAAGGTTGTGGTTACAGTAGTGTTTTGTACTGTAGCTGTAAGTGTATATGTACCTGTCACTGTTCCTGCTACTGCTGCTGGGAATGTAACAACACCTGCAGAATTAGTTGTTCCACTAGTTGTACTTGCACCACCAAAAGTACATCTTGCACCTGTGGTTGGAGCGCTTAAATTAACAACTGCGCCAACTACTGGATTGCCACCAGTATCTAGCACTGTAGCTTGTAGTTGGTTAGTAAAGGTTGCACCAATTACTGCACTTTGGTTATTTCCTGCTGATGGGGTTATTGATGCTGGAACAGCAGTATTAGATAAAGTAAATGTAACAGTTAATGTACCTACAGTAACTGTTACTGTATAAGTTCCTGCTGTACCATTAGCTGTAATTTGTGTAGCTGTAGCAATACCGCTTGCATTAGTGTTTACTGTTTGTGTAGAAACACCACCTGCAAATGTTCCTGTTGCTCCGCCAACTGTGTTGATTGTGAAAGTAACTGGAACACCAACAATGATTGTGCCACCTGCGTCTTTAACTAACACCCCAAGGTTAATTGGGAATGCAGTGTTAACAGATGTTGATTGTGGAGTTGAGTTTGCTGGTGAAGCTACTGCTGTAGCAGGATTAGCTAATGTGTTAGTCAAACTAAACTGTACAGCAGTTAAACCTGTTACAGAAGCACTAACATTATACATACCAGTAGTACCATTAGCTGTAAAGGTTGGTGCAGTAGCAGTACCAGTTGAATCTGTAGTAACTGTAGTAGTAGTCACATTACCTGTAAACTTACCACTTGCTCCTGTTGTTGGAGCAGTGAATGTTACCATTACACCTACTGCTGGATTGTTGGAACTATCTAAAACCTTAACCTTCAAAGCAGTTCCAAAAGCAGTATTAATAACTGTCATTTGGGGCGTGCCTTGTACAATAGTTAGACTTGCTAGAGTTGTATTAGCTAATGAGTAAGTAGCAGGAGTAGCAACTCCAGTTACTGTTGCATTAACTGTGTAATTTCCAACTGTGCCATTAGCTTTAGGTGTAGTAGTAGCAAGACCGCTTGCATTTGTTGTAACAGTAAC
The DNA here is from genome assembly GCA_039812885.1 of Blastocatellia bacterium. Classification (GTDB taxonomy): domain Bacteria; phylum Acidobacteriota; class Blastocatellia; order Chloracidobacteriales; family JADJPF01; genus JADJPF01. The sequence goes on from JBDIBI010000010.1 coordinate 232,634, forward strand.
AGTTGTTGCTCCACCAAATGTGCAACTTGCACCTGTTGCTGGGGCTGTAAACATTACCATTACGTTAGGTAATGGATTGTTAGCAGCATCTACAACTTTAGCCTGTAACGCAGTACCAAAGTTGGTATTAATAAGTGTAAACTGAGAAATTCCTGCTGTAGCTGTTATAGCTGATGGAGATGAGTTTGTTAATGTGAATGCAGCAGGAGTAGCAACTCCAGTTACTGTCGCATTAACTGTGTAATTTCCAGCAGTACCATTAGCTACAGGTATTGCAGTAGTAGCTAGACCACCTGCACCTGAAGTAACTGTAGTTGTAGCAGAACCACCAAAGGTACAGCTAGCTCCACTTGCTGGTGCTGTAAAGATTACAGGCACACCTGATAGAGGATTGCCATTTACATCTTTAACTATTACTACAAGTGCTGAACCAAAGCTTGTGCTAATAAGAGTAACTTGCCCACTTCCTTGTGAAACAGTCACGCTATTAGGAGGAATGTTTGTCAATGTAAATGTAGCTGACAAAGCTCCAACTGTTGCGGTAACTGTATAAGTTCCACCAGTTCCGTTAGCAGTAATAGCTGTAGCTGTAGCAACACCACTTGCATTTGTAGTAACTGTAAGTGTAGAAGCACCACCTGCAAATGTTCCTGTTGCTCCTGCTACTGTATTGATTGTAAATGTTACAGATTGCCCACTAAGAACAACCCCATTTATGTCTTTAACTACTGCAGCAAGGTTGGTTCCAAATGTAGTGTTAATTGTTGTAGATTGTGGCGTTCCAGCTGTTGCTGTAATAGAAGCCGCAGCAGGAGCAATGTTTGTTAAAGTGAAAGTTGCTATTGGAGTACTAGTACCTGTCACAACCGCAGTGACTGTAAAAGTACCTGTTGTACCATTAGCTGTTATAACGGCTGATTGAGCATCACCACTTGTATTTGTGGTAACGGTATTAGTTGTACCACCACCAGTGAATGTACCTGAAGCACCACCACCACCAGGTACTATTGTAAAAGTTATTGATAAACCAGCTATTCCTGTAGTCCCATTTAACGCTCTAGCAGTTAATCTAGTTGGAAAAGCTGTATTAATTGTAGTTGTTTGGTTATTACCTACTTGAGTATTAATACTAGTTGGAGCAGCATTAGTTAAGCTAAAGTTTGCTGTAAGACCTGCAACAGTCGCAGTAACAGTGTAAGGCCCTGTAATAGCATTAGCTGTAAATGTTGTGGCTGTGGCTATACCGCTTGCATTTGTTGTTGCCATTGTTGTAGCTAAACCACCAAATGTTCCACTTGCGCCGGTTGTTGGTGCTGTGAAAGTTACTGTCAAGCCAGCGATTCCTGTACCACCAGCATCAGCAACTTTTACTGAAAGTGCAGTTGTAAAACTTAGAGTAATTATAGCTGTTTGAGGGCTACCAGCATTTACAGTGATGCTTGCTGGGTTTACGTTGGTTAAAGTGAAACTTGTAGAAAGTGCGCCAAGAGTTACAGTCACTAGATAAGTGCCTGCAATTGAGTTAGCCTTAAAGGTTGTAGCTGTGGCTATACCACTTGCGTTTGTTGTAGCTGTTGTTGTAGTAGCAGCACCAAATGTTCCACTTGGACCTGTACCTGGCGCTGTAAAGGTTACAGTTTGTCCTGAAACAGGGTTGTTATTTGCATCCTTTACGATGACAGATAAACTAGTGGCAAAACTTAATGTAATTGTAGTTGTTTGGTTATTGCCAGCATTTACAGCGATGCTAGCAGCTGCACCAGGAGTATTTGTCAAAGAGAAGTTTACTGATGCACCTGTGATTGCAGCTGAAACAGTGTAAGTACCAGAAACAGTATTAGCAGTAAAGGTCGTAGCAGTTGCAAGACCAGCAGAGTCTGTAGCAACTGTAAAAGTAGCTGAACCACCAGCAAATGTACCACTAACTCCTGTGGCAGGTGCAGTGAATGTAACACTTACATTAGGTACTGGGTTGTTGCTAGCATCTCGAACTAATACTCTAAGCAATGTACCAAAAGCTGTTGTTACTTGTGTGCTTTGATTGTTTCCTTGTGAAATACTAATTTGTGTTGGGTTGCCAGGTAAATTCTGCAAATTAAAGTTTGCTGGTTGAGCAAGTGGGGTAGGGCTAGTGTTAGCTACCACATTATAAACACCTGCAACAGTATTTGTTTGAAAACTTTTTGCTGTAGCTAACCCTGAAGAGTTTGTAATTTGAGTATCTGTAAGTGAACTAGTTGGTTGAAATAAACCGCTTGGGCCAGAACTAGGAGCAGTAAAAATAACCGTTGTTCCAGGAACTGGGTTGGCAAAACTATCTGCTACTAACGCTACAAATGTAATAGGCAAAGTAGTACCTATTGTAGCCATTTGACCAGCACCTTGACTTACAGTAATTGTAGCTGGAGCACCAGGAGCATTGATTAAAAGGATTGTACTTGAAGCACTTCCCGCCGTAACAGAAATATTGTATTGCCCTGCTTTTTGGCTAGCCTTAACCATACCAGTAGGAACAATAGCAGCACCAGTAGAATCAGTATTTACTGTTACTGTATTACTGTTTGTTGAAGTAAAAATAGCAGTTGGAGTTGTGGTTGGAGATCCAGTGGGTGCTGTAAAAGTAACCGCAACATTACTTAAAGTATTGCCTCCAGCATCTTGAACAATAACTTTTAGCTGGTTTGGAAAAGTAGTATTTACTACCGTACTTTGTCCTGAACCACTTACTGGTGTTAATGTTGCAGGTGTTCCCTGAAGTAGTGTCTTTCTATTTTTAGGGGCAGCATCTATCGTCTGAAAAGACAATAACACTGCTAAAAATGTTAATAAAATAGGAACATAACTATTCAGTTGGTTAAATAGTTTTCTTGTAAAAGAATTCATAGCAACCAGCCTTTCTCTCATGTAGCTAACCCGACCCTTTTCTTCTGTATTGCTTTGTGTTTGATAAAAATTTTTCAATTAAAGCTGTAAAAACTGCTAAAGATATTTCAATTAAATTCCGAAATAAAAGTTAAATAAAGTGACTTTATTTTTTTGCTTTTGTCACGAAACTGTTTATCTTAATTGCATACTAAAGTGTTTTTATAAATTTTAACGAAAATTTAATGAAATTTCGCTTATCCTTCAGTATATTTGTTTATTAGACTTTAACTATTTTAATTAAAGCCATTTATGTTTTTTATTTTTTTGCACTAAGTCACTAAGTAAATGCAAAATAGTTGTAAATAAAGATAAGCCCTAGTAAGCGCTTTGCAGGTAGTGCAACTTGTATACCATAAAATAAAGAGTTTAATTTCGTCTTTTCTTATCTAGAAGTTAAAAAAATATAGCAAGAAAGTAGCTAAGTATGTATACGGCTAATATGTAATTTATCTAACCAAATGAGACAAAATATTGTCTCATTTGGTTAGAATTTTGTATTTTCCATTGAATACCCTAGAAGTTAAAAAAGCTAAGTAGATCAGAAAAAGAAGATAAAAACTTGATAATAGAGAGGTTACAAATAAGATAAGAACTGATTATGTGAAATTGTATAATACAATAATATGTCTCAACAAAAGATATTTACCTAGTATTCATTTTCAGAACCAATTCCATAAATCTTTAGTTTGCGATAAAAAGTAGCTCTGCTTAAACCTAGCAATTTAGCGGCTAATGTGCGATTACCTTTAGAACTCCTCATTGCTACTAAAATCTGATCTCGCTCTGTAAATTCATTACAGCTAGTTTGCTTATATATGATTCCTGATATTTCTTCTGGAAGATCTGTAATATGAATAGTTTGCCCTTTTGAGTGTACAACAGCAAAATATATTGCATTTTTTAACTCTCTTACATTTCCAGGCCAAGAGTATTCTAGAAGTTTATTTATAGTTTCCTTACTAAAAGCAGAGGATTTTTTTTCTCTGTTATTTTGAGCTTCTTGTAAAAAAGTTTCTGCTAATAGAGGTATATCATCTAGCCTTTCCCTAAGCGGAGGTAAAGATATTCGCATTACTCTAATCCTATAAAGTAAATCTGCCCGAAAATTCCCTTTTGCAACTTCTTTGTTTAAATCATGATTAGTAGCAGTTAATATACGTACATCTACTTTTCTGACTTTAGTTTCACCTAAACGAGTTATTTCTTTTTCTTGTAAAACTCTTAGCAAACTAGTCTGAATACTTAAAGAAATATCCCCAATTTCATCTAGAAATATAGTTCCTCCATTAGCTGCTTCAAATAAACCTATTTGATCTGTAACAGCGCTAGTAAAAGAGCCGCGTTTATGCCCAAATAGTTGACTTATCAAAACAGATTCGGTCAATCCTGCACAATTAACAGCAATAAAAGGTTTATCTTTGCGATTGCTAAGTTGATGTATAGCACGTGCAACTAATTCTTTACCTGTACCCGTTTCACCTTCAATTAAAACCGTTTCATCTAGATTTGCAAGTTCTGTAATTTGCTTATAAATAAGACGCATTGATCTGCTTTTGCCAACTATCCCATGAAAGCTATTTTGCTCATCAACAAGTTTTTGTAAGTTGTTTATTTCAGAAGTATCATAAAGAACAAGGATTTTTTTATCTGGATCTTCTGGATATTCTTGAATTTCAACATCTAACCAAGAAATTTGTTTATTAGGTAATTTAATTTGTAAGGAAATTTTAGAACGTTCTGCTATTTCTAAATGAAACATTTTTTCTAGTTCTGCTAATTGTTGTTTATTAGGAGAAAACATTTCAGTCCAAGATCTACCTAACAATTCCCTTTCACTTTTTCCGCATAACTTTTGAGCTGTCTTATTGATAAAAGAAATTCTACCATCTTTATCTGTTAGGGCAGTGCCAGTCCCTAAACAGTTCAATATGCTTGACATACGGTCATTGGTTTTTTCTAATTTTGATAAAACATCTATTAATTTTCTTTCTGATTGTTTACGAGCAATTAAATTTCTTACTTGTCGTTCAATAACATTTAACCGTATTTTAAATAAGTCAAAATCTATAGGTTTAGCAATATACTCATCTGCACCTGAATCTAGTATTTGATTTAGCTGTTGTGTACCTTTATAACCTGTAATAATTACTATAAAAGTTTCTTCTGATTTTGGAAGTGTACGAATCTTTCTACATAATTCTAGACCATTCAATCCAGGTAATATTGAATCTAGAAATATTAAATTATAGTCATCATTCTGGTAAAGTTCCCAGGCTTCTTCAGCTGTTTCACAACAGGTGATTTCAAAATCATATCGTTTTAGAAACTTTTCCATTAAATGTAAACTAGTTCTATCATCTTCTACCACTAAAACCTTCATCTTATATCAAATGCAATTCAATAAAACAGAATAGCCCTTTCTTTAAGTTTAGTAATTTTAACCAATCGCAGTAGATCACAAAAACAGATCACTAGCTAATTTATCTATAATTGATACTCTTAAAATATACTAGTCGTCCCTGAAAAAGTCTAGGCAAAAGAAAAAGGGGATTCAAAAACATGGTTTGAAGCCTCTTTTTTGGAGCCAAAACAAATAAAAGAAAGCCAAGAAAAAAGAACAAAAGAAAAAGC
>JBDIBI010000011.1:0-232883 GCA_039812885.1 Blastocatellia bacterium
CCCCAAGATCAACAGTAGAGACTCTAATTTGAGCTTTAGTAGTTTCAATATCAGGAACTTGCCAAGTAAAATCTTGAGCCTCAGGCTTAAGTTGTTCTGCTCCAGGAATTACATTAAAAGTCATTCCTCCATCAGTAGAAAGCTCTATTTTATGGCTTGCAATTGAGTAACTTTGCGGCATCACTGTAGTTTGCCATTTTATTGAAAATGCTTGATTTGCTGCTACTTGCTGATTGGTTGCTGGCGCTGTGGTTTGGAGAGAGGGTGCTTGGCCTATGGAGAAGTCACCTGCTAGGGCTATGCCTTCAAATACAGGGTTACTAAAGGCGATCAATTCTAATAAAGAGAAAAGAGTTGAGTCTGTTGCAGTATCAATAACAGATCTGCCGTTAAAGTCACTTATATAAAGTAAATGCCCATCTGGAGAAAGCTTTACATCTTGTATTGTTCCTCGTATTGTCTTAAATATTTTGGTAAGTTGTTTATTTTCTATACTATATTTATAAGTATTAAAACCACTGATTTCACTAATGTAAAGAATTTTACCATCAGTGCTGAACAAAATAGATACTAAGTTATCAAAAGAAGAATTTTGAAATGTAAAACTATTGGTCATTTTTAAGGAGGAAGTGTCAAAAAACATAACAATGTTTCTGCTAGCGAGAACAAGGGTTTTTTCATCTGGAGAAAGGGATAGTTCTCCTGCTCTAATAACATTAGTTTCTCCAGGAGGTAAGTTAATAATAGAGGCTAAAACAATTTTTTTTTGGGTATCAAAAACTAAAATATCATTATTCTCCAAAGATATATAAGCTTTTGAACCTGTTGAGTTAAAAACAAGACCTCTAGGTTTATTAATATTATTTATTGTAGTAACTAGACTCAAGGTTTTTGGGTTAATTATATTAATTTGGTTTTCATCACCTAGAAAAACCCAAAGTAATCCGTCAGGTGCTTGTTTTATTTGATAAATAAATGAGGATGAAAATAGTGTGGTGGTAGTTTCTTGCACTAGATCTATTGCAAATAGTCCTGTAAATGGAAACCGCCCTGTTACAAATGCTCTTTTTTGGTCAGGTGTCACTTCTAACAATATTCCATCCTTACCAATATCCAGACGTTTTATTTCATTCATGGTTAGAGGATCTATTATAGAAATAGCTCCTCCAAATCCAGGTTGAGGTGCACGGTTGACTACTCTATATAGTACAGGAGAGTTTTTTTGCTGAGCAAAAATATAAATATTGGTCAAAAATAAGACACATAAGAAATAAACAAGTTGTTTTAACATTTTGTATAATCCCTTTTGATTAATTATAGCTATTGCCAATGCTTACTATTCTTACAACTAGTGAAAATGCATAACCACCAGTATCTTTTCCAGTTGCCCCTTGAACTCCTGTTCTTAATGAAGCACAACCATTTTGTGGTCTGATGCTTCTGATACGAATTTTATTTAAGGTAGCTCCATTTGCTAATAAACAACGACTTGGGTTTCCAGGAGTACAATTTATAATACTAAGTTCAGGAGGAGGATTGTTAGGATCATAGTTAGATGGAAAATAAGTAGTGCCATCAGGGTTTGTAATGGTGGTGATTACACAATCATCAGGAGAATCACCACAAGGAGAAATAGGTGTATTACTCTGATCACAACTAGAACCAGCACCATTGAAACTGCCAGGAAAGTAACTATTAGTAACAACAACATCATAATAAACAACTAAATCTTTATTCAAATCACCATAAATAGAGCCAGTTGTAAGAATAATGTCAGCCCGGACTTTCCAACGGTATTCTTCAACTCTGGTTGCATCTGTTCCACTAGTTACTCCTTGAGATAAGACATATTTGCCTACGAAATAGCCTCTAATAGTGTAATCATACTTGTTCTGTAATTGTAAAATAAAAGACTTGCGGGCATTCTCATTGACAGGGTCAGCTAAAGGTGTCTTGTAATTAGGGTAAAATGTCCCAATAAAATCAATGGATTTATTAGTGTCGCCTAACAAATCAAAGTAAAAATTCTCAGGAAGACATAACCCATATTGATTTTCCATTGTGCCTCCTGATGATTTTGGTACTGCTACAGAAAGAGTTTTAGGTTTATCAACTTGGCCTATTTTACTCATATGTTGCTATTGGTTAGACTAGTTAGGTGAGATTGCTTGTTCATCAAGCTTAAGCTTAAATCAGCTTGAAGAACAAGCAGTTTTTGCTAGAAAGTGAATTGGATAGAATTGCTCATAATCCCATCAACAACAAGTCTAATCGTGTTGCTGCCTTTTACAACGTTTAGCTTTTTCTTGTTGCCTTTTATAATGAAACTACTATTGGAAACATTGCTTGGAGTTAATGTAACTTCCTTATCATTTACTATTAGCTTTATGTTGTTGTTAACATTGGACATAAATCCTATTCCTGTAATTGTGAGTACTTTAGTCTGATAATTTGCATTGGTTATTGCCGGGGAAATTGTAAAAGTAGCATTAGCTTCTCCTTTGTTACCTGTTGAATCAACGGCTGTTATCTTGACTATTGCTTGTGGTGTAGTGAAACTGAGCCTATCAATATTGCTTAAGGTAAAGCTAGAGTCTGTAGCTCCAAAACTTGCTATTTGACTAAAGGTTTTACCATTGTCAAATGAAAGTAGTAGAGCTTGACTAACAACTGCTCTGTTATCAGTGCTTTGCCATTTAACTTGGATTGCTTGACCTGCTATTATTGATTGTGATTGAGTTGGTTGAGAAATGGTAACTGTTGGAGGAATATTGTCAGCACCTAACATAATGCTAAAGTTGCTTGGAGTTGTAGCTTGAGCCATATTGCCTGCGCCGTCACGCACTACAAGCTTTAATCTAGTTTGATTAGACTGCAAAGACATAGGGATTTGATAAGTAAATTGCTGAGCACTGCCTGACAATCCGTTTGCTAGAGTTATGGGGAAAGTAGAACCACCATCAGTTGATAGAGACAAGTCTTGCGAAGTTACCCCAACATTATCACTTGATGACCAGCTTATTTGAAGAGAATCACCACTATTAAACGTCTCACCTCCCTTTGGAGAAAGGAAACTAACAGTAGGTGCTTGAGTATCACCACCACCGCCACCACCATTTCTAGATATAGTAAAATTCATGGTAGTAGAACTAGCACGTCTAGCCCCAAGATCAACAGTAGAGACTCTAATTTGAGCTTTAGTAGTTTCAATATCAGGAACTTGCCAAGTAAAATCTTGAGCCTCAGGCTTAAGTTGTTCTGCTCCAGGAATTACATTAAAAGTAATTCCTCCATCAGTAGAAAGCTCTATTTTATGGCTTGCAATTGAGTAACTTTGAGGCATCACCATAGTTTGCCATTTTATTGAGAAAGCTTGATTTGCTGCTATTTGCTGACTTGCTGCTGGTGCTGTGGTTTGGAGAGAGGGTGCTTGGCCTATAGAGAAATCGCCAGCTAAGGCTAAGCCTTCAGAAGCTTTAGAGTTAGTTTGTGGTAAGTCAGTAACAGAAAAAATAACAGCATCAGTTAGAGTGTCAATAATTGATTTACCCCCAAAATCACTTATGTAAAGTAATCTTCCGTCAGGGGAAAGTTTCATGTCTTGTAGTGCAAATCTTTTGGAAATAAAAATAGTAGAAAATGTTTTATCTTTAAGTGTGTATTTATAAAGATTTAGCCCATTCTTTTCACAAACATAAACTGCGTCATTATTGTTGTTAAATAGAACTAAAACACGACTAGTTGTAGATTTATTATTAAATGTAACTAGATCAACAGTTTGTAAAGAGGATGTGTCTATAAAGAAAAGATTGTTTTTAGTGCCAAAACATAACATTTTACCATCAGAAGAAATAGCTAATTCCATATATCTAGTAAAACCAGTTATCCCAAGAGGTAAATTAGAAATGGTAGATAAAAGTGATCTAGTTTTAGTGTCAAAAATAAGAATATTATTGTTTTCAAGAGAAATAAAAGCTTTTTTACCATCAGGGCTAAATACTATATCTCTTGGTTTTGTTATGTTTGTCAATACATTAAGAGTTATCAACGTTTTAGGATCAACCAATATTATTTGATTGTCAGGAATAGATGCTAATACCCAAAGAGTTCCATCTGGAGATTGTTTTGCTCCATATATTAATAGAGAAGAAAGAATTGTTTTAATAGATCCCGAAAACAAATCTACTACAATTAAACCATTGTCAAAAAGAGGTACAACAAAAGCTTTCTTTTCATCTTGACTTATTTGTAAAACTTCTCCAGGAGTTCGAGAAAGACTTATTTGATTAATTTCATTTTGAGTAAGGGGATCTATTATAGAAATTTCCCCGCTTGTTGGTAAAGAAAAAAGTTGCCCTGTCAATCTATATATAATGGGAGTACTGTTGTTTTGGGCAAAAACTGAACTAGTGTAAAAACATAGTAGTATGAATAAACTAACAAACCATTTTTTTTTCATCAAAAATTTCCTCATTGAATTAGTTATAGCTATTGCCAATACTTGAAATTCTGACAATTATAGAAAAACCATAACCGCCTGGATCGGGACCAGTTGCTCCAGGAACTCCAGTTCTTAAAGAAGCACATCCTTTTTGTAGTCTTGCTGATTTAAGAGGGGCATATTCTATTGTTCCTCCATTTGGGCCTGGGCAGGTTCTATGATGAGTTTCTTTGTTGGTACTACAATCAGGGGAACCACCAAGATCTTCGGGAAGAGTTTCAGTGTTAGAAATAATGCCTCTGTTACCATTAGCATCAGTGTAAATAGTTGCAACACAAGGAATAGCTTCACCAGTTGCTGCATCAATACCACAAAGAGATTCAACAGTTGATGGTTGATCACAAGCAGAACCAGCACCTAAAAACTTCCCAGGGTAGTATTGATTGGTAACAACAACATCATAGTAAACAACTAAATCTTTATTCAAATCACCATAAACAGAGCCAGTTGTAAGAATAATGTCAGCACGAACTTTCCAACGGTACTGCTCTATTCTAGTTGCTCCTGTGGAGTTGAGACCTTGAGATAAAACATATTTGCCTACGAAATAGCCTCTGATAGTGTAATCATACTTGTTCTGTAACTGTAAAATAAAAGACTTGCGGGCATTCTCATTGACAGGGTCAGCTAAAGGGGTCTTGTAATTAGGGTAAAATGTCCCAATAAAATCAATGGATTTATTAGTGTCACCTAACAAATCAAAGTAAAAATTCTCAGGAAGACATAACCCATATTGATTTTCCATTGTTCCTCCTGCTGATTTTGGTACTGCTATTGTGTCTCCACATACATAGTTGATGCTTCCTTGATCTTGTTGTAAATGCTGTATGAGTTGCTCTTGTATTTTCTTGTATGTTGCATCAACTATTTGTTTTCTTATTGGGCTTGAGGCTGCTATTGCCATGTTCTCTGCTCTGGATACTGCTTGCTCAAATGATACATCATAGAGTTGCTTGGTTGTTGAGCCTATTGGCCCTGCTAGGGCTACTACGCTTATTAAAAATAAGAAATAGGCTATCATTATTAATGCCCATCCTCTTCGGCTCTTGAGCCACTTTCTAATTGGGGTTGTGAGTTTTTCTATATGTGTTGAGAATATCATAAAAATCTCCTGCTAGAAAACATTAAATATAATTGCTGTAGTTGTGTTGTACTGTGAAATAAAACAGTGATTTGTTTTAAATTCTGAAATGGTTGTAAAACTATGAGTTTGGAGAAAAGTTTTTGTAAGTGTATGTAAATGAAATGGTTGAAAAAGAATTTTTTGCAGGTGGTAAAACTTTTTAGTAAGGATTTTAAGATAGTAGCTAGGCTAATATACTGTAGTAGTAGCTGCCCCCCCCCCAGTCAAATTTTTACTGGGAGAAGCTAGCAAATTATTGTAATCAAAATGGTTTTTTGATTTAAGCATAATCATCCTGTTGCTAGGGCTAATATCTACGCATATATGTTTAAGCTTATTATTATAAGCATATTTGGTTTTTGGTAAAAGTCTTGAGTTCTTTATTTCTGATGTAGAAGTACTACAGCAATTTCTATTCCTAGAATTAGTTAAAAATAATTAGAGTTATAGGTAAAGCTATCTTATAGGGATTAAATGGGTTAGAAAAAAAGAGTGATTATAGTAAGTAGCCATTATTAAAAAAAGCTGCCAAAGTTGGCGAAGATCAGTTTGTCAAGCTTGGCATCGTCTGCCACATACGGCAGACGATGCAGCTTAATAGGAAGTGTGAGTTATATACCTTTGCGTAAGCTATCACGGAATTGAACTACTTGTTCAAAACAACGCTTGATATTGTCGCAAGTTATGACTATTAAATCGTCTCTTTGAGCGGTTTTAAGGGCATGTTCAACTGCTTCAGCTTCACTAAGAATAACTTTAATTTTTTCTGCTGACATTCCTGCTTCAATAGCGGATTGACGCAAGACTTCGGCGGTTTCTCCGGGGTTGCGGCCACGGGTGTCATCATCTTCTTTTATGATTAATTGAGAGAAGATTTTACCAGCTTTAGTTCCCATGTGTTTAATATCTATTTCTCGGCGATCTCCTGGAGCAGCAACTACTCCAATCTTACTAGTAGTATTGAGCTGGGAAACAAAATTAGATAAAGCTTCATAAGCTGCTGTATTATGAGCATAATCTAGTAAAACATGGAAATCTCCTACTTGTTCTAGATTTAAGCGGCCTGGTGCTAGGTAGAAAGTAGTGTTGAAGGTCTTTAATCCTGAACGAATATCATCAACTTTAATTCCAGAAAGATAAGCAGCTAAAATAGCCGACATTGAATTAGCCACATTCATCATTGCCCGACCATTGAAAGTTGCAGGAATAGAGTGAATGTTAATGACAGGAATTTCATATGAACCTTGGAAGATTTTTATTACATTATCTTGTAAGGTAATAACTGTTCCACCTTCATTGCGATGTTGTCGAATAACTTCATTTTCTGGATTGAGTGAAAAATAAGCTATTTTACCTCCAGAGCGCTCTGCAACTTTCACACAATATTCATTTTCTGCATTTAGAATTGCATAACCATCACGCTCTACTACTTCAATGACTAAGGACTTAACATGTGCTAATTCTTCTAGAGTATCTATTCCACGTAACCCTAAGTGATCTTCAGAAATATTAGTTATGATACCAATTTGGCAATAGTCAAAACCTAATCCTGAACGTAAAATTCCACCTCTAGCAGTTTCTAAAACAGCAAAATCAACTGTAGGGTCACGCAACACCATTTGTGCTGACCAAGGGCCAGTTAAATCTCCAGTTAAAATCTTTCTGCCATCAATGTAAAGACCATCTGTAGTTGTAAGACCTACTTTACGGCCAGCCATTTTTAGAATATGAGCTACCATTCTAGCCGTAGTAGTTTTACCATTTGTACCAGTAATTGACACAATAGGGATACGGCTAGGTGTGCCAGGAGGGAAGAGCATATTTAATACAGGAGTTGCTACATCACGAGGGCGGCCTTCACTTGGGTGTACGTGCATACGAAATCCTGGCCCAGCATTTACCTCACAAATTGCTCCACCGGTTTCTTCTGTTGGTTTGGTAATATCAGAAGTAATAAGGTCAATGCCTGCTACATCTAGGCCAATAACTCTAGCCGCACGTTTAGCCATATCTACAATTGAATAGTGGACATCATCGGTTCTATCAATAGCTGTGCCTCCAGTGCTAATGTTTGCAGTATATTTTAGGTAAACGATAACATCTTTTTCTATTACTGAATCAAGTGTATAGCCTTGCTCAGCAATCAATCGCTCTGATTCGGCGTTGATAAAGATTTTGGTAAGTGGTTTTTCATGCCCATCACCACGGCGAGGATCTTTATTAGTTATTTCTACTAGCTCTTTTAAGGTATGTACTCCATCTCCAACTACATTGGCTGGAATGCGTTCAGCAACGGCAATTACTTCATTATTAACTACTAAAATGCGGTGATCACGCCCTTTTATATAGCGTTCAATAATTACATCATCAGAATAAACACTAGCTGTTTCAAAAGCTTTGGTTAAATCTTCATCGCTTTTAATTCCAATTGCTACACCTTTTCCATGATTGCCATCTACAGGTTTAACAACTATTGGATAGCCAAGGTCATGTGCTGCATCTAAAGCATCTTCAATGTTATCTACAACTTGGCCTTTAGGAACAGGGATTCCAACCTCATCTAATAGTTTTTTAGTAAGCTCTTTATCGCTAGCAATATCAACCGCAATTAAATTAGTAAGAGAAGTTACAGTAGCTTCAATACGTTTTTGATAAACACCATGTCCAAGTTGAACTAGATTTCTATCATTCAGACGCATATAAGGAATTTTGCGTTCTTTAGCTTTGTCAATCATTGCTTGAGTAGATGGACCATAAGCTGTTTTTTCAAGGATGCGAAATAGTTCTTTCTTTTCTTCTTGAAAATCAAAAGGATTACCATAAGCTAAATGTTCAACTAGACGAATGGCGATTTTACCTGCTTGTAGGCCAACTTTTTCTTCTATATAGGAGTAAATAACATTATAGATGCCTGGTTGGCCAGCAGAGCGACATTTCCCATATCCAACAGGAGTTCCAACTAAGCATTGTAGTTCCAAGGAAATATGTTCAACTATATGTCCCATCCAAGTGCCTTCTCTAAGCCTAGTAATAAACCCACCAGGGACACCTTCAGAGCAGCGGTGATCATAGAGAGAAGGGATCATCCCTACTAGTGTATCAGTAAAGTTTTCAATTGTATTAGAAGGGCGTTCTTCTAGTTCTTCAATATCTAAGAGCAGTTTTATTACAGGGTTAAGGCTATAGATATTTGGGCCTCGAAAAACTTGGGTATTAAGAACTTTCATTGATTATCTCCTTCCTGGGGGTAAAACCTTTGTAGGATTTCAGCCCAGGCTAATATATGTTATTTGTTATCTTGCGCGTCTTTCTAGGATGAGAGAATTTGTTTTTAATGAAAATCTACATCCATGAGTAAGTGTGTGTAGCACCATATTAGAAAAGACCAAGGGACTTTTATCTGGTGCGCTAGCAGGATTAAACATTTTTACCTTGCGGCCATCAATTATTGTAACTGTGCCACGGCCAATAGCGTCAATTTCTTCATTTGGGTAAATGATTGCGGCTGTATCTTCATCAACACCCACGCCTACTAAATGAGGGTTTAGCATTACAGCATAAAGCAATCTGCCTAATCTTTCACGTTGATGGAAATGTTGATCCACAATTAGAGATTTAGCTAGCCCTAAGCCAGGAGAGATTTTAGCCATTCCAGAGCGTGCTAAACTGCCACGACTACCTCCACCAATCATTGGATCAGAAAGGGCTGCTGCTCCTGCTGAAGTTCCTCCAATTACTGCACCACGCAAGTGAGCATTTCTTATAGCTTCTAGAGCCGGAGAATCTTGTAAGACAGATAGAATTTTGTTTTGGTCTCCACCTGTTAGAAATATACCTGTAGCATTATTAAGTATTTGTACCGCTTCTTTATCATCAGCGTCTTCAGGTTGAAAGAGAGGTAGAATGTCTACAGATTCAGCTTCAAAATCAGAAAAAATACCATGGTAAGCCGGGCCAGTACGTTCATCTTGTGAAGCTGTGGGAAGAATAGCAATGCGAGCTTTTGAGCCACCACTAAGCTCAAAAAAGCGATTAAGAATAAATTTTCCTTCAAATTTATCTTCTGCGCCACCAATTGCAATAAGAACACCAGGATTAGAAGTTTTCTTTTTAGCCATTTAAACTCTTTATCTGTAAGTAAAATAAACTAACCCAGCATCTTCTACTGGGCAGAATTGTCAAAAATTTTTGCGAGGTGCAATTCTATTTGAAAAAACTTGGATTTTCAATATTTATGAGACAACATAGAGAGTAATACTAAAGCCTATTCTATGATAAGCTTAGGTAAAAATGCTCTAAATTTTACTTTTTGTATACAGAAAAACTATATTCAGTTTTGATAGATTTATTGTTTTGGCTTGTTGCTTTGATTTGTAAAATATAATCATCTTGTTCAAAGGTATTTGCAGGAATATCCACCACTAAAACCTTGCCTTCTTTATCTTTTGTGGGGCTGTTTAGTTTATTAATTGTCAAAATAATAGATTCATCTACTTTTTTTAATAGTAGTTGTTCAAACTGATATTGGATTTTTGGCAGCTTTAACTTTAGTCTGATAACATCATTAGTTTGTTCAGGGGTAATAGTAATTTTTTGTCTTTCACCATTGCCACGAATTTGAATAAAAGTTAGGAAGTAGGGGATTATGTTAGGATTTGTTTTATTTGTTTGAAGAGGCTGTTGTTCAGGGTTTTTAGAGGAAGATAGTTCTTTGGTTAATTTTAGAGATTGTTCTGCTAAGGCTTTTTGTTCTTGTTGGGTTTTTTCTTGTAGCCTTTTTAGTTCTTCTTTTTGTATGGTAGATAGCCATTGGTAATTACCCTCTAATTCTTTTAATTTTTGGTATTCAAGAAATCCCCAAATTGAACCTAAAAATACAGCTAGAGAAGTACTGACAATAGCAAATTGCCAAGCAAAATTAAGCTGCTGGAAATAAGCTTTAATAGCTTGCCACCAAGAAGTAGTTTCAGAGGAAACTTTAGCTGTAAGTTCAGCTTTTTCAGGTGCTACTTCTTGAGTTTCTAAATTAGCAATGTGGATAGAAAGAGCTTTGGCTATTTCAACTCGTTTTTGTAGGCCAGGAGAGGTTTTAAGCCGGTTTTCAAATTTTTCTTTTTGTGAAGAGGACAATTGGTTTTGGGCATAACTATAAATCAAATCATTTTGTACAGCATCAAACTCAAGGTATTTTTCCTCATCAGCAAAAAACTCTTCTTCCAATAGTATCTCTTCTTCTTCGGATAGTTCTCCAAGGAGGTAAGAAATTAATTGTTCTTTCATCAACGTTTTCCTTCCGTTAAAAAGAATACTGGATTGGCTTAATTTTCGTATAAAGCTTGGATATTATTTCCAATGACTCTACTGCTTGAGTGGAAAAATAAATAAAACATATCCTAACAGTTAAAGGATTTATACATATTTTTTACAACTTTACTACTTACTCTGTTTGTTGTTCTAAACAGCCCCTAATACAATTTTCTAGTTTAGCACGAATGCGCATAATGCGATTTCGCAATACAGGTAAATCTACCCCAAGTTTCTGACTTAATGCTATACGATGATCAATTTTTTTTCGCTTTTCATCTCTGTGATATTCAATAAATATTTCACGGCTTTCAGCAGGTAGTTGTTGCAAGCATATTTCTAAACACTTGAGCATTTTTTCTTGGTTTAGTTGTCTATCTTCTTCTTGCTCAACAGCTTTTGGATTAACTGTAGGGTGATTTATTGGTAAAAGTTCGTCTAAAGATTTTGCAGGAGTTTCTTTAATTCGCCAATATTCCATTAAAACAAAGCGTGCAATACCTCGAATATAGGCATAATGTTCTTGGGTTTGAACCTCAACGCCTGAAGATAATTTTTGACCAGCGCGAGAAAAGGTTAAATCGGCACATATATCAGGCTCTAAACAGCCTTGGCTTTGAAAATAACGAATAGTTTTTGCTCTTAAATCTAGATATTTTTTTTCAGCAGTTTCTATATCTTGGTCTAACCATTGTAGTAGTAGTTCAAACGACTCTTGAGTTATGGTTGTGTCCCAAAGTTTTGAAAAAAAATCTGCCACTGTGGAGCCTTCCCTATAAATTACTAGGTCTTAAACCTGTAAAGGGGATTTATCTACCACAATAAAATCAATTTTCATACTGTAATTAACGGAAATTATTATAACGTCTTACTATTTATGTGGTAATAAATAGTAAGATAATTAAGTAGTAGGTTGGTTAGGGGTTATCTCCATTCGCCTTGTAATGTAAAAGCTGCCCAGAAAAATGGATGATGGTAATTATCGGTTCGCATCATTTCGAGTTGGGCTAAACGTAAGGCTTCTGCCGGACGTTTCTTTTCTGTTATTAGTTTTTCGTAAAATATTTTCATTAATTCTGATGTAGCTGCATCATCGACACTCCATAGACTGGCAATTACTCTTGATGCTCCAGCATACATAAACCCACGTGTTAAGTTAGCAAAACCTTCTCCCCAAATTTCTTTGCCTAAACCTGTTTGACAAGCGCTTAAAACTACTAAATCTGAAGAGAGTTTTAGGTTGTAAATATCATATAAACCAAGGAAACCATTTTGAAAATTTCCGTTTTTATCGATACAAGATAGGATTAAGCCAGATGCATCAACTTGTCCTGTATCAAGTAGACCATGAGTTATAAAGGCCAAAATTTGATATTTTGTTAGATCTTCTTTTAGAATGTTCTCTCGGCTAGAATCAAAATCTAAGAGTAATTTATAACTTTTATTGGGCAAATTAGATGTTATAGCTTTGGCTTCGGATCTAGAATGATCCAATCGCCCAAAATGACTACCACGAAGAACTTGAGGCATTAACTTAGCTAGATCTTCGTTTTGGTCTTTATTGGTTTTATCTTCTTTTTTGAGTCTTACATCATTAAAGTCAAAAACTGGATCTGCAACAATTAAAGCACTCATTGGAGCAGGAGGACGCTTATCTTTTGCTTTTCTTAAAAGTGGCAAAATAGCTATTGATGGTAAATTGATAATCTCATTGCTTTCAATCAGTAACGTGGCTGATGGATTTTGCTTTTCTGCATTTGGATTAATAAGAATAGCAAACGGAACGTACTGTAAAACATTATCACTCACAACTAACAAACGTTTTCCTTTGATTTTATCAGCAATAGGAGTTAAAACTAGTTTGCTCAAGTCGAATGATGTTTCTAAATAGTCTTTTTCTTGAAAAAGGTTTTGGGGATTTTGGGCGTTATCAGCTTTTAGTGAAAAAAGCTGTTTGTAGAGTTTTTGGGCTAAATTTGTTATTTTTTCAGGATTTTCTAATGAATAACTGTTAAAACTACTTTGTGTTATTGTCCATAAATAACAGAATCCTTGCAAGAATTTATACTCTAGTAAAACTGTATCGGGATCAAGTTGTTGTTGAATTTCTTTCAATGTAAGAGGTTTGGGCTGAGCAATAGTAGTATATTGAACACTTTCTTGTCTAATATCTGCTAATATTTCTTGGAGTTTAAATACAGCTTCGTCACGTTCTTTTTCTACTTTTTTTAGTAGACTTATAGTAGCATCGTTTTGTTTTTCTTGACTAAGTTTGATATATAAACTTTTTTTGTCGCTTATTTGGTTATTTAATTGTTTCTCAAGATCAAGTAGTTTTTTGCTAACCCCTTTTCGAATATCAGCGTTTGCCTCAGTAAGTGCATTTGCGAAGTTTTTGGATTTACTTAGTTCGCTAAACTGAAAAGCCTCAATATCATAACCAGCATTTGGATGCTCTTTATGTAATGACATTAGAATTTTTATATAAAGGTTGTAAACATATTGTAGATCAACACTATAGTTTTGACGTAAGGTTGAGTTAATGGAATTTGCCCAACGTTGTTCACATAATTGAAGACACTTATCATTGTACTTTTTAGAAACTTCAAAATTTTTTAGTTTAAACTCATCATAAGCGATTTCATAAAATAAATCTGAACGCCATGAAATAGGGGTTTGTTTATTTTCAGGGAAAAACTCTAAAGCTCTATACGAGTATTCTAAAGCTTTAGGTTTGTCATCCAACTTCAGGTCATAAATTCCAGCTATTATTGCTAGTACTCTACCTTGATAAGTTGTATCGCCAACACTGCCAAACAAATCAAAAGCTTGTTGTAAATAAGCTATTGCTTTTGGAGCAGTTAATGGAAAGTCTTGCTCCTTTGAGGTTAAAACAGTTGCCGAACCTAAATCGCTGAGTATTGTGGCTTTTTGGTAGTCATTTTTAGCAGATCTGCTGAGTAATCTAAGAGCTAAATCAAGATAAAATACACTCTTTGGATCATTTTCTTTTCCAAAGATATCGCCTAAGTTTTTGAAAGTTTGAATAACTTCTGTGTCAATTTGTTGCTGTGTATAGTTGCCTTGTTGATTATAAAGAGAATGAAGAATTGTAAGTGCTTCTCCCTGTTTTTTTTGAGCTTGATCCAAAATACCTACAGTTAAATAACATTCACCAATGATGTTATCTGTTAAAGCTATTTGATATTTATCTAATAGAGCCTCAAAAATTTTTAGTGCCTTGTTGAGATAATTTAATGCTTTTTCAATTTGCTCTAACCTTAAATAAATTGCGCCTTTACTACTGAGAAATTCTGCTTCAGTTCTTGGATTAGCTAAATCTGCTATAAATGGCTCTATTCGTTGGCAGACTTCTAATGCCTTAGTATATTTTTCTAAGATTAAATATGCTTTTACTTCTTGAATACTTATGTCTACTTCAAGTTGTTTATCATTTGCTTTGCTAGAAAGTAAAAAAGCCTTTTCATATTTTTCTAAAGCTAGAGGCAAAGTTGCTTTATGTTTTTCTTGAGCAACCTTATTTGCTTCTAAAAAAATTTCTTTAGCAAGTTTACTATCAAGTTGTTGCTGGTTGGTTTCTTTACCTGTCAAATGGTTAGAAAAAATAAACTTTCTTACTATTGCTATATTGGCAATAACTAATACTACTACAAGTAAAATTAATAGATTTCGCAAATGTTGGGATAATAGGTTTTTGATGACAAAATATAAATTAGTGTACATAATAATACCTATAAAATATAAATTTAATGTTATAGCTGGCTAAAAATATAAAACACAAAACACAAGCCCAGTGGAAAATACGCATATTAAATAACTTAGTCATTATTAACCAAAATCTAAAATCAATATAGTAAAAATAGCAAGTAATAATTAACAGTTGCTACATTTTTAAGATGGTAAATCAGCCTAAGTAATATAATAGTGTAGTACAGAAAATCCTAGCCGCTAAGAAAGTGGTTAGGATTTTCTGTACATATTCTCTAAGTTTTTATCTTTTTATGGGAAGAATGGTGGATCACAGGATTCATCTACAACAGTATATTCAAACGAAGTAACCTGACCTGTTCTAGTTATAGTACCATCGCAGGTTTCTGTATAGGTTCCGACACGCATTCTGTAACCAGAATTAGTGTAGTACCAAATAACTACATGTCGTGGTTCGGACCTTCTTGCTTTTTCTGTCCTGTGTAAAGTCGTGGTGTGAGCTTTAGTTGACTGATTTGTATTGGTTGCTACAAATAAAGCTAACATAACTGCCAAAAAGCACACAACTCTTATAGCAATAGAATTTTTTCTAAGCATAAAATACTCCTTAAATTTTTAATATAGGTTAAATTAGGTAAAAGCTTATGGAAGTGTAAATTTAGACTTCTGTTTTACTCTTGTATTGTTAAGTGACAAGTTTCTTAAAGTATATTGGGCGAAAATTGCAAAAATCCGGAAAAACTTTTAGTGTGATTTTTGTATGTGGTTTTTTGGTCAAATCTAGTGACCAAAAGATATGTGAAAAAATCCCTAACCAAATATATTCTTATAAATAAAGTGGATTGTGTGAATTTATCCATCTCAAATTGCTGAAAAATAGATCAAAGTGTAAGATTTTTCGGATATCTTGCCGATGTTAAGGCAGTGTTGAAAGCGAAAAGCTATTCTAAACTCTAACTACGGAGACTGATACTGTGGGTTCACCTAAGATTGTTTTGACAGCTTCAGCAACAGAAGCTAGTGAGTTTAAACATAGTATTTGGCAACAAATGCTTTCTGCTACCATTCCGTTCAAATATAGCCATATATTTATTGATCCTAGTTCAATGGTTAATGATTCTTGGCCTAATGGACGGGCAAAATATGTTCCCAATGGCTTAAGAATGGTAGAAACTCTACTACTACGTGACTATGACGAAAATGATGTAGTAACTTGCTATAAGGAAAACTTAGAGAAATTTGTAGGGCCGGAAACTGCGGTTGTTGCTATTCATGCGCATAATCCTTTAGGAATATCTTATGCAACAGATGTTTATTCAAAGTTAGCTGGAGAAAACTTAATGCCGCTTAATGCGCATGAGTTTATGGAAATAGTTAACCATCCAGTAATAAAAAAATATCGACCTAAAATTGTAGTTGGTGGCCCAGGTGCTTGGCAGTTAGAAAAGGCTAACCGTTTAGATGAATTTAATATTGACTATCTGATTGATGGAGAAGTTGAACTTGTTCTTAATGAACTATTTAAACGTATTATCTCAGGTGACCCATCTTTAGAACGCATTATTAAAGTACCTAAGAATATGCAACCTTCTGTAGAAGAAATACCTGTAGTAAAACATCGTTCTACATTTGGAGTGGTAGAGATTACTCGCGGTTGTGGAAGAGGTTGTCAATTTTGTTCTCCTGCTATAAAGGTTGGGCGCTCTTTTCCTCTAGAGCATATTATGGAAAGTGTTCGTATGAATGTTAGGGAAGGAGCTACTGAGGTAATGCTTACTTCAGAAGATATGTTCTTATATGAACAACTTCCAAACTTTACTCCTAACATAGAGGCTTTAGAGAAACTTTTTAAGAGTGTGCTTTCTGTAAAAGGGTTGGAAACTATTCAACTTTCACACATAACTATTGCTCCTCTAGTGAAAGACCCTACATTAATTGAAAGATTAACTCCGCTATGTGTTCCATATTCACATCTTAAACACCATGAATCAACAGATCCTAACAAATGTATTGTAGATCCAATTATAGGTTTAGAAACAGGTAGTCCAAGGCTTTTTGATAATTACATGAAAGGAAAAGCTTATCCTTATAAAGCTAATCAATGGCGAGATGTAGTTGTTAAAGGAATGGAAATACTTAATAGACATAACTGGTATCCATTTAATACTTTTATAATTGGGTTACCTGGAGAAACAGACGAAGACACTAAACAATCTTTAGATATGCTTTTTGATTTGCGGGATGCAAAAGGAATGTTTGTTCCTACTTGGTTTGTTCCTCTAGAAAATACCAGAATGCAAAAGAAAGAAAGTGTTAAACTCATTGAAATGACAGATTTACAATGGGAATTTTTCTTTACTTGCTGGAAGTATAATATTGAATTTTATCGTGGTGGAACATTCTCTCGCTATAAGTTTTCCTTAGGTGTGCCACTGTACTATAAAATGCTAGGTAAACGTTTATTTGGTGAAGGAATAAAATATCCTCTTTGGCGTTTTGCTGGAGTTCCAGAACAATTATTGCGTAAGCATTTATATTTAGATTTTTCTGGTCACAAGCGCAGCAAGACAGGGCTTAAACCTTTTGACAAAGAAATCATTCCTGGTTATGAAACTGTCAAGGGCTTAAATATGGTAGATGCAAGCCAACTAGGAGTAAAAAAGAGACTTTCAAATCAAGCTGAGATGATTAGTCAATAGCTTATTGGATTTTGGGTTGAAATAGTCTACTTATAATAAATTAGGCTATTTAGATATGATTTAAGCTTATTTTACTAGTACCCTAACTAAAGTAGTTTAGTTAGGGTTTATTTTTTAGAGAGATTAATAAATTGTTGAACATCTATGCAGCATAGTTGATAATAAGAAAATCTGACCAATTTTTTATCTAAACTGAATTTTTGTGAGAGAAATTTATGGCTAAATTTAAGTTGCTGTTTCCAATAATTATAGTTTTTTGCTTTTTGAGTACCATAAAACCTTCTATTCAAGCTCAAGAACAAGATAAAACAACACCAGAAGGATTTAATTCTATAGAAGATACAGTAAAATTTATTAACAATACGCTATCAAGTTATCCTGGAAAAGATGGAGAAAGTTACAGTCAAACAACACAGCTTTCAGTAAAGAGCAATGGTAAATTAGTTTTTTATACTCAATATAACAATAGTCCAGTAGAAGCATCTGGAATAACTGCTCGTGAAGAAATTCATATAGATGAGCTAGATTCAAGCAAAAATAATTTTTTTACTAAAAATAAGTACTTAATTCTAAATGTTCATTGTAAAGATAGTTATAGTCATTGTGTACAACGCTTTTTTAGAGATTCAAACACAAAATCTTTTCGGCCAACAGGTTATGCTGATGAAGTTATAATACTAACTTCTTTAAATATTAAAAAAGCTAATATGGTTGTAGAAGCCTTAAATCAGCTAGTTAAGCTTTATCAAACTTCTTTAACTCCAAATAAAAAGGCTGATGAAACAGTTGATAGCTCCTCAACTTCTATATCTCAATCTAAAAGATCTGAAATTCCAGCTTTAAGATCTGAAACTCCAACTTTGCGTAAAACGGCATCTTTAACAATGGAAGATATAGAAAGACCTCGCCCAGCAAAACCAGCTAACAAAAAAGCTCCAACAAAACCAACTCCAGCAAAATCCGATCAAGCAAATACTAATGCTGATGAAAAATCAGAACAAACTCAATCTATAGAAGAATTGCTTAAAATGTTAGATTCAGATCAATAAAAATTGTTGGACTACTTGTTATTAAGGTTTATTAACTTCAAAAGGGCTTCTACTAGAGTTTTTACTTTTGTAAATCTAGCAAAGTCTTTTTCACTGTTTGGAACATGTTCATCTTCTGTTGGGGAAAAACAAATGGTTTCACATTCTTTGTAAAGCTCTAAAATAGAATGTGTTAAGCTTATATCAGCTTTTTGTTTATCTAGTGTTTGCTTAATTCTCTCAAGATTTAAATCAGAAGATGGAACTCCAAAACCTTTATCAAAAACTAATCTTAAGGCTTTTAATACTTCATTAGCATATGCCTGTTCATTCCCTCTATGTAATTTACCATAGGCAATATTGATTAAGCGTAATGCTTCAGCCCCAAGATTTTGAGGTGCTTCTTTATTGGATTTACTTAAAGGTTGAGCACTAGAAGTTTTAGATGAAGGCTTTTCTGCTAAAGGTTGAGCCACAGCAGTTACAACAGGAGACACAGGAATTGTTACAGGATTGGTTGGTTTAGGAGCAAATTTCATCTCATCATTGATTGTTTTTACAGGTTCTTCTGATTGCACTTTGTTAGTTACTGAACTAGATGTATTAGCTGTTTGAACAAACAACAAATGTTTGAATTTCAACATTCCAAAAATAACTGTTGCAAACCCTAACAAGAGCATTGAATAAAATATAATAGAGCTAAGAGCAAAATTACTAGATTTAGTTGATGGATTGGGTTTTTGACTAATTGAAATACTAGTTGCAGGGCTTACAGATAAGGTGATTGGCTTGCTTTCAACTACTTCATACTTTGCAGTTGCAGGATCAAAGAAAGCTAGCTTAAAAGATGGAATTGTAAAATTTCCTGCTTCTGATGCAATCACTTCAGCTTCCCAGCTTGCTAAGTTAGAAGTTTTTTTGTCCTTTTCTTCTTTAATTGGCTTAGGAGCATAAAGCTTTAAATTAGCATTGTCAGTGTTAGGTAATGCTGGAGGTGTGATGGTTTCTGGATTTCCTTCATTTTCTATCTGAATTAGAAGTTTAGCTGGTACACCAACAGTAGTTGATGGCTCTTTTAGATTAACAGTCAGACCACTTTTTCCTACTATTCCAGAAAATTCTTTAGGTTTGCCTTCATTAGGTAATGGGATAACATCTAAGGAAATAGGGGCTGTTTTTAGTGTAAGAGATTTATTTTTCTTGATGTTAGCTCCTGCTACCATGCTATAACTTAAGGAGGGAATTACTAGTTTTCCTGAAGTTGTAGGTAAAAGAGTAAATCGATGAATTGTTTGTGTTGCGTAAGCTAAACCATTAAGTGTAAATTCTTTATAATCTGAAGATTGTTTTGATAGAGAAACTTCTTTGTTCCAAAAATCTACAAAAGAAGGAATTTCTACTGGTTTTATTTGATCTACACTGGTTGTGCTGGTTACTTTTACAGATAAAATAATAGGCTCTCCAACATAAGGTTTTTTGCTAGTTACCTCAGCTGTTAGCCTAACATCTACAGGGATACTAGAAAAATCTATAGTAGGGGCTTTTTCTGTTTGATCTGGTACTACTTTAGCAGGTTTTTCTTTAACTGGTGTGTTTCCTTTTACTTCTAAAACCTCACCTTTAGATTGATAACTAGTTCCATTAATTGTGCTAGTGAAGCTACCTAAAGTAAATTTGCCTACTGAATTAGGTTTTAGTTCATAGCGAATTATGCGATTGCTAACAGGATGACCAGAAGCATCTTGCCCAAGGCTAGGTTTATCAAATTTTTCTACAACGGTGAAATTATTAGGAAAGGGTTGAGAAATTGTTGCTCGTTCTACTCCAAGACCTTTTAAGGCTATAGTTAAAACTACAGTATCATCAAGAGTTATTTGCTTTTTGTTTAAAGTCACAGAAATTTGTGGGTCTGCTAAAACTAATTGATAAGAGCAGACTACCAGTAGAAATGCCACCAACCATTTAATAGAAAATTCAAAAAGGAACCGATTAAGGTTAAGAGCTGTTCTTAACATACACTTTACCAATCATGACCTACCATAGTTGAAGAAGATGAGTTTTGTTCTTTATTGCGTAAAGGTGCAGGGTTACGCTCATTTTGTTGCATTGAGTCTAATAATCTTTCTGCCTCATCCTTTGACATTTTTGGTGTTTTGTTAGGTTTTGGCTCATTATTATTGTTATTTGGAGGAGGAGGATTATTGTTATCCTCATTGTTATTATTATTTGGCTGAGAGCCATTATTGTTTGGAGGAGGAGGTTGTTGTTTTTTAAGAGCAATTTCTAAGTTGTATTTAGCTAAAGTGTCATCAGGATTAAAGCGTAAGGCATCCTTATAGGCATTGATGGCTTTATCTAATTGATTTGCCTTAAAGTAGTAATTACCTATGTTGTAGTTAATTCGTCCTGATTGTGCAGGATCTTTTGAATTTTTAAGAGCTGTTTGCCAATGTTGTAATGCTTCTTCTGAACGGCCTAACTGATAAAGCGAACAAGCTAAATTGCTATGTAGTTGTGCAGAGTTAGGAGAAGCTTTAAGTAGTTCTTGAAATTTAGCTATAGCTGTTTCATACTGCTTTTTTTTGTATAGCTCTTCTGCACTAATAGTACTATCTCCATCAGCTAAAACAGAACTCCCAAGAATTAAAAACAGAAAAACCAAAGAGAAAACTAACTTTGCTCTTCCCAAGCTTGTGCTATGCTTGGGGCTAATATGGGTTGAATTATTAGCTTGGTCTAGTTCAATCATTAAATTTATTTCAACCACAATAAGGAAATTAGCTAGGTTTTAGCAAAGCCTAACCTAGCTTATCGTGTAACACTTGATTTGATGGACTCACTAAATTTTTGAAACAAATAAGAAGCATCATGCGGCCCTGGAGCTGCTTCTGGATGATATTGCACAGAAAACACTGGTAGATGCCGATGTTGCATCCCTTCTAAAGTCTGATCATTTAAGTTTAAATGAGTCATTTCTAATTCCGCAGGTAATGAATCAATTTCCACAGAAAACCCATGATTATGAGAAGTAATTTCAACTTTGCCAGTCAAAAGATTTTTAACTGGTTGATTACCACCTCTATGACCAAATTTTAACTTATAAGTTTTCCCACCAAAAGCTAGTGCTAATAGTTGATGACCTAAACAAATACCAAATATTGGGTATCTATCAGCTAAGTGTCTGATATTGTTAGCTATTTCTTTTAATGGTTCAGGATCTCCAGGGCCGTTTGAGAGAAAAATTCCATCAGGATTAAGCTTTCGAATTTCGTCAACTGTTGTTAAAGCAGGTACAACTGTTACCTTAAAACCTTGAGCATTTAATGACCTTAAGATATTATGCTTAATACCAAAATCATAGGCAACAATATGAGGTTGGAAAGCTGTTGGAGGTAAACTATTTTCTTGCCATATATAAGGAGAGTTGCAACAGACTTGTGTTGCAAGTTCTTGACCTAACATTTGAGGAATAGCTTGTAATTTTTGATGTAGTTTATCTATATCAGTTTCTAAGGTAGAAATAATTCCTCGCATTGCTCCTTTTTGGCGGATATGGCGAACTAGTCTGCGAGTGTCAATATTAGTAATACCAACAACATTATGTCTAATTAAGTAATCTTCTAGGGTTTCTGTTAAACGCCAATTACTAGCAATTTCGCTATATTCACGTATCACAAAGCCTTGAGCAAAGATTTTGAGAGATTCATTATCTGCTAGATTTACTCCGTAATTACCAATAAGAGGGTAAGTCATTACAACAATTTGTTTAGCATAAGAAGGGTCAGAAAGAATTTCTTGATAGCCAGTTAAAGAGGTATTAAAAACTACTTCTCCAGCAGTTTCACCAAGTTGACCTAAACTTTGCCCACTAAAAACAGAGCCATCTTCTAAAACAAGCAATGCAGGCAGTCTTTTCAAGCGGTTGTCCTTTTATAAAAGTAGGATTTATTTTTTAAAATATCACGTAGAAATATTTAGCAGCAACTAGAGGCAACGGAACAAGCAAAAGCTTTAAGTAAAATTAATCGGGTTTATGACGAAGGTTTTCTGGTGTTTGTGCATTAGGTTTTGGGTTTATTACTTCCTCTTCCGTTTCTGGGCGTTTAATCATTACAATTTGATTTCCTCGTGTATTATAGCGGACTTCATCCATAATATGGTAAATTAGCATTACTCCTCTACCACAAGGTCGCAGAATAAAATCTGATTCCGTAGGGTTAGGAAGACTATGAAGGTCAAATCCTTCACCTTCATCTGTAATGGTAAAACAAGCCTCTTGAGTTGTAATTTCAGCTACAATATGGATTCGCTTGTTTGGATCGGATTTATTACCATGTTTGATTGCATTAGCAATTGCTTCATCTAAAGCAACAAAAATATTTGAAGTAGAAGGTTTAATGATTCCTAAATGGGCAGTACGCTCTATTAAGTAAGACAAAACCTCATGCATCCATTCTATCCGGCTAGGGATCACAAACTCTATCTTTTCCCTTAAAAAAGGCAAGATATTCTTTAGATCACCAGATTTCTTTTTCGCCTGGTTGGAATTGGATGCTTCTGTCACAATCCAAAACTCCTTAAACTGCTGTTTTTGTCTAGGATGCCACTAGCTTAAAAGAAAATGGTATAAAAATGCAACATCATTTTTCTTTGCAACTTTCAATGATTTCTCTATAAGGAAAATCAAAAAAAATATGCAAAATTAATACAAAATATTAGATAAGGCTTTTAATTTAGAGATAACTTGTATTAAGGAATTACTACAGATGACAAACAAAAGTTTAGAAGAAAAAATAGAAGATTACACCAAAACCATAAACCTAAATCCAGATGATCATATGGCTTATGTTGATCGTGCAATAGCTTATTATTGCTTACTAGATATGGATAAAGCTTTAGCTGATTTCAACAAGTCTATAGAAATAAATCCAAATGAATGTAGTGCATATTTTAATAGAAGTAGTGTCTATTTTGCTTTAGGCAACCTGCAAGAAGCTCTAGCAGACTTGGATAAAACTTTAGAGCTAAAACCAAATTTTACTACAGCCTATTTTAATAGAGGACTTTTTTTACTTAAAAATAACTATCTTGAAGATGCAATAGCAGATTTTAGTAAGGTTATAGAACTAGATTCAAATGATATTGATGCTTATGCAAATCGAGGAAAAGCTTACTTGAGTTTGCAAAATTTTGATAAGGCAATAGTAGATTTTAATAAAGTAGTGGAACTAAACCCAACAGATGCATATATCTATGGGTCTTGTGGCTATGCTCACTTACAAAAAGGAGAAATTCAAGAAGCTCTTTCCTGTTATACTCAAGCAATAAAAGTAGAACCTAAGTATTCTCAAGCCTATTATAGCCGAGGGTATATTTATTTTATGAATGGACAATGGGAAGCTGCTATAGAAAATTTAACTAGAGTAATAGAGTTAGCTCCTAATACTTACCCACCAGCTTATGAATACCGAGGGAAAGCTTATATAAGGCTAGGAGAACTAGAAAAAGCTCTAAATGATTATAGTAAAGCAGTTGAACTAAATCCTATAAATGTAAATGCATACATCCAAATAGGTAATATTTATGGTTATATGGAAAATGCCAAAGAAGCAGTAGCTATTTTTAGTAAAGTTATAGAAATGGCTACTCAAAGTGCTATTGGCTACTGCAATAGAGGAGCATTTAATTTTCTTTTGGGAGAATATGATCAAGCTATAGAAGATCTTACTACAGCAATACTATTAGACCCAAAAGATCCAGATAATTATGTCAATCGTGCTAGTGCTTATATAGCAAAGAAGAAAAAAATAGAAGCTATTACTGATCTAGAAAAATCCTTGGAACTAGATGATAATCCTAGAATTAGAGAGCAGTTAAACAGTTTAAGGTAAAATAAAAGCTAAAACCACCAAAAGCTATTCATTCCTTGAGCTAACATAGTTTATATTTTGTTGTTTAGCTTATAGAAGCTATTTTATTTAGGGGAGATTAGACTAGATGTTAGTGATGAAATTCGGTGGTACATCTGTTGGAGATGCAACAAGAATTGCTGAGGTAGTAAAAATAGTTAAAGCAGAAAAAGAGCGTACCCCAAAAATTGTGGTAGTTGTCTCAGCAATGAGCGGAGTGACCAATAATTTGTTAGCTGCTGCAAATTTCGCTGCAAATGGTAAACAAGCTGAATATGAAAAAATATGTCAAGAGTTATTACGTAAGCATAGATTAGCAGTACTAGAGCTAGTAAAAGATCCCTTAAGTTGTGAACAACTTCTAAAGGAAATAGAATTATTTATAGAGCAAAACTGTAATAGACTTTGTTACGGTATACAGATTTTAGGTGAGGCTTCTCCTCGTGCTTTGGATGCAATTGCATCTTTGGGCGAGCGTCTTTCAGCTAGGTTAGTTGCAAAAGCTTTAAATGAAGCAGGTTTAGCTGCTGAAGCAATAGAAGCAACACAGCTTATAGTTACAGATGATAATTTTGGAGATGCTGCTCCACAAATGGCAGAAACTCAAACTGCTACTTCTGAAAAGCTCTTACCATTATTAGAAAAAGGTGTTGTGCCAATAGTAACAGGTTTTATAGGGGCTACTCGTAGTGGTGTAATAACTACTTTAGGTCGTGGTGGTTCTGATTATTCAGCTGGTATTATTGGAGCTTGCTTAAAAGCTGATGAAGTTTGGATTTGGACTGATGTTGATGGTGTGATGAGTGCAGATCCTTCAATTGTTCCAGATGCGCATACTCTTTCAGAAATGACTTATAGTGAAGCCGCAGAACTTTCTTACTATGGTGCTAAAGTGCTTTACCCTAAGACAATATTACCTGTAATCAAAGATGAAATACCTCTATTAATTAAAAATAGTTTCCACCCAGATCGTCCAGGGACAAGAATTGCATCCAAAATAACATCTACAGATACCGACAGTGATGTAAAAGCAATTTCGTCAATAAAAAATATTAGTTTAATCACTATAAGTGGTCGTGGAATGATGGGAGTTCCTGGAATTGCAGCCAAAACTTTTACTGCTGTAGCCAGTCAAAACGTTAATATTTTAATGATTTCCCAATCTTCTTCAGAAAATAACATTTGTTTTGTAATTAATACTTCAGAAGTAGAACGCACTTGCACCGTACTTAGACGAGCATTAGAAGTAGAATTTCACCATAAACATGTTGAAGATATTCAAGTCCAAAACTCAGTAGCCATAATTGCAGTAGTTGGTGAGAAGATGAAGGGAACACCAGGTATTGCAGCTAGGCTTTTTGGGGCTGTCGGACAAAGTGGAGCAAATATAATTGCTATTGCTCAAGGCTCGTCAGAAATCAATATTTCTTTTGTAATAAATCAACAAGATATTCCTAGAGTAGTTAAAGCAATTCACGATGAATTTAAATTAGGACAATCTTTTCGTATCAAATAAATATTAGTTCTAGAGTAATATTCGTTTCCCCCAGGTAGCGCTCGTTACACTCGCTAAAACCTGGGGCTAATATGGGTTGAGCATATTAAATTAGAGCTATTTTAATAAATGCACTCGTTTTCCCAGGTAGCGCTCGTTACACTCGCTAAAACCTGGGGCTAATATGGGTTGAGCATATTAAATTAGAGCTATTTTAATAAATATACTCGTTTCCCCAGGTAGCGCTCGTTACACTCGCTAAAACCTGGGGCTAATATGGGTTGAGCATATTAAATTAGAGCTATTTTAATAAATACACTCGTTTCCCCCAGGTAGCGCTCATTACACTCGCTAAAACCTGGGGCTAATATGGGTTGAACTAATAAAAGTAGATCCATTTTAATAAATAAGTTCGTTTCCCCCAGGTAGCGCTCGTTACACTCGCTAAAACCTGGGGCTAATATGGGTTGAACTAATAAAAGTAGATCCATTTTAATAAATAAGTTCGTTTCCAACAGAGTCATATATTAGCCCGGGGTTTTAGCGAAGCGTAACCCCGGGAATGAAGAAATTATGAGAAAACGAAGCCAAGAAGAAATAGAAGCTAAGTTAGCTGAGTTAAGAAACTCAGAAGCTTTTTCTATGCTCAGTTCTACAGAAATGGTTGAGCAAATCGAGGCTTTTCTAGCTCATGGGATGATTAATGAGGCTATTGCTAAACAAAGAAGGCTTCCTCCACCACTAACAACAGAACAAGCCTGTGTTTATGCTAGTTTGCGAGCTAATATTGCTGAACATTTTGCTCGGCATGGTTACTATGGAGGTGTTTTAGATGTACTCCAGCCTTATGATACTGTTCCAGTAAGAAGCAAATTGCCTATAAAAGAACGGGCTGTTGTAAGTCTATATTTAGCAAGTGCTTATTGTGCTAACCATAATTACCCTTCTGCAATAGGCTTATTTAATGAATCTATCAAATGTAGCACTCAAGTTGGGGATAAAGCCCTAGAAGCTAAAGCTAGATGCCAATTAGGAATGGTTTATGCGAGTTTGAGTGAATATGTAATTGCTCAAGAACACCTTCAACAAGCATTAAAAACTTTTACTAGATCCAATGACAAACAAGGAGAAGCTCAGGTTTATTTGTATATTGGACAAGTTTTAATTGGTTTAGGTGAATTTGATAAAAGTATTGAGTATCATCAAAAATCTATTACCTTAAGCTTAAATGTTGGTGCTCAAGACCTACAAACACAAGCAAAAGCAAGTTTAGGAAGAGCCTATCTGCTAAAAGGTAATCCTAGAAAAGCTGTAGAGTTTTACCAAGTTGCTATTAAAGAATATGAGCAAAGACAGAAAAATAGTTTGGTTGTCAAAACCTATAATGACTTAGCTTATAGCTTGATAGTTTGTGGAGAATGGCAGCAGGCAGAAAAATTACTAGAAAAAAGCTTGTTTCTTGCCCGACAAAAACAAGATGATCAAGCAGAAGCTTTTGCACTTGTTCTTTATGGACTAATTTACACTTTGACAGAACGTACTAATGAGGCTAAACCTACACTAAGTTTTGCCTTAGAACTCCTTCGCCAAGTTAGTGATAAAGATTGTGAAAGTTTATGTAATATTAGCGTAGGAAAATTACAATTAGCATTAGAAGAAAAAAGCCTTGCTGTAGCTCACTTAAAAACAGGTTTAGACCTAGCTTTATCTATTGGTCGTACTGATTATGCTATAGAAGCACAGCTTACTTTTATAGAACTTTGCGTAGGTGAAAATAAGCTAGATGCTGCCCTAGCTGCGATAGAGAAAGCAAATAGTTGGCTTGAAGGTAGAAAAAATTCTTTATTAGAAGCAAAAGTCCTTTTTTCACAAGCTCAAATAGAGATTATTCAAGGAAAAAATCCACTTTCTAAACTAGAACAAGCAATAGAAGTATTTGAAGCATTTTCACTTCCTTGTGAAAAAGCTCTGTGTTTTATTGAACGTGCAAAACTATTGCAAAATAAACAGGATATGCAGTTAAGAGTGCAAACAGATTTAACAAGAGCCTTAAATATTTTGTCAGAGATCAAAGCAAAATCTCTAATAGCAAAAACAAACTTGTTAGAAAAAGTGCAAAATTTTTCCAAAACAATTAGCAAAAAAGATGCTGAAATAAGTTCCTTACTAATTGCACAAAACCAATATATCCAACGTTTAATAAAGAGCATTCATAATTATGATGAAGTTCTAAAAGAAATAGTTTTTGCTTTAGAACAACAAACTCAAGCAGATCTGGTTGCTATATTTGATATGACAGTAAGATCGCCTATGTTAATCACTGCTAGTAAAGTCAGAGATTTATTACTATTGGCGGTAATTCCTAGATTAGAGCGGGCTATTTTAGAAAAAACAACAGGTTGGATTGCTGGACGTGACATAGATGAGCCTATTTATTTAGAAACTTGCTCGATTTTACCAGAAAAAGAAATAGGCATTTTGTTTTGGGGAGTCCCCAATAAATTGATAAACGCAGAATTGATAAGCTCTTTTATTTCTTTAGTAAAAGAACTTGTCAACTTACCTGTTGCTCAAGTTGTAGAACAAATAGAACCTGATGAAACAGAAACAGAAAAACTAAAAAGCTTTAAAAACCTACCTGAACTAGTTTATTCCAGCAAGAAAATGGCAGATTTAGTAGATCAAATTACTAGAATCCACTCTAGCGATTTAACAGTTTTAATTACTGGAGAATCTGGAACAGGTAAGGATCTAATTGCAAAAGCAGTTCATTTAACTAGTGAGCGGCGAAATAAACCATTTTCACCATTTAATTGTACTGCAACCCCTCAAGAAATTGTAGAAGCGCAACTTTTTGGCTATCGCAAAGGTGCTTTTACTGGTGCAAATACTGATTATGAAGGAGTAATTAGAGCCGTTGAAGGTGGAACACTACTTTTAGATGAAATAGGAGATTTACGTTTAAATATTCAACCTAAACTACTTAGATTTTTACAAGATGGTGAAATTCAGCCTGTTGGTTATGCACGTCCTTTGCGGGTAAATGTAAGAATAATTGCTAGTACTAACAGAGATTTAGAGGAAATGGTAGAGTCTGGAGAATTTCGAGAAGATCTTTATCATCGTCTTAATATTTTGCGGCTAGTTATTCCACCTTTAAGGCAAAGGCGAGAAGAAATTATTCCTTTAGCAAAGTACTTTCTTAAAGAATCCTGTAAACGTACTAACAAACACATAGTTTTTGGCGTTGAAGCTTTAAAGATGATAGGAACTTACGATTGGCCAGGAAATGTTCGACAACTTAAAAACGAAATTGAGCGAATGGTAGCTTTTGCTTCAGAAAATGACATTATTGGGAAAAAACATCTTTCTTCAGAAATTGTTCAAGCTACTGCAATCTTAAAACCTTCTGGTCAATTACTAGAAAAAAGTACTAGTATCCAATTTCAACCAGGTATGAGTTTAGATGAAATCTTAATGCAAATGGAAAAAGAAATAATCTTAAGGACTCTTAAAGAATGTCGAGGTAATATTAGAAGAACTTCTTCTATATTAGGAATCTCTCGCAAGGGTTTATACGATAAGATTAAACGATTAAAAATTAACTATTAATTAATAAGAAGCTTAGATAGAGTTAATCGCAATTGTTCTATTTCAAAAGGTTTGGAGACAATAGCATCCACTTTTGCTTGCTTTTCTGGAGCTGCATCAGCCCCATAACCAGTCATTAAAATAATTTTGGTGTTAGGCCAATGTTGACGGACTTTTTCGGCTAAAGCCCAACCATCTAGATCTGGCATTGCTAAATCAGTAAAAATAATATCAAAACTTTCTTGCTCTAAGGTACTAATGCATTCTTGAGCTGTAGCACATTGCACTACAGAGTGATCAAATATATCTAGCATATCTGCTAAAACTTCCCGCACAGAATCCTCATCATCTACAATCAACACTTTAGCTGAAGGCATAGGTTGATCTATTGCAATTTCTGTAGAAGTTTCTGCTTGTTCAGCTTTTGCTAATGGTAATCGAACATGAAAGATAGTTCCTTTTCCCACTTGGCTTTCAATTTCAATAGTTCCACCATGATGAGAAATAATACTTAAAGAAACAGAAAGCCCTAATCCTGTACCAGAAGAACCTTTAGTGGTGAAAAAGGGTTCAAATATTCTTTGTTTAACATCTTCTGGCATACCTATACCATTGTCAGCTACTTGAACAATAGCTTGATTAGCTTCTATTTTAGTACTAATATGTAGGTGGCCGCCTTTAGGTATTGCATCTAAAGCATTAAAAATTAAGTTAACAAAAACTTCTCTTAATTCAGAGGCATCTCCGCGAGAGATAACATCTTCGCCCAAAGAAGTAGTAACTTCAAATTTAATTCCATTTGCGTGAGCATCATTATTCCAACGAGTGGAAGTGAATTCTAGACAATCTGAGATTAACTGATTTAAGTTAATAAATTTAAGTTCAGTATGAGGTTGATTTAGACGAGCAAAATTTTGAATACGACGAGCTGTAGCTGCTCCATCTAATGCCGCAGTTTCAATGATTTCCAAGCCTCGACGCAATTGTTCATTTTCTGCTAAGCGTTTAAGTAGTTGTGTTCTACCTAATATAGTTGCTAAAACATTGTTAAAATCATGTGCTACACCAGATGCCATTTGTCCAAGAGCATGGAGTTTGTCGGCATGAGCTGCAATTTCTGCTGCACGTCGTTCTTGAGTTACATCTCTTGCAATACCTAAAACTCCTGTAATTTTGCCACTAACAAAAAGTGGTGAGTAAGTAACCATAGCTAAACAAAGGCTTCCATCAGCACGTCTAAAGAGTTGTTCACAGATTTGAGGATCGCCATTTAGAGCTGATTGAAATGCAGTACGGGTTATTTCCTCTTGATCTTCTG
The DNA here is from genome assembly GCA_039812885.1 of Blastocatellia bacterium. Classification (GTDB taxonomy): domain Bacteria; phylum Acidobacteriota; class Blastocatellia; order Chloracidobacteriales; family JADJPF01; genus JADJPF01. Next base: position 30,698 of record JBDIBI010000011.1, read on the forward strand.
GAAGCAAAGAGAAGATGCTTTTGCGATTTAATTCAGCAGGCAAATATCCAAGCATGTCTCTAACTCTTGTGTTTGACCAGGTTAGATCTCCATTTTTATCTAGTGTGTAGATTGCATCAAAAGCATTTTCTATTAAGCTAGCAAAAAATTGCCTATGAGTATGAGCTTCAGCTTCTACTTGGCGTAAATCAGTAACATCTCGTATAACACAACCGGCTCCTAAATTTTCTCCAGATGGAGTTCTAATTGGATCTGCTGTGATTAGCAAATTGCGAGGAGGTTCACCATAAGACTGCTCAAACTTTCGACGGTTGCCAGAGGAAATAACTTGTGCCAGCAAGTTTTGAGTATCTCGAAAAATAGGATGTAGATCTGCTGAATCTCTTCCTATTATTTGTTGTGTGTTTTTACCTAGAAACTCAATTGCAGAAAGGTTAGCTCGGCGTAGAGTTTTATTTCTATCTAAGATAAAAATAGCATCAGAAATAGCATCAAAAGTAGTTGTCCATTCTTGATTAGCTCGTGCTACTTCGGCAAAAAGTTCAGCCTGACGAATGGCTATAGTAAGCTGATCTCCAATAGCTTCTACCAAAGAAATATCATAGGATGTCCATTTTCTAGTAGTTGTTTGTGTTATATAAAAAATTCCCCATAGTTGTTGGTTAATGAAAATACTATGGATCAAACAAGCTACAGCTTTAGCACGAGATTTTAGCCAATGTAAGCTGGTTTTGAACTCTTCACCTTGTAGATCTAGATCAATATCAGAAATTGTCAAAGGTTTATCTTGCAATATAGCTTTTTTAACCAAAGGATTTTCTGCTGACATCAATAGATCATGTACACGATCGCTATTTTCTCCACAAAATTCATGCTCCAAGGTTAAAAGCTTAGAGCTTGTAGCACGATATACAGCTAAATGAGAAATTCCTAGTATTTGTCCTAGTTCAGAGGCCGCAGATTTAATAATTTCTGAAAGTTCTAGGCTAGAACTAATTGCCCGGTTAATAGTATTTATACTAGTTTCACGTTTAGTTTGGGCTTCAGATTCTAAGAGCCGATTAGCTGTTTCTATGGCTGATGCAGCTTTTTCTGCTAAAGCATTATCACTAAGCAGACAAGCATCTATAGCACTTGATAAGTGTAAATAATAAGTAGGCCAATCTTCTTGAGGAAGTTCTTTAGCTAGTATGGAAAAGATTGCTGTTCGCAAAGTAAAAAGCGCTGGCCCTAAACCAGGTATGCAAACTTGTTCACGACTATGAGCAGTAATGTCTAAGAGCTTACGGCTAAATAAACCACTAGTGACCAAATGAGATTGGTTAATTGCTAGATCTAAAATTTGATCAACTACTTCTAGCAAAAGATCTTGGGTAGAAGGCTCTCCATTATTTGGAAGATGTCCACCACTGCTCAACATTTGTTCTTTTAAGAAATTACGGTTTTGAATCAGTATTTCTGAAAGGGTTTTGCCCATTTGCTATGCCTAAGTGTTTTGATTCTTGAACCACATATCATAACATAATGATTTATAATGGCGATAAAAAAGATTATTTTAATAATTTTTAATAAATGCTTAACAAGATTAAAAACTTTTTATTTAGCTAATAGCGCCACATTGCTCAATTTTATTTCTTGTGGTAAACTCTCACTACCAACACGCAGATAGAAAAATAATTAGGTAAGCAAAAGTTTTTATAATAAACTAATTACCGTCTAAGTGGTGCTAGTTTAAATAAAATCAAAGCACAAGTAATTTTCTACTTGATGATTTGAAAACTTAAAACTAGACTGCTAGCTTGCAGCTATTTTATATCTATAAGAAACTTTTAGGAGTGACCCTCTGCAAAAATGGAAAAAAAAGATACAAAAGCTTTTGGAGATCAGACAATAGAATTCCAAATGTCTGAATGGACTAGCTTTACTGGCTCGGAGGGTTTTTACTTTACAGTGATCGAAGGAGCCGATTTTGGACGTGTCTTTTTATTAGAAAAGCCCGAAATAGTGCTAGGACGTAATGATGAAGCGGATATTCAAGTAGATGATGAAAAAGTTTCTCGTAAACACTTGCGCCTTTCTCTGATTAAAAATCATAAAGGTGAAGCACGTGTTAAAGTAGCCGATCTTAATAGCAAAAATGGTATTTTTGTTAATGGTGTCCGAGCCTATGAACAAGAATTAAGAAGTGGCGATAAGTTAAAAGTTGGAGATACTATCTTAAAGTTTGAAATAAAAGATCGTTTAGATGTTTCTTACCACGACAAATTATATCAACAAGCAACTCGCGACCCTCTTACTGGACTTTCAAACCGCAATTATTTTCGTAATGAACTAAGAAAATTTATCTCTTTATCTTTACGCTATAGCCGAGCATTGTCAGTAATAATGCTAGATATAGATTTCTTTAAGAAAATAAATGACACTTATGGTCATGATGTTGGGGATAATGTATTAAAAGGCGTAGCAGAAGTTTTAATGAGACATGTTCGCACTCATGATGTTGCAGCCCGTTTTGGTGGTGAAGAATTTGTTATGTTGTTGCCAGAAACAAACTTAGGTGGTGCTGTTGTAGTCGCAGAACGAGTTAGAGTTGCAGTAGAAAATTATAATTTTGAACCAGCAGGATGTCGTCACAATGTTACTATCAGCATGGGTGTGGCAGAATATTTAGGTGATGTTCTAGATGGTGAAGATATAATTAAAAGAGCCGATGAAGCACTTTATCGTGCTAAAACTTCTGGTCGTAACCGAGTTTGTATTGCACAATAGTTTTGTGCTAACTACTATCTAACTTAATAATTCCAAAATCAATATTTTACTAAATATTCACTAAATTAACTAACTCATCAATGCTAGAGTTAAGCTCTTCTACACTTTTGTCCAAAATAATTCCAATACATCTAATTACTATATCGCTATTATGTACATAAAACTCTTTATACTCCCCTTCCCATGTAGGATACACTAAGAAACCGCTATTAGTATTTTTTGTTAGACAATATGTAATTATTTGATAATAATCGTTATTATTAGAAATATTTATCTTATATTTTGTATCCATTACAGCTAGTATTTTTTCTTGCTTTGACAAAACTAAATCTGGAACTAATTTTATCGTAGAAGACTTATCTAAATAACCTTGCATCTGATAATGTATTAATATGTTTTGTTGAGTATCAAGATAAGTTTCTTGACAGTATTTTTTTAATCTATTTGCTACATATCTTTCAAATAACTTATTCATATCAATTAAAAAAGCAGGGAATAAACTAGATCGGCCATCAAAAGTTGGGCTACTACTTTCTAAAATCATTTGTGCTAAGGCTAGTGGTAAACGGTAATGTTCATTTGAACGAGAAAAAATAAACTTAGAAAAATCAATACTAGTAAAATTTACTAGATTGATATAGGTAAGGTGCTTTTGGAGTTGGCTAATTTGCCAAGAGAGTTCTGATTGTTGGTAAAGTTCATAGAGATTAGTTAAAGCTAGCTTAAGGGCCTGGTTTTCTAATGTGTTAAAAGATAGTTCGCTATAATTGCAATTGTGTTGAATTGGGTTAGCAAAATTTTCTGTAAACTGACTGGCAAAATCTATTTGACCTTTGATTAATGTAGAGTTTTCATTTGTATCTTGGTAATTTTGATTAAGCCCTTTACTAATAAGCTGTTTTAGTAAATCTAGAAATAACTTTGCAACTAAATCACTCCACTCTGCTACAGTGTTACATTCTACAAAAGATTTTTCCCATCCTATAAGGTTATAAACACTTGAAAGCATATAAATTAAGTTTTTTATAGTGGTTTTGGGCTCAATTATTACTTTACTGTCTGATAAAGATATAACTCCTACATATTGATGAGATTCTAAATTATATTTTCCTTGTGAAGAGATACTAGCTGTAACATCTAGCTTCCCAACAAATCTATCTAATAGCATTTCTATATCAAGATTGCTTAGATCAATAGCTAATAATTTACTGTGTTCTTTGAGTTGATAGGTGTTTTTGATCAATCAAACCTCTTGAGAGTTCTTCCAAAGAAAACTTAGATAATACTTCAGGTCTATTATGGAAATATTCTTCTAGGGTTGGAATAATAGTGAAATTCCAAATTAGAGTTAACTGAGAAAAATCTATATTACGTATCATAAAATGGCTATGACCAATATGGTATTCATTACTGATTCCATAAGTAGCCAATTGTTGGTTAAGTTTTAATAGAAGATCTGCAATCCATTCTTGTGTAGGCGAGTTATCTTGCAAGAACTTACGTAATATATTTACATTTGGTGTTAAAGCTATAAAGTGAAATCGTCGTCTTAGGGCATGATCTAAGAGTGCTGTGGAGCGATCAGCTGTATTCATAGTTCCAATAATATAAAGGTTTTGAGGAATATTAAAAGGTTTTTTAGAATAGGGTAATTCAACTGTATTATTTCTATATTCTAACAAATAAAGTAATTCGCCAAAAATTCTAGTTATGTTTCCTCGGTTTATTTCATCAATGATTAGAACAAATATTGCGTCTTTAAGGTCGCGAGCTTTTTGACAGAATTTTTTAAATATTCCATCTTGAACTTGGTAAGATAAACTAGAGCCGCTTTCTAGAGTAGTTGGCCGAATACCTTCTATAAAATCTTCATAGGAATATGAAGGATGAAATTGAATTAGTTTATACTCTCCTTTGCCTTTAATAAAATATTGAGCAAATCTTTCAGCAACAAAAGTTTTTCCTGTTCCTGGAGAGCCATAAAATATGATTTGCTTTTTATTTATAAGAAGATGTTGAATCTGTTTTATAAAATCTTCTTCCAAATAAGTTTCTTGTTTAAGATCTTCTAGATCGTAAGTAAGCTCTATATCATCTTCCTCAATAAATTCAAGCACTTCATCAATTTCCAAAGGCTCAGCATTATTAGCAATAACTTGTTGATAGATAGGTAAAAGTGCTTCAAATGTTTCCTCAATAGCAATAAGTAATTTAGGAGAATGTAAAATTTCACTATTACAAGGAAAATAGCGTAATAATGCTAAACACTTTCCCTTATTAAGCTTAGCTAAATCATTAGAAGATGTAATTGTTAGTGGTGTAAGTAATTTGTCTTCTGTATAAATATTAATAGAAAATCTTAAATTATTTATTAGAATAAGGAAGCGAGTTGTATTATTACTAATATAAGTACGTAATTTGTTTAGTATTTCAGATGCTCTATGGCTGCAATAGAGACCAACATAAAAACCATTTGGACGAATTCCTAAAAATAGTTGTAGATCAGTTTGTTTTTTATGTTCTTTACGATAAAAGGCTGCCCAATATTCTGTATTATAAAGCCCTATTTTTGTTTTGCCAAAAATATTTTTATTAATTCTACTTAGGGTTTTTCCTGTTTTAGCAGATATTTCTAGTTCAGGCAGACGAGTATTTAAAAATGGTGCAAGTTCAGTAATTAAGGCTCTAAAAGGGTGCTCTAAGTGCTTAAGAAAATCTTGACGATTAGCATTAAACCAGTCTTTTTGGTTATTAGCTGCTAAGTTCTTAAGAAACAAAAATGTTTGTTGGCTAAAACCCTGAAAAAGCATTTTATTATATATTAAAAGAAAGCTTAAAAATTAAACTTCTATATTTAATTTAGATTAAGGCATTAGCCAAAGAGGAATGCCTTGCATATTTCCATGCAGTTGCCAACGATTTACAGCTTGAGAAAAAGGGCCAAGTAAGGTTTCTCTCCAGCTTTTTTCTGGCTCAAGATGGAGTATTTTAGGTTCTCCTTCAATTCCTGCCAAAGTTTTAGCCACATTGATTGCTGTTTGAAGATCGCCTAACTCATCAACTAATTTAAGGTGTTTTGCCTGACGACCAGAAAATATTCTTCCATCAGCAAATGTTTTTACTTGGTCTATGCTTAAACCACGCCCTTCGGCTATGGCTTCAACAAATTGTAGGTAGGTATCATTAATAGTTTCTTGGAGTAACTCTCGTTCTTCATCAGTTAAGGCACGATAACTAGCTAAGATATCTTTATGTGCGCCAGATTTTATTACTTGGGCGCTAACACCAATTTTTCCATATAGTTCTGTTAAATTATTTGACTTGATTATTACACCAATTGATCCGGTTATGGTGCCTGGGTTGGAGACTATTTTATTTGCAGCCATTGCTACATAAACACCTCCAGAAGCCGCTACATCGCCAAAGGAAGCTACTACAGGAATATTTTTTTCTCTTACCTTTTTTATAGCTTGATAAATTTCTTGAGATGCTCCTACTGTACCTCCAGGGCTGTTAATACGTACTACTAAGGCTTTTACTTCATAATCTTCAGCCATTTTCAGAGATTCAACAACTTCTTCACGGCTAGATGAATCTTCTGAACCATCAGTAATAACACCTTCTATTTTAGTAATAGCAATGTGGTGCCTCTTTTTCTTTTTGAACCAAGGTATTTTCATAGATGTAAATTTGTCTTGTAACTTTTACGTAAACTAACTATAAGAGATTAATTCTTTTTCAAGATCTGTTAAAATATTGTTAATTTGTATATTCGGAAAAAACAATACTTAAAAGAAAAATTTTTCTGACTTTCTTTCTATTTATTGCGTCATAACTTTTGCAATTATACAAAATTTCTCAACTTTCTTGGGTTTTAATTTTAATTGTAAAACTAGCATTAAATATATCTTATGTATCTTAAAAGCTAGTAGCCAACTTTTCGGGAGCAAAGCATGATAAACAAAAAAATAAAATTGGCAGTTTTTTTTAGCATTCTTTTATGCTGGGTGACTTTGGCTTATGCATTTTCTTCTGGCCCTCCAAGTTCAAATACAGGTGCTCCAGGGGAAGGTAAATGTAGTGATTGCCACAATAGAGGCTCAAATCCTACAGGAAGTGTAAAAATAGGAGGATTACCTCAAAGTTATACTCCAGGAACAAAATATAACTTAACTGTAACAGTAGCTGAATCAGGTAAAACGCGTTGGGGTTTCCAAATTACTGCAATTAGAGATGATGGTAGTGCTGCTGGTACATTTACTCTTAGTGATACTACTAATACGCAGATGGCAAGTGGTACAGTGAGTGGTAGAACTAGAATGTATGTACAGCATTCTTTTACTGGTACTCAAAGAGGTACAAGAGACACTGTTACTTATAAAGTTGATTGGACTGCACCTTCTAGTGATGTCGGTCGAGTTACTTTTTATGCTGCTGGAAATGCTGCTAACGGTGATGGGACATCTAGTGGTGATAATGTTTATTTTACTAGTAATGCTATTATGAGTGGTGGAGGCACTACAACACCTGCTCCTACTTTAAGTAGTATAAATCCAAGTAGCGGCCCTTCCGATGGTGGTACAACAATAACTTTAAGTGGAAGTAATTTTGTAAGTGGTGCAAGTGTTACTGTTGACACCACCAAAGTTAACCCTAATTTTGTAGATGCTAAGACTTTAAGAATTGTTACTCCTGCTCATGCTGCTGGAGTGGTTGATCTAGTAGTAACTAATCCAGATGGTCAAGCTGCACGTTTGCGATCTGCATTTACTTATACAAATTCTCAATCACCTGCTCCTACTGTTAATAGTATTAATCCTAATAGTGGCCCAACTAGTGGAGGCACAATGGTTACTTTAACAGGTAATAATTTTGTGTCTGGGGCTACAGTTACTATTGGTCAACGTCAAGCTACTATGGTTTCTGTTACTGGCACTCAAATTACTGCTATTACTCAGCCTGGAGATCCTGGTACAGTAAATGTTATTGTTACTAATCCAGATGGGCAAGCTAGTACACTATCAGGTGGTTTTACTTACTTAGGTGGAAGTACCAGTGCAATGGTTCAACTACTTTCTCCAAACGGTAGTGAAATATTAAGCTCTGGTGGATTGCCTTTCATGGTTAATTGGATGGTAATGAGTAGTTCATCTGCAAAACAACGTTTAGAGCTTTCTACTGATAGTGGTCAAACCTTTAACACTGTGATAACAGATAATTTATCCGCTGATAAAACTTCATTTGTTTATGCTATTCCTTCAGGAATAAACACAACTAAGGCAAGAATTCGCATTAGTGTGATAGATAATGGAGCTATTATCTCTGATATGAGTGATGCAGACTTTACAATCCTACCAGCTCCAACAATTACTAACCTTACTGCTACTGTAGCTGCAACTATCAAGCTTAAGATTTCAGGAACAAACTTTAAGACAGGAGCTATTGTTGAGGTAAATGGTCAAAGTGCTCCTAGCACAGTTGTAAAATCAGCTACTAGTGTCATTGCTAAGAAAATAGATAAAACATTAGCTGGTAAACAAGTATCTGTTAGGGTAAAGAATCCTGATGGTACTGTCTCAATGGAAATGATTGTTACTCCTTAGGTTAAATCAAACCTAGATAGAAAAGCGCAAAGAACCAAACTTTGCGCTTTTTTGTTTTTTTAAATTTGCTAAAATTCTGCTGATTTTTTATGAAGTTTTTTTTGTTTTTGGAATATATAAATAAACACAATCTTTTTTACTTTTCCAAAATAACAAAAAGTCTAAAGATGACAAAATTACACATTTAAGAGGAACAACATCATGGTTAACAGTATTGGCAGCGGTGGATCAAGAAATAACGATAATCAAAACAGCCCTAGTTATACAATCAAATCAGGTGACAGCCTTGCATCAGTTGCTCAACGCAATGGAGTTTCATTACAAGATCTTCTAAAGGCAAATCCACAGATTAAAAATCCAAATTTAGTTTATGCTGGACAATCAGTTAATATTCCAGGTGGTGGTGGTGCTAAAACAGGTAGCTTGGATGGAATTAAAGTTTCACGTAGTCAAGCCCCATCAGAAAGTCCTGCCAATACAACAGCACGCAGTGCTAACACTGCTGCAATAAACGGAAATATTCCTAAAACAGGAAACGCATTTATTGATTCAGTAGCAAAAGCAGCAATTCAAAGCCAAAGACAAACAGGTGTTCCTGCTTCTGTAACTATCGCTCAAGCAGCTTTAGAAAGTGGTTTTGGTAAATCAGGTTTAACACAAAGAGCTAATAATTACTTTGGTATTAAGGGCAGTGGCCCAGCAGGCTCTATTAAATTGCCAACTAGAGAAGTTTATGGTGGCCGAAGTGTTACTGTTAATGCTAACTTCCGCGCTTATAATAATGCTGCTGAATCTTTTGCAGATCATGGTCGTTTCTTCCAAGAAAATTCTCGCTATAGCAAAGCTCTTCAACATACAGATGATGCTCATAGATTTGCTCAAGAAATTCAAAAAGCTGGCTATGCTACAGATCCAAACTATGCTAAATCATTAAATAGTTTAATTGATAGATATAATTTAACTAGATTTGATAAGATTGCTCGTGGTAATTCTCCTATAGCTTCTGACAATACTTCTAGTAGTTCTAATAATTCTTCTAGTCCATCTTCTCGCCCTTCTTCATCAAGACCATCAGATAACACAGATGGTATAGCTGCAAGCCGCAGAACTAGTTCTTCTAGTTCAAGTGATGCAACTCATACTGTTCGTTCTGGTGACACTATGTGGGCTATAGCTAGACAAAATGGAGTTAGCTTAAATAGCTTGATTGCTGCAAATCCACAAATTAAAAACCCAGATTTGATCTTCCCTGGTCAAAAAATAAATATTCCTGGCGGCGGCAATGGTGGCGGTATGGATAGTATTGCTGGTGGCAGGAGAGGTGGTGGTAGTAGCATGATGGGAGGCTCAAGCAGTGTATCAGATTCTGCTCCTTCTACTGATGGTGTAAGTGGTGGTCGTGGAACAGATGCTTATAATGTTGCTCGTTCAGTATTAAACAGAAATATTTCTGATCTTAAATATAATGGTGAATTAGCTAAATACTTAGATAAATGGCCTGGCAACAATGTATGTTGTGCAAACTTTGTATCTGCTTCTTTAGAAAAAGCTGGTCTTATCAAACATAGCGAACATAATGACAGCGTAAAAGGATTAGCTGCTAACTTACGTAATGACCCTCATTGGTCAGAAACTTCCTTAAAAAATGCTAAGCCTGGAGATGTTGTAGCATTTAATGTTCCAGGTGAAGGCCCAATGAGCCACGTAGTTATGTTTGCTGGATGGAAGAATGGTAGTCCAACTTTCATTGGCTCAAATAATGTTAATCGTGATGGTTCACAACGTATTACCGAAGGACGTATGGGTTATCCTGTTGGTGCTGTTTTCCATTACAATGGCTAATAATTAGTTAAATTAATGGTTTAAAAGTAAATTAGAAAAAGTGTTTAATATTGGGGTAGGCTTTTGCTTACCCCAAATTGTATTGGAGAAAAAATTATATGGAATGTGTAGAATGTCATGCAGATGTAGACAAACTTTATTGGCATGAAAGCACTGGGCCAGAAAAGAAAACCTGTTTGTCTTGTTTAGCTAAATATGTTTGGGAACTTAGAGTTGGAGATCGATTGGAAATAGTAACAGATGATTTCTATGTTATAGAGAATGAAGACATTAATACTTATATTGCTAGCTTAGATAAACTAGCTGATCTAGATTCACATACTAAGCTATATAGACAACGTAATAGCAATAACGTAGTAGTAGTTAAAGATAGTGAAGAAAACGACTATTTGGAATGTTTAGATGTTACGGTTGAGTTACTCAGCGCGTAAAGCAACAATCGGATCTAGTCGGGAAGCACGCCAAGCTGGATAAGCTCCTGAAATTATTCCTATACCACCAGAAACTGCTAAAGCTGTTAAAATTGCAACCAATGGTAAAGAAGTAGGAATTGGTGTTAGTATAGCTACTAGTTTACTGACTAAATAAGCACCTAATACTCCAATAGCTCCACCAAATAAAGCTAAAATTGTGGATTCAGCTAAAAACTGCCCTAAAATATCTATACGTCGTGCCCCTAAGCTTTTACGAATACCTATTTCGCGAGTGCGTTCAGTAACAGACACTAGCATTATATTCATAATTACTATAGCTCCTACAAGTAATGCAATAGAAGTAACTCCTAAAGATACAATCTGAACAGTTCCAAAGATTTTTTCTCGTAAGTTATTTACTGCTGAAGGAGTTAAAACACCAAAATTATCTGGTTCATCAGGAGCTAATTTCCTTTTAATACGCATAACTATACGCGCTTCATCTATAGCTGTTTGATAGGTAGATTCACTGGTAGAAGTAATGCTAATTAACAGAGAGCGTTTTGAGCCATAAATTTCTGAGAATGTACTTAGTGGAATAGAAACAAATTTATCTCGAGATTGTCCAAACACAGAACCTAGACTTTTAGCTACACCAATTACTCTAAAAGGTCGACTATCAACTTTAATAATTTTATCTATAGAACTAGAAGTGGGAAATAATTTAGATGCAACATCAGCTCCAATAAAACAGACTTCGCGGTTGTGATCTTCTTCACTTTGAGTAAAATAACGTCCTTCTCCAACATCTATACGGTCAATATCTATTAAATTATGAGTAACTCCTGTAAGTGTTACATCATAAAGTGAAGTAGATTCACACTTAACTTCTACTTGATTATAAACTTTTGCACCTACTTCTTTTATAACACCACCATGCTCGCGCAGTGCTTGTAAATCCTCTAGAGTGATACGTTTATTGCGTTTTAGCGCATCATTATATTTTTTTACACTAGAAAAATCATCTATAGAGAACCTTTGTATTCGAAAAGCATTTGTTCCTATATCTGCAATTTTTTCATCAATATAACGATTGAACCCTTCTATCACAGAAACTACCACAATTACGGTTGCTACACCAAAAATTATACCTAGAAGAGTTAAAAAAGAGCGTAGTTTATTAGCTAGAATAGCATCTATTGCAAGTTTATTAGCTTCTATTATCTTCACAGGACTACCTCAAGAGTAATTAAACCGAAATAGTTATTACGTCATTTTATAGCTATTAGTTCAATTGATGGAACCAGCAAAGTTTTTACTGTGTTTGTATAGTTTATTTTACTGATTTGCTTTATCTTTAACAAAAGCATATTTTATAGGAATATTTGGATAAAATAAAAGTGAAATTACTTTCAAAAAGTAAATTAGGAATATTGTTTCTTTTATTATTAATAGGAGTAGCCGTTCTTTATCAATATTTAGGGCAAATAAAAAAGAAAGATATGGCTGAATATGCTCCTGCTTCTACTGCTGCTTTTGTAGAAGTTGATAGTTTATCAACCCTTTTCTCTAATTTAGTTAAAACAAAAGTTTGGCAAAAACTAGCTCCAAGCTTTGGTATTTCTAAACAAATAGAATATTTAACTGGTGCTGCTAATGTGCTTTCTATGACTGGACTTGGGCCTGAAGATGCAGATCTTTTAGCACGTGCACAATATGCTTTGGTCTTGGATAGTTTAGAAATAGAAGCAGATAAAGAACCTCAAAAACAAGAAGAACTACAAGGACAATTAGCAATTGTACCTAAGCTAGCTTTAGTTATAGAAACGCATTCCCGAGTTGGTAAAGTTCAAGAATATGTTTCAAAACGATCTAGTTTACTAGCACAACGTATTTATGGTGCTAAAGTCACATCTAAGGAAGAAAATTTTCAGTCAATACCGATTAAAATCTTTCAGTCTCAAGATTCTACACGCTATTTAGCTATAACTCAGCAGGGAAGTGTTGTAATTATAGGAAACTACTTACCTGTTGTTAAGAATTGTTTATCTGTGTTGTTAGGACAACAAGCTAGTTTAAAAAATGATCCAAATTTACAACTAGCCAGAGAAAAATTAGGTACTGATACGATAGTGTTTGGTTTTGTTAATGGTAAGACCATAGGGAAGACTCTACAAATTCTTACAAATATATTTCCAAATGCTATAAAAAAATATTTTATAGGAAGTGAACAAAATTTACCTGCTGATATTTCTTCTCAGATAATAAATGGTATTGCTTACAGCATGCAATTTAAGAATAATCAATTAGTAGAACATTACTTTACCTTATTAAAACCTGAACTTGCAGTAAAGCTAAAGTCAATAGTTCAATCCAACAAGGAACAATTAGATTTAACTTCATTTTTGTTTGAGAATTCTTTTGATTTTACAAGTTTATTGGTTAATGATCCTTCTAAGACTTTAGAAGAAGTGCTTGCTGCTATTTCTTCACATACTAATGTGGTAGCTAGTTTTGCTTTGCGGCAAGTGATTATTAGTGCTGGGAAAAGTTATGGTGTTGTTCCAGAAGATCCTATAGGTGATTTACTATCTAATGAAATAGCATTAGTTAAAATTAAAACTCCAGAAAATGATAAAACAATAACAATTGTAAAAATAAAAGATAAATTAAAAATACTTCCTACTATTAGTCGTTATTTGCGTAAAAATAATGAGAAAGTTAATAGTGAAGATTATCAAGGTGTAGAAATTGTTAGTAATCCAGCTTTAGAATCACGTGCAATTGCTTTTTTAAATAACTATTTGCTGTTAGCTTCTCGTAATGAATTAATTGCATTTATAGATATTTGGCACAAGAAAAAGCGTAGCCAAATTAGTAGTTTACAGTTAGGACAAGCTGGACTAAATGCTCAAGCTTGTTTATTATCTGCCGGAGCAGAAAAAGAAGCTGTAGGGGATTTTTTCTTAGCGATTTCCCATTTGCTACGTACTACAGATGGTAATCCAGAAATTTTAAATAATGATTTAATAAAATCTAGTATAGAGCAACTACCTCCAATTACTAGTGTTGGGGAGTTTGTGGAAGAAGGTTTAATGGTAGAAACTACATCTTCTTTAGGTAGCTTTACTTTATTATCTGCCCTATTAGAAACCCCTAATAAAGAGTTAAAAGAAAGTGAAACTTCTCTGACCAAATAAGGAGCTAAAATGTTAAGTGCAGAAATCATTGCAATAGGTACAGAATTACTTACTCCATTTCATACAGATACAAATTCACTATGGTTGACAGAAAAACTTAACAGCATAGGCATAGAGGTAAAGTTAAAAACCATTGTTGGTGATGATGAATCTCGATTAGAAGAAGTACTTAAAGATGCTTTACATAGATCTCAAGTCATTATTTCTACAGGTGGTTTAGGGCCAACAGAAGATGATATTACTCGCAAGGTATTTGCTAGGGTATTAAGACGACCTTTAATACTTCATGAAGATATATTAGCCAATATTAGGCATTTGTTTGAAAGCAGAGGGTTACAAATGTCGCTTAACAATGAGCGTCAAGCTTTAATATTGCGTGATGCACAAGTTTTACACAATGCTAATGGAACAGCACCAGGGATGTTTATTGTAGATAATGATAGACGTATTGTGCTTTTACCAGGGCCTCCACGAGAAATGAAACCTATTTTTGAGCAGCAAGTTTTGCCCAACCTGCAAAAATTGTCTCATGGTTTAAGAGTAAAAAGAAAAATGCTAAAAGTTGCTGGAATGGGTGAATCAGCTGTAGATGCTCAAATTGCTCCTATTTATTCTAAATATAAAAACCCTACTACTACATTACTTTTCAATCGTACAGAAGTACAAGTTCATTTAACTGCTACTGCCCCCACAGATACTGAAGCAGAGCATTTATTAAATGAGTTGGGGGATAAAATAGAAGAAAAATTGGGTATTAATGTTTTTTCTGTACAAGGTGAAACCTTAGAAGAAATAGTTGGTCGTTGGTTAACTGTTAAACAATACACTATTGCTACAGCAGAAAGTTGTACTGGAGGACTAATTGCTACTCGATTGACTGATATAGCAGGAAGCTCCAAATATTTTTTGCAAGGTTTGGTAACTTATAGTATTGCATCAAAGGTACAGCTCTTAGGCATTTCTGAAGAATTAATTTCAGAAAAAGGTGTTGTAAGTGGGGAAGTAGCAGAAGCAATGGCTATGGGAGTAAAAAAGATTTCTGGGGCAACTATTGGTGTAGGTGTAACAGGAATAGCTGGACCAGGGGGAGGGGATTCAGAACACCCAGTTGGACTTGTTTATATTGGCTTAGCTAGTGATATTGAGGTTATTCACAAAAAATTGCAACTCCCAGGAGATAGAGAAAGAGTGCGTTGGCTAGCATCTAATGCTGCACTAGATTTAGTAAGAAGGCGTTATTTGATTTGAGATTAATGAGTAGTTTTTGAGCTATTAAAAAGCAAACTCTTCTTCTAACAGAAGTTGAGCTTTACGTAGTTCAAAACGTGCCCGTCCTATATTTCCATTTGGGCCAAGCGCAATTAAAAGAAAATATTCAGGGTTAATTAGCTTAATTACTAAAGTTAAATTTCCTGAAATTACAGTCATTTCTTGTAATGCTCCAACTCCAACATCTGAGGATGTACGCATTGAATTACGCAACAATGTAGCGTAAGCAGCAGCAATAATAGAAAGTTGACCATCATAATGATGTGAAGGTTCTATTTGTTGTTCAATGGCAATGCCGTCGAGGCCCATTATTAGGACCCCGACAACACCTTCTACTTTTTGTACTATTTGTTTAAGTAGATCTGAAAATACCATTAGTTAGCGTTCTCCTCCACTTTGTGGTAGAACTTGTGGTTGTGCTTGTGGATTGGCAGCAGGTTGAGCAGGAGCAGGAGGAGCTGATTGTGCGCCAAAAGTTTCTGGACGATAAATACGTGGAGTTACAAAGAATAATAGCTCAGAGCTAGTACGGTCTAACTGACGTTTCTTAAAGAGTTCTCCTAGGAATGGAACTCTAGCAACACCAGGTGTACGAGTATTAACACTAGATTCTGTATCTAAGTTGATACCGCCAAGGATTGTTGTTCCTCCATCTGGTACTAGTACTAGTGTTTCTGCACGTTGAGTACTAATAGAAGGAGTACCACCAGTTGTTCTTAATGAACGGTCAACGCTGTTGTTTTCTACTACAATCTTCATCAAAACATTACCTTCGTCAGCGATTTGTGGGATAACGTTGAGACGTAATGCAGCTGTTACGAATGTTGTAGTAACTGTGTTATTTACTTCAGTTTGCACTGCGATTTGAGTACCACTAGTTATATCAGCAGGAGTATTGTTTTGAACTGTAATTCTTGGATTAGAAATAGTTTTTGCAATACCTTTTTGTTCTGATGCTGTAATTGCAGTAGAAAGAAGTGAAGTACCTATTACACCAGTAGTTAAGCTTAGGATGGTTGAACCAGCACCAGCTAAAGCACCATTAGCTACTGGGCCAATAAGGCCGCCAGAACCAAGATTGTTATTGGTAGGAACTATACCAGCTAAATCTGTTCTGATAGGAGTGTTAACAAGTTGTGGAGAAGTCTCTAAAACAGCAGATCTTCCTTGTATAAATTTAGGTAGTCCTGTTACAGGGTCTATAATTTTAACAGTTTGAGTTGCTGCTAAAGCTAACTGGTTACCTATAGTGCGAGAGAAACTACGATTTGCAAGAACTACACGAGCTTCAATTTCTACTTGTGATTCTGGCACATCTAGTTTTTTGATGATATCTTCAATTTGTGAAACTTGTGTTGGGATATCTGTAACGATGATTTGATTGGTACGGAAGTCCGCATCAACTTGGCCTACTTTAGACAAAGATTTTAAGATTATGCCTACTAAACCAGTTGCTCCAATACCAGCAGTATTAGAACCAGTACTTGAGCTTAAGTTACTACCAGCTTGAGCGCCACCTAAAGAACCAGCATTACCACTTATTGTTCCAGTTGTGCCCAAACGAATATATTTTAAGCGGAAGAATTTAGTTTGTTTAGGTAAGTTATTAACTTTTTCTTCTTCTATTGCTCTTTGTTTTGCTTGTTCTTCTGCTAATGCAGTTAAAGTTGCAACGCGAACGATTAAACCTTCTCTAGTGAAACTAAGTTGATTTGCTTTGAAAATAGCTTCAACTACTTGGTTCCAAGGCACATCGTTTACTTTGAGTGTTACATTAACATTACCAACAGATTTATCTAAGATAAAGTTTTCACCATAGTTATCTGAAATAAATCTGAGAACATCATTAATGTCTACACCAGCAATATCAATGCTGATTGGGTCGCCAACAAAACCTAGCTCACCAAAGCGAAGTTTTGGTGATTGAGGATCTGGATTATCTCCAGTATTGTTGGAAGTAGAATTTATATTGATTGCTGGACGTGCTGCTGCAGCTCGAATACCAGGACGTATTGAAGGGCCTTTTACATTAGGTAAGTTAGCTGAGGTACGGCCTTCGGAATTATTTTTAGCTGAGCTAGCTTTTGTCTCTTTTTCTTCTAATCCAGCAGAGATACCATTGGTGTCAGGTGGAGCTACTGGCGGAGCAGAGATATCTTTCTTTGGTGAAGCTTTTTTGGCTACTGCTGCTTTAGCTGGCTCATTTTTACTGGTTGTTTGAGTAGCTTGAAAGTCTGAAAAATATATTGCTAGGCCATTAGCAAGAGTTTGTACTTGGTAAGAGCATTTTTCTTTTAGGTCAAAGACAATGCGCAAGTCATTAGTGGCTTGGGTGCCAACACGAACACTAAGTAATTTATCTGAAGTAGTATCGATATCTTTCTTAGCAATTCCACTAGTTGCACCAGTTATATCCATTACCACACGTTCAGGACTATGTAGAGCAAACGTTTTATAAGTGATAGGGCCATCAGCTTGGATGATCGCTGCTATACGGCCATTTTCAACCTTAGTGGTAATATTATTGATTGTGGTTAAAGAAACCGCGCTCTTTGCCTTCGTTTCATATGCGAATGTGCCTTTAAGCGTGCCCATAAAGAAAAGCATCGCGATTATCACGGCTACTCTAACACGGTAATCCCTAGGCATAAGAGTACCTCCTCCTCAAAGTTTGATTTAGTAGTATTTTAAAGCAGAATTTAATATAAAAACCCAATTACTTTATTCTAGTAAAAGGGATAGTTTGTATTTCTTTTCGTTTTTCTGTTCTTGTGCCAGTAGAAATTAATGTTGTAACTTCTACTTCAATTTTGTCCTTGTATATAGTTTTGATTTCGCCATTCCAAAACTTTTGTCCTACCATAGCAAAGATTGTTGTCCCATTGGTAATAGTAGGTTTAAGGAAAACACCTTGACCTTCCGGCTTCTGATATAACCCTAAAACCTTTACTTCACTAACAAGGTATTTTTCTAAAATGGAAGGTTCGGCGTTATGGCTTCCTCTACCACTACGAGCTTCTCTCCAAGCTGCATCCCTTTGTTCAAAGCTAGGTGGAGCTATAATGTTTGCAACTGGATTAATGATTGCTGGAGTACCAACGACAGGCTTTTCAATCTTTTCTAATAAAAAAGGATCTTTTTTAGCTTCTCGATAAGCAGTAGGTATTTTATCTACTGAAGGTACAGGTTGTGACGTCTGAATTTGTGGAACAGCCACAGGATTTTGAACTGCTAACAATGGAGATTGAGCAAAACCACTAGTAGATAGCAGGAGTGTAGCTAATGACACTCCTGTTAATAGTGTTAATTGTTTTAACTGAGACAATGGTAAAAACATAATTCAAGCCTCCTTAATTATTTGCGAGTGAAGGGGCGAAATTGGGTCTCTGTTTTTGTTTTGCCATCTGTGTATTTGGTTTTAACTTCAAATTCAACTTTATCTTTTTCTATACGAACAATTTTACCATTCCAAAACTCTTGGCCCACATTAGCAAATAAAACAGTGCTAGTTGTAGCAGTTGGTTTTAAGAATACACCTTGACCATCAGGTTTTTTGTAAGTACCTAAAATCTTTACTTCATCTACCAAGTATTTTTCAGAAGGAGAAGGTTCTGGTCGATTGTCTTTTCTTGCTTGTTCACGTTTTTGCTTCCAAGCCGCATCTCTATCTTCAAAACTTGGTGGCTTAACTTCTTCTACTGGAATAGGCCTTGGTTTTCCACCTTCATCCAATTTTGGTCTTGGAGGAAATAATTTTTCATCGTAGAAAGGATCTTTTCCCCCTTTAGGTTCACGATAATTAGGAGAAACCGTATCCTCAGTTGGGCCAACTCTAACACCAGGCTGAGGAGGATTTTGACCAGGAACCGTTTGCGGAGCTTGAGCAAAACTACGAGATATTGCTGAAAAAGAAATACATACTGCTAATAATAAACCAATTAAAGCAAAACGGGTTACATTGGATTTTGGCATTTTTACTTTTGGCCTCCCTTATCCTTATCGTCTGATGAAACATTACTTACATCTTGCTCACTAGCTACATAAGCTGTAACTGTAAAGGTAGCATCAATATCATGATTAGCGTTTTGTGGATTAGCTTTTTTAATATCTACCTCAGATACACTAACAATGCGGCGATAAGTAGCTAATTGTTGGAAGAACTTGCCTAAATTGTTATATAAACCAGCTACCTGAATGTTAATAGGTTTTTCTTTATAAAAGTCTTTCTTTTGCAAATCTCTAGGAGTAAAAACTCTAAGAGTTAACTTTTGTTCTGTTGCTTGTTGTTGAAGATTTTCTAATACTCTAGAAATTTCTACATCTTCAGGTAAGAGTTCTCGCAAAGTTTTTAACTCACTTTGAGCGTCATCATAACGTTTTTGATAAGATTTAAGATTATCTCTAACGATTGCGCCTTTGCGATTATCTTCTCTTAATTTTTCTAGTTCTTCTTTTTTCTTTCTGGTTTCTTCCCGAGTATCAGCAAAGAGGAAATTGCCGCCTGCATATCCAATAATTACACCTATTAGAATTATGCCAATAAACTGAACAAACCAAGGAACACCTGCTAAAAAATTGTTGCCTTTTGCTGCTTCTGCCATAAGTTTTCTCCTTTATTTGACACTCGCTGTTTGACCCTCTGCTGGTTTTGGAGCCGCAACAGGTGGGTTGTACACGCAACGAATAGTGAATTTAGAAATTGCCTCTGAGGTTGGAGTAGCTGGTACTGCCTCTATTTGTGGATCAACATTTGTAAATAGACCTTGAGAGAACTCTAAATCTTTGGCAAAGCTTGTTATAAGGGCTTCTGTAGTAGTGTTTCCAGTAATGGTCATAGCATTACCACGTTGAGTAATACCATCTAGGTTAACACCTGTTGGAATGTGATCATTGATACTAGATAAAACTGCCACAGGACCACGTTGTTCTGCACGCAATTGCTTAATAACTTTTACACGGTTTTCCACTAAAGTGATTTGTTTTTGTAATTTATCAGCATCTTCTTTCAATTTGGCGAGTTCTGCTGCTACTTTTTGCTCATTAGCAAGATCCTCTTTAACACGTCGGTTTTCTAAATCTGTTGTATACCAAACGTAGACGATCCAAGCAACAACACCCAAAACTACTACCACAATCATGGCTATCAACTGACCAGTTTGGGCACTAATCGGGCTATCTTTTCTACCACTTGGTTCTGAAGAAGCTTGTTGTAATAAATTTATCTTTGGCATAACTTAGTCTCCACTCCTGAGAGCTAAACCTATGGCAACTGCCATATTTGGAGAAAGCTCACGTATATAACTTTCATCAAAATTTTTACTGTTATATTTAATTGTTCTAAATGAGTCAAATTTTTCTACAGGTACTCCAAAACGTTCTGCTAAATAGGAAGTCAGACCGGGTACTTTTGAACTGCCACCAGAGATCAACATGCGATCAACTTTACTTGAATCAGACATTGAGCTAGTAGCTCGGAAGAAATCTAGAGTTTTTTGTACTTCTAAAGCCAAAATTTCTGAAACAGATTGAATTAAAGGTTGTGCATCTTCTGGTTTAACTCCAGATTCTGTTGGCATACCCTTTTTTAGATTTTCTGCTTCATCAAAAGTTAAATTTAGCTCTTTTTGCAATAGATCAGTATATTGGTTTCCACCAACAGAAATATCACGTGTAAACACAGATTGTGAACCGCGTACTACATTAATGTTCATCACGCTAGCACCTATATCTAAAAGGGCTACTGTTGTGGTAGGTTGAGGTTTATAATTGACTTCGTAAGTAGTTTGTATTGCGAAGGAATCTACATCTACAAAGCTAAGTTGTTTACCTGCTTGATTTATTACCTGAGTATACTGAGCGATCTTATCCTTTTTGCAAGCTACTAACAAAACATCCATTCCATTGCCTGAAGCATCATTACCAAGGATCTCATAACTTAAATTAACTTCATCTAAAGCAAATGGGATATATTGTTCTGCTTCCCAATGAATTTGCTCTCCTAATTCTTCAGGGCTCATTGTTGGCAGGTTGATTTTTTTGACTATCACTGAGTGACCTGAAACAGAAGTACCAACTAAGTTTGTTTTGATATTTTGTTCTTGAAATATCCGATTGATTACGTCAGAAACATGATTTAAATCAATAATATGTCCATCTACAATGGTATCTGATAACAACTGTACATGACCCATACTAACTAATTCATAATTGCCCCGAGAACCTTTTAATTCTACTGCTTTTACTGCACTAGAGCCGATATCCAATCCAACTACGCTCTTTTTGCTGCTAAACCAGCCCATAAAGTTATCCTCACTACTAAGCTTAGATTTGTTACCCAATAATACTGACAAAATTGCTATGAGTTTAATAGTTATCTGTTGTAGGTGTATTAAAAGCGATTGCTAAATTGTAAACAAGATAGTTAAGAAAGTACACCTAAACTATTAAAACCTAAATAAACATTCAGTTGTATTGCTTAATTATTTAATGGCAACCTTTAGATAACTAATTAGCTTTTGTCCGCAAAAGATCAAGATCGCCATCAAGGTTAACCAGTACCTTTCCTGGCGGCCCGGCGGACATAGATCATAGACAATCGTTAGTCCCGTGGCTCTGCGTCTTTCAGTTTCCTGAAATTTGCTCTGAGCAGTAAAGGTTTCTACTCTAAGTATTTCATAGATTTACCATTGTTATATCTTAGAGTCAACTGTTTTTTTCTATTGCTAATAATGCAAAACAACCTTGTTATAACAAAAAAGTGCTAAAGCAGATAATTCCAACACTTTACTTATAGAAACATCTGAGAAAATTTTTCCGGAAATGGGAAAATAGATAGAATATATTTTCCCATTTTAAACTGCTTTTAATAGGCTTTCCAATACATTTTTTCCAAAACCAACTAAATTATTTAGTCTTTATTTCTATATTGTTCAGGAGCATTGGATTTTAATAAAACACTTTTAGCTGGAATCCCAACATTGACGTGATAGGGTTTAACATCACGAGTGGCTAGCCCAAGTGCCCCTACCATACCATTTTCACCGACAGTTACACCTGCTAAAACTGTAGAATGATAGGTTAATCTGACATTGTCATGAATTATTGTTGGCTTACAAGAAACATCATGAATATCTATAACACTATGAGAGTGTGAATAAACATTAGCATAGTCAGAAATACTAACATTACTTCCAATAATTATTTCTCCGCGATCATCTAACAAAACGTTTCTGTGAATTGTTACATTATCACCAATACTGAGGTTATATCCAAAACTCCACTCTACAAAGTGAAAACACTTAAAGTTTTTCCCTACTTTACGAAATATATAAGGCGCTAGCATTCTACGGAATCTAAATGCAAGTAGTAGATTTCCTCCTAATGGAGAACGGTCAAACATTTGCCATAACCAGATAAGAGGTTTAATTGGAGCATATTTTTCTATATCTAGATCTGTGTAATATTCTGGCTCCATTGTAACATTGCGTGGATCAAAAGAAGCAATTACTGCACGGGAAGCTATTGGGTATTTATGGCTATATAGGTTCTTTATATTAGGCCGTTGCCCAAAGTATATTTCATAAAGGATATCACGAACTACATCATTTCGATCTAAATTAGGATCATTTATTTTTTCTTCTAAGCGTGCAAGAAAATCATCAAAAATAGTTTGGGCTGTTTCTGTTGCTTGCAAATTTCTGTATGGCATGAAAACAAATTGCCTTTCTGTAAGGAATTGGAATTTCCTAGGTTAAATGCGTAGTTTTTGTAAATTATTGTTTGAAGTGTGTTAGCTTTAGATATCATATGACCAAATCACAGTTTAACCCAAGCAAAAAGAGCAGAAAATTTTAACTTTCTACTCTAGTTAGGTGGGTTACGTAATGTATTATGGTTTGGGTAACTTACTTTTATAGCAGTTGTCTTTTTAGATCTGCTAGCTGTCGCCAGGCTTCTTCAGGAGAAAGATCTTCTAAAGATATTTCTCTTAATGTTTGAAGAATTGTTTCATTAGCTAAATCAAATAAACTAGGTTGTTGTTTCCAACTATTCCCACGTGATGGTAAGTGTCTTGCTAGCTTTGGTTTACCAGTAACATCTAATTCATTAGCTTCTAAATTATTAAGAATTTCTCTTGCTCGTTCAATTACAACATTTGGTAGTCCAGCAATTTTTGCAACTTCAATACCATAAGATTTACTTGTTGAACCTTCTATTAGCCGTCTTAGAAAAACAATTTGTCCAGCTTGTTCTTTAAGTGCCATCTGGAAATTTCTCACTCCTGGTAAAAGTTTTGCTAGTTCGGTCATTTCATGATAGTGAGTAGCAAAAATGGTTTTAGCTGAATGTTTAGCATCATCATGTAAGTATTCTGCGATCGCCCAAGCTAAGGATAACCCATCAAAAGTGGCCGTGCCTCGACCTATTTCATCTAACAAAATTAAGCTTCTTGGAGTGGCTGTATTGAGAATATTAGCTGTCTCGGTCATTTCTACCATAAAAGTTGATCGCCCACGAGCTAAATTATCAGAGGCTCCTACTCTGGTAAACACTCGATCTACTATAGCAATTTGAGCTTCTTCTGCTGGCACAAAAGAACCTATTTGCGCCATTATTGAAATAAGTGCAGTTTGACGTAAATAAACAGATTTTCCTCCCATATTTGGCCCAGTAATTATTAATAGTCTATGGGTAGTATTATTGATATATAAATCATTAGGGATAAATCTATCTGATTGAGTTTCTACTACTGGATGACGAGCTGAGCGTAGGGTGATTTCATCTGCTTCATGTAAATTAGGGCGACAATAATTTCTTCGTGCTGCTACTTGAGCAAATGTAAAAAGAAGATCAATCATTGCTAGAATGTGAGCTGTGCGTTGAATACGAGTTGTTTGACTAGCAATTTTTTGTCTAAGTTGTTGAAATATTTCTTGTTCAATGCGAACAATTTCTTCTTCTGCTCCTAGGACTTTGGTTTCTAGTTCTTTTAGTTCTGGAGTCGTAAAACGTTCTGCTCCTACTAGAGTTTGTTTCCTTTCATAATCACTAGGTGCCAGCTTTAGGTTAGCTTTACTTATTTCAATAAAGTAGCCAAAGACATTATTAAACTTTACTTTTAAAGAGCTAATATTAGTGCGGTTTCGTTCTCTAATTTCTATGCTAGCAATAATTCCTTGGGCATTTTGTCTAATAGAGCGTAATTCATCTAATTGAGAGTTATAACCTGCTTTGATTACTCCCCCATCACTAAGATTGTTTGGAGGTTCATCTGCTATAGCATCATTTATTAGTTCACGAATATCAGCAAGTTCATCTAAATCATCTCTCAGCACTTCTAAAAGGGATGAAGAAGCATCAGAAAGCAAGTTTTTGATTTGAGGGATGGGTTCTACACTATTTTTTAGAGATAACATATCTCTTGGACTAGCACTACCTAAGGAAATTCTCCCTAATAATCTTTCTAGATCTTGAATTTTACCTAACTCTTGGCGGATCCGATCTCTCATTATAGTATTGCGGCGTGCTTCAGCTACAGAATCTAACCGGGTATTTAACTCTCCTATCTTTATGGATGGGCGTAACAGCCATTGTTTAAGTAATCTTGCTCCCATACTAGTTTGAGTTTCATCCAATACGCCTAACAATGTATTACGACGTGTTCCTTCAATTGCTTCTACTAGTTCTAAGTTTCGTACTGTAGCAGGATCTAAAACTAAAAAGTCTGCTGGTTCAAAATAACTCAAACTAGTGATATGAGAGGCTGCTTCTTTTTGAGTTTCTTTCACATAGTTTAAAATAGCTCCAGCTGCTGTAATTGCTACATTCTTTTTTTGTAATCCAAAGCCATCTAAAGACACTACCTTAAAATGACTACAAAGTAATTCATAATTGCGATCAAATTCAAACTGCCAATCTTCAAGTGGTGTAGCAACAGCACCAACAAAAAGAGTAGGGGTGTTGTTTTTAGAACTATCAGAACCGATAAGGGATGAAAGTGATTGTGGATAAAGGATTTCACGAGGGGCAAAACTCTCAATTTCTTCTATTAGCTTTGAAACATCATTACCTGAAGTTTCTGTAGTGATAAATTCGCCAGTTGAAACATCAACAAAAGCTATTGCTAAGGAATCTTTATTACCTGCTACAGCTGCTAGATAAGAATTTTCTCTTCCATCTAGCAGTTGTGAATCGATAGCTGTTCCAGGAGTGACAACACGAATTACTTCTCTTTTAACTAATTTAACTCCTTTACTAGCTGTTTCTAGTTGATCACAAATAGCTACTCTATAACCTTTTTTTACTAGTTTAGTAATATAACCAGTAGCTGAGTGATAAGGAACACCACACATTGGTACAGCAGTACCTTTTTCTTTGTTTCGGGCGGTGAGGGTAATTTCTAGTTCTTTAGCCCCAATAATAGCGTCCTCATAAAACATTTCATAAAAATCACCTAAGCGAAAAAAAAGCAATGTGCCAGGATATTGCCGCTTAATTTCATTATACTGCCGAAGCATTGGAGTAGTATTGTCCATGCCTGTTTTACCCACCTTGATTTTTTACTCTAGAAAATCTAAGACTATAATCTGAAATAGATGCTTTTTGTAGTATTTTTTGGCGTGTTAGAGAGGTAGATTTTAGATGATCCCAAAAATCTTTATAATAAAAAAACAACAACCCCGAAAGCCAAGAAAAGAACTTGTTGTGTTTTCTTGGCTTTAGAGAAAATAGGAGATTTGCTTTGTCATATGTACTACGTTAAAACCCTTAGCTAGATCTTGGTGATACTAATATCATCCATGCTTTCTTTAGGTTTAGTTAAGAACCAAACTCCGCCACACACCATTGCAAGCACAAGGCAGATTAAAGAAACTACTAGCCAAGTAAATCCTGCATCTACACCCATTCTAGTGTATTTGGAAAAACAATATAGAGCAGTAAGTAATAAAACAACTCCTCCAACAATTAAAGCTGGTCTCATTTTATTAACCTCTCATTGATGTCTTTTAAATTAGTTACTCTTAACTGCTTGGCACTTGCCAAGCTACACAAGTATTTTACAGTAATGATAGTTACTCTAGCAATAAGCTACTAGAGAACTAACTAGAAGTTTCTAGTTTTTGTTTTAATAAAGACTCATTTGGGGTGAAACACCTAAATTATTGCACAAATTTTCTAATAATAGAAGATCTTTTTCTTTAGTACTCATAGGCATTTTGCCACACTAAAGAACAAAATGTATGTATGGTTATTACAAGAAAAATTTTATTTATGGCTTCTAAACTCTTAGCGACCAACACCTACATATTCAAAGCCTAACTTGCGAACATAGTCAGGATCGTAAATATTACGTAAGTCAGCAATGGCAGCTTTTTTCATCAATGGTTTAATTTTTTCCAAATCTAATTTGCGGTATTGATTCCACTCAGTTAGAAAAACAAGTAAATCTGCTCCTTTGGCTGTTTCATAAACATCATTACAGAATTTTACTTTAGGTAAATAATGTGCAGCTTCAGACATTGCGACAGGATCATTAACTTGAACTTCAACGCCCCAATCTACCAAGCTCTTTATTATAGGTATACTAGGAGATTCACGCATGTCATTAGTATTAGGTTTAAATGCCAAACCTAATACACCTACAGTCTTCCCCGTAGGTTCTTGTAACATATCTTTTAATTTAGACACCATTATATCTTTTTGGCGTTCGTTAACTTCAATCACAGATTTAACTATTTTTAAGTCGCAATCTAAGCGTGTAGCTAAATGTGCTAAAGCACGAGTATCTTTAGGGAAGCAAGAGCCTCCAAATCCTGGGCCAGGATGTAGAAAATCAGGGCCAATTCGTTTATCTAAACCCATAGCACGTGCAACATTGTAAACATCACACCCTAGGCGATCACATAACATTGCCATTTCATTGATAAAAGAAATCTTAGTGGCTAGAAATGCATTTGAAGCATATTTTATTAACTCTGCTGTTTCTATGCTAGCTACTACAAAAGGTATATCGATTAAGTAGAGTGGGCTATATAAATCTTTTAGTATAGCGATTGCTTGTGGATCAGAACATCCAATTACAATGCGATCAGGACGCATAAAGTCTTCCAAGGCAGCGCCTTCACGCAAAAATTCAGGATTAGAAGCTACTGAAAAATGACTATCTTTAGGAGCATTTTCTGTTATTATGCGTTTAACTAGCATTCCTGTTCCAGCTGGAACAGTACTTTTAGTTACAATTACTTTATAGCCATTTAGGTGTTTACCTATTTCTGCTGCTACATCTTCTACTTGGGATAAATCTGCATCTCCGTCTTCACGAGAAGGTGTTCCAACAGCAATAAAAATTACTAAAGATTTTTTTATTGCATCAGCTAGATTAGTAGTAAATGTAAGTCTTCCTTCACGAATTCCTTTATTAATTATTATGTCTAAGCCAGGTTCGTAAATAGTTGGTTCACCAGCTATTAATTTGTTAATTTTGTTCTCATCTTTGTCTACACAAGTAACATTGACTCCGAATTCTGCAAAACAAGCTCCTGTTACTAGACCAACATACCCTGTACCAATAATTGCGATGTGCATAAGAGTTCCTCTAAATGGTTTATTAGTTAGATTTATAGTTTAATTATTTTGTTAGAAAGATCTTTAACATTGCGAGTAGCATTTCTTGTATCTATCACTAGTGGTGCATGTTCAACTATAAACTGATAATTAAAATCACTATGATCTGTAACAATAACCACTGCATCTGAATAGGAAAGTACTGTACGATCTAACTCTACACTTTCAATCTTACAGCCTTCTTCTAAAAGCAGAGAAGGTACATAAGGATCACTATAAGCAATAATTGAACCTTTACTACGTAATTTCTCTATTATTTCTAATGCAGGTGATTCTCGCACATCATCAATATCTCGTTTATAAGCTATACCAAGGACAAGAATTTTTGAGCCATTCAATGGTTTACGATGTTTGTTTAGTGCATCAGAAATTATTTCAATAACATGATCTGGCATTCCAGAGTTTATTTCTTCTGCCAAACCAATAAATCTAGCTTCAAATCCATGCATACGGGCTTTCCACGATAAATAAAGCGGATCAAGCGGAATACAATGTCCTCCAATACCTGGGCCAGGATAAAAAGGCATAAAGCCAAAAGGCTTAGTAGCCGCAGCTTCTACAACTTCCCAAACATTTACACCTAGAGCATGACATAGCTTGGCAATTTCATTGACCAACCCAATATTTACACTTCTAAAAGTATTTTCTAAAAGTTTAGTAGTTTCAGCTACTCTAGCTGAAGATACTTTATGTACATTGCCTATGATCTTATTATAAGCTTTTGCTGCAATATCTGTAGATACAGCAGTTACACCACCAACAACTTTAGGGATATTTCCTGTATGGAATTTTGGATTACCAGGATCTACTCGTTCAGGAGAAAAGGCTAAGAAGAAATCTTGATCTATTTTTAGACCAGTTTCTTCAAATAGCGGTAATAAAACTTCATCTGTAGTACCAGGATAAGTGGTACTTTCCAACATAATTAGTTGCCCACTATGTAAATGAGTTTTGATTGCTTCGGCTGCTGCCAATATATAAGAAATATCAGGTTCCTTTGTTTTGCTAAGAGGAGTAGGAACACAAATTATTACTATGTCAGATTCAGCTAGTACCTCAAAATTAGTAGTGGCATTAAATCGTAGCTTTTCAACTAAATCAGCAACTCTCTTGCTTTCAATATCTTTTATATAAGAAACACCTTGATTTAGTTGAGAGACCTTTTCTGCATTAGTATCTATGCCTAATATTTGAAATCCAGCTTGTCCAAACTCTACAGCCAAAGGTAAACCAACATAACCTAAACCAATAATAGCTATTCTTGCTTGTAGGGTTTCTATTTTATTAATTAGGTTTGTTTGAATATTTATTACTGTACTACTAGAACTCATGTAGTGATGCTCCTAGGGTATTGTTGGTTAGCTACTTGAGTAGCTAACCTGTTTCTTTTTAGGTAAATTAAGGTAGAAATACTTTACGGATACGGTGATTACCAGAATCCACTACCATTATAGTTTTATCGTCTATCATAAGCATATATCTTGGGTCACGAAAAGCTACTTTTGTAGCTGTACCATCAAGAAATCCTCTAGTTCCACCCACAACAGTAGTTACTACTCCATTAGGAGAAACACGACGTATGCGATTACCTGTATAATCTAAAACATAGAAGTTACCTAAAGAATCATAACTCATAGAAATAGGACCACTTA
Organism: Blastocatellia bacterium; assembly: GCA_039812885.1. GTDB lineage: Bacteria > Acidobacteriota > Blastocatellia > Chloracidobacteriales > JADJPF01 > JADJPF01. Next base: position 60,070 of record JBDIBI010000011.1, read on the forward strand.
AAACAGCAAAAAACTTATTGCCATCTCCGAATGTTGGGCTATTTGAGTCTGTTTGGCTTAAAGCATTAGATTGAAGACGACGACGCAATCCAACTAATACTTGAACATTTGAGGAATTCATATCAATTTGACGAATTGAATTATTGGAAAAATCGCTAACAAACAAAGTGTTATTTCTAAGGATCAAACCTAGAGGCTTGTTAAATTGAACACTAGTTCCTGTTCCATCTGAAAGGCCAGGGAAGCCATTCCCTACAACAGTAGAAACTCCAGTTGCTTGACCATTTTGCATAGTAACTTTGCGAATCACATTATTAAAAGAATCTGCTATTAGCAAGTTACCATCTAAATCCATAGCAATTCCATAAGGGCCAGAAAACACTGCTCTAGTAGGAATATCATCTAAAAATCCTATTTCTCCTACACGTTCTTTAGTCCCATCCTCATTCTTAGCCATTCGGCTTTTACCTGCTATAGTATCAACCGTAAACCCACCTTGAGAGTTACTACGTAAACGACGAACACATTCATTTCCAAAATCTGTAACATAAATTGTTCCATCTCGATCAACAACAATTCCTATAGGATTGTTAAATCTAGTAGTGGTTATATCTTTAGTGATTTCAGCAGTATCTACAAAACCAGGGATACCTGTTGGATCTCCTGCTATAGTAGTTAATTGACCAGAACTAAGATCAAACTTACGAATAGCATTATTAGCTTGATCTGCTATATAGAGAGTGTTTCCATCTGGGGCAAAAGCAACTTGACTTGGATTAGCTAACAAAGCGTTTTTACCAGAACCATCAGAAAACCCTGGAAGGCCTCCTAGAATTGTGTTTACTGTAGCAGCAGGCTCAATAACTAAAGGAACTGTATTTGTTGTTCCTCCCTTAGTTGTAATCTGTAAGTTAAGTGTCGTAGGAGAGGCTAGCATTTTAGCAGAAACAACTATTTTAAGAGCACGTTTGGTAATTTCAGTGATTTGATCTTTCTTTATTTTAGTTCCGTTAAAAGAAGCCTCTTTGATATCCATCAAATTAGCTCCTAAAACAATGACTTCTGCATCTTTGTTTGCTCCAGCAACAATGTTAGAAGGATCAAGAGAGAATATAAGAGGAGTTTTGCCTGGAGGGGTAATATCAAGTAACACTGTTTCAGAATCACCAACACCAGGAGTCACCACTTTTACTGGAAGTTGACCTATTTGAGAGAAAAAGCTAGCAGGTACCATTGCATCCAGTTCTATGGTTTTTTTACCTTTTTTAGGGGTAGCAGGAACTTGTTGTCCATTAACAAAAACTTGGCTATCGGCTGTGAAATTAGTTCCTAAAACTTTTATTACAGTATCTTTAGAGCCAACATCTACACTATTTGGATTTGTGTCAGATATATTTGGACCAGGAGGAGTAATTATAATATTAAAAGTGTTGGAAATTGTTCCATCTCCATTTTCTACTTGTACTGGAACACTACCAGTAAGGGTAACTTCAGCAGGATCAACAGTTCCTACTATAAAAGAAAGTTCTCCTTTACGTTTAACTTGCGAAGTAGTTTTAAATCCTCCTACTCGAACAATAGCATTACCTTTGAAGTTATTTCCTTGTACTTCTACACCAAAAGCAGAAGCATTATCACCTGCAATAACAATTTTAGGACGTATTGCACTGATTGTTACATCAGTGGGGCTTACTATAGAAATAGTACTATTAGATGAAACAGAAGTACCGATCTTTACAGCCAAAGTTACAGTTCCTACTTGGGTTAACATATTACCTGGAATAATTCCAAGTAAGGTTCCACCTTGGCGCTGAGTATCAATTTGAGTTCCATTAACTAATATAACAGCACCTTTCTTGTAATTGTTTTTTCCTATAATTCGTACTCGCAAATCATCACTTCCTGCAACAACCTTTTTGGGTAAAACAGATTTAATGGCTGGAACATCTGCGGCTAGTATATTTTGCGGAGTTATAAAAACTAAACTCAGAAGGATAAATAAAAGACTAAACTTCAGTCCTCGCATAAGTTATGACCTTTCCTTGGTACTAAACATAGATAAATAGTGTTTCTAAAAATTTTAGTTACTAGATGAGAACTCACTAGTTTAACAAAGTTATTTGTTTATCTTCAAGCAATTAGGTTTGCTTCTTGCATAGATATTCCCTTTTGAGTTTCTTGCACTTCAGTTTTAACCCCAAAAAGGTTAGTTAAAAGCAAGCCTAAAGTGAAAATTACAGTTTTTATTCCTATAAAGAGTAAAGTTGATGAGATGTTGGCAAGAAATTGCTGGTTGCCAGGACTATAACGATACCAAGCTAACCCAAGTAAAATAAGTATTGTGATAGAAAAAACACCTACAAGTAGCCTAACAGTATAATCAAGCTTATTGCAGATATTTCTAAGAAATAATAAACCGATGCTTTCTACTAAAACTAATTTTGAAACCAAAAAAGAAATAATTATTGTTAAATTCCAATAAGAATAATCTGTAATTTGACCACCCAAAATTGGATATCTACCTTCTTCAAAAAAAGAACTTAATGAGATATTTCCATAACTGCTAAAATAAACTACAAAGCTAAATACCAAATATAAAACCATCAAAATGATCTCATTATTTATGAAAGAAGAATTGTAACTAACCCATACTTGAAAAAAAACTACTGAAGAAAATAAAAAAATTTGTGCAGGTTCAAAAACTAGTACAGATAGTGATATAAGAGATATATAAAGTATATAGGGCTTATACTCACTCTTAATTGGTGTAATACAAGAAAGTAAAAGATTAATCCCCAATAATAATAAAGAAAATTTGCCTAATTCATTTCTAATGGGATTATGTAGTAATAAGCGACCTATTAACCCAGAGAGAAGAGCTAAGTGAGGTAAAAGAAATAACACAAAATCCTTTTTAGAGAGGATGTTTGATTCAGCTGTTTTTTGTTTCCCAATTTTTTGTTGATATATGTAATAACATAAAAGCAATGCTGTTAATAAAGCAACAACATCAAAACTAGTGTAGAAGCTAAATTGATGAATTAACTGTCTTTCTAATATAGGTTTAACTATACTAGAATTCAAAATAATAGGTATTTTAATGAGTAAAAATAAACCTACAATGATTTTAAGTAAAAATTTTTCTGCTGGTTCTTTACTTATAGAGTAAATCATTGCTAAACAAGTAGTTATAAATAAAAAAGTGTAAATAAACTCTAATTTTGATGTAAATTGTAACAAAGTTAATGTACCAGCAAAAATTGCCCCTACAAATAAAGCTGATCGATAAAAATTAGTAAAATTTTTAACACATAACCCAATAAAGATAGATGCTAATAATGTAATAAGAATCTTAAATAGTTTATTCTCTAAAAAGAAAGTTTCATTTATTAAACGATCAAAAATTGCAAATATAGCTAATCCATAAAAAACCAATGTTCTATTAAGCAAAGTATCCTTATATTTATAAGCAAATCCAAAACTTGCCATCAATATTAATACCATTGTTAGGTTAGTAAATGTGTTAGGTATTGCTATAGTTAATATTAGGCAAGCTATTAAAAACAAACTAAAAGCTCTTATAAAAATCCTAGTTTGAACTTTATCTTTATTCTGTAAATAGTTATATAACAGAGTTAAAACTAATAGAGAAAGTGTTACTAAAGTTATAGATAAAAACAGACCCATAGTTTTAACTGGATCTGATAATCCAAGTATGTATATACTACTTCCAGCGCTAATCACTAGTAAAGTAAAAAGTCCCATTGCTAAAACTAGCCAATTTAGAACTAGATCTGAAGTAGCAATTAGTAAAATAAATGTTGTAACAGAGAGAGCTAAATAAGCTTTAACTAGGGGACTAACATTGAATTTAATTTTTCTTTCAACTTCTTGATTTACTTCTTGCAATTGTTTTTGAGCTAGATTGATGGATTGACTGAAATTTCCTTCTTGGTATTTTATTTGAGCAGCATTTGAAGCATCGTTTAATAGTAGCCCGAAATTCTGGTTAGTTTCTTTTTGTAATTTACTTAAGTAATTATTTCTGGCTGTAAAGTTTGCTAACAAGAGTTCAGCTTTTTGTTTTTCGTCTAAGTTAAATATATCTGTAATAACAATTCCTTCTGATTGTGCAGGTATAGGTAAACCTAAAAGCAAGGATAGTGTTGGAGCAAGATCTACTTGTGGAACAGACAAATTTTGTACTTTAGCAATTTTATTTTTTGCAAAAATAAATGGTGGTTCAGTTACTATTGGAGGAGGATTATCTAATTTACCATGCCAACCATTGTCACTCATTCCATGATCAGAGAATATAAATAGGGTAGTTTCTGGTGGGAGATGTTGTTCTAATTCAGCAACATAGTGGTCTACTTCTAGAGCTTTTTTTCTATATTTTCCACTTAATGGGGTGTTGTTATGTCCTGTTCTATCTAAGCTTTGGTAATGAATAATTAAAATGTCAAAATCGCCCTCTTCTAAAAACTTTAAGGCTCCTGCATGGATTTCACTATCATCTGTAGTTCCATGCGGAGTTTCTGCATCACCTTTAGCTAAAATCGCTTCACTAATTGCTGACCCATAACAATTAATCCAAATGTCATCTCCAGATAGAACTATTTTACGTCCTTGTTTATGAGCTTCTTGAAAAATTGAATCAATACTATCATCTAAGCTCTGTTTGTTAGCGATACGGACTTTTCCTGTATCAGTTTTAACAATAGCTTTTGCCCGTTGATAGTTATAAAAAATATCTCTAGCAGAATAAGGAACTCCACTGCCTATTGCACGCATTGCTGCAATGGTCAAAGCAAAGTTGCTAGTCTTAGAAACACCAGATGCTCCTTCTTGGGAAAGCCTATAAATGTTAGGCATTAATTTAGGGTCAAAAGCATAGTCTTTTCTCATTCCATCCATTAGTACTAATACTAGCTTATTAGATACTTTTGGTATTTTTGTTTCTACAGGTTTTGCTGCTGGCAGATAAAAGGGAGACATAAACCCGTAACCTAAAGCTAAACATAGGCTTAGTATTAATTGGATGTAAATAAATAGAATAGCTTTTGAATCTTTGTTGAAGGACATCTCTTTATCCTAAAAGGAAATAAATAAATGCAGATTCTATAACTTTCCTAGCAAGCTCAAAAGCATTCCTAGCAGTTAATAGATTTAATCTATAAAATTCAGTAGGTTCTAAGAAATTTACAAAATTTTTAACTTGCTTTTGAATCTACTAATTGTTGGAACTGTCAATTGTTGTGGTATAATTCTGCAATGTTAGCCTAGGAGAGCAATATGTGGAACCATATAACAAAATTTTTCATTTTGCTCGTCATAATTTTTAGTATCCCATCTCCAAACTATGCTCAGATCCCTGTAAATAGCGGGTCTCAGGTGAACCCTTCTCAACAACTTTCTGATTGGTTACTGGTAAATACACAGCATTTTACAGTAGTCAGTAATACAGATCCAGAAAGAGCTAAATTAATTGCTTATAAGTTAGAACAATATCGTTATGTATTTTCTTTACTATCCCCTGAATTAGTTGCTGCTAGTCCTGTTCCTACAAGAGTTCATGTTTATCGTGATGGAACTTCTTATTCTGCGGGAATTCCACAAATGAAGGATCAAGTTATTTCTGGATATTTCCAACCTGGTAGTGATCTAATTTCCATAAATGACCTTTTTAATATTACAGATAGTGTTTCTTATCATGAATATACTCACTTATTAGCTCATGCTGATGAAAGTTACCCTATGTGGTTTTCTGAGGGTATTGCTGAGTTTTATGAAACTTTTGAAGTTTTTGATAATAAAGTTAGAATAGGGGAAGTTAATAGTAGTCGGCTACACTTGCTTAAAATAGATGAATTTATCCCTCTTAAAAAAATGCTAACTTTTCGAGGTTATAGTCAAGTGTTGAAAGAAACATCTTTGGATCTTTTTTATGCACAATCTTGGCTATTAACTCACTATTTAATGATGGATGATGAAAGACGTGCTAAATTAGTAGATTTTCTACATCGTCAAAACATAGGGCAATCTGTTGAAGTTGCTTTTAAAGAAGCCTTTCAGATAGATTTTGAAAAAATGGAAGAAAATTTAAAGGCTTATTTAGCAGTCAATAAATATAAAGTATTTGTTTTTAATTTTGATAACCAAAAGATAGATTCTGATATAGAAATAGTTTCCTTAAGTGAAGAAGACAAGCTGACTAAATTAAAAGAGTTGTCTTCAAACCAGAACGTAGCATTTACATTAAAAAAAGCTAATTCAGATGAACCACATATAGGTATTATCCCAAAATTTGCACTATTAGCTGACAATTTAGGGATAAAATGTTTGTTAAGTGATAGACCTGTAGAATCTTCTAACAGCAATCCTGAACAATCAGCTAAAACCAAGGAAGCTCTAGAACGTTTTAGCTTGGCTAATGAACTACTAGAAAATAATAAAATAGATGTGGCTTTATCTGAATACGAGAAAGTTATAAAACTTGATACAGAATTTGCTCCTGCTTATATGCAAATAGGCAATATATATTCAGAAAAAAAAGAATATGATTTAGCACGTTTAGCTTATGAAAAAGCTCGTAGTGTAGCTCCTAATTATGCAGGTACATACCTCAATTTAGCCGTTTCCCAGTATGAAGAAGGTAGATCTGAAGATGCAGAAGCTTCTTTTCGCACGGCACTTTCGCTATATCCTTCTAGTGCTGCTTCCCATTTAGGACTAGGGAACATATACTTACAACGCAAAGACTATTCTCAAGCTCGATCTGAGTTTAATAAAACCCTAAATTTGGTTCGAGGCAAAGGTGTAGAAGCAATTAATGCTCATATAGGTTTAGGAGCAGTTTTTTTCTATCAAAGCCTATATGAAAAAGCTAAAGAGCATTATCAAGCAGCAATTAAACTAGATCCTAAAAACAATATATGGCATCGTGCTTATGGAGATAGTTGCTTAATGCTTAAGGAATATGAACAGGCAAAAGTTGCTTATTTACATGCAATAGAGCTAAATTCCAAAGATGCCAAAGCACAAGCTGGGTTACAATGGATACAAAAAAATGATGAATATTTGCGTATGCTTAAGCAAAGAAATGCATCAAAACCTAAAACCGAATCTACTAAAAACTAATAGTAAGTAAATTTTGCTGTTTATTTACTTAAGGACATAAGTTTCAGTTAACATAATTCAGCTAAATAGATTACCTAATTTTAGGTATTAAACCTAAATAACGAGGGGAATTTATGCTATTAAAACCCGTAGCTAGCAGGTGGATTACAATATTATTTCTAGTGCTCTTGGCTGGTTTGTATGTAACAGGAAAAGCTCAAGAGATGATTGAAGCACGCAAAAAAGCTCCTGAAGTAACAAGTGTTACTCCTAGTCAGGCTACTGCCGGTACAGAATTAGAACTAGGCGGATATCGCTTGGGTTGGCCGTCATTAAAGAATGTTCAAGTTAGTTTTTGGCAACATGGAGTTCAACATATCACTCAACCAATAGGTGGAGGTTGGCAAGCTAAAGATCTTGATAATGGCTTACAGCAAATGAAAGTAGTTGTTCCAGAAGGTGTAGAACCTGGTGAATGTTCTTTAGTGGTTGAAGTTAATGGTTTTAATAGTACTCCAATAAGTTTTCAAATAGAACTCTCTGTTAGCCCTCCAACAATTGCTGAAGCTAGTTCTCATTGGGCAATGCCCGGAGAAGTGATTTGGTTAACAGGAACGGGTTTTGGAATATCTGATGAAATTGAAGTAACAGATTCCAAAGGCAAAATTTATAATCTTGAAGCAGGTTCAACTTCTTCTGGAGTAAAAACAGCTTTTACTTTACCTACTGAAATAGCAGAAGGTGAAGCCTTAATTCGTGTCATAGAACATCGTAGCGGAAATGGTCAAGCTAGTAATCCTAGCTCTTTACTTATTAGCAATGGTCCTATTCCTTTAGAATTGTTACCTGACTGGCTACTTCCTGTAGCTGCTGGCCAATGGCTAGATCTTGTAACTGCTAATCTTAAGCCGTTAGAAAGTTCTGAATATGCAGAAGTGCTACTAGAACAAGCTGATCAACAAATTATTGTTCCAATTCATGACCATATTTATCCAAGAATTCATATTCCAACAAATTTAGAACCAGGGGAAATAAAAATTTCTACTAGAACTTGGCGCAAAAATAAACCTTCTCCTTGGTCAGCACCCATTACATACACATTATTAGCTGAACCTATTGCTCCAACTGTAATGAGTATTGAAGTTGTTGGATGGGATGAGCCAGTTTATCTTGGCCCAAGTACCCCAGAAAGTTTTGATTTGCAGCCAGGGGATTCTTTAATTTTAAGAGGCAAATTTCCCGTTGCTAGCCCAGATAAATTAAGATTAATTTTGAAATCTAATGGAAATAGTATTTCTCTTACACCTAGCTCTTTAGATCCAGGTAGCATGATGGTGAAATTACCTGAAAACTTGTCCAAAGGTGAATGGAACTTGATTCTTAGAAGTACAGAAAATAAAGCTTCTAGTAGATTACCCTTGTGCTTTATGATTAAGTAATTATTGATTTTCAATATAGGATTGCAAAAAATGCCACAAAATGTTGATCGTGCATTTATTAGGGCGTTAAAGTATGATTATTTAGGTGAAGTTTCTACAGAAGTTAATTTTCGCTTACAATCTTATTTAACCTTTAAGCCAGAAGTAGCTGCTAAAGCTTTAGAATTTGCTCAACTAGAAGCAGATACTAGAGATTTAATTGCTAAAGAACTAGCTAAATATGATGTCAAAATGGGGAAATGCCTTTGGCTAAAGGTTATTTCTTATGTGCTGTTATTTCCAATTAAATTAGTTATTCCTACTAACTTGTGGGTACACTTAATTTACCGTTCTACTTTGCATGCACTTAAACTCTATGAATCACAACAACAAAGGTGGGGTGCATTAAGTCCGGAATTTTTTGCTCGTTTAGTTGACCATGAAGTTAAACAAAGAGATTGGGCTAGGAATTACTTAAATAATAAATAATAAGATAAAACATTAAAAAAATGGGTATAAAAATAGCTACTGACATTCAGTAGCTATTTTTGTTTACTAGAAGTTAGATTTTAGAATCCAGGGCCGTAATCTTTACCATCTTTATTTTTATGTTGGATAAAATTGAAACCTGATTCATCAATTTGAATTGTTCCCAAATTAAAAGTTGCCCCTGAAACATTTACATCTTTGGAAAGAGCATTTAGCGTTTCTTGAGTTGCTCGTTCATGCCAAACTTTCATTATGTATTTTCCTGGAGGTACATTAGGGATTTCAATTTTACCTGCATCACTACTTAACCCATAGTAAGCTGTTTTTACTGCAATAACAAAAGCTTTCATTTGTGGATGTATATTGCAATAAACAGGTATAACTCCTGGACGATTCATAAGCAAATCACGGCTTTCACCTGCTTGATAAAGCCCAAGATCAAATTTCTTTACATCTGAAAGGGAAAAAACATTATGAGCAAAAGGATCTTCATTGGGAAAGCTAACTGTATATCCTGAAGGAACAACTAAAACATGTGGAATAAATTTTTTGCCCTTTTGACGCATTGTAGGATAAGGCATAGTTTGTTTAGCTATTGGCGCCGCCTTTCCAGAAGGTTCCAGCCAAATAGCAATGTTAGAGTTATCTGGTTTTTTAGCATTAGTTACAGAAACAGTTGCTTCAACCTTAGTTGTTGCGGGGGCAGAATAACTAATGTTAAAACTAGAAAAAAAGGTTACTAGTAGTATTGCTAATACTAAAAATCTAGCAATAAAAATTCTCTTAGTTGCTTTTTGCACATCTAAAGCCAAAATCATATTGCCTTCCATCTTGAGTGTCATTATTACGTGCTGAAACACGTATTTTACTTGCGTCAGTATACCAAGACCCACCACGCAAAACCTTTGTTTTTCCTTGAGCAGGCCCTTTAGGGTTATTATCAGAAGAGCTTAGGTAATAGTTTTTTTCGTACCAATCATTACACCATTGCCAAACATTTCCTGACATATCATATAATCCATAACCATTAGGAGAATAAGATTTTACAGGTTTTGTTGGTAGTGATTTACCATTTGCAAAACTATCGCCTGCTTGATCATAATTACCAAAATTAGCTTTTTTATCAGCTTCTTCTTTGCCCCAAGGATATTTCTCTCCTACTAATCCACCTCTAGCAGCATATTCCCATTCTGCTTCGGTTGGTAGGCGTTTACCAGCCCATTTTGCATAAGCTTGAGCATCATTCCAAGACACATAAACTACTGGATGATCGCGATGATCTGAAGTTGAAAAAGTTCGCCAATCGTACTCTTCTCCAGCTTTTTCTGCATCTGTTGTATATTTGCTTTCGTTTACAAATTTTTCAAACTGAGCATTTGTAACAGGTGCAACATCAATATAAAAAGAGTCTATTTTTACTTCATGAACAGGTCTTTCATCCTCTAGCCCATCTTCACTGCCCATTTTCATCCAGCCACCTTTTATTAAAACCATGCCTGGATATTTTTTGTCATCAACCTGGCTACCAGCGGGTGCAGGCGCTTTAGTAAGCATCTTAGTAGTGGCAACATAACCTCCACCAGCTAAAACCAACATTATTATTAACCCTATAACTGCATAAAGCCAAGTAGCTTTAGGTTTATTTGTAGTAACTGGGCCTTGAGTATTTATTTGTGTTGAAAGTGGACGCTCATTAGAACCTGTTTTAGGTTTATTATAATCTCCTGTAGAAATACCACTAACTGGAGGAAATTCCGCATCATGATCATACATACCTTCGCTATGAGCAGCATGTACTAATTCATTAGCAAATTCTCCAGCACTAGAGTAACGGTCTTTAGGATCTTTGTTAAGTGCCTTAAGCACAACTTTATCAACACTTTCAGGGATTTCAGGAATAATAGAACGCAGTGAAGGGGGTGGATCTACAATATGTTTTACAGCTAAACTTGTAGGTGTTGGGGCAGTAAAAGGCAACCGCCCAGTAAGCATTTCAAAAGCAACTACTCCTAAACTATAAATGTCTGAACGGAAATCTATATTTCCATCTCCACGACATTGTTCTGGAGACATATAGTTTACTGTACCAACAATTGTGCCAGCTTTTGTAATAGAATTATCTTGTGCTCCTTCTATTACCATTTTAGCAATACCGAAATCAAACACCTTTACTATATGTTTTCCCCTGTCAACTTTTATCATCACATTGTCAGGCTTTAGATCTCGGTGAATAATTTTTTTGCTATGTGCATCATCTAATGCTGCACACATTTGAGACATAATATTAGCAGTGGTGCTTGAAGAAAGATGTCCTTTTTTACGAATAAGTTGAGTCAAGCTATAGCCTTGGACAAACTCCATTACCAAATAAAGCATGCCATCAGCACGTCCAAAGTCTGTTACCTTAACAGCGTTAGGATGGTCAATAACTGCGGCTGCACGAGCCTCTCTAAGAAAGCGCTCAGCTATTTCTTCATGGGAAGCTAATTTTGGATTAATAAGTTTAAGTGCTACTTCATTATCAATAAAAATATGTTTGGCACGGAAAACTCCTCCCATGCCGCCTAGTCCAAGTAAGCTTTGAATTTTGTATTTACCATCTATAGTGTTTCCTACTAATGCAGCAACATCAAAGTCAGCCAACCTTACGTTGTCATCAGGACAAGTTTCAACACTATCTGGAAAGGATTTTTGGCATTTAGGACAATGTTTCATGAATGTTAATAAAACCTAAAATAGAGGTGATAAAATTTCCAAGCCAACAGCAAATGTTTTCCTTATTATAAGATTTTATAAAAAGTTTTGATTCTAGAAGATACATCTAAGTTGCCATTAGGTAAACTAACCTATGACTAACAGAAAGCTCTAGGAAATTATACAAATAACTTTTCTATATTAGAAAAAATTCCTTATTGCTCAATATATCAGAACTACTATGAACTGAGCAACTGTGTTTGTGTATTCTTTAAATTAAAATTTTGCACTTAGATTAAACACTTGCCTTTCTATGTAATAAGCTATAAAGATTTCAAGAAATTTATCAGATCTTTTTGGCTAGAAGATTTTAGTTTGAAAAATTTATCACGTGATTTGGCTGCTTCTCCTCCATGAAACTCTATTACTTTTGATAGATCTGAAGTTCTTCCATCATGTAAAAAGAACTTCTTAGTAGATAAGCCCCATAGAGGTTGAGTGCGCCAATCAGCAGGACCTGCTGTACCTGTTTGTATTCCATCACGCAAAGCATCTCCCATATCATGAAGCAATAGATCTGAATAAAGATTAACTTCTTGGCTAGCTAGTGCTGGGCTAAGCAAATCAGGTCTTTCAGCCAAAGTGGCTGTCATAAGTGTAGGAATATGGCACTTTGCACATCCTATGGAAGTAAAAAGAGCTTTTCCTTGACTAGCAGATGCATCTAAAGGTTTTTGTGGAGGAGGAGCTAGGAAACTAATAAAATCATTGAAACTATTAGTTACACGTCCATCAAAATCTTCAGGGCTTGGGGATGTATCACAAACAGATTTTTGTCCATTTGGATGGCGATTAATGGGAATATCAGGACTAGTTATCCCTATTTCTACTACATAGGCATCTGCACAAAAGTCTAACATTGTTGGCATATGAGCTTTCCATCCAAAACGTCCAACTCTTGTGTCTCCAAAATGAATACTATGAACTATATTAGGATGCCCTTTAATTCCGTCCCCGTCTTTGTCATTAGGATCAGCATTAGCTAAGATAGCTTGATCTGAAATAGCATCCACTAAACCTAAACCAAACAATTGCTGCCCAGCTCTACGTGAAACAAATTGGGCTTTGTTTGGAATTTTTTGTGGTTCACATCCTGGAACAACACCTAAAAAAGATAGTGGCTCACCACCAAAATTTTCTAGTCCATCATATGTACCTTTTTTAGTTAGACGACCAACACGCGCAGTAAGATCATTTAAGCTATCTAAAGAGCCACCAGTTACAGGAAATCCATGACATTCAACACAGCTAGTACCATTAAATGTGGGTCCTAAGCCTTCTTCTGGTGTATGATCTCGCTCAAATTCAAATTTACCACTTTGGAAACGTCCAACTTCCTTAGTTGTTAGCCCAGGAATTGGATCTCCTAAAGCTGTCTCAAAAGCAAGTGACTTGATTTTGTTTTCTTGTATTTGAGCTTTAGGAGTTGATGACGAAAATTTAAAATTGACAGAAACTACTGGTACTAAAAGCAGTATTAACATTATAAACAATATCTTAAAGCGTTTCATCATTAATACTCCTTAAATAAATAAACTTACTATTATTTCTTAGAATGAATAAGCAAACCCAATATTAATATGGTTGTTAGTTTTACTAGGTTGAGTAGTAAAGTAAGTTTGCATAAAACGGTACTCTGTAGAAATAATAAAGTTTGAGCGGAATCTATAAAGTATGTTTCCAGAAAAAGTTCGATTACCTGCACGGGATGTTCCTGCGGTTAAATCAAATCTTGTTCCTTGCAAATCTTCATTATAAGGATCATCTAAACCATAAGCTAAATGTATTGCTACATTGTTCATAGGTCTAACTTGAAGTTGTGCCCAACCTCCACGACTACGAACACCTATTGCTCGACTTCCATAAAATGGGAAAACTATTCCTTGAACAATACCTCCACCAAGTCCGCCTAAAGCTCGTCCCCAAAAGGCTTCCCCAGTAAGAGTCATTTTACTTGTAATAGGGATTACGTAATCTCCTGCAACGGCTACAGAATTAATAGTTGTGCCTGGTCTATTAATATCATCTCTAGCAGGAACAGCTAATTGACGGCCATAGTGAACTCCTAAACCTATTTGGAAAGGTTGAGGATCAAAAGCCAAATAAGCATTAGTTGGAGCATTGGCTAAATCGCCTCTTTGATAACTTATTCTAGTTTCAAGAGCAGGCATTCTAGAACGTTCACCTGCATCGGGGCGAGTTTCAAATTGAAAATCTGTATTAGTTTGACCATTATAAGGTGCTAATATACCACCTTCAATAGTTAGCCTTTCGCGCTCAGTAGAGATAAGTTGGTAAGCTACTTTAGCTTGAGGAGTCCAAGACCATAAATTACCTGATTCAGCTAAAGCAGGGAATCCCACTTGTGCTAAAGAAGTCGGGTTAAGCGGGGAAATAATTGGATCATCTTGACCAACAATAACAGCAAATCTACCAGATTCTAGTTTTGCTCTAGCAATTCTTAAACGAAGTGGACTAAATGCCCGACCATTATAAACAGGAGGATTTCCACCAAAAAAGTCTAATTGTAAGTCACCTGATAAACGCCACTTACCAATTTTAGGAGCAAAGAAAGAAAAACCTAATTGGGTTTGCCTAATTGTTGCACCAAAATTTGAGCCATTATCTAAAGTAGGGAACTTAGTACCACCTAGTAGGTATAATCCTGTAGATGCATCATCTGTTCCTGCTGTATTGTAGTAAGTATTAAATAGTAGTGTTCCTGAGAGCTTAACATTAAAATGTTCACCTGTTTCCACTGTTGTACGGCTATTATCTTTGAGTCTTTGATCATGTGAAGCTACAGTGTCTTTTAATTCAAGAAGTTGATCATTAACACTGTTAAGAGTTATTTCTTCTTGTTGTTCTTGGGATTGTTCTTGTGAATTAGGATCTTGATTAGGATCTTGTTGTGTAGAAGCAGCAGATTTGGCCAAAGAATGAGGCGTTTTAACCACAGCTAAAGCACTAGCTTCAGTCTTAATTCTTTCAAGCTCTTGCTCTGTTTCATTTAGTCGACGGCGAGTTTCTTCTACTTGTTTCTCAAGTTCTGTTGCACGATTTACAGCTGCATTAGCGCTTTCACGTGCTAATTTAGCTTCGGCCTCAGCCTTTTCTAGCCGTAATAAAATCGTTGCTAGGTCTATATTACTGGCGTTTGGAGTAGCCGTCGTATTAGTAGTAGAAGTTGTGGTAGCAGTTTTCTTTTCATCGCTGCTAGGTGTTTTATTTGCGTCATTATCACTTGCTAAAGCTAATACAGGTGGGTAAAACAAAGCAAAAACCAGTATTAGTAAGGCAAATCGGCTAAATAAAGTATTAGAGAGTTTCTTTAACATTGTTCCCCCTACGAAAAGCTTGAGCTAATTTTAAGTTTTTTGACGAAATTCAGCTGTAACTTCTTCAAGTGTGCGCCAGCCTTGCTCAATATGCTCACGCGCTACAGAAATTTTAGTTTCTAAGTCAAGCATCCGACTATATACATATTTCTGCTCTTGCACCCATTGAGCTACTTGTGGCAATTCATCTTGTTGTGCAGCCAAGAGTTGCAAAGCATCATTTAATAAGAAACTTAGTTTTTGGTATCTGTCTTGTATTACTTGATTATGAGGATAAGCTGATAAATTTTCTAATATTGTTTCACTTTCTTCAAGCACACAAACCGAAGGATCACTAAGTAGTTTAGTTCTCTTGTGAGACTTCTCTGGATTTCGATCGGGATCAAAAGTAAATAGTGGAGTAACATTTGGCCGTGTTAACTCACGACTAGAAGTTTGTGGTAAGCCTTCTCCACTTAAATATGCTATTACTACAGTTATGTTGTCTTTTCCACCCCGCTCATTAGCCATATCAACTAGCTTTTGACAAGCTTCTGAGACAGAGTCACTATTTTTAACAGTTTGAAGTATTTCATATTCTAAAACATTGTTAGAAAGACCATCACTACAAACAATCAAGTAATCTTTTTGCTGTAAGTGTAACTTGCGTACATCTACCTGTATTAATTCTTCAAGACCTACAGCTTGAAGAATGATATTTTTACGAGGATGTTGAGTGGCTTCTTCTGGTGTTAATAATCCTTTTGAGATCATCAATTCAACTAAAGATTGGTCAGTAGTAATTTGTGTGATCCGATTTTGGCGAATTAAATAAGCCCGTGAATCTCCAACTTGAGCTATATAAGCACAATCTTGTTCAATGAGAATAGCTGTAGCTGTGGCCGACATTCCTCGGCAAGCAGGAGTATCTTTACCATAGTTCCAGACTATGTAATTAGCTTGCTCTACGGCTGCTATTAGTCTGTCATGTGCTGGTATAGACCAAGATAATCTTCCTAATGATTCATTAATGGAGTGAACCGTTAACTGGCTAGCTACTTCTCCAGATGCAGCTCCTCCAACACCATCAGAAACTATTAATAAAAAACAATTCTCGTTTACAGGGCAACTTTGACTAGTATTATTATGGAAGATTTTTCCATTACGAAAATCAGCTAGTAAACAGGCATCTTCATTGTTTTTTCTTGACACTCCGATATCAGAAATTGCTGCTACACTAATATTTACTATGTCGTTATTATTCATAAGATGGGTATTTACCTCAAAAGCACTTCAATAAGTGTCATTACCTAGCTTTATTTAGAGAGAAGTTTTTAATATAAATTAGTATAAAGGAAATTCTAAAAATAAAATTATACACAGCGTAAATCTCCTCAACAACCAACTTTTTCTTTTTATTTCTCTATTGAAATTAACTAGAGCTAAAACCACAAATGAGTGTGCCAAAGAACAGATTGTGAATGCTTGCATTTATAAGATGCTTCAATTATTCTGTATGGCTTGTCTAAAAAATAATTTAACAATAAATCATATTTTGAGGTTACGGATGACACCAGAACAAACTGCCGTTGAGGCGGTCAATGCACAGTTTTATAAAGCATTGGAAAGTTGTGATATTACAGCAATGGAAAGCTTATGGTTACAGGAAAATTGGGTGAGATGTGTACATCCAGGTTCAGAAATTTTAGTAGGCTGGCCGGAGATTCGCCGTAGCTGGGTATCAATATTTGGTAATACCCATAGTATGCGTGTTTTGTTAACAAATATTTTTATTAAAATAGTTGGAGATTTTGCTTGGGTGGAATGTACAGAAAATATTGCTACGTTTTTTGACCAAGGATTTACTTCTGGACAAGCACAAGCAACAAATCTTTATTTAAAAGTTCAAGATCGTTGGTTAATCGTACATCACCATACTTCTCCATTGCCGATGGATGTACCAGATGACTGGAATGACGATATATTACAATAAGTTTTTTTGGAGGTCTTAATGGACGAATTATTATCAAAAGAGAATTTACATTACCGAGAACAAACTAGGGAAATAGCTGAGCGTTATGTACGTCCAGTAGCAGCAGAATTAGATCGATTAGCTGAATATCCTTGGTCTGTAGTTAGAGCTTTACAAGAAGCAGGGTTGATGGGTGTATGGATTCCTAAAGAATATGGTGGTCATGGAGCAGGGGTTCTTAACCTTTGTATTGTTGTAGAAGAACTATCTAAAGCTTGTGGTGGTGTAGGTGTTACATATGCGGTAAATGCCTTAGGTTCTTTCCCTTTGATTTTAGGTGGAACAGAAGAACAAAAGAAAAAGTACTTACCAGAATTAGCTTCAGGTAGAAAACTAATAGCATTTGGACTTTCTGAGAAAAAAGCTGGTTCAGATGCAGCTAGTTTACAAACCCGTGCTCAAAAAGATGGGGATGACTATATTATCAATGGTGAAAAGAAGTGGAATACTAATGGTGGTGCAGCAGATATTTACTCAGTTTTTACCAATACAAACCCTGATCGTGGTACAAGAGGCATTACAGCTTTCATTGTAGAAAAGGGAATGGAAGGTTTTAGAATAGGTAAAAAAGAAGATTTAATGGGTATTCGCTGTGTTCCTGTTCATGAACTACACTTTGAAAATTGCCGTGTTTCAGCAGATCGATTATTAGGTGGCAAAGAAGGACATGGATTTAAACATGCAATGATGACTTTAGATTTAGCTAGACCTGGTGTTGCTGCTCAAGCTGTTGGATTAGCACAAGGTGCGCTAGATTTAGCTATTAGGTATGTTAATGAGAGAGAGCAGTTTGGACAAAAAGTTTCTTCTTTCCAAGCTATTCAATTTATGTTGGCTGATATGGCTACACAAATTGAAGCTGCTCGTCAACTAGTTTACCAAAGCGCTCGCGCTGCAGATCTTGGAGCTAAAAATGTTTCTAAATTTGCTGCAATGGCTAAAGTATTTGCTACAGACACAGCTATGAGTGTTACTACTAATTGTGTACAGCTATTTGGTGGTTATGGTTATTGCAGAGATTATCCAATTGAAAAATATATGCGTGACGCTAAAATTACCCAAATTTATGAAGGTACAAATCAAGTTCAACGTCTAGTAATTAGCCGTGCTCTAATTAAAGAAGCAGCTGGTGGTTAATATATATCAAAATTAAGGAGCAGGACTATGAAACAACATCTAGTTCTTAGCGCCATTGGGCCAGATCAAGTTGGGTTGGTAGAAAAAATTTCCGGTTTTATCCAAGAGCGTGATGCCAACATAGAAGATAGTCGAATGGCTGTTTTTTGTGGGGAATTCGCAATAATTATGCTAATAACAGGTTCAAATTCTAGCCTTTCTAGCATAGAAAAAGACCAAGATGAGCTAATACACCTGACAGGGTTAAGCATTTTTATGCGTAGACCTTCAGAGAAAAAATATAGTGAAGCTATGATTCCTTGTACTTTAACCGCTTCATCTTTAGATCATCCTGGAATTGTCCATCGCTTAACTGCTCAACTTGCTCAAAGTGGAATTAACATTGAGTCAATGGAAACAAAAAGCTATAACGCTCCTATGAGTGCTACTCCAATGTTTCGTTTTGAGGCAGTAATTGCTGTTCCAGGCAGAATTAATTTGCCTTTACTACGTATGGATTTACAGTCAATAGGTGAAGAAGAAAATATTGATATTGAATTGACTGTAATGAGAGATAGATAGTTTATTTAGTTGAAAATAAAAAACGAATGGTGAGTTGTTTTCGCCATTCGTTTGGTTTTATTGCGCCAAAATATAGACTTAAGTTAAGTGTTGTAGCTTTATAACCTAACATTAAAATGTGCAGGTAGCTTTTTGCTTACACTTCCGCGCTTTATAGTTTTATGTTTCTTTTCACTAACTTTGACTAAATCCCCAAGCGCTCCTTCTACTTGGTCAGCCCCTTCTAAAATTTGCTCTACTGCATGTGCTGCTGAAGGCGAGAAAGTATCCTTAACTTCATTTTTTATGCCTCCAAGATCTTTATTAACAGTGGTTACAGCTATTTGACCTTCATCTATAACTTCAAGAGATGCTTCTTCAAAATTGGCTTCTATTGATTTTCCACAGCTTATTAATGTAGCACTAAGAGAGCCTAGATTTCCTTGAATACTACGCCAGCACTGTTCAACTCTTTCTGGGCTTTGCCATAAAGTAGCAGACATTTTTGCTGGTAACCCTAAAGCTTCACGGCTACCTAAATCTTTTTGCAAAATATCTGTAACAGAAGCTAATTGTGGTAAAGCTGCTTCTAAGTCATTACGGAATTGACTTGTAACATCCATAATGCTAATCAAACTTGCAAAAAGGGTGCGAAATCCAGCTTCAACTTTTTTGAATCCATCAGCTTCAGCATTGTTTATTTGCTCAAATCCAGCTCTAACATCGTCTAAGGCTGCTAACAATTGGCGGATTATTTCTTCAGCCGTTTCCAACATAGAATTAGTTATATTAGAAATAGTAGTTAATCCTTGACCAAAATTTTGTTTAGCTTTACGTAAACTTACTGCTCGTGAGCTATTATCTCGTAAGTCTGGAGTAGGTATACGACTTTGTCGCTTACTCATATCAGCTATAAAATCATCTATTGTACTACGAATTGTTACTAGCTCTGTAACAGTACTATTAAACAAAACATCTCCAATTGTAAGCATTTCACTAACAGCTTTTTCTACTGTTTGTTCAATATCTACAACAAGTTTCTGTCCCATATGGGAAATTTTTTGGAGTCGCTCATCCAAACCCTTAGGTATACCTACTTCTGTGTGGCTAAGTTCTTTTAATTGTTCTATTCCTTCAGCTACTTGTTGAAGTCCTTCTTGAAGATCTTGAACACTTTTTTTTGTTTTCTCTTCCATTTCTTCTACAGATTCTGGATCATCTTGTTCTTGTTTACCACCTTCAGATTCTCGGTCTGTGTATCTAGCTTCTTGGGATTCTTGTGAGTGTTGAATAGGAACTACTTCACCCTGTTGTTGGATAAATTGTGCCATTTCAGGGGTTTGTAAAGAAGGGTCTGTTAATTTATTTTCATTTTTGGCTTGTTGGGTGTTTTGTTGTTGGTTAACTTGTTGATGTTCTCTTGCAATTTCTGCTGGAGAGAAACCGCCACCTAATCTATTAACAGACATTTTGAGCCTCCAAAATAAAGTAGAAAATATGAAAAGTTAATAAAGTTTATATACACTGGGATTTTAGACTAAGATTCCACCCATTCTATATATGATATATGCAATTGCCAAAAAACCTGTAGCTTTATCTATATAGCGTTCAACTTTGGCTTTTTTGTCTTTTGCTGCCGGGCGATTAAGCATTGCAGCCGATGCTGTCATTGGCCGTTTGAGTTTTTCATAGTTTGTTCGCCATTGATTAGCAGAAGAATAAAAGTTTCTAACTAGAGTCTCAAAATCTAAACCATTTAATTTCTTTAATTCACTTCCTAAACATAAAAAGACGGTTGTCCCAGAACTATTAAGTGAGAGATATGTTCCATCATCAGAACCAGGTTGATTATTAATGTATTCTTTAACCTGGTTAGAAATACCATCAGTATTTTTATCTAATATTGTATAGAAACAAAGAGTTCCATCAGGAGCTAACTCCATTGTTAATTGTACTGCTTCATCTCCATCTCCTAGCATTAGGGAACAACGGTTTTGCTCATTTAGTTCTAAATCTGGGAGGCCAATCATTTCACCAAAGTTCTGTAATAAGCTATTAAGGGTAACAACATCTTGTTGAGAGCCGCTTTTACCACCACTTTGTCCTTGTTGGTTATTTTGATTTTGTTGTTGAATTGCTGCATTAGGTTGACTATTAACTCTTCCTAAACCAGCAAAAGAAGCAGCTGCAGCATTACTAATAGATGAAGTATTATTACTAGTAGAAGTACTAACAGAACTAGAGACTTGTCTTAAAGCCATGGTTTTTCCTCAAAAAGGTTTTGTTTATATCTTGGATTATCGGTTAACTTGATGTGCAAGTTGATAATAAAGTTTTTTAATTATACTACGTTGGTTTGATATGGCGAATACTTTTTGAGGAAATAAAAATAGCCACCTAAATGATAACAATAATTTAAGTGGCTACTTATTAATTCTAAGAGGAACTAGTTATAAAGAACTCTTAAGGAAGAAATTATCTATTTTTTCGGCAGCTTTAATACCAGGCATATTGGTTGTGTTCATTAATTCAACACCAGAAAGTTTAAACCCACCAGAGAAGCCAGAATTATTGATTACTTCTTTGGAAAAATGTAATGTCAAAGTATGATTTCCAGGGGTTAATTCTTGAGCATCTTGCGCCCAAGCAATAGGTTCATCATTGCTACCAAGCAAATTTCCATGAACATAATAGCGTCCAGGTGCAGTTACTTTTACATTTACTTCTACTACTAAATCTGTATTGGTTAGGGTTTCTTGACCTATTCCTAAAAGTTTTGCATTAGATTTTCCAGCAATAACATCAATACTTCCATGACGTAGTAAGTTTAATCCTTGATTACTATGACCTTTAGCTTCAACAATTAGAGTTTGGATTCCATCTAAATTACTTGTGTTAACTGTAGCAGAATAAACACCAGGTTTAGTTTCGTTTAAGGTTAGTTTATTGTTGGTTCCTTTAATTTTTGCTGTTAACTGAGCTCCTAAAACAGATTTTTC
This sequence comes from Blastocatellia bacterium, assembly GCA_039812885.1. Lineage (GTDB taxonomy): Bacteria > Acidobacteriota > Blastocatellia > Chloracidobacteriales > JADJPF01 > JADJPF01. The sequence goes on from JBDIBI010000011.1 coordinate 81,875, forward strand.
ACCATCTTGAAGTTGAGCAAAAATAGTAACACCTTTTTTACTATCACGACCATTATCATCTAACCAAATATTTAATTGTGGCCCACCTACATCATTGACAACTATATCTATTGGAGCATTAGCTTGACGAACGCTAACAAGGTAATCACCAGGAATCATTTCTTTACGATCAGTAACAAGCAAAACTCCATCTTTAGCTTGGCCTCGTCCCATTACCATTTTACTCATTTCTTGGTCAGGTATTTGAGCATTGCGGCTATGAGGTACAACAGGAACATCCGCTCCATGAGGATCTGAAAGTTGAACATCTAATTTCCCATCTTGAGCAGAAAATATACCTATTCTAGCTCGATCCCCAGATATAGGAAGAATAATACTTTGATCTTTCACTCCTTCCATTACAAATAATGTAGAGTGTGTTGCAATTTGCTGACTTTCCTGATTCAAAGCTTGTTGAGATAAACGACCTGTATCGCCGCGGTTGATAGATGGTTCTTTAGCTAAACGCTCAGTTTCTAATTGAGGAATAGATTTAATTTTATTTTTTTCTGGAGTGCTGTTTTCCACATTTTGAGTTAAGGGTACCGCAGTAACGACTAATATAATTGCTGTAAGTAATAGCACTGTCTTTCTCATATTTTTCTCCTTAAAGATTTAGGTTACCAACCATATTGACCAATAGTGTTACCAATATAACCAGGATCATCGTTATGACGATTATGATCGTGATTAGCTGAGGTGTTAAACCAATCACCACCAGGTGCTCCGGGATAATGAGCACTCCAAGTAGCCACTAGCCCATCATTTGCTCCATTAAATGGTGCTAGCAAAGATAATGTACTTAAACCTATATCATTGAGGTGATAAATGTGATTGAGAGTGTTTGTACCAGCTACAGTGTAAAAAGCCTTTGTTCTTAAACTGTCGCGTAGCCAATTTTGGCTAGCATATTGAAGGTGAGAAGAAGTTAAAACTTTGGAAGCGTTTGAATTATTATCAACTAAAGAAACAATCCAAGAAGTAAAAGCACTGTTAGATAAAGTTGAACCTAAATCAGCAACTTCGCTACCTCCATGAGGAGTTGCCAAAGTAATAACATGGCTGGTTGCAGCAGCAATACGAGCAAAGTTTGCACCACGATAGTTATAATAAGGTGAAGAAGGAGTGCTATTACAGAGGATAAAGCGCATTTGAATACCACCATATGAATGGCAGATGAAAACTAATTTTTCTGTTGGATATAAATTTAAATAGTTGTTAATTTGTGCTGATATATCGCTAGAAGTATCCCAATAATATTGACTACCATCATAAGACACAACCAAAGATTTAGCCGCATAGTTTCTTGTTGCAGCACTAATCATGTCTGTTGTCCAATAATTATTTGTAACATTAGTTACAGTGTCTTTTCCTGATCCCTTGCCATGAACAAATACTAAAGTTATTGCTTCAGCAGATTTGACCCCAAAACTAAAAATTATTGCAAATAGTAGGAAACTGAGTATATGTCTCCCAATAGCTTTTCCTAGAAACATTTTGCTCTCCTTATATTTCTATTCCAAAGTAGTTTTATGTATAACATTGTTGTGGAAAATTTGTTGATTTTACAACAATATAGAGCAAATGCTATTCCACAAAGGAAAAAGCAGTAATTTTTGACTGTCTGGTCAGCTAATTTACTGTAAAAACGTATTTTATTTAATATACACAAGATTTATAGAAGTAATAAGGAAGTGTATATTTTGTATGCAGATTTAGTAGTGGTAACACCAATTTATTGAAAATGAGTTAGTTAAGATTTTGAGTATTGGTGAACTAACTTGACACTTAAAATGTTTGACAATAACAAAAGAATAAAAGTTTTAGCATTATGCAAAGATATTTTCTTTTATTCTGGTTGACTGACATATAAATTATAAAAAGTATTTGGTAAAATGCCACTACTGCAAAGTTATAAAACTTGTTCTATAGATGCAGAATATATTGTGGCGTAATGTTAACGGTTCTATTGGCATAAATAAGCTGCATTGTTGTATGTTAATTACATAGCTTAAAATATGACAGTAAGTTTTATGCACCTTGATCTTCAAGTTGAATTTAAAATGTTGTTAATTACCCAACAGTTTTTTTCTACATTAAATGTTGGAGACAGTAAAGCATTAGATGAAATAGCTATTGAACTCCTTAGATTGGAAAAGTGGTTTTCTAGCAATAAAAATGTAAATTCAGATGAAGATCTTCAAGAGATTTTGCAAAAGCTGCGAAAAGAGTTAGATGATTGTGATCGCCACCTTCCAGTAGCTAGTTTGCGCAGGTATTTTGAACAATTTGGTAGTCCTGAGCCAGAAAATTTAGAGCTCTTATTAAAGTTTTACTTAAGCAAATTAAATAAAACAGCTAAAGATCGGGATAAAGTGGATCTTATAGTTACTCGTTGGGGAAAACAATTAACAACAGACAACGGATTAGAAGTAAAATCAATTCCAGATCTCTTAGATAAGTTGATTTCAGTGTATAAGCAGCTAAGGTTGCCTTTAGAATTGATGGATGGGGAAGTCGCAGCAATATCCACTTTACAAAATGAGCGAGTCGTCCTATTGAATATCAAATCTTTACGCGAGTTGATAGACAAACAAGCACTTTTGCGAATTCGTAAAATAAAAGATGAGTTGGGAGTGCTTTTTTTTCAACCTACAATATTGGTAGAAATAGTAGAGGTAAATTTAAGTTTATATAATATCTTCCAAAAACTATTGGTAGCTGAACAACCTCGCATTGTTCCAACACAAGAACCAAAGAAAAAAAGTATTAATCAAACAGGAGCGTTATCTACAAATAATCAACTTGTTTATGGGGAAGTAAAAAATATAAAAAATGCATCTTTGCTAATCGCTTTAGAAGAAATAGCTCAATCGCTATCAACTCTAACTTTACAAGTTCAAACACTAGTCGAAGAGTTACGAAATTGTAATAAAGATGCATAGATTTCATACCTAAGGCGTAGTATTTAGTGCCTTTTTCTTGTTTATTTAATCTGTAATCCAATTAAGATTGTTTAATGAAAATGATTGCTTAATTGTGCTAATATTGCTAGAAATTTTATATATCAAGGCATTTGATTTAGAGGAGGATTTATGAGTTTTATTGAAAGGGTGTTGGAGTTTTTTAAGAAGTTGTTTCGTCGAGATTCACAAACTACTCAGTTAGGGTTAGGTGGGTCCAATTTAGAACAAAGGGACAATCAACTTACTCCACCATCTCCTGAACCAATAAAGCCCCCTGTGGTAGAACCTGTTCGGCCAGCTCCTGCTGTGCCTGAGCCTATGAAAACTTCTCCACAACCTCCACCGCCATTAAGGCCTGAGCCTATGGCTCCAAAACCTATGGCTCCACCACCTATGGCTCCACCACCTGTAGCTCCAAAAATAGAAGCTCGACCACCAGCAGTTGCAGATATTCCTGCTAAAGCTGAAGTACCTATACCTAAGCCAGAGCCAAGGGTTTCACCGCTTGCTCCACCTTTAATGCCTCCTAATCCATTAGATACTAAACCACTATCACCAAGTCCTAAACCTATTGTGGAGCAGCCAAAAGCGCCACCACCACTTGCACCGCCACCTTTACCCAAACCTGAGGCAAGGCCAACAAGTTTTATGAATGATTCTTTAGGAAGCACTAGTCCTTTAACTCCAGGGGAAGTTCCTTCTATGCCTACTTCCAAAGCTGGTGCTGGAAGTCGATTTGCTACTGTGCAACCAATGTCTGCTCCAATAACAGCTCCTAAAGCTCCAACTTCAGATCCTTTTGCAGAAATGGGTGCTCCACCAAAACCAGTACAACCAGTAGCACCACCACCAATGGTTTCACCAAAACCTCCATCTCCACCACCACAAGCTGTGCAACCAGTGGCACCACCAAGACCACCGATAGCACCACCAATGGCACCACCGGTACCAGATATGCAGTTTAATCAACCAACTGCTCCGCAAATGCCTGTAATGCCACAGCCACCTAAGCCACAACCTCCTGTTGCTCCCCCACAAATGGTGCAACCCCCAAAACCACCGGCTATGCCACCAGCTATGCCACCGGCTATGCCAAAAGCTCCAGAAGCAGCTGCACCAAAGCCAGCTCCTCCAGCTCCTCCAGCTGTTAGTGGAAGCGGAGCAAGTGCTGGCCCTGCACAAGGTAAGTACAACCCTGGTGCTACTAATGATCAAGCCGCACAGCGTTTAGCAAGGTTATTGGTTTCAGAAATAAAACTTTACAATGAGAAGAAGATAGTTGAAGGTCGTAAAAATAATAATCTTTATGATGTACTCAAAGATACTATAGAGCAGTCCCGTAAGCATTATAAAGAAAGAATGGGAACATCTGTAGAATCAATGCCTGATTATTTTCATGAAGAACTGGTAAAAACCTTATGTGAAGGAGATGCTTCTAAACTAGGTTCAAATTACCAAAAATAATGCTTAGGTAAAGGTTTTTAAGTAAGGCCGCAAGTGCCTTGCTTAAAAACTTAGAAAACTTACAATAACTAAAAAAAGCTATGCAATTTGCATAGCTTTTTTAGTTGCTTAAAGCAAGATACCTATTTTTGTGAAAATTAGCGAACAGGAGGTTTAGGTGTAGCAGGTGCTACGGGAGTAGGTTCTGGTTGTTTTACAACTGGCTTAGGAGTTTCAGCGGGTTTAGCTGCTTTATCTCCTACATGTAATTCACAATTACCAAAAGTTACTTGTATTTTATTTCCTGGTTGATTAAGTTTTACTTCAAGAGAAGCAGCACGGATAGTTGTTTGGTCGTTTACTTTTCCTGCTAATTCTACACTTTCTGCTTCAATTTCTCCTGCTAATTCTCCTTGAGAGAGAAGGTTCGAGACTTTAACTTGACCTTGAACAGATCCAGAAGGAGTAATTGTTAAAGAAGGAGCTAAAACTTCACCTTTTAATTTACCACTAACGGTAATTGGGCACTTTGATTTAACTGAACCATCAATTTCTGTTCCATCTTCTAAAATGGTTTGCTTAGGGCTATCTGCCATGAGATCACTCTCCTTTCACACTATTTTGATCTAATAATTTTTAATCTTAGAGTACAACCACGTTCAAAACCAAATTGAGTAAGTTCAGGTGGTTGTTGCACTGCACCAGAAACTGACCCAGTTTTTCCAACAATTACACGCTTAGGACCAACTATGCTAGGAGAAGAGGCACTATCTTCAGAGAATTTTCCATGTATAATAATTTCTCCTGACCCAACTATGCTACACCCTTCCAATATACCATTTGGACCTATAGTTAGCTGAGCATCATTACCTAAGGCAATAGAACATTTCTCAAAACGACTTTCTATTTCTACCAAAGATTTTTCGCCAAATTCTAGGGAAGCATTACGCAGAACATCCCCTTTGCCAAAAAAGCGCTTTGCTTGATCCTGTGATTGAGAAGTAGGAGCAGGGCTAGGAGCAGGAGCAGGGGCTACTACAACAGGTGCAACACTTTCCCCACTCTTAAGGCGTTTGTAATATTGTACTAATTCATTACCTTTTACTTTTAGTTGACCATTAGCTTCTGGGGAAAAATCAACCCAATCAGCAACTACTTCAGCTAATTGTTCTGGAGTTACTTCTACTCCAGCCAATTTAGCTCCAGTCATTTTAGCTCCAGTTAATTTAGCATTTTTCAAATTACTATGTCTTAGATCTGCATCAACAAAATTAGCACGTGCTAAAGAAGCACCATCTAAAGAAGCACCTTCCAAAATAGCTCTAGCTAAGTTAACCCCTTCAGTATATGCTAATCGAAGATTAGCTTCTTTTAGGTTAGCTTCAGTTAAATCAGCTTCTTCTAAATTGATTTTTTCCATTTTGGCATATTGCAAATCTGCTTTAATCAGTTTTGCTCCACCAAGATAAGTTTCTCTTAAATCTGCATTAGTAAGTTGAGCATTTTCTAAAATAGCGCCGCCTAAATTAGCAAGTTCTAGCTGGGCATAGTTAAGACGTGCACCTTTTAGTTTTGCACCTTCAAATGTAGCACCCTCTAAATTAGCACGACTTAAGTCTGCATTTTGTAAAACAGCCCCTTCTAAATTGGCGCCTTCCAAATCTGCTTTTTGTAGGTTAGCTCCTTCTAAATCTGCCCGTACTAAGTAAGCATCTCGTAAATTAGCACTAGAAAGATTGGCACGGCGCAGATTACTTTCTTCTAAATTTACTCCTTCTAAATCTGCCCGGCGCAGGTTAGCGCCTTCTAAATGCGCTTGATTAAGCGCTATATCTCGCAAGTCTGCTCTTTCAAGACTTTCTCCTTTTTTAATCTTTTCTAAAACTTCCTCTCTAGAATAATCTGCCATAAAATCTTCGCCTTTCTATTCTTCTGCTTTAGATTAGTCCTTATTCATATTTTCACATTACCATACCAGCTGAGCTTTCAAGATATTCTTCTAATCTTTGTATGCGACGATCAAAAGAAAGTTTTTGAATTTCATTAACTAAATCCAATTCTCCCATTTCTGCTAGCACTACATTTATTTGTAAAACGCAAGCTTGCCTATTTTGTCTGAATTTGCGCTTATCTGCTGCCAATGCAGGGTTTGACCATTCTTGGGCAGAAGCACGTTCAAAGCCTTCATGTTGGCGGCGTAGTTCTGCGACTAATTCTGTTAAACGAGCGCGATATCCAGACTGGGCAACATCTCTAGGTGTCCCTTCTAGTTCTTCGCGGTATTCTTGGAATTTGTTACAAATACGTTCACACAACCAAATAGGTATACCAGTGGCTGCTGCCAAGTCTTCTTTTTTAGCTAAAAACAAAGTATCTAAAGAAGTTAAACCAGCACCATAAAGTTTCTCAAAAGTTACACGACCTAAATCAGGAATTTGTTTGAGTAAAGAGTTGATAATAATACCTTCTCTTTGTTGTTCTTCTTCACCAATAACAAAGGTTTGAGGCATTACTTCAATTAATTCTTCGTAGCTAGATAGTATTAAATCCCTAATTTCTCCAGATAAAGTACGTTCTTCGCTAGTTTGAGCCAAAGAGAGAGCTTCATCGAAGTCTACCATTCTTTTAGCTGCTGCAGTTAGTTCCATATTTTCTGCCGCACGACTAATACTACGCATTGCTGGGCGGCAGATTTCTATCCATTCTTTTGTAGCTGTTCCACGTTTTAATTCAAAAATAAAATTTTTGACTGGACGAGCATAATTAGCAGCTATTTTAGCAAAAAGATCTTGTATTGCTGCTTCATCATGCTGAACTGAACCGACTGAGCTAGGCTGATCTGGAGAGAAAGAAGAAGCATTAAAAGCTGCATCAAAAGCATCATCAAAATCATCTACAACTTCATCAAAAAAGTTTATTTCTGATAATGGAGTAGAGGGCAGTGAAGGAGATATTGCTGCAGGTTCTGAGCTAACAGCTACAGGTGTAGTTGCAAACTCTTGGGCCGCTGGAGCATAACTAACAGAAGAAGCATTTTTGTAAGCAGCTTCTTTGTTACTAGTAGCAAAACTTTCTTCTTCAAAGTTAAGCCCTGAATAGGGAGGAGTTGCTGGTTTTGTCTCCACTGGCCGAGGAACTTCTTGCTGAACAGGAACAACCGGAGTCGGTTGTGGCTGATATGGTTGCTGAGTGGGGCGAGGCAAATCTACTTTGGCCTCGACTTTAGGCTCAACGCGTGGCTCAACCACAGGAACTTGTGGTTTAGGTTGGTAAGGTTCTGGGGAATAGTTATAAGCCTGGTTCCCAGTCGAAGACGGCGAAGAAACAGGTTTTACTGGTTCTGGAGGCTTTGGTTGTTCTACCTGTTTTACAGGTTCGGGTTGTTTAACTTCTTCGTCACTTTGCCCCCAGAGTGACTTAAAAATATTCTTTAAAATTCCCATACCATCTCCTGTGGATTGGGTCGCTCTAGATTTTAATCTAAATTACTATTTTGAACTCTCAAAAACTCTTAAGAATACACTTAAACCATGTAATGCTATTACTTCTAAAAACTCACATTATATGGTTAAATCTTAGCTAAGAAAAGCAGCTATCGAGTGAAAATTATATCACGAATAGCAAAGATACTAAGCACTTAATTAAAATTAAAAAATCTGGAAAAGAGAATTCTAACACTAATCAGTTTATTGTGCTAAAACAACATCATCCACAAATGCCGATAATATTTTTACAGCTTCTGGACTTTGTTGCAAACTGTTGCAAATATTACTAAATTCTTCTGTATTAACATAATCATACTGATAATATTCTAGACGCTCTTTGAGTTCTAGTTTATCCATATCAGCATGAAACTGGGCTCCATAAATTGGACAATCTTTTACCTTGATTGCTTGGTAAGGTGATAGTCCAGAATAAGCCAAAGGTTCTATATTGTTTGGTAGTTCGCAAACATGATCTTTATGACCAGATTGTGCTGTAAACTTTATAGGCAATTTGCCAAAAATCAGATCTTCTTTTCCTTGTTCTGTTAAGGATACTTCTATAGATCCCATTTCTTTACGAGCAAGATCTGAAACAACTTCTCCACCAAACACTTTTGCTACCATTTGATGGCCCCAGCAAGAACCAAACAGGGGCATTTTAACTTCTGCAATTTTATGGATCAACTCAATAATGGAATTAGTCCAAGGAAAATTGTCTAATACAGATGTATCAGATCCACCTATTATCACACCATCTACATTTTCTAGCAAACTGTTGTTGATGGGCGTATAAAAAGGACTCACTGAGATTAGTTGTTCTCTGGATAAACCACTATACTGACTTATGCATTTTATTTCATGGTCAACCATAGGTAAGTCAGAACGGGGTTGAACCAATAGTATAGATATTTCATTACGTAGTTTTTTAGCCATTATAAGAAACTTAACACAACTCCCTGTTTTTTGTGAAGTAAGTGTCTCCTTCAATTCAAATTAACTTTAACACCAAAAAGATTTCCAGAGAGAATAACTGTACTTATTTTATTGGCTTTATTATATAAAGCCCAACTTATACAATTGATCTAAGCTCAACCTAAAGGTAGTAGTTTTAACTAGAATATTGGTTAGTTTTTATTATAGGTTGTTTTAGCTTACTGTTTACTATAGTGGGTTATGCTTTTCTGATCAATTAAAATTATCCATTTGGTTTGCTATTGTACCAAAAGTTTATGATTTTGGGAGTATTTTGTGGTGTTTAATAAATATTTTGTAGAAAAAAAGGAAATTTCTAGTGCAATACTAACAGCTTTTATTTTTGTGATTATTGGAGCAACCTTAGCTTATTACAACGGATTACGGCAATTACCTCTAATTAGCACGATAATTACTTTTAGTTTTCTTATAACTACTTATTGTTTACTTTCTGTTGAGGACATAACTAATTGGTTACAACAAACTATTTTTTCCAATCCTTCCAACTTATGGCTACTAGCTGTTTTCTTTTTATTAACATATTGTGTTTATTCTTTTGGCAATAATAGTTTTACCTTAGTTGGCTTAGGAAAATTATTATTATTCTTATTTTTTCCTATTCTTATAATATTTATTCGAAGTAGACAGGAAATAAGTAAAAAGATTTATTGGTATGAGTTTCTGGCTATTTTGTTGATTTGGTTACCTTTCGATCTTAGGCTGCTTAATGGGATTTGGATAGGCAAAGTCGTTTATGCCTTTAATGTGTTAGTAGCTTTTAATTTAGCTCTAGTTTTATTTCTTGTTTGTCGTGGTGTTGAGGATATTGGTTATAGTTTTAGGGTTAAAAAAGAGACTTTTTATCATAGTATAACTAATTTTTTATTTTTTGCTCCCATTGCAATCCCAATAGGATTAGTAACTAATTTTATGGTGTTTTTACCACAACATCACAATATTGTTCCAATTTTTTTGACTTCGTTAGGTATTTTTCTTTTTACCGCATTGCCAGAAGAGCTATTGTTTCGAGGGCTAATTCAAAACTTACTTAAAAAAAAATTAAGCAACAAAAACCTTGCTTTGTTAATAGCTTCAATTTTGTTTGGATTAGCACACTTAAACAACGCCTCATACCCTAAAAATTTAACTTATTGTTTTTTAGCTACAATCGCTGGACTCTTTTATGGTCGTGCTTATTTTGCTACTAACTCTATATTAACAAGTGCTATTACTCATGCTCTGGTGGATATAACTTGGCATGAGCTATTTAAATAGCTCAAAAATACATTTTCCTTTGATGCAGAAGGGATACACCAAAGTTGTTAAACTTTTACACCATATAGTGCATAGTTTTTAAATAATCTATAAAAAACCAAAACTAAAATCTCAGTTTTAACTTCCAGTAAGTACACATAAATTAATTTTAACTTCCATACCATTTTACAAACCATTGAAAAATTTGGACAAATCCAAAAATTTGGACAAATTGCTATTTTTAGGCAAAGTTTTTTCATTTGCTGCACAGCTTTTGCTTATACCTAGAGCACAAGAAAATAGGCAAATGCCTGAAGTTAACCTGCTACAACTATATGTAATGTCGGGACTTGTAGCAAAATAGTTTGGAGGAAAAATTATGAATACTCATACATTGGAATTAAATAATTATGGTAGTTTTCTTATTCCAGAAAATGATGGAATTAGTGAAGAAGCTTTTGAAGATTTATATACCCGCCATTACCGTCGCGTTTATAGCCTTTGTTTAAGAATGACTGCAAATGTTGCAGATGCTGAAGATCTAGCACATGATGTTTTCCTCCAAGTGCAAAGAAAACTAGATAGCTTCCGTGGAGACTCTGCTTTTACTACTTGGCTACATAGAATAACTGTAAATCAAGTGTTGATGCATTTCCGTAAAAAATCTGTTAAGTCAGAATTAACTACTGAAGATGGAGAAATGCCAGAACGCGTAGATCCTTTCAGTGTTAAAACACAAGCCCTACCAATAGTTGATCATATTGCTTTAAGTGCTGCAATAGAACAACTTCCTCCAGGATATAGAAAAATCTTTTTGCTCCATGATGTTGAAGGATATGAACATGAGGAAATTGCTAAATTACTTGGTATTAGTGCTGGTACTTCCAAATCCCAACTTCACAAAGCTCGCATGAAACTTCGTACAATATTAAATAAACGTAATGGAGTAGTAGATTCTACTTCTACTGATTCAGTAGAAGAGATATAAAAATCCTTCATATTAAAATAAGTAGTTAAATGGTTTAAGCGTTCAAGCTAATAACTTGAGCGCTTTTTGTTTTGTGACTTATTTGTTTTTGTGACTTATTTGTTTGTTACAGATGTAGATTAATAGCGTTTATTTCTTTGGAAAATATAAGAACTTATTTCTACTTCGACAAATTTACATAACAATTTAATTAGCAACTTCTGAAATTGTGATTAGGATCAGACTAAAACAATTTTTATTAATGTAAAATATCTTATAAATTTAATTTACAACCACAACCTCTTAGGGTAAAATGCCTAGTACTTTCCAAAATAGAATATTAACTCTGTTAGTATTTCAAAAAGTCCAAACTGTTAACTTTGTTTTATGGTTGTCAAATGTTTTTGGTAGCCAAAAGTATTTTCTTTTTCAACTAAGGAGAATAGATTATGAATATGATTGCAAAACTCTACATTGGTAATATAGCTTACAACGCTTGTGGAGAAGATCTATCTACTTTATTTGCAGAAGTGGGAACAGTACTGGCTAGTAGGATAGTTCTAGATCGTGCAACAGGTAAATCGCGTGGGTTTGGTTTTATTGAAATGAGTAATCAAAATGAAGCTGAGCAAGCAATTAATCGATTTAATGGTTATCAGCTTTTAGGTAGACCACTTTTGGTTTATCTTGCTCATGATAATAGAGAACTTAGCCGTCGCGCTCGTGAAGCAAAAAAACAACAAAGAGAAATGCCACAACTTCGCTCTCCTCAAGAACCAACACCAGCAACATATAGTCAAGAAGATAATTCGATATACATAAAATAAGAGTTTTAACACAGTACATTCTATCAAGGTTACTTAGTACAAGTTAGTAGCTGTTTTTAGTATTGAATGAACAACTCAAACCTTTGTTTCTTAAGTGCTTAATAAAAGTGCAATAGCTTTTTGTCTTTGTTAAAAGCTTAACGCAAAGTAATTGTATAAAACCAATGTTTACTACATAGGTTTAATTTTTACTTTATAAATTTAAGCCTGCCATTTTTGGCATACTTGTCAGTTTTGACAAGATTGCAGTTTGCCATTTTTGGCGAATGTGCCAAAACACTAAAAATTTTTCTTGTTTTTCTAAAAATAACAAAACTTATAACTGCTTGTTTTACCTAGAAATACAATTCTAAGAAAGGTATTTTTCTTGTTTTTAAGTTAATACTTTGAGAATTAAAACTACTTAAATAGATGGCATAAAGCTTGCTGTAGAACTAAATACACACAAAAACTCAATAATTTCAGGAGAAATCATTATGCTGTGCCAAGCTTGCCAAACATCATTTCCTTTTTACCTTAAATATTGCCGTAACTGTGGCAGCAAGTTAGTAAAAGAAAATCGTGCTCAATCAAACACAACTCAAATGGCTAGTTTAATTAAAAGAGCTGAGGTTGGTAATGTAGGTGTACAGTATTGCACTTCTCCAATGACTCAACAAATGGGAAAACAGGTAAGATCAATTGCTGAAATGTTACAAAATATCCTAGATGAATTTCCTTCTCTAGAAACAACAAAAATGCCAGATAATTTTATTCCTAGTTATAGATATTGTAGAAAAATGTCTAGGACTGAACAATTAAGACAAACTCTCCGAGAATTTGATATGTCGGAACTACAAGAATTAGAAAGACATAGTAAAGAACTAGAGATAAATGATTCTTATTCTTATGCTTATTCATATAGTGCAAATACTAATGTAAATTCTACTGCAACTATTGAATTTAAACGTCCAAGTGCATATCTTGGAACTACATTGCCGTTTGCTAGTAATATAGTTTCACAAAAATCAGCTTTAGAAAATGATATACAAACTAGACAAATATTAATTAATCGAGCAAGTCAAACTAAAGCATTTCCATCAAAATTACTTTTACCTTCTTCTAGACTTTTATCACAAACTCAAACAGTTGTTAATAACAATGGATTAGCTTTTACTGTTCGTCAAACGTTAAGCAATCTATGGGTTCGTATGAGAGAACTGGCTGAAAATGTGGCAGTAAATTTTTCTGTTAAAAAGAGCATATAATAGCCTTAACCATTTTATACCTAAGCTTAATATTTAGTACTATGAATAGAAAAAACTTAGATACATTGTTAAAGATGGCATTAGAAGAAGGTGTTACAGATGTAATTCTAGCTGTTGGAGAACCTCCTATTTTCCGTTACAACAATTCACTAATAGAAGTGAAACAGGAATTTCTAGAAGCACGAGATACGGAACTAATTGCTAGACTATTGTTGCAACACCGATTAGAAGATATTTCAAGCTTTACAGCTTTGGATGTTACTTATGAAATCAATGATGTTGGAAGATTTCGGGCTAGCATCTTTAAGCAACGAAATCTTTTCAGAATTATCTTAAGAGTGATTCCTATTGAAATTAGATCCTTTTCAGATCTTAACCTTCCTTATGAACTAGTCAATATTGCAGAGTTACAAAGGGGATTAGTTTTGGTCACAGGAGCTACAGGTCAAGGTAAATCTACTACTTTGTCTGCTATTATTGAACATATCAATCGCACTCGAAAAGCTCACATTATTACTATTGAAGATCCGATAGAATTTACTTATCAAAGGGCAAGAGGACTCATTACACAAAGGGAAATCAATGAAGATGTTCTAGATTATAAAACTGCTTTACGCCAAGCCTTACGTCAAAGCCCTGATGTAATAATGGCTGGAGAAGTTAGAGATATGGATACTTTTGAAGCTGTTTTGACCGCAGCAGAAACAGGTCACTTAACCTTAAGTGCTATCCATACTAGCGATGTGCAAAGGACTTTTACTCGTATCCTAGGCTTTTATCCAGAAAAAGAAAGACAAGTTATTCGGGAACGCTTAGCTAATAACTTAGTGGCTATCATTAGTTTAAGACTATTAATAAAAAAGGAAAGAGAGGAAAGAATACCAGCAGTAGAAATTCTAAGAGTAAATAGTATTATTTCTGAATGTTTACGTACTCATGATAGAATGCCAGAAATTTATCAACATATGGTTCGAGGACGAGATTACTATGGAATGAGAACTTTTGACCAAGATATATTAGAACTTTATGAAAAAGGCTTAATAGATATACAAACTGCTCTATCTGCTGCTACTTATCCTAAAAATGTTGAAAGAGCAATAGCTTTTAATGGTAAGTAAAATAACTAGTAACATAGGGATGCAACAATGCATCCCTATAAAGTTTTATTTGTTTGGTTCTGTGTAAACTTTTCGATACTGAATTACTAACCTATCATCATCTCTTTTTCCATCTCCATCTACATCAACATGAATTTCTATTTTTCGTTTTTTTCCTTCACGACGAGTATTAGTAGGGACATATCCAATGCTATATTGGCTGCGTAAAAGAAATGAAATAGCTTTTAGTGTAGATGGGATTTCACCTTGAAATGTTACAGGAAAAAATCTTCCGCCAGAAAGCTCAGAAAAAGATTTTAATTGATTAGCTGCTTGATAAAAATCTAATCTTCTTTCATCTGACATTCGAGCTTCGTTAAGCTTAAAGTAGAAATTTCCAATTCCAATTGTGTAAATAGGCACTCCTGCTTGGGTAACAAGTTTTAGTGCTTTGTCATAGGTTATTTTACTAAATGTATCAAATCCAGAGCTAATAAGCAAAATAGCAACACGTCCAGGAAGTTCTTCAACACCTGCATAATCAGTTTTCTCTATTTTGCCACCTTTAATTACAAAACTTAGAGCATCATAAAGATTACTATCATTAAGTGCAGGAACATTGCGGGTCAAAATACCTACGGAATTAGCTAATGCTCCGGGGTTATCAGTAAAATCATTTAATACTTCAGGGCGGGCATCATAAGCAACAATAGCTATTTGATCTTTAGGACGAACAAAACTAGTAACAAATTGACCAGCAGGATTGATCACTTCACCGCGAATAGAGCTTATTAAACGGCTAAACTCTAAAACCATAACTAGTGTAATAGGTGCATCTATTGCAGCAAAATTGGAGATTTCTTGTTTTACACCATCTTCATAAATTGCAAAATTTCCTGGTTTTAACCCTTGATAAATGCCACCGTTTTTCTTATCTGTTACAGTGACTTCAACATTTGTTAAACTAGTGTCTACTTTGATTGTTTCACCTTTAACTTCTTCTTGATCTTTTTTCTTATCTTGAGAGGGGCGAACTTTACCAGATTGTGCTTTTGTAACAGGAATAGTTATTAGGTTAGCGGAAAGAAGCAATAAAATAATAAAGCTAGTAATTAATTTTTTGGGCATTGTAAAGTCCTTAAAATAATTGATATTTTTGATTTTAACATAAGTACAAAGGGCTATTGAGCAAAACTTGCTTGCCCTAATCCTAACAAAGTAAATATGGAAGTATTAGATGATAGAAATACTCTATGAGGATGCAGAGTTTATTGCAGTTAATAAACCAATAGGAATTAATTCTATTGCTGGACGTAATAGTTCTCTAGATAAAAACCCTGGAGAAACGGTATTGTCAATAATTGAACAAACTCTAGAAAAGAAAATTTATGTTGTCCATAGACTAGATAAACCTGTGAGTGGAGTGATTGTATTTGCCAAAAGTGCTATTAGTCATAAATACTTAAATGATCTTTTTGCACAAGGTAGGGTTCAAAAACAGTACTTAGCTTTAGTGCATGGAAGGGTTGAGCCTAGTCAAGGTTTGATAGATAAACCAATAAAAGAATATGGCTCAGGACGTATGGGAGTTGATTTCAAACTGGGGAAAGCTAGTCTTACTAACTATAAAGTGAGAGAATTATACAAAGAGTATACTTTATTAAATGCGTTTCCAAAAACTGGTCGTCGACATCAAATACGTGTGCATCTCTACAGCATAGGGCATCCTATTGTAGGGGATCTACAGTATGGAAATAAGGAAATTGCCGTTAAACTCCCTAGGTTAATGCTTCATTCAGAACAGCTTACTTTCATCAATAATAATGGTAAAGAAATAGTTATAAAAGCTCCTTTAGAAAAACCGTTTATATCACTAATTACTTGATAGTAAAGAACTAATCCTATATATCAGCTTTTCACTATAAAACTTGCAAACTACTCGGTAAAATGACTTTCTTTCTTTAAAAAGAAGGCTTAGTTTTCTTTTACTTCTGTAAGTTCTTAAAAAGTAAAGATTTCATCATAGGAAAGGAAATATTTATGAGTACTGCTGTTAAAATGGAACAGAGTGTTAGTAGTTTTCTAGCTAAACCAAGAAAAATGTTTATAGGTAAAGATTGGGTAGAAGCCCAATGTGGAGAGACTTTTCCAGTTTATAACCCTGCTACTGGTGAAGTGATGGCTCAAGTAACTGAAGGACGTAAGGAAGATATTGATTTAGCTGTAAAAACTGCCCGCAAGGCTTTTGAACAAGGTGCTTGGCCTAAAATGACTGCTTCAGAAAGAGGCAAATTAATTTGGAAATTGGCAGATTTATTAGAACGTCATGTTGAAGAGTTTGCTCAACTAGAATCTCTAGATAATGGAAAACCTCTTACAATTGCACGAGCTGCAGATGTTCCACTTGCAGTAGACTTACTAAGGTATATGGCTGGCTGGTCAACAAAAATAGAAGGTAGTACTATTCCTATTTCTGTTCCTTATACTCCTGAAACCAAGTATTTAGCTTACACTTTACGAGAACCAGTAGGTGTAGTTGGACAAATAATCCCTTGGAACTTTCCTTTACTAATGGCAGCTTGGAAGTTAGGGCCAGCCCTAGCTACAGGATGTACTGTAGTATTAAAACCAGCAGAGCAAACTCCACTTTCAGCTTTAAGACTCGCAGAATTAATTCAAGAAGCAGGTTTTCCAGAAGGTGTAGTCAATGTTGTTCCTGGGTATGGTGAAACAGCTGGAGCTGCTTTAGCTGCTCACCCTGATGTAGATAAAGTTGCTTTTACTGGCTCAACTGAAGTAGGTAAGTTAATACTCCAAGCTGCAGCAGGAAATCTAAAGAAAGTTACTTTGGAACTTGGGGGTAAATCACCTAATGTTGTTTTCAAAGATGCTGATTTAGATAGTGCCATTGCTGGTGCTGCTAGTGCGATTTTCTTTAATCATGGTCAATGTTGCTGTGCTGGCTCTAGACTTTATATTGAAGAAAGCGTATTTGATAAGGTTGTTGAAGGTGTTGCAAATATTGCAAATAACATTAAAGTTGGCCCAGGGTTTGAAGCTGAGACTCAAATGGGACCTCTTGTTTCAGATGAACAATTAAATAGAGTTTGCGGATATATGCAAGCCGGTTTAGATGCTGGGGCAAAAGCTGTAGCTGGTGGTGAAAAGGTTAGTGGGCAAGGTTATTTTGTTAAACCTACAGTACTTACCAATGTTTCCCAAAATATGAAAGTGGTTCAAGAAGAAATCTTTGGCCCTGTTGTTACTGCAATGCCATTTAAGAATACAGATGAAATTGCTGCTGTTGCTAATGACAGCATTTATGGATTAGCTGCTGGTATTTGGACTAGTGATGTTAGCAAAGCTCATAGTCTAGCTGCTAAATTAAGGGCTGGTACAGTTTGGATTAATTGCTACAATATTTTTGATGCTGCAATGCCTTTTGGCGGTTATAAACAATCAGGTTGGGGACGTGAAATGGGTAAAGATGCACTAGAGCTTTATACTGAAGTAAAAGCTGTATGTGTAAAGATGTAAAACTTTAAATTTTGTTGGTTTCATCATAAAGATCAGGCAATTAGTTTTGATTATAAGCAAATTTTCCAATACTAATTTCCTGATCTTTTGTGTTTAATTATAAGTTAAGAATCTAGCTAACAAGTCTTTCTATAATAGTTAGCTAGTATTAAGTATTGAAAAGATAAAATTTATGCCAGTAATTTTAGTGGGAGGACATAGCCGTAATATAGGCAAAACCTCTGTAGTAGTAGGCATTATTAAAGCTTTAGTAGAATCAAATTGGACTGCTATAAAAATTACTCAAACAGGTCATAACATTTGTGCTGACAATGGGCATGAATGTGACTGTGAGGTTGCAGAACATGATTTTATTCTGACTGAAGAAAAGGAAAAAAGTTCACGTGCTGACACTACACGGTTTTTAAACGCTGGAGCAAAGCGTGCTTTGTGGTTGCGTACTCGACAAGAAAACTTAGTTACTGCTTTGCCAATTTTAAAATCAGAAATAAAACCAAATGATTATGTAATTATTGAAAGTAACAGCTTGCGCAAATTTATAACCCCAGAATTATACCTACAAGTATTGGATCCTAGTATAGAGGATTTTAAGCTTTCCGCCCAATACTTTTGGGACTTAGCAGATGCATATATAATAGTCAATAAAACCACTGAAATGTTAGGCAAAAAATTTGAAGAGTTTAATTGGAAAAATATTGCTGTAAAAAGTACCAAAAATTTAGTAAAACCTTACTTTGTAGTTACTCCAAATGAGGGTTTTATAAACAAAGCAGCAATTGATTTTATTAGAACAAAAATTTATAGATAAATATAACTATAATAACTTGTTCTTTCACAAAATCAGGTCCAAACTCTTTATTTATGGATTATTGCTAAGATTTTGTGAAAGAACCTACTTGGAATATACATCAACTATAACCAATATGCTAATGGTTTTAATGTAAATTTTCTGTAAGTTACTGACAGAAAAATATACTATCGCTATTTTATATAATACGCTTTATTATCAAAAAATTAGCAAAATCCTGTGTTATAAGAAATGATAAAAGTGTATAGAATAATCCTAGTAGTAATAAATACCAGGACATGTTTGATCTATATCTTAGGTATTATTGAGTATTTTAATGAGTATAATTAAATTATTAAAACCAGAATCACCTGAATTTTTGTCAGAAGATGTAACTATAATACCAGGTCTTCAGAAGTTTGAAGTTTCAACAGATGACTTACAAAAAGCTTTTGATGTAACAGTTTACAATGGTTTATCAGTTGTTTCTTTAGGGCTTTCTGGTTTATATCTGGTCGTGACTATACGTAATTTATTGGCCTTACCTAAACCTGTATCCTCTATTATGGGAGTAGTGGCAGCAAGTATTTGTGGTTTTTACCTAATCACTTATTTTGTAACTCAACGGTCTTTAATATCACCCAATAGAGCTAATGCAATAGGAGCATTATTTACTATTGTTCCAATGTTTCATGCTTTTTTACTAAATTATTTTCTACCAGATAAACCACTAATTCTAACATTACTACTAACTATAATTGGAGCAGGGTGTTTTTTATTATCTTTAAGGTGGTTAATGTTAGTTGTTTCTGTTGCTGTAGGTGGATGGGTGTTAGTAATATGGCTTAAAGCCCAAATAAATTGGTCAGATCAAACGGTTATACTTGTATCTTCTATATTGCTTTCTTACCTAGTGTTTAATACTAGAATTTATACCCTGCGACAAATGGAAATCTTAAACATAAAATACAAACATAGAAAAACTGAGCTTGAAAAAACCTTAGGAGAAAAAGAAAGAACTAATTCATACTTAGAAAAAACTCTGAAAAATTTTAGCAGAGCCCAAGAAGATCTCCGTTTGTTAATAAATTCCATTAATGGAATAGTTTGGGAAGTAGATGTCAATAGTTTGGATTTTATTTTTGTAAGTAAAAAAGCTGAGGAAATTCTAGGCTACCCTATCACACAATGGTATAAAGAAAAGGATTTTTGGAAAAACCGTTTATATCCAGAAGATAGAGAAATGGCCTTTAATATTTGGCAGGAAGGAGTAAAAAAAGGGCAAAACCACTCTATTGAATATAGGATGATTACTGCAAATGGTAATGTAGTTTGGTTTAAGGATTTAGTTACTGTAATTGCAGAAAATAACTCTTTTGTGAAAATAGCTGGAGTAATGTTGGATATTACAGATCGTAAAGAAATAGAGCTTGCCGCTATTCGTAGTGAAAGACGTTATAGAGATCTTTTTGAAAATGCAAATGATGTAATTTATAGCCACAATCTTGAAGGAAAGTTTACTTCTGTTAATAGTTATACTGAAAAATTACTATGCTATAGTCGTGAAGAGATATTACAGATGAATATTAGCCAAGTTCTTAATAAAGGCGATTTGGAAAAAGTAAAAGAAAGAATGAAGCGTAGATTAGTTGGAGAAAATTTTTCTGCCCAAGAATTAGAATTAACATCAAAAGATGGTAGAAAAATTATTGTTGAAACAAGCTCATGGCTAGAAGTCGAAAATGGTGTTCCAATTGCCATTCATGGAATTTCACGTGATATAACTGAACGTAAACAAGCAGAAGAGTTACTAAAAGTTGCTAGAGATAAGGCACTAGAAGCAGCTAATTTAAAGTCTCAATTTGTTGCTAATATGAGTCATGAAATTCGTACTCCTCTAAATGGTATAATAGGAATGACTTACCTTTTATTAGATACTGAGTTAACAGAAAAACAACTAGAACATATAGAAACAATACGTAATTGTGGAGATATACTATTAAACATTATTAACGATGTACTTGATCTAGCAAAAATAGAAGCTAAGAAACTTCAGCTAGAAGAAATAGAATTTGATTTAAGAACTTCAATTGAAGAAATTATAAAAATATTTACTGTAAAGGCAAATAAAAAGGGTTTAAATCTTTACTCTGAAATGCATCAAGCCATACCAGATAACCTTTTAGGTGATCCTAACAGACTAAAACAAATTTTAATGAATTTGATTGGAAATGCAGTTAAATTTACTGATAAAGGTAGCGTTACACTAATAATAAAGCCAGAACAAATTGAGGATGAATTTGCAACAATACGTTTTGAAATAAAAGATACAGGAATAGGGATTAGCAAAGAGGCTAAAAATAAACTCTTTCAACCATTTGTTCAAGCTGATAACTCAACCACTCGTAAATATGGCGGAACAGGCTTAGGCTTGGCTATATGTAAGGAGTTGGTAGAAAGTATGTTAGGAGAAATTGCATTTGATAGTGTTGTAGGAGAAGGAAGTACTTTTTGGTTTACTGTTAAATTAAAACGAGAAACCAAAGTTAGAGAAAATACTAAACAAGAGCCTGTTGAAGAAAAAGTAAAAGAACAAACCAAAGCAAAAGTTTTATTAGTTGAAGATAATCTTGTAAATCAGTCGGTTGCCATCTCTATTTTAAGCAAGTTAGGTTGTAATGTAGATGTTGCAGATAATGGGCTAAAAGCGTTAGGGGCACTTTTTAGAAAAAATTATGATTTAATTTTTATGGATTGCCAAATGCCTGTTATGGATGGATATGAAACAACTATTGCCATAAGAGAAAGGGAAATAAAAACCAAAAGTATTCATATTCCAATAATAGCTTTAACTGCTGGAGCTATGCAGCAGGATTATGAACGGTGTTTGAAAGTAGGAATGGATGATTACCTAACAAAGCCTTTCAAACCAGAACAGATAGACGCAATGCTAAGAAAATGGTTTCGCAAAGTAACTAAAAATGGCTTGCCTAAAAACGACAAACCTATATTCCAGCCACAGGTTAATACTAGCAACAAAATGAATACTCTTGATTTAGATATGCTAGCACAATTAATTGCTGTTTCTTCTGACGATGATGGAGGATTTTTCTCTAGAATAGTTAAACTGTTTATTAAAACGGCAGATGAGAGTTTACTTAAGATAAATTCCTTCATGCAAAATCAGGATATGACTGGTTTAAGAAAAGAGGCTCACAAATTCAAAAGTGCTTGTGGCAATGTTGGTGCAGCAAAAATGCACAACATTTGTAACTCCTTGGACAAATTAGAAGATTTAGCAAATCTCAAGCATTTAGTTGAGGAGTTAAACTTAGAATATGAAGCTGTTAAAAAAGAGTTTTCTAAATTAGGGTTTTTAACAATTGAAAAAGAATAAAATTAACAAATCTAGCAAAATTAACAAAGTCACAAAATCTATTATCAAGGAGTTTTTATGAAAAAATTATTGTCAGCACTAGGTCTGATTTTAGCGCTAACAATACTGGTTAATGCTCAAACAACCGGCTTAAAAGTAAATGATTTATTTCGTTTTAAAAGAGTTAGTGATCCACAGGTTTCTCCAGATGGTAAGACGGTTTCTTATGTGGTTACAGTTTATGATAAAGAAACCAATAAACGTGCTAATCATATACACTTAATGCCTATATCTGGAGGGGAGTCACAGGTGTTAGCTGATGGTGGTGGAAAAGATAGTCGTCCACGTTGGTCTCCAGATGGTAAGCAACTAGCATTTATTTCTTCTAGGGAAGGCTCTTCTCAAATTTGGATTTTTAATACTGAAACCAAAAATACACAAAAGTTAACTAATATTTTCTCTGAAGCCTCTGATTTGGTTTGGTCTCCAGATGGTAAACATTTACTTTTTACCTCTGAAGTTTATCCAGAGTGTGCAGATGAGGATTGCAACAAGAAAAAGCTCACAGAAGCTGAAAACAGCAAAGTAAAGGCTAAAATAGCTGATCGCTTACTCTATCGCCATTGGAATAGCTGGAAAGAGGGTAAACGTAGCCATTTATTTATTGTGTCAGCTAATGGTGGAACTCCTTTAGATCTTACACCTGGAGATTATGATACCCCTCCATTTTCATTAGGTGGGCCAGATAACTATGCTTTTTCTCCAGATGGTAAGGAAGTTTGTTTTGCTCGCAACACTGATAAAGTAGAAGCTATTAGTACAAATAATGATTTGTTTGTAGTTTCAATTAAAGGCGGGGAAGCAAAGCGAATTACTACAAATCAAGGTTCAGACACTAATCCTCTTTATTCTCCTGATGGCCGTTTTATAGCTTATCGCTCTCAAGAGCGTGCTGGATTTGAAGCAGATAGGTTCCGTTTAATGCTCTATGATCGTGCTACAGGGAAATCCCGTAGCATTAGTGAAAGTTTAGATCGTGCTGTAGACGAGTTTATTTGGTCTCCAGATAGCAAAAAGATTTACTTCACAGCTATAGATTTTGGCTATATTCCTATTTATGTAGTGGATATTGCTAGTGGTGAAATCAAAAAAATTGCAGATAAATCTTGTAATAGTGAATTAGCAATTACCAATGAAGGTAATAAATTGGTATTTACACGTAGCACAATGAAACAACCATCTGAAGTATTTTCTCTTAAATTAGAAAATATGGTTGAAAAACAACTTACTTCTACTAACAGTGAGTTACTAGCAAAACGAGAATTAGTTGAAGGTGAAGATGTCTATTCTGTTAGCCCTGCAGATGGAGAAAAAATCCACTCCATTTTGGTTAAACCAATTGGTTTTGAAGCAGGAAAGAAATATCCAATGGTTGTCTTAATTCATGGTGGCCCACAAGGCGCTTGGGAACATAATTTTGGATATCGTTGGAATGCTAATATTTATGCTTCTGCTGGTTATGTAGTGTTAATGCCTAATCCTCGTGGAAGTATAGGTTATGGTCAAAAGTTTACAGATCAAATTAGTGGTGACTGGGGAGGAAAATGCTATCAAGATATTATGAGTGCAGTAGATCATGCTATTTCACTTGGGTATGTAGATAAAAACAAAATTGGTGCAGCAGGTGGTTCTTTTGGTGGATATATGGTTAACTGGATTTTAGGACATACAGACCGCTTTAAAGCACTAGTTTCTCATGCAGGTGTATACAATTTAGTTAGTATGTATGGAGTTACAGAGGAACTCTGGTTTACAGATTGGGAATTTAAGGGAACTCCTTGGACTAACCGCGAATTATATGACAAGTTTTCCCCAAGTAACTTTGTTAAAAATTTCAAAACTCCAACCTTAGTTATTCATGGTGAATTAGATTATAGAGTTCCTGTAGGTGAAGGATTACAACTCTTCACTGCTTTGCAAAGAATGGATGTGCCTTCACGTTTACTCTATTTTCCAGATGAAGGTCATTGGGTGTTAAAACCTCAAAATAGTGAGCTTTGGTATAACACTGTATTGGATTGGTTCAAAACACACCTTAATTAAATATACTAAGTCTAATAAATTTATAAATGCCCATAGTTACAATGCTATGGGCATTTTTATTAGGCTTTTAGGGATAGGAAAATAACTGGTAAAAGTTAGATAGATCCATAATAAAAGCCTGTTAATTAGCGTTAGTAAGCTAGGAAACTAGTTTGACAAGCCAAGAAGGCTTTTGCTAATCTTGCATGCTTATCCACTGGATAGATTTTTACTCTTTATTGATGGGTTGGTATATGTGTTATTGGCCTTCCTGGCCGGAGAAAAAATCCTATAAAAAGCTGATTGTTTTGCTTTCTATCATGTTGGTTTTATTTACCAGTAGTTGTATTGGTGTAAAAACAACTAAAAGTGCAGCTACTTTGCTAAAAACTTATGATAGATTGCCCGCTACAGCTTTGATTGAAAAGGTAAATAGCTTAAAAGAAGTTGATTCCATCAAAGGGAAAGCTTCATTAAAACTCACAGATTTAAAATTATCTGAACAAGGTAAAGTAGAACCATATCGTCCAGCAGATGCCTTAGTAGTGCTACAACGTCCAGCACAGATTCATATGCTGATACGTGTTCCGATAATTAAGCAAAATATTGCAGATATAACTTCTGATGGAGAAAAATTCCGTATAGCAGTTTATTATCCACAAGAATATAGAAAATTCCTAATTGGAAGCAATAGTCGTAGTTATACTGATCAAGTTGAAAAAATGCCCCCGCAAGATATCAAAAAGCAACAGGCTAGACAAGAAATTAGCTCTATTGCCAGAATTCGTCCACAACACATTACCGAAGCTCTTTTAGTAAAACCTATAGAAACCAATGCCAATACTCAATATTTTATTTCTGATGTAACTCGTGAAGAAACAGATACTATAGCAGGACAACCTCCTAAACGGGTGCTTCGCAGTTATCAGGTTTTATATTTGTTGGAAAAGGTAAATGATGGAGAGTTAAAATTACTTAAGCAATTTTGGTTTGATCGTACACAATCTAGTCTTCCACTCTCTCATTTACAAATTTTTAATTCAGATGGAGCTTTGGTTTCAGAAGTTAATTATAAGAATTATAAAAATATAGGTAAGGCAGGATTTCCTCAAACTGTGGAACTTGTTAGAGCTATGGATCACTATGTTTTAGAGTTGAATTTTGAAAATACTCAAGAAAATAATGCCATAGATAAAAATGTATTCTTTTTAGAAAACACAGAAAAATTGCCAGAAAAAGATTTAGATGCTTCTTAAGTTGAATTAACAAAAAGTAGCAAAATTTTTGCAAGATTTAACTTTTACTCCATTCAAATAATACAAAGAGTAGTATTTTGATAATAAGCTCTTAAAAATTATGTAGTAAATATTTTAGTAAGTATTTTAGCGGACTATATTAATGAGTAATAGTTTAGTTACAGCCAATTTACAACAACGTCCAATAAGAACTTTAATTAGTATTATTGGTGTAGCACTAGGAGTTGTACTAGTAATACTAATGGTCGGTCTTTCACATGGAATGTTGCAAGAACAAGGTAGACGTAACTCTAATGTTGGGGCAGAACTACTTTTCACTCGCCCTAATAATTACGGCCCTGGAAGTAGTGCAGTCTTATCCTTACCGGTACAATACGCTACAAAAATTGCTGAACTACCAGGAATCGAAGCTGTAAGTCCTATAGGGCAGTATCTAAAACCTTCTAATCAAAGTTTTGGTATGGAAATGGTAGAAGGTATTGAGCTTGAGACTTATCAAAAAGTTACTCCTATAAGTATTAGCGAAGGTAAAAATCTAGTAGCCGATGATGAAGTTATAATAGATCAAGTCTATCACCATGATAGAAAAGCTAATGTGGGAGATATTATAGATTTATTTGGTCATCAATTTCGTGTTGCAGGAATTTATCAACCAGAAATAGGGGCTAGAATAAAAATAAAACTCTCAGAAATGCAAAAACTTCTAGGTTCAAAAGAGCGTTGTAGCTTTGTTTATATAAAATGTAAACCTACACAATCTCAAGAACAAGTTGCTCAAACTATTCTTAATGCTTTTCCAGGTAATAAAATATTTTTTACTCGTGATATTCAAGGACTTTATGAAAAAGGCTTGCCTGCTATAAATGTCTTTGTTAAAGCTGTAGTAGTTGTGGCTGTAAGCATTAGTATGTTGGTAATTATGCTGGCTATGTATACCACAATTATAGAAAGAACTCGCGAAATAGGTATATTAAAAAGTTTGGGAGCATCTAAGAAATTTATTATTACTGAAATTGAAAAGGAAGCCTTTTTAATCAGTGTTTTGGGCACATTGCTTGGGTTTGTAGTTGCTATCATAGGAAGGTTTTTAATTATTAAAAATACCTCGCTAATTATTGAGTTTGAACCATTGTGGTTAGTTTATGCTGCATTAGTTGGAATAGGGAGTTCTCTAATAGGAGCACTCTATCCTGCTTTACGTGTAGCCAATCAAGATCCTGTTAAAGCACTTAGTTACGAATAGAATGAAAACAATATTACAAACCATAGATTTAAAGATGACCTACCAAATTGGGAAAGTTGCTGTTAACGCTTTGCGAGGGGTTAACTTGGCAGTCAATGAAGGTGAATTTGTTGCTATAATGGGGCCTTCTGGTTGTGGTAAGTCTACTATGTTACATATATTAGGTGGAATGCTTAGTCCGAGTTCTGGAAGTGTCATAATAGATGGTGAAGACTTGTCTAAGATGAATGATGGGGCACGTACTGAGCTAAGACGACGTAAAATAGGCTTTGTTTTTCAAAAGTTTAACCTGTTTCCTACTTTAACAGCAGAAGGAAATATTCGTTTAGCAGAAAACATTAGAGGAAACGGAAGTCGTAAAAATGATTCTGAAAGACGTACTGAAATTTTACGGTTGCTTAAATTAGAAAGTCGGCTAAATCATAAACCCTTGGAACTTTCTGGTGGAGAACAACAAAGAGTTGCTATTGCTCGTGCACTAGTTGGATATCCAGCTATTGTGTTAGCTGATGAACCAACAGGAAATTTAGATAGCGAAAACTCCCAGATTGTACTTAAAATGTTGCAAGAATTGAATAGTAAGTTTGGACAAACTATTGTAATGATTACTCATAGTGCAGAAGCTGCGGAAGTTGCTCAACGTATTATTCGAATGAAAGATGGACAAATAGTCCAATAAAACATATTAACCTAGGATATTAGTGAGCATTAATAAGTATCTTCTAGGCAATTAGATAAAATATATTAGCCTAGGATATTAGTGAGCATTAATAAGTACCTTCTAGGCAATTAGATAAAATATATTAGCCTGGGGTATTAGTGAGCGTTAGCGAACGCTACCCCAGGAAAGGTGTAAGCAAGTGTTTGGCATTATCAAAAAAATAATTTTATGGTCTTATGAACGTGGTAGTTGGCAATATGATGTGATGTGTGTAGTAATTTTGGCATTTATCTTCTTAACTCCAAATCAATTTCTAGATGAGCGCTATTCCAACAACCCAGCTCCAAACACTGTACAAACGCAAAGAACTTATATTTCAACTAATGAAATAATAGACCGAGCAAGTCCAAATGCTCGATTAAGCGATTTGCTTGGAGAAGTTCTTTCTAAACGCTATCAACGAAAAATTACAGTTAAGAGGTTTGAAGTTGATATCGAAAAAGTTAATGATGGTTCAACTAGCGTAGGCAACAAAAATGTCTCAGATCAAATCCGAGGTTATCGTGTTTGGTTTGATTAAGTTAAATTAAAATTAATTGTAACTAAGTTTGTATATTAGTATTTTTAATGGAGATAGTTAGGAATGAGAAATAGAGTCTTATCTTTATTAATATGTTTAGTATTTGCTTTTTCTATGATAATAGCTGCATCTGCACAAGCGTCTATAACACCTACTTCTAAGGCTGAAGCTGTTTTAGGAGAAATGGAAAATGTTGGTCGTACACTTACTTCTTTAACTGCAAGTATTTGGCAACAAAAGAAAAATACCCAAATAGGTATAGATGATGATGCTGAGACTGGGGAACTCTACTATATACCAAGTAAAAATGGCCCAATTAAATTACGTATTGATATTACTTCTCCAATAAAAAAGACAGTTGTAATTACAGGAGAAAAACTAAAGTTCTATCAACCAGCTATTAAAAATATGTTGGTTACTTCCTTAAAAGATACTAAGAATTCTCAATCATTTGGCTCAATGGCAATTACTTTTGGTTCAGTTTCAGCTATCAGAGCTAGTTATGATGTTACTTTGGTAAGAGAAGAAAAATTACAAAATGAGCAAACTTCCTTGTTACACCTTACCCCAAAACAAGCCAGCCCTTATAAAAGTATTGATATCTGGATTTCTCAAAGTTCTTGGCTCCCAATACAAGAAACTTTAGTAGAAAATAATGGAAGCGTTACTACAGTAAAATTAAGTAATTTAAAGAAAAATAATAAATTTAATGTTAAATCTTTGATAGATGAATTTGCTCCACCAAAAGGAACAGAGATTGTAGGAGATAAATAACCTTAAACTCAAACTTCCTTCAGCTAAGATTAATCGCTGGAGGAAGTTACATTTGAGATTATCGCTTTATTTTTGTTTTTTTCTAGTTTTAGTTTCAATCCTTTAGGAATAGGACTTCTTTTTTCAAATTTAAAATAAAGTAATCCTTGGCGTTTTTCTCCAGGAGTAAAGGATTCTTTTAAGGCTAGACTATGACTAAGAAAATTGGTTTTCATAGTCTCATAACTATAAATGTTATAAGCTGTTATTCCGTAATAATCAAAAACTCTGTCTAGTGCATCTTTAGCTTTTATATTGTTGAATTTCTGTCCTGTTGAATCTATAAGAACAAAATCTTTTTCAGTAAAAACTAGAGGTTGTTGATTATCATTAGTAAGAGAAACTTGTATTGGAATAATTCCTGCGAGAAAAAGATTTGCATCAAAAACTTCTACAACTTTGTCTTCTGATAAAATCTCTGCTTCTAGAGGTTCAAAGTTGCTAGATATAGCATTAATCTTTGTTAAAGAAACTTCTTGGCGAGGTTTGATTTGAAAGCTTGTATTACAAGCTGTGGTAATAAAGAGAATTGTTAGTAAAAAAAGGGTTTTTGGAGGCATAATTTAAAAAAATAAAAACTTTTTTGGTTAAAATCTATCTTAATACTATAATCTAGATACTAGATCAGACAATGTTTTAATAAAAGTTTATAAGCCTGTCTAGAATTTTTGGAGATAAAAATGAAAATAAAACTGTTAGCTATAGCAATAATGCTTGTTTTAGGTATAAGCTCTCTTAATTCTACTACTTTTGCATATCCACCTTTTTTAAAACAAACAAAAGACTTAGGCTTTGACGCAAAAGATTGTGCTTACTGCCATGAAAAAAGTAATGGTGGAAAAGGCTGGAATAAACGAGGGCTTTGGTTAAAAGATCAAAAGAAAGAAAGAAAAGCCCCTGTTGTAGATGTAAAATGGCTAAAATCCTACTCTGAAGATGCAAATTCTAAAAAAGAACAGGCTAGCAATGAGGAAAA
Organism: Blastocatellia bacterium; assembly: GCA_039812885.1. Classification (GTDB taxonomy): domain Bacteria; phylum Acidobacteriota; class Blastocatellia; order Chloracidobacteriales; family JADJPF01; genus JADJPF01. The sequence continues at coordinate 111,483 of JBDIBI010000011.1, forward strand.
TAAGGGAACTGCTCCTAGTAATTAACTATTGCTAGCATAATGCTAGATTATTTCATTAAGTAATGGAAAAAGTACTTCAATCAAATAAAGTTAGTCCTGCCCGCCGAGTAGCTTTTGAAATACTACGGCGGGTTTTAGTTGAACAAGCTTTTGCCAGTAACCTCTTATCTTCTCCCATTAGTTTAAAACTTTCTTCACTAGATCGAGCTTTAGCTCAAGAAATAGTCTTAGGTGTTTTGCGATATCAATATCAAATAGATCACTTCCTAAAAAAATTTTACAAAAATAAATTAGAGAAACTTGATCCAGAAGTTTTAACTACTCTAAGAATGGGGTTTTACCAAATTCACTATCTTACTCGCATCCCTACTTATGCAATAGTTAATGATTCAGTAAATTTAACTAAGCTTAGTGGGAAGTCATCTGCTGCAAATCTAGTCAATGCAATATTAAGAAAAATAGCAAAAATCTCTTTAGAGCAAGAAACTGTTAACCTAAACTTCACAGAAAAAATTGCTCTAACTTATTCTCATCCTACCTGGTTGGTAAAAAATTGGGTAGAATGTTTTGGGGAAGAAGAAACTCAAAAAATTGCACAAGCCAATAATAACCCTGCCCCAATATATTTTCGTCTTAATCCACTAAAAGAAAATTTAGCTAATATACTTAGTGTTCTTGAAGATAAAAAAATTAGTTATATACCTAGCGCAATTGCTAATAGTGCATACCAAGTAGTAGAAGGCGATAAAGATAAATTACTAGAACTTGTTAACAATGGATTGATTTATATTCAAGATGCATCTTCACAATTAGTTGCTAACTTGGTGGAGGCAAAACCTGGCATGCGGGTTTTCGATGTTTGTGCTGCTCCTGGAGGCAAAACTGCTTTAATAGCAACACATATGGCTAATCAAGGGTTTATTTTAGCTGGAGATCTACATCTGGCTAGAGTAAAACTAATAAAAGAAATAGCTAAACGGTTGGAAATAAACATAATTAATGCTGTTTGCTATGATGCTAGTAACTCTATACCTTTGTCTGATAATCAATTATTTGATCGAGTATTGTTAGATGCTCCTTGTAGTGGGACAGGAACACTACGCCATAATCCAGAAATAAAATACAGGCTTTCTAAAGATAAAATAAAAGAGCTAGCTGAGTTACAAACAAAGATTTTGGCTGAAAGTTCTAGATTTGTGAGCATTGGAGGAAAGCTTATTTATTCAACTTGCTCATTAGAAACGGAAGAAAATGAAGCAGTTATAGAAAGATTTCTTGTTAAGAACCCGAATTTTGAACTTACTAGACCAACTTTACCAGAGCATTTAATTACTAAGACAGGTTTTGTAAGAACTTGGCCACATAGAGATAACACAGATGGTTTTTTTGCTGCTTTGTTGACAAGAAAAAATTGTGCTACCAATTAATTTCTTCGCTTTGATCATTAGCAGAAGATTCCTCTTCAACCGCTTCATCTTCTTCACCTTCAGAGAAAATTTCTAAGATTAATTTTGCATTAGATTCAATTTTAATAGATTGGTGAAACTCTACAGGTGATTTTTCTAGTTCAAAACTTCCTTCTGTTACTTCTGCAAATGACTTAACTGCTGCTTTACCTCTTAAATCTCCACAGATTGCGTCAGCTAGTAAACCACGATTTAGGTAAAGATTTCCCTTAGCTTGATCACTTTGAATGCGTAGTATGCCAGTAATTTCATTTTTCTCTAAGGTTTGAATAACATCAAATAAGTTAATGTAGTGTAGATCTCCGGCCAAAGGTGCTGTAGAAGTACTTTGTGAGTCAGAGGTAACAGCTGCTTGTACTTTAGCCACTTCTTCAGCTGGAATATCTAAAGATTCCAATTCTACTGCTTGATCATAAGATTGTTGCGTAGGTTGGTAAGCTTCATAAGTTGGAGGGTATTGAGTTGGATAGTATTGATGATAACTAGGTTGTGGATACGGGTAGCTAGGTTGATACGGGTTTTGATTAGGTTGATAAGGATTTTGATAAGGATTTTGATAAGGATCTTGATAGTTAGGTTGATAAGGGTTTTGATAATGCTCAACTTGAGCTGGGATATTTTGAACAGGTTGAGTTGGCTGAGCTGGTTGAGTTGGTTGAACAGTTGCTTTGACAGCAGGTTCAGTTGGTTGGATAGGTGCAGGTTCAGGGGGTGCAGATTTTTGAAGTTGACTAAGTGCTTGATATTGAGTAAGTGTTGCTAAACGAGTATCTACATGAAACTCTGCTGGTGGATAAACTTGCTTAATTTTAAGCAACGTAGATTGAGCAAACTCTAATTGATTGGCTGCTATATAAATATCTGAAATGATAAATAGTTGTTCTGCTGAAGTATGAGGAGAACCTTGTTGATAATAGAGTTCAGCCAATTTCCATCTTACATCTGTATTACGGGGAAATTGCGCTAGGACTGTTTCTAGTGTATTAATGGCATGTTGGAATGAGTTATACCTCATTGCCAATTCAACGTCTAATAGTGCTTGTTCTACAGCATCTTTTTCCTTTTGGCTGCTCATTCATTCACCATCAAAACTTATATAAGCCAGAAATTAAGTAGAAACTCAAGAAAGAAAATTTAGATAAGATGTCCAGCATAAACCGGTTATTGTAGGATTGCAAGCCAGATAATAGCATTTTTTCTTGCGTTGCTGATTCGATTTTTGCTTTCTAATGGCTTTGTGCTAGACTCTCCCAAATTATAATCGTTGTCATATAAACACAAAAGTTTTTAAGAAGGGATTTTTATGACTGAAAAAGCTTTACCTGGCGCACCTCTCACCATTTTTGGAGAAGATGAACAATTACTACGTAATACTATTGCAGAATTTGCTGATAATCAAATTCGCCCATTAGTACGTCAAATGGATGAAGAAGCTCATTTAGATAAAGGGCTTATTAAACAATGTTTTGACCTTAATTTAATGGGAATACATATTCCAGAAAACTACGGCGGTGCAAGTGGGTCTTTCTTTATGTCCATCATTGCTGTTGAAGAGATCTCACGTGTAGATGCTTCTCTAGGTGTATGTGTGGATGTTCAAAACACTTTAGTTAACAATGCTTTTCTGCGTTGGGGTAGTGATGAGATCAAGAAAACTTACCTCTCTAAACTAGCAACTAATACAGTAGGTGCATATGCACTTTCTGAAGCAGGTTCAGGTTCAGATGCTTTTGCTATGAGTACTCGTGCTGAAGATAAAGGAGATCACTTCTTACTTAATGGTAGAAAGCTTTGGATTACTAATGGTAATGAAGCAGATATTTTTATTGTTTTTGCAAACATTAATCCTTCAGCAGGTTATAAGGGAATCACAGCTTTCATTGTAGAACGTGGATTTAAAGGTTTTACTGTTGGAAAGAAAGAAGATAAATTAGGTATAAGAGCTTCTTCTACTTGTGAACTTTTATTTGAAGACTGTGTTGTACCTAAAGAAAATGTACTAGGTGAAATAGGTAAGGGTTACAAAGTTGCAATAGAAACACTTAATGAAGGTCGTATAGGTATTGGGGCTCAAATGATTGGACTTTCACGAGGAGCTTTAGAATGTGCTTTAGCATATTCAAAAGAACGTGTTCAATTTGGTAAACCAATTTCTGAGTTTCAAGGTATTCAATTCCAATTGGCAGAAATGGCTGTAGAGCTAGAAGCTGCCCGTCTAATGGTTTATAACGCTGCCCGCCTAAAAGATGCAGGACTTCCATTTGTTAAAGAAGCAGCTATGGCTAAATATTATTCTTCAATGGTTGCTGAACATATTACTTCTAGAGCAGTAGAGATTTATGGTGGATACGGTTATACTAAAGATTATCCAGTAGAGAAGTACTATCGTGATGCCAAAATAGGTAAAATCTATGAGGGTACTTCAAATATGCAACTACAAACAATTGCCAAGATGATTCTTGGTTAGTAGTAATTTTGAGGACAATATATGAATTATTCTAAAGAAATACTTAAGCGCTATGCACAGGCAGCTATAGGTAAGCCGTTTGTGCCAGTTGTGCTTAACGTTTTAATCACATCTGTTTGTGATATGCGTTGTGTACATTGCTTTTTCACTGATGAGCTAGATGATAAACCCAGAAAAATGCTACAAATGAAGACTCATGAGCTTGAGCGTATTAGCGAAACTCTAGGAGGTAATTTACCAGTTTTAATTGTTGCTGGTGGTGAGCCTTTTACTAGAAAAGATCTTCCTGATGTGGCAAAAGCTTTTTATAAAAATAACCAACTAGAATCCATTTATTTGATGAGTAATGGGCAAATTCAAAAACGCATTTTACCAGATGTTGAAAAAATCTTGCGTGAGTGTCCAAACCTCAATGTTACAGTAGCTTTAGGAATTGACGGAGTAGAGGAAGATCATAACAAAATCCGCCAAAAACCAGGTAGCTGGAAAATTGCTGTTGATACTGCCCGTCAATTACAACAACTTAAGAAAACTTTTCCTAATCTTGATATTCAAACCTGTACTTGCTTTATGAATAGTAATCAGGATCGTATTTTTGATTGGTATGAATTTCTTAAGTATGATCTAAAGCCAGATAAAATTAATGTAAATTATATTCGTCCTCCTTCTGCTAATCCAAAAGAACTAGAAATAGACATTAGTCGCTATCGCAAGCTCGCTCATATGATAGATGAAGATTCTCGTAGTGCTGCAATTAAAAATAGTTACACTGGTACAGAGGGAATTTTCAAGGCTGCAATTGATATTTATATGCATGATTTAATTGCACAAACAGAAATAGAGAAAAAAGCTCAACTACGTTGCTGGGCTGGTACTGCCGGAGCAGTGATTTATGATGAGGGAACTATTTCTAGCTGTGAAAATTTAGAAGCAGTTGGTAATTTACGTAACTTTAATTGGGACTTTCAAGCATTTTGGCGCTCAGAAGCTATGGTAGAACGTCGTAAAAAGGTAAAAGATGGTTGTTTCTGTACTCATGAAAGTAATTGTTACTATCCTTCATTACCTTTTAATCCAAGCCACTTAATAAAAATTAAGCGCTTGGAAAAACAAATGCGTAACTCTCAAAAAGAAGTAAACCTTAAACCTCAACTAGCTTAAATTTCATAGTATTGCTTGTCACAACTCATAGCCCCAGGTAGCGCAAGTTTGTAGCTTGCTAAAACCTGGGGCTAATGTGTCCTTAAGCTTATTAAATTTTGTGCAATTTCAATAGTTAGAATCTGTTAAAAAAATACCTATAAAATTAAAGTAAGCGTTTTCCTGATTCTTGAGGTGGTACCATTATTGTCTTAAAGTCCGTTAAAAGTGCCATTCCAGGCTTAGCTTTTTTAGGGCGAGTCACATTTTTTCTTTCTGTATAACGAACAGCTGCTACAGTTTCTTCTTTTGCTTTTGAAAAAAAGGCCGCTAATTGTGCTGCTTCATAAATGGTTTTTTGTGGAACAACACTTCGCTGAGGATTTCTAATCAAGACATGAGATCCAGGATAATCTGCTGTATGTAGCCAAATGTCCATTGGCTTGGCTAGATGGAAGGTCAACTCTTCATTACTCTTATCTGAACGTCCTACTAGAATTTCATATCCATCAGTAGAAACATAGTGCCGTAGCCCTGATGGTATATTATCTTTCTTCGTATTATTACTGTTAGCTTGTTTGGTTATTTGTGGTGGTGCAAAAGGCTTTTCTATTGATTCTAAGTCTGATTCTGTTACAGTACTAAGCAATTTACTTAGTAATAATTGTTTAGCTGATAATTCTTTCTCAAGCTTCACTAAGCGTTTTTCTACTTCTTGTAAACCTCTTTTTGCCCTTTGATATTGCTTAAAGTAATGTTCTGCTAATTGTCTAGGTGTTTGATTGCTTGAAATTACTAGACTTACTTCTTTTTGTTCTGGATCAAAGTAGTCTATTAGAAAAATCTTATCTTCTTCTTGTCTCAAAGTTCCTAAATTAGCTAAAATTAGCTCTCCTAAATGCCTGTGTTTATCTGCTTGAGAGAACTCTTGTTTTTCTTCTGTTAGCTTATTTTGTAAGGTTTCTAGTTTAAGTATTTCTCCTTTTAGCTTTGCTTTTAGCTTGTTGTGATTAGCTTGAAAAGCTTCTAATCTTATCAACAAATCAAAATAGCTTTCTGTTGCTTCATTTAGGGAAGGGAATTTTGTTGGAACTAAATCTTTGGCTATCTCCAAATCAAAATAAGTCAAAGCAAAATTCTTACGTAAGTTAATACTCCCTAAAGCTAATTGGTTTAAAGGTGCTAAAGCATAAATCCTTGCAAACTTAGGGTGAGATATATCGTAAGCAATAGACTCTAGTGCTTGATAGGTAGAGGTTTTTTCTGATCTAGCTATAAATTCTTTAATTAAAGTAGGTGAAAATTCTTTAATTTGGTTTGCTACTTCTGTTATGGATTTGGTTTCTAAAAGCTCAGAGAGTTTTTCAGGAGTTATTTCTGTTAAAGAAAAACTAGTTTTATTGCTATTAAAAGGTGAAAGAGAAATAGCAGGAGAATTTGCAGGCAATTCCCGTAAACTTGCCAAAAACGCTCCATCAACAAATAAATGTGCATTTGCACTGCGTCCCATTAGGTCAAGTAAAAGACTAAAATTAAGCAGTTTACCAGTAATGTCAAAATTTGAAAAATGAATAATTACACGTCTTTCATTAGGTTCTTTCACTATTTCTGTTAATGTGCCACCTGTAAGATATTTACGCATCATATTAGTTAGATGGCATGCAGAGTGATCACTAGAAAAATACTTAAGAGACTTAGATGTTAAAAAAATAGCTGGGCGTGAAGGAAGAAGAGAAATATATATACTGATAGCATTAGAACTACGTAGGTTTATTATGAACTCTAAGGATTTAGGCTCAAGGATTTTTCCTACAGTTTGATTATTAACTAATGGCGCTGCTTCAGATACAATTTGTTCTAATAGATAATTTTCCAGCGCCATAATTATTTTTAATAATCACGTACAACTAAAGTGCTAGAAATAATATCATCTAAAGTGCGGTGGTCATGGTCTAAAAACATCCAAATAAAACCTAAACCTAAGAAGCTTAAAGATAAGAAATAACCAAAAGCACGTATTAGGGATTGTGCTATAGAAGGTGACTCATTGGTATTACTATTTATTACACGAGTCCCAACAAACATCATTCCTAAAGTTCGAGCAGCAGCAAAAACCATTAATGTTAAATAAACCAAACCAATGAATACACTGGCTCCAACTAGCAAAGTTGTTATACGGGAATCTGTAAAGTTTACTCCTAAAATATAGCTAGTTGCCCAAAACACAGAACTTGTAACTGTGATAACACCAAGATCTATAAATGCAGCTATTAGCTTTTGTGAACGATTTGCTTTTTCACTAGAAAGATTTTGCTGACAAACTGCTACGAGTTCATCTAGGTAATTGGGCCCTACATCAGATTCTTTAATTATTCTTACTGCTTTCTTTGGTTGTTCTTGTTCTTCTTCTGCTGAATCTAAAAGATCTGATAGGTTTTCAAATTCTTGTTGGATTTCAGGGAAAGCGATTTCTTCAGTAGCAGGAACAACAACAGGTTCAACCATTTCTTCTTCTTCTAAAGGTATTGCAACTGCTGTTGCTCCAACTGTTGGAGCACTTGAAGAAACTGTTTTAGGTAAAGTAGCTAGCATTTTAGAGGTTGCTGTAGGAATAACAGCTACACCTTCAAAATCCATCTTAGAGGCTAAAAGTGTTTCATTTGGAGTTAGATCTAAAGCTAAATTAGTAGATGCAGCAATAGGTTCTGATAAGACACTAGTAATGGGTTTAGCTTTAGATACTGCTTGTGGTTGTGGTAAAGCTTGTGTTGGTTGAGCTATAGGCTTAAGTGCTGCTGCTACTGCACTATTGTTAGATACTTGTTGTTGAACTTTTACTGCCATTTCTGACGCTCTTTGAACTCGTTTTAAAGCAGCTTCAACTACAGGATTGGAAGGACGTTCAGGATCAGACTCAGGCTCACTAATGTTACTAATAAACTGTCCATTTGGCGTTGCCAAAGCTGCTTGGCGCTGTGCAGCAGCTTCTAGCTCAGCTTGCAATCTTCCCCGAGCTTCTTGCAAATTGCGACGCTCTTTTACCTGACGCACCTTAGCACTTAACTCTGCACGCCAGTCTGCATTACTTGTAGAAACAGGTGTTTGTCTTGTCCTATCTACACCACGTGTAGAGCTAGAAGGAAACTCTATCAAAGTAGAACGTTCAGCTTCTTTAAGCTCTTTAAGCTCTTTTGGAAATCGAAATCCACAGAAAGGACAAACATTAACTTTTTCGGCTTGATCTTTTCCACATTTAGTACACTTCATGACAGTATTTATAATGAACCCCTTAGAGTTTATTAGTTATTATTTTATAGGGCAGATTTTTGAGTAAAGGTGATCGCTTTTGAGTATATATATATTGAAGCGAACTATAACAAAACACTTTATCGAGGTCAACTAACTTAGCTACTAAAATTATACAACTAAGCGTTTTATACAAAATTTATTATGAAAAATTAGGCTCTTGTGGCCTGCTTATAGTAGTAGAAAAAGCCTGAGTTCTATATTTTGTGGTTAAATAATAAAGGAATTTTAATTAGAATGGTTATTTAAGTAAATTGCTACAAAATGCTGTAGTCTCCTATTTTATTTGTCAATATATAGTTGCTGTAATAGGTCATTTTATAAAACGAATTTTAATAAAAAATTAACGAAAAATCTTAAATTTAAAAACAAAAAGAGATCAGAAAATTATTCTGATCTCCTCTAGGAAAATCATCTAAGTATATAATATAGTATCTAATTTACAGAACCATCATAAACATTATTGTCTGGTTGTTTAGGTTTATTATTAGGTAGTGGTACTACTGGTTCAGATAATTTACTTGGATCAATAGGAGGATCAACTATACCAAGTTTTTTTACTTTTAATTCAATATCTTTATTAGTTGTTGTAATACGCAAAAATTTAGTTTCTTGATAATCTTTAGCAGAAATTGTGAAAGTATATTTACCTTCTTTTTGAGGGCCTAACTCTATAGGGTCAAGAGGTATTATTTTAGAATCTGTTAAACGAACATCTTCTCTTTTAGTTAGTTGGAACTCTAACTGTAATGGCCCAACAGCTTTTTCTGTAAGGTTTTTAACCACACCACTAATTGTGACCGTCTTTTCTTTTTCATCAACTGAATAACGATATTCTTGGATTGAAAGAAAAGCTATTTCTTTAGAAGTTAGTTTTAGAGTTTTAGCTAAGCTTGGTGGTAGCTTTTCTGCTACTTTTTCTCGTAAGTTAGGAACAATATAAATTATACCTATAAATACTCCTAGTAATATCCAAATAGGTATTGTCCAAAGGATAAAAGACCGAATTTTAGCTCCAGTAGATTTAACTTCAGTCGGAGTTTCTGAGAATTTATTTATACTATTAAATAAGGGCATTTCTACTGGGGGAAGATCAGTGACAGACTCATTTTCACTAGCATTTTTGGTAGTGTTTTCTTCAACATTAGATTTTGTTGATGCTGTTTCTTTGGTTTCCTTAGCTTCTTGTTTAACTTCTTTAGTTTCTTCTTTGTTAGGTATGACAGCTTTAACCGGAGTTTCTTGAAGAGGTTTTTCTGCCCAAGAAACCTCAGTCTTTGGCTTAGATTTTTCAAGTTTTAAGGAAGTTTCTTCTTTTGGTTTATCAACTGTAGGTGTTTTAGCCTCACTAACAGGACTTTCTACAGGTTTAATTTTCATATCTAGTGTAGGAGGTTCTTCAGTAATGCTAGAGGGTTTTTCAACAGTCTTTGAAGTAGGTTTTATGTTGTCTCTTTCAACTTCTTTGGCCACTTCCTTTAGAATTTCTTGAACTACTTCGTCAGAGCTTTCTTTTTTGACTTCTTTAATAGGCTTTACAGGTTCTTTGACATCTTTTGAAGTAGATGTAAATTTTACTGTCCCAACAGTGTTATTTTCATCTGATGAGCTTGCTAGATTAGCTGTAGCTGTTACGACAGCTGGATGAGGAGCTGTTTCTGGTAAAGAATCCATGAAATTTTGCTCAAGATGTGTAGTTAATTTCTCAGAAGTCTTTTTAAACTCATCTTCTGTCTTAGATTCTGCTGTGTCTAGTTTGTGTGTTAAAGGCGTCGCTAGTGAATCTACATTTAGAGTGCGTTTTTTTGAAGAAGGTAATTGCTCTAATTTATTAGTAGTTTTTTTTAGATGTGTAGTTTCGTTTTTATGGTTATCTGTCATATTTTTAACCCTGAAAAATAAAGACTATAAATTAAAGTACTTAATTAATACGTTTTAGCAAACTATCTAAAACCAAATTTTCCCAAAGGCCATTTGATTCACAAGCTATCCATGAACTACCTGTCATTCCTTGTCGCTCACCTTCAATCTTTGCACTAACACTAATTTTTGAGCGAGATGGATCTAATGGTTCAATAACCATTTGCAGTGTATAACGACCACGAGACCAGTTTCCAGATTCTATTGCTGGACACTTGGAAAAATGTTCTAGCTGACTAACTGTAACTGTGCCTCTAGTAAAGATGACAGGCTTTGAGACTAAGATGCCCTCTTCTTTTTTGCTTTTCTCGTTATCTAAATCAATATTCATATCCTTAATCATTGCAATGGCTGCTTCTACCACAACATCTCTTGGAGATGTTGCAGTATAAGGATTAGGAATTAACCCTTTTTCTTTTGGTTTATCAAAGCTAATCTGTGCAATACAAACACTTACGGCAAGAAGTAAAATTGTAATAAGTACACTTAATTTACCCATAAAATAATAACCCTCTTCAATATTTATTTTAGGATTAGCCTTCAGAGTAACAGTCTAGGTCTAGTCTTTCAAGTTAATTGAGAGGATTTTCTTAATAAGTTAAATCAGTTACGTTATAGTTTTAATGAGTAGTGTGTTATGTTAGGTAGAAAAATACTTGGTCTAAAGCATTTCTTCTATAAACAAGGTTTATAGCTAATACTTATTTTCTTTGTGTATCATTTTTTGAATAGTAGGGGCTAGAAAAGCCAATATAATCGCTGCAAAAAATGTACCTAATGAAATTAAGCCAAATAGTTTAACTAGTGCTGTATAAGAACTAGCGTTAAAAAACCTTGCAACCCAACCACTAAAAAAGTTTCCTATAGAAATTGCTAGAAACCAACACCCCATCATTAAGCCAACTAAGCGAGTAGGCGCTAGTTTGGTTACAGTACTCAGCCCAACAGGACTTAAACATAACTCTCCAATTGTGTGAAGGAAGTAAAGTGAAATTAACCAAAGTGGACTAACTTTATTATTTACTGTGAGATAAGAGGCAGGAATAAGTAGTAAAAAACCAATACCAACAAAAAATAACCCAAAACTAAACTTAATAGGGCTAGAAGGTGCATTTTTGCCCAAGCTTAACCAAAATACTGAAAAAATAGGAGCTAAAATCATAATAAACATTGAGTTTACAGATTGAAACCAACTAGAAGGAAATTGCCAACCAAAAATTTCATGTCTAGTTAATTGATCGGCAAACAAGGTTAGACTAGAACCGCTTTGTTCAAAAGCAGCAAAAAATATGGTAGTGAAAATAAGCAAAATACCAATTGCTCCTAAACGCTTCCATTCATCAATGGTTAAACCTTCTTGGCTTTTTGCACTTCTTGATATTGTCTTAATAGGTTTTAGTCCAACTTGTGCCAAATGTTGTCGTTGAATAATGTATTGGATTAACCCCAATGTCATCCCAACACCAGCCGCTCCAAAGCCCCAATGCCAATTTCCATTAGGATTAAAGCCGAATGAAAGTAATTTGTTTTGAAAATCAGCACTTTGAGCTAAATACCCACAAACTATTGGGGAAAACATTCCTCCTAAATTGATCCCCATATAAAAAATAGAAAATCCACCATCCCGACGTGGATCCTCTTCAGAATAAAGACCTCCAACCATAGTGCTGATATTAGGTTTAAGTAAACCTGTTCCTAAAGCAATAAATACCATTCCTATATAAAAGGTATACACTGAAGGAAAAATCATTAAGTAATGACCTGAGGCAATTGTAATTCCACCTAAAAGCACGGCCAGCCTTGCACCTAGTATTCTATCGGCTATTAACCCTCCTGGCAGAGAAGTAAAATAGGCCGATGAAGTATAGAGACCAAATACAAATGTAGCTTTTTCAATAGAAAAACCTAATCCTCCTTTTTCTGTAGGAGTCACCATATATAAAACTAAAAGCGCTCGCATGCCGTAGTAACTAAAGCGTTCCCACATTTCTGTGAAAAATAAAGTATATAAGCCTTTTGGATGGCCTCCAAAGCCGCTATCTGTTTGAATGTACTCAACTTTAGTGGTTGAATTATTGTCTATAGTTGTTGTGTTGGGCTGGTTCATAATCTTTTCCATTTAAGCTAAAATCAAAGGCTGGAGTGTTTTTCTTGACTATAAACAGTGAGTGCATTCCAATTTTTTGTCTAAAAGTGGAAGATCTAGATCAAATACAGTGCTTTAAAATTTCTTATCGTTTTATCTAGCTATTTTTTCTAGGAGACCAAAATGCCAAAACTGCCCTTTTCAATCAACCTTTCATCAAGTGAGTGTTTGCAGGAAAATATTGCACTTACTCCAGATTTTAGAGATTGGACAGCTTTTGACCCTGCTACTACTAATTTAATGGAGTTAGATTATTGGTCTGCTACAGAAACTTTTACTCAGGCAAAGTATTTAGCTCTAATGATTTTACCTATTCAAGAAATAGCTACTCAAGTTGCATATGATGCAATGCTTTCAGCACAAGTATGTAGAAATAAACAATATAGCTATCGTAAAGGCTGGCTAAAAAATAATCGCTATAAAAAATATGGCCCAACAAAAGCTTTGCTTCATAAAAATCAACTAGTACAAAACTTTGTTTATCGTGAGATAGAAAAATATGAAAAATATACTGAAGGAGACTTAAACCAACCGATTAATCACTTATTTGAAGACTTACTAAAAGCATTTCATATAAGTAAAGAAACCTTAATAGTCAGATATATAAAATTTCTAATACAAATTGCTGAAGATAATTCTGCAAATGCAATTCTAGCTATAACAAAACTAATCTATAAATATCGAACTATTGATGTAGCAGAAATTTACACTCGTTTACATGGTGATGGGCCCGCAGATAATTACTTTAGCAAACGTAAGGGTGATTTTATGAAAAGATTGGAAGAAAGATTTCAAACTTTGATTAACCAAGAAGTACTTAAAGTATGTGTAGGAAACAAGCGAGAAAGATATTTTCAAGGACAAGAAAAGTTTAACAGTCAATGGGCTGGTTTTGTTAACCAAAGCCTTAACTCCTTTGTACCTTGGGGAACAAGTTGTTTACAAGCATCAACAGAAACCTCTTTTATTGAAAACTTTTTTAATTGGGTTGAGAGAATTTTTAATCAAGATCAAAAGAAACTAGTAACCATCCATACGTTATTTTGCCCCCATTGTTTTGAAAAGTTAACAAAGGAACTAAATGTAGGTAAGCCTTCTCAACTCTTAGCTTTACCAGATTTTAATATTCAAGATAATAATCTTAAAATGGTAAACCATCCTTCAGACTCAATAGTAGAAAAAGCAGAGGTAAAACAAGTCTTAAATAAGTTAAATAATGAAAACTTACGCCGTCAGAAAATGAAGTCTGAAGGTATTAAACACATCTTTGTTTTGGTTGATAATACTAAAATTGCAGATATAGATTTTTCCAAAACAGAAACAGTAGAAGCAGTTATTGAAGATGATAGTTTACATACTAGTAAAATGCTTAAGTTTTATTCTGTGGATCGTGAAGGAGATTTGTTATTAGCCACAGTAGTTTTGCAGAAAAAAGACTTTAGTAGCTTTTTTAGTAGTTTAAGTCAGCAAAAAATTTTGATATTAGATGGAGTAGAAAAGCTCTTTTTATCAATAAGCTATCATCAAGATACAGGCGAAAAAGGAAAATACTTTATCAGCCTTGAATATAAAAAAAACGTTTTAGCTGAGACCACAATTTTTTTACATGAATATTCCACAATAATGAAGAGTGTTTGGTTGAAATAGCTGAAAACACTTATAAAAAAACCTATAATGTCAAAAGCTTTTACCTAAAAGACTTGTAGCTCACCGTTAGAGCATCTAGGATCTCATAAATCCGCCATGAAGGAAGGTGGTTCAATTCCATCCAGGTTTTTAGGTTTAAGCCAGCTTTTGCCCAAAAAGCTTGTAGCTCATCGGTAGAGGGCCACTAGCTCATCAAGCTAGACTGGGACGGAAGATGGTTCAATTCCATCCAAGCTTACGGGCACCAACTCCTATATACCTGAATAATAAGGAATAAGTGGTAATATGTCCCTTTTGCTAGACTCTAAAGAGGAACAAAAAACTATTGAGAGTTCACTAGCTTATAACAAATGGTTGGAACTAGTTACTTCTATCACCTTAGACAAAACTCCTTTAAACTTGGCAATCACAGGTTCGCTTTCTCTAGCTCTCTTAAAAATACGTTCTTTGCCTTCATCTCTAACAATTACTGGGGATTTAGACTTACGTCAATGTCAAAGACTTTCTCATGTAGGAGATAACTTAAAAGTAGAAGGTAACTTACTGATTGGAGGAAAGTTAAATTCTTTACCAAGTTATCAGAAAAAATTAAATAAAGACTCAAAAGTTCCTAAATTTTTACAGCAGTTAAGCCAAAAAGGTGTAATCCCATTGGGTTCTTTGCCAGAAAATTTGCAAGTAAAAGGAAACTTAATTATTCGTGGTGCTAAGTTTTTACACTCTTTGCCTAAAAATCTTAAACTTGGTGGAAGCCTCTTGTTGCACGGCTGTAAACAGCTAGAGTCACTTCCTGAATCTCTTGAGCTAAATGGAGATCTTATCCTAATTTCTTGTCCACGTTTACGTAAACTACCTAATATACTAAAAGCTAATAAGTTAGTGTTAATAGGCTGTGGAATTGAAAAACTTCCTCCTAAAATGGAGATAAAAGAGCTAATACATTTGGAAAGTTGTTCAAAAATCACTTCTCTAGAAAGTATTACTTGTTTAGAAACAGGAAAACTTACTAGTCTGATTATAGATAATTGTCCTATAGAGGAATTGCCGTATTTTGTAGATGTTAGTTATGTAATTAAATTGTCTAAGCTTCCACTGAAAGTCTTGAAAGAAGGGTTTTTAACTGCAAGATCTATTGTTATTACAAATTGCAAAAAACTTGAGAGAGTTGAAGCACTTTTAAGCGTGAGAAAAACATTAAGTTTTAGAGGTTGCAAAAAGCTAGAAGAATTTCTTGCTCCACCAGAAGAGTTTTATAATCTTGATTTAACAGATTGTGAGACTCTAAAAGCTTTGCCAGAAAAGTTATATTTTTCCTTAAATGGGCAAGCTAAGCTTGTGTTGACAAACTGTTTTGCAATGAAAAAGTTACCTGCATCTTTGGAATTTAATGGAAGAATGGAAGTTTCTGGTTGTGCTGTAAAAAGATTGCCTAACTTAATGAGTCAATGCAGAGTTTTATGGCATCGTTACAGAGTTCCCCAAGAAGTTGTTTTTGCTCCAGAAAAACTCTCTTGGGAAAGTATTTTAACTGAACCTAATGCAGAAATTCGACGGTTAATGCTGGAAAGAGTTGGTATTGATAAAATTCTTTCTCAAGCTCAAGCTAAGGTTATAGATTCAGATAAAGATGCTGGGGGAGTACGTTCGCTTTTGGAAATAACCATTAATAATAATATTGTTGGACAAATTGTTCATTATTTGCGTTGTTTATGCCCTTCAACAAAACGTGAATACCTTTTACCCGTTCCTCCAAATATAAGAAAGTGTCACTCAGCAGCAGCTTGGCTAGCTGGATTTGACAATCCATCAGAGTATAAACCTATTTTAGAAACTTAAACAACATACATAAAAAACTTATTTTCTTAGGTAAATTAACAGATACAGACTATTCTAGCGAAAACTCTTAATCAGCAAATAATGTCTTTTAGCTAATTTTGCAGATTTAGCGAAAATTCGCTTGACGAGAAACTTCGTTTTTGCTTATATTAAATTGAAAAGAGCTCTGTAACATTTTATAAAGCTTGCAACTTGTTGATAGCAAAGGTGTATAAATATGCTTACACAAGAAACCCATTCTGACAATCACGCAATAGAAACACAAAAGCAACTAAACCAAATTTTGCAAGCAGATAATATTGAAGTGATAGCACCAGTAAGTGCAAGTTTTGCAGATATTTTAACTGTCGATGCACTTCGTTTTGTTGCTAGGTTAGTAAAAGAAATTTCTGCCAGACGTGAAGAATTACTTGCCAAAAGAGCAGAACGTCAACTCCGCATAGATGCTGGAGAAATGCCAGATTTCTTACCAGAAACTGAAAGTATTCGTCAAAGTGAATGGAAAGTAGCTCCATTGCCTGCTGATTTACAAGATCGCCGTGTAGAAATTACCGGCCCTGTAGACAGAAAAATGATTATTAATGCTCTAAACTCAGGGGCAAAAGTCTTTATGGCTGATTTTGAAGACTCACACGCTCCTACTTGGGAAGCAACTATCCAAGGACAGATTAATCTTAGAGATGCAATTGACGGTACCATTAATTATCTTAGCCCAGAAGGTAAGACTTATAAATTAAATGAAAAAGTTGCAGTGCTAATGGTACGTCCTAGGGGTTGGCACTTAGTAGAAAAAAATGTGCTAATAGATGGTAAGCCAATTTCTGGTGGGCTATTTGATTTTGGACTATATTTTTACCACAATGCCAAAAAGCTTATAGATAAAGGAGCTGGGCCATATTTCTATTTGCCTAAGATGGAAAGTCATTTAGAAGCAAGGCTTTGGAATGATGTATTTATCCTAGCTCAAAATCTATTAAACATTGCTCAAGGTACAATTAAGGCTACAGTTTTGATTGAAACTATCCTAGCAGCTTTTGAAATGGATGAAATTCTCTATGAATTAAGAGAGCATTCTGCTGGGCTTAATTGTGGTAGATGGGATTATATTTTTAGCTTTATAAAGAAGTTTCGTAATCATGCAGATTGTGTTTTACCAGATCGTGCTCTGGTTACAATGACAACACATTTTCTGCATTCATATTCATTACTATTAATAAAAACTTGTCATCGGCGTGGAGTGCATGCAATGGGAGGAATGGCTGCACAAATTCCAATAAAAAATGATCCAGCAGCTAATGCCATAGCAATGGAAAAAGTAGTAGCTGATAAAAAGCGAGAAGCTTCTGATGGTCATGATGGAACTTGGGTGGCTCATCCTGGGTTAGTATCTGTAGCCCTAGCAGAATTTGATAGAGAAATGACTACAGCAAATCAAATTCATCGCCTAAGAGAAGAGGTTTCTGTAACAGCAAAAGACCTTTTAGCTGTCCCTGAAGGGAAAATTACTTTAGGTGGATTAAGGACTAATATTAACGTAGGTATGCTTTATTTAGAGTCCTGGTTAAGAGGAACAGGTTGTGTTCCGCTTTATAACTTGATGGAAGATGCTGCAACAGCAGAAATTTCACGTGCACAAGTATGGCAATGGGTTAAACATAATGCACAGCTTGATAGTGGTGAACATATTACAAAAGATTTAGTAAAACAAATTTTGGCCGAAGAACTAGAAAAAATAAAAAATTCCGTTGGAGAAGGAACATTCTCTACTGGCAAGTACAAATTAGCTGGAGAGATTTTCCTTGCAATTACCACAAATGATGAATTTGTGGATTTTCTCACTTTACCTGCTTATGAATATTTATAAATTTTGAAAGGGAATTAAATATGAATAATTTTGATAAATTTAGTCAAGAAGCCGAATTATTAGATCAAAGCTGGAAAACTGATGCGCGTTGGCAAGGTATATCTAGAAACTATACTGCTAAGGATGTTGTACGTCTACGTGGATCTATGAGAATAAATTACACTCTAGCGGAAGTTGGTTGTAAGAGATTATGGGATTTATTACATTCAGAAGATTACGTAGCTGCTTTAGGTGCTTTAACAGGTAATCAAGCTGTACAACAAGTTCGTGCAGGCTTAAAAGCAATCTATTTAAGCGGTTGGCAAGTTGCTGCTGATGCTAACAATGCTGGAGAAATGTATCCAGATCAAAGTCTCTATCCTGCTGATAGCGTTCCAAATGTGGTTCGTAAAATCAACAATGCTTTGACTAGAGCAGATCAAATTCAACACTCTAAAGGAAAAGATGATGTTTACTGGTTTGCTCCAATCGTAGCTGATGCTGAAGCAGGTTTTGGTGGCTCACTTAATGCTTTTGAGCTAATGAAAGGCATGATTGATGCAGGTGCATCCGCAGTTCACTTTGAAGATCAATTGGCTTCTGCTAAAAAATGTGGACATATGGGCGGCAAAGTTTTAGTTCCTACAATGGAATTTATCCAAAAACTAACTGCTGCTAGGCTTGCAAGTGATGTGTTAGGCGTGCCAACTATCATTGTAGCTAGAACTGATGCTAATGGCGCACACCTTATCACTAGTGATGTTGATCCACGTGATCAAAAGTTCTTAACTGGTGAAAGAACTTCTGAAGGCTTCTATCGTATGCGTGGCGGTTTAGATGCTGCTATTGCTCGTGGTTTAGCATATGCTCCTTATGCTGATATGATTTGGTGTGAAACCTCTTCACCAAACGTAGAAGAAGCAAGAAAATTTGCTGAAGCAATTCATGCTAAATTCCCAGGCAAATTATTAGCTTATAACTGCTCACCTTCATTTAACTGGAAATTAAAACTAGATAACGCTACCATAGCAAAATTCCAGAAAGAACTAGGCGCAATGGGATATAAATTCCAATTTATCACCTTAGCAGGCTTCCATGCTTTGAACTACTCAATGTTTGAACTTGCACGTGGCTATCGTGATACTGGTATGACTGCTTATGCAGAATTCCAAGCAAATGAATTTGCTGGAGAAGCTAATGGTTACACTGCTACCAAACACCAAGAATTTGTTGGTACAGGCTATTTTGATGAAATAGCACAAGTTATTTCTGGTGGTGAAGCTTCAACCTTGGCTCTAGTTGGTTCTACAGAAGAAGAGCAATTTCATGGTGAAGTTTTAGAAGCAACAGCACACTAATTTTTAGTACACAGTAAAATAGAAAAGGGGCAATTGCCCCTTTTCTATTTTTAAAACATAAAAGCAGATTTATATAAGATTTTTCTTAAGCAAATATAAATAAGCTAACACAACTAGTTAGAGTTAGTAATGTTAGCTTACTAATATAGTACAATAGTGTTTTGCTAAAAACAAAATATCTTTTAGTGCTTATATCTATATAGATTTTAGATTAACTAAGCAACTTTAGTAACTTTGCCAGCTTTGATGCAACGGGTGCAAACAGTTAAGTGACAACGAGTAGCACCAACTAATGCATGTACGCGTTGTAGGTTAGGATTAAAACGGCGCTTAGTGCGATTGTTAGCGTGACTGACGCGATTTCCAAACTGTGGTCCTTTGTTGCAAATATCACATTTCATTGACATAAGATTCTCCTCCATAAGCGCTAAAAGTTATGGTTTACCTACAAGGGTTTTGATATTTTATTTTCAGCGCGTTTACTGGTATTATGTGAGTTTACCGCTTAAAACGGGAAACGCTATTTATAGCAAACCGCTGTTACTAATGTCAATTAATATCGCGCAAAAAGGAGCAAAGTTATTGTGCAAAAGCAAGCTAAGAGACTGCAAATAGTCTTATTTTCTTTAATTTTATTACTTTTCCTAACTTCTATAAGTTGTGATAAAGGCAAAGCTGGATCTGATTCTGGAAGCGGTGGAGAAGTTGCTGCCAGAGTAGGAAGTACAGAAATTCCTCTTTCTAAAGTTGATCAACTAATTGAACAACAACTCAAACAAAGCCAATCAGGAAGAAAGATTACTGATCTCAATATGAGTGAGCTTGCTACTGCCCGTTTACAGGTCTTAGATTCTCTGATTACAGATGAAATTCTTTACCAAAGAGCGCGCCAAGACAATATACAAATCACAGATGAAGAGGTGAGAGCCTTTATTCAAAAGGATATTCAACAAAGAGGGCTTTCTGCTGATGATTTTCAAAAAGAACTAAAAAACATGGGTATGACTGAAGAACAGCTTAATGAAGAAGCAAAACATAAAATGGCTGTTGCCAAACTTCAAGACAAAATTGGACAAGTCAAACCCCCTACAGATAAAGAAATAGAAGATTATTACAGTCGTAACCCTGGACAATTTACTTTGGGTAGGGGACTTGCATTAGGTCAAATTACTGTTGATGCTGCTGATAATAAAGCAAAAAATGATGCAATTGGTGAAGATCAGGCAAAGCAAAAAATAGACACTATCTATAGTCAACTTAAAAATGGTGGAGATTTTGCTACTATTGCACGTACTCAATCAGAAGACCCATCTGCCTTAAAAAGTGGGGATTTAGGCTTTTTGGATGAACAAGCTTTGCAACAAGGTGGTTTTCCTCCACAATTAATAGAGGCTTTCTATAAAATGCGTGAAGGAGATATTACTCCTCCTGTGCAAGGTTCAAAGGGACGTTGGTATATTTTCAAAGTTACAGCTAAACGTACTCAAGAAGAAAAATTGACTTTAGATAGTCCTCAAGTAAAATCTCAAATTTCTCAGCTTTTGGTAGAACAACGCAAAAATATTCTTAACAACGCATTACTCGTAACAGCAACTAATCAAATTCGAGTAGAAAACTTGTTGGCTCAAAGAATATTACAAAATCCTGATAACTTTGGTTCACTAAGACCTACTAGCTTGGCTGCTGGAGATGGTGCAACTAAGGCAGAAGAAAAGAAAGATGCCCCAAAAGAAACACCAAAAGCAGAAAGTACTCCTGCTAAAGATGAAAAAGATAGCAAAAAGACTGAAAAACCCGCAGAACAAGATAAAGAAAAAAAATCTACTGAAGCAGGAAAATAACATAACCTAAATTTTGAAGGGGAAATAACCATAAGGTAAAAACATTATAAATAGCAAGGGCTTATCTTCTAGAAAATATTGCTTTTGCTTTATGGTTTTGTTGTTAAATAATGTTATTTCGGTTTGAAGATGTTCATAAATCCTATGGTGCAGATGAAATTCTTTCAGGAATAACTTTTCAGATCAATCCTGGAGAAAAAGTTGGTTTAGTTGGACGTAATGGCGCTGGTAAAACTACGATTTTTCGCCTGTTATTAGGCCAAGAATTACCAGATAAAGGTCAAGTTATTCGTGCCAACAACCTCTCTATTGGCTTATTAGCTCAGCAGCATCGTGTTGTAGTAGGTAAAACGGTACTAGAAAGTGCCTTAGGTGTATTTGCTAGATTGCGACAGATAGAAGAGCGAATGCAAAAGCTAGAAGAGCAAATGACTAAGTTAACAGGCCAAGAACTAGAATTTGCACTTTCTCAATATAGCGATCTACAACAAAGTTTTGAAATGGAAGAAGGCTTTACCATTGCAGCTAGAGCAGAAGCCGTACTTCTAGGATTAGGTTTTGATAAAGAAGAATTTAGTTTGCCTGTGACTCATTTAAGTGGTGGTCAACAAGCACGCTTAAGTTTAGCTTGTTTGCTGCTTTCTAAACCTGATATTTTACTGCTAGATGAGCCAACTAACCACCTAGATATTAAAGCAATCGAATGGTTAGAAGAATTTTTAACCTCTTATAAGTCAGCCTATGTTATTATCTCTCACGATCGCTACATGCTAGATCAATGCACAAATAGAATTTTGGAGTTAGAAGCAAAACGTATTAACAACTATTCAGGTAATTTTTCTTATTATTTAGTGGAAAGGGAAGAACGTCGTAAAGTACAACAACGTTCCTATCAAGAACAACAAGAGTTTATTGAACGTACAGAAGACTTTATTCGCCGTAACTTAGCTGGACAAAAAACTAAACAAGCTAAATCCCGACGTAAAATGTTAGAAAAATTAGATAGAGTTGAAGCAATACAATCTCAGGAAGCTGTTGCTAGTTTTGTTGTCAAGCCTGTTGCTCGTAGCGGAGATATAGTTTTAAATGTAGAGAAGTTGAGCATTGGTTATCCACAAAATTCTTTAGCAACAAACATAAACTTTACTTTGCGCCGTGGAGAAGTTTTAGCTATTATTGGTGGTAATGGAACAGGCAAAACCACCTTGCTACGTACTCTTTTAGCTAAGCAATTAGCTTTAAGTGGTGAAATTCGCTGGGGAAGTAATGTAAGTATTGGCTATTACGATCAAAAGCTTAATGAGCTAAATGCCAACAACAAAGTAATAGATGAGTTAAGAGAATTAGATCCTTATGCAGAAGAGGTAAAACTAAGATCTTTTTTAGGGGCATTTAATTTTTGTGGGGAAGATGTTTTTAAGAGTGTTGGAGATCTTAGTGGAGGAGAGCAAGGGCGCTTAGCCTTAGCAAAATTAGTTTATAGTCGTGTCAACGTTTTAGTATTAGATGAACCAACAAACCACTTAGATATTGTTTCTCGTGAATCTTTGGAAAATGCTCTAGATGAGTTTGCAGGAACAGTTTTAGTTGTTTCACATGATCGTTATTTTCTCGATCGATTGGCTACAGAAATAGTATACTTGGATGGCACTAATGCAGAGGTGTTTTCTGGAACTTATTCAGAATATTGTGAATTGCGTCGTAGTCGTGCTGAAATAGAGCAACAACAACGCTCTCAGTTAGCACGAGAAACTCGCAATACTAGTAAAAGTGCTAAACCTAAAACTACCAAAACAGTACTGCGTGAAGTAACTGTAATTGAAGAGGAAATAACAAGTTTAGAAACAAAGATTGCAGAAATTTCCCAGTTACTAGCTAGTTCAGAAGTTGCTCGAAGTCCAGAGCGCTTGATTCAATTGCAAGATGAGTATCAAGAATCTAGTCAAAAACTAGAGGTGCTTTATCAAGAATGGGAGACTTCTATGGCTAGCCAAAAATAAGTTAATGGCGTTGTAAAATAGCTTTGCAATTTAGTGACTTACAAAAAGTAGTTAACAAACTTTGTATTAGCATAGGCTTGATGTAAGTTAGTATAATTAGCCTGTAGTTAGTAACAGTTTGTATTAGATTTTGAGCTAATTAAGCTGAGGAGGCTGTCATGAAAATTGCCTGTCCAAAATGTGGGCGCGAATACAGATTAGATCCTTCGCGCATACCTGCAAAGGGGGCAAGATTTACTTGTTGGGGATGTCAAGCAAAGGTGGAAGTGCGTCCACTGCAAGCTGGACAAGGTGATGCTACTGTTACAGAAGCACCATCAAGCAAAGATTTACAAAACCAAAAACAAGCAATCTCAGAAGCAAAAGCTGCTAGTTCAGCTCCAGCAAAAACTGAACCACCTAGTCCTATAAAAGAGGATGATTCAGAGAGTTTTTTTACTGGGCCAGGAATAAGAAAATCAACTTTGGGAAAAAGTGATAGCCCTGTTGCACCTCAAAGTGATCCAAAACCCTCAACTTTGACTACTCCAAAGTCTGATGCAAGCGCTGGTTTAACGGGGGCACTTGTAGGTACAGGAACACTCTCAACAACAACAGGTACACTAAAACCACAACCACTAAAAATTACTTGTCCAAAGTGCCATCATGAATACCGCATAGATCCATCTCGCATACCTTCTGGTGGTGGAAAATTTACTTGTAAGAACTGTCAGGCTCGTATAGAAGTTCGTCCTAACCAAAAGGCAGATACCAAATCTTTAGAAGGGACTGGACAAAAAATAAGTACTAGCAAGTATCAAACTCCTCCTATTTCTCAACCTCCTTCACCTCCAATAGGGTTAACAGCAAATGTAGCTGATTCTAGTAAAGCTGAAGAAGATCTAAATAAACCAGGGCCAATCACTGGCCCATTTAGTCTTGGGCCTAGCCTTAAACATGAAGTTGAGAGCTTGCAAGCTGCTTCATCTAAAGAAGCTGAAAAATCAGAGGAAGTCTTTGATGGTGAATCTACAATGGTTATGGGTTCACCCCCTCCTGAAGTTAAACAAGCTATGAAAGCTCAAAATGAAGGTAAAATTGAAACTCCTAAAGCAGAAATGGGTTTTAGTTTTTCTGAACCAGAAGCGTTCAAAGACCCATCCTTTAACTTACCCCCTGAAGATTCTACTCCTGCGGCTATCACTGTTTCTAAAGATTCAGAGAAAAAGCAATCAGGTGAACTGCCTAAAGTAGAAACAGATGTAAAATCTTCTGCTGAAACAGTTCCAGACCCTAGTCCTATGAAAGTACCATCTTTTGATTTAGATAGTACTTTAACTATGAACAATGCAGATCTTGCTTCTGCAATAGAATCTCGTGTAAGTGATGAAAATAAAGAGCATAAGGAAGAAAAACCAGTAGAAGCTCCTAAGTTTGATTTTACTTTAGAAAAATCAGCTGCTCCTAAATTTGATTTTACTTTTGCTGATTCTGAGAAAAAAGAAGCTGCGAAAGAACCTACAGAAGATCCAAATGCTACTACTGTAGTAGCTGCTGCACAACCTAGTGCTGCTCAAGCTGGGCCTGAGGAGCAAATGAGTATTGCTACTGCTATTAACATGCCAGCAGTTAGCGGACAACTACCTATACCTCCAGGAATTTTAGATACTCCTTCAAGCTCAGATCAAAACAGAACCTCTCCACTTTCTCCAAGTTTTACCTTTAAGTTTGATGAACCTTCAACCCCTGCTGCACCAGCTGAAAAGGCAGAAAAAACACAAGAGAAGCCACAAGAGAAGCCACAAGAAAAACCACAAGAATTTGGATTTGCGTTTGTTTCAACACCAACTCCACCAGCTTTAGAAAAGCCTTCAGAAGTTTTTCCTAGCCCTTCGGCTCCTGCAAAAATAGAAGAAGCTAGTTTAGCTTCTAGCCCAAAAGTTGTTGAAGAGAAAAAAGAAGAAAAGAAAGCAGATGTAAAAGTTCCTCCTCCAGCTTTCAAACCAGCAGTAGAGAATAAAGAAGCTAGTGGGGATAAATTACCAATTCCCCCTCCTCCAAAACCTCCTCCTGTTAAGGCGGAAGCTAAAGCTGATTTACCAAAAACTGAAACTCCAAAACCACCAAAAGCCGAAGCTCCAAAGCCAAAAGCAGATGTGCTAAATAAACCTTTGCGTGAGGAAAAAGAAGAACTTCCTACACCTGTTTATAACCCAGACATATTTTCACCTCCACCTCCAATAGAAGAACCTGCTAGTAGTAGTAGTGGTCTATTAAAAGGGTTACTTATTGGTTCAGTAGCAGCTTTTGTAGCAGGTGTATATTATTTATTCTTCTATGTTCCTGCACATACTGTACGTTCTACTCCTACTCCTATAGAAATAGTGAAAAATACTAATACACCTAAGGTTGTAGAAACTCCAGACGAAACTTCTACACCAGAAGTTACGCCAAAGGCAACTAAAACACCAGAACCAGTTGCTAGTGAAACACCAAAAGCAACTAAAACACCAGAAGTAGTTAAGACTCCAACACCAACTAAAACACCAGAAGTAGTTAAGACACCAACACCAAAGCCAACAAAGACTCCTGAAGTGGTTAAAACACCAGAGCCTGTTAAAACTCCAACACCAAAACCAACAAAGACTCCTGAAGTTAATACTTCTACAGGAAATCTACCTAATTCTTTAGCTGGAAATGGTAAATTCACTGTTCAAGTTCGTGCTACTCAAAGCCAAAATGAAGCTGAAGCTTTAGGTAAGAAACTTCGTAGTGCTGGACTAGAAGCCTATGTAGTACGGGCTGATTTAGGAGCAAAAGGAATTTGGTACCGTGTTAGAGTAGGTCGTTACCAAAGTATGTCAGAAGCCCAAAAAGCTGGTTCAGAATTAAGAGGAAAAGCAGGAGTATCAGATTATATTGCTACAACTTACTAGCTAATACATATAACTGTTAGTGAGTTATAAAATAAATGTGTTAAGTAAAATGAGGAAAAGTTATCAGCCTTTTCCTCATTATTCTTTTTTGCTTTTAGTGTAAGTGAGGTTAAATAAAGCTTATGAAACACAAATTTTTATTAACTAGCTTGGTTTGCTTAGGGTATCTTTCTACAGTTTCCTTGGTTTTAGCTGATACAATTAAACTCAAAGATGGACGAGTGATTCATTGTGACTATGCTAAAGAAGATGGCAAAGTCCTTCGTTATTGGGTTGGAGAAGCAAGCTTAACTATCTCTCTTGACAAAGTAGAAAGTATTGAAAAAGATAATATTAAAGGAGAAGCTTTAGTTACAAACCCTAACGCAGAAAGAACTATAGAATCTTCAAAAGAAACAAGCAAAACTCCTGCTGATGATTCTTCAAAAAACAAACTAATACAGTTTCAAATTCCAATTATTAGAGTAAATGGAGTTAGCTTAGATTTAAAAGCTACTGATGAGCTTGAAGCAAAACTTAAAAATAACCCTTCAGATAAAGAGTTAATTAACATACTAGTTACCTCATTAAATGCAATTGCTTTTGCTGAAGACCAAGCAGGACATAAAACAAAAGCCAAAGAGCTACTAGAACGTTCTTTGAAATGGCAACCTAACAACTCCAATGCCTTAATGTTACTTAGCAAAAATGAAATAGATACAGGTCATTATAATGAAGCTGTTAGACAAGCCAGAAAAGCAGTTGAAGCAGATCCAAAAAATCAATTTGCCCATTATCTTCTTGGTCAAGGATATTATCTTCTAGAAAATCTACAAGATGCAGTAAATGCTTGGCAAACAGCACTTAAATTAGGTGAAAATGCTCTTATCCGTGAAGACTTAACAAAAGCAAAGAATGAATTAGCAAGGGCTAAAGACTTTACTAGTAGCCGTAGCAGATTTTTTAATATTGTTATAGAAGGTGATTCTCTTAATAATGGTTTGGAATCGCAGTTATTAGTTGTTTTAGAAAATAAGTATGATACCTTAAGAAGAAGCTTTAGTTATGAGCCAAAAGAAAGAATTAGTGCTATTTTTTACACAAAAAGTACTTTTTCAGATATTACTCAAGCTCCAAGTTGGGCAGGTGCGCTAAATGATGGAAAACTGAGAGTTCCAATAGGTGGAGTTTCTTCAGTAGATGATGAGTTAACTAGAACCATAACTCATGAGTTAACACACTCATTTGTTTATTTCAAAGCACAAGGCAAATGTCCTGTTTGGCTTAATGAAGGAATTGCTCAAGTAATGGAAGGAAAATCAGCTAATGTTTATCATACTCAATTAGCTGCTTTAATTGCTGGTAACCCACAATTTGGGTTAAAAGTTCTAAGTGGTTCTTTTACAGGTTTTTCAACAGCACAAGCCTTGGTAGCTTATGCCTACTCATTAGCAGCTGTTGAGATGTTGTCTCAACGGGGTATTAGCACATTGATGGATATTTTAGGAGACTTATCACAAAATTATACTATTGACCAAGCTCTTTCTCGTCATACTAGCTATAAAGATTTAGCTGAGTTTGATGGAGAGCTAAAAAAACGGTTAAAACCATAAAGTTGTTGGATGAACTTAAATGAAAAATAATGAGTTAGTAGAAAAATTACAAAAACGGCTCTACCGACGTATGGGGCAAGCTATCGAAGATTTTTCAATGATTAAAGAAGGTGACCGAATTATGGTCTGTCTTAGTGGTGGAAAAGATAGCTTTACTTTGCTTTCTTTGCTCTATCACCTTCAAAAGCGTGCTCCAGTACACTTTGAGCTATTAGCTGTTAACCTAGATCAAAAACACCCTGGCTTTCCTGAACATGTTTTACCAGAATATCTTACTAGTTTGGGAGTTCCTTTTAGAATTATTCAAAAAGATACTTACTCAATTGTAAAAAGACTTGTTCCAGAAGGTGAAACTATGTGTTCAGTCTGTTCTAGATTAAGGCGTGGTATCCTTTATAATACAGCAGTTGAGGAAGGTTGTACTAAAATTGCCTTAGGTCATCATGCTGATGATATTCTAGAAACTTTTCTTCTAAATTTCTTTTTTAATGGCACAATGAAGGCAATGCCTGCTGTTTTACGTAGCGATGATGAGCGCAATATGATTATTAGACCGCTAGCTTATTTGCGTGAGTCAGATATAGCTGCTTATGCTGCTACTCAGGACTTCCCAATTATTCCTTGCGATTTATGTGGATCACAAGAAAACCTAAAACGTAAACGAGTAAAAAGATTAATCAAAGATTTAGAATCAGAATTTCCCAAAGTTTGGACTTCAATGTTTGCTGCTTTAGGTAGAGTGATTCCTTCTCATATGATGGATCATAAACTATTTGACTTTAAGCAGCTTTCTCCAGGTGTTGGAGATTTATCAAAAGAGCTAGATGCTGTGCTAGCTCACTCAGAATTAGACTCAGAACCCACACTAGTAACTTTATCTAGTAATAATTAATTTTACTTAAGGAAACACATATGCAAGAACTTGCTTTATTGGATGCGACTGCACAAGCAGAGTTAGTAAGAAAAGGGGAAGTCAAGCCTATAGAATTAGTTGAGTCGGCAATTGCTAGGATTGAAAAGATTAATCCTACCATTAATGCTGTTGTTACACCGATGTATGATCTAGCTAGAGAAGTAGCTCAAAAAGAAATTCCACAAGGGCCATTTACAGGAGTTCCTTTTGTGCTCAAGGATTTATTTCCAGCTTATGCAGGGGTTAAACTCTCTTCAGGCTCAGCTTTTCTAAAAGACTATGTTCCTACCTATGATAGTGAGCTTGTAACTCGTTATAAAAAAGCAGGTTTAATTATAGTTGGTAAAACAAACACTCCAGAATTTGGATTACTTCCTACTACAGAACCCGCTCTTTTTGGAGCTTGTCGCAATCCCTGGGATATAACCCGCACTACAGGTGGTTCAAGTGGTGGTTCTGCTGCTGCTGTAGCTGCTGGACTTGTACCAATGGGACATGCCAATGATGGAGGTGGCTCAATACGTATTCCTGCATCTTGTTGTGGACTCTTTGGATTAAAACCAACTAGAGGCCGTAACCCTATGGGGCCAGATGTTGGAGAAACTCCAGGAGGCTTAGTTGTAGAGCATGCGGTTACTCGCTCTGTTAGGGATAGTGCTGCATTACTAGATGCTACTGCTGGTGGAGGCATTGGAGATCCTTATTATGCTATACCTCCAACACGTCCTTTTTTAGCTGAAGTTGGAGCAGATCCTGGGAAACTGCGTATAGCTTTCACCACTAAGAATTTATCAGGAGTAGAAATTGATCCTGATTGCGTAAAAGCTCTTGAAGCTGCTGCCAAACTTTGTGAAAGTTTAGGTCATCATGTAGAAGAAGCTTCTCCTACAGAAAACATTGATGGAGAAATGCTTAATCAAACTTTCTTTGCTGTTTGGAGTAGTGTTTGTTCTGCTGTCTTAAATGGTTGGTCGCGGCGTACAGGTAAAGCACTCAAAGCAGAATATTTTGAACCTTTAACTTGGGGGCTTCATCAAATGGGCAAAGAAATTGCTGCTAGCGACTTAATTCTTTCACTATTTCACTTTCAACAAATTAGCCGTCAAGTAGCTCAATTTATGCTAAAGTATGATGTTTATATAACTCCAACTTTAGGAGAAGTTCCTGTTGTACTAGGTTCTTTTGATGCAACTCCAGATAACCCACTTGCTGGAATGTTTCGTGCTGCTCAATTTGTTCCATATACTCCATTAAATAATATTACTGGACAACCCGCAATGTCTATGCCTTTATATTGGAATGAACAAGGGCTTCCTATAGGAACACATTTTGTTGGCAGATATGGAGATGAAGCTACTCTATTTAGATTAGCTTCACAACTAGAAGCAGCTTGTCCTTGGGCAAATCGTCGCCCAAGTGTTTTTGCTGCATAACTGCTATGTAATGACTGAGGGTAAATTCTTACCCTCAGCTTTTACTTTCATAAATGGCAAAAAGTTTACTACTGTAGGAGGCCTTGGAATAACGGCTGATAGTGTATTATCGGTAAATCAACTTAAGCATGTTCATATTCTTTTTACAACATTGATTCAGTTTTTAGGAAGCTCTATTTATAAAATCACAGCAGCACTCAATATTTTGTTGCGTAGCAATATTAAACAAACAATTTTTATTGACTACTATGATCTAGTAACTAAACAAGAAAAATCTTTGCAGTCAAGTATCAACCCTCAAAACCTGCAAGTTGTTTGTTAGTGGCTAAAAGGAGATTTTTCTAAAAATTTTCTTTAATTTTCCAAACTTTTCTAAACGCTATTTCTTCTAACATGATGAAACAACTATTCTAGTTACTACAAATAAAATAACATCGCTATATTCTGGAGATTATTATGCGTACTATACTATACTTATGCACAATTAGTGTTTTGTGTTTAGTTTTTTCTCTTTCATTTTTTACAAATGAGAGCAAGGCTCAAAGTAATGATTTAGATGCTGCTATAGCAAAACCTGTAAAATCTACTTTTGTAGTTGAAGGGGTAGAACGTAGCGCAATAATCTTTTCTAATTCCCGAACTGCTCCAAGCACAGGAGCTCCTTTAGTGTTTGTTTTTCATGGACATGGTGGCACGGCTGAAAGCTCAGCAAGAAAATTTCGTATTCATGAGCTTTGGCCTGAGGCTGTAGTGGTTTATATGCAAGGGCTTACCGGGATTCCTGGAATTACTGATCCAGAAGGTAAAAAAACTGGTTGGCAAAAAGATCCTGGTGAAGCTAATGACAGAGATATCAAATTTGTAGATGTTGCACTAAGCCAAATCCTTAATCAATATAAAGTAGATCCAACACGTGTCTATGCTCTAGGCCACTCTAATGGAGGGCGTTTTACCAATGTAATTTGGAATATGAGAGGTGAAAAATTTGCTGCTTTTTGCTCTGCTTCTGGTCAAGGAGGTTCACTAATTAGAACTGATATTCCTAAATCAATATTTATTATTGCAGGTGAAAAAGATCCATTAGTTCCTTTTCAAAGCCAGTTACTTAGTGTAGAAGCTGCTCGTCAACTACTACATTCAGATCCTAGCAAAGCAGTTAAAGAAGGGTTTGCAAGTTTTGAGCCTGGAATTAATGGTACTGAGCTAGGGACTTATCTTCATCCTGGTGGACATGAGTTTCCTCAAAGAGCCTTACCTTTAGCTGTAATGTTTTTTCAAAGACACAGAAATAATTAAAATTTCTCTTAAGTTTGTACAAAATTGGTTTACCCAAAATCAGCTAGACTACCATAAAATAAAGTAGTCTGGCTGACTTTGCTTTAAATAGTTTGACCCTTTTTTATTTCTAGCGCATGTTTTAATGAAGGTATATTAGCTTGCCATTTTGGTAGAGTTAAAGTGATTGCAATTTCTTCTAATTCAGCTAAGGCCAATATAAAAGTGGCTACACGAAAAAAAATTGTTGATCCTTCAGCAAAAACAATTACAGTTGCAGCACCAATGCAATAAGCTGCTAAAACTGCTCCACGAGTGTGATAACTAGTTAATCTACCATATTTCAAAAAACCTGTTAAAACAGGTAGTGAATAACTAGCTACAGCAATGATAAAAAACACATAAACACTACTACTCCAAAAAAACTATCTACTTGATCAACAAACTGAAATAGTTTTCCTAAACCACCTTGAGTTGTTTCACCTGATTCTATCTTGAATTGGCGTTTAATAAAGCTGTTGGGCAATTCTCCAGCTATGTAGCCTGTTCCTAAGAGTATTCCCCAGGCTAAGGCATTCACTTCAGCATAATTAATTAGAGATAAAGACTTGCCCCAAGAAAAATTATGGTAAAAATAATTTTGGCAAAGAGTTAGAATTGTAGTAGCCAAAACCATTGTTAATGCACCACGCCAAATCTTGTTTTTTCCAAAAAGTGGTTGTTTACGAAATTTTATTCCCAAATCCAAAGGTAGTTGAGCTAGTTGAGGGAGCAAATTTAGCTTAATTACTATAACATGCACTATCCCACCTAAAATTATAGGTAGAGCTAGCCAGAAGACTTTAGCTAAAGTAATTTCACTGTTTTCTGTAAGTACTATTTCAGGGGCTTTCTAGAAGTAATCCCAGTTCCAAAACACTTTTATCCCAAAATAGAACACAAAAATCAAATAAAATTTTTGGCTACTTTTATAACAATAATAAATACAATCATTTAATGATTTGTTCTTACTGGCTTAAAACTTGCAACTTTCTTAGCTAGCATTTTTATTTAGGAGAAACAATAATGATAATTAATGAGTCTGATAAAATAAAAATAAAAAATGCAAAAATAGTTTATTCTTTATGTATTGTTGTATGTTTAGTGTTAGGAATTATTTTTACAAATACTTTGGTACAAGCACAAACTCCAAGCTATAAGAGCAATCAAGCTAGTGTTGAAATTCAAACGGCTAATGAGTATTTTCAAAAACAAGATTGGCAAAATGCCATTTCAGCTTACTTAAATGTACTAAGAAAAGAGCCTAACAATGGTCGTGCTTGGTATAGACTTGGTGTTAGCTATATTTCCACAAATCAAAATGAAAAGGCTGTGGAAGCTTTTACTAAATCGGTGGAAATAGGCAGCAACCCTATTGTAATGTATAACTTAGCTTGTGCATATTCTAAGTTAAATAATGTAGAAAAAGCCTTTGAATGGTTAGACAATGCAATAGCAAAAGGCTTTAATCAAGTAGAACAGTTAAAGAATGACAAAGATTTTGCTAATCTACAATCAAATCCCAAGTTCAGTGAAATAGTGAAAAAAATGGAAAAAGCCGCTCATCCTTGTGAATTTTCTAAAGAAGCTAGACAGTTTGATTTTTGGGTAGGGCGATGGGATGTTAAGACTCAAGAAGGAGCTTTTGCAGGCACTAACACCATTCAACGAACTATAGGGGATTGTGCTTTAATGGAAAATTGGACAGGAGCAGGAGGTGGTACAGGCAAAAGTATTAATTACTACAATGCTAAAACAAAGAAGTGGTATCAAACCTGGATTGATGACAAAGGTGATGTAACTAACTATGTAGGTGAATTTAAGGATAACATTATGGCTTTTCAAGCAGAAGACATTGATCCAACAGGGCAAAAGATATTACGTAAACTAACCTTTTATTTTGTTTCACCTGATCTAGTTCGCCAAGTAGGCCAAATCTCTAAAGATAATGGGAGCAGTTGGGCTACAGAATATGATTTTAACTACTATCGTCATAAATAGAATTTCAACAAAACTTTACATTATAAATGCCTCTTTTTGGAGACGTACAAGCGTCTCCATAGCTTTTTCAGCACACTCAACAGGTACAAATATATGATCATGAAAAGCTGCTGCTATTACATTGCAACTTATACTTTCATTGGCTAAAGCCATTGAAAATGCAGCAGTTAGCCCAACAGCTTGTAAATCAGAATGGGCTTTAAGAGTAATCCAAGCAGCAGAAAACAAAATAGCAAAGCCTTGATTTTCTGCAAAGCTTTTTTCAAGTACTAGAGTTAGCCCTTCTTTTTCTCTAAATGTTGCAATTACAGGCAATTTGCTAATGTCAGTGTTTAGCTCAACACAAACAAAAGCATAAATGCCTGGATTAAGTTCTGGTTCTAAAGAAGATAAAATTACAGCAAGATCCTTAATTGGTGTCATTCTAGTTTATTGAATTATAAGCGTTAGCGTTCCTGTGCGGATGTTGCCTTGATCATCACGTCCAGTAAAGCTTAGCTGTTGTCTACCAGCAGGAGCTTTTGTTTTTACTTTAAAATCAAAATTTACACTGTTTGCACTTGTTGTTTGTGATGCTGGATTAACTTTGATTTTAAGTGCTTTCAACTGATTAGGATCTGGGCTAATAGTTACATTTCCTGTAAAACCACCGCTACGAACAATATTTGCAGTTATTTGAGCAGTTTGACCTCTTGTAACAGTTACAGCTTGATTAAAAATAACTTGAAAATCTGGTAGCAGCACATTAATTGTTGATTTTGCTGTACGAACTATTTGTCCAGAAGTAGCTGTTAAATTTAGTGTAAACATTCCTGAGGCAATGTTAGACGCTTTGATTGTAAAGCTTGCCATAGCATTTGGAGTTATTGTTGTACTTTGAGGAGAAATAGTCAAATCACTAGTACTTGGGCTAATAGAGGCTTGGAATGTTACAGGAGCAGCAAAATTGCGAATAGGTTGAATCTTAGCTACAAAATCTGTGGACATTCCTGCCATTAAATTCATATTACTAGGTGTTAAAGATATGGTGAAATCGGGAGCATTGCTAGTAACTTCTAAAACTGCCATTTGGCTTCTAGATACGCTTCCCACTGTTCCAGTAAATGTAACTGGATAGGTAGCCAAAGGAGTGTTATTACTTGTATTTACTGTAAATGAAATACGGTTACCTGGTGTAATTGTTGCAGAAACAGGGCTAATGGAAATGCCTACATTAGGGCTAGAGCTAGCACTAATAGTCACAGGTTGAGAAAAATTAGTTGAACCTTGTAAATCTATGTTAAAACTAGTACTTGAGCCAGCAGGGGTACTTTGAGAAGCAGGACTAACATTAAGAGTAAAATCTCCTGAAACTTGTCTAACATTAAAGACATACTGTTGGTTATTTACGCAACCATTAGGATCTATTGCTGTTATTGCTAAATTGAAAGTACCTGATTCTGTAGGTGTACCAAATAATAATCCATTGGTGAACATTATACCTGCTGGTAATTTGCCTGTAATGTTAAATGTGTAGGAAGTTGTAGCATTTGCAATGGCTATGTTTTGATTGTAGAAAGTGTTAATTAAGGCATCAGGAAGTGTGCTAGGAGAAAAAGATACTTTAGGGCAATTGATTACTGGATCACTAATTTTTGCTAAGAAAATGTCTACATCACCGTTTTTATTAGGATTTATTGCATTTGCAACAAGAAAATCTAAGGAAGGTGTGTAGCCTATTACATAAACATTTCCATCTGAGTCAACTGCCATTTTTCCTGAATGATCAACATCATTTCCGCCTAAATAAGTGGAAAAAACTACCTGTCCATCACTGTTATATTTAGTTACAAAAGTATCAAAAAATCCTCCAGTGCTAGCACTTTGTAATGCACGTTGTACAGGGAAATCACCTAAGGATTGTGTGTCACCATAAACATAGGCATTATTATCTTTGTCTACAACAACATTGTAAGCTATATCGTCTTTTGAACCCCCTAAAAATGTAGAGAAGATAATATTTTTAGCTGTTGGGTCTAGTTTCATTAAATAAGCATCTAATGCTCCAGCTTTACCAATTTGAGCAGGTTTTACAGTAGGGAAATTAAAGGAATTAGTGGCTCCTGTTATATAAATATTTCTTGCTGAATCTACTGCAATACCAAAACCTCGATCTAAGTCTAGAGGGCCTATATAGGTTGAGAATAAAATTGAACCTGTAGAAGTTAGTTTAGTGACAAAAATATCTATATTGTCAGGCCCACCACCTTCAGGTTGCATAGCATTTTTAACAGGAAAATCGCTGGAAACTGTTTCACCTACAAGGTAAATATTGCTATCGGAATCAATTGTCATACCATGACATTGGTCTAGATCATTTCCACCTAAGTAAGTAGAAAAATCTAGTGTACACATATTATTAGTATCAAGAGTAAATCTTGCTACATAGGCATCTATGATGTTGCCTTTTTTAGCTTGTACTGCATTTTTAACTGGTAGATCAGGGGAAGTTGTTTCGCCAGCAATAAAGATATTACTTGATGAGTTAACAGCAATACTAAATGCTCTTTCTACAGAACTTCCTCCAAAGTATGATGAATAAAGGATTTTATTACCATCAGGGTTTAGCTTTAGAATAAAGGCATCTATATTGGTTGGGCCTCCGCCTTTAGGTTGAAGGGCATTTACTGTTGGAAAATCTGTGGAATAGGTTTCTCCTGTGACATAAGCATTCCCACTAGCATCTGTTGTAATTGCAAAACCACGATCAATATCGTTTCCTACAATATAAGTGGAATATACAATGTCAGTAGCAGTTGGGTTTAACTTTGTTACAAACATATCCAAAGTTGTACCACCGCCTTTAGTTTGAACAGCATTTTTAAGTGGAAAAGTTATTGAAAGCGTTTCTCCAGTCATATAAACATTTCCAGCTTTATCAACTGTAATTCCATAGCCTCGGTCTTGGTCTGTGCTCCCAAAGTAAGTTGAGTAAACAAATACAGGATCAATAACTAATGGCTTGCTATGGTCATAATTGCCTAACTCAAAACCTACTAAATTAGAGCCTTTAAGTTGATAGTTACCTGCTATAAATTGCTTAGTTCCGTTAATTTCTTGATAAATAACAGGTTTATGTTTGGAAAGGTTGCCTTTATCAGTTGGTATTAGTAGATTGCCTTCAGTATCAAGCTGTAGGGCTTTAGATTGGTTAGTTTCAAGTTGAATTGCAATTTGTTGAGGATCTGCGCCAGGACTTACAACAAGGTCATATTCCAATTGTTGGTGATTTCCATAGTAAATAGCATCTATTCCTGGGTAAACAGAGGTATATTTTACTTTGTTATATTCTGACAAATCGCTATACCAATTTTTGCTGTCATTACCGATAAAATAATTAATTTTGCTTGGGCGACTTTCAATGGCTTCAAGTTTAGGCTTTGGATTTGCGCCAGCAAATTTCATTCGCACTGTTGCAGGGTCTTCTTTGCCATTTTTTAATGATAAGATAGTTTCTGTTTCTGTTAGTAGTAGGGAATAATCTTTTCCTCTAGAGAAAAATTTTACCTCAGAATCTGTTTGTCCTTTGTTAGCTTCAAAACTTAATGGGAGTTTTCTATATTTTGTCAAAGCTTGAGCCTGTTTAAGTTGATCTGGTAAATCTAGAGTATTGACTGTTTTGAAGAGATTGTTTGAACTCTTAGAATGATTATAAAAAAGTGAGCAAGTCATTAAAAACACAGTTATTAAACAGACTACTAGTAAGTAAGGCAAATAGACTAAACGCATTTTGAGGAAATCTCCTTTGGAGTATAAAAGCCAAATATTATAACAAAAATTTGAACTACTGTATTTGAGCTAATGCAGAAGTTTTGCTAATAAAACTTTGTTGGTAAGGGAGATTGTTTAGTTGCTTTATTTAGAAAAATCAACTCTAACTTGTTCACCATTTCTGATTTGAGTTGTTGTAACATTAACTTTACTAATACTTTCATCAGATTTTATAGTGTAGCCTGTAGCAATTAGGTTAGTGCTCTCATCTGGAGTAGTTGAGTAAGGGACTACTATATCAAATTTCCCTTCATTATCAGCTTTAGCCTCAACAACATAAGGAACAACTCTTGCGGAAGTCTTTATTTCTGTAGTTACTTTGATATTAGCATTAGCTTTGACTTGCCCAACTAAATGAGCACCTGTAACTACTTCAAAAATAGCACAGTTAGCAACATATTCACCATAACTAAGAGTTTTTTCAGGTGTTTCAAAAACAAGTCGAAATCTGTTTAACCCAGACCTTGTAGAATCTGTTTTATCAAAGTTATATAAAAGTAGCTGTCCATACAAACTATCATAGAACAAATCCCCCAAAATATTGGGGTTTGAAGCAGGTAAGTTGTTTCCAGCTAGATTAAATAAATACTCAAAATCACTAGGTGTAATAATTATGTATTTTATCTGTCTTTTATCAATAGGTTTTATTGCTGTTTTAGGAGGTTGGATAAAGATTTTTGCTGAATCAAAAACTGAAGTTCCAAATAATAAAGGAGAAGAAATTGTAGGGCGCTTAGTATAGTAAATAATCCAGTGCCCTAAGCTCCAATCATTAGCTAATGTTGCGTACTGTGGAGCATTTACATCAACTTTAGGACTATGTTGCTCTAACCAAATAAATGAATTATATAATGGAGGAAAAGATATATTACCAACAACTATTGGTGGTTGGCTGTAATCTAGCTTTAGTACAGAATTTGCCATAGCTGCAACAATAAGTGTTATTATAAGTGCTTTATTTAATCTATAATTACGTGAATATTGATTGGCTAATAAGAGACATTCTTGAGCTAAAAATGCACTTCCTAAAGCAAAAGGTACAGTAAGCAAAACTCCAAAACGTAAATGAGCCATTGTTAATGGCAACATAATTAGTAAATTTATGGCAATTAATAAAGTTTCTTCTTTACGTTTGCGAATTAGTAAAAATAAAGTTACTGGGCTTAAGAATAAAAAAGCAGAATAACGAAATAACAAGTTATCAAAACCATCAAATATTACAGGTCTATTTTCTTGAATAGAGCTTGCTAAAAGGGTATCTCCTTGACTAAGCCTCACTTCATCTATAAAAGTTTTAATTACAGTAAAATCAAATTTCAGTGTAAAAATAGCAGCTAAAATCAAGCTAATAGCTGCAATGGTTATGGGTATTTTCTTTTGTCCCGTGGCAATAGCGGCTAAAAACAATGACACGCTAAAACACCCAAACCAAGAACAAGCTAACAAAGGACTAACTCCATTAGGCTCAAAATATTTAGTGAAGACAAAAGGTAACAGTAAAATTGTTGCACTACTAAAGACTTTTAAATTTACAAGTAAAAGAGTTTCTTTTCGTTCTTTAGTTGCAATGAGATAAATAAAGAAATAAGCAATTAAATGTATTGCTACTACAAAAGGAAACTCAGTTGTTGAAGTAAAAGCTACTGTAAGAATAACCCCAGCAACTATACTTAAAAAAGAGTTCTCTTTTTTGTTGCTTGCAAGTAAACAGACTAACCAAAATAAACCTTGGCAAAGGGCTGTAAAAAAATGGTGATCAAAATTACCAACTTGGGAATATTGTATTGTCATTGGAAAAAGTGCACTCAAAACACCTGCTAACAAGGCAGTTGACTCATTTAGAAGTAATTTACCAATTAGATAAATTACTACTGATAAAAGTCCTCCTATAAAAGCAGGTAATAATGCTGCAATAGCTTCCATTTGCCATTGAGTAGCCTTTCCAAAAGTCAGTATGGAAATTATTGATGCCATAATTATGTCAAAACCATATGACCAGTGTACGGGCATGTAGTATGGAAAATCTAAGTATTTATCTGTGTCAGGAACATGAGGAAAGTTATAAAAAACTGCTATTGTTCGTCTTAAATGGTAGTAAGAATCAGAGCCAGACAAAAAGACTAGGCCATCAACAAAGACACCTTTAAAGCTATAAAAACGCATTAATATTGCTAATGGCCAAAGCAAAACCCAAAAAACACGGCTTGTTTTTTGGGTTTGAGGCTCTAAAGCTTGTTCTGTATTTAAGTCTGCCATATTAGTGTATTGAAGTTAAAAACAAAGAATAAAAGTTGATTGGCAGATATTTTACTTTATTTATGATTAAAAGCGGAATTTTATTCCTCCTGTTCCAATTGCTCCAGAAGTTTTATATCCATCTTCAAAGTAGCTTTTATCAAAAATATTTATTCCTTTACCAAATAACTCTACACTAGTCTTTTCTCCAACCTTGAAAGTATAAGAAGCCCCTAAATCAGCTTTTGTATAGCCTTCTAGCCTAACAATTTTGCTAGCAAATCCATTAAAAAATTCTCCAGGAGAGAAAAATAAACTATCAAACTCACTAATAGTTGTTAACCCAAAGTTAACATTTACTCGCTTATAGCTTTGATTAATAGATAAACTAAAGGTATTTCGCGGAATGCCAAAAGCACAAGTACTTCCAGAAACTGTTTGTTCTCTAGGATCAATGGTTGTTCCATGAGCTTTAAGTAAACTACTGACAAAGAAAAGTTCTGAATTAGCATAAGTATAAGAAGCATTGATATCTAAACCACGAATGGGATTAGCTTGAACTGAAGCTTCAAAACCACGAGATAAACCACCTGGACTATTACTTTGAAAAAATGCTGCTCCTGTTGCAGTAGAGAATGGAATAAAACCACTAGAAATAATTTCTTGGCGTTTAGTATAAAAATAAGTCAGAGAAACTCTTAAACGATTCTTGAAAGCAGATTGATCAATTCCACCATCTACAGAAAAAGCTCGTTCTGGTCTTAAAAATGGATTTCCAATCCTAACAGGCATAAAAGAACCATCAAAAGCACTAAAACGTTCAGCTAGAGCAGGTGCACGAAAACTATTTCCAACATGAGCACGAATTTTTGTTCCTGTTTCAAAAAATCCATAAGCAATTGAACCATCTCCAGTATAGGCTCTTGGAATACCTACGGCTTTTAGCTTAGCTATATCAGTTGCAGGAATATTCGCTATAGTGTTAGGAAAATCAAGAGTGAAAAACTGTGTACGACCAGCGAAAGAAAGCTGTAAGCGGTTCTCAAAATAGTTAATTTGGTCTTGGAAGTAGATTCCATAGCTCTTTTGAGAGAAGCTTTCTTTACCAAAAAAGTCTGTTGTTTGTCGTAGTCGCTCTTTTTCTGCTTCAAATCCAACACTTGCTAAATTATGAGATCCTAAACGCAAAGTAACTCCACTATTAAAAGTATAAGTGCGACCTTTAAAAGTTGTGTCACTTGTAAAACTAGGGAAAAATCCTTGAGCTTTAGTGATAAGTGAAACTAATAGAGGTGAGGCCGCAGGCCCATCAAAGAAACGGCGATTAGATCCTACAAAATTAAAACTAACATTGTAGCTAATGATGCTATTTAAGCGATGTCGCAGAGAAAACCCACCTTGAAA
This sequence comes from Blastocatellia bacterium, assembly GCA_039812885.1. GTDB lineage: Bacteria > Acidobacteriota > Blastocatellia > Chloracidobacteriales > JADJPF01 > JADJPF01. The sequence continues at coordinate 152,070 of JBDIBI010000011.1, forward strand.
AAATCTAGTAGTGCGAAACGAGTCAGGATCATTAAAATCAGTTGCAAAACTAGTTACTGTACCTGACCCAGTAGCATAACCAAATTCATTTCCTGCTGGGCCTAATAAAAATGGACTGTCATTGACTTGCAAGAATGAACGTCCATAGTTAATTGTTCCAGAGAGTGAAAAATTAAGTGTTGGATTATAACGTAGGCTAGTGCTTAAAGAAGTACTGCGGAAAATATCTTGCCCATCAATTCCATCATTAGTATCTATTCTAGATGCTCCAATTCCATAGCTGAAAACATTATGGATACTGCCTCCAAGACGTGCTGCTTCACGAAATTGCCCTAATCCGCCACCTTGAAAAGAAACTTCTCCACTAGGTTTACCTGTGCCAGTATAGGAAAGAATATTAATTACACCACCTACAGCATTTGTTCCATAAAGAGAACTTCCACTGCCTCTTAATAGCTCAATGCGTTCAGTATTATCATTGAAAAGAGAATCTGCAAGTGCTTGAGCTGAGCCTCTGACATCACCAGCATCTCGAAACCTAAGCCCATCAATCAAAATAGAAGTATCTTCATTAGCTAGACCACGTAACCTTATTGAAGTAAGTGAACCAGGCCCACCAAAACTCCTTTGCCTAACACCTGGTAGCATATCTAGTGTTTCAGCTAAAGTATAATTTTTGCGTAAATTTATATCATTATCATTAATAGTAGAAAGTGATTTTGAAGTTTGATCTACAAGTTGAGAACTATTTTCTGCTGTAACTGTAACCTCTTCATCAATACCATCAACTTTTAAGGTTAATTCTAGGCTTTGAGCCTCTGAGTTTAAGTTAAGCTCTTTGCTAGTTGTGATACGAAATCCATTTGCAGAAACTTTAAGAAAGTAAGTGTCTATACCTAAATTAGCAAATTTAAAACTGCCATCATCTGTTGTAGCTGTAGTTAGTTGACGGCCATCATGAGTTATAAGTGTAACAAGTGCACCTTTTATAATCTGACCAGATTCATCTTTAACAAGACCTGTAATTTCTTTAGGTGCGGCTATTACTGAACAAAAGCTAAATAGGATAACTAGAGTAGAAGTAAGTAAAAATGTATGTAAACGATGATAGTTCATAAGCTCCTTTTTCTTTCCCATCGAAAGATTTGGTGCAGAAGGGAAAACAAATCGGTCTCCTGGCTGACAGCTTTATAAGCCTAATTTCCACGCCTTCCCATCATTTTTCTAGACAGTGGCTAAGTAGTGGATTTCGTAGCTGTTCACAGTTGCGAGGGCAGCGGTGCTTTTACACACTTCCCGGACATTTGTTTTCTTTTCTGATTGTAAAATAACGGGTTAATGTAGAGGCAATAGTGATAATTGCCTAAATTATTCTTTAAGTGTTTTTTCTATTTCTGCAACACGTTGTTGCAGTTCTCTAAGAGATTTTTGCAACTCTGGCAATCTAGTAAAAATAGCTGAGGATTTTAACCAGGCTCGATTTTCAATTGCAGGATAACCAGAAATAAGTTTATTAGGTTCAACAGAATTGGGTATTCCTGTTTGAGCAGTTGCAATAACATTATCCCCAATTGTTAAGTGTCCAGCAACCCCAACTTGCCCTGCTAATGTAACGTTGCGCCCAACCTTTGTGCTACCTGCTAAACCTACTTGCCCACAAAGCAAAGTGTTTTCCCCAACTGTTGAAGCATGTCCAACCATTACCAAATTATCTAATTTAGCACCTCGTTTAATTCTAGTCTCTCCAATAGTTGCTCGATCAATTGTAGAATTTGCTCCAATTTCTACATCATTTTCTAGAACTACAATTCCAGACTGAACAATCTTATACCAACTTCCATCCTCTTGTTTAGCATATCCAAAACCATCAGCTCCAACTATTACACCATTTTGTAATGTGCATCGCTCCCCAATTTGGACAAACTCACGAACTACACAGTTAGAATGAATTGTAGAGTTTGCTCCAATTTTAGCTCCATAATAAATTGTACAATTAGGGTAAATTACTACATTATCTCCAAGCTCAACTTCATCACCTATTACAGAATTTGCTCCAATACGCACATTTTGCCCTAGTTTAGCGCTTGGGGAAACTACTGCTGTAGAGTGAATTTCTTGGGCTGGACTAGGTACAGTGTAAAAAAGTTCTATTGCACGAGCAAAAGTTAAATAAGGGTTAGCATGATGTAGTAGTGATAAATTAACTGGAGCATTAAAATCTTTGGCTACAATTACCGCAGATGCCTTTGTAGTAGCTAGTTTAGGGGTATATTTAGGATTAGAAAGAAAAGCTAATTGACCTGATTCTGCTTCATCCAATCCTGCTACTCCGCTAATTTCTAAATCTCCATCTCCAACAAAAGTACATTCTAATTGTGATGCAATGTCTGATAACTTGATTGTTTTCAATTGAGTATCCTTCTAATAAAGTGCTTTTAAAACTTTATAATTATATTGATGGAAGATAAACTTGTGCAAGCAAGTACAAACATCTCAGGAATGCATTAGCACGAGGAACTTGGCAAGTCAGAAAATCCTCGCTACACTTTCTGGTTTAGGGTGACATTATACCCCTAAGCTAATGTGTTAAGCTTGTGTGTTAAGCTTGTATGATCAACAACTTGTAAAGCAGTGTCCATGACCGAAAACTTAGAAAAAACTTTAATTTTAGCAATAGATACTACTTCACCACGCTCTAGCATTGCTATCAGTCTAGGCAATACAGTTCTAGCTCAACTTGGGATAGCTGGAAATGAAAAGCGTTCCACAAACTTGCTTAGTGAAATAGATTGGTTGCTTAATCGTGTTGAAAAAACTGCTAATGATATTACTGCTTTGGGGGTGTTAATTGGCCCTGGTAGTTTTACGGGTTTGCGTGTAGGGCTTGCTACCATCAAAGGCTTTGCACATGCGCTTAATCGGCCAATAGTCGCTATTAAATCAACCGAAATTTTTGCTAGAGCTTCTGGTTATAGTGATTGTACTTGTGTTTTGCTAGATGCCCATCGTGGAGAAGTGTTTACCCAACTTTTTGCTGTTAAGAGTGATGGAAAGTTGGTAGAACTTTCTCAAATAGTAATAGCAAAACCAGAAAATATTTTGGCAGAAGTTTATGAGTATCAACAAACTCAAGACTTAAAAGGAGTTGTTTTTACTGGTGATGCAGTAGCTATCCATAAAGAAACTTTGCTAAAGTTTGCTCAAGAAAAAATGATCCCTGTTGAACAAGCAAAACTCTTGACAGCTAACCGTTTAGGATGGATATTACAAAAACCACAAGATTTTCTTGCTACAGAAGTAGCTGTCTATACTCAAGAAAAGTTACTTGGTGGTGAAACTGTTTCTGCTAGTGAATTAGCTGCTTACTATGTTCGTCCAGCAGAAGCAGAAATTAAATTACAGCTAGGTTTAATAGGAAAAAAGAAAACAAATTAGTTTGAGAAAAAATTTTATGTCCGTAGTCAAAGCTCTTTCCCAAAATTTGCAATCGGTAAAGTATGAAATCACTCAGATGATGGAATTAGACCTTAATGCAGTGGTTCAATTAGAAGAATCTACTGGGTTAAGTCGTTGGGGTTATGAGTCTTACCGTCAAGAGTTATTTAGTAATCCTTCTTCAATTATGCGCACTGCTAGAGGTATTACTCCTGTTACAGTCTATGGTCAAGTGTTAGGCTTTATTGCTTCACGTGTTATTATTGACGAACTCCATATAAATAATGTCGCTACTCATCCTGATTTTCGCCGTATTAAAATCGGTACAACTTTAATGGAAGCAGCTATTAAGGAAAGCCGTATATTTGGCGCTAGACGCTGTTTGCTAGAAGTACGTGCTGGAAATACTTCAGCACATTCACTATATAAAACTATGGGCTTTGAAGTTATTGGTCGTCGCCGTGACTATTATACTAATCCCTGTGAAGATGCATTAGTAATGCAACTGATGTATTTAGGCATATGATATTTCGTTTTACTACTGCTGGAGAATCTCATGGTAAAGCTTTGATTGCCACTATAGAAGGCTTGCCCGCAGGTTTACCTATTGATCTTGATTTTGTTAATAACCAATTGTGGCGCCGCCAACAAGGCTATGGTAGAGGCCATCGTATGAAAATCGAGTCTGATAATGTAGAAGTTTTATCAGGTGTTCGACATGGTTTAACAATAGGCTCTCCGATAGCTTTAATGATACCAAACAAAGATTTTATTAACTGGCAAGATATAATGTCAGTTAACGCTGTAGAAATTACGGATGAAAAGCGAGCTAGAAAGGTTAAACGGCCTCGTCCGGGGCATGCTGATTTAGCAGGAGGACTAAAATATCAAACACATGATCTGAGGGATATTTTAGAGCGTTCTAGTGCTAGAGAGACTGCTGCTAGGGTAGCTGTAGGAGCATTTGCCAAACTTTTACTTAAGGCTTTTGAGATAGAAGTTGCTAGTCATGTAGTGATGCTTGGTGGGATACCAGAAGAACCAATTTTAGCTAGTTGGGAACAAGTAATAGAAATTCAGCAAGATACAGAACTAAGATGTGTTGATAGGGAAATCACAAAAAAAATGATTTCACATATTGATCAAACAAAAGATGCAGGAGATACCTTAGGTGGAATTTTTGAAGTAATAGCACATAATATTCCTGTAGGTTTAGGTTCTCATACACAATGGGATTTGCGTTTAGATGGACTGCTAGCCCAATCAATAATGGCAATTCAGGCAGTTAAAGCTGTAGAAATAGGATTAGGGACGCAAGGCGCACGTTTATCAGGCTCGAAATTTCATGATGAAATTGGATATAATAAAGAGATAAGCCAATTTACACGACTAAGCAATCGCGCAGGTGGAATTGAAGGCGGAATGTCTAATGGTGAAGAAATTAGAGTACGAGGTTATTTAAAACCAATATCTACACTTCGCAAAGCTCTTCAAAGTGTGGATATAGACTCAAAAGAAGCTTCATTAGCGGCTTTTGAGCGTTCAGATATTACAGCAGTTCCGGCTGCTGGTGTAATTGGTGAAGCAGCTGTAGCAATTGTGCTGGCAGATGCAATGCGCAAAAAATTTGGAGGAGATTCTCTTAAAGAAATGAAAGAAAATTTCCTTGCATTTAACAAAGCAATAGCATCTTACTAGTGTAAGGGATTCTCAAGTGTGTTTGGGAATTAAACATAAGAATTAAAAATGAATAGGTGAGTTATGATTTTGCCAATAGTTAAATATGGTGATCCTGTTTTAACAAAAAAATGTACCCCAGTAACTGAATTTAATGAAGATTTACGTAAGCTAGTAGCTGATATGTTTGAGACTATGTATGCTGCTCCAGGAGTTGGGCTAGCAGCACCACAAATAGGGGTTTCCAAGCGCATATTTGTAATGGATTGTTCTGGAGGAAAAAATCCAGAAGAAAAATTTGCATTAATTAACCCAAAAATTGTTGGCACAGAAGGCACTCAAACAGGTGATGAAGGTTGTTTAAGTTTTCCAAATATTTATTTTGAGGTAACACGTCCTAAACGCTTGATAGCAAAAGCTTTTGATGTAGAAGGCAAAGAATTTACCATAGATGCTATGGATCTTACAGCTCGATGTATTGCTCATGAAAATGATCACCTGAATGGTGAATTATTTATTCAATACCTTGGAATGTTAAAGCGTGAGTTAGTAATGCGCAAAATTAAGAAACGTATTAAGTTAGGGGATTGGAAATAATTAGTTTTATGAAAGTAGTGTTTCTAGGTACTCCAGAATGGGCAGTACCTTGTTTTGAGCGAGTTATTGCAGATGGACATGAGGTATTAGGTGTTTTTACTCAGCCTGATCGTCCATCTGGACGTGGGAATAAATTGCAAGCTCCTCCAGTAAAAGTAGCTGCGCTTGCTCATAATCTAACAGTTTATCAACCTACAAAAGTTCGCACTCCAGAATTTAAAGAGTTATTTGAGAAATTAGCTCCAGATGTAGCCATAATTGTAGCCTATGGTCGTATTATTCCTGAATGGATTTTAAGTATACCTAAACATGGTTTTATTAATGTTCATTTCTCTCTACTTCCTGCGTACAGGGGTGCAGCTCCTATTAATTGGGCAATAGTTAATGGAGAGAAGCAAACAGGGGTAACAACTATGCAGTTAGTTCCAGAGTTAGATGCAGGAGATGTGTTACTTCAAGAAGTTACAGATATTAACCCAACTGAAACAGCACAAGAATTAGGTGATCGGCTTAGTTATTTAGGAGCAGAACTTCTCTCTAAAACGCTAAAGAATTTTTTAGAAATTACCCCACAGCAGCAAGATCACTCAAAAGCGACTTTTGCTCCAATTCTTAAAAGAGAAGATGGACAAATTAATTGGCAGACAATGACTGCTCAGGAAATAGTTAATAGAATTAGAGGTTTTCAGCCTTGGCCTGGAGCTTATACTATATTCAAAGGTACAAGGCTTATTATTTGGCAAGCAAAGGTAAATCTAGGAGAATTACCTGGAAACTCTCAGCCAGGAACGATTGTTCGTGCTGATAAAAATGGTATAGTCATATCTTGCAATCAGTTCACTGAATTAAACATCTCAGAATTACAACTAGAAGGACGTAAGCGCTTAACGGCAAGGGATTTTCTTAATGGTATCTCAATGCCAGTAGGCCAAAAGCTTGACGAATAAGTAAGATGTCATCTTTAGAATTTATACCCCAGCCTCTAGTGGGAGAAGAGCTACATATGTCTATAGAATTAATTAATGATGTAGAGACCTCACGACTAGAAAAAGAGCTACAAAAGCTAGAACAGCAAATTAATGAGCTACTTAAAAATAAACCAGAACAAGGTTTGTCTGCTGAGTTAGAAGCAGAGGTAAAACAGCTACGTGCAAAAGTGGAGCAATTACAACAGGAAATACACTCCAGGCTTACTCCAATGGATAGGGTACGTAATGCTAGACATGCTGATCGCCCTTATACATTAGACTTTGTTAATCTGCTTTTTGATGGCTTTCAAGAAATACATGGTGATAGACGTTATGGTGATGATCCAGCATTGGTTTGTGGTTTTGCTAAGTTTTTAGGTGAGCCTGTAGTGGTTATTGGACACCAAAAAGCAAATCCTAAAAGTCGCAAGACTGAAGATAGAAAAATGCGCAACTTTGGCATGCCTAAGCCAGAAGGTTATCGTAAAGCGCTTAGAGTAATGAAGTTAGCAGAAAAATTCCGTCGTCCAATTTTCTGTTTTATTGACACTCCAGGTGCTTATCCAGGTATTGAGGCAGAAGAAAGAGGACAAGCTGAGGCTATAGCACGCAATTTAATAGAAATGGCTCGCATTCGTGTTCCAATTGTTATTACAGTTACAGGAGAAGGTGGTTCAGGCGGGGCTTTGGCAATTGGTGTTGGGGATGTGGTTTATATTCTGGAAAATTCTGTCTATTCAGTTATTAGTCCTGAAGGTTGTGCTGCCATTTTATGGAAAGATTCTTCTAAAGCGGATAAAGCTGCTCAAAGTATGAAGATAACTGCTCAAGATCTTAAGTCTATAGGTTTAGTAGATGAAATTATCCCAGAACCTAAAGGTGGAGCTCACAAAGATCCTAAAGGAATGGCTCAAATTTTAGGGGAGTATCTTTCCAATGCCTTAGCTTCACTTCGTCAGTTGTCTGTTACAGAACTTTTAGAGCGCCGCTATGATAAATTTAGAAAAATGGGCGCTTTTGAAGAAAGAAAACTATAGAAGTAGAGTTTTAGGTGAGGCTTCTACCTCACCTAAAACCACGTAACTTGTTCTAAAAATTACAAAGTAATATCAAAATCCTGCAAATCCTGCAAATCCTGCAAATCACTATTAGAATCAAAATTAAAATGAAACTCTGGATTGCCAAGTATTTCAGGCATTGCTTCAAGTTGAGGAATTTGTTTAAATTCAGGGAATTGGAAATTAAATGTATTAGATTTTCCTTCTGGTATCACCACAACATTATCTGCCGTGATAAAAGGAGTATAGAAATCCTTCTCCGTTAACATAGCAGCTTTTTCTAGATTAGCAGTTATTTCTATTTTTTGATGGTTGCGCATTATAGATAAACGTACTGCACCAGAATCTACTTTGTTAAGTTCCTTTCGTAACTGCATATTGTTACTAATAGCAACACCATTAACTTCTAAAATAACATCTCCAGCTTGTATTCCAGCTTGCTCGGCTGCACTACCTCCTACTACTTCAGTAACTAATACACCTTTACCTTTTTCAACACCAAAGAATTTTCCTAACTGTTCGGTTAAGCCTTCTGCTCCTATACCTAAACGTGGACGACCGTAGTTATAAGCAAAAGAGAAGTCTTTTTCTCTGAACTCTTTAGCTTTAGCACGTGCTTTTTCTATTTCTTGCTTATAGTCTTGCATTGATTGGCGATGATCTTCAAAAGCTTTTTTTCTAGCTTCTTTGGCTTTTTCAAAGGCTTTTTCCATTTCTTCCTTTGATGTGCCATAAGCATAAGTATAGGCTCTGGTTTTGTCTGGTTTATCTAAAGTAAAACTTAATTGTTGCTCAGCACCATCCCTGATAATACGTAAGCTAGCAGATTTACCATAATCTAAATTATTTATCTTAGAGCGCAAATCTCTGTAAGATTCTACTGCTTGCCCATCCATCTCTATGATCACATCACCTGACTTTAGTCCAGCACGATCTGCTGAAGTATCTTTAAGTACATCCCGCACTAGTACACCTTTTCTATCACCTAATTTTAGGTCTTGAATGCGCTCAGGTGTTAAGGCTCCAGCAATAATACCCAAATGTTTTGAATGTAAAATGATTCCTATGTGATGTTTTTGATCAAGTTCTTTCTCTTTATCTGTTTGGGCTTGGGTGGCGTTGTGTAGTCCAAACATCAGACTTAATGCCAACACTAAGCCTATTTTTTTAGAGGTGAACATATAGTACTCCTTAATTTTTGCTTACAATTTTTCTGGGGTTTGACAATCTTCACGCAAAAAATAGAAAGAAGTTCCAAAAATTTGTTCAAAGAAAAAAAGTTTTAACTTAATATGATTTTGTTAGGTAAGTAGTTGTGGCTATGTAAGATACGTTGTGTAATTGTTTCTACAAACTCTTCTTCTCTTGCACGCTCAGTTAGAGGTAAATCAATACGTTGAAGTTGTTGACCAAACCTAACTACATGAACAAGCTCATGTGTTAGTACATAAAGCAATAGGTGAAATAGATCAACACTAGTTTTATTGAAAGTATGAATTATTTTTCTATCTTGTAAGCAAATGCAATATAAATCCTTGTGTTGTGGCTTTTCATTAATTTTGCGAACATATTGATAACAGACAACTTGAGCTAACACAGAATCTAACATTTCAGTTGGTTCAAGCTCTGTTTGGGTTTTTACTTCATAGTGAATATGATTCCATTCGCGGGGCGCTAAAACATAATAACGCCTTACAAAATGCTCAGCTTTTTGAGTTGCTGCTTTTACTAACTGTAATTCTTCTTTAGTAAATAATCGCAAGACTTACTCCAGATCTAGGCTATTAAGTTGTCAGTTATTTTAGAATATTATTTTTTTGTAAAAAATAGTTATTCCCAGAAAATTTTTAATTTAATAGAGGGGCAAGTATTTGTAATTACACAATAGTAAACCAGCCTTTTTTGTACAAGAATCCAAAGTAATTTACTTCCAAATAGTTATAGTTGCAGCAGTTAAAGCTAATAGATATTGCTAGAGATGCAAAAATTTATATGGTATGCTATTTTGAAATAATAACTTGACTAAAATAATCCTCAATAAATTAGTAAAATTTATGTCTTCTCAACCATCAGATAAAAGTGAAAATACTAAATATTCTAAATTTTGGCCATTGCTTTATTTGTTAGGCTTTTTACTCTATATACGTGACCTTAGAGCTGTTTTTACAGATTTTGGAGTCTTTCCTAGAGGAGTGGATTCTTTTTATAATATAAGAAGAATTGCTTATTTAGTAGATCACAACTTTCATTCTCCAGCAATTGACTATTATGCAAATTTTCCTATTGGCTCTCCAGTACATTTACCTTTTGGTTTTGCAATGATTAATGCAGTTTTTGTAAAACTATTTACTTTAGGACAAGCTGATGAATGGTGGATTGTAGCACTGTCTTCGCTGCTAACTCCTTTAGTAGCTGCATTAATACCCTGTATTACCTATTTTACAGGGGTAAATCTTGGAAGAGAAAAAATGGGATTATGGGCTAGTGTAATTATTATTTTAGTCCCAAGTGAGTATTATTTTTTAGGTACTATTGATCATCATGTTTTTGAGACTTTTTATCTAGCTTTATATTTGTTTTTTTATGTAAAAGCTCATAATAGTTTGGAGGTAAGTTTACCAAAAGCAAACAGGTTTGCTTTTGGAGCAGGTGCAAGTGTAGCGCTTGGCATTTTATTTACTAATGCTCTTCCAGTTTTAATTCCTATTCATTGTGCTATTTTGTTTATCCAGCTATTAAAAGGATGGAAAAATCTAACATATAGATTTCACTTGCTTCTAATTCAACTGTTCTTTTTTGCTGCAATGATATTTTTACTTTTTCCTTTTGTTGTGACTCATATTGCAGATCCAGGTGAAATCAACCCAAGTTTGGGACTTTGTTGGTTAGTTGCTTTTTTACTTTATTTAATGGTGTTAGGACTAGTATGGTTTTTTAAAGGTAAAGATAAGAATTTACCAACTCTTCCAATAAAGCTAATTGCTATTTGTTTTGGTTTTTCTGCTATAGCACTTTTTTCTTTAGATTGGAGTAGGATTGTTAATTTTTTAGTTTTTAGTTTTCTAGGTTTTGTACTTAAGGCAGATCCTATAGTGGCAATGACCAAAGAAGACAAACCTCTATGGATAGTTTCTCTAACAGGAATAATTGCTAATTATTCTGGTTTTGTTTTAATTTGGCCATTAGCTTTGGTGTTAATGATAAAACGAGCTTGGACTCAATCAACAAATCTTTTGATAATTGCTGTTATAGCAATGGCAACAGTTGTTTTAGCTTTACTACATATTAGATTTATGACTTTGTTTATAGTGCCTTATAGTTTAACTATAGGGTTTTTTCTAGAAGAACTTTATAGTTTTATTTCAGTGGAAAATAAAACGGCTATAGAAACTAATAAAGCTAAATTAGCTGTTAAACAATTAGCTTTTGCTGCTTTTCTCTTACTAATGTTATACCCATTTTTTGTATTAATTGATTATGCCTCGGGCATAGTACTACAATCGGATACAAGATTTTTAACACTTTATCCTAGTTTAACTTGGTTAGAAAAAAACACTCCAAAGACTAGTTTAACAGGCAATGAAAAGACAGACTATGGAGTTGTTGCTTCTTGGGACTATGGCAATTGGGTAATGTTTTTTTCTAAAAGACCTGTGGTAGGTGCGCCACTTGGTCATATGAAAGCAGCACGAGAAGGAACTCGTGTAAATTCTTCTATTTTTATCCAATCACCTGAAGAGTCAGTAAAGTTAATTCAAGAACGCAGAGTTCGTTATATAGTTATAACTCCACAAAACCTTGAATATACTTGGCAAGCAGCTCAGCCTTTGGATTTTAATACTAAAAGATTGGAGAACTTTAATATAAACACAGACAATACTTTATTTACGCAATTACTTGAAGGTGCAATTCCAAATGGTCGGCCGGTTTTAAGGCATTTTAGGTTAGTACATGAAAGTAGCCCGGAATTTAAGTATCCTGGTTTAGAAGATAAACCTTATGTAATGATTTTTGAGTATGTTCCGGGAGTGGAAGTTATTGGTAAAAGTAAGCCTAATTCATTTGTTAGAGTTTATGCTAGGTTAAAAACTAAATATGATAGGAAGATAACTTACGCAGATTCTACACAAACAGATGCTCAAGGAAATTTTACAATAGTTTTACCTTATGGTTTTGGGCATCAAAAGTATTCAGAAACAGAGTTGATAAGTCCATATAAAATCCAAACAGAAGAAAAACTTATAAATTTATCAGTTAGTGAAGAAGATGTATTAACTGGTAAAAAGGAAGAAATAAAAGAATAAAGCAATCTGTAACTACCTTAATTTATATAAATATAGAAAGATAAGTTAATTTAGTGGGGTTTAATGTTTAGAAAAATTGCACCTAGCCCAAAAGGTTATCCATTACTAGGAAACTTCCTAGCAATTAGAAAAGACCCTATAAACTTTTTTGTAAACTCAGTTCAAGAATTTGGAGATTTAGTAAGATTTAAGTTAGGTTTTTTACAAGCTCACATTGTTACTAATCCTGAGCATATCAAATATGTTTTACAAGATAATAACCGCAATTATAATCGTCAAACTTTAGGACATAATAGAATTAGAACTGTGTTAGGAAATGGACTAGTTAATAGTGATGGGGCTTTCTGGCTACGCCAACGCCGTATTGCCCAACCTGCTTTTCATCGCCAAAAAATATCTGCATTTGCTGATTTAATGGTTAAAAACACTGTAGGGTTTTTGGAGAAACTAGAAATATATGCTACTAACTCTCAAGTTTTTAATATTGAAGAAGAGATGTTAGCCTTAACCTTAAAAATAGTTTCCCAAACATTATTTAGTACAGAAGTTGATAGTCGTATTAGCAGAATAACAGAAGCTGTTACTGTTGCAATGCGTCATATCAATAATCGAATTACAAACCCTTTTAGCCTACCAGAAAGTATTCCCACTAAAGAAAATGTACACTTTAGAAAAATGCTAACGACTTTAGATAAAACAGTGTACGACATTATTCAAGAACGTAGAAATAACCCAAAAGAAGCAAAAGATTTGCTCTCAATGTTGATGACAGCCTGTGATGAAGAAACAGGTGAAATGATGAATAATGAGCAGCTTAGAGATGAAGTTATGACTATGTTTTTGGCTGGGCATGAAACTACAGCTAGTAGCTTGACTTGGACTTGGTATTTACTCTCAAAAAATCCAATTGCTCGTCGTTGTATTCAACAAGAGTTAAAAGATGTTTTAGCTGAAAGATTACCTACCTTTGAAGATTTGCCTAAACTTCAATATACACAGTTAGTAGTAAAAGAATCACTACGCATTTATCCTTCAGTATGGCTTTTTCTACGTTCTGCAATTGAGGATGATGAAATTGCAGGATATCACATTCCTGCTAAGTCAATTATGATATTGTGTCCTTACATTACTCATAGAGATAGTAGGTTTTGGGAGAATCCTGAAGGTTTTGATCCAGAACGCTTTGCTCTAGATAAGATAACTAAAATGCCTAGATTTGCATATTTTCCTTTTGGTGGTGGGCCACATATATGTATTGGGAATGAATTTGCTATGATGGAAATTCAGCTTATACTGGCTACAGTGATGCAAAAATATCAATTAGATCTTTTGCCAGGACAAGTTGTAGAAATAGAGCCATTGATTACAATACGTCCTCGGCATGGTTTAATGATGAAAGCCAAAAAATTGTAATAGTGGGTTAATCAATAAAAGCTAACTATTAGTAAATTAGGAGAAAAATTTGATGTTAACAGGAAAGCAGAAAAAATTTTTGCGTGCACAAGCTCATCACCTTAAATCCATCTTGCAAGTGGGAAAAGCTGGAATAGGAGAAAACTTTGTTAAACAAGTAAGCTTAGCTTTGGAAGCTAATGAATTAGTTAAAGTTTCTGTACTCCAGAATTGTGAACAAGATCGCTTTGAAGTAGCAGATTCCTTAGTAGAAGCTACAGGAGCTGACTTAGTACAAGTGTTAGGCAAAACAATAGTTCTTTATCGACCATCTACTAATAATCGGCAAATTATTTTCCCTTAGTAAATTATTTTGTGATCTATAAATATAACTGACTTTTTATCAATATGTTAGTCTAGAAAAACTAGGGTACTGACTTAAGGGTAATCTCTGGTATAACTTATATGATTAAAAAGATAGCCAGTTTATCTTCCTTTTGATTTGATTCTACAAGCAATTTAGCTGTAAAATGCCCAACTAAATATCTTTTTTCTTATCTTAAACTTAACACTTAAGCAGTTTAGCTTAATGTACTTACTAGTAGAAATTAGGATAGTATGCATTGCAGCCAATGTGGCGCTGAATTAGAAACTTCTTACACTCAATGTCCAACCTGTGGGATAGAGATTAGCTCTACAGATGAATCAAATCATGAGCTAAAGGTTGGGACAGTAATTTCTGATAAATATGAAGTACTACGTTTATTAGGGCGTGGTGGTATGGGGGAAGTTTATTTAGCTAAGGATCTGCATTTAGAAAGAATGATTGCTATTAAAACCTTATCTAAAGAACTAGCGGGAGAGGGTGAACATAAAGCTAGGTTTATTCGTGAAGCCCGTATGGCATCAGCACTTAATCATCCTAATATTCTTACTGTTTATGAAGTAGGTTCTTTTGGTAGTGTTTTATTTATGGCTTCTGAATATGTAGAAGGCCAAACCTTAAGACAAGTAATCCGCAATGGTTCTTTAAGTTTAAAAGAGTTTTTAGATGTTGCAATTCAAGGTGCACAAGGCTTATCTGCTGCTCATGAGGCGGGTATTATTCATCGTGATTTAAAGTTAGAAAATTTTATTTTGCGTCAAGATGGCTATCTGAAAGTATTAGATTTTGGCCTAGCAAAAACTGCTGATAATCAAGCCTCAGCAGGAGAAGATAGCTTTAAGACTAAAACAGGTCTGATTCTTGGTACTCCCCACTATATGTCTCCTGAACAAGCTAAAGGGAAACCACTGGATGCTCGCTCTGATATTTTTTCTTACGGGACAGTACTTTATGAATTATTAACTCGCCAAGTAGCATTTGAAGCCGAAAGCGATGTACAGATCTTATTTAATGTTGTTTTTAAAGATCCAGAGCCAATAGCAGATAATGTACCTTTGTTAATTAGGGAAATTATCAAACGTGCTATGCAAAAGAATCCAGAAGCACGCTATCAATCCATGCAAACAATGTTAGAGGATTTAGTTAGTTGCAGAGTAGATCTACAGAACTTATTGCAAAACCCTATAACTAGCTCAAATACAGGCACTGGTAAGTTAATGATGACAGCTTTTAATAGTAGATTTACTTCTATTAATGCTTCTATCATAAATTCTGCCCAAGTTATAGCTGTGTCTGCCACACCAGAGTATGATCAATTTGTTGGGCGTGATACAGAAATGGGAATACTTAAAACAGAACTACAACGTAGTTTTGATGCTAAGGCTAGACCTGTAATTATTTTAGGAGATTCTGGAAGCGGCAAAACTCAAGTTATAACAAGATTTCAGAAATGGGCTCAAAGTCAAAATGCGACAGTTGGAATAGTTAGCTTTTTTGATCAAAGTGCTAACTTTTCTAATCCCTATCAACCAGTGCTAACTTTATTAGCTAGTGCTCTAAATATAAGAGACACAGAAATTACTGGAGGCAAAAAAAATCAGGAGCTAAGTAAAAAAATTATAGCTCAGGTAAAAAACCAACTTAATATAGAAATTCCTTCTATACTCCTTGAAGGTAATTCTCAATCTGTTGGAGAGTTAGATCAATGGCAGATTTTTGATATACTCCGCCAGCTATTTATTCGCCTAATTCAAGATAAACCTCTAGTTTTATTATTCGATAACTTACATTGGGCAAATCCATTAGTCTTAGAACTTATAGGTTATGCTTTACGAAATTTAGTAGCTGCAAGATTGCTAATTGTTGCTACTGCAAGTGATGAAGAAGCTGCTAAACCAGGCGCAGCATTAAGAGATTGGATTTTAGCACAAAGCCGTTATTTAACATTTGAACAAGTAAAGCTAAAACCATTTACATCTGCTGATGTTAGAGCAATGCTAAATGCAATTTTCTACCGTATAGAAGTTTCACCTAAAGAAATAGATAGGTTTTGTGAGCTAACAAGCGGGAACCCATACTATCTAGTAGAGTTAGTTAGATTATTAGTAAATAACAATAAGATTTCTTTAGGTGAGGGTTGGTGGTTATGTGAGTCACTAGAAGAAATAGAACTCCCAACAACTATAGGTATTGCAGTACAGTATAAGTTAGAACAATGTTCAGAAAAGATGAGAGAACTTCTTACACAAGCTGCTGTAATTGGGGAAACCTTTAATTTTGAAGTATTAGCAGAATTTAGTGAAATAGATGAGGATGAATTAGAAAAACTCTTATCTGTAGCAGTTAAAACCTTTTTAATAAAAGAAGAAAAAGGTTCACGAGGAGATGATTATCGGTTTTATAATGCTACAATTAGACAGGTTCTTTATGATGCTCTAAGCAAAAGACAAAAACGTAGACTTCACTCTCAAGCAGCAGAAGCAATAAAAGCAGTCTACCGTAGTAAAATATCTAGAGTTGCAGGCCGTTTAGCATACCACTACTATGTTGCAGGACAATGGGAAGAAACTTTTGAATTTGCCCATAAAGCACTTGAACAAGCTTATGAACAAGAGGCGTGGAGAGATGTGGCTCGTTTTGCTAAATGGATAGAAGAAGCTGTAAAAGCAATAGAAGATGCTCCTGAAGATTATAAACCAATAGATAAAATTGTTCTGGCAAATATTAAGATAAAATACTCTACTTCATTGCTACGCTTAGGTAATGTTGGACAGGCTGTTATTCAAGCTGAAGAGACCTTAAAACTAGGTGAACAGATTGAAAATCTTTCTTTAATTGCTTGTAGCAAGGCTAGATTATGTGAATATGGTTGGGCTCAAGGTAAATTTGCAGAAGCTATTAGGTTGGGTGAAGAAGGATTAAAAGCTGCACAAAGTGTTAATGATAATGTATCAGAAAGATACTTACATTTTCATACTGGATTAGCTACTTGGCGCTCAGCTAATTTTTCTTCAGCCTTAGAACATCTAAATCGAGCTTGTGAACTTGCTGAAAAAGCAAAAGATAATCGACTATTAGCTCAGGGGAAAATCTTCTATAGTGTTATATTACATTGTCAAGGAAATTGGCAAGAAGCTGATCTAATTCGTAAGAAAACAAAAGATTTAGTGCAAAGTAATAATGATAAATATTCTGAGTGCCGTCTTTATACTGTAGGATCAGTAATTATATATTATGAGCGACGCCATAATGATATGCAGGAATGTCATAAAATGGGAATAGAGCTAATACGTTCCGCAGGGTGGCGAATAGGAGAAGGTTATTTACATGGAATGCTTGGGTTTGACTATCTCTCTCCTACAAATTTAGATATAAATCTAGCACGTGATTATTTACAAAGAGGTTTAGCTATTTGCCAAGAAACAGGGGAAAAAGGCTTTCAACTACTATTAGGAAGAGGGTTTGCTAGACTTGCAACATTACTAGGAGATTATGACCAAGCAATAACAAAGTTACAAGAGATCTTAAATATCTGTCGTGTTATTGGGGATATATTTGAGCAACCAGCAGTGTTGTGTTTTTTAGGTGAGGCTCAAGAAGCAGCAGGGAAGATAGATGATGCACTTAAATCATTTCAAGAGTGCCAAACATTAACTGAAAAAATGCCATTTCCTTTTTGGCATTGGCAAACACTTTTTGCCCAAGGCCGTTGTTTAGCCCAACAAGGCAAGACTAAAGAAGCTATTACTAAATTAAGTTCTGCTTGTAATACTATCGTTCAACTTCGTAAGCAATTTACCTCTGATAAAGAAGGGGAAAACTTTATACGTGAAACTCAAGTAGTTTACGATTTATTAACAGAGTTAACTAAAGAAAAGTAAAATATTAAATTGCGTTAAGCCAAATATTGGCATAATATAAAAAAACACTTAAAAAGTTGAGGGATATTTATGCAGCGTTACAGGCCACCCCAAAATAATGTACCACCAAAAAAGAAAATAGATACTAAAAAAGAAATTAGAATTAAGTCTCATGCCTTAGCACATGAGTTTGCTAGCCAATTGCCTCCGGCTGAAGCGCCAGATCCAGAACTAGATGAACGAATGATGCTACAATTTACTCGCTCTCGCTTTAGTGTTGGAAGTACTCACTTACAGGGAAGTTTAGCTGCAAGATTAAAACAGGCTCTTAGCCCATTTAAGGCTCAAAATCAGCCTACTCAAGCTCAAGATTTTGAATCAGGCCCAGCTCCAGAAGGGCTTGAAGCTGAACGTAGCTTCCGTCTTCTTGCTCCATCTTTGCAAGAACATGTAATGTCTATTGTTAATGCTAATCCAGATGACACAGCACTTGTTGAACAAATAAGAACATTGATTAATGATGAAATGTTTCGCAGCTTTAGCTTAGGTTTACAAAGTGCTTTTGTGGATACTTTAATTTGGAATGCGGAAGCTAATCTAGATTTTATGTTGGATTTTATGAGAGGAAAATGCTTCCAAACTTTTCTTTCAGATCCAAATTATACAGAAGAACAAAAGAGTTTTGAGCTTTCCTTTGTTGCAGACCTTTCTGTATTAGCTAACAATAATCCAGATAGTATATTAAATGATCCTAGCTTTAAAAATTTAAATGGTGGCACTTTAAATACAATTATTGAGGAACTAAATGCTCATGAAGGGGATCGTTTCTTAGACGCTAAATATCGACAACTCCTTAGCAGTCTTGATTTTGTAGATATGCGTACAGAATATCAACAAAGTTTAGTCAATGCGCTTTCTCAATATCCAAAAGCTAAAGTGAGTGATATCCTACAGTTTTTGCGTAGTCCAGATTTTATTAAAATTTATTCTGAGCCTGATGCCGTTACAGATGCATTTTTAGATGTTGTTTCAAGATCTGAAAGCGCTGTGCTTGGCAGTTATGGCGATTAATTAAACTTGTTTATAACTAATAGTTATTGGTCTTATGGTTTATTAGCACTAGCAGGAATATGTGCTGGTGCTATAAACGCAGTTGCAGGTGGAGGATCTTTAATATCTTTCCCTACAATGCTTGCTTTAGGTATTCCAGCTATACCAGCTAATGCCACTAATGCCGTAGCGCTTTGGCCTGGATCACTAGCTAGTGTTTGGGGATATCGTGAAGAAGCAAAAGGACTTTGGCAAGTAACCCTTTGGCTTACAATCCCTTCAATAATAGGTGCCCTCTTAGGGGCTTGGTTGCTTTTACATACTCCTGAAAAGCTTTTCAATCGTGCAGTTCCAGTCTTAATTCTTCTAGCTACAGTTCTACTTTGTTTCCAACCTAAAATAAAAAAGTTATTAGATAAAAAACAAACTAATAACTTCTGGTTAGGCTTTAGCTTACAACTATTAGTATCTATTTATGGTGGATATTTTGGGGCTGGTATGGGGATTATGATGCTTGCCTTACTAGGTTTTTGTGTAGTAGGTGATATTAATCGATTAAATGCAGTAAAAACAATATTAGGTACAATAATTAATGTAATTGCTTCAATGTTTTTTATTTCAAGCGGAATGGTTATTTTTTTACCAGGTATAGCTGTAGGGATAGGTGCAATAATTGGAGGATATTCTGCCCCTCGTTTAGCTAAAAAAGTTCATCCAACCTATGTACGCTATTTTGTTGTTACTATAGGCTTTATACTTACAATTATAAAATTTATTTACTAAAACTATTTTAGTAAATTATTTTTTATCTTGATGTATATCAGGCTTAATATGTGGGTTACTTCTTGGGGTTTCACTAAAATCTAGATCATCTAGATGGAATATATGTAGTACTCTATGCATTATAGGTGCAAGTGTTATAGCCATTACAGTTACAAATATTAATCCACTAAACAATGCATAACCTGAGGCAAATAGCTTGGCTATATCTGTGTTTAACTGTCCAACAGGCCCCATTCCAGTCAAAATCATTGAAGCATTTAACAAAGAGTCAATCCATCCAAAATCAGCTAAGTAATGATAACCAAGTATTCCAACTGATAAAGCCGCAAATAATATTAAACCAGAAAAAAGGATACTAACAACCATTCGCCTGATAAATTTTGGAATAGATAATAAGTTCTCGTATTTTGATTCAAACATTGTGTTTTTTCCTAAGCTCTTGTTTTAATTCTTCAAACGTGGCTAAAGAAATTCTTGCTCCACCTACCAAGGCATTAGCTGAACCTGCGGCTACTCCTGAAATAATAATTTCTTCGCTGCTTTTGCCTGCTAGGATTGCTGAAGCACAACCTGCTAAAAAAGCATCTCCACAAGCTACAGAATTAATAGCGTTGATTTTAGGCGCAGCCACAAAGATTTCTCCTGTTTTCCAAACTCCTACTGCACCTTGACTACCTAAAGAAATTAAACCTAGTTCTAAACCAAAATTATAAATTTCTTTAGCTACTTCTATTGCTTCACTATCATTAATTTGTTTACCTAAAAGGGTTTCTGCTTCCTCACGATTAGGTTTAATTAAGTATGGCTTAGCACTTACAGCCAACTTTAAAGTTTCTCCTGTAGCATCAACTAAAACAGGGATTTTATAAGAATGTCCTAAATTAACAAATTGCTGATAACAAGTAAATGGAATACCTCTAGGTAAACTACCACTACATATTAACATTTTAGCTTCTTTTATATGTTGTGATAATTCTTGGCAAAAGCTTTGAAACTCTTTTTCTGTAATAATTGGGCCAGGTTCGTTTACAACTGTTTCTTGTTTTTTTATTTCATCAACAAAAATATAACAACTGCGTGAATTTCCAGAAATATTAATTAGTGAAGAAGGGATATTACTAGTAAGTAGATCTGCTTTAATATGTTGTCCAGTAAAACCACCTGCAAAGCCTATGACTTGTACTTTATGACCAAGTGCAACAAGCGCACGAGCTACATTGATGGCTTTTCCTCCAGCTTGCTCTTGCACTTGTTTTGCACGAGAAATCTTACCTGTTTCAAAACTAGGTAAATAGATTATTCGATCAATAGCTGTGTTTAGACTGACTATTAGTATATGTTTTTGAGACAATAGGTTTTCTCACTATCACTAAGGATAATTATATTAATAGAAGTTATCTAGCACAGGTTAAAGCTCTTCCACCATCAATTGCATAAGTTGCACCTGTAATCCAACTAGCTTGATCAGAGGCTAAAAATAAAACTAATTCAGCTACTTCTTCAGGTGTTCCAGGTCTTCCAATTGGGTGAGTTGTTTTACTACGTTCTAAGAATGCTTGGTAATTTTCCTCTGTCATTCCACTACGACGATGTAAATTAGTAATTACAACTCCAGGATTAACTGCATTTACCCGAATCCCTTTTTCCGCTAATTCTAAAGCTGCACAGCGAGTTAATTGATCAACGGCTGCTTTGCTAACACAGTAAGCTAATACTCCAGGAAAAGACCTTAGACCAGTTACACTAGAAATATTAACTATGTTTCCATGAGGTGCACTCATATAAGGAAGAACTAATTGCATTAACTCAAAAACAGAACGCAAGTTAATTTGCATCATTTCATCCCAAGCCGCCATTGTTGTATTGGTGATATTTCCCATACTAATAATTCCAGCAGCATTTACTAAAATATCAATTTTGCCAAATTTATTTGCTGTTTGTTCTACAGCTTGTTTTGCTCCATCTGGGCTTGTTAAGTCAGCAATAATAGGAAAAGCTTGTCCATCAGCTTCTTTAATTGAATCAGATAGTTGTTGCAGGGTTTCTTTGTTACGTCCGATAATAGATACAATTGCACCAGCTTGAGCAAAGCGTCGAGCCACAGCTGCTCCAATACCAGAGCTTGCTCCAGAGATTAATGCTACACGATCTTGTAATTGTTTCATTAAGTGAATCCTTTTAAGAGTGATATTAATAA
Organism: Blastocatellia bacterium; assembly: GCA_039812885.1. Lineage (GTDB taxonomy): Bacteria > Acidobacteriota > Blastocatellia > Chloracidobacteriales > JADJPF01 > JADJPF01. The sequence goes on from JBDIBI010000011.1 coordinate 173,776, forward strand.
AATCAAGTGTGATTACTTAGGTTCTGTTGGGCCATCTATTCTTAACCAAGCATAATAACCGCCTTTAAGGGCAAAAACTTTTTTGAAGCCTCTATCCTTAATTTTAACGGCAAAATAGTTACTTGTTGCTTCATCTGGGCAAGTGCAATAAGTGACGATTTCTTGATCTTTTGGGACATTTTTAAGAGTAGTGTCTATTTCTTCTTCTTCTAATCTTATATCTCCTTTGATACGATTAGCACTTGCTTTATATTGGCCTAATGTACGCACATCAAAAATTAATATTTTTTCACCTTTGTTTAATTTAGCTAAGAGGTCTTCTGCTGTTATTGTTTCTTTGTCATTTTGTTGAAAAGCTTGAGTTTTAGGCACTGGTAGATAAACAATTAAGGTGGCTAGAAGTATTATTAATAAACTGTAGAATTTCATTTAACTTAAACTCCTTATAATTTTGATGTAGGGTAATTTTTAGCATAAAAATATATTACTAGCATAATGTTTAATGCAGAAAGAACCAAAATGAAAGTTTTTTTGTTAGAAGATAGTTTTCAACGAGTACAAAAGTTTCGCCAACTATTTAAGGCGCATTCTCTTACTCACTCGGCAGATGCTCAAGAGGCTAATCAAATCTTAGCTAGAGAAGCCTTTGACTTAATTTGTTTAGACCATGATTTAACTGAACATGATAATGATTGGATTGCTTCAGGCACAGGCTATGAAGTAGCTTGTTTTTTAGGAGAAAATCAAACACCTAATGATAATGCCTTAATTATTATTCATACTATGAATCCACCTGGTGGAGATAGAATGTCAGCAGCATTAAGTCATAGACGTGTAGTACGTACTTCTATTATAGAAGTGTTTACTCTAGAATTTATAAAGTTTATAGAATCTAAAGGAGTAATAATTTAGGTTTTATAGCTAGAAGTTAGAAAACTTCTTTCACACTTTTGTTAGGAATCTTAGTTTTTATAAAGACTTTTGGACAGCTGGAATAAGGCGTTTTGTTAGGATTCTTCTAAAAAGAGGAGGGCCTAAAAAAGTATTAAATCTTGCCCAATTTCCTATGCCTTCACCTGAAACGGCTACAAATGTATTAGTATCATTTTCACAAACAGCAAGCTTTACAAAACCAGGAAACAGAATATGTTCTGGCAATGTTACGTTATAGATTACAAACTCAGTATCATTAACTAACCTTACAATCTTGTCCTGAAAAGGTAATAAAGCTTCGGTTTTACCTGTATAAATAGCAGTATGACTCAATGTAGGAGCACTACAAGCAGCATCTTTGAGCATTGCTGCAAATACTATCTCCTTAAACTTTCCTTCACAAATTTTAATCTCACAAGGACCATACTTATGTAATTTTGAGTATGCCATAAACTTACTTCGTTTAGGCTGAGGATTTTGTTGTAGGTTTTCTTGACAAGCTCTTTCTATAACTGAATTCCAAGGCTCTGGAAATGCTTGTTTTAGATAGGATATGCTTGCTTCAAAATCACGAGCTTGCATGTTTACCTCAATTGTATAGTAACATTCTTAGTGATATAGGAAGTTAAACTACTAGATTATAGTTTAATAATTTTAACCACAACCTCTTTATCTATTACTTGAAATAGTAAGAAATGGTAGAAGCCACCAGGTTCTTTTTGCAAAGGTGCGCCACCGCCACCAGTTACAATATACAAAGGTCGGTTTGTCTTTTTTGTTAGATTAGGAGATGTTTCAACATCTGTAGGGGCTTGAGGGTTATAGTACAAATGCTCGTGCCCAGCAAGAACATAAGATATATTAGAGTATTTCTTAAAAAGTTTTAACAACGCTTGAGTGCTTTTTGGGTTTAACTGGGAATCTGGAATTCTAGGTTTTATTGGGTAGTGCATAAATATAAATATATGTTTTTTATCTTTATTTGCATCAAGATCTTCTTTAAGTAGTTGTAGTTGCAATTTGTTAATATAACTTAAGTTTGATGTTTCCTTAGGTTTATCTTTTTCACTTTTAAAGTCATTATAAAATAGCGAAGAAGTATTTAAGGCAATAAATCTAGAGTTTCCATAATTAAACGCTCCATAAAGTAGTCCCATCTCTCTTACATATAAATCTTGCATATCAGCATTAGGAACATTTTTAGAGCTATCAAGTTCATGATTTCCTGGAGCATTAAAGATAGGTATATTTGATTGCTTAGCTACGGCAAGAAATTCTTTATACTCAGATTCAACAAGTTTTAGATCCTCAGGATTTTTTCCATAAACAGTATCACCTGTCCATAAAATAAAAGGTACAGCTAAATCTTTTGCTTGTTTGAAAACTTGTTTGGTTGTTTCAGTTACAGGATCTGTTGATTTATGCGGGCGATTGTCTCCAGCAACAATAAAGGTGAAATTATCAGGATTAGTTGCTGGAACTTGGAGTTGACCCGTTTCTGGTAATGGTTGAAGTTGAGGAAATTGAGCATAAGTTTGTTTTACTTGAATACAGCAAATAAAAGTAATGAGTATTACTATAGATATATAAAAGCGAATAGACATAAAAACCCTTTTGATAAACCATAATTTTGGAAGTTATTATTTTAGTTGATAAGTTTATCATAAGAAGTTATTTATTTGAGCTTTATTAAGAGAGTTGGTGTTAGATTCTACCAAAGATTTTCCCAAAACAAAAAAGGTGAGCTACTAGCCCACCTTTTTGTTTTTGATCAAAAAAGATTTTTAGTGGCACATTGGTTTTTGAGGTATATCTGTATTTTTAGGGGAACGCCAAGGTAAAATATTCATTTCTGTTTTGTTATAAGCAGTAGCCCAATTATACATTTCTGATGGGGAACTGCTGAAAATCGACCCCATTAAGCGGATATTTGCTTGTTGTACTAAATCTTTACCGCCCATCTTTATACGTGGATTAGCTGCTGGGTCTAAAGCAATTTCATCTACCATTGGTTGAGCCATTATATTAGCTTCTTGACTTTGAGTAGAGGGTTTACGATCTAAGATATAGCTAACAAATGCTAAGCACATCTCATCTGTAGTTTGTTCGCCCCAAGTAACAGTCTTAGGAGGAGTATTTGGATTTAATGGATTAGAAGTAGAGTTGTCATAAATGGCTGTTAGCTTGATTTTGCTTCCGCCTGGTAAGGACATAGGTTCTTTATAAACATAAGTTCCTTGCCATTTGAAATCCCAAGCAGGAATATTTACCATACAGTTAGGTTGTTTGCCATTAGGTAGAGTAACTTCTACTTTAATTTGTCTGCCTAACAAGTGCATGTGTGGAGTAACACCAATTACTTTAATACTGGTATTAGCTGGTATAGTGTACTGTCCAACTACTTTTTGATGCTTTGCACCTGGAGGAATTGCAAAAGCAAGATTAAATACTGGGAAACTACGTAATTCATCGTTTATTGGAGTATCAGTAAAATGAAGTCCTATGCGAGTTTGATCTAACATAGGCTTACCATTACGATGATAGTGAACTTGCATAACAACACGAGAGCCTTTAGGAATTTTAACTCCTACACCTTTAGGAGAAAAACGAGGTATATTTCCTGGTGCCCAACCTCCTAAACCACCTGTGGGAGTAAAACCTGGGCCACCAAAAGATGTATAACCTGGGCCTGGATCTGCATCATCTAATTTTACAGAAGTCCCTTTACCATCAATAAAAAGTAACACATGATGAACAACTTCAGCTTTATCTGGCAATACTTCTACAGCAGTGACATATTTGTCCTCTTCAAAAACTTTTGGTAAAACAAAACAGCGATAAACATCATCACCTGTTGGGCCAAGCTCATAAGGCTCTGGAGATTTTAGCTCTAAATCTGGTTCACCAAGTCCCCAACTACTGTTAAAACTAATAGGTGCAGGTAAATCAGCCTTGTCACCTTCTGGTGCACCAGCATCAGCCCATTTGCTTAAAATCTCAATATCACTATTGCTTAAAATTCTTTCATCAAAGAAACTTCCACAGCCTTGAGCCGCTTTCCAAGGAGGCATTACACGTGACTGCACTGCATACTTAATAGCTTGTGCGTAAGGTTTAGCTTCTTCATAAGTTGTTAATGCAAAAGGAGCTATATAACCAGTGTGGTGACAAGATTGACAATTTTGTTGAAAGATTCTTACCACCTCTTTATTAAAAGTAGGAGAACTATCAGAGCCTTTGGTAGGTCTGGTAAGATTTGGGACTAGAGTAAGTAGTCCACAGGCAAATAAAAACATAATAAATAGGAATTTTTTCATGCCTTATCTCCATTATGTAAAACAGGCTAAGTTAAATTTTAGATAGGTTGTTTTTCTGCTAAAGGTCTAACCATTATAGAAGATAAAAGTAGGTGTTTCAATAAATAAAAATGCCTTAGGAAAGGTTTTTTCCTAAGGCACATACTTTACTTTAATTTAAGAAGAAAAATTATGCATCAGCAGTACGTTTTAGAGGAACTGCTTGACGTACAATTTCTAGTAATTTTTCTAGTCCAGCTTGTCTATCTTTGCCTAAATGCACACGAATTGCGCGGCGATTGCGAGAAGACAATGATTGGAAATCTCCTAAAGCTTGAGCAGCTTTTAACACTCCAAAAGTGTAGCTTTCACTTGGTACAGCCATATCAGTATCATCATCAGCAGTAATTTGTATAAATAAACCTGCATCGCTGCCACCTTTATGAAGTTGACCAGTTGAATGTAAGAAACGTGGGCCGTAACCAACTGTGGTAGCTAGTTTTAAGCCATCTCGCAAGTGTAAACGGATATCTTGAAGTAGTTGCTCATGAGCAGCAGTTTCATTGATATAAGCAAGTAATGCTGCATAATCTCCAGCTTTAGCTTGTTGTAAGTGTGCAGTAATTAATTCTGCAACTGTACCTGCATTTAATCGGGCTTTGGTTTGCTCATCACAATAAACACTTAAACCATCACCTGAAGCAGCTAAAAGTTGTTCTGGTAATTTACCTTTTTCAGCATATTCAGCAAGCAAAGCTTTAGTATTATCTTTGCTTTCTTGAACATTTGGTTGGTCAAATGAATTAATGTTTAACACTGCACCAGCAAAAGCAGTTCCAAATTCCCAAAGGAAGAATTGTTCTCCTAAATCTAGGCTGTCATGTAAGATATGACGAACTACAGGGTGTCCTTGAGCTTCTAAAGCTTTTAATTTAGCATCAGTATCAGCACAAACAGAATTACCAATACTCATTACTACAAATAAACGATCATCACCATAAGATGCTGGATTACCAAGAGCTTCACCTGCTACTGGTAAAATGCCTCTACCATCTTTGCCAGTGCTTTCTGCAATTAATTGCTCAATCCATAAGCCTAATGAAGCTAGTTCAGGGGAAGTTACTATTGTAAGTTTATCACGGCCAGCTTTAGCCATTTCACCCATAATAGCACCAAGCAATGCACCAGGATTTTCTGCTACTGGAACACAAGAATCACATGCATGAGCAATTCGATCAGCACGATCTAGTAAGGTTTTGAAGTCAAACCCTTGAACTGATGCTGGAACCATACCAAAGTAGGAAAGAGCAGAATAACGGCCACCAATATCAGCAGGGTTTAAGAAGATACGGCGGAAGTCACTTTCTTTAGCACGGTTTTCCATACTAGTGTTTGGATCGGTTACTGCAACAAAGTTTTCGCCTGCACGAGAGCCTTTAACAGCTTTTACTTTTTCATAGAAGTATTGGAAGAAAGCATTTGGTTCGGTTGTGCTACCAGATTTGCTGGAAACTACAAAGAGAGTTTCTGCTACATTAATTTGATCTTCTAATGCTTTAATTGCTAAAGGATCAGTGCTATCTAAAACTAAAACAGTAGGAGAACCTTCAACTTTGCCAAAAGTTTGGCGGAAGACTTCAACACAAAGACTAGAACCACCCATACCTAATAGCATTAAGTGTTTAAAGCCTGCACGACGAATATTAGCTGCAAAGTCTTCTAAATCTTGGCTATGTTCATGAACTTTGTGAGCTACAGTTAGCCAACCTAAAGCGTTTTTGATAATAGCTTGATGTTCAGCTTCTGATTTCCAGAGACTAGCATCTTTTTTCCAAATTCTTTCTACCCATTTTTCTTTTTCAGCTATTTTGAGTCTTTCTCTTACCTTTTCAGCACCAGCACCTAGGTTGTAAGTAAAACGCTCAAAAATCCCTGATAATGCAGCAGCACGTTTAGCTTCTAATGAAGCAAAGAGAGTATCAAATGAAGTCATAAAGGATTTTACGCCTTCAACTTGTAGTTGGTGGGTAACTTCTGCTAGGTTGATTCCAAAAGCTTCTAGTTTATCAAAGATTGCTTGAGCGCCATCCATATCTTCTTCTAATGTAGCACCACGTACTTTTCCGTGATCACGAAATGCACTATAAGTAGCTGGAGGAACAGTGTTTACTGTATCAGATCCAATAAGTTCTTCTAAATAATAAACATCTGAGTAAGCAGGATCTTTTGTTCCAGTAGAAGCCCAAAGTGGTCTTTGAACTTTAGCGCCTTTTTCTTTTAATGCAGCAAAGCGCTCTCCATAGAATAGTTCTTTAAATTTCTTATAAGCGATTTTAGCATTAGCAATTGCAGCTTTGCCTTGTAAAGCTGTTAATTCTTGTTTTTCTGCCTCATCAGTGGTAAGGCGAACACGCTCTCTTAACTTGCTGTCAACAGCTGTATCAACACGACTAACAAAGAAACTAGCTACAGATGCTACATCATCAACAGGATTACCTTCAGCTGCACGACGTTCTAAACCTTTGATATAAGCTTCAGCTACGTCTATATAGGATTTTAGAGAAAAGATCAATGTAACGTTTACATTGATACCACAAGCAATCAATTCAGTAATAACTGGAATGCCTGCTTCTGTTGCAGGTACTTTTATCATTACATTTTTACGGTTAAGGGTTGCAAATAAACGTTTTGCCTCAGCTATTGTTCCTTCAGTATCATGGGCAAGTTTTGGGGAAACTTCTAAACTAACATAACCATCTACCTCACCAGTACGAACAAAAACTGGGTAAAGTAAGTCAGCTGTTTGTCTAATATCATCTATAACTAAAGCTTCATAGATTTCATTAACTTCTTTACCAGTAGCAATTAGCCTTTTCATCTGTTCATTATAGTCAGTACTACCCATAATTGCTTTTTCAAAAATTGTTGGGTTTGAAGTTACACCACGTAAGTCATCCCCACCAATCTTAGCTTGTAATGTGGAAGTGATACCTCGCATGTCATAACCTATTTTTGCTTGTAAATCTCCTGTAACTAAAAGCGCTTTACGAATATTGTCATACCAAATGCTTTGGCCTAGCTTCTGTAATTCTACTAATGGATTGCTCATAAGGTCTTTTCTCCTAATTGTTATTACTGGTTTTGGTTTAAAATAAAAAACAAAAAATACGACTAAAAGGGCAATTATACTGTGGTTAGGAAGCTTTTACAATCGATCTAAATAGGTAAATTGCCGAACATTATAGGGTTATTTCTTAATAGCAACCCAAAATAAACAAAACCATCCAGCTAAAAAGGCCAAGCCTCCAAAAGGGGTAATTGCTCCCAAAATACGAATACCTGAAATACTTAAAGCATATAAGCTTCCAGAAAACAAAATTATTCCAATGATAAATAACCAACCACTAGTTGTTACCAAACTATTAGGCCAACGACTATAAGCCCAAGATACCACAAATAACGCTAAGGCATGATACATATGGTAACGTACGCCTACTTCAAAAATAGTAAGCATTTCAGCAGAGATTTTAGTTTTTAGTCCATGAGCGCCAAATGCGCCTGCTGTTACAGCTATAAATGCTAGTATTGCGCCAAATGCAAAGAATGTTCGATCCATAAATTCTCCTACAAGATTTTAAAGAAAAGGTGTTAAACTCTAAAAATTGTTTTCATTATTTAAGCTAAACCCCCTTTCGTCAACAGCCTATTACATATGGATAAGTTAATAGAAACAGTTAATTTGTTTATTGAAGAAAATAAAAAACAATGGCTAATTTTAAGAATAATAGTTGGTTTTGGACTTTTGTTAGTGTTAATCAATGTAATCCTTCAAGCTGTTACAATGGGATTAGATCCAGATGAGATAGAACATGCTCATGCAGGATGGTTAATGTTTAAAGGCAAAGTTATTTACCAAGACTTCTATGAAAATCATCCACCTATCCATTATTTATTCATAATGTTTTACTATAAGTTTTTTGGAGAAAATACAAGTGTATTTTTTTGGACAAGAGCACTTATGGTAACTAATTTTTTTATTTCTATAACTTTACTTTATCTAATAGGTAAAGAACTTTTTGGCTCCTTAGGTGGATTACTAGCAAGTATGATTTTTAGCTTTAATCGATTAGCCCAAAATATTGCAATTGTTTCACGTCCAGATGGGTTTATGTTGGTAACTTTATTGGGTGGAATTTACTGTTTTCTTAGAGCTTGGAAAAAAGAGTTTTATAGCTATCAAGCAATAATGGCAGGTCTTTTATTGGGTTTGTCTTTTTCTGCTCATCCTCGTGGAGGATTTGTCATAATTGGATTAGCTATTACCACTCTTTACATAAGTATTTCACAATATGGTATAAAACAAATATGGGAAAGAAAAAAGGGACTTTTCTTATTTGCAATTTTCTATTTTCTACCTATTTTCTTACCATTTTTTATTTATGGTTTTAAAACATATTATCAAGCTGTTTATTTTGCTGGCACAAGAGTAGTTTTTTATTATGAACCTTGGGAAAAAATATGGTTAATATTAACTCAAAGCTTTGCAATTTTTCCTCTAGCTTTTATTGCACTAGGTATTTACTCCTACGAGATTATAAAAAATATAAAAACACCTAAAAGTTATGTTTTAGCTTTTTTCTTAACACTTACAAGTTTTGTTGGATTAACGTTATGGCCGATTATAAGGCAACTAAAAGGGCTAGAAAGTGTTAGGGGGCCAATGCCAGATCACAATTATTACATTTTTATTCTCACCTTGTCTTTATTTGTATCAGGTAGTTTTGTATGGGTAGTCGGTCAGTTGGATTTGAGAAAAAGATTGATAGTTTTGTATTTAATATGTATTTTGGGAGTTGTTTCAAACTTGCGTCCTCGATATTGGTATTTTTCTTGGACAGGGCTAAAAACAAATTTAGAATTTATTAATAAAGCTAATCTACTTATACCAGAACAAGAAACATATTTGGGTGTTATTTCTAATAATCCTGTCTTTCGTAAGGATGCAACTTATTTTTGGCATGATGATTTAGCGTTTATTAAGAATTTTGATCCTAACTTCCATCATGATTTTGTTGCTGATCTAGAAAAAAACCGACCTTTTTTAGTAAATCAAGATTTTCTTAATCTTCTAAATTTTGATCCTATAGAAAAACAACGCCTCAAGGAATATATAGAAAAAAATTATCACCCAGTTAAAAACATGCCAAATTTTAGAATTCGGAACTAAGCCAAGCTCATTTATTAAGATTTTTCAATAGCAGAAAACTTATAAAGCCTAGCAGGACGATGCACCCCATCCATTTTGGTTTCTTGAAGTTCTACTAACATATTTTCAGAAAGTATTTTTTTGCGGAAATTCCTCTTATCTACTGGTTTATTAAGGATTATTTCGTAGACGCGTTGTAATTCTGTTAATGTAAATTTTTCAGGTAAAAGCTGAAATCCAATTGTTGTATAAGTTAATTTATTGCGCAATCTTTCTAGAGCATATTTCAATATTTTTTCATGATCAAAAGCAAGTTCTGGTAAGTCATACATTGAAAACCAAGCTACGTCTTCTGCGTCTGTATCAGCTCTGATATCAAGTCTATCTGAACTAATTAATGCAAAATACGCTACTGTAATTACCCAAGCACGAGGATCTCGTTTTGGATCACCAAAGGTATAAAGTTGTTCCAAGTAAATATTACTAACGTTAGTTTCTTCACGTAATTCCCTAAGAGCAGCTTCTTCCAAGGTTTCGCCTTGACGAACAAAACCTCCAGGAATTGCCCACATTCCTTTGAATGGGTTTATTTTACGTTTAATTAGTAATACTTTTAAATCTTTACTATCAACAGTAAAAATAATTATGTCTACAGTCACAGAAGGTCGATCCTCTAAAGCAGGGACAAAACCATTAGGGTTAATGTTATTTCTTTTTGTTACCAATTACATGTACCTCTAACCAATAATATCAGCCGACAATATCAGCAGTCCTTAAAAATGTTGCTCCTGCTGTTTTCATTTCGTTGAGTGCTGCCAAGCTACCTTCAGGGGTAACCCCACTAATAGCATCTTCTACAACTGTTACAGAAAAACCTCGTTCTAATAAACCTAAAACGGCAGCTTTTACACAATAGTCTGTTGCTACACCAAAAACAAAGTATTTTTCTGCATCTAATGTGCGGAAAACATCTTCAGCATTTTCATTTCCAAAGACGCTAAAAATTGTTTTTTCTAACACCACACTATTAACTTTTTCTGGCAAAGAAAGAGTCTGTTTGTTTGCAGGAATAGTTATGAAAGAATTTACTAAAGTAGCAGGAATTTTTTCTTGTCCAGGAGTGTTACGAACGCAATGAGCAGGGAATTGAGCAAACTCTGGATCTTCTGTTGGATGGGCATCTACAGAAGCCACTATAGGGATATTTTCTTTTTGAGCAAAAGAAACAAGCTTGGCTAAGTTGCTAGTAATTTCTACTGCTCCAGGAACAAATAATGTTCCTTTTGGATCCATAAAATCAAATTGAGTGTCTATGTCTACAAAAACCATTTTTCTGCTTGCCATAAAATCTCCTTCTAATGAGCTTGGCGCTCGTAACCTGGGGTTGCGCTCGTTTACTCGCTAAAACCCCAGGCTAATATATTTTCGCTAAGCTTGAGTTTGACTAACCCCTGAAATTAATATAGTTAGTAGCTGAATCCAGGTTTAATATGTTTTCCTTAACTTTGAGTTTTATTAAAACCCTAGGCTAAGATTTTGATAAATTCTTTTTAACTTCTTCTGATAAATGCTTTAACCCTTCACTAACAGAAACAGGGTAAACAACTTGTTCTGTAATGTTATGGTATTTTTCAGGTAAATTAGAAAGCTCTTGAGCAAGATACGTTCTAGAATCTTCTAACGTGACTTTACCTGATGGGGTAATTTCCCCATTTTTAATTACTTGGACTAATAATGGACGACTATTGGCTGGAGCTTCTTCATTAGTAAGTGCTATGGTGTCAGAAATATATTGCCCATTGCTATCATGATGGCGAAATATTTGTTTAATTCCAGGGTAAGTAGTTTTTTCAGCGCTAAACTTAGCAGTAAATTGAACTGTTCCATCAGCTTTGACACGCTCAACTAGCTTGTATACTCCACCTAGAGCAGGTAAATCACGTGAAGTCGCAAGTTCTGTTCCTACTCCAAAAGTATCTACTGGCGCTCCAGATTTTAATATTTCTGTTATTGAAAACTCGTTAAGATCTCCACTAACTACTATTTTAGTTTGATTTAGCCCAGCTTTATCTAGAATTTCTCTAACCTTGTAACTTTGTGCTATCAAATCACCACTATCAATGCGAACACCTTTAAGTGTAGCACCTATTTTGGTGGCATTTTCTGCCCCTTTTAAAGTGTCATAAGTATCAATTAGCAAAGTGCTAGTTTCAGGAAACACTTCATAAAACTTTTGAAATGCACTTAATTCATCATCAAAAGCCAATGTCCAAGCATGTGCAGCAGTTCCATAAACAGGAATTCCAAAAGCTTGACCAGCCGCTAAATTTGAGGTTCCAGTAAATCCTCCAAGGTAAGCTGATCGAGCTGCATAAGTACCTGCAACTGGCCCATGCGCACGACGTGTACCAAATTCCAAAACAGCTCGCTTTTTGCCATCTGATTGAGCCGCTCTTGTTATTCTAGCGGCTTTAGTGGCAATTAGTGTTTGAAAATTTATTGTAGATAAAAGGAATGTCTCTAGTATTTGAGCTTCAATCAATGGTGCAGTAACTCTAAGAATTGGTTCATTTCCAAATATTAATGTACCCTCTGGTACTGCCCAAACATCTCCAGTAAATCGAAAACTACGAAGATAGTCAAAAAACTCTCTCTTTACATGGCGAAATACTGATAAGTTTTCTAAATATGCTATATCACTTTCATTGAAATTTAAGTTAGTAATGTAATCTATACTTTCAGCTAATCCAGCGGCTACTAAATAATTTCGGTTCTTAGGTAGGCGTCTTACAAATAACTCAAAACTTGCTTGCTGATGGCACTGATGTGTAAAATATCCCGCAGCCATCGTCAATTGATAAAGATCTGTTATTAAACTTTCACTAAATTGGCTTGCTGGCATTTTTATAGCTCCTTTTTTAATTAGTGTAAATTGTACACTAATTAAAAATAATGTCAATAAAAAATATTTAATCTAAAAAAGAACGACCTAGATTAATTAGTTAGATTTCAGTATTAATTTCGGGGTTTAGCCAAACTCAAAATTAGCGAAAATATATTAGTTGAAAATAAACGACTTAACATAAGTCTTTTAGCTGGTTTAGTCAAACTCAAAATTAGGGAAAATATATTAGCCTGGGGTTTTAGCGAGTAAACGAGCCCCAGGTTACGAGCGCCAAGTTCATTAGAAGGAGATTTTATGGCACAAGTAGATGTAGAAGGATTTGTTAAGGTAGGAGATATTTCTAGTATGATAGATACTAAGCCACTGGTAATTGTACATGATGGATATAAAATAGCGATCTATTGTGTTCAAGATCAGTACTATGCGATCGAGGATATTTGCCCTCATATGGGAGCTTTCATTAGCAATGGTTATCAAGAGGAAAATTTAGTTATTTGTCCTTGGCATAATTGGGAATTTGACGTAAGAACAGGCGAATGTGTAAAGCCAATAAATGATTCATGTATAAAAACTTTTCCTTTAAAAATAGCTGATAATGGGTTTTGGTTACCTAGGCAACTTTCCGAGGAAAATGATGGAGAAATAGATGGTTGGTTCTAAAGGGTTTCTTTACAAAGTTTGCGAAAAATAGTTGAACTAAAAGTTTAACTAACACCCGGAAATTGTTCAGTAGGAAAAAGTTGTTGCACTGCAAAAATCGCTATGCTAAATTCCCGGTATCGTCAATTGCCCCGTTAAACTTAAATCCTAAGTAAACAAACAGACGATTAATCCAATAAATATTGAATTTTAGATTCTATTATTATTACCTAGATAACCTATCTAGATAAGAGTGGGCTACATAATTTTAATTTTTTTAAAAATATTGGAGGTGAACCTTGAGTCGGGTAGCAACTACTTCCCTAGTAACTGATATTAAGTCAACTGTAGATTTAACTTATGATCAAGTAATTTCTTCTTTGCAAATGCCTGTTTATGTGTGGATTGCAATGATATTACTTGCTGCTACAGGGCTTTGCTATTCTATCAATCTTCACACACGCAATGAGTTGAACAATGCTAAGTTAGAGTATCAAAGGGTTACTCAAGAATATCAACAAATAGAAATGGAAAATGCTCACTTAGTGCGCCAACTAGATTTAATAGATAAAGATCCTCGTACTGTTGAAACCTTAGCTCGTGAAGCAGGTATGATTGCTGCTGATGAAACCGTTGTTTTTCTTCCTACTAATCAAAACAAGTCTGACTTGAGAAAATAAGCCATATTTTTCTGTTTTCTAATGTTTTAGTGAAACTAGGTAGGGTATACTCTTATCTAGTTTCGCTTACGTTCCTCTAAGTAGCAATTTTTGACTACAAACTAACCTCAAGATTTTAGCTTCTTTTACTTTTCTTAGCTTCTAATCTAAAATCCAAAAATTATTTTTGTCTAACTTATATTTTTTATCAAACTATTTTATGAAATCGTTACAATTAATACTTTATTTTAAATTTCTGGAAATTTTACGGCAAATAAAAGATAACTTATTTACACTATTTTTCTTAGGGCCAATAATTTTATGGTTTGTTTATATGTTGGCTGTCCCTTACATAGATGCTCTAGCAGTAGGTTCATATCCAATACTTTCAACAAATAGCTTACAACTACTAGCAACTATATTAGTATTTCTATTTTTGCTTAGCAGCCTTTCAGATGTAGTAGCTGAAATTTACCCTATACAATCCCCAGATTCTTATCTAGATGCTCTTCCGATAGCAACAAATTGGCGTTTTTTTTCTTTGCTGATCATTCGAATTACTAGAACTATTCCTTTGTTAGTTGTTATTGGATTACTAAATTTTTTAGTTGCCAAAATTGCAAATAAACCTTCACAAACTTTATCTTTGATCTTGTTTATTTTGCTGCCTATTGCTTTACAACTAGCTGCTTTGCAAATTTTGTTGGTTATTTTTGCAACACATTTTAAGCAAATATATTTTACTAGAATACTATTAGTCTTTTTTGCGATTAGCTTAATAACCTATTTGTTTCCAACCTTTGGCTGGTGTTTAGGACTGCCTTTTATTGGAATACGTGAACTGTTAATACTGATTTATAACAATTTGAGTGGTAATAGTAATGGGTTAAGTAGTATAGATAGTGTAATTTCTTTGATAATGTTTATTTTTTTAGCAAGTTTAGCCTTAATTGGCTATCAAAAGTGGGCAATAGCTGATCGTGAAGCAGTAGAACAAATACTTGCTAAAAAACGCTACTTTAGTGATTTGATAGGTAGAAACTTTGTTTTTGCCAAAATATTTGGTTTAAGACTAGGTGCGCATTTACTTAGAGATTTAATCTTAACTTTTCGCTTTTTTTCTGCTGCTGTTTACTTAAGCTTTGCATTTGCAATAATTTTTGAAATTAGTTTACTGGCTATAGTACGTAATACAGATTATCCAATGGATATTGTTAGTCAAGCTGTTACTGCGCTAGCAACTTTTTCTTTAGCTGCACTAGCTCCAGCATTAGTAAAGCATCAATTGCCATTTTTATGGTTGGAGCGTTCTTTACCTGTTTCTGGCCAAGATATGTCTATGTGCAAACTGATTTATGCTTGTTTAATTTCTTTACCTATTCCAATTATTAGTTTTTTATTATCTCTAGCATTAAAACCATTAGCTTTAAATGAAGAGAGTTTTTTGTTATTTCAGTTGATGTTAGTTTGGTTGACAGTTTCATCTTTAGTAGGAATACTTTCTTTTGAAATAGCTTCTCGGCCTTTGTTAGCAATACTTTTTATTGCAATAGGCAGTTTGGCAATAGCTGTTTTAGTAATTCAAGTTTGGTGGATTTGGTTTATTCTCTATCCTTATTTAATGGACAAGTTATTAGTTCGTGGTCGTGAACGCGCTCGTATTTTAATTATTGGGCTAGAAGGTGATAATGATTAAGTTAGAATCAGTAGTGAAACGCTATGATAAACTAGTAGCACTTAATGAAGTAAATTTAACTATTGGTAAAGAAATATTTGCTTTACTTGGAGCAAATGGAGCAGGGAAATCAACTATGCTAAAATTGATTTTAGGCATAATTGAACCAGATGAAGGAAAAATTTTAGTAGCCAACCAAGAAGTTAAGTATAGTTTAGTTGAAACAAGACAAAAAATAGGCTATTTGCCAGAAAATTTAGTTCTTTATGAACGTCTAACAGGAAAAGAGTTCTTGCAATTTGTTGCAGGAGTTAAAGGACTTGGTAGAGAAGCTAATCTAGAGATAGAGCAGGCCTTAAAAGATTTTGACTTAAAAGCTAAACAAGATCTATTAATTAGACAATATTCCTTTGGTATGAAAAAACGCATTGGATTGATAGCTGCAATGTTAGGCAATCCAGAAATTCTTATTTTAGATGAACCTCTTAATGGTTTAGATGTAGAAACTATTACTACTTTACGTAAAAGAATTCAAGTGCTTCATCAAGAAGGAAAAACAATAATTTTTTCATCCCATATTATGGATTTTGTTGAACGTATGGCTAGCAGAGTTGTAATTCTTTCACAAGGAAAAATTGTTGTGGATGGTACTGTAAAAGAATTAAGAGAAAAAGCTAATCTTTCAAGTGATCATTTTGAGGAAGTTTTTTTTCATTTTGCTAGCAAAAAGCAAAATATTGCTTAAGCTTTGCGAGTTTTCATTTGATTAAAACTTTCAAAAGGAGAGAAATGTTAGAAACAAAAACAATTTATGAAGATGGAACTTATTTTAATAATAACCCAACTTGGCATGAAGAAGACTCACCTTGGAAAGCTAAGCAAATAGAAATGATGCTAAAAAAAAACAATATTGACCCGTTAACCATATGTGAAGTAGGTTGTGGTGCAGGGGAGATATTAAATTGCTTAGTTAATACCTCTAACACTAATATTGTTTTTTCAGGATATGAAATTTCTCCCCAAGCTTTTAAGATTTGTAAGAAGAAAGAAAAAGAAAACCTTCACTTTTTTCTTAAGGATTTACTTGATGAAAGTAACACTTCATTTGATGTAGTTATGGCTATTGATGTATTTGAGCATATCGAAGATTACTTAGGGTTTCTTCGTAGGTTACGAACAAAAGGTAAATACAAGATACTTCATATTCCTCTAGACTTATCAGTTCAAACAGTTTTACGTAGTTATCCTATATTAGATAAGAGAGCATCTTGGGGTCACCTTCACTACTTTACAAAGGAAACAGCCTTAGCAAGTCTAAAAGACACTGGATATGAAGTAGTAGATTATGTTTATACAAAGTGTTCTTTGGAACTTCCAAACCTTGATTGGAAAGCTAGTTTACTAAAATTTCCCAGAAAGTTATTTTTCTTTATTCACCAAGATTTAGCTGTGAGAATACTTGGCGGATTCTCACTACTTGTTTTGGCTAAATAACTAAAAACTTAAAAATGTACTTAACTTATAGGTTATTGCCAAAGACATTTATCCTAAAATTATATTAAAATCCCAAAGCATCAATAAAACACTCTAAAGCCAATTATTTGATTTTTTGTTAGAATCTAAAACCTTAGATTCCATAGTTTAACTAGTATTATATTAGGATGTTTTAGACGTCATGACTCATAAACCATTAAGACATAAATATTTACAGTATAGCCTGTTAGTACTTATAATTATATTAAGTTTCTTTTCCACAATCAGTGCACAAACAATAACAGTCAACAAACCTGCCGAACCGCCTATTCAATGGCCTAGAAGTCACAATTTTGATGTTCAGCATATGGTGTTGAGAATATCTTTTGATTGGGAAAAAGAAATGGTTTTAGGCGAAGCCACTTTGCGGGTTAAACCATTTGTCAATGGGTTAAAAATAATAGAATTAGATGCTGCTAAATTTGATGTAAAATCAGTGAAGTTATCTAATAACAATAACTTAAAGTATGAAGTAGATCCAGAAAAAATAACTATAACACTTGATCGAGAATACAAAGCTAGTGAAGTTGTTAGTTTTACAGTTAAATATTCAGCTCAACCTAAAACAGGAATGACCTTTGTTAAACCAACAAAAGCAGATCCTAAACGCCCCTATCAAATTTGGTCTCAAGGTGAAAGTCAGAGCAATCATGAATGGTTTCCTTGTTATGATGCTCCAAATGATCGTGCTACTTGTGAAACAATTGTTACTGTAGATAGTAAATACCAAGTTATTTCTAATGGTGAACTTGTTGATGTAAAAGAAGATAAAGCACAAAACACTAAAACTTATCATTGGAAGATGGACTATCCTTTTTCTAGCTATTTAGTTTCTTTGGTAGTAGGTGAGTTTGCAGAATTAAAGCAAGAAGCCAATGGGATTCCAATTTATCACTATGTTTATAAAGATCAGCTAGATAATGCTAAGGTAAGTTTTTCTACAGTTCCAGAAATGATTAAGTTTTATTCTGCAAAACTAGATCAACCATATCCTTATAAAAAATATGCTGAAATTATGGCTTATGAATTTCCTGGAGGAATGGAAAATATCACTGCAACTACAATGTCAGATAATTCTGTAAGAGATAAACGGGCACTTATAGATAACAATGACTCGTTATCTGCTCATGAACTTGCACATCAATGGTTTGGAGATTTAATTACTTGTAGAGATTGGAGTGAGCTTTGGCTAAATGAAGGATTTGCTAACTTTATGGATGCTACTTGGTTAGGCCATGCTTATGGGGAAGAAGAGTATTTGCGGGATATGTTGGAAGCACAAGGTGCTGTGCTTGGACGTTATAAACAAGGTAGCCATAGACCAATTTCTACTAAACGCTTTTACCAGCCAGATGATCTTTTTGATGAAAATAGCTATGCTAGACCTCAAATAATCATCAATCTTTTAAAGCATTTGTTAGGGGAAGATGCTTTTTGGCATTCTATTCAACATTACATTAAAGTTAATCGTAACAGAGGACTTGTAACCACAACAGATCTTTCACATGCCATTGAGGATGTCACAGGACAAAACCTAGATTGGTTTTTTGATCAGTGGATATATAAATTAGGCCAACCAGAACTAGAAATTACTTCTCAATATGATGAAACTAAAAAACAATTAAAACTAATTGTTAAACAAACGCAAAAAAATGATCCTAAACGACCTTGGTTTGAAGTTCCAGAAGCTTATCGCTTACCTGTTGATGTTGCTATTACTACTAGCAATGGAACAAAAATTCAGCAAGTTACTATTACTCAGATAGAAGAGACTTTAACTTTTCCCTGTGAAGAACGTCCACTAATAGTTAATTTTGACAGAGGTAATTATATTCTTAAAACTGTAAAATTTGCTCGTACTTCAGATGAGCTAGTTTATCAATTACGTAAAGATGATGATGTAACTGGTCGTATTAGAGCAGCCGCAGAACTAAAGGCCACAGTTTATGAACCTGCTGTTAATGCTTTGATTGCTGCAATTAAAGAGGATAAATCTTCATTAGTTCGCCTTCAAGCAGTTGATAGTTTAGCAGATAATAAATCAGATGTAGTACGAAATGCTTTAGTAGATGCTCTAAATGATAATGAATGGCATGTGCGTCAAAGAGCCGTTGTTGCTCTTGGACAGTTTAAAGATAAAAACTTACTTCCAGTATTTCAAAAAGTGCTAGAGAAAGACCCTAGTTATAAAACCGTAGGCGCAGCAGCTAGAGCTGTTGGGCTAATTGCTTCTGCAGAAGGTACAGATGTGTTGTTAGAGTTAGCAAAACAACCATCTTGGCAAAATAGTTTAACTGTTTATGCATTGGCTGCTTTGGGTGATAGTCAAGATCCTAGGATTCTAGATTTAGCCTTAAAATATGCTGCTCCAGGTAATGAAAGACAAGTTAGAACAGAAGCAATTTATTTGTTAGGCTCTAGAGCTAAAGGTAATACCCAAGCTCTTGAATATATTCGTCAAGCTCTAGAAACACAATCTAATGCTCTTGGTTATTCTGCTGTTGGAGCTCTAAGTGAGATGAATGATAAATCTGCTCAGGATATTTTAGAAGAATATAGTAAGAAAAAAGATCTTGATTCTGGATTGCAAGGCTATATCAACACTGTGTTAAACCAAATAAGAGCAAAGACTACAGGAAATTAGTTACTAAAAGAAAATAGCCATAAATATAGCAGAATGGATGAGTTATTCTGCCTAATAATTCATACTGCTATATTTATGGTTGACTTTAATTAGCTTATTTTTACAAGCTAACGTTAGCAAAATTAAAACTAAAAATTAAATTGGGTAGTTGCTGTTGAACCTGTTGAGTTTGTTACAACAAGTTGATTAGTGCCTCTATGTATATTTAATTTTTTACGAGTACTTGCAAGAACTAGATTAGTGTTTGACAGAGATGTTATAAAAGCACTGACATCTTTACCATTTATAATAACTTTTGCTGAGGATGAACCAAAACCTTGCCCAACAATATTTAGAGTTTGTTTTTGATAAATAGCACTACTTATAGATAAAGTATTTGTTTGAACAGTTTACTGATCTTTAGAAGAATGGAACTGTTACTGTTTCTAGGGTAAAGTAGCTAGGATGTTTTTATAGCTGAAATTTAGTTATAAACAGTAATACAACCTAATATCCTTCAGATGAATCATTTAGGCTAATTTGCCCAGTAGATTCTAACATATTGATGATTCGGTAAGTTTTAGCATTACAGCTAGGTGAGCGGGCTAGAATTTGAGCTAGATTCATATCTGGTTGTTGTACTAAGTACCAGAGAGTTTCTGCCAAGGAACTAGTAGCCTTATCTTGCCAATTTAGCTTGTTAGAAGAAACTTCTATAGTAGCTAGTAAATCAGGGAATATCTCTTTGTATTCTTCTAATTCTGCTTTTAGAGAGTTAGCTTCGTTCCAAATATCTTGACCAGATTCAAAGATTGGTTGAAGGTTTCTTAGCTCATCCAAATAAAAAGCAGGTCTAAAAATATAGCTACCTTCAACAGGCATTTGGAAGAGCTGAAAGAATGCTTCCTTACCTACTCTAACCCCTAGTTTAGCGGAAAGTATATTGCCTTGTTCAAAATACATGCTACAGAATGGAGGAGGAGGTAATTCATTACTTTTATTTTTAGCTATTTCAGGAGCTACACTTCTATTTGTATAGACTAACAAGCTTCCAGTAAGTTCTAAACCTATTAAAGTATGGATAACAGAAGCTAGGTCGCATTCTGGAAAATAACCATTCAAGAAATGTTGTTTTACTGGGACAAATTCAGAAACGCTAGAATGAGACTTAGTCTCAGTTGCAACAGTTGTAGTAGTAGAAGTTTCAGTTTGTGGTGCTTGCCTGTTTTCTAAACGGGGTCGATTAGGAGAAGCATCTAGAGAAGAGCCTGAAGGATCGAGGGTTAATAAAACAGCTGCTTCTAGATCTTGATCTGTTGCAGAGCTGAAAACCTTCATAAACTCTTGATCTGTAACAGTTTGCACAGCCGCAGATAACTCTCTAGCAAAAGCAGTAATATCTTGTGGGCGTTTATCAGGTTCTTTTTCTAATGCATGCATCACTACAGCATTAAGAAGTGGTGGTAAATCAGGACAAACCTCATACATAGGTATAGGTAATTCTGTTACCTGTTTATAAATTACTGCAATGGAGTTTGGCCCTTCAAAAGGCAGTTTTCCTGTAAGAAGACGATAAAGAATAATTCCTACAGAGTATATGTCTGAACGAGGATCTACTGCCTTTGCTGTACATTGTTCTGGGGAAATATAGTGAGGTGTTCCAATAACTGAGCCCATTCCAGTTAAGTCACTTGCCTTTATTCCATCTAGAACTTGAATTAATTTAGCAATACCAAAATCTACAACTTTTACAGTTTCTTGTCCGTCTTCTTCTTTATGTAAGAAGATATTATCTGGTTTTAAGTCACGATGTACTATACCCCGCTTATGGGCTACATTGAGTACAGCACAAATTTGCTGAACAATGTTGTTAGCTTCTAAAATGTTAAGTCTGCCTTTTTCTTTTAGCCTGTCAGATAAGGAAACACCGACTAAAAACTCCATCACAACGTAAACTAGATCATCAGAAGTAATACCAAAATCCATAACAGCAATAGCATTAGGATGACGGATTTTCATTGCTGCATATGCTTCACGACGAAAACGTTCTACTGCCGTAGGGTTATTGACTAGATCTTTACGCATTAACTTGACGGCAACAGGAGCTTGTAGCTGTAAATGGGTTGCTTTATAGATGGTGCCAGTTGTGCCTTCACCAATTTTCTCATCTATTTGGTATTTATTATCTATTTGAAAACTGACGAAATCCGCCTGAGCGGCGTTAACTAGCGCGCTGCCGTCATAAGGACAAAAGCTTTTTTCTGGAGGAAAAGCTTTTTTACATTTTGGGCATTGCATCAACATAGGATTATCTAATGACTTAATGAGAATATTGGTAAATTTTTGATTATCTAGATTTTTATAAAACCACAAGGTCTATCACTTAAGGTATTATCCTTAGGCGGTTAACGAGTTATCATATAAATAATTTGCTGTATCAAATTACGTTGTTCTGTAATTTTTGCACGAGCACGCCAAAGAGGCTTATCACTTAAATGATTAATATGATCACGCCAACTATCAATTACTACTTCTGCACTAGGGTGCTTTCTTTTATATTCTGCTGCTGCTTGATCAACTTCAGCACGATCAGCTGATTGTAAAATTAAGGTGAAGTAGGGTTTTGCTTGTCCTAACATTGTTCTACCTATTTCTCCAAATTTGTAACTGGTATAACCAGCATTTAACATATCTAGCGTCTTTTCACAAGGAATAAAGACGGAAATACAAGTTATTATGTACGTATTACTGCATGTGTAGACTTACTAGTAAGACGTTAAAATTGCTAAAAATTAGTCTTAGAAACAAGATATTTGCGTACTACAATAAACCTACTGTATACTACTTTAACTGTGCTACTTGATTAAGAAACTTAACAGATGCATCATCATCCCATTTAGCTCCGCCTAGGTGGTCAAAGACAATTTTGCCATTAGGGGAGATAATAAAAGTTTTAGGGATAGCATAACTTGTGAAAACTTCAGGAAGTTCTTGAGCTGTTGTGTAAACAGGTAAAGAAAAATTCTTCTTTTTAATGAACTCATTTACAGTTTCTTGATCTTCATTTGATACTAAAGCAATCACAATATTTTGATCTTTAGTTTTTTCATAGAGTTTTTGTAAACTAGGTAGTTCCGCTACACAGGGGCCACACCAAGTAGCCCACATATTAAGTAAAATTACCTTATTCTTCCATTCTGCTACTTTAGTAGTTTTTCCCTTTAGATCTGTAACTGACCAATTATAATCTGCTACAGTGTTAGAGTTGATAGAAGTAGGAAAAGGTGGAACAGATAAATTTTCACTTGCTTGTTTAACTTCTGTTTCACTAGCAGGTGGATTACCTGTCTTGACCTGTACACCACAATTAATTGAGAAAACTAGTGCTAATAAAATAAATAGGCAGAAAAGAAAATAAGCAGATTTTTTCATACTTTTTATTAGAAAATTTATTTGTAAGTTTAGGTTAAATTCACAAAAATATGCAAGTTTCATTATGGATTTATCTTTTGTTTTCCACAACATTACGATGCGAAAAAAAAGCAGAGACATGTGCTAAAACTATTCCTAAAGCCATAATTATGGGGAAACTAGCAATTTTGATAAATGAGCCATTAGGGCGACAAAGTTGATTTTCTCCAACAAGAGCTTTTAAATGATTTTGGTCATAGCTCATAGAGAAAAATATTAAAGATGCCCAAGCAACTCCTAAGAATACAGATATAGGTATTGCTAGAGCAAGGTTTCTACCTTGTCGTTTCATAAAAGCACCTACAATCGATCCTAAAGCTAAACACATTACTGGGCCTAATAACCAAGCAAAGGTACTAATTGGAAAAAAATTAGGCACAGGTGTGCGAACTGTTAAACTAAGGGCATTAGTTGGCAATGTAGGCCAAGAACCGGTTAATTTTTCTCCGTCGTTATTTAAGACTACATTACTAGCAAATTCCCAACCTTTAGGAATATAAATAGTGGCATCTAACCCAGTAAATCCTACCCAATCTCTAGCAGGCGTAAGAATATAGACAAATTGCCAAGGAATACTTCCATCACCTAACAAATATGTGCTAGGTTGTGCTAAATAACGGACTTTAATAAGGTGGCTACCAGAAGGTACTTCTACTTTAAAGTAGATGCTAGAACTTCTAACAGATGGTCGGTAGGGAACTTTCCATTCCTTTTCTATTGCAGAAGTGTTTATAGGTATACCCCAACTTAAAGGAAGTTGTTTTTGTTCTGTATCAAAGCTTTCAATTGGAACTGCTTGATCATCTATCCAAAGACCAGTGTTAGTTCCAGCTTTGAAAGTAGAGTCATCTCCAAAAAAAGTAAAACCAACACTTTGGGAATCTCCTTTATTAGTAACTTTATAGGTGCTTTCCATTACAATTAATCTAGGAGAAGTATCTGCTAGAAATTCTATAGCTTGACTACGCTGAAAATTGGCTAGTCCTCTTAGGTCAACCGTAACAGTTTCTCTTTCAAGAATTACAGTCCCTAAACTTATTGTAGGTTCACCAATTGCATTTCCAGAGAGAAAAGGATTGAATGGTCTATTAGCAGCAGTAATAGGATTAGGTATAAGCAATACTAGAAAAAATAAAATAATGAATAAGAACTTCTTCTTAAACATAAAAGTAAGCATAACTATTTCCTTAAAAAGAATATAACTACTATTATGATAAAGATAAAGTCTTCTATAAATAGGATATTCCTGCTTGAGCTAAACTTTAGTCTTTAGAAAGGGTTGTTGGTTTTTGTAAAATGAGTTGGTAAAGAGTTTATTGATTTGAAGGTTTTAGTTAATTTTTTACCAAGAAAAATTGCTCTTAATCTAACTCCGTTGCAAAATATGATTATTACAAAGAGTTATTGAGTTATTGCTATATAATAATGGGTTTTAATAGATTATTGGCTAATAAGGAAACTATAGTTAGCTTTTCTTACAGAGGGTTTTATGGCTAAGCATGATTATGAAAATGATGAAGCGGTTATAACAAAAAGTGATAAAAAAGAAAAACTTGATGAACCTCCGCGTTATAAAGTTATCTTACATAATGACGATTTTACTACACAGGATTTTGTAGTCTATGTGTTACAGAAAATTTTTAATCACCCAATAGAAGAAGCTATTAGAAGAATGTACCAGGTGCATTTTCAAGGGTTAACAATTGGTGGGATTTATCCTTACGAAATTGCTGAAACAAAAGCCAACAAAGTTATTAGATTAGCACGCGATAGAGATTTTCCTTTTATGTGTACTGTTGAAAAGGAATAAAGGTTAAGTTTTATGTCTAAACCAGATTTTGATGAAAGTACTATTACAGAAGAACAACTAGAAGGTAAATTAACAGAACCTCCTAAGTATAGAGTAATTTTGCATAATGATGATTATACTCCAATGGATTTTGTTACAATGATATTACAGAAAGTTTTTAATCATTCTTATCAACAAGCTAGAGCTTTGATGATGAAAGTTCATTTTGTTGGTAAAGGAACTGTTGGTGTATATCCTTATGAAATAGCCGAAATGAAGATTATGAAGGCTACTAATCTAGCCCAAGAACAAGGATATCCGTTAATGTTAAGTTTAGAGAAAGAGTCTGCTCAATAAAAGTAGGGAACTAATATATGTTGACTAAAGATTTACAAATTACGTTGCAGTATGCATTAAGTTTAACAATAGATCGCCGTCATGAGTGTTTAACCTTAGAACATTTACTCCTAGCATTACTAGCAGATAAGGTTGCTAGCAATATTTTGCGTCATTGTGGAGCAAACATAAAGGCTTTAGAAGCTGACTTGGAAAAATTTCTAGCAGATAATTTTCAACCAATTGATGAGTCAGAATATAGCTCACCAGAACAAACCCCATCTTTTACTAGAGTTTTGGAATACTCTATAAGACAAGCCCAAAGTGCAGGAAAATATGAAATAGACGGGGGAAATGTTTTAGCTGCTCTTTATCAAGAAGCTCATTCTCATGCTGTTTATTTACTTAAAAAATATGGGGTTAACCGTCTGGATATTCTAAATTATATATCTCATGGTATTTCTAAAATTAATGAAGAACCAGAACCTATTAGAATTGATGAGCAAATTGATGATGAAGAACGTTCTCCTGCTTTAGATAAACCTTTAGAGTCTTTTACTACAAATTTAGTGGCTAAAGCTGCCAAAGGGCTTATTGATCCGCTTATTGGTCGAGATGCAGAGCTAACTCGAACTATTCAAGTACTTTGTCGACGTCGTAAAAATAATCCTGTTTATGTAGGCGATCCAGGGGTCGGTAAAACTGCATTAGCAGAAGGCTTAGCCCGTAAAATTCATCTAGGTGATGTGCCTGATGTATTAAAATCTGCGGAAGTATACCAGTTGGATATGGGCGCATTACTAGCAGGTACTAAATTTAGAGGTCAATTTGAAGAAAGATTAAAAGCTGTAATTAATAGCTTGAAAAAACGTCCTGGGTCAATACTAGTAATTGATGAAATTCACACAATTGTTGGAGCAGGTTCAGTTAGTGGAGGCACAATGGATGCTTCTAATATCCTTAAGCCAGTCTTAGCTTCAGGAGAGATTCGTTGTATTGGTTCAACTACTTATTCTGAATATAAAGCTTCTTTTGAAAGAGATAGAGCTTTGGCAAGACGCTTTCAAAAGATTGAAATAGGCGAACCAACTATTGCTGAAACAATACAAATTTTGCAGGGCTTAAAATCCTATTACGAAGAACACCACAGTGTTAAGTATAAAGATGAAGCTATTAAAGCAGCAGCAGAACTTTCTGCTAAATATATCAATGACCGTTGTTTGCCAGATAAAGCTGTTGACGTAATTGATGAAGCAGGTGCTGCTGTTAAATTACTTGCAAAAGAAAAACGCCCAGAATTTATTGATACTGGAGAAATTGAACTTGTAGTAGCTAGAATGGCTAAAATTCCTCCTAAAACTGTATCTGTGTCTGATAAGGAAAGACTACAAAATTTAGAAAAAGAGCTAAGAGCAGTAATTTATGGGCAAGATCATGCTATAGCACAGGTGGTAAGAGCTATAAAACTATCTCGTTCTGGTTTGGGAAATCCTGAAAAGCCTATTGGATCATTTCTTTTTGCTGGGCCAACAGGGGTAGGAAAGACTGAGTTAGCCAAGCAATTAGCATATGCCTTAGGAGTAGAATTTTTACGTTTTGATATGAGCGAGTATATGGAAAAACATACAGTTTCTCGCCTTATTGGTGCACCTCCGGGTTATGTTGGTTTTGATCAAGGGGGACTTTTAACAGATGCAATTAACAAAACTCCTTATGCCGTACTTGTACTAGATGAAATTGAAAAGGCTCATCCTGACCTTTTTAATATTTTGTTACAAGTAATGGATCATGCAACTTTAACGGATAACAATGGTAAAAAGGCTGATTTTAGGAATGTTATCTTAATAATGACTACTAATGCTGGAGCAAGAGAGATTAACAAAGAAACCATAGGTTTTAATGACGGTTCTCCGGTAAGTCAAAGCAAACAAGCAATAGAAAAGACTTTTAGTCCAGAGTTTCGCAATAGATTAGATGGAACAATTATGTTTGGGCCACTTAATCCAGAAACTATTAAGCAAGTTGTAGATAAGTTTATCAATGAACTTAGAAAACAATTAGTTGAGAAAAATGTTACTTTAGAACTAACAGAGTTAGCTAAGGAATGGTTAGCTAAACGTGGTTTTGATAAGCTTTATGGTGCACGCCCAATGGCAAGGCTAATACAGCTTGAAGTAAAAGAAAAACTAGCAGAAGAGATTCTTTTTGGCGTCTTGCAAGCGGGTGGTAAAGCAATAATAGATGTAAAAGAAGATAAGATTATTGTAAAACCTTTACAAACAGAGGATACAGTTTCAAAACAAGAAAGTGCTTCTAATATAGAACAAAGTAATGTTTTAGATAGCAAAGGGACAGAAAATACTCTAGAAAAGACTTCTGGAAATACACCAAAAAGATCTACACGAAGTACTAGATCAAATAAACAAGAAGAGACAGAACCTTTATTAGGTGAACCAACAAGTCAAGTTTCTCCTATTGCTAAGACTAGAAAGACCAAAAAAAATTAACAAAATTATTGTGAGTATTAACAAAAAACTCTACAAATAAATAGTAAAACTATTAATTCGAAAAATTTAGCTTTAGCAAGAAACTAAATAAAGTTAAGGCTTGCTACTAGAAAGTACTAAGAAAAATACTAAGAAAAATACTATAACTATAGCTAAAGTTATAGTATAGTTTAGTATTGCTTACCCTAAATTCTTGCTAGCTAAATTTATAAATTAAGGGTTTTTAGGCTTTTTATCTGGGGATTGGCCAGGTGTAGGTGTAGGGCTAGGTGTTGTATTAGAAGAATCTAAACGCTTTCCACTAACATTTTCGCTAGGTTTTGCTTTAGCTGCTTTAGCTTCTGCTGAAACTTCATCTTTTAGCTTTCTATTAGCCCGATCAATATGACTATTAGCTGAGCGCAAAGCTTCATGTACTATTGGATCAATGTAGTAATAGTTGTGTGATGCTGTTTGTAGTTCTGGGCCAAGATTGTATCGTTGTTTTACTTTAGCAAAAAGTTCAGCATCAGTATTAGCAAAGAGTTTATTGGTAAAGAAGTTATTATCTGTTGTTGAATACTTTCGTTCTATTAATTCTAGTGCTAGTTGAAAATCTTGTAGTGCAGACTCTATCTCTAAATAAGAAGTTCTAGGTGGATTGGTTTTATTTGCTTGTAGAAATTGATCTATTTTAACTTTCGTTTTTTGTAAATTGGTTTTATAGGATGTTAGATCATTTTCTCCAAATTCTTGCTCTTGTAAAACTTTTAATGATTCTAACGCTGTTTCAGCATTTTTTTGGTAAGTCACCCAAGGAGGAATTTCTTTCTTCTTCTTGAATGGACAAGCTACAAAGCTAAGAGTTAAAAGCAATATCAATAATATTTTTAAGTACTTCATAATAAACTAAAACAGTCAAATTGTTTTGCTAGTTGTATGATGCATACTTTTTAGGCATCGTTAGGTTCATCAAAAAATAATTTTAACAGCTCTTTTAAATTTTTCGTAGGTTTTAACTTATACATATTTGGAAAATAATCTAACCTATTAATACTAAATGCTTTATAAGCTAAAACTTTCTCAACTTACTTATGAGTAAAGAAAATAAAAAGGATAAAAATAATAGCACTATCTCAGGTGAAAATGATACAGAAGTTCCAGATACTTCTTTCATTACTAATATTAAGATAGATGTTTCTGCTTCTCCTGATCGCCCTAGTAAAACAAAACCTCTAAAAGAAAAAGATCCATCATTTATTACTAATTTGGGAGAAAAATCTCCTGGTCGTACTACTACTTTAGCTATAGATCCTAGGCCATATAAAAAGCGTGAGCGAGTTTATACAACTATAATAGTTACTTTAAGTATAGTTGTGTTGATTCAAAGTGGTTGGTTAATATGGTTAAATTTTTATAACCCTAAACATTGGCAAGTTAATATTGCTGGAGCAGATGTGGGTCATGAACAATTAGAAACTTTAGCAGAAGCCTTTATGCGAAAGCATTTAGATAGATCCATTATAATAACAGCAAAAAATGAAAGGGCTGCTTTAGCTGAATTAGCACAAGGACAAGTTCAAATTGTTCAAACATCTTTTCCTCTTTCTGCTGATGAAAAAAAACAACTCACCATATTAGCAGATAGACAAATCAAGGAAATTATAGCTCCAAAAATTGCTGTAGGTATTTATGTTAGTAAAAATAACCCAATAAATGAACTAACTTTAACTCAACTTCAAGCTATTTATAATGGAGAGATTGATAACTGGAAATCTTTAGGTGGGGAAGATGCCCCTATTATTACTTGTAAGCTTGAAAATAGCCGTAGTTTGGACTCTTTTTTTGAAAAACAAGTAATAAAAAATAGTTCTTGGTTAACTAAAAATAAAAACTATGAAGGGTTTATAAGTAATAATACTTTTTCTTCAACAACTATTGGATACGCTGAAGTGAAAGATACAAACCCTAACAACACAAAGTTATTAAAGATAAAGCTAAATGATAATAGTGAAGGAATTTCTCCTCAAATAGGCAATAAGTTAAATGAACAATATCCACTTATCTATAATACTTATTGGTATACAACAGATTTGAATATGGATATTTTGGAGTTTTTTCTTGAAGAAATAAAAAGTAAGCAAAAATAATAAAGCGCATGTAACTTTAATTTACATGCGCTGCTTTGGAGAGCTTTGGATAAACTATTTTATGCTAAGCGAACTAACAACCTTTGTAGCTTTTGGCTCATAACAGGATCACTTTGAGCAAAATCAGAGATAGTTGACATTAAGCCATTCATATTGATCTTATCTTTTAACTCAGGGCTAATTAAGTTGTTAACAAAGCTGCGGGCTGCTTTATCTATAGCAACACGACTAGATATAGAATTGTTAAAATCAGTTCCTTGAGCTATACCAGCTAACTCACTTTGAAGAGAAGAACTTGGAGATTTAGCTGCATTAGACTCAACACTATTTAATTGTGCATCAAAACTACTACGATTGGTTTCTGAATTTTTAATATTTTTTGTTTCATTAAAAGAGTTAAAATCTGGAATATTAAATCTATCTATTTTCATAACGTTACCTCACAGAAAAACTTTTCTGCGTTTTTGGTTTTTATTCTAAAACTTCTAATATTGATTGGGCTAAACGGCCATAAGGGCCGTCTGCGTTTAGCTCTATAGCACGTGATAGATGCTCACGTGCTATAGAAAAGTCTTTTTTCATAAAATATGCTTCGCCTAAGTGAGCATAAGCAAAAGCGCTAGTAGGCTGTTTTTCAATTGCAGATTGATAATATTCAATTGCTTCATCAAAATTATTCTCTGCAAAAAGGATAGTGCCATAAGTAACTAGTGGAATATCAGAGTTTGGCCTTAAAGCTATTAACCCACGTACTACTTCGCGGGCTTGCTCATATTTACCAGCATCGCGATAAATAGTAGCGGCTTCCATTAAAAAGGTTAATTCTTCTTGGGATACTTCCACATCTAAAGGCATCTACTAGCTCCTTATTTCAAGTTACGAGCAGCATCTAAAGCTGTATCGTGACGTGATTTCATAATATTTGTTAAAATTTCTGTTGTACGTGATTGTGATTGTACACGATCTTGCAAATTGATTAATGCTAATTGGTTTTGGAATTGTTGTTGAATAGCGCTTTCACCAGCAACTGAATTCAATGCACCTTGAACATTAGGATCTTGACTGTTTACATTACCAAGCCCTAAGTTACCTTCACCAAGATCATTATTTATGCTTGGTCCATTGCCACTAACACCACCAAGGCTGAAAGAACCGCCTGAACTACCTGTTGTTGCTGCACGACCACCGCCAAGTGATTGAATATTATTTAAACCGTAATTGCCTAATCCTTGAATTGCCATTTTAATTTTCCTCCCTATGCATCTTGTTCAAATGTAATAATTTGATCAACCCTATTATCGGAAAGGCAAATTAAAAGTTGCTCTACTATTTGAGAAAATTTCCACTAAAAATATAAATCTTTACCAACCACGGAATTTGGCTTTTAGCTCTAAAAGTTCATTGGCTAGCTGCATTGAAAGGCCATAAGCATTAATTGCATGTTGAGCTTGTTCAGCCATTTCTTTACTACCTGATCTAAGAATGCGATCTAATTCTGTACAAGTTTTCTCACATTTTTGAAATAACCCACTGAAATCTTCTGTTGTAAGATAACGTTGGAATGCGGGATAAGCTTTTTCAAACTTAATTTGATCGTTTTGAGTTGTGCTTGAGCTAGGTTGGGATCTTCGATTTTGCCAATCTCCTACTGTAAATGGTTGAAACTTATCACTCATCAGAATTCTCCTTAATTTTCCTTGTTTTAATCATATAAAGACAAACCGAGCCAACAAGCTCGGTCTTATCTTAAGCCTCTTGTTGAAAAACAATATATTACTTCAATACCCAATCTAATTGAAATGAAAGTGCTTCAGAGCTTTCATTTTTACTTTCTATTTCTAGTACAGCAGTATAAGAATTACTTTGAGAAGGGGATTCTACTAAACGAATTTCTGGATTTCCACTTAGTTTTTTAACTTTGACTATGGACTCTTGGCTAGGTAAAGGATCACCTTGATAATTAACTTCTTTGGCGATTTCTCCACTAACTTGTTCATTATCAATAAATGGCCCTTGAACCCTTACAATACTGCGCCCACTAACTTGTCCTTGCCAACTGATTTGCCCTTGACGTTTTAATTCCCATTCAATTTCAAAAGCAATATCTTTAGCTTTTTTGGTGTCAACAGCTATAGTTGAGCTATATTTGTTAGTTGCAGATGGTTGTTCAGCTATACGTACTGATGCACCACCAACAGTTGCTTTAACCTTTTTAATTGAATAAGCAATTTGTGGAAGTCTATCACTTAAAGTCCCATCTGCATCGCCATCATAGCTAAGATCTTTACCCTTAATCTTTATTTTAGTATTACTACTAACTTTGCCTTTCCAAATACTTTTTCCTTTAGCTGCAATAGGAGGACTAAGGCGAATAGATATTTCTTCTAGCCGGGTTTTAATTTTTTCATCGTCTGGTAAAATTACTAGCGCTTCTTGATAAAGCTTCTCAGAATCTGAATATTTTCTATTGCTATAAAATTGTTCTGCTTTGAGTTTCTTAAAGTTACCTTCTGAGATTTGTACTCCTCGCTTAGCTTGCTCATTATCTGGATCAATAGATAAAGCTTCTTTAAATTTTACTAGAGCATCTTCGTAAGCTTCTGCCTTGAGTTTATTTTCAGCAAATTCCAGTAACCCTTTTAAATCCAATACTCGCAGTTTTTGCTGAGCTATTTGATTTTGAGGATCTAATTGCAACAGTCTTCTAAAGCTACTTTGTGCTATATCATCTTGACCGGCTGCAAGTGCTTCTTCTCCTCGTCCCAATAAAACAGGGATAAGCTTAGTTTTAGCTTCTTTATTATCAGGGGTTATTGCTAAAAGCTTGTCTAAATTTTCTAACGCTTTGCCAAAATCTTTTTGATTTAACGCTTCTTCAGCTATTTTGCTGTAAAGCTCTGGTATTTGTTCTTTAGATTTTGGGTCATTAGGGCGAAGTTTAAGTATTTCTAGGTAGTTAGCTAATGCTTTCTGAGCATCATCTGTATCAGCAGATTCTATATGTAGTTTAGCAACTTGGATTTGTTTATCCAATAAATCTAGAAGTTCTGGTGTTGCTCTGCGATCTTTACGCTTTTTATCTGCTTCTTGAAAATATTCTGAAGCTAATTCAAATTCACCAGTATCAAGTAAATCTGAGCCTTTAGATATATAAAATTCCAACGATTGGCCTTTGGGTACAGCTGAATTTGACACAGGCTTAGGACTTCTGCGAGGTTTTCTAGGAGGAGGATTAGTCGCAGGAGTCGGTTTTGGATCATCTTTGGATCTGCCAATTGTTGGAGTTGACGTTGGTTTTGGATCTTCTTTCGGTCTACCAATTGCTGGCCCACCTTGGGCTAGAACAGATTTGCTAACTGTGGTTAACCAGAAAAAAATAATAAACAATGAAATAAATAATTTGCTTTTATTTTTCATGATGTTTGTTCTTCGTACCTAAGCAATACACTGATTGTTTAATTGTTAAATGTAGTAGATTGATTGAGATCATAATGTTAAAGATTTATAACGCAAAAATAATATTGTCTCAAGTAAATTGATCAAAAGACAAACCAAAAATAGTGGATAATTGGGTAACTAGATCAAACTTAATAAGGTTATAACCAAGCTCAAGTGGCCTTAAAATCAGAACCCAAACCATAATACTTATGCCAACTAAAGCAACTAAAACGAGTATTATTAAAAGTATTCTTTCAGTGCGTTTTGCATCTTCTGCAAGATTTCCTGTTGGGTTAGTGTTGGAAAGTATACCAGTTAAAGCTTTTGGAGTATTGCTACTATAAGGATTGCTGATGGAAGGAGTAGTCTCTTTTATAATAGGCTTTATACTAGAAGTTGTATTTGTTGGACTAATACTGGGAATTATACTAGCGGGTTTTGCTGCTACAGGAGCATCAAAAACCGTTTCTTTTTCTACTAATATAGGTATATCAGCTGTTTTCTCAGTTAATACAGGCATATCAGCTGTTTTTTCAGTTAATACAGGGATATCTTCAGTTTTTTCCCATTGTCGGTCTGATAAAGCTTCCATCTCATCTGTTGGTGCATACTCATCACTATTATTAAAATTACCAAAGCTATTATTACTGGGTAATGGATAATTTTTAGCAAATTTTTCTGCTAAATCTTTTCTAAAACTTGGTTCAGAGTTAGAAGTATTCGTCTGATCAAACCCACTAATAGTGTTAGATTTAGTTCCATTTGGTTTAGGAGGACTAATTTTGTTTGGCAAAGGAGGCATAGATTTAGGCACTTCAAACCCAACAGTATCAGGTAATAATTGCTGAGTAAACTGATTTAGTGGATCTTCCGGTTCACTTGTAGGTAAATAGTCTTCACTTGTTTTAGTTGCTATATCTGGTTGCCAAGGCGAATTTATAGGGGAAAGAGGTTGATTTATATTTTCAACCGCTGGGGAAAAACTACTATATATACTTTGATCAATAAGTGAATTATTAACAGAAGGTGCTGCCAGAACATTAGGATCTGGAGCAGAATCCAGTAAATCTTCGGGAAAAGAATTGTAGTGTGGTAGCGGGGTTGTTCCAATACTGCTACGCGGTGTTGGCAAAGTTCGACCACACTGGCGACAAAACTTTTTACCTTCCCGGTTCTGGTGGCCGCAGAAGGGACAAAACATCGTCCGCTCCCCTCTCAGTTAAATTGGAAGTTAGGTGGTAAAGTGCCGATTTGAATTAAGTTAAGAGGCACAAATAAAGGCATTTTATCACTCTAATAGATAAACTTTCAAGTACCGTTAGATATAGAAAATCTTAGATTATTATCAAGCTATTCAGCATTACTTTTTACTACACCAACAAAAGGTAAATTACGGTAACGCTCAGCATAATCCAACCCATATCCAACTACAAAAGCATTTGGAATTTCAAAACCAATATATTCTACTTCTACTTCTCTTATACGACGTGAAGGTTTATCTAAAAGTGCTACTACTTTTACAGAATCAGCTTCACGGCGACGAAAAATGTCTTGTAGGTAATTTAAAGTCAAACCAGTGTCAACAATATCTTCTACTACAAGTACATCTTTACCTTTTAAACTAGTATCCAAGTCTTTTAGTATACGCACTTCACCAGAGGATTTTGATGCAGCTCCATAACTGGAAACAGCTATAAAATCCATTGCTAAAGGCAAATCGATATTACGAACTAAATCTGCTAAAAATATACAAGCCCCTTTTAATACACAAATAAGCAAAAGATTTTTACCTTCGTAATCTTTTGTGATTTGTTGCCCTAGTTCTTTAATCCTTGTTTGTAGCTTTTCTGTGCTAATTAAAACCTCTAAATTTAGGTCATTAAATTCTGACACATGAGTAATCATAAGTGCATCCTGTAGTTTATGGTAAACCCGCTTGGTTAAAAGCCAAACTTTGGCCTAAAATAGGTCAATATAAAAAATCCATTGCTCAACTGTCAAGGGGTCAATCTAAGTATCCTATATGTTTGATCTGTCAGAAAAACAAGTCATTGCGGAACAAGATCTAGTACAAATTCCTGAAGGAAGCAAAATTCAACTTTCAGAGAATGTGATTATTACTCCTTTAGCTAGAGATCTTATTAGCTCTCGCAATCTAGAAATTATTCGTCGTCGTAGTCGTAATCGCAAGAGAATAGTCGCCATTGCTGCCGATCATGGTGGTTATGAAATGAAAGAGGAGTTAAAAAAACTTCTAAGCGAGATGGCAGTTGACTACCATGATTTTGGTACCCACGATACTAAACCTGTTGATTATCCAGATTATGCTTTTATGGTGGCTAGTGGAGTTTCTCAAAAACAATTTTCTTTAGGTATTATGATTGATGGTGCTGGGATAGGATCTTGTATGGTAGCCAATAAATTGCCAGGAGTTCGTGCTGCAATGGCTACAACTCCAGCCCTAGCTCGTAATAGCCGTGAACATAATGATGCTAATGTGCTAACTCTAGGAGGTAAAGCTATTAGTATTGAAACAATGAAAGAAATTGTTAAAGTCTGGTTAGAAACTACCATTAGTGAAGAACGTCACCTAAGTAGAGTAGCTAAAATTGTTGATATTGAAAAACGCTATATTAAGTAAGAATTTCAAAGATAAAGATCATAAGGCAAATTTCTATGATACAAGATCCAAATATGCAAGCTTTTGTTAGACAAGTTATAAACGAAGTGTTAGAACAATTAGAGGCAAGCGATTCTGCTATAGCTTCTCCTGCTTGTACAGATTGCTGTAATGCTCGTTGTATTCATCGAATGCAAGCTGTGGTAGCAGCAGGTGGTTCACGCTTAGGTTTGCCTCCAGTAGATTCTTTATCTGCTCGAGATATGGCTCAATATATCGATCATACACTTTTAAAAGCAGAAGCTACTCGCTCTGAAATTAAAAAATTATGTGCTGAAGCTAGCCAATATAAATTCGCTTCTGTTTGTGTTAATTCCGTTTGGGTAAAGGAAGCAGCTAAATATCTTTGTGGTAGCGGTGTAGAAGTTTGTACTGTGGTAGGTTTTCCATTAGGAGCTACTATTTCTGATGTGAAAGTTTATGAAGCTCGTCGAGCTATTTTAGATGGTGCTAGAGAAATTGATATGGTAATGCAAATTGGAGCGCTTAAATCTGAAGACTATAACTTGGTTGAAGATGATATTGCTTCATTAGCAGAAGCTGTACATGCTGAAGACGCCTTATTAAAAGTGATTATTGAAACGGCTTTGCTCACAGATGAAGAAAAAATAAAAGCTTGTTTATTATCAAAATCCGCAGGAGCTGATTACGTAAAAACATCTACTGGATTTTCTAAGGCAGGTGCTACAGTAAGAGATATTTCTTTAATGCGACGAGTAGTTGGTCCAGATATGGGAGTCAAAGCTGCTGGAGGAGTGCGCGATTTTGCAGGTGCACAGCAAATGTTAGTTGCAGGTGCTACTCGTATTGGAGCAAGTGTAGGAGTAAAGATTGTTCAAAATATGGCAGCTTCTGCTGGAACAAATTACTAGGTAATAGTATATTGGCTTAGGTATTATATGTTGCAAGCTGGTATCTTTAATAAATAAAGTACTGCTGAGATGGTTTGTCATCCAACTAGCTTAATGATATATAATGTTTGATTTTCGTAAGTTCAGTATTTCCCACAAATGTCTTTAAATCTCTTAAAATTGTAAATATTTGGTAAAACTGTTATGAGTCGATCTTTTCCAAACTTAGATGATTATGTTAATAGTGTTCGTGCAGAATTTGAGGATAAATTAGCAGAATTTGTTGAAGTTCCTACTGTAAGTATGGAACCAGAAAGACGCCCAGATATTGAGCGGGGCGGAGATTTAGCTGTTGAATATTTAAAAGCTGTAGGCGTAGAGGCTGAAAAAGCTCCAACTGCTGGCTATCCTTGTGTTGTAGGCCACTTAATTAGAAATAAAAAATATCCAACAGTAACTATTTATAACCACTTAGATGTTCAACCTGCCAATCCTGCTGAATGGCATAAGCCACCATTCACTTTCTTTAAAGAAAATGGGCGTTATGAAGGGCGTGGTACTACAGATGATAAAGGCCCAGCACTTACAGCTCTCTACGCTGTAAAATATGCTGTAGAGCAAGATATACCACTTAATTTCCGCTTCTTGTGGGAGTTAGAAGAAGAGATTGGAAGCCCTAATTTTGACGCTTTTCTAAAAGGTCGAGCCAAAGAGTTCAAAACTGATTCTGTAGTTATCTCTGATACAATTTGGATTAATAGACAAAAACCAGCTGTTCCATATGGATTGAGAGGACTCTTAACTTTAACTTTAAATCTACAAACAGGTAGTAAAGATGTTCACTCAGGCTTAGTTGGAGGAATTGCCAGAAATCCTATAGGTGAAATCTGTAAGGTTATAGACAAGTGTTATGATGCTTCTACAGGAAAAGTTAGAATTAAAGGCTTTTATGATGATGTAGTAAACGCTACTAAAGCACAGATGCAAAGCTTTTTAGATGCAGGTTTTGATGTAGATCGGTTTATGAAAGTATATGGGCTAAAAAGCTTACGTTCTGAAAAAGCACTAGATGTGTTAAAAGCAATAATGAGTATGCCAACATTTGAAGTACATGGAATTACTGGTGGTTATAGTGGTGTAGGTGTAAAAACAATTGTTCCTCATCAAGCAGAAGCAAAAATCAGTGTTCGTTTGGTGCCAAATATGGATGGTAAGAAGATTTTTGAGCTAATAAAAGATTTTGTTAAGAAGTGCAACCCAG
Organism: Blastocatellia bacterium; assembly: GCA_039812885.1. Taxonomy (GTDB): domain Bacteria; phylum Acidobacteriota; class Blastocatellia; order Chloracidobacteriales; family JADJPF01; genus JADJPF01. The sequence goes on from JBDIBI010000011.1 coordinate 211,707, forward strand.
ATGTTGAAGTAAACTTCCAAGCTTCAGCTTCTCCATATTTGGGACATTTTGATGGGCCTTTTGCTGATGCTGCTCGTGAAGCTATGAAATTTGCTTTTGGCAAAGAACCAGCATTTACTCGTGAAGGTGGGACAATAGGAGCTTGCGTTTCTATGCAGAAATATTTAAATGTTCCTTTGATCTTTTTAGGGTTAAGTTTACCAGAACATGGTTACCATGAACCTAATGAAAATTATGATTGGCAACAAGCTTCTGGTGGAATGAAAATGTTTGTGCGTTACTTTGATGAACTAAGTAAGATTAAATAAAACATAGGTTTAACTAACAAGTGTATGGTGTTAGTAGAAATTATTAGTGTGCGGGAAGTTACTTAAGGTTTGTGTAGTGGTAGGTATTATAAGTAAATAAGTGCTTGCTAGTAAGAAAATTTGTTCTATAATTACCTACAAAGTCTTAAATAACATTCTTGAAGTTTGAACATTAAGTAACCGGGTTTTTTCTAGGAGCAATCCTTTTATGGCAAGGGCTAAAATTTTTGGATTTGTCTTTGTGTTTTTATCTTTGATAGCCCCATTCGTCTTTAGTCAAGAAAAATCTGCTACCCCACCAGTAGCATTAGAGTTTCAACTTACTGTAGCTGATTTATCAAAATGGGCAATGCCAGGCAGCAACATGCCATCAGGCATGCCAGGTACTATGAATAGTGTAAATAACGTCCCTGGTGGAAGCCAAACTAATGATAAACAGATTCAGTTAAATGTTAAGTGGAAGAATACTTCTGCCAAACCGATCAGCGCAATTTATTGGGAAGCACGCTTTCTAGATGTTAAAAAACAACCAATTGTTATTCCTTATAAATATGATAAAAAAATAGATCCTGGTAAAGAAAAGAGCGTTGATCAAGAGTGCAAAGTGGATCTTTCTTTATTGCCACCTGAAGTTCAAGTTGCTGTAAGAGTTATTAAAGTAGAGTTTGATAAAGATAAAAATAATAAAGATAAAACTACTTGGGAAACAACTGCACCAAAAGACGACGAAACCTCTTATGTTTCTCGCATCTATGACATAGGGGCAAATAAGAAGAAATAAAGAAAATTAAGATGGGTTTAATGTAAAAAATGGGGGCTAACTACCCCCATTTTACTTGCTTACTTTTCACTACTATCCAAAATAGGGTTATCTTGTCGCTCAATTAGTGATGCAGAAACAACATAATCTTCATCAGCTGTATCTATAAGTTTTACACCTTGGGCGCTACGTCCTGTTTCTCTTATACCTCCAACAGATATACGTATAACTTTTCCACCTCCACTAATTATCATCACTTCATTTTCATCACTCACAGGCATTACTGCAACTACAGGCCCTGTTTTATCTGTAACTTTCATATTTATTACACCTACACCTCCACGTGACTGGAAACGATATTCTTCTAAAAATGTACGTTTCCCTAAACCACAATGAGAAATAGTAAGTATTTGCTCTGTTCCATCTACTACTGCCATACCAACTACATAGTCATTATCACGTAAGTCAATACCTTTAACTCCATAAGCCCCTCTACCCATTGATCTGACATCGGATTCATCAAAGTAAATAGCCATTCCATCATGAGTAGCAATAAAGACTTTCTTTTTTCCATCACTTAGTTCTGTAGCAATAAGCTCATCACCTTCATCAATATTAATTGCTAAAATACCTCTAGAACGGCTGTAAGCAAAGTCTGAAAGTACAGTCTTTTTAATTGTTCCTCGACGAGTCACCATTACTACATAGCGATCATCAGAGAACTCTTTAATTGCTAATACTCCAGCAACTTTTTCTGTGCTAGGTAGGTTTACCAGATTAACAATAGCTTTGCCTTTACCTGATGCACTGACATCGGGTACTTCATGAACTTTTAAGGTATAAACCTGACCTTTGTCACTAAAGATCAAAATATAAGAGTGAGTAGAAGCAATAAAGATATGGGAAACTATATCTTCTGTCCTTGTGGTCATACCTTTTTTGCCTGTACCACCACGACGTTGACTACGATAAGCGGCTAAAGGTGTACGTTTAATATAACCACCATGAGTTACTGTAAGTACCATATCTTCATCAGGAATTAAGTCTTCTAGCTTAAGTTCAACTTCTGTATCTAAAATTTGAGTCCGGCGCTCAGTCGCAAATTCTTTTTGGACTTCTCTTAATTCTTTAATAATCAAATTCTTGAGAGTGTTTTCATTGTTTAATATTTCTTCTAGCTCTGCAATTCTGCGTTCAACTTCTTTTAATTCATTAAGAATTTTTTCTCTTTCTAAACCAGTTAGTTTTTGCAATTGCAAATCTAAAATTGCTTGAGCTTGAATTACAGTAAATGCAAAATCTTTAACTAATCCTTCGCGAGCTTCAGCTGCAGAGCGAGAAGCACGAATTAGCTTAATAATTGCATCTAAATGATCTAGAGCTTTTACTAAACCTTGTAAGATATGTTGTCTTGCTCTAGCTTTACGTAGTTCAAATTCGGTACGTTTACGAACTACTTCTTTACGGAAATCAATAAATAAATGTAGAGTTTCAAGTAGGCTAAGTACTTTAGGTTGACCTGCTACAATAGCTAAGTTAATAATACCAAATGAAGTTTGCATTGGAGTTAGTTTATAGAGGTTATTTAAAACCATTTGAGCTGTAGCACCACGCTTAAGTTCTATAACAATACGCATTCCTTCACGATCAGATTCATCTCTTAAGTCAGAAATATCTTCAATTTTCTTCTCATTAATTAGTTCAGCAATTCTTTCTAACAATTTAGCTTTATTAACTTGATAAGGAATTTGGGTAACAACAATAGCTTCTCTTGCTTCATTGCGGCCAGAGCGATCAATAGCAGCTCGTGCACGCATCACTACACTACCTCGACCTGTTTCATAAGCTTGTCTGATTCCTTCACGCCCACAAATAAAGCCACTAGTAGGAAAGTCCGGACCAAGGACAATCTTTGAAATTTCATCTAAAGTTGTATCAGGTTTTTGGAGTAAGCAAATAGTAGCTTCAATAATTTCCCCTAAATTATGAGGAGGAATATTGGTAGCCATACCTACGGCAATACCTGATGCTCCATTAACTAGCAAATTAGGGAATCTAGTGGGCATCACTACAGGTTCTAAAAGGGTTTCATCATAGTTTGGACTAAAATCCACAGTTTCTTTTTCAATATCAGCCAACATCATATCAGCAATTTTAGCCATTCTAATTTCAGTGTAACGCATTGCTGCTGGAGCATCTCCATCAACACTGCCAAAATTTCCTTGTCCATCAATTAGAGGAGTTCTCATAGAGAAATCTTGCGCTAGTCTAACTATGGTGTCATAAACAGCTACATCACCGTGTGGATGATATTTACCAATAACATCTCCAACCACACGAGCAGATTTTTTATAAGCTTTGTTATAAGTGTTCCCAAGTTCATGCATTGCCCAAAGTACACGGCGATGAACAGGTTTAAGGCCATCTCTGACATCAGGCAAAGCTCGACCTATTATTACTGACATTGCGTAGTCTAAATAACTACGTTTCATTTCGTCTTCAATATTGACTGGAATTCTTTGTTCTTGATCCATTATTTTTCACCTATACGGAATTATACAGAAAAATGTAAGCGTAATTATAGCACAGCTACATAAAAAAAGAGACAGTTAATAGCAAGAAAAAACTCTATTTTACCATTATTTGTTATGCTGAGAAGGTGTATTTGCCACTAGTAAAAGTTCGTAAGGCTATTTAATTTCTAAATCAATGCTTACAGACTTTACACCAGGAACTTCTTTAGCAATTCTCTCAGCCAAAAGCTTTTCAGCACGAGATCTAACTTCCCCAGAAATAGTAATTTGTCCATCTTTAGCAGATATTTTCATATTCTTTATTTCAAAAGCATCTGTTTTATAACATGCAAATTCTACTTCTTTAGCTAGACGTTCATCAGAATTTTCCTGAACTATAGGTGTAGCTGTTGGAATAGGTGTAGATGAGCTGGTATTAATCTGTAGGTTATTATGTATGGTCTTAATACCTTTAATAGTAGAGACAAATTTTTCAAATGCATCACTTTGGGTTTTATCATCAATAGAACCTTTTAGTGTGACTTCTCCATTAGTTACAGAAATATCTATTTCATTTTTGCGCCATTCAGAGTTTTTAAGAATACCTTGTAAAATAGCAGATTTAATTTCACTATCACTTAAATTAGGTACATTGTTACTTGGAGTTGAAGTTGAAGTAGGTGTAGGTGTTGTACTACGCAAACTGCCAATTAAATTATTAACTAGGCTACGTACAGAAGGAAAAGCAGCATAAAGATAAATAGAACCAGAAAGAAGTAGTATTAGAATGCAACTCGTGATAACAACATAACCTTTTTTAGTTAATCGCATAAACAACCTTTGGTAATAGTGCTATAAATTTTTAATTTTAACGGATAAATTTAACTTTTATAGACCAAAGAAATCAAATCTAATTTGTCTACTTCTTCTAGTGAACAAAAATTTTGCTTGATGAAATGGAAATATAAAAGCTATAATTAGCTTACTTAAATAAAACACCACCGCCCAAGTGAGCAAATCACTTGGGCGGTTTTCTTTTTGGAGGGAAAATGTATAAATATCTAAATATTGAAGAACTAATAAAAGATTTTGAGACAGATAAATTACTTCCACAAAACTTTCATCATCAAGAACATGTAAAAATAGCTTGGTGGTATTTGTCTCATAACAATTTGCTAGAAGCTATTAGAAAATTTTCTAGCGGACTAAAACACTTTGCTACTTTGCTTGGCAAAGAAAATCTCTACCATGAAACTATAACCTGGGCTTATATTTTACTTATAAACGAAAGAATCCAGAAATTAGATGAGAAACTAAACTGGAGTAAATTTGCTGAGGTTAATCAAGATTTACTCTCTTGGGAAAATAACATTTTGAATAACTACTACCAAGAAAATACACTAAAATCTGATTTAGCTAGAAAAGTATTTATTTTCCCTGATAAATAATATTACCTCATCTTAATTCTGGTCAATAAGTTATATCATCAATTAGTAGAATAGTTTAATAGCTTGGAGCTAGTTTTTGGTTTTATGTTTAGCTGACCAAGTTTTAAATCTATGTAATGTAAGCGCTAGCCCTGTCCATACTAAAAAAATACCTGAAATCGCTGTTAGCCAAATAATTATTTGACCAACCAAACCTAAAGCTTCACCAGTATGAAGGGGTTTAGTCCATGAACGTAATTTACGACCAGAATTAAGACTAGAATAAGGTTCCCAACTAATAATTTCTGCTGTTGATTGATCCAAATTTAGCTGTGAACGTTGCCAATAATTACCTTGATCAATAGAAAATGAAACAGGCATTTTAGAGTTAGTTGGGAGCCTTAAATTAATAGTTTGCCAATTAGGAACTTGTTTTTCTGCTTGATTGTAAAATTTATCTAGATTACTAATTACATCTACAGATTGTTGCTCTTTAGATTCAGCAGCATTAGAACTATTTTTTATGTTTTCTAAATTGGTTGCTCTAGGTTTATTGTCACTAGTTCTTTTAGGTTGTTCGCTCCCAGTTATTGTATAAAGAAAGTTTTCAGCCCATTGAAAAGCCATTATTGTTCCTGTAATAGTTATAGAAATAAGTAGTAAAGATGACCAAAAGCCAATAACATTATGCAAATTAAAGTTTCTTGCATGACCTTTTAGCTTAAGTCTAAGTAAAAGAACCGCTTTTAGTTGTTGTACAGTCCATCCTCTTGGACACCATAAATAAAGACCTGATAAGGCCATAAATAAGAAACAAATACAGGTAAATCCAGTGATAAGTTTTCCTACATCACGATTTCCACCTTGTAATGCAAGCCAACGGTGTAGCTCTGTTACAAATTGAAAAAACTTTCTTACTTGTTGTGAGCTTTCACCTAACAATGTTCCTGTGTAAGGGTCAATAAATAAAACCCCATCTCGTCCCAAATTAACAATTACTGCTGATGAAGGGTTAGAAGCAAATACTAATCCTGAAGGCTTTATATTAGGTCTAGCTTCTTTTAGCTTTGCCATAAGTGTTTGAGGGCTTAAACGTTGGGTTTGAGTTGGCACTCTTACAGTGTTAACTTTGCGTTCAGCAAAATTGACTATTTGGTCTTCAAATGCTATTAAAGCACCTGTTACCAGCATAAATAAAATAAATAATCCAACAATAGTTCCTGTTAATAAATGACACCAAAAAAGAAAATTGCGTACTTGTTTCACAAGAAACTCCTTAAAGAGACTATAAAAATCTAAACCTTGCCCAAAACCTTAGCCAATTATGATGCACAGAAATTAAATGTAAAATAACTTTCATTAAATATTTTGAGCTATTTGAACGATGGATTTATATTTTATTTTAGCTATAGATATTACTATTTTGCCTAAATTAAAAGCTTAACAAATAAACATAATTTGATTTAGTCTAGTGTTAGGCAATAGTTAATAGGCTTTCTAAAACAACTGAATTGATTGTACTAAAACATTATTAGTAACACTGTGGCTAGCCTTAGAGCTTGCTGATAGGGAAAACACAAGCCACAACTACCTATTTCCATTAAAACTTTTGTAGTACTTCACCTACTATAAAAAATAACTTTAGCAATAATTGACTTATGCAAAAACAAGCTAAGAATCTTCAATCATCAAAAGATATATCGATAAAAATCCCGCTGACAAAGTTAGTAACTCTGTTAGTAGTTTTAGGCTTCATTACTCTATTAGTTTCTCACTCTCAATTTACTCATCTTACTCATCTTAGAGTTTGGGCTACAAGGGAAGTTCCAATAGCTTTTTGGGCTTGGCAAACTACAAACCCTTCACAAAAAGATGTTCAAAAAGCCATTTCAGCCACTAAAGCAAAAGATCTGTTTATCCATGCTGGTCAAATAGATTATGTATTAGCTAATGGAAGGTTACGTCGGATAAGACAAGCAGATGGTATCTTACCTAATTCAATAGCTTTACACTTAACCTATAATGCAACTGTAGATTTACTAAGGAACTTAGAAAAAGTAACTCCTAAACAACTAGCTGATATAATTACACAATGCTACCAGGAAGATGTACGTAGGGTTAATGAAACAGCAGCAACTGTAGTAGGAATTCAATTAGATATTGATTTTCCAACAAGACTCTTACCTAAATATATGGAACTCTTAGGCTTACTTCGCTCGCAACTACCTATAAACACCAAAATATCTATTACAGGGCTTCCAACTTGGATAAATTCACCAAAACTTAAGGAAACTTTAGCAAAAGTTGATTTTTGGATTCCGCAATGTTATGGGACAGAAATACCTAAGCAGTTGACTAGACTTTCTCCTATTTCTAGTTTAGAACAAGTTAATCAAGCTATTGAAACTTCAAGAAATTTAGGATATCCCTTCTATGCAGGGCTTTCAGCTTATGGTTATGCTATAAGGTTTAACAAAAATGGGAATTTTGTTCAAATTCGAGGAGATATTGATCCAGCAGAAATAATTACAAATACTAGCCTTGAACTTGTTGAAAGACAATTATTTACAGCTAAAAGTTCAAATTTATCCGCTAATGAATGGTGTTATTTATACAAAGTTCGAGAAGACTTGGTAATTGATGGACTTAACCTAAAAGCAGGTGAGTCAATAATGCTAGATTTACCTACTTCAGAAGCCTTACGTGCAAATATTCAAGTAGTTAGAGAAACAGCAGGAGAACAACTTTTAGGCATTTGCATCTTTCGCCTACCTACAGAAGGTAACCCTACAAACTTAACAATTGCAGAAATTAGCGATGCTATCAAAGATATTAATTCTAGTATTGCTACAGAAGTGAATTTACTGAGTATGTCTAAGGGTAAAACTACAGAATTGCAATTGACTATGAAAAATACTGGTAGTGCTAACCCATTAATGGGAGATGATTCTTTTAATATAGATTTAGAAGTTCCTATTGGAAGAATCACTTCACTGTATTTGGGAAATGCTGTTGTAGCTAAACCACTTTGTGGAGCATTAAATGGGGTTACTGAAAAAAGTCAACTTACTCCTTGTAGTCTTCAACGTGCGAATGTAATTCGCTTTGCTGCAAAGTATTTACGACCCGGAGAAGAATTAAAAGTAGTAATTGAAATATTAGGTGAAGTGCCTAGTAGGATCACTAGTATTTTATCAATAAATCTTGATAATGGAAGAACTTGGCAAGAAAAACGAAATCTCCTAGTGAGAAAAGGATAAACTCTTATGTTTAGAAGGAAAAATAGTTATCTTGATACTAAGAAATTTTTTATTAATGGTTTGCCAATAGCAATGACTTTAGTTTTATGATTATGAGACAAAAGAATATTTAACAAAACAAAAAAATTATTAAAGATATATTGAACAGCAGTAATTTAATTAGTTGATCACACTGAAATAACTCATAAGCCTACACTTTTAGAAAAATACCCAATAATAGCTTAGGTTTTTTTTATTTCCAATGCTGCATCCAAAATATAATCTGCTACTTCACGCTTGGTCATCAAGGGTAAATCAATTTGTTTTCCTGTTTTGTCAAAAATCGTTACTCGGTTGGTATCTGTATCAAAACCTGCATCTGGAGCTGTAACATCATTAGCTACAATTAGATCTAAGTTTTTCTTAGCTAGTTTACCTTTGGCATACTCCTCTACATTTTGAGTTTCAGCCGCAAATCCAACTAGAATTTGATGAGTTTTTCTTTCTCCAAGAGCAGCTAGTATATCCTCAGTTTTTTCTAGCTCAACATTCATTTCAGAAGCAGTTTTTTTCATCTTCTGATTTGCAAGTTGTTTAGGTCGATAGTCACACACCGCAGCAGATTTAATTACAATAGTTGACTCGGGAAAATGGGACAACACTGCTTCATACATATCTTTTGCAGACATAATTTTCACTAATTGAACATTTTTAGGAGGACTAATAGAAACAGGGCCAGTAACTAAAGTAACTTTAGCTCCGCGCTCAACAGCAGCTTCAGCAATGGCATAACCCATTTTTCCAGATGAACGATTGGAAATATATCTAACCGGGTCTAAATATTCGCGAGTTGGGCCTGCGGTAACTAAGATATTTTCATTACTTAAGTCTTTTTTAGCAACTTTAGCTTTATTTTCCTTAATTTGTTTTACTAGCTTAATTGCTTGTTGAGCTATATGTAGAGGATCAGCTAAACGTCCTTGACCTTCCATTCCACAAGCCAAGTAGCCTGCTTCTGGATTAACAAACTGAACCCCACGTTTTTGCAAAATCTCAAGATTGGCTTGAGTTGCTGGATGTCTCCACATTTCTACGTTCATTGCTGGAGCCATCAATGTTTGAGCTGGAGTGGAAAGGTATAATGTAGTAAGAAAATCATCTGCAATTCCATGTGCAAATTTAGCAAGGCTATTAGCTGTAGCAGGTGCAATTAATAACAGATCAATGTTTTGGGCTAAGGTGATATGGTAAATGTCACTACGTTCTGTAGTGGCAAACATTTCACTAATCACAGGATGTCCAGAAAGAGCTTGAAAGGTAAGGGGTTGAACAAATTCACAAGCATGCTTAGTCATTACTACTTCAACATCTGCACCTAATTCTTGCAAATGACGAAGTATCAAAGCTGCTTTGTAAGCGCCTATACAACCAGTAACTCCTAAAGCAATTTTCATAGCTAATGCCTCTAAATAGAAAGTCTACAATCAAATTTCAGGAAAGCTTTCTAAGATTGTTTTAAGTCGAATTTCATTTCTTGAAGGTCTAAGTCTTTCTGCTTTAGCAATTGCAATCAAAGCTTCTGTGGCTGCTTGCAAGTCATCATTGATGATAATGTAATCAAATTTTGGGCAGTGGCTAACCTCTTTGCTTGCTTCTTTTAAGCGACGCTCGATTACTTCAGATTTATCTGTATTACGTGTGCGAAGTCGTTCAGAAAGCTCATCAAAGGAAGGTGGCATAATAAAGATTGATATTGCTTGAGGCATTGCTTTTTTGATTTGCTCTGCTCCTTGTACGTCAATATCCAAGATAATGTCTTTTCCACTGGCTAGAGCTTGTTCTATGGTTTTTCGACTGGTACCATAATAATTACTATGTACTTTAGCCCATTCTAAGAATTGGTTATCTTGTTGCATTTGTTCAAATTCTTCTACTGATACAAAAAAATATTCTCGTCCGTGTTCTTCTCCAACTCTGGGGTGTCGGGTTGTGTAAGAGATAGAAAATGCAACATCTTCTATTGCTTCACGCAAACGTTTGACAAGTGTAGATTTACCAGCTCCAGACGGGGCAGTAATTACTAGTAAGCTGCCTAATCTACTTGCATTTTTATTATCATTCGACATTTTGTACTTGCTCTCTTATTTTTTCTATTTCTGTTTTTATATCAATTGCTACTTTAGAAATACCTAAGTCACCTGATTTAGATAAAATAGTGTTAGCTTCACGATTCATTTCTTGAAGTAAAAAGTCTACTTTTTTCCCAATTTCTTCGCCTGTTTTTAGCAAGTCATTAAACTGTAAAATGTGACTCTTTAGCCTAGTAATTTCTTCTGTTATATCACTTCGCTCAGCTAAATAAGCTATTTCTTGAACAAGTCGAGCTTCATCTAATTTAATATTGCTGGGCAATACATCTTGTATTTTCTTTTGTAATTTTTCTCGGTAAACAGATAAAAGTTGGCTAGAGTTATTTTCAATGTTGGGAATAACAGATTCAATTTTATCTAAACGGCTTTTAAGTTCTATCGCCAATTGTTGCCCTTCAGCTAAACGCATATCAGTAAGTTTTGCTAAGGCTTGATCCAGTGCTTGAGTAATGTTTTCTGCAAGCTCTGTTGTAGCATCAGCACTAGGATTATTAGCTAGCTGTATTGCATTAGGTAATTTAGTTAGTAACCCTAGATCTAGGCTACCTTCTAAATCTAATGCCATTTGAATTTGTTGCAAAGCCTTAAAATAACCTTTTAACATTGGCAAATTGATTTCATAATGAGATTCAGTTGTTGGTGTAACTGTTATAAATAAATCAACTCGACCACGTTTAAGTGCAGCTTGAACCCGTTTTTTTAATACAACTTCTAAGGTAGAAAGCTCTTGAGGTAGCTTAATATGAATGTCCAAAAAACGGTTATTGACAGTTTTAACATCTACTGTAATACGATGTGTAGGAGTTTCTAGAATTGCTTGACCAAATCCGGTCATGCTTTTAAGCATAAAAAATGTCCTTATTTAGAAATTAGCTCTTGAGCTAGTTCGTCATTAGCAAATTGTAGTTCATAAAGCTTTTGATATAAACCACCTATGGCTAAAAGTTGTTCATGTGTTCCTGTTTCTACTATTTGACCTTTGTCTAGCACAACAATTTTAGAAGCTTGTCGAATGGTAGAAAGTCTATGAGCAATAACTATTGTAGTGCGATCTTGCATTAAATTGTTTAACGCTCGTTGAACTTGGCGTTCTGATTCTGTATCTAAAGCTGAGGTAGCTTCATCTAAAATTAGTATAGGCGCATTTTTTAACAAAGCACGAGCAATTGCAACTCTTTGACGTTGGCCTCCAGATAGTTCTAAACCATTTTCTCCTACAACTACATTATAACCACCTCGCTCAACTATAAAATCATGAGCAAATGCAGCAATGGAAGCTTTTTCCACTTCCTCTAACTTAACATCTGAACGGCCATAGGCAATGTTGTTGCGAATAGTGTCATTAAAAAGCACCACATGTTGACTTACTAAAGACATTTGTGAACGTAAACTAGCTAGTTGAATATCACGAATTTCTATTCCATCAATTAAAATTTTTCCAGATGAAGGCTCAAAAAATCGTAGCAACAAATTGGTAATGGTAGATTTTCCAGAACCAGTATGTCCAACTAATGCTATCATTTGCCCTTTTTCGATTGTTAGGTTTATTTTTTGTAAAGCTGTTTGGTCAGAATTTGGGTAGCTAAAAGACACTTCTTTTAGCTCTATAGAATGTTGGAAGCTAGATAGAGCTTTAGCTTCAGGTTTGTCTTTTAGCTCTGTATGCTCATCCAAAATAGCAAAAACTCTTGAAGAAGCAGCAAAGATTTGTTGGTAAGTGTTGTGAGTTTGACTAAGTTTACGCATTGGATCATAGAGTTTTGCCAATGCTACTAACAAAGCTGTAAATTCACCTATTGAAAGAGTTCCTTTAGCAATTAAGTTTTGTGCAAAGAGAATTAACACAGCTAAAAGCAAAAAACCAACTAATTCTAAAATTGGTGAAGAAAGATATAGTGCACTAGCTGTGCGCATATTAGTTAAACGTAGTTTTTCTAGTGCATTATGAAAACGGTTTTCCTCAAACCTTTCCATTCCAAAGGCTTTAACTACACGGTGATTAACTATAGTTTCTTGAGCAATACCTAAAACTTCTTGAATGCCTTCTTGCGTCTTATGGCTAGTGCGTCGTAGTCTTCGCCCAAAACGAACAGTAATAGCAAAAATTAGTGGTACAACAACCAAAGAAAATATAGAGAGTTGCCAACTAATAGAGAAAGCATATACAAGCAAAATAATTAAGGTAAAAGACTCCCTTAAAGTATCATAAAGTAAAACTGTTACTGCATGTTGCACTTTCTCTACATCACTGATTATATGAGCAGAAAGGTCTGTAGATTTGTACTTGGAAAAAAAAGTATCAGATTGTTTTAATATGTGATTATAAAGTTCTTGACGAAGATGAACTATAATCTTTTGTCCAACATGAGTAAGCCAATATCCAGAAAAAAACATCGCAATGCCTTTTAGCACAGTAAATACTAAAAGTAATAGCGCAATTACACTCCATTGATTAGCTGAAGGTAAAAATTGAGTCAGATAAGGAAAGTAATTAGTGTTGCTAATAGGTTTAGCTAAACCATCAAAGATTGGAGCAACAAGAGAAATTCTAGCAGCTTCAAATATGCCCACTACAGAAGTAAGCAAAATTCCTGCTGTTAATGCCACAGCATGAGGGCGAGTATAGCGTAATAACCTAAGCAAATCGCTCATATGTTTCCTAAAGTGTGCAAGAATTATGCTTATAAATCTAAGGTATAAGTAATTACTTTGATTTTGCAAATGCAATGCCAAAGAGCTTAAATCATATTCAAGCCAATATATATGCGTCAAGGTTGCTTGACACTTCGTATTTGATACAATATGTTCAAAAGTCAGTTTCTTAACTAAGAAAAAACTTAATTAGAAACAGTTTTTAAGCGATTTTCAAAATCACAGTTGGCAAATTGGTTTAGCATTTAATCTATCTAACACTTTAGTTAGATTGCCAGAAAGGCAATGAGAAATGGTTACTTCTTATAACCCATATTTAACTCACACAACCGAACCCATTGCAGAAGTTCACATTACAGAATTAATAGACGAGAAAATTACTAAGCCCTCACAAGAAATATTTATAGACAAAGGGCTTGATATTCCTGAAACATACGACATTGACACCATTAGAGCTATGGTACAAGACCCTTTTCATATTTGGGTTTATTGGAATGTTCGTCCAGAAGTATTTGATAATTTAAAAGCAATTTTTCCGACTACAATAGCCGCGACTTTCTTTCCTGTATTGAAGCTAACAGAACTAACCTATGGTGATGTTACGTTTATCAAGATAGTAGAAAGTGGAGATTATTGGCTCAGTGTATTTCCTGACAGAAAATACCGAGTAGAAGTTGGTCTTTATTCAGATGAGCGAGGATATATTCGTATTCTAGAAGCAGATGAAGTTGTTACACCAAGAGGTACAATTTCGCGAAATGTCGATCCTGAACCAGAATATAGAATTGTTGGGAAAGAGTTTGTAGAAAGCTTACAAGCTTCAGGATTTGCTTCATTTGCTGGAGTTATTGGCCCAGATAGAGCAATGGAAAATTTACCAGAAGATGTTTCAGAAGTAATTTCGGTTGTATCTGCTGGTGAAGAACTTAACAACGACCAAATTGATAACTTACCACCAAAAATACGTGCACTTCTTAAAGAAATGCAATTAGAAGGTGAAGAATTAACTTGGCTTTCACTACTTCACTTGTTACCAGAATACTTGAGGGAAACTATAGGACAATTTGATGAGACATTTGATGATGCTTTACATCCTCATCATTTATCCCCACGTTTTATGGTTGGTTCTTCGAAAAGTCGTCCTTATCCTAAGAGAAAACCTTGGATGCCCAGTATGACAACAGGGGCTTTGAATTAGTATAAGGCAGATATTTTGAAGTTATTTTATTTTAATTTAGCCTAGTAGCAATACTAGGCTAAGCTGAGGTTTGATAATGGAACAAGGCTATCTTGCGCTAATACTACATGCGCATTTGCCGTTTGTAAGACATCCAGAATTCCCAGAATTTTTAGAGGAAGACTGGTTGTATGAAGCTATTACAGAAACTTATATTCCCCTTTTGTTTGTATTTGAAAATTTATTAGCCGCAGGAATTAAATTTCGGGTCACAATGACCTTAACTCCTAGTCTTTGCGAGATGCTGGCTGATCCACTGTTGCAATCTCGCTATTCAGCCAGAATTGCTAATTTAGTTAAATTAACTAGTAGCGAAATTGTACGAACAAAAGATACCCCATTTGCAGACAGTGCTAAACTCCACCACGAACATTTTGTAGCTGCTCAACAGCTTTTTGAAGAAAAGTACCAGCGCAACCTATTGTCAGGCTTTAAGAGTTTACAAGATGCAGGTGTTCTAGAAATTATTACTTGTGCTGCCACACATGGATTTTTGCCTTTGATGTCTAATGACACAGTCAAAAGGGCACAAATTCAAATAGGCTGTCAAAATTATGCAAAACACTTTGGGCGTTGGCCTAAAGGTATCTGGTTACCTGAATGTGCTTATCAGCCAGGTATAGAGAAGCTTTTAACTGAAGCAGGATTAAAATTTTTTATTGTTGATTCTCATAGCATTATGTTTGGAGATCCTCGTCCACGTCGAGGTATTTTTGCTCCAGTCCTAACTCCATCAGGAGTTGCAGCTTTTGCCCGCGATGTAGAAACTAGTGAACAAGTTTGGAGTGCTACCGTTGGTTATCCAGGACATCCAAACTACCGCGAGTTTTACCGTGATATAGGCTGGGATGCTGAAGAAGAATATATTAAGCCTTTCTTACATTCTGATGGAAAACGGCGAAATTTAGGAATCAAATATTTTCGTGTTACTGGCAAAGTAGATTTGCATGAAAAAGAGCCATATATTCCAGATCTTGCAACACAAACCATAATTGATCATGCAAATCATTTTATAGTTTCTCGTCTAGAACAAATGAGGCAACTTAATAAAATGATAGGGCGTAAACCTATCGTAGTTTCACCTTATGATGCAGAACTTTTTGGGCATTGGTGGTTTGAAGGCCCACAATTCCTAAACGTTCTTATTAAGAAACTTCATTATGAACAAAACGAAATTACTTTAATTACCCCTTCTGATTATTTGGCTGTATTTACGGATAACCAAACTCAAGTTCCATCTGCTTCTACATGGGGAGCAGAAGGATATAACCGAGTTTGGATCAATAACAGCACTAATTGGATCTATCCTCATCAACATATGGCTGAAAGGCGTATGATCGAGCTTGCTCGCCGTTATCCCAATGCTAGTGGACTACTAGCAAGAGCCTTAAACCAAGCAGCTCGTGAACTGGTGTTAGCACAATCTAGCGATTGGGCTTTCATTATCACTACAGGCACAATGGTTCCATATGCTATTAAACGATTTAAAGACCATATTCATCGCTTTACTAGGCTTTATGACGATATTAGAGCCAATAAAATTGATGAAGGCTGGTTAGCAGATGTTGAAAGCAAGGACAATGCTTTTGGGGAAATAAATTACCAAATTTACCAAAGATAAACTGTTAGTTGTAAACATATTAGCCTGGGGTAAAGAAAAATTTATCCCAGGTTTTTTAATTTTCTGGAGATCTTCCTTGCCAAATAGTTTCATCTGGATGAGATACCCCTAAATGATCCATCACACGGAAAACAAAATGATCTACTAGATCTAGAATAGTTTTAGGTTTGTGATAAAAGGCTGGCATAGCAGGAATAATAACAGCTCCAGCTTGTTGTAGTCTTAAGAGGTTTTCTAAATGTATACGATTAAATGGGGTTTCTCTTGGGACAAGAATTAGTTTTCGATTTTCTTTTAATGTAACATCTGCTGCTCGTTGAACTAGATCTCTAACAATTCCTGCTGCAAGCATCCCTAAAGTATTCACACTACAAGGAATAATTACCATTGCATCAACAGGATAAGAACCACTAGCGATCTTAGCTCCAATATCTTTAGCAGGGAAGTGTTCTATCTTTGTAGTTTCACGTCCTAAAAGCAATTCTGCGTCTTGCTTGCGTACGCCAGAAAGTTTTATATCTAACTCTTCACGGATAACACTACTTCCAGCCGACGTCATTACTAAATTAATGGTTTCTATGTCAGGGTGTTCTTCTAGGTAGTGTAGCAGTCTTTGAGCATAAATAGCCCCACTTGCACCTGTTATTGCTAGAGTGATCTTTTTTCCCATCGGTTTTTCCAATATCTTGTATTTTCAAAGATGCTAACTTGCAAATAGGGCTAATGTCACCCTAAATAAGGAGGTGTATGCTATAATGGCAAGCTATTTTGTACTAGCTAGGTGAATTTTATGGATAAAAATGAATTAAGTGAGCTATTAAAAGCATACAAAGCAGATCAATATAGTTTAGATGAAGTTTTAGAAAAGTTTCGAACTCTGCCTTATGAAAACATTGGATTTGCCCGTGTAGATCATCACCGAGTCATTCGCCAAGGATTTCCAGAAGTTATTTTTGGTCAGGGAAAAACCAATGAACAAATAGTTGGTATTGTTGAGCGAATGCTCAAAACACACCACAATATTTTGGTTACTAGAACTACTGCTGAAGCTTATGAAGCAGTAAAACAGTTAACCTCTGAAGCCGTATTTCATAAGGAAGCAAAGGCTATTACTGTAAGAAAAAACTTTACTATTCAAGGAAAAGGAAAAATAGGTATTGTGACAGCAGGAACCTCAGATATACCTGTTGCTGAGGAAGCCGCTATCACTGCGGAAATATCTGGCAATCAAATAGAGCGGTTTTATGATGTAGGTGTAGCAGGGTTACATCGCTTATTAAGTGAGATGCAACGGCTTAATGAAATGAGAGTACTTGTTTGTGCTGCTGGTATGGAAGGAGCTCTCCCTTCAGTTTTAGGTGGGCTGGTTTCTGTTCCAGTGATCGCTGTTCCCACTAGTATTGGTTATGGTGCTGCTTTAGGGGGGATCGCTGCATTGTTAGGGATGCTAAATAGCTGTGCTTCCAATGTGTTAGTGGTAAATATTGATAATGGTTTTGGCGCTGGGTTTGCGGCTTCTTTGATAAATCGTTTATAGGTAAATAGGGAAAATTTACATTAATTGAACCGTTGTTCAGTATTCCGGTAAATTTTCCTTGACAATAAAGCCGTTGTCTACTAGACTCCACTCTTTCCTTGATAGGAAAAACCAAAACAAAGCCTACTGCATAGTTTTTTGAGTTTTCTTAGTGCGGTGGTAGGCGAGCAGGAAAAAGTTTAATAACTGTTTTCATCAAACTGCTAATTTATTATGGCGTAAAAGAGGCTTAGAAGTTTTTATATTGCCTCCGCATTTACATCGCTTCTTACCTAAAATAAAGAGCACGCCATAGAAAAACATAGGCATGGGTTACGCCTAAGGAAATCCGCATAAACTCAAAAGTAATCCCAATTAATTTTTCAAATATGTTTGTTTATTTAACAGGCTTTAAGTTTGTTATCAGGATAAGCTTGGCTTTTACTTTTTATTTGTATTTAAGGAGCAAAGGGAAGTGCCAACAATTAGTCAATTAGTTCGCAAAGGACGTGATCAGGTTGCTTATAAAACTAGCAGCCCAGCTTTACAAAGCTGCCCTCAAAAGCGAGGTGTTTGCACTCGTGTATATACTGCTACACCTAAAAAACCAAATTCTGCTTTGCGTAAAGTTGCCCGCGTAAGGTTGACCAATGGAATTGAAGTGACTACCTATATCCCAGGTATTGGTCATAACTTACAAGAACACTCTATTGTTTTAATTCGCGGTGGCCGTGTAAAAGATCTACCAGGAGTTCGCTATCACGTTGTACGTGGTACATTAGATTCTGTTGGTGTTGCCAACCGTAAGCAAGGACGTTCCAAATATGGTGCTAAACGTCCTAAAGAAGCCGCTCCAGGCAAAGGTGCTCCAGGCAAAGGCGCTCCAGTTAAAGGCGCTCCAGTTAAGAAGAAATAATTAGACATAGAGTTAAGGAGTTAATATGCCAAGAAGAAGAGTTGCTGAAAAAAGAGAAGTGCTTCCAGACCCAATTTATAACAACGCTTTGGTAACTAGGTTTATTAATGGCATGATGTGGGATGGAAAACGTTCTGTTTCAGAAGGAATATTATATGGAGCGCTTGAAAGCATTCAGCAAAAAACGCAAGACGACCCACTAAAAGTCTTCAAAAAAGCTTTAGAAAATGTTAGACCAAAAGTGGAAGTGCGCTCCCGTCGTGTTGGTGGTGCAACTTATCAAGTACCTGTTGAAGTTAGTATGCACCGAGGTACATCCCTTTCTATTCGTTGGTTGGTTGATTATTCCCGCAAACGTGGCGAAAAAACTATGAGAGATCGCTTAGCAAGTGAACTCTTAGACGCCGCTGCTGGTAAAGGCAACGCTATTAAGAAGAGAGAAGATACACACAAAATGGCAGATGCTAACAAAGCTTTTGCCCATTACAGATGGTAGATTTAAGGTCAGTTATCGAGTCTTGGCAGTTTGTTATTGATGTTTGATAGCTGAAAAATTATGAGTAGACAAGAACCACTTCACCGTTTTCGCAATATTGGTATTATGGCTCACATTGACGCTGGTAAAACAACTACCACAGAACGCGTCCTCTTTTATACAGGAGTTAGCCATAAAATAGGGGAGGTTCATGAAGGCACTGCCGTCATGGACTGGATGGAACAAGAACAAGAACGAGGTATTACCATAACTTCTGCTGCCACAACATGCTTTTGGACGAGGAATGGTGAAGAATTTCGTATAAATATTATCGACACTCCAGGTCACGTCGACTTTACTATAGAAGTAGAGCGATCCCTAAGAGTTCTAGATGGTGCTGTTGCAGTCTTTTGTGCTGTAGGTGGTGTTGAGCCACAATCAGAAACAGTTTGGAGACAAGCCGATAAGTACAAAGTTCCAAGAGTTGCTTTCATTAATAAAATGGATCGACCAGGAGCTAACTTTTCACAAGTTGTTTCTCAGCTACGCACAAGATTAGGCGCTAATCCAGTACCAATACAGCTTCCAATTGGAGCAGAAGATACTTTCCGTGGTGTTGTAGATCTGCTTCTTATGAAGGCAATTATTTGGGGTGATGAAAAAGGCGCTCAATATTCTGTGATAGAGATTCCAGAAGATTTGCAACTTCAAGCGGAAGAAATGCGCGAGCAAATGATCGAAGCTATAGCGAACTATGATGATGCTATAGCTAACAAGTATCTTGAAGGTGATACAAACTTTACTCAGGATGAATTGCGATCAGCTTTGCGTCGAGGAACTGTTGCAATGCAACTTGTTCCTGTAATCTGTGGCGCTGCCTTTAAGAATAAAGGTGTACAAACCCTGCTTGATGCTGTTATTGATTATCTTCCTTCTCCAATAGATATTCCATCTGTTGTTGGAGTTAATCCTAAGACAGAGCTTGAAGAAGAAAGACCAGCAGATGATAAAGCTCCTTTTGCTGGATTAGTCTTTAAGATTATGACAGACAAGCACATAGGCAGTTTATCTTTTGTGCGTATTTATTCTGGTCACTTAAAATCAGGGAGTTATGCTCTAAACCCAAGAAAGAAAAGTAAAGAGCGCATTGGTCGTATTATGCGTATGCACGCCAATAAGCGTGAAGATGTGGAAGAAGCATTTGCAGGTGAGATCATTGCTATAGGTGGTTTAAAGAGTGTAAGCACCGGAGATACAATTTGTGCAGAAAGTCATCCAGTTGTTTTAGAAGCAATGGAGTTTCCTGCCCCTGTTATTTCTGTAGCAATTGAACCTAAGACTAGACCTGACCAAGAAAAGCTAGGAATTGCTTTATCTCGTTTAGCTCAAGAAGATCCTTCTTTCCGAGTAAGTTCTGATAATGAAACAGGACAAACTTTGATTTCAGGTATGGGTGAGTTACATCTAGAAATCATAGTAGATCGTTTAAAGAGAGAATTTGGTGTAGGTGCTAATGTAGGTAAACCTCAAGTAGCCTACAGAGAGACAATTCGCAAGGCTGCTAAAGGTGAAGGTAAATTTATTCGTCAGTCTGGTGGCCGGGGTCAATATGGTCACGCTAAGATTGAAGTCGAACCGTTGCCTCCGGGTTCTGGTTTTGTTTTTGAAAACAAAATAGTTGGCGGCGCTATACCCAAAGAATTTATAAACCCTATCGAAGCTGGTATAAAAGAAGCTATGGAAAGAGGCATCTTAGCTGGCTATGAAATGGTAGACATAAAAGTTAGTCTTTATGATGGTAGTTTCCACGTCGTTGACTCAAGTGAAATGGCTTTCAAAATAGCTGGTTCAATGGCTTTTCAAGATGCTGCTAAAAAAGCAGAGCCTGTATTGTTAGAGCCTATAATGAAAGTGGAAGTTGTTACTCCAGAAGAATATATGGGGTCAATTACTGGTGATATAAACTCTCGTCGTGGACGCATTGAAGGTATGGAAGCACGCCCTGGTACACAGGTTATTATTGCTGCGGTTCCTCTTTCTTCAATGTTTGGTTATGTGACTGACCTACGTTCTTCAACACAAGGACGTGCAACTTCTACAATGCACTTTAAGCATTATGAAGAAACACCTAAATCAGTTAGTGAAGAAATTGTTGCTAAAGTTAAAGGGACATCAGCTTAGTTGTATAAGCTCTTAAATAAGTAAAACCTTAAGACTTAATTTTTAAGGAGTAGATTTAAAGATGGCAAAAGAGAAATTTGATCGAAGTAAACCGCACGTAAATATAGGAACAATAGGACACGTAGATCACGGGAAAACAACATTAACAGCAGCAATAACAAAAGTGCTAGCAAAGAATAACC
>JBDIBI010000012.1:0-221934 GCA_039812885.1 Blastocatellia bacterium
ACTAACAAAAATGCTTAAGAAATTTCATATTATTTTAGGAATAATAACATTAATTATATTTAGTATATCTGGTATTTATATGAGAGCTAATTTTCCTCTTTTATATAAGGGAAATGAAGCTATGCATATGATGTTTAGAGCCAATCACATCTACATTTTATTTGTAGGATTGATTAATATTAGTGTTGGAACTTATGGAATTTCCTATGAAGAAAAATCAAAGAAAATTCGTCAGCTATTAGGCTCTAGTTTTATTGCTTTATCGTCTGTCTTATTTATTTTTGCCTTTTTTATTGAACCTATTGAAGGCAATTTTATTAGAAAATTTACTTCTTTAGCAATAATGTTTGTTGCAATTGGTACTTTACTACATTTAGCTGCCAGTTATAGAAAATAAATTCTTATCTATTTCAAGGAGTCTCTAAAAGTGAAACTACTAAAATCAATTTTGTTTCTGTTGTTTCTATCAGCCTTTTACCCAGCCCTAGCTATTCCCACAATGAGAGTAGATTATTATCATACTGGTAATAGTTCTCAAGAGCTTTTTAGCTTGGATCAAATAGTGATTGAACCATTGCCTTGGGCTGGTAACCCACAAAAAGCCATAGATGATACAAATTTAGGAAAATACTTTTTTGAAGTTATTGACCGAAATACCAATAAAGTTATCTATTCCCGAGGATTTGCTTCAATTTATGGTGAATGGGAAACTACAGATGAAGCTAAAACCAATAACCGTACTTTTCATGAATCTTTGCGCTTTCCTGCTTCAGAACAAGCAGTTCAAGTAGTGTTAAAGAAACGAGATGCTAACAATGCTTTTAGAGAAATTTGGTCATTACTTATAGATCCAAAAGACATATTTATTGATCGTTCTAAAGTAGCGCAACCTGCTCCATTAATAGAGATTCTTAAGAATGGATCCCCAGAAAATAAAGTAGACTTCTTAATTATAGGAGATGGTTACACTAGTGCAGAACAACAAAAATTTGAGCGTGACGCTCGTCGCTTAGCTGATATTCTTTTTTCAACTTCACCTTTTAAAGAACATAAAAAAGATTTTAATGTTTGGGGACTTTGCCCTGCTGCATCAGAAAGCGGTATTTCTCGGCCTTCAACAGGGTTTTATCGTTCTTCTCCTGTAGGTTGTAGTTATGATGCTTTTGGTTCAGAACGATATGTTTTAACCTATAACAATAAGGCTTTTCGTACCATAGCTTCATTTGCTCCTTATGATTTTGTTGAAATTTTAGTTAACAATCGTACCTATGGAGGTGGTGGAATTTTTAATCTTTATGGAACAGTTGCAGCAGATAGTGTTTGGGCACCTTATATTTTTGTACATGAGTTTGGGCATCATTTTGCTGGACTAGCTGATGAATACTACACTTCTTCTGTGGCATATACTGCCCCAACAGTTAAAACCGAACCTTGGGAGCCAAATGTTACAGCACTTTTTGATCCTAAAAATGTTAAATGGAAAGATTTAACTGAAGCTTCTACACCAATTCCTACACCTTGGGAGAAAGAAGCCTATGAAAAATATTCTATTGAATATCAAAAGAAACGTGTTCGTATCAGACAAGAAAATCGCCCAGAAGAAGAAATGGATGCTTTATTCCAAGAAAACAAAGAACATGACATTAAAAGTTTAGGAGCAGAAAAGTATTTTGGTAAAGTTGGAGCTTTTGAAGGAGCAGTTTACGAAGCAAAAGGTTATTATAGACCTGAAGTTGATTGCATAATGTTTAGTCGTGGAGAATCTTTTTGCAAAGTTTGTAGACATGCAATTGAGCGTGTAATTGAACTTTATAAATAATTTATTGTAGTAGTGTTTGGGTTTGTATTTACACATCTAAGTAACTGCAAATCCAAACACTAGAAGAAAATAACTCTCACTCTTCGCTGCTTTTATTTCCTCCTGTATGAATCCTAAAAAAGACAATATCACTTAGCTTAAGATTAAATTCTTTATTAGGAGTACGAGTAAACTCATGACAATAGACTTCAACAACAGAATTATTAATCAAATTCCGGAAAATTGTTGAAACAAATTTTCTAAAATGTCGCGATTATAACTAACAGTAAAATTCTCTCAAAGTTATTGATTTGGAGTTAAGCATGCAAAAAGACTTAAGTAAAAAGCTTTTATTAGTTATTACTTTGATTTTGATTTCCCTTATAAATACAACAGTTCTAGCTCAAAAAAGCCCTGTGAAATTAGAGACTTCTACAGATAAGCCTCTAAACTTAGATTTTGAAGAAGGTGAAATAGGAAAAGTTCCAAGTAACTGGTTTGTTCCTACAAAACAGTTTGGCTATGATGCAAAGCTTGTAGAAGACACAGCCAAAACAGGCAAACATTCTGTAATGATCTATTCTGAAGACAATGTAAACCCAAATGGCTTTGGTAATTTAATGCAAAGTATTGATGCTAAGCCTTTTCGCGGTAAAAGAGTAAAATTTCAAGGTGCAGTTAAAACAGGATTTGGCAATCAGGCTAAAACCCAATTATGGCTTCGTGTAGACCGTAGCCAAGGAAAAGTAGGTTTTTTTGATAATATGGAGAATCGTCCTATTTCCTCTATTGATTGGAAATACTGTGAAATAATTGCTGATATTGATGAAGATGCAGAAACAATTAATTTTGGAATGCTCTTAATTGGAAAAGGTAAATCTTGGCTAGATAATGTATCTCTTGAAGAACTAGGAACCATAACAGTCTTAAAAGAACCTGCAAAACCTTTAACTGAACAAAGTTTAACTAATCTTACAGCTTTTGCCAAACTATATGGGTATGTTAGGTATTTTCATCCAAGTGATGAAGTAAATTCTACTAATTGGGATGACTTTCTTATCAAAGCTATAAAGCCTGTAGAAGAAGCTAAAAATAACACTGAATTAGCAGAAAAGCTAAACACATTATTTCACCCTATTGCCCCTACAGTAAAAGTGTTTATCTCCGGTCAACAAGCTACTTTACCTAGCGAATTAACTTTGCAAAATACACAAATAACTTACTGGAAACACAATGGAATAGAGCAAAACCCTCAAAATATTTATAAAAGTCAAAGGGTTCGTGAAAATTTATCTGATAAAACACCTAATCCTAACAAGCCTTTTATAGGTGAAATCGGTGGAGGATTGTCTTGTATGGTGCCAACAGCATTATTTTTTGATGCACAAGGAACTTTACCCCACACTGAAAAACTTAAAGTTGAACCTGTTGGATTTGTTAAGTACTCAGGAAATGACCGTAGCACAAGGATAGTTGACACAATTATATGCTGGAATATTATGCAACACTTCTACCCTTATTTTGATGTAGTCAAAGATAATTGGGCAAATACTCTAACAAAAACTTTAACTGCTGCTGCTAATGATAAAGATTCTCTAGCATTTACACATACCCTTAGACGCATGATGGCAGAGTTGCAAGATGGTCATGGTGGTGTTTATAACCCTGACAGTAATGATTTTTACTCTTTGCCAATAATTTGGGATTTTGTAGAAGGAAAACTAGTTGTAACTTATGTTGAGCCTAGCAATACTACGCTACAAGTAGGCGATATAGTTCTAAAAGTAAACAACAAACCTAGTTTAGAAGCTTTAGCTGAAAAAGAGATTGAAATTTCTGGTGCTACTGCTCAATGGAAAAGATACACAGCACTAAAAGATTTAAGAAGTGGAGAAAAAGACTCTGAAGCTACATTAGAAATCCAAACTATTTCTGGTGAAAAAAAGACTGTTACTTTGAAGAAAACAGCCTTTTTATACCAATTAACTGAAACAAAACCTGAGAAAATAGCTGAAGTTAAACCCGGAGTCTTCTATGTTGATTTAGATAGAATTAATGATGAGGATTTTAATGCTTCACTTCCAAAATTAGAAAAGGCTAAAGGAATTATTTTTGATTTGCGAGGTTATCCTAGAAATGTTTCTCCAATAGTGCTTAATCACTTAATAGATAAACCTGTACAATCTGCTCGTTGGAATGTCCCTATAGTTAGCACTCCAGATCATAAAAATATGATTAACTTTAATACTGATGGGCGTTGGACACTTGATCCTAAAGCCCCAAGATTAACAGCCAATGCCAAGGTGGTTTTTATTACTGATGGCAGAGCTATAAGTTATGCAGAAAGCTATATGGGAATTATTGAAGCCTATAAGTTAGCTGAAATTGTTGGTGCTCCTACAGCAGGAACTAATGGAAATATTAACCCTATAAAACTACTTGGTGACTATACAGTATACTGGACTGGAATGAAAGTTCTTAAACATGATGGCTCACAACACCATGGAATAGGCATTCAACCAACTATTCCTGTATCTAGAACTATTCGTGGAATTACTGAGAAAAAAGATGAATTTCTTGAAAAAGCAATTGAAGTAGTTAGTAAAAATTAGTAACCCCCACTTCCCTTTTCAAATAAAGTAAAGTTAGTCTTTACTAACAGATAGATTAACTTTACTTTATTATAATTCCTCAATATTTTATTTCTAGCAAAAAACTTCTTATATAGATTAAAATCTCTTTTCTTATAATTAAAACCTCACAATATTAGTAGAAAGCTGTAAATATGTTTAGGCTTTATTTTTTACTAGGCTTGCTGTTATTTTCATTATTAGTGCTTTTTAATTATGAAGTTAAAGCACAATCAAGTGGCTCAACATCTGCGGCTATATTTTGCTTAGTCAAAGATACCCAAGGAGCTATAATTGTTGGGGCAGAAGTTAGAGTCCAACAAAAGGATATTAATTTAGAACGTAGTGCCCAAACAGATGAAAAAGGTAATTGTGCGCTTAATCATCTCCCTCCTGGAATTTATAATATAACAGTAACAGCTAGTGGGTTTACTAAAGTTACTTCAAAAATAGTGTTAAACCTAGGAGTTACTGCCTTACAAGAATTTACGCTACTAACAAGTATTAATAATGAAGAAGTAATTGAAGTTAATGGTAATTCACTACTAGATTATAACAAGACAGAAAATAGCACCAACATTCGTAGCGATGTAATAAATTCTTTGCCTATTGAAGAAAGGGATTTTCTAAATTTTTCCTTTACTGTACCTAGAGTTGTATTAAGTCGAGCAAGAGAAACCACTGTAGCACCTAGCACAGGTCTTTCTATTAATGGGCAATCTGCCAGGTTTAACAACATTACAATAGATGGTTTAGATAACAATGATAGAGGTAATGGTGCATCACGCTCAACATTTAGCCAAGATGCTGTTCAAGAGTTTCAGGTAATTTCAGACAATTATAGTGCTGAATTTGGTCGTTCTTCATCAGGAATAGTAAATATAGTTACTAAAAATGGGACTAATCAATTTCATGGCACATTGTTTGGATTTTACCGCAATAAGGCATTATCTTCAGATAAAAGTTTAATCCTAAAAAAAGGAAATTTTAATCAAAGTCAATTTGGTGCAACTTTAGGTGGGCCAATCAGAAAAGATAAAGTTTTTTTCTTTACTTCTTTTGAAAGGTTAATAGAAGAAAGAGAAACAAATGTCAATTTTCCAGAAAAAATTGTGGCAGCCTTTGCTAGACAAGGATTTCCTGTTAGAACAGGCATTGTTCCGGCCTCAGTTACTGCAACAACACTATTAGCACGCTTAGACCTTAAAGTCTCCCAGTCTAATAATTTATCACTTCGTTATAATGAAACTTTTCTCTATGATGGCTTGTTTGATAGCTTTGGAGACACTTCAGCTGAAACAAATGGTGGAATACAAAGGTTAAAAGATTACTCATTTGCAATTAATAACACTTATATAAACCCTCAAAATACCTTAATTAATGATACTAGAATTCTTTATTCATATAGAAATCAACAATTTTTACCATTGGGAGATGGGCCAAGAATTGTATTAGATGATCCTGATAATCCAGCCAGATCTTTTTTGGTTGGACGAGCAAAATTATTCCCACAACCACGCCGAGAAGATATTTTTCAATTAATTAACACTACTAGCATTATTAAAAAATCTCATCAAATTAAATTTGGCATAGACTTTAATTACACTAATGCTACTGGATTTGTAACTTTCTTTTCTCAAGGTGGAGCATCATTTGTTGAACTAAACTTTTCATCATTATCTGGCATACCTGGATTACCAATTTTTAGTTCACTACAAGCTTTTGATCCTGCATCCCGTACTCCAGCACAAAGAGCTTTTTTAACTATACTATCTGATGTTTTACCTAATATGTTTCCTGGGTTTCCTAAAAATGTGCCATTGAATAATTTATCATTGCCAATCACTTTTCAACAAGGATTTACTAAAGGTAATGTTACTACTCCTTTAACCCAGGTTTCAGGGTTTCTCCAAGATGATATTAACCTAAAAAACAATCTTCTCTTAAAAGTAGGTATACGTTATGACGTGAATAAACTAGTAGGTTTAATACCTGATAATGGGTTTATAAGTCCGCGTTTATCAATGTCTTATCTTCTAAGAGAAAAGCTAAATATTCGTGCTAGTTATGGTTTATTTGTTAGCTCTCCTTTATTTGGGTCAGCTGTAATAGCTAAAAGCATGGATACAAGTAAATTTAAGCTACCTTTTTTTATTTTTCCGTTTTCTATTTTACCTTTTAGCCAGCCTGGACATAGATTTCCTGAAACATCAAATTTACCCACAGATGTAAATGTAGTGCCACAACTACAACCTATGTTTTCTTATCAACCTGACTTTAAAAGCCAAAAAGCCCAACATAGTACTTTAGCACTAGACTACCTAATAAATAGAAACACAAAAGTTTCAGCTATTTACTTATTTATTCGGGGGTTAAACTTATTTAGCTCTAGACAAATCAATCCTATTATAAATCCTGTTCCAGGTAATCCATTTGTTAGTAATTTAATTGGCCGTTTAGACCCAAACAAAGGCTCAGTATTTGAATTTGAGTCTGCTTATGATAGCTATTATCATGCTTTGACATTTTCGTTGGAAAGACAATTTACACAAAACTTTGTTTTTTTAGCTCACTACACTTTTTCTAAAACCATAGATAACTCTGAAGATTTCACTTCTGAATCTAGAGCAAATTCTTTACAACCAAATTTAGACCGTAGTCTATCAGTTCAAGATGTGCGGAGTCGTTTTGTTTTTTCAAGCATTTTATCTTTATATCAAGTTAAAAACCGTTGGTTAAAGAATTTTCAACTTAGTACAATTATTAATATAAATAGTGGAAGACCTTTTAATCTAGTTGCTGGGCAAGATCTAAATATGGATGGAGAAAATACAGATCGCCCATTGGGGCTTGGTCGCAATCTAGGTATATCTCCAGGCTTTTTTAACATAGATGCTAGATTAGTTCGTAGTTTTTCATTTAAAGATAAGTTTAAACTTCAAGCCTTCTTAGAAGTCTTTAATCTTTCAGATAGAAATAATGTTATGTTTGATGGAGACCAAACTTTTCCACCAGATGCTCAAGGTAATTTTCATCTTCCACCAACCAGAGGAGGAAGATTTCTATTACCTAAAGATCGACGAAATAGAATAACTGCTCCAAGACAACTACAAATTGGACTTCGTTTGTCATTCTAAATTTAAATGGTTCTACAATGGATACAAGATTACTATCTATTGTTCATTTTTGGGATCTTCTTTTCTCATAACAATACACTGTTAATAATGTATTAGCAGTTAAACTCAACAATAAAAAACATTTAGCAATTTGGCTTATAAGTTGCAGGAAAAAATTTGGGAGACATATTTATGAGTATTGAAGTCAAAAGCTATTTTCCTGCAACTAGATGCGAGATCTGCCATCAATCAGATTGTTTTGATCCTCTTTACAATAGTTGTAAGCGTTGCAATAACATTACAGTAAAAACAGAATCTTTTACCCCAATTAATTTTTCTGTTGAAAATTCTAATAATTGGGCTTTATTTTTATGCAAGTTAGGGTTTCACAAATGGCAACACTTACGCTGGGAACGTTGTTGTTTACGTTGCAAAACCACTCAACATGTTTGGAGAATAATAAATAACTCTATTTTATGGCGAACAGCAGAAGATTTTTCTAAAAACCCTTCTGTCAAAACACTTTATGAATTTCCTCTAGAATCTAGCCCTCTTCCTTTGATTAGATGGCAGTGTTGGAATTGTAATCAATCAGTTATGAGAATTCACCCCCCAGGAGTTTTTGAACCTTGTCAATATTGTGGAATCCTAAACTACGCGCTTAGAGAAAAAACTAACAAAGACTAGGTTTTGCTAACTAGCTAAAGATTCTGTTGAGTGATTATTAACAGGCCAAAAATTAGCTTTTTCTAGTAACTTAAGCCCAATTCTTGCCATATCACAATCATAATCCCACTCCCAATCCATTACTTCTGCACTAATAAGACATTCATTATCTCTTTCTATTTTAACCAAAGTACCAACAGGTAGAGGAACATAAGTTAAAACTGATATTCCATCTTTACTAATATCTTTGGTTAAAGCCAACATTGTTTCTGAATCCTCATTATCATCAATTTGAAGACGTACAAAATGTTGTGTATTAGTACGCATATTATGGCGTTTTTCAATGTCTGTGTTAGTTTTTACTATGGGTTTCATAACGACCTCCTAGAGTTTTACTTTTTGTTCTCTATATTCTTTTGCTTTGTTTCTTTTGCACATTCTATTCCAAACACATCAGAAAAACGTTTATTGCCAATTTCTTAAAGCCACTATCAACTCTAAAAACCTATCAAACCATTATATAAACAGAAAAATCATATTGATATAACCCGTTAACTAATTTAGAATCAGCGAGTTATTAATTTAGCCATAGACGCTTTATTATAAGTAAATTCTTGATCTAAAAATTTAACCTGTAATGAGTTTGTGAGATTTGCTAACTTAATCCAAGTACTTTTGAGGATTAATTCGTATTGATTTCAAAAAATATTGCTGAAGATGAGAAATTTTTCTCTTTTATCTTTCAGACAAAATTTATAAATTTGCGGTGTTGGTAAGTGAGCATTAAACAAGATTTTTCAAGCAGTATCAAAGTTATTTTTATTAAAAACTCATCCGCTATAATAAATGGTTTTTAGCTCTAGAGTTTAATAATATAATTTTGTTTTATCCATTATCATAAGGTGAAGATTTACAGGAGGCTTTTGTTATGAAGGAAATTTTACGTAAATCAGCATTTTTTCAAAGACTTCCTGATCTTCTACCACCTCAAAATGATCAAGCTCACTATATAAGATTAGCTTCTATATTTGAAGCCACAACAGATCTAGTTGCTACCATTGATGCTAATGGCCAAATAATCCATCTTAACCGTGCAGGTCAAAAAATGCTGGATCTTACTGAAAATTTTAAAATTCCCTTCATAAATATTTATCCAGAACGCCTTCATAATTTTGTGACTACAGATATATTACCTACTGCAATACGAGATGATGTTTGGAGTGGAGAAACTGTAATTACTTGTCCTAAAACCAAACATGAAATTTTTGTTTCTCAAGTAGTAATTGCTCATAAAAATAAATTAGGGCAAGTCGAATTTTTTTCTACTATTGCAAGAGATATTTCTGATGTTAAAGCAGCAGAAAAAGTATTATTAATGTTTGCTAAAGTGTTTGAAAGTACTCAGGAAGGAATAATTATAACTAGTGCCAATAACACAGTTCAAAAAGTAAATCCAGCATTTACATTTATTACAGGATATTCTGAAGAAGAAGTTCTTGGTAAAAACCCAAATTTTTTACAATCTGGTCGTCATGATGATGCTTTTTATCAAAAGCTTTGGCAGTCTATTTACACAACTGGTAGATGGCAAGGAGAAATTTGGAATCGTAGAAAAAATGGTGAAGTTTATCCAGAATGGTTAAACATAAGCACAATCAAAGATGAAACAGGGCAAATAACTAACCATGTTGCTATCTTTTCAGATATTACAAGTGTTAAGTTAGCTGAAAAACATCTTTCCTACCTAGCTCACCATGATCCATTAACAGGCTTACCAAATAGAACATTGCTACAAGACCGCTTAAGTCAAGCCTTAATAAAAGGTAATCGCAATGAATCTTTAGTTGCAGTACTTTTTATTGATTTAGATAAATTTAAACCTATAAATGACACTCTAGGCCATCGTATGGGAGATCTATTGCTGCAAGCTGTAGCAGAACGCCTTAAAGGATGTGTGAGAGAGGAAGATACTGTAGCAAGATTAGGTGGAGATGAATTTACTATAGTTTTAGAAGATCTTTATGTTGCTGAAGATGCAGCTAAAGTTGCTCAAAAGATAATATCAACTCTATTTCAACCTTTTGTTATTGAAGGTCATAAGTTAAATATCGGGGCTAGTATTGGTATAAGTGTTTTCCCTCTTCATGGTCAAGATGCTGAAAGTCTAATTAAAAATGCCGATCAAGCTATGTATAAAATTAAAGAATCTGGTAGAAATAATTATAGCTTCTATGCTTAACTAACACACATTAAAACACTTCAACACATAACAATATCTTACTTATACTACCATAAAATTACCCTAGGTAAGCACCTAGGGTAAAGTATAGGATTATATATAAATTTAATAGTTGATCTTTTATTTCTTAAGAATTTTTGAAAATAAAGATCCAACAATAGAACTAGATTTTTTAAGTTTTTCTGTTGCAACTGGATGATTAGGTTCAATATTAAGTATGCTTTTGTACATTTGTTCTGCTTTTGAAGATACCCCATTATATTCATAAATACCTGCTAGTTGAAGTCTTGGCTCAATAGCAGTTGGTTCAAGTTCACAACAACGAATTAATAGTCCTTCAGCTTCTTTATGAGTACCAGCACGTTTTGCCAGTAGTAACGCTAAGGCTAATAAGTATTTAGCTGTATCTGGTGATAAATCTATAGCTTGACGAAAAATGTTTTCAGCTCTACGTATATCTCCGGTACGAAGCAATTGTTTACCTTGAATAAATAGTTGTTCTGCTTGTTCATTACCTTCAGCAGTTTCTTTAACACCCGTTGAAGAACGAATTTTAATTCCTGCCAATGCCTCTAATTTAGCAGTATCTATCTTATTGCTTCGTGGTTTTGCTTCAGGAGCTTTAGCTTGAGGCTGAACAGGTTGAGCTGCTGCTATAGGTTGAGCTTGGACAACTGATTGAGCTTGATAAGTTTGTTGTGCCTGAGCAGCTTGGAGGGTACTGTAAGTTTGATCTAAAGGAGATAACTTACGGTAAGCTCCTGATGCTCTTGGGGAGGAGGCGGTTGGAGCATTAATTGGAACAGGTCTAACACCTGTACCTGCCATAGTATTAGCCAATCTAACAGAAGTTTTAATGTCTATAACTTCTTCTAAAGGATCAAGCACACCTGTTGCTAATAGTACATATAAATACCGTAAAACATCTGCTTCTGGCAATCCACTTCCAGAAATTAATTTTGAAATGGTTTTAGGTTTATCAATTTGTGAAAGAATGTATCCTTCTTGTGCATTAAGATTTATTCTTTTAGTTCTATTAAAAACATCTGCAACAGGCAATACATAGTGTTCCAAATCCCCTATAGCAGCACTAATATGAGAATCATCCAAATTGCGAATTCCTTCAGCTAAAATATCTAGTGCACGTATTTGAGTTTTAAACTCATGATCAGCTGTTTTACTACTATCAAAAGTATATTCACCACTTTGCCAGTTAAAACAAGAAACTGCCATTCCAGCTACTAACTCATGCTCACTTTGTATTAGTTGTTCATAATTAACTAGGTTATAAGCTTGTAATAGAAAAGTTATAGGTTGAGCACGGTTAACATGTTGTCTTAAAGAATCTAGATTTTCAGGAGTTACATAACCAACATTTACCAAATATTGACCTAATTCTTCATCTGGTAAATTACTTATCCCAAAAACTAAACAGCCTGATTCAAAAAAAAGCGCTTTTATCGTTCGATTTTGGCGCAAACGTAAAATGCCACTCATTTCTGCGCCATCTATATCACGCAAAAAATCAATATAAAATTTGCGGTCAAATTGTCCTAACATTTATTTTTCCACCTCTCAATCAGTATCCCGTTTTTTATTTATTATTGAAAAATTTAAAAAATTTTTATTTGTAGGATTAGAGTTTAAAAAGTCCTTTATTTTAGGTCAAGTTAATAATATGTTAAAGTAAAGTTATTGTTATAATTTAGCTTGGCAGAAATACTAACAAGATGAGAAAATGTATACAATAAATTATTTTTCCAACAACTAAATGAACCAATTTTAACTCTTTTTAAGGAGCAATTTTTCATGGCTAAAGTGCGAAAAGCTGTTTTTCCTGCTGCAGGATTAGGTACTAGATTTTTACCAGCAACCAAAGTTATTCCCAAAGAAATGCTTACATTAGTAGATAAACCATTAATTCAATATGGAGTTGAAGAAGCTGTTGGTAGTGGCATTGAACAAATGATCATTATTACTGGCCGCGGTAAACAAGCTTTAGAAGATCATTTTGATATCGCTTTTGAACTTGAACATACTCTAGCTGAAAGAGGTAAAACTACTCTTCTAGAAGAAGCTCGTAAAGTAAATAACTTAGCACAATTTGCTTATGTAAGACAAAAGCAAGCTCTAGGTTTAGGTCATGCAGTACTTATGGCAAAAGATTTAGTAGGAGATGAACCATTTGCAGTAGTATTACCAGATGATGTTGTTGATGCTGAAGAACCTTGTTTAAAACAAATGTTAGCAGTTTATGAAAAATATCAAGCTCCTGTTATTGCAGTTACTGAAATAAATGGACCAGAAATTTCTCGTTTTGGTGTAATTGCTTATGAACAAGTAGACTCAGAAGTTTACAAAATTACAAGTATGGTAGAAAAACCTCCTTATGAACAAGCTCCATCTAATTTGGCTATTATTGGTCGTTATATTTTAACTCCAGATCTTTTTCCTATTTTAGAGAAAACTGGAAAAGGAACAGGTGGAGAAATTCAATTGACTGATGGGATGCAAAAATTACTAGCTCAGCGTCCCTTTTATGCCTGTAAGTTTAAAGGTAAACGTCATGATGCTGGAGACAAATTAGGATTCTTGATTGCTACAGTAGAATTTGCATTAAAGCGAAAAGAGTTTGCTAAGGATTTACAAGAACACCTTAAAAATTTGATGGCAACTTTTAGCTAAAATTAGCAAAGCTATTGTAAGTTTTTCCTTTTTATTGCTATTTTACCTTTACTCAGGTTCATTTTTTGCTAGATTGTCTTATTAACTTTATAAATAACAGCTAAAATAAAATATTTAGGAGATGTAAATAACTTTCTTTTAAGAGTGAAAATCAAATTGGCTTTCACTCTTATTATTTAAGTTTCATAAACATTCTAGAATATTTTATTTTTCCAACATCTGGAGACAATTGTCATGAAGCAATCTGCTATAGAATTTTTTACTTCTCACTTTAATGTAACATTATCAGAAATCGGTCGTTTGTTAGGAATTGCTTTATCTAAAGGCGGCGATTATGCAGATCTTTATTTTGAATATCGCATCAATAATTCTGTAATGTTAGAAGAAACTTTGGTTAAATCTGCATCCAAATCCATCTCACAAGGTGTTGGAGTGCGTGTTAATGCTGGTGAAAAAACAGGTTATGCCTATACAGATGAAATAAGTTTTGAGTCCATCAAACGTGCTGCATTAACAGCCGCTTATATTGCTCAAAGTGGCCAAGATCAAGTTACCCCAATAAATGTAACAGCCATTAGCAATAAACATAATTTTTATGATGTAGCAGAACCTCTTTCAGAAGTTTCTGCAAGCAAAAAAATTGGCTTAGTCAAAGAAGTTGACTCAATAGCTCGCAACTTTGATAAGAGAATTCGCGAAGTTCAAGCAATGTTTTTTGATGAGTACAAAATAGTAATGATTGCTACTTCTGAAGGAGTTTTAGTAGGTGATATTCAGCCACTTTCACGCTTTGGAGTTTCTTGCATTGCTGATGAAGATGGTAACTTGCAAATGGGTCGAGCCGGTGGTGGTGGTCGTCAAGGAATGGAACTTTTCCAAACTGAACTTACACCTAAAAAATTAGCTGAAGAAGCTGCACGTCAAGCAATTGTCAATTTGGAAGCTGTTGAAGCTCCTGCTGGAACAATGGAAGTGGTTTTAGGCCCTGGTTGGCCTGGAATCCTTTTACACGAAGCTGTAGGACATGGTTTAGAAGCTGACTTTAATCGTAAAAAGACTTCTGCTTTTGCAGATCTCTTAGGTCAAAGAGTTGCTTCAGAACTTTGTACAGTAGTTGATGATGGTACATTACCTGGCAAACGAGGCACATTAAATATTGATGATGAAGGCAATCCAACTACTTCTACTGTACTAATTGAAAAAGGAATTCTAAAAGGATTTATTAATGATAAGTTAAATGCTCGTCTTTTAGGTGTTCCTTACACTGGTAATGGCCGAAGAGAAAGCTATCACCATATACCTATGCCACGTATGACCAACACTTTTATGTTAGCTGGCACAGAAACTACTGAAGATATTATTCGTAGTGTAAAACGTGGTATTTATGCAGTTCAGTTTGGTGGTGGTCAAGTAGATATTACGAATGGAAAATTTGTCTTTTCTGCTTCAGAAGCTTATTTAATCGAGGATGGAAAAGTTACTGCTCCAGTGCGTGGAGCAACCTTAATAGGCAATGGTCCTGATGCTTTAACTAAGGTAACTGCTGTAGGTAATGATATGCAATTAGATCATGGTATTGGAACTTGTGGTAAAGATGGGCAAAGTGTTCCAGTTGGTGTTGGATTACCTACAATTAAGATTTCAGAAATGACAGTAGGCGGAACAAAACGTTAAGAATCTAGTCTAAAATAAGCTATTTGGAGCGATAAAGTTATGAAAAATACTAAAGATTTTGCTGAATCAATTGTGTCAGCAGCAATGCGTAAAGGTGCTACAGCAGCCGAGGTGATGATTGTTGAAGGTTCAGAATTTTCTGTTGGAGTTAGACTAGGACAAATTGAAAAATTAAAAGATTCAGCTAGTCAACATTTAGGATTAAGAGTTCTTTGGGAAGGCCGTCAAGCTGCCCTTTCAACCTCTGATTTTTCTAAAGATGCTATTGATAAACTTGTCCAAGAAGCTGTAGAACTTGCTCAACTAACTTCTGTAGATGATCAACTCTGTTTACCTGACCCAACAGATTTTGCTAAAGATTGGCCAGATTTGGCTTTATATGACCCAGAACTTGACAGTCTTTCTCCAGACAAAAAAATTGAGTTAGGCTTAGCAGTTGAAGCAGCAGCTAGAAATGCTGATTCACGTATTGTAAATTTTGATGGAGGTGGTTTTGATTCTGCTTCTCGTGGTCTAATTATGGCTAATTCCCTTGGCTTTGTGGGAAGTTATGAAACAACTGCTTGTTCACTCTCAATAGTCCCTATTGCTTCAGAAAATGGCAAAATGCAGCAAGACTATTGGTATGACAATAAACGTAAATTTAGTGAATTAGAATCAGCAGATTCTATTGGTAAAAAAGCCGCAGAAAGAGCCTTACGTAAATTAGGAGGAAGAAAGGTTAAGACACAAAGAGTTCCTGTAATTTTTGATCAACGTGTAGCTAGTAGCCTGTTAGGAGACCTATTCCAAGCAGTTTCTGGAGATGCAATAATCAAAAAATCTTCTTTTTTAGTTGGAAAACTAGAAGAAAAAATTGCTAGTGATTTACTAACAATAATTGATGATGGGCAAATGGTAGGGCGACTTGGTTCACGACCTTTTGACAGCGATGGTTTACCTACACAGAAAACCATAGTAATTGAGAAAGGTAGACTAAATAGTTATTTATTAAATACTTATACAGCTCGTAAATTAGGGATGAAATCTACTGCTAATGCTACACGGGGTTTAAGTGGCCCACCTAGTGTAACTTGCAATAACTTTTTTATTGCAGCCGGAAAAAATTCTCCAAAAGAAATAATTTCTTCGGTAAAAAATGGATTTTTTGTAACCGATTTGCTCGGATTCGGTGTCAATATAGTTACAGGTGATTATTCGCGTGGTGCATCTGGGATTTGGATTGAAAATGGTGAGCTAACTTATCCAGTTGAAGAAGTGACTATTGCAGGTAACTTAAAAGAAATGTTGAAACAGATAGAAATGGTAGGCAATGACTTAGATTTTCGAGACCGTATTTCAGCACCTACGCTCAAAATTGAACAAATGACTGTCAGTGGAGAGTAAATATATGTTTGAGCAAGATTTAGGTAAAACCAAAGATAAAGATAATAAAACCCTTATTATTATTGCTGTAGTATTTTGTTTTTTACTATCTGTAACAGGAGTTCTACTTTATAAATCCTTTTTGTCTCATCCTAAAACCCCTCCTCCCCCAGGATTAGCAGGAGCTTTAAAAGCTGGGAATACAGATTACGATTCTTACCTTAAGCAAGTAGTTATAACTAATCAAGAAGCTTTTTACTCTGCTAATGCTTTGGGAGGAAATGTAATTACTGCAAAAGGTAGAATACAGAATTTAGGCAACCGTATGCTTAAAGGCTTAGAAATTCGTTTAGTAGCTTATGATATGGAAAACAAAGTTTTAGCTCAGCGCTTAGTCGCAGTTGTACCTAACTTTAGCTCTCAACTACTTGCTAATGGAACATTACCTGTTGAAATTTCAATGGGTAATGCTCCTGATGAAGCATTTGTTAAGGAAATTAAGTTAGAAGTAACTGGAATGATTTTCTAAACTTATAAATTTAAGTAAAAAAGTTGATATGGGCTGCGGGAGGAATTGAACCCCCTTGTTATTTCCCCCAGGTCAAATCCCGAATCGAACGGGAACAGCAACTACCTTCCGGCAGTCCGTTGCTACCAGCAACTACACAACCCTAACTAATTAATTCAAAATATCATAAGTGAGACTAAAAAATAAATATAAGCTTTCCAGCTACTAAACCACTTATTACAAAATTATTCTCACATTACCTTAACAAACTCCCAACAAAATAGCAGAAAATTTTATTTTTTACTTAAGATAACTAATTTTCCTGTTGCACATTTATAGTCAAAAGCTTAATAATCCACTAATCTTAAATTTAAACACTAATTGTCTTAAGTGCATAATTTTCATCATTGCTGTAATTTAACAATAAAAAATAAGTAAGGAGCTATTTATGGATCATTTAAGTAGAAGAAAATTTATTAAAGGTTCAGTGTTAGTTGGTGCAGCAAGCATGTTGGGTTGTAGCCAACCACAAGTTGAAGATAGTAAAATCTTTGCCCCACCAAGTGATAAACCTGTAGTAAATAACCTAACAGGAACAGTACCAACCGCAGTTCTAGGTAAAACTGGGGTAACTGTACCTATTTTATCCCATGGTGGTGGTTATGAGCTAAATAATGTAATGGTAGGACGTGCTTTTGAGTTAGGGATAAATTACTTTGACGTAGCAGATTGCTATATGGGTGGTCAAAGTGAAATTATTTTAGGTAAAGTTTTAGAAAAGCAAGGTCGCCGCAAAGATGCTTTTGTTGTAACTAAAAACCATCCTAAACAACCAAAAGACATGTTAATAACCATAGATCAAAGACTAGCAAGTTTACGTACTGATTATGTAGATCTTTATTTTATGCACCAATTAGGTGATGCAGAATATCCAAAAGAATGTGTTGATTGGCCTAAGAGTCAAGAATTAAAAGAAGTAGCAGAAACACTTAAAAAACAAAAGAAAATAAAATTCTTTGGATTCTCTTGTCACGCAGGAATTCTTCCACAAGCAATGGAAGCAGCCGCAGAAGGTGGATTTATTGATGCAATAATGTTTCGTTACAATTTCCGAGAAGTTAACAGTGATGCATTAAATAGAGCAATTGACAAAGCCAAAAAAGCCAACATTGGTTTAATTGCAATGAAGACCCAAGGTGGTCGAGCTTCATTCCAAGAAAAGGCTGATGCCTTTGCTCAAAAAGGATTTAACCAATATCAATCTACACTAAAAGCAGTTTGGGCTGATGGTCGTATTGATACTATTGTTTCTGCAATGCCATCTTTGCAAATTGTTCAAGATAATGCTGCTGCTGCAATGAAAAAAGAAATTAGCCAAGCAGAACGTCAACTCTTGGATGAATATGCTAAAGCTACAAATCATTTAGTTTGTCATGGTTGTGATCACCTTTGCTCTCCTCATGTTTCTACCCCTGTCAGAATAGGTGATACCCTTCGTTATTCAATGTATCATGACAATTATCGTGAAGTTGAAAGAGCTAAAGATTTATTCTCTAAATTACCAACAGTTAGTAAAGAAGCAATTTTCACTACTGATTATAGAGCAGCTGAAGCAGCTTGCCCTTATAAATTAGAAATAGGCAAAATGATGCATGAAACTGCACGTAAATTAGCTTAGTTAATAAAACTATTGTATTTTTAGTTTTACATCTCAATTCTAAAAATATAGTTTTTACTTAAAATCTGTTAGTATTAGTAAGTGTTACATTGTAGGTATTTTTAATTAAAAATTCTTTAATTTATTAACTTACAAAAAAAAATTTTTATTAACAGGTGAAAACAGTAGAAATAAAATCAATAAGTGTATAAACTATAGCGATAGAATAAGTTAGATTAATAGGGAGCAAATTATTGATGGCACGATCTACAACTAAAACTACCAAAGAAGTTACAACTACAACTAAAAATAATAAAGAAGCTGCAAAAACCAACAAGGCTAAAGCCGAAGTATCCTCAGCCAAAGCTGTTAAAGCTGCGCCTGCTCCTAAGCCTAACACTATTACTAGATTAGAGTTAGCACAAGAAGTAGCCAAGGCTGTAGGTAACATGATGGAAATCACAAACCGAGATGCAGAAGCTATTGTGGCTGAAATAATTCAATCCATGATTGATTCACTTAAAGAAGGTAATGAGATTGAAATTCGTGGTTTTGGCTCTTTCCGTTTACGCAGTCGTAGAGCTAGACGTGGTCGTAATCCTAAGACTGGTGATTCCGTAGATGTACCAGCTAAGCGGGTTGTCTACTTTAAGATGGGCAAAGATCTTAAGCTATTTTTAACTCAAAATGCTTAAAATAAACTCCTTTATTTTGTATATCTTATTAAGTAGTTTATCTCTTTAACTATCTAAACTTTCTTACAAAAACAAAATTAGCAATATGGTTGGCAAAACTATATTGCTAATTTTATTTATTAAGTATTTTTATTAGTTAATTACTCTA
The DNA here is from genome assembly GCA_039812885.1 of Blastocatellia bacterium. GTDB lineage: Bacteria > Acidobacteriota > Blastocatellia > Chloracidobacteriales > JADJPF01 > JADJPF01. The sequence continues at coordinate 19,182 of JBDIBI010000012.1, forward strand.
AATTCTTCAATGGTCTAGTTAAGATCAAATATTCTTCTACAACTTTTCCACCTATTATATGCTCTTGAATAATGCGCTCAACTACCTCTGGAGTGCAAGAGTGATACCAAGTGCCATCAGGATAAACCACAGCAATAGGACCATTTTCACAAATCTGTAAACAGTTTGCTTTGGTTCGACCTATGCCACCTTCACGACTTAGATTTAAGTCTTTAAGTCGTTTTTTTAGATGTTCCCAAGACTCTATACTTAATTCTTTATCACAACATTTAGGCTTACTTTGATCCGCACATAAAAAAATATGTCTCTCAAGTTTATCTATTGCTAAACTTTCAACTTTTTTCTGTAGTTTTTCGTTCATTTATCCCTCAAAAATTAAAATTAAAAATAGCTAAATAGCTAATCAGCTTAACAATGCTTTATTGTTTCTTTTGGCTTTTTAAAGGCTCTTGTTCAACTTTATACTTAAGGTTTTTAACAGTTTCTTTAAGAGAAACTGCGTTAGGATCATTTGGTAACACTTTCAAAAAAGCTTCATAAGCCGAAATAGCTAATAAATTTTTCTCTTGCTGCAAATATAAATCTCCTAACATCTTATAAGTATAAGGATTAGGGTTACTACTTTGCAATGCAAGTTTATATTCACTCTCTGCTTTAGCTAATTGATTTTGTCTTTTCCAAAGATTACCTAAACTTAAATGCATCAATGCATTATTTGGAGATTGTTTTAAAGCTAACTCAAATTGTTGTATAGCTTCATCAGTACGTTGAAGTTGCGCTAAACATAACGCCCATTGTTTGCGATAAGGCCACCACTGAGGAGTTAATTCTACTGCCTTTTGAGCAGCTTGCGCAGCTTTAGGAATATTTTGCAAATTAAGATAAGCTACTGATAATCTATCATAAGCATCATCTATTGGGTATATTTCTGTAGCTTGTTCTAAAAGTTTTATAGCTTCAGGATATTGTTGATTATCTGAGTAAAGAGAACCTAAGGTGTACAATTGAAAGCAACTACATCCATTGCTTCTTTCAATTGTTTTAGCAATACAATCAGAAGTATTTTGATAATTGCTATTTTGAGTATGGCAATAAACTATTGAGATAATAGTTATAATTAATAAAGCTAATGTTGCTAACAAGTTATATTTTTTTATAAGTACAGCTTGAGATATATCTGCTTTTGAAATTATATAGCCATATATATTACTTAGTACTATGCTTAAGGCTAAACAAAACCCTACTGAAGGTAAATACATAAGTCGTTCGCCAAATATAGTTCCAAATGGTATGAATATGTTAGAAAAAAATAATATAGATATAAGCCAGAAAATAATACCAACACTAAAATATTTATCTTTAGATATCCTAATAAGTGAAACTACTGCCAATACTATAACTAATACAAAAGATGACCAAAATTTTATATTTTGTGCACTTTTGATAATTTCAATGCAATTATAAGAATAATCTATTAATAAAGGGTAAGGGACAAAATGTAACATTATATATTTAGCTACAATAGTTACACCTGTATAAAATCTTTCAGAAAAAGGTGAACTATAAATAGGATTGACAATAAAACTTACATTTACCATTCCTTCTGGCCCATTTTGTGTGCCAGCCCAATATCCTAAAGCATTTTTCCGTAATATAGCATAGCTCATTGTACCTAGAAACAATGCTATAGCAGGTTTTAACATTTTGAAAAATATAAGCTTGAATGTAGCCAGAAAATCTTGATCTGGTTTATAAAAATGAGCCAAAATTAGCATCCCAGCTAAAAATAAGACTAAAACACCACTTTCTTTAGATCCAAGACAAAGAAACCAAGAAACTAAAATTATTGCAAACCAATAATTTTTTTCTGCAACAATGATTTTATAAAGACCTATTAAAGTAAGCATTCCCATTGTGCAAACTAAAAGTTCAGAACGGCCAGTTAAAATATTAATAGGATCTGTGTGTATAGGATGAATTGCAAAAATCAGCCCAGTTAATTTAGCAATTAAAGAAGATTGCGTCCAAAAATAAATAACCCATAATATCAAAATAGAGTTTATTATATGAATCATAACATTAACAAAATGATGCATTTGAGCTTTATTTCCAAGCAAATCTGAAGTTATTGCATAAGAAAAAATTGCTATTGGTCGATAGAGATATACTGTTGTTTGATCTTTTAAACTTGGAGGATCTGACTTAGGCATATTTGCCCAATAATGTTTACTAAAAATTTCTTTAATTTGAGTTACAGATTTAGAATCAGGATTATCTCTAACAATAATTTCATCATCTAGTACATAAGTATTTTTTAGGCTACTGGCAAAACTCATTAAAGCAGCTAAAAATATAATTATCATCCAACGAACTAAAGATGCTTTTTCTGTGTCAGAAGATAAAAACCTAAATATATTCATCAAGTCCTCGTTAAGATAGATTCTTGTAACCTATTGATAAGATATGAGCATTCAATGATTTTGAGTATATTCAAAGCCTTGTCTGATGCTACAATTACTATAATATTAATTGAGTTAACATATATTAACCTCAAATTCTGGGCCAGTTGAACCTAAGCGAATTTTATCACCTGTCTTTATTGGCATTCTATCTATAACTCTTTGATTATTAAGGTAAGTACCATTGCGACTGTTTAGATCAACTAATATAAACTTTGTTGTAGGGCCTGGTTCTAAATAGATTTTTGCATGTTTATTGCTAACAAGATCATCTCTATCTGAATCAAACTTAATTATAGACATAGGTTCACGGCCAATAGTAATTTCACGAAAATCTTTTGTTGGGAAAGTATTAATCTGACCAATTTTTGAACCTTTGATATGTTTAATAATTAGGTTTTCGGTTAAAGTAGCTCCAAACAAACCAGCCTCAACTCTAGCAGGAGAGAAACTTCTTTCTACTTGAGTAGGTGGAATTTTATAAATATCTCTATCTACTTCTGTTGGTGGAATAGGACGAGGGTTTAAATCAAATACAAATTCTGGCCCTTGGTGACCAAATTTAATAACATCACCTGGTTTTATTTTAACTGGTTCTATAACTCTTTGGTTATTAATATAAGTACCGTTACGACTATTATTATCTATTATATAAAAATCGACTAAATTATTATCTACTACGATTTTAGCCTGTTGGCGAGCTACAAGAGTTTCTATATAAGGATCATAAGGTACAGTTGAAGAAGGTTCACGGCCAAAAGTGATTTCACGAAAATCATTTAGAGAAAACTCTTCTGTTTGTCCAGTTTTTGAACCTAACACATGCTTGATAATCAATTTTGTAGTTGAACTTGGGCGAAGTTTGGTTTGAACAACACTACTAGTATCTAACATAGTACGTACATTTTCTTCATCATCTATTACACTTATAGTTGATAGTGAAGCAGAAAGAGACGTTCTAAGCTGAGCAAATAGTTCTTCTATAGTTTCTTGTCTATCTTCTTTATCCTTTGACATAGCTTTAGCAATAGCATTGCTAAAACCTACAGGAACCGCTTGATCTAATTCATGTAAAGAAGGAGGAATAACAGCAGCATGTTGATAGGCAATATTTTGCAAAGTCTGTCCAGAGAAAGGTTTGCGACCAGACACTAGTTCATAAAAAACAATTCCCAAGCTATAAATATCTGTTCTTTGATCAATAAGTTCCCTATCATCTTCTGGTTTTGGTTCCCATTGCTCAGGAGACATATAGTAAGGAGTACCTAAGATTTGCCCCACCATTGTTAGTTGAGCAAACTTTCTGTCTTCAGAAGCAACTGTTGGATGAATTTTAGCTAATCCTAAATCTAAGAGTTTAACTTGATATTTTCCAGGGCTAAGTTCTTTAACCATTACATTAGAAGGATGTAAATCACGATGTACAATCCCTTGACTATGAGCAAGTTGTAAAGCACTACTGATTGGCTCAAGTATTTCTAGAGCTTGTGCTGGAGAAAACCTACCATATTTTTCTAGTTCTTTAGCTAAAGTATGCCCATCAAAATACTCCATTACCATATACATAATACCATCTGGAGTTGAGCGTAAATCATAGATGTTAATGATATTAGGGTGTTGAATTATTCTTGCAACTTGTCCTTCACGCAAAAACCTTTGTATATACTGTGGGTTAGCTAAATGAGGTAATAATAATTTTATAGCAACTAAACTATTAAGTAGTGTATGCCTAGCAAGATAAACTACTCCCATACCTCCTTTACCTATAATACTTTCAATTCTATATTGTCCGTCTAATATCGCTCCTGGAGCTAAATCAAAACCAGAACTAAAATTGTTCATAAAGTTTTCCCTTATAAACTAACGTTTCTCTTATTTTTATATTTATAATGGACGTAATATACATTAAACTTGTTTTCTGAAAAAATACTTATAACCTAAAGATTTTATTGAGGTTATCAACAGTTTATTTAATATATGAACTAATTGGTGAAAATTCTATAACTTTAGTTATACAGAATCAAGCAACATTAATATAATATTTTAAGCAATTTAACGTTAATTCAACAACTTTTTAACTAAATATGAGTAATAAAAAAAATTCTTTAATTACTGAGATTCCTAGTAACTTATCTTCCCTTTTAATAAAGCTAGATGAAGTAAAAAAAGATCCTGCTCTAAAACCAAACCATCGTGGAGCAAGAAAAATTTTAGTAACTGAGTTATATCCAAATAAAGAAAAAATAGCCCTTGAAAGCTTATGGCATGCACCTGAGAATGAAACCTCTCTTACTTCTGTTTTGTTAGGCAATAAGACTGAAATTGCAGTATTTAATCAATATGCTAAACAAGATAAGCATTATCATAAGCTTGCAACAGAAGTATATCTACTTTTGGAAGGAACTATGGTTATAGAAGTTGAAGGACAAGATTATATACTTTCAGCAAAAGATACCATTGTAATTAACCCTATGGCAGTTCATTTAGTCAAACCTAATAAAGAAGATTTTTTATGTATGGTTTTATCTAGCAATTGTATTGGCACATCAGATAAATATTTAGTCTAATTTACAAGTAATATGATTTATTCTGTTTGTTGCCATTTACTAAAAGGATTAGCAACTAAATTAGCATTATAATATCTAGAATCATGAGAGACTTCTCTACCTATCCAAGAAGGTATATCTATTTTTTGGTTTTCGTCAGTTAATTCAACTTCTGCAATAATTAAGCCTTCGTTTTCACCTAGGTATTCATCTATTTCCCAAATCAAGTCAGAAAAAGTCAATTTGTAGCGAAATTTTTCAATAATTGGTTTTTCACAAAGTTTATCTAATATTTCATTAGCATCCTCTACAGGAATTTCATATTCAAACTCTATTCTGCTAACTCCTTGAGTAATACCTTTTACAGTAAAAAAGGCTTTTTGACCAACTACACGAACTCTTACAGTTCGTTCTGGTACAGTAGAAAGATAACCTTGTCTATATAAAACACCTTTGGTTAACTCACGCCACTGTTGTCCTACTACTAAAAACTTACGTTCTATTTCTTGTGCCAAGATTACCTCTTTCCTAGGAAATACCCCAGGCTAATATATTAATCTTTATAATCAATGAGTTACAAATATTTAGACACTTGTTTATTTAGTTATAACACTATTTAGACAAAATTTCTACTTCACCACTTGATCCATTAACACGCAGCAACTGACCATCATAAAAAATTTCTGTAGCATGCTTAATCTGTAATACTGTAGGGATTCCACATTCACGCGCCACAACAGCGCCATGAGAAAGTAGTCCACCTTCTTCTAAAACAACAGCTGAAGCTAAGCTAAAAAGCGGAGTCCATCCAGGGTTAGTATGAGGAGCTATCATTATTTCTCCATGTTGTAACTTACTGGCTTCAGATAGATTATGGATTACTCTTGCTGAAGCAACTACTTCACCAGCACTACAAGCAACACCAAAGAACTTTTGGCCTGAAGAAACAATTTTTCTTTTGGCAGTATTTAACTTTTGGCCTTGGCCTATCACAGTTGGAGGGTGAAAATTTCTATAACAATCTGCTATTAGTTTAGCTTTTTTAATTCTAGTTTGTACATCTTCAACCGATAAATTCCCTGATAAAAAGCTTAAAAGTTCTTCTCGTTCTAGCCAAAAAATATCTTCTTTTTTCTCCAGAACTCCTTTATTAACCATTCTTTGTCCCTGTTCAAGAAAAACTCTTTGACATTGATAGTAGGTTTTTGAAAGAGGTACACGAGTAATTTCTCTCCAACGACAATAATGAGCAACTAAATTTAGTTTACTCATAAATGAATAGCGTTCAAATAAACCAATATTTGCCAAAGCTTTAGCTTGTTCTTGCTCCCGAGATTCTCTTTGTTTTTTTATTGTGGCTAAAGGATCTTGATTTAATTCTGATTGAACATAATTTTTAAGAATAGTGAGTGGAAAGCTGTTATCATCAGCCCATCGAAGGCATGCGAGATCTTCATCATTTGCAGCTAGGAATTGATATTTTTCTAAGTAATCCTTTAATTTTTGAGTAAAGTTTTTTTCTTCAGAGAGTGCTTCACAAGCAGAAATTAAATCTTTAGCATTAGTATTAATAATAATGTCTCTTAAAATAGTGTTTTCTTTTGCCATTGTTGCCAGTGTCCAAAGCTCAACTAAAGGCCCAGCAGTACTAATTTCACTTAATCCTGTAAGCAAATTGGCAATGGAAATCTGATGTTCTGCTGGCAATTTGTTATTTATCTTATCTATATATTGTCTAAAATCATTTTGTGATTCTGTAGCTAAAAAACTACAAATCATGGCTATTCTATTAGTTTGATAATGTAGAGCTATAACTTCTTGAGTTTGTTTAACTAATTCATTATCACTAAAGGTTTTATAGTCATTTTTAAGCAACTTCTGGTCTAAAACTTCATATTCTTCTACATAGTTTTTTGCCTCACGCCAAAAACTGTAGTAAAGCCATTGCAAACGAAAAAATATTGGTATTGCACCTATAATGTTACTTAAAGTAAAGTGTGTTTCAACTCCATTTCCAGAATAACTAGGATCTATGCCAACAGTAATATCAAAAGCTCTTTCAGAATATCCTGGCACTTTAGCAGCACAAGTTTTAACTATATCAACATTCCAGTAAGCACGAGCAAAAAAACGTCGGCTCCACTCTATAGGCTTGTCTTGTTTATATAAACCTACTTTTAAAAGAAACTCCTTTAGACTTTCTCGATAGTCATAATCTAAAGATAAAGAAAATGATAGAGGGTTGACAACTCCAGGCATAACTTCACGGAAATTGGCTGAAGTCCATTGTCCAATGTCTGGAGCAAAACTAAATGCAGTTAATGCCCTAGCTTGTAAAATATAAAACTTGTTGTTCATAGCTGCCCATTCAATATCCATCGGCGCACCATACTCTTTTTGAACTGCAATTGATATTTCTGCAAGCTCTAAAACGGCTTTATCACTAAGAGTTAAACTATTAGCTTCCCTTTCTTCTAAATTTATTTCTTTTACTCCATTTTTATTATCAGATACAAGTTTTAAGGCTTTATGCCCAGCTTTTATTGATTGAATCTGTTTCTCAAAAGGATCTACAACATAGCGATCAGGAGATATTGCTCCAGAAACCAAGGCTTCACCTAATCCCCAACAAGCTTCTATTACCATTTCCCTCTCATTACCAGTCAATGGATTAAGAGTAAATACTACACCGGCTATATCAGCATCTATTAACTGTTGTACTATGACAGACATTCCATGAACAAAATGATCTATTCCTTTATCTGAACGATATTGAAAAGCACGAGTATTCCAGTAAGAAGCAAAACACATCTTTATTTTTTCTGTATTTTCTTCTAATGAAGACACATTAAGAAAAGTATCATACTGACCAGCAAAAGAAGCTGACTCTAAATCTTCACTAGTAGCTGAAGATCTAACAGCAAAACGGCTTTCATCAGGAAATTGCAAAAGCTTTTGTTTAATATCTAGAATCACATTATCAGCAAATTTACCACTAATAATAGCCTGACGTAAGCTATCTAATTTAGTATTTAATTTCTCTTCCGAGATTGTGTTTTGTTTTATAAACTGTGCAAGATCTTGAAGTTGTTTAGTTAAAGAATTTTCTTCTAAAAACTGCCAAAATATTTCTGTAGTTATAGAAAACCCTGGTGGAACTTCAACCCCAGCTTGAGTCAATCTAGCTAAATTAATAGCTTTACCCCCAACTTGTTGACTAGAATTTTTGTTTATTTCAGAAAAAGTCAATAACACAAGATTCTCCAGCTAGACTTAAAACCCTATTTTAGCATCTCATTTAGGCTAACAATTAGGTTAACATTAACTTATTTGGCTTTAAAAAAATGCTCTCTTGAGCTAAGTTTAAGAAATATTTAGCAAACATTATAAAGCAATAATGACTTAGCACATTGAATGATTATGCTCAAAATACGGCTATTGATAATAACTTTTATTTTTATTTGGCTAGTACAGTTACCTATTAGTGCTGGTCAACAAAAAGCAACTGTAACAAAAACAGAAAAATCTCCAAATTATGTAATATTAATTTCTGTTGATGGAATGAAACCTGAGTATTATACCAAAGCAGATCAATATAAGGTAAAAATTCCAAATATACGTTCATTATGTAAAGAAGGAAGCTTTGCAGAAGGCTCAGAGACTATTTACCCTTCATTAACTTATCCTTCTCACACTACACTAGTTACAGGTGTAAAACCTGCAACTCATGGAATCTACTCTAATTTAGTTTGGCATGGAGAAGAAACTAGCAAAATTGAAGAGTGGAATTGGTATTCTAGCTCTATTAAAGTTCCTACTATATGGACTGAAGCAAGTAAAGCTGGATTAACAACTGCATCAGTGGGTTGGCCTGTAACTACTGGAGCCAAAATAACCTATTTATTACCAGAAATTTGGAAAGAGAAATACACAACTAGTTTTAAGGTAAGTCTAGAAAATGCTACACCTGAAGTGGCTGAACTTGTTACTAAATCAGTACTTCAAGCTCCTGAAATCCTCAATGATTCAGTAAAAACAACAGCAGCAACAGAAATTATAAATAAGTATAAACCTAATTTACTATTAGTTCACCTAGCAGAACTAGATTATGAAGAACATTTTAATGGGGTTTTCTCTGAACCAGTTTTAGCGAAATTGGAAGAAACTGACTCAAATATTGGTAAAATAATCAATGCAGCAAAAGAAGCAGGTATTTTTGATCAAACCACTTTTTTTGTTGTTTCTGATCATGGTTTTGCCCCAATAGAAAAAGAATTTTACCCTGTAGCATTATTGGCTAAAGAAGGTTATCTAAAGCTATCTAAAAAAGATGAACTACTTGAATGGCAAGCACTTCCCTTTGGTCAAGGTGGTTCAACAGCAATAATGATGAAGAATCCTAATGACAAGGTTACAGAATTTAAGATAATAGAGATGTTTGAAAAATTTGCAGCTAAACCAAATAGTCCAATAGGTCGTGTGATAAAACGTGACGAACTAGACAAACTAGGTGCAAATCCAAATGCAAGTTGTTTTCTAGAAGCCGCTTCTGGGTATGAAATAAGCTCAAGCTTAACAAGCAAACTAACTGAATCAGCTAAAAAATACAAAGCAACTCATGGTGGGGTACCAACTAGCCTAGATATGCATGCTTCTTTTATTGTTGCTGGATATGGTATTAAAAAGGGTGTTCGTGAGGTTTTAACTAAAAACATTAATGTTGCGCCAACAATCTCAGCGCTCTTAGGCTTTAGTTTACCAACAGCAGAAGGGCATCCAATTAGAGAACTTCTTACAGTTCCAGTACCAAAGGTAAAAACTCAAAGTAATAATAATTAGTTTTAGGATTTATCAATGATTAAAAAGAGTTTTTTATTTTTTTCCCTACTGCTTTGTTTATTTGTGGTTTTGCCTATAAATGCACAACAAACTAAAGATACTTTAGGTGAAGAAAAAGAAATTACCTTGGAATTTAAGACCCAACTTGTGGTTGTTCCATTTAGTGCAGTAGATAGAACCAATCGCCCTGTCAATGACTTAAAAGCAGAAGAAATCAAACTCTTTGAAAACGGTCAACCTGCTCAACTAGCTTCTCTTCAAAGCAGTAATAATCAATCACTTAACTTTGCAATTCTACTAGATTACTCTGGTAGTATGCAGCCTTTCTTAGATACAGCTAGAAAATCTGCACTAAGATTTTTTGATAAAGCAATTAATCCTGAAAAAGATCGTGTTGGTGTAGTAGCTTTTCAACAAGAAATTGTTGTAGCACAATCACTTACCAACAACAAAACTCTGTTAAAAAAAGCCTTAGAGCAAAATTATATGATTTTGCCTAGTCCTAGTACTCTTGGCCCTTCGCTAGATATGTCAAACAAGCGGTTAATAGGAACAGCTCTTTATGGAGCAATTTATGTTGCAGTAGACGAACTTTTACAAACAGCTAATGGCCATCGAGTATTATTACTTATTACGGATGGATATGATTCTGAAAGTGGGATTGAACTGCGTGATGCTTTAGACTATGCTTGGCGACGTGAAGTGACAATTTACACACTTGGCCTAGGAGATCAATCAGGTCTAAACAAAGAAGTGTTAGAAAGATTGTGTAGTGCTACTGGAGGACGTGCTTTTTATCCAAAAGATTCTGCCGAATTAGATCAAGCTTTTCAACAAATTAATGAAGATCTACGCCAACAATATATTTTATCTTTCTATCCAAATGCTGAAGCAGATAATTTGTTTCGGACTATAAAAATAGATATTCCATCTCGGCCATCTTTAAATATTCGTCATAGATTTGGATATTACAACTCACTAGTTGAAAATGAAAAACAATAAACTTAAGGAACTTTACTAAATGATTAGAATAGGCTCACGTGGTAGCAAATTAGCTCTTTGGCAAGCAAATTGGACAAAAACAGAATTAGAAAAAGCTTTTCCTGGGCTTAAAGTAGTTATTGAAATTATTAAAACTACAGGAGATCGCTATCAAGAAGTGACTCCTCCAGAAAATATGCCTAAAGGGCTTTTCACCAAAGAAATTCAAGATGCTTTGCTACGTAATGAAATAGATGTGGCAGTACATAGCTTAAAGGACTTAGCCACTGATACCAATCCAGAATTATTTCTTGCTGCAATAACTCAACGTGAAAACCCTTATGATGCACTAATTAGCAGAAGTGGAAAAACTTGGCGCGAATTGCCAGAAAACTCACATATTGGAACAACTTCTACCCGTCGCAAATCTCAACTCTTAAGTCTTCGTCCAGATTTTCAAATCTCTGATTTACGTGGAAATGTAGACACTCGCTTACGTAAACTAGATGAAGGAATGTATGATGCAATTATTTTAGCAACTGCTGGGCTAAACCGTTTAGGGTTAAATAGTAGAATTTCTGAACAACTTAGTCCAGAAGTAATTCTGCCTGCTGTAGGTCAAGGTGCTCTAGGCATAGAGATCCGAGCCAATGATGAAGAAACTCGTAAATGTATTTCTATACTAAATCATCAAGAAACTCGTATTGCTTGTATGGCAGAAAGAGTCTTTCTATCTGCATTAGGTGGCGGCTGCCAAGTTCCAATAGCAGCTTTTGCAGAAGTTTCTAATCAAGAAATAAGAATACGAAGTTGTGTTGCTAGTGTTGATGGTAAAATGGTTATAAAGAAAGAGATTTCAGGTCAAGCCTCAGAGTTTGAACAACTTGCCAAAAATTTAGCTCAAGAGTCTTTAGCAGCAGGAGCAGCTAAGTTGATTAGTTGATTTCCATTTGAAAAGAAATGCAAAATCAAACACCGCTAAATAACTTCAAAATCCTAGTTACACGTGCTAAACAGGCTAAAGACGAACTAGTTAGCAGCTTAGAAAGCTATGGTGCAATAGTTTTCTACTGCCCTACTATAGAAATTGTTGAGCCTGAAAGCTATGAACTACTAGACAAAGCACTAAGTACTCTAACTAAATATGACTGGGTAATTTTCACTAGTCGTAATGCTGTAGAAGCTTTTTTAGCTAGGCTTGAGAAAGCTGGAAAAAGTATTAATGAGTTTGAGAATATAAAAGTTTTAGCAGTTGGCTCAGCTACTGCAAAATCATTGGAAAAAGCTAATATCAAAGTTTCTTTAGTCCCTGAAAAGTTTAATGCTGAAGGAGCTTTAGCTAGTTTACAAAATTATTATCCTAACAAAGAATTGCTTGCTAAATGCCATTTCCTTTTTCCACGTGCTGCGGTGGGTAGAGATATTTTACCTGTAGAACTAGAAAAACTAGGAGCTAAAGTTGATTTAATAACAGCTTATCAAACTCGCACACCTTTAGGTGCTAAAGATGAGCTATTAAATATTTTTGCAAACAATCAAATAGACTTAGTTACTTTTACTAGTCCATCTACAATTATTAATCTAAGTGAATTAGTAGCACCTGAGCTATTAACAAACCTACTTAAAAACACAGCTATAGCCTGCATCGGCCCAGTTAGTGCTAAAGCAGCAGAAGATTTTGGACTGAAAGTAGCTGTTTGCCCAACACAATCTACAGCTTTAAGCTTTGCTCAAGCTATAAAGGACTTTTTATCTAACTAAATCTATAAGAATTAAAATAGAAATTTAGAAATTTTGTTGGTTATTTTGCTATAAATACTTGGCGTTCAACTAAAACAGCATTCCCAACTTTGTTGGCATCTATTATTGAAGCTTTCTCAGATAACTTATAAGAATACTCTTTAGTGTACAAATTAACCACATAGTTGCCAGTAATCATACTTAATACACCATCTTTGTCATAACTAATTTTTTCTACAGAGTTATTTGGTTCAAGAATGTATTCTGCTATTTGCTCATTTGAATTTAAGTCAAACTCTGTTACACGGTCAGGAGACAAGCAAACAGCAATTTTGTTTCCATCTAATGAAATTGCACCACCTCCTATACCTTTTACTTGCCATTTTTGTTTAATAGCTCCATTAAAATCTACTAGTTCTATATATCTAGAAGGTTCTTTCTGAGCAACATGCCATTGAATTAAAGCTAAATCTTTTGTTTTAGATGAAGAACTATAAATAAATTCTATTTCTCCAAATTGTTGAGAAATATCTGAAATTTTGCGATTAGTACTTATGTCCCAAATCGATAGAAGAGAACTAGTTTCATCTATAGGATAAATAGTTGTACCTAAGCGATGTTCGATAACAGGTCTTCTTAATGAACCTACCATAATCAAATTAGGGTTAGCTGAAGAAACTTGTATATAATCATTTCTTTCATAAGTAGTAACTTGACTAAGTAATTTACCTGTTTTCACGTCTAAGATATGTATTTTATTAAAATTAGATAATATTAAATAGCGTCCATCCTTGGAAAAATGTGCATTGCGAAGCCGGTTTGGTAAAGCATCTTGAGCAACTTCATAAAGCCTTTCTGTTTTTGTTACATCCCAGACTTCAACTTTAGGAGTGTTTTCTCTTATCCAATGTAAAACAGCTAATTTTCCATCTAAAGAAAATTGAGCATTAAATCGATTTGGAACATTTTGGCTTTGATTAAAGTCTGTAACAATTTCTTTAGGAGTTGTTGCTAGAATAGTTTCTTGTTTAGTTAAAGTATTAATTAGTTTTATCTCAGAATAGTACTGTATTATTTTTTTTGGGTTGCTCCATCCTAAACTTGAAGTTGCTTGATAGTAATATTCTTTGAGTAGTAATCTATTGCCCATAACAGTAATTATGGTTAAAGCCAAAGCAGAAAAGGCAATGCTCCATCGCAAAGTAGTTTGTAGCCTAGCTTTTTTGTGTTGTTTTTCTCTTAAATAAGCTCCAAATAAATTAGAAAATTCTATTGCACTTTTAGGACGAGATTCTGGCTCTTTAGCTAAAGCACAAAATACTGCATCTTCAACTGCTTTTGGTAAATTTGGAAGAAGTTCTCTAAGAGATGGAGGAGTATCGTTTAAGTGTTGAGCTGCAAGTTCAAAACCTTTTGTTAAAAAAGGTCGCACCCCAGCTAACATTTCATATGCTATTATACCTAAGGCATATATATCAGAAGATACTGTAACAGGTGAAGCAAGGCACTGTTCTGGAGACATATAAGGAAGAGTTCCAACCATTGCTCCTGTTTGTGTTAACTCATCAAAAGTACCATTGAAAAACTCTGTTCCTATACCTATCATTTCTCCTGTTTGGAGTTTTATGTGTGAGTTAGTTTGATAAGGCTTTCTTTTTTTGTCAGCAGAACTTTCTTTTGCAGCAAATGGTGTTTTATTTATTACATCAACTAGCCCTGGAGAAGGACTTTTTACATTAGAAACAACTAAATCTTTGTCTGGTAAAGCTTCTTTTTCTGTTTTATTGCCTACAGTTTCTTCATCTACAGAATTAAGACCTTGATAGTTTGTTAATTTAGCAAGTCCAAAATCTAATACTTTTACTTTATATATATTACTAGAATTATTTTCTAGCCAAATATTATCTGGTTTAAGATCTCGGTGAATTATTCCAAGTTTATGAGCCGCCTCAACTGCAACACATATTTGTTCCATAATAGCAACAGCATCTTCTAAAGGAAGCTTTATCTTTTTCTTAAGCAAAACACTTAAAGTAGATCCCTCAAGAAATTCCATTACCAAATAGCCTAGAGGTTTACCCTCTATTTCAACAAAACCAAAATCCATAACATCAATTACGTTAGGATGTTTGATTTGTCCAATAGCTTCAGCTTCTCTACGGAAGCGTTCTAGAAAGCCAGCCTTATCTTGTTGTTCTTGTAAGATTTTTATAGCAACATAGCGTTTCAACCCTAAGTGCATTGCTTTATAAACTATGCTCATTCCGCCTTTCCCAAGACGGGATTCAACGCGAAATTTCCCAGCCAATATGGTCGATCCTGGCATTCCTTCTTCAAGAGGAGTGTTATCTACTGGACAGGCATCTATTATAGGTTCATAACAGGCAAAACATTTAGGGCATTCTTTCATAGAGTTTACCTTACAAATAATAACTGTAAGACAAATAACTAGTTTTAGTTAACTTAGTATTAATTTAGAGGAGTGCATTCATCATATTTGGGCTGCATTTTTTGCAAGTCAAAACAAAACTCCCCTGGAGAACAAGGATTTTGTCTTTTTGGATCATTTATAACCCAAATTAGGTTGGTGATTGAGTCAGTATAAAACCATTTAAGTCCTGTTTTAGATACACTAGGAACATACTCTGTAATTGGTATTGCGTCCATTAAATATTCTAAAATCACTACATCGCTATCACTGCTATTATTTCCACCACCATTGTTATTGCCATTTCCATTACCATTGTTATTGCCATTTCCATTACTACTAGGAGAGCTAGATTGACGAGTAATTTGGCGTTCTAATTTTGTAGGAACCATAATGAAGGCATAACCACTTTTCTTAAAAACAGTTTTCCCACAACTTAGAGTTTCCATATTGCCAAATTCACTACTTACAAATCCTTGCTCAGCAAGTTGTTGTGGAATGGCAAATGAGTTATGTGCAGTATAGTAAGTGTAATTTGCGTGCAGAAAAGTTTTTAGTGTAGCTGCGGCTGAAGTCTCATTAGCTGCTATTTTTGCTGACATAGCATTTAGAATGGCAAGAGATGAAAGAATGCCTATCATTACCGTTACCATAAGTAATTCTATTAAAGAAAAACCTGATTTTTCTGAAGCAATTTTTTTTGAAGCTTTTAGAAATTCTACTCTTAGCTTCATCATTCTCTCCATCCAATTAGAGTTTGCCAATAGATAACTTTACTACTTGATTACTGGCATTTTACCAAACTTATTTTTATCTTCAAGTACTAGACAGCCTAGAACTAAATTATTTCTTTTTTTAACTAATTTTCTAACCAATTTATACAGATAATATAAGTAAAACACTTATATTTAGTCTGTTTATCCAGCAAATTTATACCCAATCCAAGGGACAGTTAAAATATACTTAGGATTTTCTGGATCAGGTTCTATTTTACGACGTAATTGATTAATACAAACTCTAACATACCCACCTTGTTCTAAGGACTTTGACCCCCAAACAGATTGCAATAATGACTGATGGCTTACAACTTTTCCAGCATTACTCATTAAATGTTTCAAGACTTCAAATTCTTTAGGAGTTAACTTTACATCCTTACCTTCTACCAAAACCTGCCAACTACTAGCATCAATAGTTATGTTGCCTGAACTTAAGGTTGGAACTTCTGTTTCTGTAGTATGAACTCTTCTTAAAACAGCTCTCATACGAGCTATTAATTCATTCATACTAAAGGGCTTTGTAATATAATCATCTGCACCAAGATCTAGGGCTGAAATTTTATCGCTTTCTACGCCTCTAGCAGATAAAACAATTATTGGAATGTTAGAAGTTTTGCGAATCTCCTTACAAACATCTAAACCTGACATTCCTGGCATAATTAAATCTAAAATAACCAAATCCAAGACATGGTTTTCTAAAACTTTAAGTGCTTCCTGACCATTAGAAGCAACTTTTACATCATAACCTCTAGGAGGCAAACTTGCACGCATAACTCTTAAAATCTGTGGTTCATCATCTACAACTAAAACTGTGGGCTTAGAATTCATAATTCTCCTTTCACAGCAATTGCTTCAATAGCCTCTGTTTTATCTATAGGAATAACAAAGTAAAAACTAGTTCCTTTACCTATAGTACTTTCTACCCATATTTTCCCACCATGAGATTCAATAATGCCTTTAGCAATAGCCAAACCCATACCTGTGCCTTCACTGTATTGACTTTGGCTCCCACGGTAAAACTTATCAAAAATGTGCTGTACATCATCAGTAGGAATACCCAAGCCTTCATCTTTGACTTGAATAACTATTTGATCGTCTTGCTTAAAAGCACTAATTTTAATTTCTTTTCCTTCTGGACTATATTTGGCAGCATTTTCTACTAAATTAGTAAGTACTTCTGTAATCATAGGAAAATCAATTAGTACTGCTGGCAAAGAGCTATCAATATCTATTACTATGTTGTGGTTGCGTGTAATCACTGAGCAACGTTCTAAAACTTCACCAACTAGCTCTGAAAGTTGAGCAGGTTGTTTGTTAGGCTTTAAGTTGTTTCCTTCAATACGAGCCATTTCTAATAGGTTACGTACAATTCTAGTCAAACGATAAGTTTCTTCACTAATTATTAAGTGGAATTCATGTAAAAGTTCCTTTTCCCACTCAATATCATCTTGTAACAAACTATCAATAGAAGCACGAATAGAAGTTAATGGAGTGCGTAAACCATGAGAAACAGATGCTAAAATAGCTGATTTTAATTCATCACTTTGGCGTAAAGCTTCAGCATGACTAACCTCACGAAGAAAATATGCTCGCTCTAGAGCTAGTGCAACTAGTCCAGCAATCGCATCTATTGTACCTCTTTCTGGTGACGTACAAATTAACACCATTACTCCTTTAACACTATCGCCTATCTTTATTGGCACATACAAAGTTTCTTCTTTTTTCTTTTGATTCTTTTTTTTTGTTGATAAAGTTACATTACTAGACATTAACTCATTAGTGTTTTTTACTTCGTCAACAATTTGTTTTAATGGAGTAAAAGCCCTAGCACTAGAAGTTTCAGAAGCAGCTTCTATGTGTTTCCATAACTTATCATCATCTTCAAGAAAAATTGCACAATATTTAAATTTAAATAACTCCTTAACTTCCTTAGCAATAGAAGAAACAGCTGTTATAAAATCTGATGTAGCAATTATTTTCTTGCTTAATTGATAAAGTTTCCAAACTTCTTCACGCCGTTTCTCTGCTTCATAGGCTCTAACACGAATAGCTGTAGACATTTGACTAGTGATAACAGCCGTCAGTAAAAATACTGCCAAATCTACCCAATTGTTTGTCTGGTATTGTACAAACTTACCTGAAGACAAAAAAAAGTAATGAAAACAAACTACACTAAAAACAGATGCAATAACCCCAAAAGCTAAACCACTAATAATAGATGTAGCAAATACAACTAATAAAAAACTTAGTGCAATAGTACTAGTGCCAACACTAGTGAAAACCAAGCTATAAAAGATAGTCACAACTACCACCCCACCAAATGCTCCAGCATAGCCTAGGTAACGCAAGTGGTTAGATTGAGCATTGTTGTTAAGATAGTTAATAAAACTAATAATAGGTGACACTTTTTTACTCAAACTGTTTTATAAAAGACAATTATACCTTTTATTTTGTTAAATTTTTGTTAGTTTTTTATTTAAAATCCTATACTAGCAGTCTACTATTTATTAACTAATAAACAACATATAAATAATATACTGTAGTTATAGCTTGGTATTACTATATAGTATTAACACTATAACCGATTTGTTAATTATACATCAATTATAGTACGTATACAGAATACAAAGAAATTATTTTTTGTAGAAAATATAGTTTAGTGTTCTAAAAATGTGAATTTAGTGGCTTTGTTTTAGCACAGTTAAAGCATCCCTTAAGATTCGGCTATGATCAAAAGCTAGGTTATGAGGAAAAGGATCTACCTCTATCCAAAAAGCATCTGAAGCATCATCAGCCCCAGCAATAGTTGATTTAGCTAAAGTTTCTGGTAAATGTAGAGCAAATACTGTAGAACGACTCCAAGCATCTTTGCTATCACGTGGATCACGACCTTCACCTTCATAGCTACCTATAAAAATCAATTCTGATTCTAAATGTTTTATATTCAGGCTAGTTTCTTCTAAGAGTTCCCTAACACAAGCTTCACGAGGAGTTTCTCTTCCTGGTTGCCAAAAGCTACCTTGTGGGGCGTCAGTATGTTGAAAACCTCCTGGCAAAGCCCATTTACCCGGTTCTGCTGCTGCATTATCTTCACGACGAATTAACAGAACTTCTATTTTTTTAGTCTCTGGGTTCTTACGAGTTAACACAATGTCTACTGTAGGGTTAGCGCCAAGATGCCAATAAGGCTCATTAGTTGATAGCCAAGGTTTGTTGGATTCTAAAATAGTTAAAACTTCCTCAGCCGTGCTAAAACAACGGTCTGGATGTTGTTCAGCATGCAAAGAACTTGCTCCCTCTGGCCCTTTCATTAACCAATAGTTTAACCGTAGGTTTATTGCTATTTGAATTTCATCACTTACAATATTTCCACCACCAATAAATAAACATAAACCATGATGTTCTTTCATTAGTTGATATAAGCCTGGGGCTTTATCATAAAGATCTTCACCTACCATACAAGTATAGGTTACACTGTTTGGTTCTAACCACATTGGAGGAGTATCTTTTACTAGTGTAGCTATAATTTTGAAACCTAATGGCATAGCACGTTGTTGCACCACATTAGCAATTCCAAAACTAGTTCCACCAGTCACAATAATTACTTCTTGTGAATCAAGAACAGCAAATAGCTTATCTAGCATTTGATAAATTTTTTCTTTTTCTGCTTCAGAAATTAGCTTCCAACTCTTGTACCAAGCACCTGCAAAAGATATTACTTGTTTACCCTTTAGTAACTCATTAACTTCTTGATCACTTAGAAGAGGAATGTTTATTTGTTTGAGACGATCTAATAAAGCTTGATCTCGCTCAGCTTTAGCTCGCTTCTTATGTTCTACTATTTCAGGAGTGTAATGTTTAAAAACAACATCTTTAGGAATAGAAATTTCATTGTTTTTATAACTATCCCAACTATCTCTTTGTTGACAATATAGCTTTTCTGTCTCTTGAATCTTAGCAAAATCTTCTTTGTTAACACCTGCAAGCAAAGCAGCTTGAGCTTCTATTAGAGCAGAGGTTTGATAAATTCCATAACCATCTGTGCCTAACACTACATTTATATTTTTGTCAATGTACTGTTTTATTGGAACTTCTCTAGTAGTCTGAATATTATTAAGTGCTAAATTTGAGTTAAGATTAAACTCAACTATAGCATTAGCTGACTTTAATTTTTCTAACGTATTTTCATCGACACCAAATAGACCATGTCCTATTCTAAGCTGGACTTTATAGCCTTGAGTAAGTTCTAAGGCTGCACGAATATTTTCTGGATGAGCAGGATTTTCACCAGCATGAATACGTACAACAAAGCCAGGGTAATTTTTATCTGCCCATTCACAAATCTCTTTTATTTGACGAGCAAAAACATAAGTTGAGTTAACTTCATGCCCAAGAAAATCTACTCCAACTATATACTTACTTACAGACATTTGCTTAATTTGTTCAATGTAATCTAAATCCCATTCTAGATCATCACGTCTACCTATAGCAGCAAGAAAGCGTATAGTAAGACCGGTTTCTGCTTCAATATTAGGTAATACCTGATGTACAAGTTTTAAATATCTTTCATAAACAATATTCCCATAAGAAAGCTCTATATACTTAACTCCCATTGCTTGATAATCTCTTGCAATTTGCCAACAAAGAGAAGTAAAAGCATTTAAGTTTTTGGTAATAGGTGAGCGAAGCTGATAAATTTTTTCCATTCCCAAAAAAGCCATTCTTCTATCTAGAGGAATACAAATTCTTTGAGCTAGAATCTTTTTTAACTCTAAAGATAAGCTAGAAAGGGCTACTTGTCCTTGTTCTTGAACATGTATTCCTGCCAACTCTAACAAATGACTAGGGTATTCCACATTATGGTCTATCCCAATCTGAACTAAATCTTGTCCTGATATACAGCCAGCAAAATGGGTATGTAAGTCAGTGATAAGTGTAGGGGAAAATTCTAACAAAGAAGATTTTACTTCATGAGGAAATCCATTTTGGGCTAGAAATCTTGTTTCAAAAGGTGAAAGTATATAATGTTGGGAATAAGTTAAGTTGTTATCTATTATTTTTACTGTAGCTAATTTAACAAGCTCAAATTTACCTACAAAAACTTCTACTTCCTGTAAATTAGGTAAAGCAAGTTGATCCAAGCCATCTAGAAAATAAAAATCTTTTCCCAAAGAACGAAAAAACAAATTATGTTTAAAGCTATTATGTAATAAAGAACGTCTATCATCTAAGTCATAAGATATTTTTACTGTTAAACCATTCTGTTCTAGTAAAAATTGTAAATAATGATGAGAATGTTTATCTAACGGGATTTGAAGAAGTTTCATAAAGATATCCTTGTATAAACCGTAACTTTCACTTATAAGTTTTTTAACCAAAATAAAAAGCTAATCAGGATTGACCAATATTTAATAATAAAAGAATATTAGGATTTTAATAATAAAAGTTTTTTGCTTCACCACATAATATTACTAATGTATGTCCTCTTATAGAAAGGTAACCGACAAATGATTATTAAAGATAATGAATTTGTAGATCTAGAAACTCCTACTGGGCCAATGCGCACATATATTTTCCGTCCTGCTGCAGAAGGCCGTTATCCTGGTCTAGTATTATTTTCTGAAATTTTCCAAGTTACAGGGCCAATCCGCCGTACTGCTGCAAGACTAGCAGGTAATGGTTTTATTGTAGCAGTCCCAGAAATCTATCATGAACTAGAACCTGCTGGGACAGTTCTTGCTTATGATGAATCTGGAGCAGACCGTGGCAATAATCACAAAATCACTAAAGAGCTTTCTAGCTATGATAGTGATGCTCGTGCAGCACTAGATTACCTTAAATCACATCCTCTCTGTACTGGAAAGTTAGGTTCAATAGGAATTTGTATTGGTGGACATTTATCTTTCCGAGCTTCTATGAATCCAGATGTATTAGCTGGAGTATGTTTCTATGCTACAGATATTCACAAACGTGGATTAGGTAAAGGTAAAAACGATAACACCCAAGATAGAGTTGGTGAAATTAAAGGTGAGA
Organism: Blastocatellia bacterium; assembly: GCA_039812885.1. Classification (GTDB taxonomy): domain Bacteria; phylum Acidobacteriota; class Blastocatellia; order Chloracidobacteriales; family JADJPF01; genus JADJPF01. Next base: position 40,984 of record JBDIBI010000012.1, read on the forward strand.
TGCTTATGATTTGGGGACGACAAGATCCACACGTACCAACAGAAGGCCGAAAATTCATCTACGATTTGTTATGCAATGCCAATGTGCATTTTCAATGGCATGAATTTAATGCTGCTCATGCTTTTATTCGGGATGAAGGCTATCGTTATGATCCAGCAGCAGCAGAACTTTGCTACCAAATGGTCTTTGAACTCTTCAAACGTAAATTAGGAGAAGGCGATCTTCTAGCTGATAATAAATCTGGCTCAAGCGAAACCAAACACTAATCATTTAGATTCCTGGGGTTGCGCTCGTTTCACTCGCTAAAACCCCAGGCTAATATATTAATTCTGACCAAAAACCACAGCTAATATATTAATTCTGACTAAAAACCACGACTAATATATTAATTCTGACTAAAAACCCCAGGCTAATATATTAATTCTGACCAAAAACCACAGCTAATATATTAATTCTGACTAAAAACCACGGCTAATATATTAATTCTGACTAAAAACCACGGCTAATATATTAATTCTGACTAAAAACCACGGCTAATATTGGAACTTTGTTTGCAACACTAAGCTAAATATAAATTTCTTTTTATATATTGATATTAGAGAAAATAACTATATAATAACCTTTAAGTTATGAACTCAAAAGAACATATTACATCAACAATCCAATTAGAAGCCCATCCACCAGAACGCAAAAGCAGTTCTGTAGTAGTTGGTGGTGTGTGTTGTTCTACTTGTTGTTGCTGTTGCTGTTGCCTACATTCAGCAGCAGGCATAGTTGGTTCAGTTGTCGCATCAGGTCTAGTATTAAGTACAAAGCCTAAAATACAACCTTTTAGACTTAAACCTCCGCCTCAAGCAATGTCTCCTTATCAAAGACAAGCTTATCCCATTCAACAAAATAATCAAATTCACTATGAAACCTTAGTGGCTGATTATAAAAGTTCGGCTCGTACAGCAGTAGGGCTATATTGGGGACTCTTAGTTGGAACTGTAATATTTTCGTCATTTCTAGGAGAAATAGGTCTGATTGGACTTGCAATATTATTTCCTATTGCTCAAATATTTATTGGTGTAATTACCATTATTTTAGTCAACATATTACCTCTGCGTGATCGCAATGCAGCAACCAAATCAATAGCCAAACTTTTAGCAGGAAGCTTTATTGGTATTGTTGTTGGTACAATTCTGATATTTTTATATGCTGTGCTTAAATAAGATTAAAAAAATATAGACTAGAGTTTTACTTTAAGAAAATTAGAGATGTCTGAAACAGAAACTAAAGATAATCAAAATTTAGAAAACCCTACTTCAGAAACAATTGCTCAAAATTCTGATGAAGAAAGCATTGCTGAACCTATACTACCTAAATGGGTAAAAATTGCGACTTTGCTATCTGCATTAGTTTTACTAATAATAGTTGGAGTTGCCATTCGTGGTGTTTGGGCAGAAACTATAATACATAACCCTACTACATCATCTGAAGGAATTATCCGTCAGCTATATCAAGCACCAGATGGACATAAAGAAGTTCGTTGTGCTGAAGTATTTGATTATCCAGCAGATAAGGTTTGGGATGTAATTACTGATTATAAACACTTTCAAGATATTTTTGAGTCTCGCCTTTGGTCAATGAAAGTTACGTCCACAGATCAAGACCAAGATGGTAAATTTCATCTAGTTGGTGAAGTTAACTCTAAATTTGGCAATTGGCCGATAGATGTTCATATTACTCATAGTAAAACTGCTGATAAATATGTAGCTTCTTGGGATCAACCTTTTGGAAAAGTTTTGGTAAATCGTGGAAACTGGACTATTACACCTATTGATCAAGGAAAATGTCTTTTAGTTTATACATTAGAAACAGAAGTTGATCCTTTCCCTAAGTTCTTTACTAACACAGTTTTGCTAGCACAATCCAAGCAAATAATAAAAGCTATTGAACACAGACTTAAAACATTAGAAAAATGAACAATTTGCTTAACCGTTTTCCCAAGTTAGCACTTCCCTTTACTATTCTTACAGAAAAAAATAAAGTCAGGCTTATTGCAGGTGAAGACTTTCGTTATACTTTTACTGCACCTAATCTAGAAACTTGGCTACCTCAATTATTAAATAATATAGATGGAAACACTAGCGTTAAAACCCTACTAGAGAAACTATCCTTTAATGACACACAACCCGTTTTAGATTTGATAAATAGGCTTTATGGAGAGCGAATTTTAATTGATGGATTAGGGCAAAAAGCCCTTGTTTCAAAGCCTTTTAGCTTAAAATTCTTTGGAAAAGGAGCAATTTTTGAAAACCTTAAAGAAACTCATCAAACCACTACTGAAAATTCAGATTATATCTCTATTTTATGCCAAGAAGACCTTAATTATTATGAACTACTGGAATTTAATAAACAGGCGTTAAAAGGTACTCAACCCTGGCTTTGGGTAAGTTATGGAGCAATAAGTCGTGGCTTTGTTAGTCCTATTTTTCTGCCTCAATCTGGCCCCTGTTTAGCCTGTTTATTATCACAATTTCAACGTCTTAGTCCAATGCCTGAACTTTATCAAGAGTTAATAAATTATGGCAAAGAAAACAAAGAGTTTAAGGCAGCCTCTTTTCCAGAAGCAGGTTTAGACATTCTGAAAGCTTTGGCTTTATGGAAATTATCCCTATTTAGTCAAAGCACAGAACAAATACCTATTTATCGCTTGCATGTTTTAGAAACTCAATCGTTAGAGGTTTCCTCTCACAGAGTTTTTACTAACCCTGAGTGTAATTATTGTAATGAAAGATATTAACTTAGATATAGACAATTGGTATGAAAGCCGTTTTACTGGTATATTTGCTAATTTTGGTGAGTTAGAATCACGCCCTTATGATCCTGCAATTGCAATGTGGGCTGGTTCTGTAGTGCCTTGTGGAATGCGTCAAACTTCTTTAACTATTGGAGGAGCGGGATTTACCAAAGAAGCAGCACAACTAGCTTGTATAGGTGAAGCCATAGAACGTTTAGAGCCTTATCCTTTAGCTCAAGATCAATCTATCTCAACTAGCTTTGACAATTGGCATTTAGACGAACCTGCTATAGAACCTGAAACTTGGGTTTTATTTCTCAAAGAACAATATCAGCAACTTGATTTTCCCTTTAAGCCTTTCTCTAGAAAAACTATTTGTAATTGGGTTTGCTTTCGTGATCCATTTTCTGGTTCTGCCTTTTGGATACCTGAAGAAATAGGATTTCTTTATCCTAGGTCTAACACAATGCATCAAATTTCACCATCAATATCTACAGGGCTTTCCTGTGGAAGAAACTTGATAACAGACAATACGCTTCTAAGAGCCGTTCAAGAAGTTATTGAGCGTGATGCTTTAGTTGGTGGATGGTGGGGCAGTTATAAACTTCAAGAATGGGATGCAAAGGAAATTTTTAAACTTTTTGGAGAAGATTTAAGTAAACGTATTTTACGACCTAACCTTAAGTATAGGTTTTATAGAATTAACACTCCTTTTAGTGCTCATGTCTCTTTGGTAACAGTAGAAGGACAAGATAAAGAAGGTTACTGTTTTAGTGCTGGAGCGGCTTGTCGAGAAACTAGAACATCAAGTTGGCTAAAATCTTTGCTTGAAGCGGTTCAAGGTCGTTATTATGTTAGGTATTTGAAAGCTGAGCTTTCTAAAACAGCTAGTAACCCTAATAAAACTCCAACAGATTTTCCAGAACATGCCGTATATTACACACTTTTTCCAGAACAATTACCTAACACTGTGTTGTATAAAGCAGAAACTTCCTTTGAAGACAAAGAGATTGATAAACAAGAATCCCTAGAGCATTTAAAAGAAAATTTAGGAAATCATAAAATCCTATTTCGTCTTATGACACCTCCTAGCATAAGTCAGCAAGTAGAAGATTGGCATGTAGTAAAAGTGGTTATACCTGGTTTGCAACCTTTACATGGAGATCATAGACTCCCACACTTAGGTGGAAAACTTTGGGCTCAGCGTACTTTAGATGATTGGAAAAATATGTCTCCTCATCCTTTTGCTTAAGCTAAATAGACTAATCAATATAGGAAGGCTTTTTTATGGAATCAAGAAAAGATGCTTTTACTTTAACAGAGCTTGACGAGACTAATTTTGCTGAATTTCGTGATTGCATTATTAAAGTAGAAAGCGAAGGATTAGAACATGAGGCAAGGACTTATCCTGGCTACCCTAACTGGCCATTAGAACGGCTTCGCCCTAGACTTTTTGTAAATTTAGAGAAAACTCTTCTAGAACGTCGTTCTAAAAGAAACATTGATAGAAAACCTCTATCAAAACAAGAGCTTAGCCGATTATTACAATTTGCTCATGGAATAACTGGAGAACAAAATCGTGGCCCTGTTCCTTCTTCTGGTGAATTACAAGCCTTAGAGCTTTACCTAGTTAACTTCACTAGTAGCTGGCTTGATCAAGGAATTTATCACTATGATCGTGTAGGTCATCACTTATCACAAATTTCACCTAAGGCAAATTACGAACAATGGAAAACTTTTATTCCTTCAACAGCACAGTTTGAAGGAGGAAGCCTGTTTTTTGTAATAGTAGGAGATGGAGCAAGAGTTCTAAGAAAATATGGAAAAAGGGGTGCTAGATTTCTTTTCTTAGAAGCAGGTCATTTAATGCAAAACTTATGTTTAGTTTCAACTAGCCTTAATCTCTGTACTTTACCCCTAGGAGGTTTTTTTGAAAAAGCCATTGCAAGAGAACTTTCTTTACCTAGTACAGATTTTGTCCTTTACCTAGGTGCATGTGGTAAACCTTACACAAAATAACTAACTTATACTTAATTTCTAATCTACTTTACCAGCCTTTTCAAATTGAACCTCTTTTTCTCCTATTTGTTTAAAATAATATAATTTATCTGCTAAAGGGTTGATACTTAGGAGCATTTATCATGATCAAAATTGGCTTACGTAATTTTCACAAAACACTACTTGCAATTTTACTTATGCTTTTAATACTACCCCCAATAAGCCATCTAGATAATCAACCTAATCTTAAACTAAAGCAATTATCTGACCTAGCTGATGGTGAAATTACCACTATAGTAGGTAGAGTGTTAGGAGACAAAAGCCCAGCAACTGAGGCTAAATTAATTCCAACAAAAATACTGCTTGATGCAAATAGAAACTTAATAGTGATTGATAATGAACATAGCCGGATCCGCAAAATCGATGCAAAAACAGGAGTTATAGATACTATAGCAGGCAATGGAAATTTTAATCCTGTTTGGACTATGCTCAATGGAGTAAAGCCCACAGAAGTAAGTTTTAATCAAATTCAAGATATAGTCATGGATAAAGATGGAAACATTTTTATAGCAGAACTACGCATAGATTATAACAGTAATCCTACTAATTACTTTGGCAGGATACTTAAACTTGATATAGCTACAAAGCAAATAAGTATTGTAGCAGGTGATGGAAAACCACAAGATGGTTTAGGAGACAATGATATAGCTACTAAAGCAAGGTTTTACCCTTATTCAATAGCTTTAGATCCAGAAGATAATCTTTTTATTGCTGATGGCTTTCATGAAACTATTAGAAGAATTGATAAAAAAACTAATATTATAACTACAATTGCGGGTAATGGAGAATCTGGAGATTGTACCCCTGATGGTTTAGCTATGGCTATTGGTATAAGTCCATATAATTTGGCAATTGACAAAAATGGAAATATTTTCTTTACACAATTATCTGATCATCTAGTAAGACGACTAGATAAAGTTACCAGCATGATTACTACAATTGTAGCAGCAGATGATTGTAGACCTGGATTTTCAGGAGATGGAAATCTAGCAACAAAAGCAACTTTAGATACTCCTATAAGCATAACTTTAGATAAGGCTGGGAACTTATTTATAGCGGATAGAAACAATATGCGTATTCGCAAAGTTGATGCCAGTAGCCAAATAATTACTACTGTAGTAGGAGATGGATACAAAGATCGCATTCCTTTTGATGGGGATACTTATTTAGTTGGTAGATTTAGAGGAGATGGTAAAACAGCTACTCAAGCAAGTCTTTATTTTCCAGAAAATGTAGCAATAGATGAAAATGGAAACTTATTTATTGCTGATACTTACAATTACTGTATTCGTCGAGTAGATGCAATTACTAATATAATAACAACTATTGCAGGTAAAGGAAACACTATAAAACCATTTCAAATAGAGCCTGATGCAATACTAGCCACTGATACTATTTTGGATATTTGTAGTTTTACAATCGATTCACAAGGAAATATATATTTAGCAGAATGTGATTGGCCTAACAAAATAAAGATAATAGATGCAAATACAAAACTACTTAAAACGATTTCTGGTCAAGGTCCAACTACAAGCAATGGAACTGGAGGATTTAGTGGTGATGGTGGACTTGCCATTAATGCTGAGCTAAACGCTCCATCAGATGTAAAACTAGACTCACTTGGAAATATATTTATTGCAGATAGTCGCAACAGTCGCATAAGAAAAATTAACATTAATACCAAGATTATCAATACTATAGCTGGCAATGGAAAATATTCTAATTATGTTGAAGGCAGGCCAGCCAAGAAAACTTCCTTAGATTATCCTACTACTTTGACTATAGATCAAAATAGAAATTTGTTACTTATTGATCAAGGCAACAACCATATCTGTAAAATTGATAATAAAACCAAAATAATTACCACCATTGCTGGCAATGGGCAGCAAGGTTATGATGGTGATGGTAAACCGGCTACAGAAACTTCTCTGGATAATCCTTTAGATATAGCTTTAGACAGACAGGGAAACATTTTTATTGCAGAAAACCAAAGAGTACGGCGAATAGATGCCATTTCAGGAATTATCACAACTGTAGCTGGAGGAGGCGACATTGAAAAAGGCATAGGAGATGGTTTACTTGCAACAGAAGTGGCTATAATGCCTTCAGCAATAGCCATTGATCCTTTGGGTAACCTATTTATTAGTGATAAGCTTCATAATCTTGTTAGAAAAATAGATGGTCAAACAGGTATTATCACAACAATAGCAGGTAATGGTGATTCAGGTTATAGTGGTGATAATGGCCTAGCAACTAAAGCTAGTTTGTTCAATCCTAGAAAACTTGTAATAGATAATGGAAACCTGTTTATTATGGCTTATCCTGGAATTCGAGTTGTAAAAGGGATTATTAAAAGTAACTAAATAAGTTGCCTATATTAGAGCAAGTAAGTACGGTTACTTTTCACCCCAAATTACAATATTCCAAGCCATCCAACGCATTAATGGCAAGCTAGTTAGCAGTCTGTCAAAGCTTTGGAGAGGCTTAAACCACCATAAAGACTCATTGGTTTCTCGTAGAATCCTTTTCCAATAGCGATCTGAATTTGGGTGTACTCTATCAATAAAATAATACTTTAGGAAGATGACTAAACTTAGAATCCAAAACTCTTGATGACCTACATTTTTAAAGAATTTTTTTGCCAAAGTTAAATCTGCTGTAGTTAAAGGAGCTTCATCTTCTGTACGAACCTGGGTAGCCATTTTTCTATAAACATTAATTACAGGATTATACGCTAATGGATCCCAAGAAAAAAACTTACCACCAGGTTTTAAGGCTGAGTGTATTTGTTCAAAAAGCTTTGCTCTATCGGTTATATGGTGCATTAAGTTTCCAATATAAACAAAGTCAAAAGAATTATCTGCAACATTAAGAGATTCTGCTGCGCTAACAATTCCAGTAAGTTTAACTCCATAGGTTTGGCCTAGCTTAACAGCCAGTTCAACCATTTTGGGAGAAATATCTGCTGTAGTAACATCAGCGCCTAACAAAGCAAAGTAGACAGAAGATTCGCCTAATCCAGCCCCTACATCTAAAATGCGTTTACCTTTTAAGTTTCCCATCTGTTCTAAAATAAAGCGGTTTTCTGGTGCTGTAATAGCCTCAAAAGCTGCTCTAACTTCAACTTCTGAAATATCAGTACTATTTGCCCACTGATCATGAAAATCTGCTTCTTTTTGGTGAATTTCTGATATCTTTGCATCCATAAAATATCTACTCCTTAACATCTGTGGTAGGTGTTTGAAGATTCTCTTTAGCTGTTACAGCACGTTTAGGGGATTCTGGTATTGAAAGATTAGCATAACGGCGAACAATATAGATAGGCCGTTGTTTTATCTCATCATAAATTCGTCCAATGTATTCTCCAATCACTCCTAAACAAAACAAAATTGTTCCACCAGTTAAGCTTTGCAAAATTACTAATGTTGCCCATCCTGGAACTAAATCATGCAAAAACAAAGCTCGAAGAAAAGCATAAGTCCCATAGCCTATACCAAATAGAAAAATTATTAATCCTAACCCTGTTGATATTTTCAAAGGAGCGCTAGAAAAAGATACTATTGCATCTAAAGCAAACTTAAGCATTTTTGAAAGAGGATATTTGGTTTCCCCTGCTATTCTTGGAGGGCGCTCAAATGGAATAGCTATTTGGGAAAACCCTATCCAAGTAACCATTCCACGTAAAAATCTTTGTCCTTCCCGTAAATTCCCCAATGCAAAAGCAGCTTCACGAGACATCAAGCGAAAATCTCCAGTATTTGCAGGCAAATCTTTGTGAACAAACTTTCGCATAATCCAGTAAAAACCACTTGCAGTAATAAGTTTAAATTTACTTTCGCCATGACGCTCAGTTCTTTGAGCATAAGCAACATCATAGCCTTCTTTATATTTTTCAAGCATTTCTAAAACTAGCTCTGGTGGATCTTGTAAATCTGCATCCATTGCTACTATGGCCTCTCCTCTTGCATGGTCTAACCCAGCAGTAAGAGCAGCTTGATGCCCAAAATTACGTGCTAAATCTACTATCTTGGCACGAGAGTCTTTTTCAGCCCATTCAAAGAGCAATTTGCGAGTTAAATCTTTACTTCCATCATTGACTAAAACCCATTCTACAGGGCAAGGTAGTTTTGTAGTTAGTTTCTCTAAACGATCTTGCAAGTAAGGCAAAGCTTCTTGCTCATTGTAAAGAGGTATTACTAAAGAAAGTAATTTAGGATTAGTTCTAGGTTGTAAAAATAAGTTCTTATTAGTCTGATTTTCCATTAACAATATAACGTATTATTGATAAAGTAATATAAGCTATGATGTTTATTTATATGAAAATAGCTGATTATTTAAATTTTTCCAAATTTCGTTCTTCAGCAAATTTAGCTTGTTTGCTACGTTTTAGAGATATCAAATTGGTAGAATAAAGATGAGGAGAGTTATTTCTTATTTCTTCTGCAATAGCAAGCATTTCTTCTGCTGTAAGTTTTTTTAAATGGCGTCTAGATTGATTTTTACCAAAGAAGAAGGCTCTTTTGAGCATAGGTTGAAGGAACCTAGAAGAAATTGTAATTTCTGGAAATGAGCCAAACAAACATCCAGGGCAAGTTGATGCAATAGCTTGGGCTTCTTCATAAGTTTGATTACTAAAATAGCGTTCTGGAAAATCATCTGCGGCAACAGATATTTCTGATTCCATACGCCAATCACAGCAAACAGCCATATTTCCATTTGGAGTAATAGCAAAATAAAGGTTTGGGCTATCACAAGTACCATTGTTGCGATCACGCCATTTTACTCTCTCTCCCCTAATTAGACGGCGCATATCTGCTAAATATGGATCTGAATCATAAACATTGTAGCCAGAATCTCTCATTTTATGTACTTGATCTAAAATTTCATCTACTTTTGGGTAAAGTTCCTTAGGAAATCTTAAGGCAGGATCATAAGTACGAAAATTAAGAGGTTGATCATTATTAGTCACATGAGCTGGAACTAAAGAAACCCACCAACCTATTTTTGTTGCAAAACGAATAACATCAGGCACTTGCTCAAGATTACGAGGAGCTAATACACAACCTAAAACAGCAAAAGAGTCTTCTGGAAAGATTTCATTAATATAAGATATGGTGCGAATTGCTTTTTCCCAAGAATTAGGAAAATCTCCATTAATTATATCTTGGGTATCAGGTTGTAAAGAATCTAATGAAATAGATATATCATTTGCTCCAGCATTAACACAAGCCTGCAAATTTTCTTTAGAAGCTAGTCCATTAGTCTGTAAACGAACATGAATATTTTGTTTAGAAAAAGCAGCAACAATTTCAGGCAAATCTTTACGGACAAAAGGCTCACCGCCTGTTAACAAAACGACGCTAACCCCTATTTTAGCTAAGTTAGCAGCAATTCTATTTACTTCTTCTATAGTTGCTTCTCTAACATCTGCATTGCTGTAAATTATGTTGCACTGTTCACAAGCCAAATTACACCGTGCAGTTACATAATATTGAACATATATAGGGTTGTTTTTAAGCAAAAGACTACGGGCAAGACGAACTTTTGTTGCAAGATTAAACATTTTTGCCATAAAAATCTCCTACTTTGTAGCTTCTACTTATTGTTCTAAGGATAATCTCAATTCATTATTGTCTAAAATTTCAATAACTTTTACAAACTAAAAATTAAGTTAACTTTGTCTTGTTTTATAAATACTGTTAAATATAGCAGAATAGTCCAAATCTCCTGCTTTAGCTTCTACACTATCCACTAAAAGTTGGTGAACAGCTTTTAGTACAATATCATTGATTTCATATTTAGAAGCTGCTTCTAAAAATAATCTAGTATCTTTCTCTAAATGTTTAACTGGAAAATTAGGATTTGAGTAATCATTTGACAAAAAGCGATTGAGTTTTTTATCAAATGTAGGAGCATAAAGCGCACTTTGTCGTAAAATCTCCATAAAAATATTTACATCCACTTTACTAGCTTGTACAAAAGCTAAACTCAAGGAAAATGAAGCTGTTAGAGAAGCTATTAGTTGATTAAGAGCTAGTTTCAAAGCTGAAGCTTTTCCAACTTCTCCTACCAAAATTGGCTTAGATGAGAAAACTTTTAGTAACTCTAACCATTCGGTAAATTGCTTAGATGTTGCCCCTAGCATTACTATTAACTTTCCTGTTTGTGCTTCTGAAATACTGCCAAGCACTGGAGCTTCCAAATAATCTCCCCCAGAATCTAGAATTATTTTACAAAGTTCTTGGCTTTCATAAGGAGCTATTGTTCCCATCTGTATAATGGTTTTACCAACAAAGTTTTTATTATCCACATCTGTAAAGAGCAAAGATTTTATTGCATTGATATCTGTAAGCATCAACAAGATACAGTCTGTTTTTAGTAATACTTCTGTAGGAGAATTAGAAATTTCTACTCCTATTTCAGCTAAAGATTTTGTTTTCTCAACACTACGGTTATAAGCTACAACCTCGTAATCAAGCGACTTTAAACGCTCAACCATTGGTTTACCCATTAAACCTGTACCTAAAAACCCTACTTTCATTAGCTTCTTTTACACAAAATTTGTAGTCTCTAAAATTATATTGCTACAAAATAGTGCATTCTCCTTCAGCTTAAACTAGCTATAGTATTTATTTTTATTTATTTATCTCTTTAACTGAATTTTACAGTTTCCACAAATAGTTTTAATTGAATCAATTAACTCTTTATCTGACTTAACAGTAGCATAACTATTAGGTCTAACACGAGCAACAACATGATTAGGTAGTTCTAGTTCAAAAATAACCTCACAGTCTCCACGATTGGAGTCTAACAAGTGATAAAGTTTTTCTATTTTTCCTTCTGTCATTAGCTCTGCGTTTACTCTTACGATAATTTGCCTAGCACTACGTTCACTGATGCCATCTAGTAGTTGTGCATCTTGGGTATCAATAGACATTGCGCCTTCAGCATCAATATCTAATCGTCCACTAATAACTAGCCGTTCTTCTTCTTTCAATCTACTTCCTATTTTATTGTAAGCTTCCGGCCAAACAGTTAATTTTATTGCTCCAAATTGGTCTTCTAACTGACAAAGAGCGAATTTATCCCCTTTTTTAGTAGCTTTTATGCTTATAGAGCTAATAATTCCAGCAATTTTAACATTGCTATTAGCAGTAAAAGTCTTTAATTGTTCTAAGTTTACAATTGAAAATTCTTTCATTAAACTTTGATATTGTTCTAAAGGATGTCCCGTAATATAAAAGCCTAAAGTTTCTTTCTCATAAGTTAACATTTGCATTTGAGACCAAGGCTCAGCATTAGGAAGTTCTGGTTCTAAAACTTGTGTAGAGACTTCATCAAACATACCAAAAAGCGATTCTTGACCGCTATTGCGATCTCTTTGCATTCTTATACCACTTTCAATAGCTGAATCTACAGCAGCAAAAAGCTTGGCGCGCCATTCAGTTACATTCATATCTTTTTTGATTGAATCAAAAGCACCAGATTTAATTAAATTTTCAAAAACTCGTTTATTTAAAGCCTTTGCTTCAACTCTTTCTGCAAAGTCATAAATTGATTTGAAGTCGCCACTTTTTTCACGTGCTGCCACAATTTCTGTTACAGTAGCCTGTCCAATACCTTTAATAGCAGCTAGACCAAAGCGAATTGTATCTTTTTTAGGAGTAAATGTATCTAAACTAACATTGATATCTGGGGGCAAAATTTTCATTCCCATTTGTTTTGCTTTATCAATGTAGCGAGCAACTTTTTCTATATCATTAATTTCATTAGATAAAACTGCTGCCCAAAAATGTGCAGGATAATGAGCTTTAAGATATGCAGTATGATAGGCTAAAAGTCCGTAAGCCATTGAATGGCTACGATTAAATGCATAGTCTGCAAAGCCTTCTAAGCTGTTCCAGAGTTTTTCTAACTTATTTTTATCATGTCCACGTTCTACGGCTTGAACAAAAAACTTTTCTTTGTGTGCATCTAGTTCTTCACGCTTCTTTTTACCCATTGCACGTCTTACAAGATCTGCTTCACCTAAGCTATAGCCTGCAAGGACTTGGAAAATAGCCATAATTTGCTCTTGATAAACAGGTACACCATAAGTATTCCCCATTACTTCTTTTAATGGAGCAAAATCATAACGTACTTGTTTACGACCATGACGGCGTTCAATGTAATCATCGACCATTCCGCTATCAATTGGGCCAGGGCGATAGAGTGCATTAAGTGCAACTAGATCTTCTATTCCATCTGGTTTCATTCGTCGGCAAAGATCTTTCATTCCCTCTGATTCAAACTGAAATATTGCATCTGTTGCCCCATCAGCAAAAAGCTTTAAGGCTTTTTCATCTATTAAAGAAACCATTTCTAAATCTGGACGTTCTCCGAACTCCCTTTCAATTGAGCGCAAACAATCTTCAATGATGGTCAAAGTCGTTAGCCCAAGAAAATCCATCTTGAGCATACCTGTTTTTTCTAAATCATTCATTTCATACTGAGTTGCAATTTCATCCTTTGGTGAACGATAAACAGGAACTAACTCGTATATAGGCTTTGGCGAAATTACTACACCAGCAGCATGCAAAGAAGCATGCCTAGCACAACCTTCCACCCGTCTAGCTAAATCTATCAACTTAGCAATTTTTTCATCAGTATCAATAGCTTTTTTAAGCTCTGGAACTTGTTTAATTGCATCACCTATAGAAACATTACGACCACGAACAGGAGGAGGAATCAACTTAGCAATTTTTTCTACTTCAGCATAAGGCATTTCTAAAACTCGCCCGATGTCTTTAATTGCTGCTTTTGAAGCCATAGTACCAAAAGTAATAATTTGTGATACATTTTGCTGACCATAAAATTCACTAACATATTTAATTACTGCTGAACGTCCACGCACACAAAAATCAATGTCTATATCTGGCATTGAAACCCGTTCAGGATTTAGAAACCGTTCAAACATTAAAGAATATTCTATTGGGTCAACATCCGTAATATATAAACAGTAAGCAACTAGACTACCAGCCGCAGATCCTCTTCCAGGGCCAACAGGTATTTTTTGTTGTTTAGCAAATTTGATAAAGTCCCAAACAATTAGAAAATAACCTGGAAATCCCATTTTCTTAATGGTTTCTATTTCTAGATTAAGCCTTTCTTCATAACGTTCTAAGCTATATTTTAATTTGCCTTGTTCAGATAATTTCTTAAGGAATTTTAAGCGCTCAGCAAAACCATCTCTAACTACTTTTTCAAAATAAGTGTCAATAGTATAGTTGTCTGGAACTGGATAAATAGGAAGATAATTTTTTCCTTTAGGTAGCTCTAAATTGCATTTACCTGCAACTTCTAAGGTTCTTAGTAAAGCATCAGGGAGTTCTTTTCCAAAAACATCCCACATTTCTTGTGGACTACGCACATAGTGAGCAGGACTATAGTGCATGCGTTTATCTTCTCTTACAAATCTACCTGTTTGTAAGCAAATCAACGCATCATGAGCTTCATGGTCTTCTGCTGTTAAAAAGTGACAATCATTGGTAACAACTAAAGGAATTTCCACTTTCTTAGATAGTTCAACCAAAGGACCATTTATTCTGTGTTGTTGTTCTAAACCTTGATCTTGAATCTCTAAGTAATAATTGCCTTTGCCCATTATGTCTTGAAATTCCAAAGCAGCACGAGCAGCTTCATCAAATTTCCCTGCAAGTAAAAAAGCTTGAGGAACACCACTTAAACAAGCAGAAAGAGCTATAAGCCCTTCACTATGTTCAGCTAGGAGATCTCGATCTATACGTGGTTTGTAATAATAACCTTCAGTGTAAGCCAAAGAAGAAAGCTTTACTAAATTGTGATAGCCTGTTAAATCTTTTGCTAAAAGTATTAAATGATTAATTCCCTTCTCACCATCATGTCCTAAGCCAGGAGCATCAGCCGAAGTTCTATCATGCCGGGATTTGCGAGCAATATAAGCCTCCATACCTATGATTGGCTTAATATTGCTAGATTTCATTGTGTTGTAAAAAGAAACTGCTCCAAACAAATTACCATGATCTGTTACAGCAACAGATGGCATTTCTAGTTCATTAAGCCTTTTTGCTAGTGGACTATGTTGTATGGCTCCATCTAACAAACTGTAATCAGTATGTAGATGTAAGTGACAAAACTCTGGCTTTTTTGCAGACATAATTAAACCTTATCTATTTTACTGGTAAACTTTTTTCGACTACATTAGCTTCTTAGATAATAATATAAAGCCTTAGAGAATAACATGCTATCCTGAATAGTCCATAGCAAAGTAAGTGTATTATACTACAGTAATACTTATTATTAGATACTAGCTGCTAGTTCATTAGTATATCTAGTGTATTATTCTAATATAAAATCCAAACTTAGCTTGACAAACTAGTTTATAAAATATATATATACGGCAAATCAACAGGAAAACAGAATGATTGACGCAATTGACAAACAAATTCTGACGATTCTTCAGAAAAATGCTCGCACTAGCAATGCCGAGATTGCTCGTCAAGTAGGAATGGCAGCAAGTGCAGTTCTAGAGAGAATCAGAAAAATGGAAGAACAAGGAACAATCCTTGGTTATGAAACGCGAATTAATCCACGAGACTTAGATCTAAATTTATTGGCTTTTATGTTTGTTCGCACAGATGAAGGAGTTGGTACAGTTCAGACAGCAGAAATTCTAGCAACGATTCCAGAAGTCCAAGAAGTGCATCATATTACAGGCCAAGATTGTTATTTAGTTAAGTTACGTGTTGCAAATACAGAAATATTAGGAAATCTTTTAAGAGAAAAAATAGGCCAAATAAAAACGGTACGCTCTACAAGTACCACAATAGTTTTAGGTTCATCTAAAGAAACCTTAAAACTAGTAATAGAACCAATTTAGTCTAAAAACAAATATAAGTTTGTATCTTAGCATTTAGCTAGGTGTAGGTTACGTCTGTTTATTTTTATTGTTAGTCTTACAGAATAGATTTTACTATCTCTATCTGTATACTCTATATTTTCTTTAATTACAACTAAATACCAAGATTATAAATTTTGCATTTAAGGAGAAACGTGTTGTTTTGCTTATCGACTTAAGGAAAACTCATGCATTATTAAACAACAATGAAATACACTGCTGCATTACTACAGTCAGTTTTTATACTAAGTTTATTAGGATATCTAAATCCTACAATAGTATTAAGTCAAACTAATGGAATTACAACAGCTAGTCTTACTGGAGTAATAAGCGATGAAACAGACAACAAAATAGCCAATGCAAATATTACAATTAAAAGTTTATCTACCAATCTAGTTAGAAAAATAACAACTCAGATGGATGGTTCTTTTGCAGCAGGTTATCTTCCACCAGATCAGTATGAATTAACAGTAGAAGTTAGTGGATTTACACCTCATAGCCAAATACTTGAACTTACATTAAGAACAACTTCACTAATTAATATCAAATTAAAAGTAGAAGGAACAAAAGATTATATAGAAGTTTCTGCAAATAATGTATTTACCACAGATCAAACCGAAATAAGTAATAATAACAATAGAACTCGAATAGAAAGTTTACCAATAAACCGTCGTAATTTAATAGATTTTTCTCTTACATCTCCAACTGTCGTTAGAGATCGTGTTTTTAGCGATGGAGTAGCAGGAAGTTCAGGACTTTCATTTAATGGTCAATCAGCGCGTTTCAATAACATCACCATTGATGGTTTAGACAATAATGATTTAGTTTCTGGCTCTATTCGTTCAACCTTTAGCCAAGATGCCGTTCAAGAATTTCAGGTGCTTTCTAATGGTTTTAGTGCTGAATTTGGGCGTTCATTAGGGGGATTGGTCAATATCATCACCCGTAATGGGAGCAATCAATTACATGGAAATATATTTTTCTTTCAGCGCAATGACAAAACTAGTGCTCGTAATGCTTTTGCTAATAAAAAACCTTCATTTGAACAAGATCAACTAGGTTTTGTTTTAGGTGGGCCAATAAAAAAAGATAAGTCATTCTTTTTTACTTCTTTTGAACGTTTCTCAAGTAATCAAAGTAATATAGTGACAATTTCTGAAGATTCGGCTAACTCTGCTCGTCGTCAAGGATTTCCAATAAAAACAGGTGCTGTTCCTTTTGCAGTTGGTTTAACAACAGCTTTAGTTCGTTTTGATACTCAACTAACATCAAATGATTCTTTGTGGATTCGTTACAATTATGGAGGGTCTTACAATGGTGCTTTAGAGCCATTTGGAGCTTTAGTAGCTGAATCTAATGGAGGAGTTCAACGCCTAGACGATAATACAATTGCCTTAAGTAATACTTATATAAACCCTAAACTATCTCTAGTAAATGAGACTAGGTTTCTTTATGGTAGAAGAGAGCAAAAAGTTTTACCATTAGATGATGGCCCACAACTCAAGATAATTGCTCCAGAAGGACAGTTAACTATTGGACGAGGAATTTTTCTTCCGCAGTTTCGCAGTGAAAGATTTTATCAATTTGTAAACACTACAACCATATCACAACAACATCACCAATGGAAATTTGGGGTTGACTATCTATATACCAGTTTTCCTAACAATAAATCTAATCTTCCTTTATTTCCTGGTGGGTTAGATGTTTTTGTTCCAATAGATTTTTCTCAGCTTTTCGGTATTGCTAACTTACCTTTTTTCACAGGTTTACAAACATTTGACCCAAGTTTACGTACTCCTGCTCAAAAAGCATTTTTAACCTTAGCTGCATCACAAATACCTACTTTTTTTCCTGGATTTCCTAAAAATTTACCTTTAGCTAATCTTTCAATACCAATTACTGTTCTACAAGGCTTTGGAGATTCTAATCTAACGGTTAACGCAAGTTCTTTAGCTCTATTTGGACAAGATGATATAAAGCTTACTCCAAATTTATTGGTTAAGTTAGGAATTCGTTATGATATAACCAGAATTCGTTTTAATCCTGACAACAAAGGCAATTTGTCACCTCGTATTAGCTTTTCTTATCATCCATTTCAAAGAAAATTTATAAATCTACATGGTTCTTATGGATTAATTTTTGGAGGCTCTTTTACTGGCACATCATTTTCTATTCAACCTGCACGTTCAGGAAATCTAAAAGTAATAGCGTTTCCTTTTCCTTTCTCAATCTTAGCTTTTGCTCAACCTGGACATCGTTATCCAGAATCAAAAACTATTCCTCCTGGGGTAGCTTTTATCCCTCAACTAAGCCAAACTGCCGCAATTCAAAAGGATCTGCGCAACAGTTATTCACAGCAAATAAATTTAGGGGTAGATTACCAAATAGGTAAGCATACCCTATTTTCTTTAAATTATAATTTTATTAGAGGTATTAAATTATTATCCTCAAGAAATATTAATCCTATTGTTAGACCAAGTGCAGACCCCGTTACAAATGCTCTTACAGGTCGTCCAGACCCAACTCAAGGGGACATCTTTGAGTTAGAATCTGCTTTTGATAGTTATTATCATGGTTTTTCTATATCTTTTAGTAGACAATTTACTAATAATTTAACATTCTTTTCTTACTACACTTTTTCTAAAGCTATAGATAATTTTTTTGAATTTAGAATTGACAGACCAGAAGCAGCTGTTTCTAACCCTCTACGTCCTGGAGATGAACGAGGATTATCATTACAAGATGCTCGACAAAGAGCAGGATTTTCAAGCAATTGGAAATTAAACTTCTTTAAAAATCCAATATTAAAAGACTTTCAGCTTTCTAGCATTATTAGCTTAGAATCAGGTCGTCCATACAATTTACTAGCAGGAGTAGACTTAAACCAAAATGGAGACAACCCTCCTGGAGATCGCCCCTTAGGGCTTGGTCATAATGTTGGGATTACACCAGATTTTGCTACAGTGGATTTAAGATTTTCACGAGTATTTTCAATCAAAGAAAAGTTACATTTAGAAGGTATTTTTGAAGTTTTTAATTTATTTAATCGTGTAAATATCAGTGATTTAGATCCAGTATTTCCTCCTGATTCTCAAGGTAATTTTTCTTTGCCAAAACAGAAAAATGGACGTTATATAACGCCCCCTGAACGTTATCGCAATGCTTTTTCACCACGTCAGATTCAGTTAGGAATAAAAATAAGTTTTTAAATCACTAAATAGAAACATCTTGTAAAGTTAATTTCCTTTTTAATTGCCCCTCTGAACATTTTGACCTGAAGCAAGTTAAACTTGCTTCAGGTCAACTTTTTTATATCTACAACTTTTTATAATTCTGGCAAAGTGTATTTTCTTCCAGCATTTACTTTCTTTAGATAAGCCATCAGAGGCTCAAAGTAACGTAACATTGGTTTTGCATTTAGATCTTCCCCTGTTTTTTCTTTAAGTAATACACGCCAATCTCTAGAACTACCTGGTCGCATTAAAGAGCGAACAAATACACCTATTTGCTTGTTTCCATAGTAGTTAGTTGCATGTGGGTCTTGTTTAAGTATCTTTCTAGCAATATGATCATGGAGTTGGAAAAGTAGAACATATGAGAGTGCATAATCATAATATTGTGCTGCATCATCGTTTATATGAGTTTTAGTACAAGCATCACAAAACTCTTCCCCTCGTTCTGTAGGAGGAACAATACCTTGGTATTTCTTAGCTAATTCCCACCAACGTTTGTTGTATTGGTCTTTAGGTAAATTTTGTCCATAAAGTTCATGCTCAAAATGAGTCATTGTTCCAGCAGAAAAAGGAATAAAGACTGCATAGTTCAAAGCTTCTGCCAATAGAGCTTGTATTTGATCAACTTTAGCATCTTTAGAAACTAAACCACGTCCAACTAAGAAAGGTTTTTGCTGTGAAGCTAAACCCATTAAACTCCCCATAGCTTCATGATAAGCTCTATTTGCCCCATTACGTAATAATAACGGAGTGTTTGGATTAGAGTAAGTCATATAGTAGTAAATATGTCCTAGCTCATGATGAGTAGTTTCATACCATTCTGGATTAGCTTCAACACTCATCAAAGAACGTACATCTTCTTTATTGTCCATATGCCAAGCACTAGCATGATTATTCTTTTTGTACTTAGCATCTGCTGGAAGAGGATAGAGTGAAGATTTTTCCCAGAAAGTTTTAGGTAGTGCAGGCCAACCCATACTTACATAAAAGTTTTCTGCCTGTTTAACTATCCATTCAGGTTCTTTATCTTTTAATGCGCCTCTAATATCCAAACCTTCTACCTGAACCATTGCGCTCCAATCTTGTCCCCAACGATTAGGAAGCCAATCTGCTGGTAATTCATCTGGCACAGGAACATTGTATTTCTTGGCAAATTCATAACGAGCATAGGTATGAAGTTCCCTATAAAGCGGACGGAGTTGAGCATTAATATCATCTACTAGCTTAAGCATTTCTTCTGTAGTCATTCCATATTCAGAAACTTGGTATTCAAAAAATGACTTAAAGCCTAATGGAGCAACTGTAGCATTGCGCAAGCGTTGTAGGTTAACTAAGCCATCTTTTAAGGTTTTACCTACTTCTTTTGAGCTAAGCCAAGCCTTGCGACGTGCTTCTAAATCATTTGAAGAACGCAAAATATCATCAATTTGGTTAGGAGTAACTGATTTACCATCGATTTTAAAATCAAATCCATATAGTTTTTCAGTTTGAGCAGTATTAGCAGCTATTAATTCTTTTACTACATCTTTAGCTATCTCTGGGGTTTCTGCTCCTAAAAAAACAATTCTTTCTAATTCCTTGATTTGTATTGGAGTTAAGTTTTGCTTATGTTTTAGAAATTCTTGAGCTTTTTCAATGTTCTCTTTTTTGCCTGTAAAGCTAGAGAGTTTTTCTGAAGCAGCAATAGTAGCTTTGGAATTAGTATCATCACCTGGCACAATTTTAATGTTAGACTCCCATTCTGCTGAACTGCTTGCAGTACGTAAGTCATTCCACTCTTTAGTATATTCATCAATAAATTGTTGAGCTTCTAATCTAATACTATGCTTCTTTTGAGCATTAGTTGTATCTTTTGTGCTTACCATAATTAATGAAAGCAACATAACAGATAAAATAATGACACGCATAAAAGTTTTCATTATGTTTAACCTCATCATATAAATGCTAGCTATTACTAGCTTTTACTAAATCTAATATTTCATCATAGGTTTGTATTACGGAGTTTGCCAAGAGTTCAACTCCTGGCTGAGTTATCATCATTAAGGAATTGTTAACAGCATGGTTATAAAGTTCTCTCTGACTAGCTCTAATAATAATTGGGCATAAATTGGCTTTTTGTGCATAGAAACTAGCTACTAATCTTGCAATTCTCCCATTACCGCTAGAGAATGGTTGTAAATCCATTATTCTTAAATGTACTAACCAAGCTTGTTCTAAAGGGTGTAATTCAGCAAAAGACTCTGCACTAAACCAATCCAAAGCATTTTCTATAAGTATGGAAAGAACTTCTGGATCAGCAGGACTATGGCCTGAGCTAATGGATTTACCTGGAGTTTTTCTATAAGACCCTGCTTGCTCATCTAAACCTGCCATCATCAAAGCATGTAATTGTCTAAGAAATTCACTGGTCACTAAGAGTTTAGTTTTATCTGTTGAACTTTCAATCAAATTCTCAACATAATTTAGAGTATTAATAAAATTACGAATTACTAGATCTTTTTCCTGAGTTTCTTTTTTCTGAATTAAATCTGAAATATTTGTGTTTTGAGCTTTAATGTCAGAAAGCAAAAGGTTTTCTTCTATCTGTCTGGTAAGTAATATTTCTTTTATTTTAGTTTGTATTTCTGTAGATAAAGGTTGAAGATTGAATTGTTGTTGTTTTTCTAAAAGAGTCTTGACCCAGTTTGATGAAGGTCTATAAGATTCAGTATAAATAGGTAAGGAAATAACTGGCATATTTATTGCTTTCTAACTTGGTTTAGATTTGATGTTTAAGACATGTTAGAAAGCAATTCCCTTTAACGTCAATAGAAGCTAAGAGATATTAGGAAAACTTTTACCTTTTGCTAGTTTGTTACTCAACAATAACTGTTTCTAGAGAAACACTAGTTAAATAATCTGTATCTTGGTAAAAATCTACTGTTACAACAGTAGCTCCAACCTGAACAGCCTTAAGTTGAAAAGGCTTTACATTAGCACTTCGATTAACTGAAACATTAAATCGAGCAAAGATATCAGGTTCGACTTCAAATCCTGGAGCAGCAATATATATTTCCATCGCTAAACTTGTTACTGCATTTAGATCTGGAAAACTTAATACAATTTCACCATCATAGGGATTTGGTCTTGGAAGTGTGTTTCCATATTTATCTGTCTTAGGCACTAAACCAACTTGCAAAGAACTTATTGTCCCTAAGTTTACTTGCTTAGGAAAATCTATGTTACTAAAGTAACGTAATATGTATCTTCCACTTGAATCTCGTTCTACATCAACAGATGATTCTGGCGTTTTTGTAGGAGGATCTGTTTTTATTTTTATAGGAGTTGGATAAGTAGTTTCACTAACTACTGAGGCAGGAGTTTCTGTAGCTGTACTAACTTCATTTACAGCAGAAGGAGCAGGTCTAACTCCAGAACGAAGTTTTGGTTGAACATTAGAAGGCGGAGGTGGCGGCGGCGGGGGTGACATAACATTAGCACCCATAAAAGAAGCCTTAACCGCATCTGGTAAATTATCTTTCTTTATAGAAGGAGAAGTAGCTGGTGACATCTTCCCACCTGGAGCAGTTGAGCCTAGAGATACAGGAGCTTTAATTGGTAAAGGTGGAGATATTTGATCTGGAACATCTCCAACAAAAAATCTTAAGAAAGTTTCTCCTAAACAAACTTCATCTCCAGATTTCAATTGATATGTTTTCTTTGGTTGTAATCTTTCTCCACGATTTATATATGTACCATTTGTGCTATTTAGATCTTCAACAGAAATTTTGTCTGCATTACGGTGGATAATGGCATGACGGCGAGATACCTTACCATCTTTATCAAAAGGTGAAAGATCTATATCAGGATAAATACCTCGGTTATTATCTACCCTACCAACTAATAAAGTTTCTTTACCTAAAGGAAATGAAAACTGTTGATTTTCTTGAGTAACATGAACTAGTGTAGCTGGTGTTAATGGGGCAGAAGCACTTTTCTGTGGACTACCACAACTTTGACAAAAAGCATTATTGGGATTAACTTTTGCTCCACACTGACCACAAAAATTACTTGCACCAGAAACTTCTCCCCCGCTAGCTTGAGGACTAGGAACAGAAACCATTTTCACATCTGACGTTATCTGACGCAGATGTTGTTCTAAAATTTCTTTCATTTCCAAAGCAGAAGAAAATCTATTAGCAGGTTTATGTTCAACAGATTTAGCTAAGATGCGATCTATGCCTTCGCTAAGTTTTGGATTAATTTGGCGAGGTCTAGGATTACGGCTAAAATCAAACATTAACAAAGGATTGTCTTGAGGATCACGGCCTGTTAAAAGGTGAAACATGGTTGCACCTAGAGAATAGATATCTGATCTAGGTTCAACTTTACCAGCAAAGAGTTCTGGAGGAGCATAACCCATTGTTCCTATTGCTGTTACCCTTTGCGCTGGAGCAGCAACAAATCGAGCAATACCAAAATCCACTAATACTACACGATCTCGTTCATCTAGCATAATATTAGCAGGTTTCATATCACGGTAAATAATTTGAGGTTTTTGAGAATGCAAATAATGGAGCACATCTGCAATTTGAATACCCCATTCCGTAACAATTTTTTCGTCAATAATGCCACCTGAAGATTTGAGTCTTTGTGCTAAATCTCCCCCTCCAATATACTTCATTACCAAGTAGTAACAACCTTCTGATATAAAATAATCATAAATGGTTGGTATAGCAGGATGGTCTAAGCCAGCTAGAAGTTGTGATTCTCGTTCAAAATCCTCTATGGCTTTTCTGCGTTGGGTTTCATCTGAATGCATACCTATCATCTCTTTTACAGCACGAGATGATTCAGCCAATCTTTTGTCACGAGCTAAATATACACTGCCCATTCCACCACCACCAATTCGCTTAACTATAAGGTAGCGGTCTATTAACATTGAGCCTGCTTGTAGTTGAAAGGAGTTTTCCATTATTTTGTGCGATATATTCTGCTAAGCAACTTACTACAAAATTATCGCCTCCTACATAGAAAAATTAAATAGCATTACAACCATTTTATATTTATCCTAAATCTATCATGTATCCCAGCAGTTGATTTAAGCTAAACAAATTTCAATTTTGCAAAATATAATTATAGAGAATTTTGATTTTATAGTCTTGGCTAATGACTCAAATACTAACTAATAACCTTAACAAAGCATTTTATAGAAAAACTAAATAAAAAGTATTTTAATTAATTAAGATTTGTCAAGATTATTAAAATAATACATTTGCCAGCAAAAGTCAAAGTAATGCTTTACCTATTTGGTACTTGTTTTAGCCTAATTGCATCTAAATTATTTTTTTAACCAGACTAGTTTATATTGAGGCTTTTGTTTTAGCAATTATTTTGGGGCTAATTGATCCTTATTTTTGTTAGGGTAAATCATAAGATTTTCTGTTGTTACTTCAAAATCTCTCAAAACAAGTTTAACAATAAGGGCAATTTTAGGATTTTAAAAATAACTCAGATATTAGCAGTTAAGCAACTCTTAGCGGTTTATATAAATTCTCTGGATTAGTCTCTATTGACAAAGTTTCTGCCACCATATAGTCAGGAATTGACAAAGTTAAAGTTCTTCCATCTTTAGTGGTAGCTGTAAGTTCCCAAGCAATTCCATTCCAATATGCTAACTCAAAAGACTCTGGATCATTAGGCGAACCACGCATTCTAATCCAACATCTGTAACCAGGAATTTTTTCTGATGATTTCTTTTCCATAAAAATTCCTCCATTTGCTTTTAATAACTAATTGTTACTCATTTGGTTGTTAGATGCAATCTTAAATTTTTGAGTTGTGTTATTAATTATGTTTGAAAATAAACCAATAAAGCGTATTTACCTAGTTATAATAGTAAGTTGCTCTTATTCTTTCAAATTAGTTTTATCAGAAAAACTAGCTAGTAATTGACAAATTTTATCTTCTAGAGATAACGCTTGACGTAAATCTGTAGTAACATTATCTATCATAATACTAAATATAAATACCTCACCACTATTACTAGTAACATAGCCTGAAAGACTACTTGTATTACTAAGAGTGCCTGTTTTGGCTCGTACATTTTGATAGGCACTAGTAGAAAGCATACGCCGTCTCAATGTCCCATCTACGCCAGCAATTGGCAAAGATGCTCGAAAAACTTCAAAGCTAGATGATTTACTGATATGTTGCAAAAGTTGTGTAGTACTAAAAACATTTATCAAATCTTTTCTTGAAAGGCCACTTCCGTCATAAATAGCAAGTTTATTCGTGTTAATTCCTGCTTTGTTAAGAAAATCCTTTACTACTTCTACTCCTGCTTCATCACTATCTTTTTCAGGGTTCCCTTTTAACCTTCCAAGTGTACGTAATAAAAGTTCAGCATAAAGATTTTGACTAAATTTGTTTAATATCCTAATAATTTCACTTAACGGAGGTGATTCCACTGCGGCAAGTTCCAGTAAGCTATTTTTCTCTGGTTCACTAGGAGCTAATGTAGAGCGCAAAGAAGCATCAGCAAATAAAATTTTACCTGTTAAAATGATTCCTGCTCGTTTAAGAGCTTCATTAAATAAATTGGCTGTTAGTTCAGCAGGATGGTGAACAGCTATCTTTGAGGAAAAACCTTCATCATTAACAGGCATTTTTCCCCAAGCCAAAAGAGAATTATCTGCTAG
This sequence comes from Blastocatellia bacterium, assembly GCA_039812885.1. Lineage (GTDB taxonomy): Bacteria > Acidobacteriota > Blastocatellia > Chloracidobacteriales > JADJPF01 > JADJPF01. Next base: position 66,655 of record JBDIBI010000012.1, read on the forward strand.
TCCACGATTTAAGCCTATTTCTCTTTGAACTTTTGCCTGAGTAGTTTCCATATGATTAATTAAAGAAACTATACCAACATCAGGAGAAATTGTAATTTGGCAAGGGTCTCCAACTTTCACTCCTGGTTTTATTTGAACATCTACTTTATTATCATATGAAGATAAAGCACTTATTTCTGCACCAAACTGCCATTGTAAATCTAACCATTCCCAACCTTGCCCTAAAGAACTACCCCGAAAATAACTTTCATCAGCAATTAAATCACCTTCTATTTTCTTTACACCATTGTTAACTAATTGTTTAGCAAGTGAATCAAATGGTTGTGTGTCATCTAAATAACTGCTTGCTAAAGTTGGATCTCCTCGACCATAAAGAATAAGTTTTCCTTTAATCGTTCCTTCACTGTTTGGTTTAGTTTGCCCATAAACAGAAGTACGAATACGATAATCTTTCCCTAGTAATTCCAAAGCTGCCGCAGTTGTATAAAGCTTCATATTAGAAGCAGGCTTGAGTAATTTATCTATATCTTTTTCAAAAATTACCTGTCCATCAGTTTGATTTATAACTCTTATGGCAAGACTAGCCGAAGCCAATTCAGGCTGTTTTAGTAAATCACTTATATCATCTTGAAGCTTAACAATAGCTTTTGGTGAAGTATTTTTCAGAGCAATATTTTTTTGGTTTATCTTTTTTGACTTTTCTTGTGGCAAACTTAAAGCTAAAGAATTAAAACCAAACAAAATACAAACAACTAAACTAATCATCAACTGAAGTTTTTTATTTATATATTTAGTTTTTAACATAAGCCTCACACCTAATTTATATACCTTAGTTAAATAGTTGGTGTAAATAATGCTCTGTGACTTCATCTAGAGAAGAGACTACAGATGTAGCTTCTTTGAGAGCTTCTGCTGGATACGTGTTAGTAACAGCAATGCATTTCATTCCAGCAGCAATTGCTGATCTCAGTCCCCCAATAGAATCTTCAATTGCTAAACATTCTGATGCCTTAGCATCAAGTGTAGGATGCAATTTATTAAGCCCTGCTAGAGCTTTTAAGTAACCTTCTGGATAAGGTTTACATTTAACTATATCTTCAGCACTAATAATCAAAGAAAATACTTCATGTAAGCCTATTCTTTTCAAAACAGCTTCTATTTCATTACGAAGTGCACCTGAATTAATAGCTAAAGGTAAAGAACCTGTTACCCTTTTGATAAAATTTATTGTTTCTGGATAAACAGCCATTTCTTCTTTTAAGTATTTTTCAAAGTAGCATGACTTACGAAAAATCAACTCAGAAATATATACAGGCTCACTAAGTTTTCCAAAATCTGTTAATGCTGTAGTAAAAGCTCCTCGATCATCCATGGCCAAATATCTTTGATAATAATCCTTCTGAGAAATATTAATTCCCTCTTCAGCTAAAACTTTCTGAAAAGTAACAAAATGACTTGGTTCACTATTAGCAATTACTCCATCAAAATCAAAAACGATTGCTTTTAACATATTTCTAATTATTGCTAGTATTTTTAATACAAAGCAACATTTCCCTTTAGGTAAAAATTTATCTAACTAACTTCACTGTTAGTAGTTTTTAACATGTGTTCTGAAAAATATATCACTAGTCCAATTAAACTAAGGAAAAAAATAAGGTTTAAATAAAAATCAATTCCTAAAACTAATAGTAGTCGTTGGAGAGAACGTCCTGGTAAAAGGGGCAAAATAGAATTTATACATGCCCCAAATATCAATAACCGACGGATAAACATAGCTTCAAGACTTACTACTTCAAATGCAAAAGCTGCAAGGCTTGCAACAGGCCAAATTAAAGCAACAAAATAAATTTTTGATGTCAATGGCCCAATAAACAACATGCTTCCTATTATCAAAGCCATTTCCCAAGAAAATATGTGCTTTTCAATATTTGATTCTTGATATTTGCAAGCTAATTTACTCATAAGACGTCTTTTAAAGAAAATTAAGCTAAGTATAACTAAATAAGTAAGAGCTGATACAGTTTTCCAAATATTATCTACTACTGATTCTGAAAATCTGGCAACATTTATTGATGGATATTTAATATCCCCATCAATTCTTGTTTTATAGTCAACCTCTGTAAAAAGCCTATGCAACTGACCTTTAAGTGAAAGATTAATAGGACCATTAATTTCATGAAACTCTTGATTAATAAGAACATGCTCTACCCAAGTCTTAAGTAATAAGTTATTTTTTGCAAAATTAAAATAAAGTGAAGGAGATAAATTTATAAAAAACATAAAAACAGCAAATAGCAATAATACGTACCATTGTTTTCTTATAACAAAATAAGGTAGTATAATAATAGGGACTAATTTAATTGAAATGGTCAAGGCTAGTGTGAGTGCTGTAAGAGTTAATTTTTCACGAGACAGAAAATAAAAAGATAAAAAAAGTAAAAAAGTTGTTAGTAATTGTACATTCCCATAATGAAGAGCCATAACAAAACAAGGGAAGTTAGTGAAAAAAATAATTATCCAAACTTTTTTATCTTTTTTCAAAGGTTGAATTGTTTGTTGAACAATCCAAACAGAACCTATAACCTCAACTATATTTAAGACAGTCCACAAATAAGCAGCTATTTTATAAGGTAAAACCCACAATGGAAAAAAGACAAGTAGAAAAAAAGGGGGATACCTATAGTCCATTACAGAACCAAGTGCAAAATCTGGAGCATAAAGATCTGTTCGGCCAGCTAGCAAAGATTGTCCTGCTGCATAATACACACGAAAATCAATTAAATTCTGAGCAAAAATAAATGCAGTAATTGATATGGATACAGTAACTAACAATGCTTTCGCAAGCCACCAAATATCTTTTTTCATTAATACCTCTTAAATTTACAACTCTTTATGTATTTGATTCAGTATTTTTACGACAAACATTCAAAAATAAGTGCTTATTTTACAATAGTTCTCTTAAAAATTTTGGGGGAAATTTTAGTAAATTGTGAATTTATTTTAAAAGTCTTCCAGCTACTTTTGTTTGAAAGCTTTTTATTATCTTAAGTTTTGGTTCTTTTATAGCATTTGGAAACTAGAAAAATTATTAAAATCTTTTTAAGATTAAAATTATTTCGTAGAAATTTCGCAATAAATGATTGACATATTTTTTACTTTTTGTTTATATTTTACTACCCTAGTCATTCAGCAAAACAAAATAATTACATTATAAGGAGAACTTATGTCTTCTACTAAACATATTCCTGAAGGATATCATACATTAACCCCACATATTATAGTACGTAATGCTACAGAAGCACTTGATTTTTATAAACGAGCTTTTGGGGCAGAAGAAATTTATTCTGTTCCTGGCCCTGATGGAAAATTAATGCATGCAGAAATAAAAATTGGAAACTCTATGTTGATGTTGGCTGATGAAAACCCTCAATGGGGTGTTTTATCTCCTCTAACTGTTGGTAACACTAGTGTTACCTTAAGTTTATATGTAGAAGATGCTGATAGTACTTTTAATCAAGCTATTACAGCAGGAGCCACTAGTAAAATGCCTGTAGCAGATATGTTTTGGGGAGATAGATATGGACAAGTTATAGATCCATATGGTCATTGTTGGGCAGTTTGTACACATATAAAAGATATGACCCCTGAAGAAATTACTAAAGCCTCGATAGAAGCTATGTCTAAGAGTTGTGCTAACAACGCTTAATAAATCATTTTAAATCACTAAAGAAAAAGAATTAGTTTAAATTCACAAGCAATATAGAGTTATATCTACTAGTTCTTTTTCTTATGTTTTATTATCAGATTACTTTATCTATAAATAAAACTAGGATACTTTTATGAGAATTACCAACTTAATACCAATGCTTGAAACTGATGATTTAAACAAAACCATAGATTTCTACACTCAGTTACTAGGTTTTACTTGTAATGGAAAATGGCCAGAACAAGAGCCTTGTTGGGCAAATTTACAAAAAGACGTTATTTCAATTATGTTTACACTTAGAAATGCACACTCAAAAGTTCCACAACCTACTATGACAGGCTCTCTATATCTTTATCCAAATGATGTAGATCAAGCGTGGGAAGAACTTAAAGACAAAGTTACAATAGAATACCCTATTGAAAATTTTGACTATGGAATGAGAGAGTTTGCCATTAGAGATTACAATGGATATATAATTCAATTTGGTCAAGAGATTGAATGCTCTTTTGCGAGCGCAGTCTCGGTTTCTTTAGAGCCGAGTTAAGCGAACAGGGCTTACAAAATAATACCAAAAAATAATCAAAATAATAGTAGAAAAATAAAATAATATTTAGTAAACTATCTTAACTAGATCAGAGGTAATAGGTAAAGATATGTCACTTAATGGAGTAAAGTTCAAAGCTAATCTAACAGAAGCACAAAAGCTAAACCTAGCACAATGGATGGGTTGTGCTAGGTTTATTTACAACTGCAAATGTCAAGAAGACGAGTATTTTCGGACATTTCGTAACCATTCATTAGCCTAACAGAACAACATATTCCTATAGACCAAACCTATTCACAGTTTAAGACAGAACTTACTCCTTGGTTAAATGATTGTCCGTCACAAATACTACGCAATAGTTCAGTACGTTGGTATGAGGCTTATCAACGTTATTTTCAAGGATTATCACAGCGACCAACAAAGAAAAAGAAAGGTAAAAAAGACAGCATTTGGTTAACTCGTGAGCTTTCCAACTAGAAATAGTTATTGGCCAAAAAACTCAAATAAAGACTTATTAGACTTTTCTAAATCTCAGAACGCGAGTTCTGAGTCATCATCCGCAGGAACGCGGAGGAATGTGCGTGGTGGGAAAGTAAGACCGAAGCGAGCAATACTAGCCAAGGCTGCCCGTAACTCTGAGAGCTTATCCTTCTCAGAAATAAGCGCGAACTGCTAAGGTTGCTACACTTCTTGTTCTATATCTCTTTTGCTGATGTTCAGGCTCTTTACTGTCGTGAGACAGCATTTTCCGGCCCAGAAGTTCTGGCTATTTATAGCCGAAAAGTTCAATAACGCATTATGCTATACAGCTAATCTATCTTAGTTGATAGTCTCTATTATTTGCTTATAGTGACGAGCCTCATGTCCAACTAAAAAGATAACAGCATTAACTCCATCAAGATCCCCAAAAAATGGGTGTTTTACTCTTATTTTTTCAAAAACACTTTGCCCATTATCTTGACATAGTTTTTTGAGTTTGCTACGAACTTGATTATAGTTTTCAAGAGTTATTGATTTAGCTGGAGCATTAAGAGGTTCAACTATTTTGGGAGCTTTAACTTTTACCAAACGAATGGAAGCCATCCAACCAGGCACTTGAAAGAGCCTTCTAATTGCACTCATTGGTTTGGGATCTTTTATTGCTGCTTGTAAATCAGTTAAATATCTCTGTTCAACCAAATAAAGGTGATGTATGTTTTCAGCTACACTCCATTTATCTTCAGAAATTCGTTTAGAAAATTTCTCTTCCGCCATTGGAGTAACTAAATCCATTAACTGTTTATGTATATTATCTAAATCTGCTATTACTTTTTCCATAATTTAGCTCAATACTTCTAACTTAATTTATTACAGTACGTGTTAATACGAGTATAGGATTACAAACAAAAATTCTTATTGCTCTACATATCTTACAAATAAAATATTTTAACAAAAACTAATTATAATCTATAACTTCTTTTACATAGTTTCTAATTTTATAGACAAATATTACATCAAGCCTATAAAACCCGACTTCTGAGGAGGTTGAGCAATAATATGAGAAGTGGGTTTACGCGGATTAAGCAACTTATTGAGGTTCACCCGCGATGGCCGAACTACAACGGCCTGTATCCCATCGGCAAATGCGTTTGGGAATGCTTTTCTTATTATATTTGCACTAGCGTTTATATCTGCATTTATCAAAATATTGTTAGCAGAACTAAATAATCCTCGTTTTATTCTTTTTCCCTTATAAACTTCTTGTTTTTGAATTGGCTCAAAATCAAGAAAAGAACATTTTGATGTGTATGATTCTTCTAATATCTCTACTTTTATTCCTACTAATTCTGCCTTGTACTTAAGCATTGATATAAATTTAGCATGTGGTATAAATACAAAATTCTGATTATTAACTTTGCCTAAGTTTATACTCTGTTTCCATTGCAAGTTTTTACCTATTACTAAAGTTCCTACTTGATGTTTTATTAATGTATTTATAAGTAAACGGCTTGCTTGATGTAAGTAGTTGTCTACCTTTAAGTTACGCTTAAGTGTTAGTTTTTCTATTTGCTTTGATAAAAATTGTCCTTCTGCTAAATTAGACTGCAATCTAGCACGTTCTTTATTGTAATAAGCGTTAATGACTTTAAGTGGTCTGCCGTTAATTAGTAAGGGATTAAACCCTGTTACATTTGATGTTACAGCTGCTAAGTTACTAACTCCTATATCTATTCCTGCTATCTTACTTTTATCTACTGGTTTTTGCTCTATTAATTGTTCATATACTACCTCCACTATGTAATGTGACTAACGAGGAATTATCCTTACTTGATTTATTTCTTTTCTTAATGTGTGAAATTTTAGCCCTGTTTTAGAAAAATGAACAAGCTGTTTCTTTAACGCCTTTTTACTTAAAGCTTGAGTAGTATAAACTAAGATATTTCTACCATTTTGCTTATCTTTATATGTAGGAATACGAGGACGACCCTTGAATTTACTTGGGTTTGCTAGATAAGAAACTGTTGCTTGCTGCCAGCCTTTCCAATCTCTTGAGACTTGCATTAAGACTTGTTGTGATACTTTTGCTGGTAAGCTATGGTAGGCTTCTGTTTTTTGTAAAAGTTTATCTAAAGTATTGTAATTAAGCACTTTTCCACTAGAAAAAACTCTTGTCTGATGTAGTAGTTGGTCAAATTGTACAAATTCTTTGAGCAAAAACACATCAAATCTAACTCTTGATACAACTTATGGCCTGATTTGATTATGTGTCTTTCAACCAAGGTCATCATTTGATTTGAGTTCGGCAAGGATTTTTTCTGTTTTTCTCTTACTTCTTCTTTGCCCATAAAGTCTCACACAAAATGAATAGATTATGGCTACTAAGTCTTCTACTAAATCTTCTTTTCCATTATCAGCTAAATTGACTACTTCTATTTGCCTTCCTTGGAGCTTAAATAATTGCTCTATATAATTGAATCCAAAGCGAGTAAGGCGATCTTTGTGTTCTACTACTATTCTGGTAATTGTTGGATCTGAGATTAATTTTAATAATTGTGGGCGGCTATCGTTTACTCCACTTCCCACTTCTTTAACGATTTTATATACTTGATAACCTTTAGCCATACAATAACTTAGGAGTCTATCGCTTTGTTGTTCTAGGTTACTTTTATTTTCTGTTGCTGATACCCTGGTATAAATAGCCGTTTTTTCCCCCTTTTCTCCTAGAGGTTTTCTGGCTACTTGTTCTGTTATTATAAGAGTTCCAGTAGGCATTTGATGGCCTTGGACTTTTCCTTCTTTGTACCATCTCCACGCCGTCCGTTAGCTTACTCCTACTTCTTTTGCATAATCACTTAATTTCATTTTTACATCTTATCGTATTTATCCATTATTATCTATATTTTTCTATAAACTGATTAATCACTTCTTATACCATTCTGTATGAGGTGACCATTGGGTACATTTTAAACATGCAGTCATAGTCCATTGATAGTTACATTTTGGGCAACGCCCTCTTGTTTTAAATGTATTCCAAACACAACCACATTGGCTACACAACCAATTATCTGCTGGACTAGATTCCCATAAACATAAAGGGCAACGATATTTAATACTAATGCTTTTATGAAACGCCATTTTGCCCTTAATCTTTAGCATAAATTTATCTTAATTATTGCAATCAAATTTACATTTCTTTACTATGTATTAATTTACAGCTTAAATCATCCCAACACCAAAAACTTTCATTAGTTAGATGTACTCCACCTAACCATATATTCAAGTTATTCTGCTTAATAAAGTTTTCTTTGCCCAATAAAATATCTTTTCCTAAACTGGTAATCTCTATATTAGTATCTAAACTAAACTCATTATTTTTAGAAGGAGTTAATAGAATTAGCGGGTTTTCTGCCTCTGCTAATATTTTTATACTCAACCATAATTGACTATCACCTAATCCATAAAAAGGATTACTATTACTAAACTCCTTAAATAACAAAGAAAACGATTTTCCTCTTTCATAAACAAGCTCTAGTATTTTATTTTCAATATAACCTAAACCATTTTTTACGCTAGGAAATCTAGCTAAGTGATTTAACATTGCATTTTTCACAAATGAAATTGGTAATTCATTCTGAAATAGTAACTTTTCAATATTTTTTGGATTATAAGAAGAATAAGCATCCCAAACAATAGCAGCTAATGATAGCATGGAAGAGCTTATATTACTACGTTTGGCAAATAGGTCACTTAGTTCTTTTGAATTTAATTGACTTAGAGAGAAATTTTTTGCAACTACCTCACTACCATCTGCAAAATTATCTAAGTAAATCAAACGCAATATATTACAGTTAACTCTACGTAATGCAAAATCACTCATTAAATATAATAGGTTAATTTGACAAAAAAGATCAGCTTCAAACCAAAGAATAACTTCTTGATAATTGTTCACTTCTTTCAATTTATCAAACTGTTCTAACAAATCATGTTTACAAGATACTTCATTAACATTATAAGCAGACACTAAATGCTTTAATCTAATCTTTAGCCATTCTGTTTCTTCCGTTACATTAGGGGTAGGCCCTGCAACTAGGGCTTCTCTCCAAACTAAATAATCACCGGCTATAGTAGTTTGCTTAAAAATATCTACTAGAGCATCTCCATTAAAAATATGGAGTAAAGAATTGGACATAAACTGTTTACCTAGTATTTTCTGCTAGCATGTTGCAAAACAACGCTCCTTGTTCAATAGCATCATCTAGCGCTTGATGTGTGTGTGGAAAATCATCAAACCAATGTTTTGGCATGTTTCTTTTTGTTGAATCTCGATAATCTTTTTTCAACATTGCCATAGCATAAGTTTTTATATCTAATGCAGAATGTGAAAATGGACTTTCTTTAGTAAATCTAATTAAATACCAATATACAAATAGAAAATCAAAAGCAGCAGGATAAGCAACAAAAACAGGTTTACCTGGCAAATCTTTTAACCATTTGAGATATCTTTTCATAGCAGTTTCTGCATTTTCTAAATCTTTGCGACAAGCTGTCCAAGCCTCAGGCTGAGTTTTCCACCAAGCCATAGTGTTAGGATCTGGAACAGCTTCTGGCAAAAGTTCTAGATTAGCAGAAAAAGTACTAATTAATGTTTTGTTTGCTAAATAAGCAGCTGATCCAAAACTTAACATTGAATTAATACCAGGAATTGGCCCATCTGTTTCTACATCTGTACTTACATATATTTCCTGTTTCATAAATAATTAATGCATCCTTAAAGATTTTGAGTCAAACCAATATTTGTTAAAAGTCTCTGATTTCCTGAGATTTGGTTTATTATCTAAACATTCTAGAAACAAATAAAGATATAAACCAAAGCCCAGGAATTAAGAAACTCAAAACGTTTGCATTAATAGCAAAGTTCACCAAGAAATATATGTTTTAAACTAGTCTAAGCTCTTTTGAGACGTGCTGTTGTAGGAATTTTTTCTTCTGTAACCTTTAATTCCATCTCTACTACAGAAATATCTTGTTGTAACTTCATTTTCTCAATTCTTGCTGTCATTCGACGATCTAAATCTAAGATCTGTTCTGTACTTAAGTGGTAAATATTAGGTTGATTATGGTATACACGTGCTGCGGTAATGACATCTGCTTGTTTGAAGCCATGTTTTACAGCCTTATCAATTAAATCTTTGATAGTCATTGTTGGAGCAACTACTGAAAACGCAGCTGGTTTTTCTTCTAATGTAACAGGTACAGTAATAGGTCTTGGTGCGTCCATTGGTAATTCTGTACCTGATTCTTTTTTCATATGGTCTAAAAAATCTTTAAAAGAAACATTCCCAACCATTTCAAAACCTACTTCAAAAGCAGAGCTATTACTTTTTATAACTTGGAAGACTCTTACAATTTCTCCATCTCGTTCTTGTAATGAGACTTCTACCATAATATCCACAAAGTACTCTAATCCACTTGCAGTCATAGGCAAAACTCTGCCAATTTCATTATCTTCTTTTGCTTCTTTGCCTTTAGCAGGAATTTGATCAATGATTACCACTGATTTCCCACTTTCAATACATAATCGCCTTAAAACCCCTTGCAATATCATCTGATCAGCAGCTAATTCTTCTGCTGTTGGCTGAGCAAGAGGATCACTTGTTCTTTCTCTTACAGCTGCCACCATTTCGCTATGCTTAGCGCTAAAGTAAGAAGCCCAAGAATCTAAAGCAAAACATCCATAATTTTGCTCTTTCCCCTCACCATTTAATGCCCAATCTATAAATTCTGGAAGTTCATCAGGATGTTCTATTTCTAAACCATCAAAATGAATCCCTACACCTTTAAGAAGTCTAGATTTGCGTTCCACATCAAAAATACAAAGTCGCCCTAATTGAGCATCTGCCATACTACGAACAAAGTGACTTTTACCTACTCCAGCACCCCCTCTAATTGCCATTACTAAACGTTGTTGACGAGGACGACGACTAAGTGGATTTATTTTTGGTTTTTGTACTGTTGCCATTTTTTATCTCCTATACTGAGAAATTAGTAAATGTTTATTTTTATTAAAATTTTGTATTGAGAACGAAAAAACGTTTCATCTATGAAACATTTTTATGCTAAAATTATTTAGATTGTTTAGTTTTAGTTATTTAACTATTTTTGCTTTATTTGCGCTAATTTTATTCTTAAAATTTTTTGCAATATTTTTAATTTCAATTATATTTTACAAAAAACATAGGCGAATACTCAAGAGGAATTTTTCATTTTTAAAAAATTTTCGCTTAAATTTTGACAAGTATTGATTTTAGTTTTGTTAATCTTTGAAAAATTTAGGAGTTAAAAATTAGAAGGAATTAGAAGAAACCAAATAACAATTAAAACATATTTAAGATCATAATGTTACAAGAAGAGATCATTGTAATGATCTCTTCTTATAAAACAACTTAACTATTCATCTTTTGGTAACTCTTTACTACCAACAATAGTTAAATTTAATCCTATTTGAACACTCACAGGTTTTCCATCTACTTCAATTACAGTTTTACCTGTCAGGTACCAACCTAAAGAGCCAGTAGAAAACTCCTTCACTTCTGCCATCATAGGAACATTGTTAATCTCTACTTTTACAGCTTGGGCTTTTTCACGAAATTCCGCCCTAGTAACTGCACACTTAGCCATAAATATCTCCTTACAAATATATAATGATAAATGGATTAAAAATTTTCACCCAAAGCATTATATTAATAAAAAGTTAAATAATATAGAGCTTTACTACAAATTCAAGTTTTAGCTATTTTTTTGCCAACATAGGCAAAGACCCATCAGGGGTTAGAATAGAATCTGTTAAGCTAATTTTTGCTAATATGTTATTAGTTTCAATCTCTGTAGCTTGTCGGGGAGTACTATAATTTTCAATTATTATTGGAATTAGTTCTATTTTAGAAATTTTGGTAGCAGGTTTTTTATTAACTGAGAGATTAGAATTAGTTTCATCTAATGCTTGATAGCCCTGCAAAGAAATCTTGACTGTTAACCCTTCCTTAGTATCTTTACTCCATTCTTGATCAAAAATAAAATTTCCTAGAGAGTAAAAAATATATTTACCTTTATATTTTTCAATAGTTTGAACCCAATGTGGGTGTGCACCTATAACTATATCAGCTCCACAATCAATAGCAGTGTGTGCAAAATCTATTTGTGGTTGATGTGGAGTTCTAGTGTATTCTATTCCAGCATGCATAGTTACCAAAATAAAGTCTGCCATAGTTTTTAACTTAGTAATAGAACTCTTTAAATGCTCAGTATCCTCAATTCTTGCAACTAAGTTATTTTTTGTAACTCCACCATCATTTACAGAAGCATATGAGGCACCTAAAAAACCTATTTTCAAACCATTGATAGTAATAATTTTAGGTTCCCAAGCCTGATCTAAATCTTCTCCTACGCCTAAGTAAGTTATATTATTTTCTGTTAAAACTTTTTGAGTATTATAAAGTCCTTTAGGTCTTTGATCTAAAGCATGATTATTAGCAAGATTTAACACTTTAAAGTTGTATTTCTTTAATCCTTCTATATTTCTTATTGGAGTATTAAAAACAAGACTATGCATAGGGCCAGCTGATTCACTACCAGAAATTGGAGATTCCAAATTTCCAAAATTGAAATCTGTAGATTCAAGTAGTTGAGCTAAAGATTTGAAAGGATGCAATGGGTTATTAGTACGTGTAATGACACTATTAACTCCTCGGGACATCATTATATCCCCAACAGCTAAAAATGTTACGGAAGTTTCCTTATACTTAATTTCTGGAGTTGGAGTTAAGTTACTTTCTTGTTTTATAGTAGATTGCTGTTTATTGGAGAAATACTGATAAATTTTGGGGTAGTTGAAACCAATTAAAACAAGTAGTATACCTAGAAAAAGCCCAATGAAAAATTTAAGTCTTTCATGCATCATAACTTATTAAAAACTATCTATCAAAAAACCACCATCTACAGTAATACATTGACCTGTAATATAAGAAGATGCTGGCATTGCTAAAAAAGCTACAGCAGCAGCAACTTCCGTTGGCTCACCAATACGTTTCATAGGAGTCTCATTAAGAACTTGTTGTAAATACTCTGGATTTTTTAGCACTGGCTCAGCTAAAGGAGTACGAATATACCAAGGAGCTACGGCATTAACTCTTATATTATCACTAGCCCATTCTACAGCTAAATTTTTTGTTAGCTGTAAGATAGCAGCTTTGCTTATAGCATAAGGCGAACCTGTACGCATATGAGTAAGACCTGCTACTGATGCAATATTAATAAGGTTTCCACCTTTTTTCTTTAAAAGAGGGTAAAATAACTGACACATTCGAAATACAGAAGAGAGATTAGTACGTAAAATCAGATCATATTCGGAAAAATCATACTCTATAGTTTTCTTGCGAATATTTGTACCAACGTTATTAACTAAAATATCTAAGTTATCCCAAAGCTTGCTTATAGTTAAGTAGACTTCTTCTTGTTGTTTTAGGTTCGAAACATCAGCTACTAAACCATGTGCTAACCAACCTTTTTTTTCCCAATCAGCTACTAATAAATCAACCTCTTCTTTATTGCGTGCTAAAATGCAAACTTCTGCCCCTAACTGCAGAAACTCTTCAGCTATTGCACGCCCAATTCCCTTACTACCACCTGTAATAAGTGCTTTTTTCCCTATTAATTGCCAACGTTCTAGCATAACAAATTATAGCTTATAAAATACTTGACATTTTATGAAAACTAGAATGGTTCCTAGTATTACTTCTTCAGAGCAACTACCGCAATAAGTCCTATAACTACTAACACAATTACTGCTATTACAATAATCATAGTATTGGAACCAGTTTTGACTTCTTGAACTTCAACTTTAGAGGATTCTAATTTATTTTCTTTAGAAACTAGATCAGGTTTATTGGTTTCTTGAGTGGCTTCAGTTTTTTTCTGACCTTTTTCTTCTGAAACATTAATTGGCTCTTCTTTATCTACAATACCTTTTTCTACTTGATCTACAGCTTTCTGAAAAGCTTCGTAAAATTCTCCTGCACTTTTATAACGTTCTTCTGGATCACGTGCTAGTACCGTAGTAAATACCCTGTCATATCTAGAATCAACAAAAGAGAATTTTTTAGAAGGAGGTAAAACATCTTGGCTAACTTTTGTTACAAGCAAATTACGAACATCTGGACCATCAAATGGAGTTTTTCCCGTTATCATTTGATAAAGAATCACACCTAGACTGTATATATCAGCAGGAGCGCCTACAGTTTGTCCCATTATTTGTTCAGGTGACATAAAATGAGGAGTTCCAAAGATTTCTCCTACTTCTGTTAAAGCTGAGCCTTTTGTTATTTCTCCATCAGGTTGTGTTAGTTTTACTAAGCCAAAATCTGCTAATTTAATGAGCTCTTTTCCCTCTTTATCTTTGGCAATCATGGTGTTTTCTGGCTTTAGATCACGATGGAGAATACCACGTTTATGAGCAGCATCCATTGCCTCACACAATTGTTTAAGTATCTCTGCACAACGGCTAGCAGAAAGAGGGCCAGAAGTTGCAAGATAACTTTTTAGTGTTTCGCCATCAACAAATTCCATAGCCATAAAAAGCAAACCATCTTCAGTTTCACCATACTCTAGGACTTGGATAATATTTGGATGGGCTAAGGCTTTTCCTACTTTTGCTTCACGCTGAAAACGCTTAACAAAACGAGCGTTAACAAGCAGCATTGGAGATATTACCTTAATAGCTATTGGGATATTATCTGCTACTTTAGTAGCCTTAAAGACAGCACCCATGCCGCCTTCACCCAATTTTTTTTCAATAAGGTAGCCTTTAATATCTTTACCTATTAAATTATCATAATAACTTTTTGTTGCTGCATTACTACTCATTTATGTTAATCATCTCCAATTTTATCGGAAGCGATTCGAAAACTTATCTCCGGATCTTTAAAACTATCTTTATTCCAATTACGAAAAGTTTGTGCAGGTGTACTTTCAGATTTTTCTGTTTTGCCACGAAAAATTTTTATATTAGATAAAGGCACATCAAATTCTGGCATTTTAGCTTTAGAATTAGGATAAAGACTAAAAACATCTTCTATCCATTGCCAATAATCAAAAAGCTCTTCTACACTTTGTGCCTTATTACGCGCCAAATATTCCCATTCTGCTTCTGACAATAAGCGGTAAGGTTTGTTGGTCTTTTTTGATAACCAACTACAATACGCTTTAGCATCTATCCAACTAACGTTAACTACAGGCTTTTCTTTTATTGAATCTTGAGGAGTCTCACCTTGCCAGTAATCAGGTGGCCGATACTTTGTTTCCTGAATAAACTCTGCATACTGCTTATTATTAATCAAAAACTTAGAAACTTCAAAAGAATTTATTTTTTTAGGATGTTCAGGTCTAGCATATTCATCCCCTTTGTTATCTCCCATAACAAATTGGCCTCCTGTGATAAAAACCATTGCTGGAAGATTTGAGGCTGAAACAGTAGGAGTTTGTTTATTGAAAATTGTAGAACTCCCAAATTTTAAATATACAAAAACTCCACCACCTAACAAAAGTAAAACCACAAAAGTAATAATACTATAACGCAACCAATTAGATTTTTTTGTATCATCAGGGCTAATACTTACAATACTATTCACAGCACTAGTACGAGTGTAATTAGGGCTAATATTAGTATTATTTACATTTATAGGATTAGTTTTTACAGAGCTAGAGTTAATTTTATGGTTGTCTTGTTGTAAAACTTTTTCTGAATCAGAGAAAAGTATTAAATCCCCACTTTCTATTTTTTCTAGCTCATTTCTCAATTCTAAGACTGTTTGTGGTCTATCTTCTGGAGAAAGTGACAAACCTTTACCAACTAATTGACTTAATCCATGAGTTACTCCAGGACGCATTTCACTCAAAGATTTATATTTACCTATCATTACTGGAGGTATTTCACCAGTTAGCATTTCATACAAAATCAAACAAATACTAAAAATATCTGCACGGGAGTCTACTTCTAGGCTCATAAATTGCTCTGGTGACATATATCTCATTGTACCAGGCGAACCATCTTTAGTTATGCTATTTTTTTCATTAGGCTCTTTTAGTTTAGCAATACCAAAATCCAAAACTCTAGCCATCATTTCCCCGCTAGAGAGACGTTGAATCATAATATTTTCTGGTTTTAAGTCACGATGCACAATACCTAAACTGTGTGCTTCATGAATACCTGAACATACTTGCTTAATTATTTGTATTGCTTGTTTTTCTGAAAGGGTATTATCCTCTAGTAAACCACGTAAAGATTTACCATCAATAAACTCCATTACAATATAAGGAAGTTCCTCTTTTGTAACCCCAAAATCTGTAATGCTAACTACATTAGGATGATTGATTTTAGCAAGTGCTTCTGCTTCTCTTTTAAATCTAATTAACCTGGGATCTGTGTTATCAGTATTCTTAACAAGCTCTTGTACATTAGGAAAAATCATTAATTTTAGGGCAAAGATTTTACCTAAGTTTACATGACTAACACGAAAAACTTTTCCCATGCCTCCTTCACCTAGGAGGTCAATTACTTTATATTTACCATCAATAATAGTTCCTGCTGCTACTTCAGCTGTAGGAATATAGCTCATATGTTTACGATAACTTACAAACTGAGAAACATTATTTTTTACATTAGTTTTTAAGGTTTTAGCAATGGCACGATTATTATATGAATAAAGTTTTATGCTGTCAAATTATTGGTTTAACAAGCTTTTTCTAAATACAGACAAAACATAAGGCTTGTTGCTGTTTGCTCAACCCCAGTCTGAAAATTCTATTTTGGAGCAACAGTAACAAGCCTTAAATTTTTATTTAGGAGAAATTATTTTCTAGTAAAATAACTAGGTTGATAGTTTTACAGCTCTTTTCCTCCGCTGCTTTTACTAATTGTAATTGACCCATTTACCGTTTCAAGATTTAATTTTGGTCCACCTTTTCCTAGTTTACCTTTTAAGTGTTTTTTCTCAGAAAGATTACTGCTAGTTAATGCAACATCAGTAGTGATTTTGCCATTTACAGTCTCTGCATCTAAATCAGCATCAAGATTTTCAGATAAATATAAGTTAATACTACCATTTACTGTCTCAAATTTAGCCTTTTCATTACTAGAAAATCCTGATAAATTAGCTTTTATGCTACCATTCACAGTTTCTGCAAAAACTGTATTGCCTCCAATTATATTGATTGACCCATTTACTGTTTGTGTTTTTATATAACCTTCTATACCACTTATTTCAACACTACCATTTACTGTTTCTATTTTGCTTAAGTTTATTGTCTTAGGTACAGTTATCTCATATTTAACAGAAACATTAACATTTCTAATTCCTTTTGGATAAACAGTATCTATTTTTAATTGATCTGGTTGAGAATCAATATTTATCTTTACTAAATCCAATTTTTGTTGAGATGGGCCAGATTTGATAGCATGGACTTCTACTCTAGGTTCATTCCAAGTTTTAATAACTACAGATCCATTAACATTTTCTAGAGAAACAGTTCCGCGAGAATTGAGATTAAAAGACTTATTAAAATCTTCTTTTTCTTCGGCAGAAGCTCTTAAATTAAAAGAAAATATACCTAAAGTTAAAAATAGTGCTAAGACTCCAAGTTTTCTTACCATAGACCACTCCTAAAAATTATGTGTGAATATATTTCTAAATGAATAAGGCTGCCTAGATGCAGCCTTATACGAAGAGAAACTTGAGAGGTTCCTATAAATTTCCTATTTTCCCCTACTTTATTTCTGAAGTAGAATCTGCTTCAGACTTTATTTCTACATCTGTTTGGTATTTTTTATAATCGCTGTAACGAGTAACTTGATTCTGGTTAACTTTAACAAACAATAGTGCTCTAGCACCAAAATGTATCTCTGAATAAGATGGAAGCCAAATTTCATCTCGAATTTTTTCTTGCTCAAAAACAAATGCAGATGAAGGTGAAAGTGTAGCAAGTAAACCACCTGCAAGTTTCACAGAGTCAGAAAGACGAGCTTCTAGCCTAACAACTTGCTTAGCCTGCTCATCGATAAACATAGTTCCAACTAATTTACTAACTATATTCTCAGCAAGATTCTTTGGTTTATAATCTTTCCTTGGTTCAAAATCAAATATTAGTATGTTTTGGTCCCTAAATTTATCGCGACGAGCATCTTTTATAGTTACTATTTTTAGAAAAGTTAATATTGAAATATCTCCATCATCATCTTTATCTTTTTTATCTTTTTTCTTTTGTTCTCGTTTTTTTTGCTCTTTTTTAGCTTCTTCTATTTCTTTCTTTACTTTTTTATCTTCTTTTTCCTGTTCACTAGGAGAAAGCTGTCTACCATCAATATTAACCAACCGTTCAACAAAAGTTCCTGCAATTGGGGTAACGTCATAAACCTTAGTAGTAGTCTTTTTAACTTGCCCATTACCTTCTAATTCTGTTTCTGTTTGTGTTGAGCGAAATGAATAAAGTTCACGTAATTCTTTTATTTTCTCTTGATTTGTTTCAAGCTGTTTTAATAATGCTTCAACATCCGGAATAGGAACACTTCCATCAGCACTAGGATAACGAAAAGTTGTTTCTGTAATCTTAGTATTATACTCTACTTTATCTACAATAATATCTATTTCACTAGTAGGTTTTTTTACTTTAATTGAAAATGGTTCCATTACCTTGTTTATACTACGGTAATCTTTATAAAAAGTCTCCTCAATGCCTTCATTTAATTCTCTTTCTTGTTTTACTAACAAGCCTGTTTTTGTATCAAACATCAATTTAATATAGGCATCATTTAACTTAAATACTAGAATATTTACCTGAGTATTTTCTAGCTGCATTTTGCCTAAAGATTGTATTGCAATTCTATAATGAGATAAATCTCGTAGATAAGTATTTAGGAGTAAAGCTTTTAATCTTAAGGTTTTTGCCTCTGTTCCAATAATTGTCCGAAGTTCCTTATCTTGTCGCCAAGCAGAATTTCCATTATAACATTCACTTATTTTATCTTGTTCAAATTCAATATCAGTTCTAATGTGATCAGGGCTAATAGCTTGATAAAAAAATTTCCCTATTTTATCCCCTTGTTTTACACTTCCAGTAATTAGTTTACTAGTTACTTTTTTAGCAGCATCTCCTCCAACAGCTTTTTTATAGCTGTCAATAATTTTATCTTCTGTCCCAGCATAAGTTATAGCAGAAAACGCAAATACTAATAGCCATAACAGCAATAGTATTCTTATCATAGTTATCTCCTAGAATATTAATTTATTTTTCTTAGCATATTTTATTTAAGAATAACAACAGACTTGGGGTTTATTAGTTAATTTTGATGAAGAAATTTATATAAAGTTGTATTGGTTTAATTGGACATTTCGATAATTGTCGCAGCCAGTAAAGGGATTAGCAGTTCATGATGACCTGTTAAAGTAAAACCTTGCCCTACACCAGCAACTGGTCTTTTGATCACATTAGTTAAGGGTCGATAATGTTGAATGAAATCTAAGTTGGCAGTTGTAAAATTCTCTAATGGTAAAGCTAGATTTCTTACCACAGTAACAGCTTTTAAAAATACTTCCGGCATTAATACTGCTGAGCCTAGATTAAGATAGACTCCACCATCAGAAAGCTCTTTTACTAAAGAACAAAACAATCGAAAATCATAATGAGTACTAGCACCTAAATCTGCTCCACTAGCAGTCTTGTGCATATGAACAATGTCTGTTCCTATTGCTAAATGTATAGTCAAAGGAATATTTTGTTTATATGCAGCACAAAGTAGCGAGTAACTTTGATTAGGTGGATTTTCTTGAGTTAATATTTTTCCTAGAGCTTCACCTAACCCAATTCCCTCTTTTGCTGCTAGAGTTGCTGCTTGATTGATAGTTTGGCCAGTTTCCTCAGCCATACCAAAGTCACCTTTACCCAAACTAGCATCCACATCTTCTGAAGTAAATCCAACTAGGCCAATTTCAAAATCATGAATAGCAGCAGAGCCATTCATTGCTATTGCTGTAATAAAACCTTTATTCATTAAATCAATAAGTATCGGGGCTAATCCACATTTAATGACATGCCCACCCATTCCAACAATTACAGCACGACCAAGTTTTTTAGCTTGAACAATTGCACTAGCAATACTTCGTAAATTTTTTACAGCAAGAATATTTGGAAGTTTAGATAACCAATCTCCAAAATTGCTTTTAGGTTGGTAAGGAGAAGCAAAATCACTTACAGTGACTTTGCTAGGACGATCTTTTAGAGAATAGCTTTGTGTTTGACTTAGATCAATTGGAGAAATTTCATAGCGGCTCATTTTTGAGCCCCATAGAGTTCTTCTTCCACAAGTTCACAAAGAATATGGCCTATCATTATATGAACTTCTTGAATACGTGGAGTAGAAGTACTAGGAACAACTAAAGCATTATCCACCATCTTTATTAGTTTTCCACCATCTTTGCCTAATAAACCAATAGTAGTCATATTAAGCTGTTTAGCTTGCTTGATGCCTTCAATAATGTTAGGCGAGTTACCACTGGTACTAATACCAACAGCAATATCCCCTCTCTTACCTAAAGCAGCAATTTGGCGGCTATAAACATGTATAAAAGAAGAGTCATTACTTATAGAAGTAATTACAGAACTATCTGTATTTAGTGCAATGGCAGGAATAGCAGGGCGATCTAAGGTATAGCGATTAACAAATTCAGCAGCAATGTGTTGTGCATCTGAAGCACTACCACCGTTACCAAAAAGTAAGACTTTCCCTCCCACGCGAACAGACTCGACAATAGTGCGAGCAGCACGAGCAACTTCCGATGTACTGTCAGCAAAGAACCGACATTTAACATCTAAACTTTGATGAACTATTTCAGTGATTTTTTCTAGCATAAGTTTAATTAGTTAAACACCAAAGTATAGTTTAGATAAAATAAAAAAGACAACATTTTATAGCTTTTTCTTTGCTACCTAAACAATATGATGATTGTCTCAATTACTACTATTATACTAAGAATGACGACTAATACCCAAGGTAAGTTGTTACTTTTGATTTGCTGTTTTGGATCATTAAACATCAAACCAATATTATAAACTTGAGAGCTAAACATTGATTGACCATCAGCTAAGCTACTATCTGTCAATAAGTTAGTGTCTGCTAAAAATTTTCTTGCTTCAGGGGAACCAGATTTTTCTTCAACTCTCTGTAAAACTCTTTGAAATTCTGCCTCTTTACTTAACCGACGTAATTCTACTAGCATTTCTTTGGCAGATTGATATCGCTCACTAGGATCTTTACGTAAAGCTTTTAAAATTATTTGTTGCAACTCTTCTGGGATATCTTGTTCTGGAAGAAAAGGCTCTGGATCGGATTTTAAGATAGCATAAAGAGTATCAATATGATTTTCTCTATGAAACGGTGTTTTTCCTGTTGCCATTTCATAGAAAACTGCACCTAGGGAAAATATATCAGCTCTTGCATCAGTGCTAGGTTCGCATTGCGCTTGCTCAGGAGACATATAACCTATTGTTCCAAGCAATGTGCCCGGTTTAGTACTAGTTAAAGCTTGGTTTTGCTTATCTTTAATCTTTGCAAGCCCAAAATCTAGTAATTTAACTAGTCCATCTTTACGGATCATTATATTATCCGGTTTAATATCTCTATGAATAATATTGGCAGCGTGTGCAGATTCTAAAGCAACACACATCTGTATAGCTAGATTAAGTAAATTTGGCAAAGGCATTTTACCAAGTTTTAGTGATTCTTTTAAAGTTTGGCCTTCTACATATTCCATTACCATGTAGTCAAGACCTTGATATTGTCCAGCTTCAAAAACAGTAAGGATGTTTGGATGGTTTAAGGCTGAAGCTGCTTTAGCTTCTTGAATAAAACGGCGGCGCAGTTCTGTGTCTGCGGCCGCCGTTTCTTCTGTTAAAAGTTTAATTGCTACAGTACGCTCAAGTTTTTTATCATGAGCGCGATAAACTTCACCAGCACTACCTGTGCCTAGCATTTTCACTAGCTCATAATGTTCTATTGTAGTACCAGCAGCAATATTCATTAAAACTCAAGGTAGAAAATTAATAGCTACGAGCTTCTGCCATTAAATCAGCAATTTCAGAAGCAGAGAGTCCTCCGCTAGGTGTAACAGTAATAGCTTGTTCTCTACCTGTTAAGCAATCTCTAGCTGAAACATGGACAATTCCATCAGCATTTATTTCAAATGACACTTCTATTTGAGGAAGACCACGAGGAGCAGGTGGAATTCCAACTAAGTCAAAACGGCCTAAAGAACGATTTTCCCCCGCCCTTTCACTTTCTCCCTGGAGTACATGAATTTCTACTGTAGATTGGTTATCTACTAACGTAGTAAACACTAAGCTCTTCTTTATAGGTATAGTAGCATTACGATCTATAAGTTTGGTAAATCGTCCACCATGAGTTTCAACACCAAGAGATAGAGGAATAACATCTAATAAAACTAGATCTTTAACCTCACCAAGTAGCACCCCACCTTGAATTGAAGCGCCCATTGCCACAACTTCATCAGGATTGATTTCACTTGAAGGTTTACGGCCAAAAATTTGTTCAACCCGTTTTTGCACAATTGGAGAACGAGTTTGTCCACCTACAAGCAAAACTTTATCTATATCACTAGATTTAAGGCGTGCATCCCAAAGGGCTTTTTGACAAGGATCTACTGTACGTTCTACAAGATCCATAACTAAAAGTTCAAATTGATCTCTAGTAAGAGTTTTTGCTAGGTGTTTTGGGCCAGAAGCATCAGCAGAAATAAATGGCAAGTTGATAGATGTTTCATTAGTAAAAGAAAGATCACATTTAGCACGTTCGGCAGCTTCTTTTAAGCGTTGTAATGCCAATCGATCTCCTCTTAGATCAATTCCAGTTTCAGATTTAAACTCATCCATCAACCAATCTATTATACGTTGATCAAAATCTTCACCACCTAAAAATGAATCCCCACATGTAGAAAGAACTTCAAAAACCCCATCATTCATTTCTAGAATAGAAATATCAAACGTTCCACCACCTAAATCATATACTGCTATTTTTTCATTTCCGCCTTTATTTAGCCCATAAGCTAAAGCAGCAGCTGTAGGCTCATTGATAATACGTTGAACATTAAGACCAGCAATTTTACCAGCATCTTTGGTGGCTTGACGCTGAAAATCATCAAAATAAGCAGGCACTGTAATTACAGCTTCAGAAACTTCATCACCTAAAAAATCTTCTGCAGCAGACTTTAATCTCTGCAAAATAATAGATGAGACTTCTGGTGGAGAATAGTCGCGTCCTTGAATTCTTACACGAGCATCTCCATTAGGTGCTTCTGTAATTTCATAAGGGGAAGAGTCTTTTGCTCTTTGGACTTCCGGGGAATTATACTTACGCCCAATCAGCCTTTTAACAGCAAAAACAGTATTTTGTGTGTTAGTTATAGCTTGACGCTTAGCTATATGACCTACTAAACGATCCCCTTTTTCTGTAAAACCTACAATAGATGGAGTAGTTCTTCCACCTTCTTTGTTAGGTATAATTTGGGCTACTCCGCCCTCCATCACTGCTACGCAGCAGTTTGTTGTGCCAAGATCTATTCCAATTATTCTGCCCATTTTAGTATCTTTATATTAAGAAAGATTAAGGCTGGTGAAGCCTAACTAACCATGTTTTTGCGTATTTAAGTGAAAAATTTTATATTTAATTTAGAGCTATTGTTTTGTTAATAAAACATTACAAACATGCTGAGTTTATCACGCAAAATTTTCATTTGCAATCATATTGTCAGTAACTCTAGTATTATTATGTACTTCTGGTATAGTAGTGATCTACTAAATTATAAAATAATTTAATAAAACTTTTACAAATACATGCAGTAATTTTTAAAACAAGGAGAGGCATTAAATGGATATATTTGAAAAATTTCGACGGAAAATAAATGGTCTCTCCAATGAGGAAGCTTCTAAAGAAATACTACTAGCATTGAAGTCTCGCTTTAATGCTCAATACCATTATACAAAAAATTTATTGATCAATCCTGAAATTACTGATGCTAAACTTTGGCAAGCATTAAACTTACCTAAAGAAACTAATTTATTAAATTATTTTCAAACTAGATCTGAACCTAAAATCTATTCTGGTCTTAGAAAATTAAAAGAAACTTGCCAAGTTTTTGAAGATAATTTTCCTGAATCTAAAGAAGCTATTATTTCTCAAGCTAACAATATATGTGAACATAAGTTTTTCTTCCTTGGAAAACAGCATGTTTATAATAATCAAGAAATAGATTGGCATTATGACACTAATTTAAACTTTCATTGGCCTAAAATTCATTATAGTAAAATTAGTACTACTACTGACACACCTGGAACTGATATAAAAATTCCTTGGGAATTAGCTCGACTTCAACACTTTATTACTTTGGGACAAGCTTATCATTTTACTCAAGATGAAAAATATGCCGTAGAATTTCGTAATCAACTTTTTTCGTTCTTTAATTCTAACCCGCCAGAAGTTGGAGTTAATTGGCTTTGTGCTATGGAAGTAGCTTTAAGAGCGATCAGCTTATCTTTATCCTTCTATTTTTTCCGCTCAAGCAAAAGTTTTGATTTAGAAACACTAATGACTTTACTTAAGTTATTACTTTCACATGGTAATTTTATTGAGGAAAATTTAGAATTTTCCTATCGTATTACTAGTAACCATTACTTATCTGACTTAGTAGGTCTATTTTTTATTGGTTTACTTTTTCCTGAATTCAAAAAATCCAAAGGTTGGCTAGATTTTGCACTAACAGAAATACTTAAAGAAATGGATAAGCAAGTATATGCAGATGGTGCAGACTGGGAAGCTTCTATTAGTTACCATGCTTTAGTATTAGAACTATTCTTTTACCCATTTTTACTAGCTAAAGAAAATAATTTAAATATAGAAAATCATTATTGGCAAAAGTTAGAAAAAATGTTTGATTTTGTAAATGCCTATTTAAAACCTGATGGCAAAGCTCCTTTGATAGGAGATTGTGATAATGGTCGGGTAGTTATTTGGCAAGAACGTTCTGCCAATAATCATGCTTATTTATTGCCAATTGCATCAACCCTTTTTGAACAAGAACGGTTTAAGATATCTTATCAAGCTGTAGAAGAAAGTCTTTGGATTTTTGGTCGTTTAGGTTATGACACTTTTGAAAGCTTACCTATTACTGATCCACCAACTTCTAGTACTTTCCCTAATGCAGGAATTTATCTACAACGAGATAAAGATTTATATATGATAATAGATTGTGGTGAAATAGGAATAAATGGGCAAGGTTCGCATGCTCATAATGATGTATTTAGTTTTGAGCTTTTTTATAGGGATCGAACTTTTTTTGTTGATCCAGGAAGTTATGTTTATACTTCTGACCCAAAGGCTAGAAACCTATTTCGCAGCACAGCTTTTCATAACACAGTTATGATAGATAATGTAGAAATAAATGAAATTAACCCAGAACAGCTTTTTACTTTAGGTAACCAAGCTAAAGTAAAAATTAATAATTGGGTAAGCAATTCAGATTATGATTTATTAGATGCTCAACATGATGGTTACTTAAGATTGACTAATGGCATTATTCACCAACGTCAAATACGTTTTAATAAAATTTTAGCTTGTTGGTTAATTACAGATTTATTTCAAGGAGAAGGACAACATTTATTTAGTTTTTTCTTCAACTTTGATGAACATTTAGCTCTAGAATTAGTTGATAAAAATAAAGTAATAATTGTTGACGAAGAGAACAATTTGTCATTAGCATTAGTTCCACTAGATACAACAGGTTTATCTGCTGAAATAGTGGAAAGATATGTTTCCAAAGGCTATGGAGAAAGAGCAAAATCTTGGGGTATAGTGTATAATTTGAAAGCAGTTGCTCCACAAAAAAGAAGATTTTTGATTGCACCTTGTGGACTAGAAGATTTATCTAGTATTGATACCCTAATTGAGCAACTAGCTGATTTGGAAAATTCCTAGAAATTAAATATTTTGGAAAAAATTGTATGTGTGGAATTGTTGGAATTTTTAAGTTTGGAGCGGTTCAGCCAGAAATTACAGAATCACTAATCGAGGAGATGCGCGATAGGATGACTCATCGCGGCCCAGATGATGCAGGGCTATATATATCTCCTGATGGTCGTCTTGGCCTTGGTCATCGTCGTCTTTCTATCATTGACCTTTCTGCTGCTGGTCAACAACCTATGCCCAATGAAGACAATACCATTTGGATTAGTTTTAATGGTGAAATTTATAATCATCGTAGATTACGCAAAGAACTAGTAGATAAAGGCCACATATATTTTTCAGAAACAGATACAGAAACCCTAGTTCACCTCTATGAAGAGCGTGGTCTTGATTTTGTACAAGCATTAGAAGGAATGTTTGCTATTGCTCTTTGGGATGCTAACCAAGAACGATTAGTATTAGTACGTGATCGTTTAGGAGTAAAGCCACTCTACTACATACAGTTACCAGGTCAAATACTTTTTGCCTCAGAAATTAAAGCGTTACTTGCACATCCAGCTGTAGTTCGAGATATTAATGAAGAAGCTCTATATCACTATTTAACTTTTCTTACTACCCCTGCTCCACAAACCTTATTCCGTGGAATAGAAAAGCTTCCAGCTGGACATATGCTAATTTGTGATAGTCATGGAACAATTAAAACAACTCGTTATTGGGATGCTATTATTCCAACACCTACAGAAGAATACAGTGAAGAATTTTGTATTGAGCGCATTCGCCTTTTATTAACACAAGCTGTAGAAAAACGGATGATGAGCGATGTGCCTTTTGGAGTTTTTCTTTCAGGTGGCATTGATTCTAGTGCGAATGTGGCTTTAATGGCACGTATGACAGACCGTGTAAGAACTTTTACAGTAGGGTTTAAGGATGTAGATGGTTTCAACGAATTAGAATACGCTCGGCAAATTTCTCAAATCTTTTCTACTGACCACCATGAAATAATGATTGGGCCAGAAGATGTAGTTGATTTCCTTCCAGATTTAATCTTTCACCAAGATGAACCTATTGCAGATCCAGTATGTGTACCTCTTTACTATGTTTCCAAGTTAGCTCGTGACACAGATACTATTGTAGTTCAAGTAGGAGAAGGTTCAGATGAAATTTTTAGTGGATATAGTAACTACATAGATTATCTTAATATTTATGAGAAGGTATGGCATAAACTTGAGCAAGTACCTAGTGTTTTGCGTCGTGGAATGGGGAAAGTACTTTCTCCTTTTGCTGGAACAATTGCTAGAAACATTTTGCCTAGAGGACAAAAGCTATTTCCTGAATTAGTTCGCCGTTTAGAAAGTGGGGAAGATCTTTTTTGGGGTAGCGTTATAATCTATGATGAAGTAACCAAAAACACTTTGTTATCTAAAAATTTCCGTTCCAGAACTCGTGGACTTTCTTCTTATACAATCGCTAAAAATTACCTAGATCAAATTTCTAAGGAAAAACCTACAGCTGATTTCTTAGAACGTATGATTTACTTAGAACTTAAGATGCGTTTACCAGAACTACTTTTGATGAGAGTAGATAAAATTTCTATGGCAACTTCAATTGAAGCTCGTGTACCGTTTTTAGATCACAAATTAGTTGAATTTGCTATGAATATTCCACGCAACCTTAAGTATAAGAATGGTCAAGCTAAATATATCTTGAAAAAAGCTTTAGAAGGACTAATACCTGACAATATTATTTATCGCAAGAAACAAGGATTTGGTTTACCAATCAAACAATGGTTTATTGATCGAATGTCAAACTTTATAGAAGATTCTCTATTTCGTTCTCCGCTACGTAAACGAGATTTCTTTAACTATGATCATATCCGCACAATGATTGGAGCTCATAGCACTGGAAGAGTTGATTACAGCTTTAATCTTTGGTGTTTACTTAACCTAAGCCTTTGGTATGAACATTGGATAGAAGGCCGTTTAGCAGGTTTAGAAGCTAATGCACCGCACATTAAAACGGAAGGATAAGAAAACTCTATTCCTTTTAAATCAATGAGCAAAGCACAACCTTCATTAGCTAACACAGAAACCTCGGCTTTTAGTCCTCGAACTCTTTGGAAACTCTTAACTAGTGAAACTTCCAAACAAACCGGTTTGCTTTTTCTAGCACAACTGGCTAGTAGTGTTTTGAATGCCGCTGTAACAGCAATAATTGCCCGTTCTTTAGGAACACAAAATTATGGCTTATTTGTTTTTTGTTGGCTCTCTGTAATTCAATTTTCCAATTATTTCTTTGAATTTGGCACTTTTACTGCAGGAACAAGACTTTTAGCTATTGAGTCTAATTCAAACAATGCACGTAAAATAGCCGGTTCATTGCTAAGCATTGCAACAGCTATTGGCATAAGTTTTAGCATAATAATTGTCCTAATTGCCAAGCTTTTCAGCCCTATACTAGTTACCATTGGCAAATACACAAATACTGATACAGGATTACTTTTAAATCCTCAAGTACAAACTTATTTGTTAGAAGCAGCTCCTCTATGTTTTGCACTACCTTTGCAATTTTGTGTAGAGCAAATTTGCCAAGGATTAAATCGTATTGGGTTACTTTCATTACTAAGAATGTTGCTACCTTCAACAACATTGTTGGGTATTGTAACATTTTTCTATTTACACCAATTAACTATATTTACTGCAATAATTAGCTCATTAACTGCTACTATTTTTTCCTGCGTACTTATTTTAATATTTTTACGCCCAAGCTTTGAGAACTTAAGTCAAAATGTAAATTTGATACTATCTGAAACTAAGCGTTTTGGTTTAGATATTTACTTTGCCAGAATTACTACAATGTGTTCTACCAAATTAGATGGAATTTTAATTCCACTATTTTTAGGCCCTACTTCCCTAGGATTTTATAATCTAGCTCAAAAACTAACTGAACCATTAAGTAATTTATCTCGCTCAATGGCAATTACTCGATTTAAGAATTTTGCTAATCAACCTATGGTAAGCCGTGCAATAGTTCGCTCCAATTTGTTATTGTTAACGAGTGGAACAATTAGCTTAATTTTAATTGGGCCTTATTTGCTAATTTTGATTTATTCAAACCAATTTGCATATTCTACTAAGCTATTACCTGCATTTGCTATTGCAGCCTTTTTTAGCGGACTATTTCAGCCATATAATGCCTTTCTTTCTGCTCATGGAAGAGGCGGCGAATTACGTAATATCTCTGTTTTTATTGGTATCTTAAATGTAGCTAGCTTACTTTTTATACTCCCTCGTTTTGGAGCAATGGGGGCTGCTTGGATGGTTGCAATTACATCAGCAATTAATTTTACATTACATTACTATTACTATTGTTTAGTTTGCAAGGAAACAATGTCCAATAAACCTAGACATATCACAATGATAGACCTCTCTAATGATACTAATGTTGGAATAGAGTGGTTAAAAAAGAAATTTGGAGAGGTAAATTTAGATCTTATCAATAAATCAGAAATACGGGCAGGTTCTCCTTTATCTAAGCTTAAGCAAATGAGAGCTAAAGAGCGAGATATTTTTGTTATTTTTTGTGACCGTTTAGAGTGGCAAACTCGTCGCAGCCCTATGTTAATTTTTGGCTTACTACTTGGATGTAAAGAATGTTGGTTAGTTGATTCCAATGGGCATACAGAAAGAAATTCCCAACTATCTGTTATATTAATCAAGATTCCTCATTTATTTATTGAAGCTGTAGGTTCAATTTTAGTAGTAGCCATTTCTTGGTTTTTAACCAATTTACTACAACTAATTGTTAAAATTAATCCAGTAAATTGGAAGCCAACACCTGATTTACCTAAAATAACATTTATCCGTACAACTCCAACAAGTGGCGCTCAAACAGGAGGAGCCAATACCCATATTACTGGTTTTACTAAAGGTATTATTGCTAATGGAGGAAAATTAAATTTTATTTCAAATGATGGAATTTCCGGTATCAATAGAGAACAAACCCCAATTACTGTGATCACGCCATCCTCATTTTTTAATGCTCATCGAATGATTTTTGAGCTTTGGAATAATTTGACATTTACATTTCAAGCATTAAGAAAAATCCTTAGTAATCCCCCAGATTTTATTTATCAGCGTTATAGCCGTTTTACTTGGGCAGGTGTAGTAATTTCTTGGTTAACTAAAATCCCTTTACTACTTGAATTTAATGGTTCAGAAGTCTGGGTAGGACGTTATTGGGATGATGCTAGTTTTCTTTGGTTACTAGAAAAATTTGAAAAACTTAACCTTCAAGCAGCAAACTTAATTTTTGTTGTTTCAGAAGTGGAAAAGAAAAATTTAACAGCCCTAGGAATAGCACCAGAAAAAATTGTGGTTAACTTTAATGGAGTAGACCCAGAAATGTTTCGCCCCAATATAGGAGGGGCTGAAGTCCGTTCCAAGCTAGGGATTGCAGATAAAACAGTAGTTGGGTTTGTTGGCACATTCGGCCCTTGGCATGGAGTATTAGTCCTAGCAGAAGCAATTACTCGCTTACCTAGAACTGTCAACTGTCACTTCTTACTTATTGGAGAAGGAAACTTAAAACATAATGTTGAAGAAATCGTAAAAAAAGCTAATTGTACTGACAGAGTTACATTTACAGGAAGATTAAGTCATAACTTAGTACCATCTTACCTAGATGCTTGTGATATATTGGTTTCTCCTCAAATACCTATGGAAGATGGAAGTGACTTTTTTGGTTCTCCTACAAAGCTTTTTGAATATATGGCAATGGCTAAACCAATTGTAGCTAGTCGCTTAGGCCAACTTGCTGATGTAATCAAAAATGAACAAAATGGGTATTTAGTAGAACCAGCTAATGTTGATATGCTAGTCACAATTCTTACACAGTTAGCAACTCACCCAGGTGAATGTCAGCGTTTAGGTGAGCAAGCTCGTCAAGATGTAATAGCCAATTATACTTGGAAACGTAATGCAAGCCGTGTTTTAGAAGCTTATTGGGCACATAAAACATAAAAATAAAACTCTTGTTATTTACCTAACCTAATAGTAAAGTTAATAGTTACATTAATTATTATTAAACACTTATTTTAACCTAGGAGATTTTATGAAGAAAATTTTATTAGTATTTATGGTTGTTATGCTTTTTGCTAGTGCTTCTTTTGCTCAAGGACAAGGTTATGCTTATGGTCACAGAAAACACAGAAAACACAATATTGACCAACACCAAAAAAATCAAGAAAAACGTATTAGAAAAGGGTTAAAGAGTGGAAGCCTAACTACTAATGAAGCTAACCAATTGCTCAAAGAACAAGATGCCATTAAAGCAGAAAGACGTGCTGCTAGAGCTGACGGAGTAGTAACCAAACAAGAAAGAAAAAGTATTAAAGCTCACCAAAAACAAGCTAATAGAGATATCAAATCTGCAAAACATAATGGTGAAAGAAGACGATAGTTTTAAACTGCCCCAAGTGATTTATTTACTTGGGGTTTGGTCTTTTTCTAGAAAATCAACAATTTCTTTATAGTTTTTTTCTTTTGCATAATCTAGAGCAGTTTTTGAGTTTTTATCCTGAAAGTTTGTCTTTGCACCAGCGTCAATTAATTGCTTTACTACTTCTTTATTATTATTTATAACTGCAATAATTAAAGGAGTTTGTCCCCTATCATTTTGTTGATTAATCTCAGCACCCTTCTTTATAAGTAAACTAACTATATAACTATCTCCTCCCTTAGCTGCAAACATTAAAGGAGTATTTGCTTTACTATCTGCAACATTAACTTCAGCATCTTTATCTAATAAAGCTTTTGTTATATAAGCATTGCCAGAAGCAACACTAAGTAATAAAGCACTTTCCTGATAAGTATTTAGTGCATTTACCTCAACTTGTTTTTCCAAAAAAAACTTTACAATAGGCAAATTACCTTGAGAAACTGCCTTCATCAAACAAGTATAAAACTGATTATCAGCCGCATTAATATTTGCTCCATTATCTACTAACATCTTTATTACATCTAAATTATTCCGGGAAGTAGCTTCCATCAAAGGAGTCCAACCAAAATCATTAACAGAATTAACATCTGCTCCATTATCTAGTAATATTTTTACAATTTCTGGCTTGTCTTTAGCATTTGATACAGCATGAATTAAAGGTGTAGTATTAAACTCAAAATCACTATTGAATGCAGAAATATTTATTTTGGCATTAGCATTTGCCCCAACTAAAATTAGAGTTTCTACAACATTAGTTAAACCTAAGCCTGTAGCAAAGGTTAATGCAATATTTTTAATTGCCAACCAACCAACTAAAACAATAACAAGCACTGAAGCAAAAGCAAAAGCTCTTTTTTGAGTAGAACGTTTACTCTGAAATGGATTAGTTACTTGGTAAGTGTTTATTTTACTAGAGTTAGAAACTAAATCTTCTCCATTAATAGCTTTAACTTTGAAATAAAAAAGGGTAGTTGCAATAGCAACAATTGGATAAACTAAAATTAAGAAAATTCCTGGAAAAAATAAAAAAGTAGTAGGAACAAAGAAAAACGCTTTAACTGTTCCTTTTTCTATTAAATTATTAGCCCAATTCTCATTTAGAACAAAACAAAACAGACTAACTATCACAAAAATAATTGGTGAAGATAATAGTGTAAGTGCTGAAATAAAGATACTTCGTATCTGCAAAGCTATCATAGTTGGCTTTAGTTGGTTTACTAGAAACTTTGAATGCTCCAATGCTTCTTTGCCTGTTTTATTCTCTAAAAGAACTATAGGTGTACATAAAGCATAGTCTAGTAAAATCAAAACATTACCAAACAGCGCAGTAAAAACTACTCTATGGAAATTTCTAATATATGCTTTAAATATCTCAAATAGAGAAATTGAAGGTTTAGAAAGATCTTGCACTTGTTTTAACACCAACGCAAATATACCTAGATTAGTAGTATTAGCAAAAAGTAAAATTCCTAATCCAAATAGCCAATACCATCCGATTAATATATGCCTTAACTTATTAGATAAAAGGTTATTTGGAACAACTATAAAAATTCCTATCAGCAAAAAATTAAAAATAAGATAAGGTAGATAAACTAGACAAGATGTTTTAAAAAAAGTCCCAAAGTGCTTTCGATAAAGGCTAAGAGCTTCCCGAAGTAAGGGAAGTTCGCCTTGGCTATTTGCTCTTAAACCTTCAGCAAAAGTTATTGCGCTAATAGGGCGATTTTCAGCTTTTTTCTCTAAAGCAGACATTACAACTTTAGCAATAGCAGGTGGAACTTTATGTTCTTTTTGAGTTAGTGGAGGTGGAGTTTCATGAACATGTTTTTTTAAAAGCTCATATAAGTTTCCTGTAAATGGAGTTGTACCTGTAAACATTTGATAAACAATGACACCTAAGCTATAGATGTCTGTTCGAAAATCTAGTGGCAAACCTTGACATTGCTCAGGAGACATATAAAGAGGAGTACCTAGAATACTTCCAACTTGAGTTATTTTTTCCATATCTAGAGCTAATGGATTAGTACCTTTAGCTTTATTAGGATCATGTGTAGTTCTATTAGGATTAATTAGAGTTTTAGCTTCTTGTGTATTAACTAGCGTTTTTGCCTCTTCTAGGCTAACTAATGTTTTTGCTTCTGTTGAGACTAAACTAGGTGGTGCTATTATCGTTGCAGCTTCAGTAATTTCTGTTTTTAACCCACTAGGATTATTATTTGATGATAAATTAACTTGAGTTTTAGCTTCTAAACTTATAGGGATATTACTATTGCCACCATCATTTGCAATAGAAACTATTAATTGCTGAGGGTTAGCAGCTAAATCATGAAGTTGGGCTAAGCCAAAATCTAAAACCTTAACATTATAACCACCTCTTCCATTAGGTTGTAACCAAATGTTGTCAGGTTTTAAGTCACGATGAACTATACCTAATTTATGAGCCTCATTAACAGCTAAACAAGTTTGCTCAACAATATCAACTATAAGTTCTAGAGGTAAATATTTTTGTTTATCTAATAATCCACCTAGTGTAGTGCCATCTAGAAATTCCATAACTAGATAAGCTAATTGAGTTTGATCTATGGAAGCAAAACCAAAATCAGTAACATTAACTACATTGGGATGACGCAATCGGCCAGAAGCTTTTGCTTCCCGCTTAAAACGTTCAATAAAACGTTTTTCCTCCATAAACTCAGGCATAATAACTTTTAAAGCCACAGGTCTTTCTGTTCCTAAATGAGTAGCACGATATACAGCCCCCATGCCTCCCTGACCTAATTGAGATTCAATCTTATATTTTTGATCTAAAACTTCCCCAACAAGATTTTTTAGTTTTGACATACTTTTAATTAAATTTTAATTTTTTAAGATAGTCTATAAATAACACTAGCATAATACTAACAACCTCAAAACTAATTGTTTCTCAACTTCCTTTGCCTTGGGTTTATAGTTATTCATTTGACTTAAAAGAGGTTGCCAAAATTTATGTTACTACACATCTTAGCGAATATGGAAATTTTATATATTGTATAAGATTTCCCTTAATTAATGGCAAATATTACATTATTTGTGGAAGTATAAGAGATTATGATGTATCTTTTTTGCGTCTGAACAAGTTCAAACCTGGATAAATTTAGCCAAACAAACTATTATAAAATAAAAATATCCTAGCAAAAGTGTGTTCCTACTTTTGCTAGGTCAAGTCTACGCAAACGAAAATGACTAGAAAAAGGAATGGCTAGGCGGGATATTTTCCTTTAGGATAAATAACTTGCCTAGCCTTTTATAATACCGAGAAGAAAGGAATTAAATATCACAGATTATTCGTAAATAAAGATAAATCATCAACCATAGTTTAGCAAGTAAATATGTAGTAACACTTAAGTAACCAAAATGTTAAATCCTTGTAAATGCAATGTAAAACTCTAGTTTTTTGTATTTTAATCTACAAAAATAATAAAGTAATAATAATCTTGCCTAACATTTAATTTACCTGGGCTTTTTGTCTAATAAATACTTCTCATAGTTAGGAGATCTAGTTCCGAAAATTCTATCCAAATACCCTGTAAACCCTGAATAATTACCTTGGAATTTAGAATGATGGAAATCATGGTAACTACTTCCTTCATAAAAAGGAAAGAGTCTTGAAGGGTTCCAAGGAAAGTCATAGCCACAATGTCCTTCTGCTGCAATCCATTGACGAAATAGCACCCAGAGCCAAATGGTTAGCACATGTGAGCCTAGTAGTATTGGGCCTAGCAAAACATTTGCAACAGTAATCAAAAACTCTACTGGATGCATATAATGTGCACAAACTGCCCAAGGAACTATAATTCGATGATGAACAGAGTGAATAGAATGATAAAGATATTTCCAATGCATTGCCCTATGAAACCAATAGTAAATAAAATCATCTAAGTAAACAAAGAAGATGAACTGTCCTAAAATTACGTACCATTTAGGCAATGAGCCAGAGTGAATGGCAGAAAATCTTAGTAGTGGCCAACTAACAACTACCATAACCAAAGATAAAGTACTGTTAAATAAAGAGTATTTTATTGAAGGTATTACAAACTTTTTTGTTAAACCTTGACGAGATTGGATGCGATATTTTTCAGCCCATTTAGGTTGTTTCCAAGCAATCCAAGTCAAGAAGCTAGCAAAGAAAGTAAAACCTATTACTCCAATTAACCATGTTCCTATGGCAAAAAGAAAAAACCTTTCATCTCTATAAATTGACAAGATTTGGCTTAAATTCATAAATTTTTAAGGATGTAATTATAATTTTTAGCTTTTGTATAAGTTACCAATAAAAGTTTGATCCTAAGCATAATATTATATTGTGTTCTTTCTAGAAATTAATTTACCAAATAAAAAACAAAACCCTAGCAAGTAGCTAGGGTCAAAATTTAGTTTTAATGTGAGTGGCTATGAAGAAATTTAGTTACTTAATCCTGTTGGATCAGAACCTTCAGAAGCCTTTTCTAAAACCTTATCATTTATTCCACCCCAAAGATTGAAAGGATCATCATCATCGCTTGTAGAAGGTTTAATACTTTGAGTTTGTATTCGTTGTAAGGCTTTTTCTAATTCAGCTTGGTGCTGACGTTTTAACTCTAAAGTAGCTTTTGAAAGTTCTGTATTACTTTTTTCTGAAATTTCACCTGATAAAAGATCTATTTGTCTTCGTAATTCTTTTTCTATTTCTGCACGTTTTTCTTCTAAGACTTGGTTTATTTGAGCATCTTTTTCACTTAAGGCTTTTGCTACTAAGCTACGTACAAGTTCATCAGCATTTGAGTTACTACTCTTTATGTTTTGTACAGCTTGTTGTTTATTACCAAACAATGTAGCTTGAAAGCTAAAACCTGTTTTGTCATAGTGGATTTGAGTGTTAAAAAGCGCTAGTAGAAGCAAGCTAAAAGCTCCAGCAGCCGCAAAACCAGTGCCATATTTAAACCAAGCAGGTAGAATAGTGCCTAATTCTTTTAGAATTTCTTTTAATGAACGAGGACGCTCTAGAGGTAAATCCATTGCTATTTTTGGAGCTTCTGCTGTTTGCCAAGTTTGTAAACTTTCCCTAACCATAGCAAATTCAGACATTTCTTTTTTACAACTCGCACATTCTTGCAAATGTTGTTTAAAAGCCTTTTCTTCTGTTGGTGTGGCTTCACCATAGAGATAGGTTATTAAATCTTCTTTGCGTTGACATTGATTTGCGTTTGTTTGATTTTTCATAACATGCATCCTACAAAAGATTTTTTAAGTGATTTAAGCGCTGTTTTAATTGTTCTAAACCAGTATAAACTCTGGTTTTTACTGTACTTATTGGAATATTAAGAACTTCAGCTATTTCATGAAATTTTAAACCTTGATATTCCTTCATTATTATTACTTGGCGCATTTCTGGAGGCATTCCAGCTAATGCCCTTCTTACTAACTCTGCAATCTGGTCACGATGCAATCCATCATTAAGATGCTCAATATCTGTTACTGGTTCAAAGCCTTGATCTTCTAATTGTTGTTCTAAAGATAGGTCGTTATTTGCACGAGAGCGTAAGCGCGTATGACAACAATTTAGTGCAATACGATAAAGCCAAGAAGAAAATTTGGCTTCCCCACGAAATTTGTTTAAATTGCGATAAGCAGCTAAGAATGTTTCTTGACAAATATCATAGGCTTCTTCATCACGGCCTAACATTCTATATGCTAATCCATAGATTTGGCGTTCCCATCGTCTAACCAAAATGTTAAAAGCTTCAATTTCTCCATTAAGCGTCCGTTCAATGATTTCGTTATCGCTTATTTCCATTTTAGCTTCTCTGCTTTCGCCATATCGCTTGTCAAATTAGACTTAGAACTTCTTTAAAAAGTTTGGTTTTCTTAAAATATTTACTTGTTTTTATTTAAAGAATCCTTCCAGGCTTGCAAAATAAGTGTTTTTAGCTTTATTGTAGCTTGAGCCATTCTTTGTGCTTTTAATTGTAAAATGCTAACTTCTTTATTTGCTATCTTTTCTTGGTAATTGAACCAAACATCAGCTTGAAATTCATTTTCTCCTAAAGCAACTTGACCAGCATTACAAAGCATTGGTAAGTAATCATAGCCTGTTAATAAAGCCTCTTGAGACACTAAATAAGGATCTAATCGCCCTACTTGTTCCTGCTTATATTCTTTTATTGCATCAGAAAAATACTGCCAAAACTTTTCTCTATTCTTTTGTCCCATTTTGCTATCATCTTCAAATAATAGACCTTCTAGATCATGATGAAAGTTATGTTTTTTTTCACGCCTCTCATTACAAGGACATTCATAACCTAAATAACCTATTGTTGAATGAAAAGGTTGATAAGAATCTGAAACATAATGAGATAAATAACCTACCCATAAAAAAACTTGATCATTAGAGTAGTTTACCTGAAAGCTTTCTACTAGACTGTTGTAACTTTGTTCTGTACGAAAAGTTATCATTCCATATTTTTTATAACGTTCATCTTTTGGGTTACGAGGTAAATCTTCAGGCTTTACTTTATTTGACCCATCTGAAGCAAACTTTCGTTTTTCAGGATTAGGATGAAAAACTTCACTGTCTAAAAAATGCATAATTGGTTCACTACTATCAAAAGCTGGAACTGGAGATTTAGTAGCAGTTAATTCATCTGGCCGAATAGAAAAGCTATCTAACCCACTATCAAAAGAATATGAATTATCTTTACTAACAGTATAGTCTTCTAAATTGACTAACTTACTGTTATTACCTATTCCTTCTTTTAATATATTTTTTAACTCAACTGGAGTTTGTGGATCATCCAATAACAACTTCACAGCCATTCTAGTAATAATCACATGACCTTTTGCTGACCAAGCTAAAGTGGAAACTGGCAAATGAGCTACAAGAGCAATTACTAATATAGTAACTGCTCTTAGTAGCATTATTTTTATATATTTAGAACTAAAATTTTTCATGCTAATAACTTAAACGCTTGTCTAGTTGCTAAAAAGGTTTGCTCCAACAAATCATCTGTATGAGCAGCACCAACAAAACCAACTTCAAATTGTGAAGGAGCCATATAAATTCCTTGAGATAACATAGCACGGAAGAATTTTCCAAAGCGTGCTGTATCAGAAACTTTAGCAGATTCCCAATCTACAACTGCTTGATCGGTAAAGAAACAAGTAAAAATTGATCCTATAGTATTAATTTGTACAGCAATTCCCGCTTCTTTTGCAGCCTCTTTGGTAGCAGCAACTAGTTTAGCGGTTTTTTCAGCTAATTGTGTATAAATAGATTCATCTCGCAATATTTTTAGAGCTGCAAGTCCAGCACTAACAGCAAGTGGATTGCCTGACAAAGTACCAGCTTGATAAACTGGCCCAACAGGAGCTAAATGATCCATTACATCTGCACGCCCACCAAATGCTCCTACAGGTAAGCCACCGCCAATGATTTTACCTAAGCAAGTTAAATCTGGGTTTATATTATAAAGCGCTTGAGCGCCACCTCGTCCAAGTCTAAAACCAGTTATTACTTCATCAAAAATTAATAGGCTACCTGCTTTGCTAGTGAGTTCTCGGGCTTTTTCTAAAAATCCCTCTTTAGGTAAAACACAACCCATATTTCCTGGCACAGGTTCTAAAACTACAGCGGCAATTTCCGAGCCTATTTCACTAAATAAAGTTTCTAAAGCGTTAATATCATTAAAAGGTAAAGTAAGTGTGTGTTTAACTGTTTCAGCAGGGATTCCAGGGCAATCTGGAAGGCCAAAAGTAGCAATTCCAGAACCAGCTTTTGCCAGCAATGCATCACTATGACCATGATAACAGCCAACAAACTTAACAATTTTATCTCTCCCAGTAAAACCTCTTGCTAGGCGAATTGCACTCATAACAGCTTCTGTCCCAGAACTAACTAAACGAACTTTTTCTATGGAAGGTATAGCTGAAGTAATTTCTTCAGCAAATTCCACTTCTAGTTCTGTTGGAGCGCCATAAGAAGTACCACAAGCAGCTGCTTTTTGAATTGCTGCTACTATTTCTGGATGAGCATGTCCTAAAATCATTGGTCCCCAAGAAGCAACATAATCAATATAACTGCGTCCATCAGCATCTATAATATGAGCTCCACTAGCTTTAGAAATAAAAAGTGGGCCGCCGCCAACAGCTCGAAAAGCTCTAACTGGGCTATTAACGCCTCCAGGAATAAGTTGTTGTGCTTTGCTAAACAATTCTTTAGAACGATTGCCTGCTGTTTGTTTATCTTCTGACATTAATTCCTCCAAGATCCTCTAATTAATTTGGTTGTCCAAAATATATTATGAACACTAAAAACAATCATAATCAAAATCTTAAAAAAATATGAGCTATTTTGGAAATTGAGATGCTTTAAACTCACAACTTATTAAACCATTACCTTACACGACAGTATTACTCATTAAGTTAATAACCTGTTGGCATAGTTGATTGACAGTCAATACTGGCTACTGGCAGAATGAGAATTTATTATATTTTGTCCAAAAAAGTTAAATCCTCCAAAATAAAAACATTATGCGCATGCGTCGGGCAATTTATCCAGGATCATTTGATCCAATTACTAATGGTCATTTAGACATAATTGACCGTGGGCGAAGGCTTTTTGATGAAATAATTATTGCTGTATTAGTAAATGCAGAGAAAAAGCCATTATTTAACTTTGACGAACGTATAGAGATTATCAAAGAAGTAGTATCAAATTGGCCAGAAGTTCGAGTAGACACTTTTAATGGTTTGCTAGTTAATTATGCACAATCTCAACAAGCAGGTTGTATTGTAAGAGGAATTCGAGCAATTTCCGATTATGAGTACGAATTACAAATGGCGCTTATGAATCGGCGATTAGCACCTGAAATTGAAACTGTGTTTATGATGGCTGCCGAGCCTTATAGTTATTTAAGTTCACGTCTAGTTAAAGAAGTATTTATGTTAAAAGGCTCAATAACTGGACTA
Source organism: Blastocatellia bacterium (assembly GCA_039812885.1). Lineage (GTDB taxonomy): Bacteria > Acidobacteriota > Blastocatellia > Chloracidobacteriales > JADJPF01 > JADJPF01. Next base: position 106,939 of record JBDIBI010000012.1, read on the forward strand.
GTACCATCACTAGTAGAACAAAAAATGAAAGAAAAATTAGAAGTAAAACCCTCTTAATAACTATCTGGCATTGAAAAGAAAGGGTTAAAGTTAAATGTCAAAAGCTATTTCTAGATTTGTTCCTGCTCAAAGAGTAGTAGAGATGGCAAGTTCTTCAACTTTAGCAGTAATGCAAAAGGCTGATAATTTGCGACGGGCAGGTTTTGATGTAATTGATCTTGGAGCAGGTGAACCAGATTTCAGTACTCCTCATAATATTAAACAAGCTGCTCACGAAGCTATAGATAAGAATTTTACCCGCTATACACCTACTGCTGGAATTAAAGAAATCAAAGAATCCATTATTAATTATATATTTTCTGAAACTGGTGCACGTTATGATCTTTCAGAAGTAATAGTGTCTGCTGGCGGAAAACAAGCCATTTTTAATGCCATTATTACTTTGATTAATCCTGGAGATGAAGTATTAATACCTGCACCTTATTGGGTTACTTTCCCTGAAATTGTAACATTAGCTGGAGGAACTTCTGTAATTATTGATACTGAAGCAAATGGATTTCAATTAACAGCAGAAATGTTTAAAGCCCATATTAGTCCTCGTACTAAGCTACTAATTCTCAATTCACCTAACAACCCATCTGGACGTATTATTACTAAAAAAGAATTTGAAAATATAGCTCAAATAGCTTTAGAAAATAATATTTGGCTTCTTTCTGATGAATGTTATTACAAGTTTGTTTATCCACCTAATGAGCCTTTTTCTGCTGCTCATTTATCTTCTAGTATCAGAGAAAATACTTTAGTTTGTGGCTCATTATCCAAAACCTATGCTATGACAGGCTGGCGTTTAGGCTATGCTCTTGGGCCTAAAGAGTGGATAAGCGAAATGGTAAAAGTACAAAGTCACTCTACATCTAACCCTTCTTCAATAGGCCAAAAAGCCGCAATAGAGGCATTATCAGGCTCTCAAGCTTCAGTTAAAGAAATGTTAGAAGAATATAAACGTCGTAGAGATTACTTAATTCCTGCATTAAATGCCATAGAAGGAATTGAATGTGTAGAGCCTGAAGGGGCTTTTTATGCATTTCCTAACATAAAGAAAGTGTTAAATAACAATAGCAAAGTAAAGACTTCAGAGCAATTAGCCGAATATTTATTAGAACAAGCTCATGTGGCATTAACGGCTGGATCGGCTTTTGGAAGTGAAGGGTATTTGCGTATTTCTTATGCAACGTCATTAGATACCTTAAAGCAAGGTGTAGAACGAATAAGTGCTTGCATAGAAAAATTAATTAAGTAATATAAAAGTACTTCTATCTGCCTGATTTTGTCAGGTTAAAACTAGTTTCCAAAAAATATTTTCTTTTAATACTTAAATACGCTTACTAAAGCTATTTAAAACTAAAGCTATTTAACTTAGCCTAGGAGGCTACAACATGCCAGTACAACAAAAAAACTATTGTGACTATGAGCCTTTTAAACCAAAAATAGACTCAATGAGTGTAATGATTGTTGATAACTTACTTAAATCTGAATCAGATATTTCACCCACAGCAATACAAGAAGCAGATTTTAATCCTCTAAAATGGCTAAGAGAAGAACGTCATATTGCAGGTCTAGCACTAGAAAATATTACTAGAAATGTTCTGAAACTAATAAAACATAGCCGCACTAAAATCATTCATTTATCTGAATTTACCGAAAATACAATTGAAATGTTTAGCCCTGATGCAATTATCATTAGTGGTTCACTTAGAGATTTTGATCTCTATAACCCTGTAGTACTTAATAACTTTGCAAGAACTATACAGCGCTTAAGAGTTCCTACTCTAGGAATTTGTGGTGGGCATCAACTAATTGGCTTAAGCTTTGGAGCAGAAATTGTTACTTTAGATGGAAAAGATCCTAGAGAAAAACGCAGTGGTAGAATCCGTGAATATGAATATCACTATGTACGAGTTATGTCACCTAATGACCCTATATTCAATGGTTTAGATGATGCTAGTTCTCGTTTTTGGCAAGCAGGTTCTCATCAACATGTACTTCGCGTTTGGCAAAATCATGGGTTAATGATTGATAGAATTCCTGAAGGTTTTGTTAACTTAGCTAAAAGTTATTTATGCCCATATCAAATGATGGTTAAACGCAGTGATGATCAACTAATTTATACAGTACAATACCATTTAGAAAAATCTTTTGAAGATTGGAATAAACTGCCTACTCGTTGGGAGCATCGCAATGATAGCCGAGACGGCCGTATTATTTTTGAAAACTTTTTGTTAGAAGCTCTAAAACATCAAGAAAATAACAAACTTTCTAAAATAGCTTAATAAATTTGATGTCTTTTCATTTAGTTTAGATTTAGTTTAGGCACGCAATAGATGTAGACTATGAAGATTTGTCCAGAATGCCAAAAACAATTTAACGATAACGCCACTTTTTGTGGTGAAGATGGAAGTAGGCTAACTAGCATTAGCCAGGATAAAAATAGTGATCCCTTAGTAGGAACTTGGCTTGACGCTAAATTTAGAATTATCAGTAAATTAGGCCAAGGTGGAATGGGAGCAGTTTATAAAGCTGAGCATGCCAGAATGGGGCGGCTTTGTGCTATTAAAGTTGTTCCTCCAGAATTAGCTAAAAAACCTGAGGCTTTAGAACGTTTTGAACGAGAAGCTAAACTTTCTAGCTTACTCAAAGATCCACATGCAATAGGAGTCTATGATTTTGGTAAAACTTTAGATGGTATGTTTTACTTGGTCATGGAGTTTGTAGAAGGAGAAACTCTTTCTGCTATTTTACGACGTGAAGGCCATTTACCTCTGCCAAGAGTAGTAGAAATCTGTAGACAAGCTGGAGCAGCTTTAGCAGACGCACATAGTCAAAATATTATTCATCGAGATCTAAAACCAGATAACATAATGATCTGCAATAAAAATGGGAAAGATTGGGTAGAAGTCCTAGATTTTGGTATTGCAAAGTTTTCCCATGAAGAAAATGATCTGACTAATGTAGGCTTGGTTATGGGCACACCAGCTTATATGTCCCCTGAGCAAGTTAGTGGAGAAAAACTTGATACTCGTACAGATGTTTATAGTTTTGCACTGATCGTTTATCAAATGCTAGTGGGAACATTACCTTTCCCTATAGAGAGTTCCCAAAACACTATGATAAGCCGTCTACTTAATAACCCTCAACCTCCAAGCCTAACCAACCCTAATGTAATTTTACCTAAAGGTGTAGAGCAGGCCATAATGCTGGCTCTAGCACGTAATCGTGAAGAGCGAACTCCATCTATCGAACATTTTGTTGAGCAACTTGAGCAAAGTTCTGGCGTGCAAAAATCTGTCTCTTTTTCAGGAAAAAAATCCTCAACAAATAATTTAGTTGAGGAAAACCTTATCCCTGAATATGATAGATACAATAGTACTTATGGGTTGTTAAATGTTACATTAAGACAAGCTATGTTAGGGCATGCTCAAATTGTGCTTCTGAAAAAAGAAAACTGCTGGTACAACTTAGTATTTAATAAAAATAATCGTCTTTTTAAAATTTTTGCTCACGAAGAAAACCCCAAAGATTTCACAGTAAGAGAAATTGTTTCTGCATTTGATCTCAGTAGTGAAAAACCTAGTTCTTTCAATTTGTCATATAATTCAGATAATTTACTTGCTTTCTATATCTTTCTTAATACAGATTTAGATGGCACTTATGAAGAAAGTATACTTGAGCAAGATTACTCTAATCCAACATTTCAATTCCTGGATGTTGTAATAAGGCAAGCATTAACAGGTCGAGCAAAAATTATTTTGTTGCGCAAAGAAAGTTGTTGGTACAATATAGTTTATACTCAAAATTCTCTTCACTTTAAGATCTTTGCAAATGAAAATAATGCTAATGATTTTTCTGTTAGGGAAATATCTGATCCTCAGGATATGCAAAGTGAGAAAAAGAGTATTTTTAATCAAAATTATCAAGCTACTAATATAGCAGCATTTATGGGTTCTTTGATTGTCAATCTATAATTGACATTGTAGTTAACAAGTACAATACGTGTGTATTAGATACTACTTAAGGATGCTTAGCCAAAAATTTAATATTAAAAGTTTTATTTAAAAATTGACTTTTTTTCAATAAATAGCTAAGTTTTTAAAGTTTATGATATTGAAAACATTTTCAAAGCTATAAAAATACAACACAACATGTACTTTTAGTTACACAAGAAATATGTTCAAGGTTGTTATTAACCAATAGTCTAAAAAAGAGGAAGTAGTTTTAATTCTAGAAATTACTTTAGCTCAAACATGAAACAATGTCCTGATTGTAACCGTGCTTACGAAGATTCTAATAGCTTTTGTGTATTTGACGGGCAAAAACTAGTCACTGTAGAGCCAGACGATCCTTTAATAGGAATGGAAATAGACGGTAAATATAGGATCGATGAAAAGATCGCTCGTGGTGGGACAGGTGTTGTTTATAAGGCCGTTCATATACAACTTAATGCTCCTGTAGCAATAAAAATTATTCACCCTCATCTAGCTAGCGATCCAAAAGCTGTAGAGCGCTTTCGCCGTGAAGCACTAATCTCCATGAAAATACGTCATACCAATGCTATTGCTATTATGGATTTTGGTATGACCAAAATAGTTTTACCAGAAAATAAAGTAGGGGATATTAAGCTACAATCCTTAGAAACTAAAACTGTTTATGTTGTGATGGAATTATTAAAAGGAAACACCCTAGAATATCACCTAGTAAATCAGGGGCGGTTCTCTTTACAAGAAACCAATAATGTAATTCAACAGGTTTGTAATGCGTTAGCTGTGGCACATGATCATAACATCGTACACCGAGATCTTAAGCCAGAAAATATTTTCTTTCACAAAGATGAAGATCGAGAGATCGTTAAACTAGTAGATTTTGGTATTGCTAGATTTTTAGGTAAAGTGGATGACGAAGAAGAAGCAACAAGACTAACCCAAGCAGGCTTTGTAGTTGGTACTCCATTTTATATGTCTCCAGAGCAATGCGGCGGCTTTGATGTTGATACTCGTTCTGATATTTACTCTTTAGGAGTAATAATTTACAGAATGCTTACAGGAAAACTACCCTTTGATGGTAAAAAGGCAAGCATTATTGTAATGAAACACATCTCTGAAAAACCAAAACCCATTTACGATATTTGCTCTGATTTACCAGCAATAGTAAATGGAGTGGTGATGCATACTTTATCTAAAAAACCTGCCGATCGCCCTCAAACACCTAAAGACTTGGCTGAAGAACTAGAAGCTGCTATAAAAGCTGTTACAGAACAAGAATTGCAAAAAGTTTTTATGGAAGCATCAGAATACGATTTAGAAGCAGCTATATTGTTAACCTCTAGTCCAGGAACAATGGTAAATGTTTCTGAATCTATGACTCGGTTTGCTACCGGAGCACTAGATAAACAGTTAAGTGCAATATCAGCAGAAACTCAAGAATTAGCTGATATTCAACCAGGAGTAGACAATTTATTCCAAGAACTATTACAAGGTATCAAAGATCTCAACATAATTTTAGAACTCTCAAAAGAAGAGCTTGAAAATGGTAACTTCCTTGATAAAGATGCTTTTCATGATCTCAAAACATTGATTGATCAAGTGCGAGGAGTATTATTTGGATTACAAACCATTTATTATAAAACATTTGTTTAGTATAACCCTATTAAAATAACTCTTTTATAATCACTACATATAAATTAATTTATTTGACTTCTTGATAACTAAAGATTTTTATTAGTCTAGAAAATAAGTCTAAAACAATGTCGGTTAACCAATATTACTTTACAACTAAATGGGAATTTAAAGCTCCGATTGAAACAGTTTTTAAAATAATAGAAAATGGAGCTGACTTACCACGCTGGTGGTCAGACGTTTATCTTTCAGCTAAAGCAGAAAAAAAAGGGCGTTCAGATAGAATTGGGGATAAGATTCACTTTCACACTAAAGGATGGCTTCCTTATACCTTAAAATGGACGGCCGAAGTAGTTTCACTACATTTTCCTAAACATATGGAAATAAAAGCAACTGGAGACTTTGTTGGACGTGGAATTTGGACACTTACTCAAGTGGAAGATATAACAAAAGTCCAATTTGATTGGCAAATATTAGCTGAAAAGCCCCTGCTTAAATACTTTTCTTTTATTGCTAAACCTATTTTTTCCTGGAATCATCATTGGGCTATGGCAAAAGGCTTTGAAAGCTTACAAGCTGAATTAAAAAGAGTAATTAACAATAGCCAACCTAACTCTATTTAATTAGAAACAATATAGTTAATTATTAAGAATATATATGGTTTACCAAATATGATCTTTTGCATATTGTCTAGTATTTTTGTCTGCCAATATATGAAAGGTACGTATTTTTTGAAGCATAACAGGAGAAAGTTGTTTTAGAGAAATATAGAGAATTCTTTTTCCATAACGTCCAGCAATCACTTGGAAAAATGGTCTAGGAGGTTTTGGAGCTGCATAAACAACAAATTTTTCTAAGCTATAATCAATTGCAGCTAGTAGCAATCTTTCAGCATAATTAGCAGCAACATGATAAGCAGGATCATAAAATACATCATAGAGCCGTCCTGGTGGCATGCTCATCATAAAACCACCATAAACAGCTTTCCGAATACCTGGAGCAACTACCCTATCATTAGGATCCGTAGCATAAAAAGCCATATCTGACTCTTGATCATGCTCCCCTAGCCAAGTCATTGTATATGGGTATTCAGAACTATTTTCATCAAAAATCACTACTACTGAATCAACAGACCCTCGTACTATTCCAGCTTCTTGGACATAAATCCCACCTGTGTGCCAGTTACGTATAGTTTCACGAATATCTATTCCATCTAAAAGAGAGGTCTCAAATTTTCTTATTCTCTTACGTTCTTCACTAAGAATATGCTTTCCTTTGCTACGCAAATAGTTACCATATCCTTCAATTACAACATCTTCCGGGGGGTATGAACAAATACTATTAGCATCAAAACGAGTTTCTCTATCTTGATTTGTAAGTTTTTGTTTATCTTTACGATTTAAAAATTTAGGTAATGCACTACGAGGTTTAAGTGGAGCATGTGGATTCATTCTTACTTTATTAATCAAAGGGAAAATATCTTCTGCTCTTAACTCAATTGTTTCCAACTCACTATGACCTTCTTGAGGAGGATAAGCAGTAGCCATTTCCCACATTCGATAACAAAAATGCGAATTTATTGAACCACGCCCAGCAATTAATAACTCATAAAAATCTGGTAACAAAAGCCCTTTCACAGTTGCATATTTGCGAGCAAAAGAGATAAGCAAAAACATTTGCTGTGGATTAATGCGTTCCTTTATTTCCTGTTCATAGTAGGCACGACACCAAAGCAAATAGCGAATTAAAATTTCATTATGGTCTCGACTCATCACAGAACTAGCAACATCTTGATGTGCTTGAAGCACTAACTCTGGAAGTTTTTCAATGGGTTTACCAGAAATTACTTTAAATGTAGTTTTTGGAATATTTGTACTATTATCTGCTAGCTTGTCAAATGCATCTTCAACTACCTTAGTATCTAAATTATTAGTTGAAAGATTAGAAAAAATAGATTTAAGCTTGCTACTTAAATTGTTAGAAGGTTCTTTTATTTCTGGTTTTGGAGGTATTCCATTTCGCTGTAATTCATAAACTGAAGTAAAAAAAGGAAAATGTCCCATTATTTCCCCTAGCGAAAGTGGGCTAAGATGATAGAGTTTTGCTGATGGTCGAGTCTCTAAAGGGTTCATACCAGAATATTTTAGCTTTTCTTTTATACCTAACACATGCCTTAATCCACAAAGAACTAAAATAGGTCTTTTGGGATCAAGCTTTCCTGTCCAATTTAGTTTGTGTTCCAATTCACGTAAGTGAAAAACCATTGCCTGCTCTCTTTTTTCATCTTCAGGCAAATGTTTAGATGGTTTTGCTAGCACCATTTCACAATACTTTTTATGTCCTAGAAAAGCAACTGAATAAGTATCCGGCATTGGATCGTAAACTTGTGGATAATCTAGCATTGCCATATCAATACAACGAACTTCTAGCTTATGTTCACGAGCACAACGAGCAACTTCAACAAAAGGATCTACTGGTTCAATACGAATAAAATTCTTGGTTTCTTCTCCATAAAGTAAAACGGAAATTCTAGGTAATCTATCTATACCTTGTAAGATCAAATCTTGTAGTACGAATGGATACTCTAAAGCTACAGCACAAGGATTAAGCTCTTTAAAAGCCAAGCGGGCAGCTAAAGTAAATTCATAGGAATGATGAATTACTGGCAGTAAAACAAATTGACCACATTCTTCTAGATATAACTCTTTATTTTTCATTGATTACTCTAGATAACGTAAGGCGCTATCGCCTAGGACTTTTATCATAGCTTCACGAATTAATTCATGATAATTTTTAGGGCCAAAACTTAGCCGTTTAGCTACATAGCGAGCAATATTTATTCCATCTCTAACTGTATAAGGTTCATCAGCAAAGTGAGCATTTTCTAAGAAACTAGCTACATAATTTAAAATTTTGTCATCAACAAACGGTAAGTTTTCCCTTAAAATTGCTAATTCTTCATCACGATCTGGAAAATCAAGATAAATTTGAGGTTGTAGCCGTGAATGAATATACTCAGGTATTTCAAAAGTACTAGCATCATCATTCATTGTAGCTACAATACGAAAATCTGGATGAGCTTTAACTTTTACTCCTGAAACAATAGATTCAATATAACGTCGAGTGTCAAGCAGTGGTGCAAGTGAAGCCCAAGACTTTTCAGACATCCGGTTTCCTTCATCTAGTATAGCAATTCCACCTACAATCATTGCTGTAACTATTGAACTAGCAACATATTGTATCTTCCCATTTTCTGCAACTACAGGAGTAATTAATAGATCTTCTGGTCGAGTATCCATTGTAGCTTGAAATATATAAACTTCCTTGCCAAGTCTTTTAGCTGCGGCATAAGCTAATGTAGTTTTACCAACACCAGGTTTTCCAATTAACCTAGGAGAAAGAGGAACATCTCTTTCATCAATAAGATGCCAACAAGCATGTAATTGCAGAATCAATTCTTGTTGTCCAATCCAATGTAAGGGTAATTCATCAGGATGAGCTAAATGAATTGAAACTCCATCTATTTGTGTAGTGCGACGATTTTCAGAGTTATTTAAACTCTGTTTCATAAAATATCTCCATTAATTTAAGTCTTAAACTTAACAATAAGTTTAACATAAATGTAGTTAGTTAGTTGCTTCATTAACTATATTGTCTTCTACAAGACTTTCTTCCAACAGATTTTTATCTTCTTGATAAATTTCTTGTGTTACTTCTCTATTTTCTGATATTTCTGATGTTTCTGGTACTTCTGTATTTGAAGAATCTGGTACTTCTGTATTTGAAGAAATAGTATGACCTTCCTGGCTATCTTCCTTAATCCAACGTACCTCATATAAATCAGTACGACGATCATGCCAATTTAAGACACTACCTGTTTGTTTATGCATACGCAGTAATTCTAAATCAATATCTTGGAAGATTACTGTTTCAATATTAGGTGAACATTCGGCAGCAATAGCATCACGAGTAAAAGGTATATCTGAAGGTGTAAAAATACCTGATTGAGCATAATGAATATCTAAATTGTCAACAAAAGGTAAATTGCCTACACTTCCAGCAATTGCAACATAAATATGATTTTCTACACAACGTGCTTGAGCACAATAACGAACACGTAAGTAAGCATATCGTTCATCAGTACAGAAAGGCACAAATACTATTTGTGCACCTTTTTCTACTGCAATACGAGTTAGTTCTGGAAACTCAATGTCATAACAGATTTGAATAGCAATTTTACCTCGATCAGTATCAAAAACCTCTAATTTATCCCCTGGTTTAACTCCCCACCATTCCCTCTCATGAGGTGTAATATGAAGCTTATATTGTTTACCTAATGTTCCATCTCTACGAAACAAATAAGAAATGTTATAGAGGCTATCATCCTCTATAGTAAAGTGTGAGCCTCCAATAATATTAATATTGTATTTGATTGCTAAATGAGTAAAAAGATCCAAGTATTGTGGAGTAAACTCTGCCAACTCTCTCATTGCCATTGATGAATGTTCTGCCCTAATAAATGAAAGAAGCTGAGTAGTAAACATTTCAGGAAACAAAATAAAGTCACATTTGTAGTCCGAAGCTACATCCACAAAATACTCACATTGTTGTGCAAATTCATCAAAATCCTTAACTGGTCTCATTTGATACTGAACCACACAAGCACGTACAGGAGCAACCCAAACAAATTTACCTTTTGCAGGAGGTTCAAAATCAATATTTGCCCATTCTAGAAAAGTAGCATAACCACAAGATTCTTTATCTTCTGGCAAATAATTTTGTATTAGCCGCTTTAGTACAAAACCGTTAGCAATTTGCTTAGTCAATACTGGATCTATAATGTCTTTATTCATTACTTTTTCAACATATTCTCTTGCAGACATATGATCAGCAAATTTGCCATAACCAGGAATTCGACCACCTATTACAACACGCATTAGATTTAGAGATCGTGCAAGTTCTTTGCGAGCATCATAAAGACGGCGAGCAAGTTTTAATCCACGAGTGTTTGGATCTACCATCATTTCAATACCATATAAAGTATTTCCATGAATATTGTGATTTCTAATAAAACCATTATCAGAAATTTCTTCCCAACCTTGCCAATCCTTATAAAGAGCAAAATCCAAAACTAAACTACTTGAAGAAGCAACCAAAGTACCATCTAAATCAATGCCTATTTGGCCTTCTGGAAACACTGTTAGTTGACTTTCAAATTGTTCTTTAGTCCAAGGAGACATTCCAGGAAAACATTTTTTCTGAAGCTCAACAATATTTTCATAATCAGAGCGTCTTAGTAACCTGACAACTAATTTAGTCTCGTATTCTTTAAGATTTAATTTCCCTTTTTTCTTCATACACTTTCTCTAAATTTCTGACTCTACATAAAGAGTAAAATCTATATTATTAATCTATTCAAATAAATTAAATTGGTTGTTGTAATTCTATTGTTTTTTCTGTGCTTTGCAATTCAATAGAACATTAAGTCTAATAAAAGCTTAATAATTGATTTCGTTCTAGTTGTATTTAGTATTCTTGTGCTAAGACCTTCGTCAGATCAGATAAAGCTTTTCTATAAAAATTTTATCATATATGCTGTAACATATATTACGTTAATAACAATAAAAATATATTCGTATAGGCATATTTAGCATAAAAAATACCAGTCATATTAAGCTTTTAGAATAAAATTTAAAAACTATAGATTGGATGTAAGTAAAAGATCGATAAAAAAGCTAAGCTATTATGGGATAAGATGCAAATTAATTGTTATTATGTTTAGTAAAGATAAAATTTGGTTGCAAGATTCAGAGGCAAACTAACAAGAAGCCTATGTAGCCATAAAAAACTAAAATAAATACTAAATATTCAAGAATTATTATGTTGAAACGACTCTCTACTTAAAAAGCAATTTCTAGATGTAAAACACCTAATACTTTTATTTTCTTAAATTGATGGAAAAATTAATTTCAATCTAGCTTTTACCTATTTAACAATTACTATAATTTATAAAATAAAACCCAATTATTTTTTAGGGACTTCCCATTCACTTAAGAACTTGGAAACACTCTCTTTTACTTTCACAATATTTTCTAAGCTATTTTGGAGTTCAGTCATTACATCTTTAAGTTTTACATAATGTTTTCCATTAGATTCTAGCCAAGTAGCAGCTTGTTGAACTTGGTCTGGCTGTAAAGTTAGTACTTGTTCACAATAATCTAAATACTCTAGTAACATTTTACATTCGTGTTTGATTATGCTTGCATTAGGAAATTCAGAAAGAGTATTTGTTGGAATTGAAGAAGGTATAGATTGGAAGTTTGTAATTCCTGGGTTATAAAGCATATTAGCTCTAGAAGCATTACCTAAAAATTGTGTTCGTTTATGACTTTTCTCTATTTCTTCCTCAGGATCAAAAACAGATAAAGGTTTGAGAGCTTTAGTAAGTCTTTCTACATGAGTTTCATTAGTTAAACTATCTCCATGAAATTTGGCTAAGATCAAAGTTATATTGTCTTGCCCTCCACGTTCTTTAGCAATTTGTACTAATCGCCAACAAGCATTTTCTGGGCTAAGAGAACTAGAAATTTGACATAATTCATCAGAACGAAGATAGTTAGATAAGCCATCAGTACACAAAAGTAAAGCATCATGAGCTTTTAGTTGAAACATACTGACAGCAACTTTTACAGCATCTTTATTACCTATAGATTGCAAAACAACATTTTTGCGCGGATGGCGAGCGGCTTGTTCAGGTTTTATAACTCCCTGTTGAACAAGATAATTAACAAAAGATTGATCTGTTGTAACTTGCTTAATATTATTTTTTCTTATCAAATAAGCGCGACTATCTCCAACCTCTGCAACATAAACTTCATTGCCTTCAATAAGCACAGCTGTAACGGTAGCAGCCATATTTTTAAGTGCAGTATTATTTTTTCTTTCACTCCAAACTATGTGATTAGCTTCTTCAACCGCAGCAACAAGGCGATCATATGGAGAAATTTCCCTTGGCAACTTCATCAAAGCATCTTTAATTGCTAAAACAGTAAGTTCACTAGCTATTTCTCCTCCATTAGCCCCCCCTACACCATCAGAAACTACTAGTAACAGTGAGTTTTCACCAAGCCGATGGCTAATATGAAAAGTATCTGGTAATGTACGTCCCATAGATAAATCTGCCATAATAAAGGCATCTTCATTGTTAGCTCTTGATAAACCTACATCTGTACATCCAGCTACATTAGAAAATATTAAATTGTTGCTCAAAGTTTTACTCCTTCTGCATACATAGTTTGCAATTCTAACTAGAAGCTATAAAAAACCCACTTAATATGACTAGTAAACATATTCATCTTTATAAAATTCTTTACTTTAATTAAGACGTTTTTCTTTTCAATTTTTATACTTTATTTTCATAAGGAATTTAATAAATTTTACACGTTTTTGAAAATATAGTTATCTTTTTATTAAAATATTTTTTATTTTTCAAAACAAAAATTCAAATACCTTAAAACTACTGATTTTAAGGAAGATCTTTTACTAATAGCCATAGTATTATAAATCAATACTAATAACAAATATAAGTACACTAAGTTACTTAGATTTGATTAACTATTCTTTTCTCAAATAAGTGATTGTAGAATTAAGCAAGAAAATAAAAAGCAGTGATAATAAAAAATATCACTGCTTATATTTTGTTAATTAATTAGTTAATAAATTAATATCACTAAAATCTACGCATTATCACCAAAACCATCTGTATAAAAACCATTTTCAATTTGGTGAATATCATACAGATCTGATTGCAAATTATTTATTGATTTGCCACTAGTGATTGCACGTAAAGTAGCCATTCCACTAGCTGCCATATTTTGCCAATAAATTAGCTCATTACTACCAATAAGATCTAAATTTTGCTCATTTTTATTTTTTGGTAAAAGCCTAAGTTCATCATCATAATTTACAGACTTACAACAGTAAAAAGCCCAGATCTGGTATTTGTCTTTATTAAACTGTGTTTGTTCTAAACTGTTAGGAGAATCTTTTAAGATTTCATTCATATGAGCATCATAACCAGCTTTTGCTGTACCAGCACGATGAGCAGCAGAATTAACACCTATTACATAATTTCCGGCAGTAGATTCTTTAGGATCAAAATCTGGTCCTGTACCATAACGAGCATGTCCCATATAAACAGTCATATCACTATTTACTAAGCCTTGTTCAAATTTCTTAGCTGCTTCTGGAGTATCTGGAGTCATTAATTGAACAATACTTTGTATTTGCTTACCATTGTAAGTAAAAGGTTTATTATAAAAACTTATACCTGAAGGTAAGTTTGCAACATCATATCCTGCACGCTTTAATAGATCTAAATCTGCGGCATTACTTGTATTTAGTTGGCGATAACCATCTGAAGTAAGTGAAGAACGTAATTTAGGAGCTTCAATGTTGTGCCAATTATCTTCATCATATCCAACAGCAAAAGTAGTAGTTAAGAAACCATCTGAAAATAATCTTTCATATTCTGGGAATTTTTCTAATTGTTTTCCAGGAGCAGGACTTAAGCGATCTAATTCTCTCAAAGTAGGTCTATCAATAACACCTGTTACAGGTAAACCCTGTGCACGTTGGAAAGATTTTACTAATCTAGCAGTTTCTCCACCTAATGAACCATCCACTCCATAAAGTGGGCCGTTGTAATTCATGTCTTTTAAAGCTTGTTGTACTTTTTTAACCACATCTCCATTATCAGCACGACTTAACGCTTTACCACCCATTAAGATTTGTTGTAAACGAGCATCATCAGCAAAACGAGCATTTTGCAGCTTAGCTGCTTGACCTTCAGCAGGAGATACTTTATCTAACATTAACAATGTAGCGCGATCTACTTGACCAGTAACAGTAAGTCCTTGTTCACGTTGGAATTGTTGTACAGCAGAACGTGTCCCTAATCCATAAAGCCCATCTGCACCACCTTTTACAGCAAACCCTAAATCTATTAATGCTTGTTGAATTCTTTTAACACCTTCTCCATTTTTTGGAGCCACATTGGTTTGCATAACAGTTTGTAAACTTGGTTCATTAGCAAAACGGCTGTTGGTAAGTGTTGCGGCAAGATTATTTGGTCCTGCTACACCTGTATTTCCATTTGGACGAGTATTTGGTCCTACTACACCTGTGTTACCGTTTGGAGCTGGATTTCCCATTCCTACTGCTGGGTTTACACCTGGCATATTTGGACCTACAATTCCAGTATTTCCGTTTGGAGCTGGATTCCCCATTCCCACCATTCCTGTACTTACACTAGGATTAAGATTTGGACCTACAATTCCAGTATTTCCGTTTGGAGCTGGATTCCCCATTCCTATTGCTGCTGTGGTGTCAGGAATTCCAACATTGGGGCCTACAATTCCAGTATTTCCATTTGGAGCCATAAATGAAGCTATTTGATCGCGAACCATCATACCACTTAAACCTGATCGTGAGCTTTGTCCTATTTGTGAACTAAGTTTAGAAGATGAAAAAGGATCAATATTATTAATTACATTGTTTTGCTTGTTAACTTTGGGGGGAGTTTGACGACTAAAAACTTCTTCGTCTATTTCTTGTTCTGTTGATATATTGCGAACATTATTTGAATCTTCTGGTTTATTAACTTTCATAAAGCTCCTGAGTATTTTTATTAGGTATTTATATTTTTTATAAATTGGTTATACCACTGAATATACATTCATTTTTTATTTTATGCAAGAAAAAAGTTAATAAATTTTAAAATTATTTAACCGGCAGGTCAGGGTTTAACTCTTCTCTTTTCATAAAGCTACCTTAAGTATTGATTCATTGGTTACCATCTTACAAAGCTGTTAGACAAAAAGCCTAAGATCTTAGTTAGCTTGCAGTATTCTAAAACAATAGGCTAAGATATTAGTTGTTTGCTTGATTTGTGCAAGGTATTTTCTCATGTTCCAGCTTACTTTAACAACATCAAAAAGCAGTACTATTAACTAGGAGAAATAATGGCTGTTAGTAAAGACTTGTTAGAAGTATTAGTTTGTCCTGTTTGCAAAGTGAAAATCACGCTAAAAGCCGATGAAAGTGGGTTTCACTGTGAAAAGTGTCATAGAACTTATCCTATAATTGATGATATTCCTAAAATGATTGTAGATGAAGCAATACTAGAAAAAATACCTGAGGTAAATAAGGTGTGTTAGATCCGACTAATGGCTCGGATAAAAACATAGAGCGGGTATTACTAGTTAGGCTCAGATCCATTGGTGATACAGTTTTAATGACTCCTTGTCTAACAGCATTAAAAAACTGGCAACCAAACTTAGAAATAGATGTACTAGTAGAGTCATTATCAGCCCCTATTCTAAGATCTCATCCTCTAGTTAACCAACTTTTTGTTCTGCCTACTGTTTCAAGTCAAATTAGAAAGCTTCAGACCCGTTTAAAAATAATCCAAGACTTACGTTCACGCCATTATGATATGGCTTTTAACTTACATGGCGGCTCAACTTCAATGTTTTTAACTTACTTATCAGGAGCTAGAACTACTGTAGGGTATGAGTCTGGAAGATATGCTAAGCTGCTTTCTATAAAAGCACCTGAGCCGCAAGTTATTTGGAAAAAACTACAAATTCATTGTGTAGAACAACAATTAGCGTTGCTTAAGTGGGCAGGAATTCCTATTAATAAACCACCTGTATCAAATTTATCTGTGGATAAAGAAGCAAAAGAATTTATTGAGAAAAAACTAAAAGAAGAAAAAATCCAAGAAGATTTTATAGTAATTCACCCTAGTGCAGCATTTCCTTCTAAACAATGGGAAACAAATAGATTTACTGAAGTAATTGAATATCTTTATAACCAATATAACTTAATTTCTATAGTTACTGTAGCACCTAATGAGAAAGCCATAGCAGAAAAAATAAAGAACAGTGTAAAGGTGCCAGTAGTAACTTTTACAGACTTAAATCTATCAGAATTAATGGCTTTGATTGCTCAAGCAAAACTTTTTTTAGGAAATGACAGTGGTCCAGCTCATATTGCAGCAGCTTTTAAAAAGCCTGTAGTAGTAGTTTTTGGATCATCAAATTCTAAGGTTTGGCATCCTTGGTCTACAAACTATAAACTCTTGAAAGCAGATCTTAAATGTATTCCTTGCCCAGGTTACAGTTGTTCAGAATTCCCTGAACCTGAATGTATAAAGAAAATTTCAATAGCAGAAGTAACTAAAGCACTTGATGATATTTTATTGGTCTAACGACGTTCTTTAACATATGGTTGACCGATTGCTTGAGGTGGATGAACACGACCAATAAATCCTGCTAAAACTACCATTGTTAAAATGTAAGGCACCATTTGAATAAATTGATTAGGAATATTTACTACACCTTGCATACGAATAGAAACAGCTTCTGCAAGTCCAAAAAATAAACATGCTGCTAAAGTTTTTACTGGATGCCAATTACCAAAAATTAAGGCAGCTAGAGCAATATATCCTCGGCCTGCTGTCATATTGCGAGTAAAAAGAGAGTTTTGCCCAATTGATAAATAAGCTCCTCCAAAAGCACCTAAAAGCCCAGAAATTAACACTCCAAGATAGCGTATTTTTTCAACACTAACACCTGCTGTATCAGCAGCTTCTGGGCTTTCACCTACCATTCTTAACCTTAACCCAAAACGAGTATAAAACAAAATAAAATACGTAAGAGGAACACTAATAAACGCAACATAAATTAAAAAACTTGGAAGTCTTTGTGCTATGTCTAACTGAGGAGTTGAACCAGAAGATCCAAAAAAAGCTTTTGAAAACAATGCAGGTACGCCTAAGAATAATATATTAATAGCAGTACCTATAACAACTTGATCAGCTTGATAGCGAATACAAGCAATTGCATGTATAAGTGCTACACTAAGACCTGCAACAATAGCAGCTAAAAGCCCTAGGTAAGGCGAACCTGTTTTAGCAGTAACAGCAGCAGCAGTAAAAGCCCCTGATAACATAATTCCTTCTAAAGCAATGTTAATTACCCCTGCACGTTCTGAGAAAAGGCCACCAATAGCAGCTAAAATAAGTGGAGTGGCAAGTCTAATAGTTGAGCCAATTAAAGAAAGATTAATTATGTTATTAGCATCCATCATTGATTAATTTTTCCCGTCTGCTTTAGTTTTTTTAAGAAATTGAAATATAGCTTCACAAGCAACAAAGAGAATAATTATTGCCTGTAGCACCACCACTAAATCTTTAGAAACTTTATCAGAAAAAATATTGATAAAAAGTCCACCTCTAACCAAAGAGCCAAATAATATTGCAGCCAAGAAAATTCCTAATGGGTGATTACGACCTAATAAAGCTACGGCAATACCTGTAAAACCATATCCAGCAGAAAAGCCATCATAGTAACGATAACGATAACCTAACACTTCATTTACCCCTACGAGTCCAGCTAAAGCTCCGCTTAAACACATAGCTATAATAATACTAGTAGCTACATTAATACCGCCATATTCAGCAGCCGAAGCATTAGCACCTACAGCACGTAGTTCATAACCCCATTTAGTTTTCCATAAAAATACATACACTAAAATACATGCCAAAATAGCTAATAAAAAACCAAAATTAAGTGGTAACCATGCAGGAAAATTAATACCTAAAACCCCAAGAATTGAACTCATACGAGGAATATGAGCTTGAGGCAAAATTGGCTTAGTTTGTAAAATTGGATCTCCTGGAATACGGTAGTGATATTGAGTAAAATAGCTAGTTAACCCTACTGCAATAAAGTTCATCATTATGGTATTGATAACTTCATGACTTCCAAAACGAGCTTTAAGAAGCCCAGGAATCCCCCCCCAAATACCACCAACTACCATTGCAGCAACAATGCACAAAGGTATTAAAACCCATTTTGAAGTATCTAAAGTAAAACCAACCCAAGCAGCAGCAAAAGCAGCTACATAAAGCTGTCCTTCAGCACCAATATTAAGAAGCCCACAACGAAAGGCAACAGCAACAGCAAGCCCAGTAAAGATCAGTGGTGTAGCATAAAACAAAGTGTAGGCTATACCATCAACTGTACCAAAAGCACTAGCAAAGAAAATCTGGTAAACTTTTATTGGGTTATCTCCTACTAACAAGACAATAATTGCACCAACAAAAAAAGCGCTAATTACCGCAAGTAAAGGAAATAGGAAAGTATCTAATATTCGCTGCATTTATATAGAACCCCAGTTTATTCTTTGGGGCAAAATTTTGTCCCAAAGTTGATAAAACACCAAAATTTCTGTTTACAAGTTAATTAGTTTCCTGGATAAGAAGACTTAGGCCCTTCTCCAAAGGATTGTCCATAGCCATATGGAGGTGTTGGAGGAGGTGTTTTACCTTTGTTAAAGAAAGACGAAGCTATCACACCACCCAAAGCGCCAAAACCAGAAGCCATAATTATACCTATTAAAAAAAATAAAATACCAAAAGCTATTTGGTGGTTTAAAAAAATATCTACAATCTTCATATATTGATCTATTTGTTCAGCATTCAAAGTAGGCTGTTGTTCAAAAGCTTGTCTGAAAGTTATTCTCATTTCTTCTGTAGAAACACTTCTAAACAGTCCTACAAACTTACTTACCATAGTGCAAAAAATATCTGCAGTAGCTCCAGCTATCAAACCAACTAGTGCTGCTTGAGAAGTCTTTAATGGTACTTGGATATTATTGGAATAGATTTTTACTGCTACTGCCCCACAAGCTAATAACCAACCACAACATAAACAATTAGCTATACTAAGCTTAGGAATTATTATAGGAATTGACAGTAGTATCCCAAAAATTACCCCAGAAATTAAGGCTGGTTTAAACTTACTTTCTTCCATAGAGAACTCCTTTATTGGTTTCTAAACCAGAGGTTTAACTCTTCAAATAAATTAACAATAGCAGGTATAAGATAAAATGCTAGTCCAATACCAGCAATTAGCCCTGTTAATGCACGAGAAAAATGTGTATTTTCTAGAATATGCAGCATGCCTAAGGAAAAATCCAGAGTAGTAGGTAAAAAAGCTATAATCAAATAAATTCTGGGTGGCGAGTTAGTATCTTGATAGCTTCTTATCAATGGGTAAAACAAGCTTCCAATTAACAACCCAATATAAATCCCACTACATCTAGCACATACAGCTAAAGGAGCATTCCATATAAAAAAAGAACGTTCTGTTTTTTGATGACAAATATATGAAAAAATCTTTCTAACTAAAAATGCACTTAAGTAACTACCATTACTCTCACAATAAGAAGGAACTATAATAGCAATATTCCAACCAATAACCAGCAGTAATATCAGCAAATAAACTAGTTTAGCAGCATTTTTCTGCTTAAGCATAGTCAATCTTATTTATTTAGCTGTAGAGTTTGGCGTAATTACCAAACTCTACTTAAGGAAAATTTATATTTTAGAATCTTACTACTACATCAGGAGCTTGACTTAAGGAAATACTATCAATAAACCTTACGTAATGTGGTACAGTAGTCATAATTAGAGATTGAGTTCTGATACCATCTCCAAAGAATCTTACACCTTTTAGCATAGTTCCTGTAGTAACACCACCAGCAGCAAAAATAATATTTTTTCCTGGAGCTAGATCATTAGTGGTATAAACTTTTTTAGGGTCTTGAATACCCATAGCTTTCATTCGTTCAATAGTTTCAGCATCATCAGTAACTTTTTCATGATCTTCTAAAGCTAATTGATCTTTAAGCACAAAACGAGCCTGAATTTCACCATTTAGACAACGCATAGCAGCAGCAGTTAACACACCTTCAGGTGCACCACCGATACCCATAACAGCATGCACGTTTGAACCAGCCACAGCAGCACTAATACCAGCAGATAAATCTCCGTCTCCTATAAGCTGAATTCTTGCTCCAGCACTGCGAATATCTTCTATAAGTTTTTCATGGCGAGGTCTATCCAATACCATTACTACCAGATCTGTGATATCACGATTTAACCGCCTGGCAATAACCTTTAAGTTATCTTTTACTGGAGCATCTATATCAACATGGCCTTTTGCAGCAGGGCCGACTACTAATTTATTCATATACATATCAGGAGCTTTAAGTAGTCCACCTTTTTCAGCAGCAGCCAATACTGCAATAGAGTTTGGTGCACCAGTAGCACAAAGATTGGTTCCTTCCAAAGGATCTACAGCAATATCAACTTCTGGATAAATACTGTCATTTCCACGTTCTGCACCCAATCCAACTTTTTCTCCAATATAAAGCATTGGAGCTTTATCTCTTTCACCTTCACCAATTACGATTTCACCCCTTATCGGTACATTTCTTAATTCTTCACGCATTGCTTCTACAGCTACTTTATCAGAGTATTTGCGTTTTCCTTGTCCCATTGTTCTTCCAGCTGCTATTGCAGCCGCTTCTACAACATGTAGGAAATCTAATGACAACTCCTGTCCCATAGTTCGTGACATAAGTAAAATTTCTCTCCTTAGTTTTATGTTTTTGGTATGTTATATAAAGATACAATAAATTATGTCTATAGTTTTGATTCTGCTAGGGTTAGTGCTATCTTCTTGTTTTACTTAAATTGAAGAAATTTCTTTAACCAACCTAACTTAATCATAAGTAATAGTTGATTGGTTATCTGACAGATTTAAAAATTTTGCAAGCTTTTTTTAAGCTTTTAGTCCATAGCTTGTACAAAAACCCAAACAGTCTTTGTCATTTCACTATAAAACAAATTTACCAACACATTTCTAGGATTTTGCTTAAAGGCAAAGTGATATCGAAATTTTACATTTAGTTGTTTATTTCGTACTCCTTCTTTAAAGCGGCCATAAAACTCTTGTACATCTGTACATGGAGCAATGTCTTTGAAAAAATTTTTTCCTATAACTGACTCTTTGCTAAGCTGAGCTAACTTTGATTCATAATCATTGAATTTTAGTATTTTGCCTTCAGTATCTAATTGTATTGCCCCACAAGGTAAGCTATCTAATTCTTCAGTAGTTAAAGAATCTATTTTAGTATATATGTTGTCTATTACATCTTTTGGTAAAGCCATTTTAAACTCCTAATAGTTTGTCTTTTAGTTTAATTAGTAACTTTAAACCTCAGATTTAAAGGCTTAAAACCCTTTGATTGTTAGGCAAGAGTAGTAGAAAAAAAAGAAAATGTCAAAATCTAGATTTGTTTTTACCATTGATAGAAAGCTCAAAATTATAAAATAAAAAATAGATGTTATGTGGTAAGATCTAAGAAAGTCATAGCTTAAGGCTTTATCTTACTTTCCAAAAAGAAGTCCAAAAAAATTATGAACAATTCAGCTAAAAATCTGCAAACTCCAACCATTGCCATTATTGGAACCGGGTTTGGTGGTTTATGTATGGCAATACAGCTAAAAAAAGCTGGCATTCATTCTTTCACAATATTTGAGAAAACTAGTCAAGTTGGTGGTACATGGCGAGATAACACTTACCCTGGAGCAGCTTGTGATGTACCTTCACATCTTTATTCATTTTCTTTTGAACCTAAGTATGATTGGTCTCGAAAATATTCTGTTCAAAAAGAAATTTTTGATTACTTAGAGTATTGTGCTGAAAAGTATCAACTATTTCCTCATATACGTTTTAATACAGAGATTCAAAGCGTAGCTTTTGATGAAGAAAGCGGACTTTGGAATCTTCGTAGCACTAATGGAGAAGATTTTAGTGCCAAAGTATTTGTTTCGGCTTGTGGTCAACTTAATCGCCCTGCTTATCCTAAAATACCTGGTCGCGAAGATTTTCAAGGAACACATTTTCATTCTGCTTGTTGGAACCATCAATATGATTTAACAGGTAAACGGGTTGGTATTATTGGAACAGGAGCAAGTGCAATACAATTTGTTCCACAAGTTATTAAAAAAGCTAAACAAGTTGTTTTATTTCAGCGTAGCCCTGCTTGGATTATTGCAAAACCAGATCGTGCATATTCCTCACTAGAAAAAACACTATTCAAAAATGTTCCTCTTCTTCAAAAACTATATAGAGCCCGAATTTACTGGGGAAATGAACTACACTTCTTAGCCTTTCAACAAAATACCCTAGCCAATAAGCTCTTTCAATGGGTTGCAAACAGACATCTAGAAAAAAATATTAAAGATCCTCAACTAAAAGCAGTTCTAACTCCTGACTATGCACTTGGTTGTAAAAGAGTACTTCTTTCCAATGATTACCTAGAGTCTTTAACACACTCTAATGTTACTGTAGTAACTGACAATATTAGAGAAATAGAAAATGAAGGAGTAATGACAACTAAAGGTACATTTTATCCTGTAGATGCAATTATTTATGGTACAGGTTTTCAAAGTACTGATTTTCTAGCACCTATGAAAATTACTGGTCGCAAAGGCAAAGATCTAAATGAAAGCTGGCGCGATGGAGCAGAAGCTTATTTGGGAATAACAATAAGTGGTTTCCCTAATTTATTTATGCTCTATGGCCCTAATACTAACTTAGCTCATAATTCAATAATTTATATGTTGGAATCACAAGTTCAATATATTATGTCTTGTATTGAAGCCTTACAAGATAAAAACTTGAGCTTTTTAGATCTAAAAAATGACTACCAGAAAAACTATAATAATGAAATACAACGCCGACTTAAAGATTTTGTTTGGTCGAGTGGTTGTGCTAATTGGTATACAAATAGTGCTGGTAAAAACACTAATAATTGGCCTGGTTTTACATTTGAGTACAATATGAGAACTCATAAAGTAAATTTAAATGACTATGAAATTGTTACCAACAAATCTTAAACTAATGTGCTGTTAGCTAGTATTTTATAGTACTTACTACTATTAATGTTATATAAAAACCCTATAAAAAAGTGAAAGAATTCACGCTAAATCTTATCTATTATGAGTTGAGTTAGTTTTACAAAATTCAGTATACTAGTTCTTTGGTGAATTTAATAAATTTTAGAGGTAATTTTTCTCAAATGATAAAGATACTAAGCGGCTTGCTTTGTATCTTGCTAATTTTAACATTAAGCAAGTCTAACAATGCCGCTCCTGACTCAAGTGACCAAGAGTCAAAACTCTGGAAACACTTCCTAACCTACTCAAACGAAGTAATGGTAAGCAGTCGAGGCTTAGAAATCTACTACAAGCAAATTCCTACAAGTAAAATCAACACCTCAGAACTCAAATCAGGAAAGCCCTCTAACGAAGTCAGAAAATATCTAGCAAATTTTGCTCGCATCGTTGTAAAACAACCAGTTAAGACTAACAGTGTCACTCTATTTCCTGGCAATTACTCATTAGGACTAGAAGAAGAAAAGTTAGGAACTGGAAGATGGCTATTTTTCTTAACAGAATCTAACGGTAAGTTAGTGACCCGTATGGAGCCAGTATTTGAAGCATTGCCCCCAGCAATGTCAACTCATGTTATTACTTTAGAACTAGACCGCAAAGCTGGTAGTAATTTACTAAAAATCAGAGTAAAATTGAGCGATTTAAGTATTTCAACTAAAGATGCACTAGAACTATAAATTTTAACATGCTAAAACTACAGCCTTTAGTAACAAAAGCTGCTAAACATTTCTTTAGATTACTTTTACCACTTCTAATATTTTGTGTTTTTTTTCTGTTTTCAAACTGTAAAAAAGACTCTCGTCCTGCATTGCTTATTTATTCACCACATGGAACAGAACTTTTAGAAACCTTCAAATCTCGTTTTGAAGAAAAACACCCTGGTATAGTTGTTAGGTTTCTAGATTTAAGCTCTCAAGAAATATACGATCGTGTTAAACTAGAACGCTCTAATGTTCAATGTGATATTTGGTGGGGAGCTTCAGCAATTACTTTTGCACAAGCAGCAGAAGATGGTCTTTTTGAGCCTTACCGTCCTACTTGGGCAGAAAAAATTCCAGAAAACGCTCATGACAGCCAAAACCGTTGGTATGGCACATTTCAAACTCCAGAAGTAATTGTCTACAACCAAACAGCATTAAAAGCTGAAGACGTCCCTAAAGATTGGGATGATTTACTAGATCCAAAATGGAAAAATCGTCTTATTGTTCGTGATCCAGTCCGTTCTGACACAATGAGAACAATTTTTGGAGCAATGATTTTACGTAAATGGCAACCAACTCAAAAGCCAGATGAAGGCTATGATTGGTTACGTAAGCTTGATGCTAATACAAGAGAATATACCACTGATGGAACAATACTTTTACAGAAGCTAGCACGTCAAGAAGCAGTAGTTTCTCTTTGGGATTTACCTGATGTAGCACTAGCAATTAATCGGCAAAAAATGCCACTAAATTTTGTTATTCCTACAAGTGGAACTCCTTTAGTAATAGATGGTATAGCAATTATTAAGGGTTCTCACCAGCTTCAATTAGCCCAAGAATTTTATGAGTTTGTTACAACAGAAGAAAGTTTATTGTTAGCTGCCCGGGATTTTTATCATCCCCCGCTACGTACAGATATAGAGAAAGCAAAACTTCCAGACTGGCTAAGTAAAATAGACATAAAACCTATGTCGGTTGATCAAAACTTATATAAAGCAAATATAGCTGACTGGATGCGTTATTGGGACAGCCAAATTAGAAACCAAAACAATCATTAATATTATTTAATACAAAATCCGATACTCTGTTAATATTAGGAAATGGCTAATAACAAAGAGCATTTATTGCTTTCAAATATAAGTAAAAATTATGGCTCTGTTAGAGCAGTTAATGATATTTCCTTAAGTGTTGATCGAGGAGAATGTTTGGCTTTGCTTGGGCCATCTGGATGTGGAAAGTCTACAATGCTAAAAATAATAGCAGGACTTGAACAACCAACCTCTGGCTCAGTAGTTTTATCAGGCCGAGACATAACCAAAACACTTCCTGAAACCCGCAATTTAGGTTTTGTTTTCCAAAATTATGCCTTGTTTCCACATCTCTCAGTAGGTGAAAACGTAGCTTTTGGTTTAAATGCTAGAGGCAAAGCAAAAGCATTTATTAAGGAAAAAGTAGATACATCACTAGAATTAGTTCAACTACAAGGTCTAGCCAATCGCCGTATTCATGAGTTATCTGGCGGTCAACAACAACGTGTAGCCATTGCTCGTGCTCTAGCCATTGAACCAGAACTATTGTTGCTAGATGAACCTTTGTCCAATCTTGATGTAACTTTACGTGCTCAAACTGGTCAACAACTTCGTGCTTTGATAAAACGCTTAAATATCTCTACTATATTTGTAACACATGATCAAGCAGATGCTTTTGCTCTAGCAGACCGTATTGCATTAATTAATGAAGGGCAACTTCAACAAGTAGGTAATGCTATTAATATTTACTTTCAGCCTAAAAACCTTTTTGTTGCAGAGTTTATTGGTCATAGTAATTTATTAAGTGCCAGTTTAGTTAAGACAAATGGAAATGGGCTAGCTCAATACCAAATAGCTAAAGACTTTTGCTTAACCGCAACTACTCCAACAAACCAAGACAAAATTACTTTACGAATTAGACCTGAAGCCATAGAACTTTCTAAAGAACAGTTACCAGAAAGTTTACCAGCTAAAGTCATCAACACTAGATTTGCTGGAACAGTTATACATTACTACTTAAAAGTACAAGATGTTGAGATAGAAGCTGTTAGACTAACACCTCAAACCCCTGTTGAATTTAACAACTTAGATGAATGTTGGATAAAAATTCCAACACAAGCAATAACTGTATTTTCTTAATTATGAAAGATCGCCTCATCTTTAGCTGTTTTTTATTAGTAATTTGTCTAGTGTTATTTTGGGGAGTTTTTTATCCAAATTTATCTATTTTATTCTCTAGCCTTGAATACAAAGGCAATTGGTCAATAGCAAACTACCAAGAAATTCTTACTAGCTCACTAATTTTGAGAGCCACATGGAATAGCTTATGGATCTCAGTGGCTACGGTGATTGGTTCTGCTGTGATTGGTGGAGCAATGGCGCTTATTTTTCATTTTTTAGAATTTCCTGGAAGAAAGTTTTTTGCAGCACTTGCACCTCTACCACTTTTAATGCCTCCATTAATTGGCGTAATTGCATTTATTTTTCTATATGGAGAAAGTGGAATTTTGTCTCGTGCTGTAGCTAAAGTTTTATCATTAAACGGCTCACCTTGGCGATTAAATGGGCCTGGAGCAATTCTTGCTGTTCATATTTATTCCTTTTATGCCTTTTTTTACACTTTTGTCAGTACTAGTTTAAAACGTTTGGATTACTCACTTCTAGATGCTGCACGTTCTTTAGGGGCAAGTAGGATTTATATATTTTTTAATGTGCTATTGCCTTTACTAAAACCTGCCTTAGTTGGAGCTAGTTTACTTACATTTATGAATTCAATGGCATCTTTTAGCGCTCCTTATTTGTTTGGGGGTGGAACGCCAATGCTAACTTTGCAAATCTTTAATTCTAAAGTAGGTAATCAGTGGGAATTAGCAATGGCAGAAAGTGTTGTGTTAGCTTCCCTCTCAATTATTGCTCTGATTTTTTTAACTCGTAATCAACAAGATAAAACCTTTGGCGGAACTAAAGGTGTTTCCTTAATATCCCGTCATCCGATTCAAAATCCATTACTACAAATAACTGCTTTAATTATAGGAATTATAGTAATAACTCTAATTATCCTTCCTCCTTTAACTCTACTTTTAATAAGTTTTGCACAAGATGGAAAATGGACAACAGAAATTTTACCCCCAACTTATACTATAAGTAACTACTTAAATGTACTTTCTAATCCAAATTTTCTTGATCCAATTTATAATAGCTTAATAATGAGTACTTTAGCTGCAATAGCAACTTTACTGTTTTCCCTGCCAACGGCCTACTTATTTACCCGTACAAAGTTTTTTGGGAAAAAAGTCTTGGAAGTTTTGACAATGGTGCCTTGGGCTTTACCTGGCACAGTATTAGGCTTAAGTTTTGCTACTAGTTTTAATAGACCTACCATATTTAACTTTGGAGTTATTCTAATAGGTACATTTTGGATTTTACCTATAGTCTATTTTCTAAGAACACTTCCTTTAGTGTTGCGAAGTACTCAAGCAAATCTAGAGCAAATAGATGAGAATTTAGAAAAAGCAAGCCGTAGTTTGGGAGCAAGTTTTTTTTATACACTAACTAAAGTAATCTTACCTCTAGTTTTACCTGGAGCAATTTCTGGAACAGCTCTAGCGTTTGCCACTGCTATGGGAGAATTTGTAACTTCAGTAATTGTTTATGTTCCAACCAGCAGACCAATTTCAATTGAAATAGCCTCACAATTACGAGCCTTCCATCTAGGCAATGCTGCTGTATATGGAGTATTACTTACAGTTATTATAGCAATTAGTTTACTTGTAGGAAGACGTTTAGCAGCTATGGATTCAGAAGTTGGGAGTAATTTATAAAATTATAAATTGATTTGAAAATTCCAATTATACACTTACAAATAAAAGAAATAAAAAAGCGCCTATTCCATATAAGCATAAATTGACTATACTTAAGTAAAAGCCTGCCTGAGCAACAGTTTTTCCTGCTGGAGATGATAGTCCTTTTTCAATAGCATCTAGCTCTTGGTAGCTTAAAGTAAAGCCTATTAAAGCCCCAACTATTGGACAAAAAGCAAAAGATAAAATACTAAAAACCAAAGACCAAATAGCTCGACTACTAGCATTAAGCTCAACTGAGTTTGCTAGAGATGGAGAATTATAAAAATCAGGGTGTGGAGTTTGATAAGGCTGCAAAAATTGTCCTACTTGATATTCACTATTCAAAGGCTGTATTTGGCTACTTGGATAAACAAATTTAGGTCTTTCTATAGAATCATTCCAAGGAGGTAAAGGATTACTTCCTAGTCTTGCATCTAGGGTTGATTTTTGTAGTGGAGTAGAAACATTTTGGTTTTGATAAGGTTGTGCATTAGGTGATAAATTAGGTAATGGTTGAGAACTGCTTTGTGTATTAGGTAATGGTTGGGAATAATTTTGTGGTGTTTGTGAAAAAAAATCTAACTTAGTTGTAGTAGACAACGGGGAATTGCACTTAATACAAGCTCTTACAGTTGCAGGTTGTTGAGTACCACATTTAGGGCAAAACATCTTTAGTTCTCTATACTGTTAGTCTAACTAGGTTATCTAGGAAGTTTATTTTATTAAATGTTTTCTGACAATCAAAAACTTTCCAAAACTTTCCAAAAGATTCTAAATCTAAATATTTTAAGTTATCTAAATTTTCGATTAACTAATTTGCAAATAACAACAATTTAGTTATTATTCGTCATCTAAACTATACCAAATAACATTTTTGCTTAGGGGCTAAATTTATGTATCACTTAACAAAAACTTTTCATTATTTAAGATTTTCTATTTTGTTAGTTATAGCATTCTCGTTAATTAGCTTATCAGTTTCTACAACTTATAATCCAATTAACAAAAGATTTAGCTCTAAAGCACAAACTAGCACTCCTATAATTAGTTACAGCAGTTATTTTGGTGGAGATGGTCAAGACACTATTAATGTTAGCACTACAGACTCAGCAGGAAATTTTTATCTAGCTGGCAATAGTAATTCCACTAATTTCCCTCTTAAATTTTCTATTCAAGACCGTTCCAAAGGTGGGTTAGAACTAGTAGTGGTCAAACTTAGCCCTACAGGACAAGTGCTTTTTTCTACTTATCTAGGAGGTGCAAACGATGAGCGAGCACTTCAGATAAAAGTTGATAAATCTGGAAACACCTATGTGCTTGGAGCAACTAACTCCCGTAACCTTACACTTTCAAGTAATGCTTTTCAGCCTAGCTACAAAAAAACCAGTGCTGAAGCCTTTTTTATTGCTAAAATAGATAGTAATGGTAAATTAGTCTATTCAACATATTTAGGCCGTGGTGGAGAAGTAAATAACCCTTCAAGTTTCTCCGTTGATGATGCTGGTAATGCTTATTTATTAGGTATAACTAGCGGTAAACTATTCCCTACTGTTAATGCTTTTCAGTCTATTTATGGCAATAGAGATGATTTCAAAGATAATGACTCAGATGGTTTTCTAGTTAAACTAGACCCACAAGGACAAGCAATTTTTTCCACTTTTATAGGTGGAATCGGTTTAGAAGACTTTCTTAAACTAAAATTTGATCCATTAGGTAATATTTACGTAGTTGGAACAACTGATAGTAAGTCATTTCCTACCAAAAACCCTGTTCAAAAGAAGTTTGGAGGGGCTACAGATGGAGTTGTAGTAAAATTTAGCCCTAAAGGAGAGGCTATTTACTCAACTTTTCTAGGTGGTAGAGGGTTTGATGATATTAGAGATTTTGTTGTTGATACAGCTGGTAATGTTACAGTAGTTGGAAAAACTGGCTCTCAAAATTTCCCTGTCTCAAATGCTTTCCAACCAAGTTCTGGTGGTTTTGATGATGTGTTTATCACTAAGCTAAGTTCTCAGGGTACACTTATTTACTCTACTTACTTAGGTGGTAATGGAAATGAGTTAAATGGAAACTTAGATTTAAGACTGGCTTTAGATAATAGTGGTAATTTACTTTTAGCTGGTACAACATTTTCTGGGAATTTTCCTCTTTTTGG
This sequence comes from Blastocatellia bacterium, assembly GCA_039812885.1. Lineage (GTDB taxonomy): Bacteria > Acidobacteriota > Blastocatellia > Chloracidobacteriales > JADJPF01 > JADJPF01. The sequence continues at coordinate 137,207 of JBDIBI010000012.1, forward strand.
TAATAGCTTGCAACGTGCATATAATGGAGCAGGTGATGTATTTTTAGCCAAAATAGGTATTACAGGAACACCGATTTATAGTACTTATCTTGGTGGACAAGGACTAGATAATATCTTACGTATTACATCAGATGATAGTGGGAATGTATATTTAGTTGGGGAAACAGCTTCTCAAGATTTTCCATTGCTTAATCCATTCCAAAGACAGGAAGTTGGAGATAAGAACTTATTTGTTTCCAAAATAAATAGCAATGGGGCTCTAGCTTATTCTACCTATTTAGGTGGACGGTTAGGTCAAGAGTTATCTAGTTTTGTTTTAGATCCATCTGGTAATGTTTATTTAACAGGTAGAACTAAATCCTTAGATTTTCCTACTCGCAATGCCTTTCAACCCCAGTATGGTGGTGGATTTGGCTCATTTTATGATGCATTTATAACCAAAATGAACGCTAATGGAGATGTAATCTTTTCTACTTATTTAGGTGGAAGCAAAGATGAAAATGATCCAGCACCAGGTTTTTTCGTTATAGATAGCACCGGATCATGTATTTTGATTGGAACAACTGCTTCACCTGATCTACCAACTCAAAATGCTGTGCAAACTTCTTTAGCAGGGTCAAGCGATCTTTATTTAGCAAAATTTGATGCTCAAGGCCGTATCATGACATCAACTTATCTAGGTGGAAACGGAAATGAGCAACAAACCAGCATTATTGTTGGCAACAATGGCACAATTTATTTGACTGGAATAACAGGATCTAATAACTTTCCCACTTTAAATGGTGTTCAAAACTTTTATGGTGGGGGCAGCCAAGATGGATTTTTCTTAGCAATTGCTCCTTAAAGTCTAAGCCTTTTATGGCAATAAATTTTAGCGTATTTTAGCTGTTTTTTAGGATTAACAATGGGAGCAAATAAAAAATTTACGCCTTTAGAAGCAGGTAGCAAAATAGGTATTTTAGGTGGTGGACAGCTAGGAAAAATGTTAGCCCTCGCTTCTAAAGAAATGGGTTATCGTGTATTTTGTCTAGAGCCATCACCAGATGCACCTTGTTCTACAGTAAGTGATAAACATATCGTAGCAGACTATGGTGATATTCAAGCTGTTCTTAAACTAGGGAAAAAAACTGATGTTGTTACCTATGAGTTTGAAAATATTGATGTTCGTTCTGTAATAGCATTAGAAGAAGCTGGTTATTTAGTTCATCCTGGAAGTTCTGTATTAAAAACTACTCAACATCGAATTCTAGAAAAAGAATTTGTAACTAGTCTTGGTATTAAAACTGCTCCATTTCACTCAATAAATACTCAGGTAGATTTAGAAAAAGCAGCTCAAAAAATAGGATTTCCAGCCATTATCAAAACTGCTTGTGGTGGTTATGATGGCAAGGGTCAAGTTAAAGTTAATAGCTTAGAACAAGCCCAAGAAGCATTTCATTCCCTTAATCAACTCCCTTTAATTTGGGAAAAAATGGTCAACTTTACTAAAGAGTTAGGAATAATGTGTGTACGTGATCAAAATGGTCACATTGTCACCTATCCAACTACAGAAAATATTCATATTGAGAATATTTTAGACACTACTATTGTTCCTGCTAGGGTTTCTGAAAAAGTAGCAAATCTTGCAGAAGAAATTGCTCGTAAAATTGCACTAAATTTAAATATTGTCGGTGTATTTTGCGTAGAAATGTTTCTAATTGAAAACAATGAATTGTTAGTAAATGAAATTGCTCCACGCCCACATAATAGCGGCCATTACACGATAGATGCTTGTGTTTGTTCTCAATTTGAACAACAACTTAGGGCGATTTGTGGTTTGCCACTAGGCTCTACTAAAATGACAAGTAAAGCAGCTGTTATGGTCAATATTCTAGGTAGCCATCAAGGTGATCGTTTAACAGGAATGACTGAAATCCTTCAAAATGAACAAGTTTGCCTACATGTTTATGGAAAGAAAAAGTCAAAACCTAAACGTAAAATGGGTCATTTTACAGTTCTCTCAAATGATATTGCACAAGCATTAGCAATTGCTCAAGAGATAAAACAAAAATTGCGTTGGGTAAAATAACAATTAACTGTTTGCACAAATTTTATACTAAGCATTTATAATCAAATATTTCTGTTATGCCAACAATTAAACAACTTCTACAAATAGCTACAGAAGAGCTTCAAAAAAGAGAAATAGCTGATGCTCGCCGTAATGCTAGTTTGCTTTTAATGGATTTACTTAAATGCAACCAAACATACTTACTTGCACATGATAGAGATTTTGTTTCCGAAGAAATTAATGCTCAATATCAAACAATGATTGAGCGTCGCTCTAAGGGTGAGCCTATTCAATATATTACAAGTCATGAAGAATTTTATGGTCGAGATTTTATTGTTAATTCTGATGTATTAATTCCCCGTCCTGAAACTGAGTTAATTATTGAATTTGTGTTAAACCAAGTAAAAGCTCAAAAACTTAAAAAGCCTAACATTCTAGATGTAGGAACTGGTTCAGGAGCAATTGCAGTAACTTTAGCAGCAGAACTACCAGATGCTAATATAACTGCTATAGATATTTCACCTAAGGCACTAAAAGTAGCTCAAGAAAATGCCAAAATTCATCAAGTAAATAATAGAATCTCTTGGTTTTGTAGTGATTTAGTTGAAAAACTAGACTTATCAAAGCAATTTCATTTTTGTTGTGCCAACCTGCCTTATATTGATCCTGATGAACGCTCAACTTTAATGAGAGAAGTTAGAGACTATGAACCTGAATTAGCTCTTTTTGCTCCAGAAAATGGTTTATTATTAATTAAGCGTTTGATAAATGAAGTAATTCCATTTATTTATTTAAATGGCTATTTAATCTGTGAAATAGGTTTTGGTCAAGAAGAAGCATTACTTAAAGAAGTGGATTATAAATTTTGGCAAGCAGAAAAAACTATCAAAGATTTGCAAGGTATTGCTCGAACAATTGTTTTAAGAAAAATTGAAAAAAGTGACAATAGTTAATAGTTTCATTCACTTTTATATTAATTTTACATTAAGCTGTTTTATTTATGGCATCTTGATTAAGTTGTAAAACAGCATATTCTTTTTCTAATTCTTCGAAAGCAGAAGAAAAATCTCTTACATCTTCATGTGTATCAAAATATTCAGGAATAGCAAAAGAAGTATGTTCTAGACTAGGTTGCACATCTGGTGTTGGCATTGTGGTCAAGCCTTTAATTGCAACTTGAGCTTGTTTAGCAATAATACTTTCGCGTATTCGTTTATATTCGTTTTTTATATCTCTTTGTAGTTCTTGAAGTCTTTCATGCTTTTTCGTAGAAAGTTCAGAACGAAGCAACATTTGAACATTTTTAGATTTAGTAGAGCAAAGCGCTACAGGCAGAGTTTCTAAAAGGTTTAATTGGCGAAAAGTATGAGTGAGGTAATTTGAAAGAGCCTCTGATTTATGTTCCCTTGAGATGTTGAAAAGCTTATCTTTACAGGTTTCTAATGAATGTTGTTGTTCTTTCATTTCTGGCAAAGTAATTAAATTATCTACTATGTGAATTAGATCTGAATTGCAAGTCTTAGGTTTGCTTAAAAGTGCTAATCGGCGTATAACCTCAAGCTCATCAAAGTGATGCACTTTTAATGAGAATTCTTGCAGAAATTCCTTCTCTTTATCTTCTTCTACAGTAAATTCTTTAAGTGCTTTTTCATAATCCTTAACAGTAGAAGTATTCCATTTGCTCCAAATAGATTGAAAGGTTTCTATTTGATGTTTTTTCAAGCTTATTTCTAAAGCTTGCCAAAAGACTTCTTCTATGTCTTTTATAGCTAAGTCCATTTTACTTATGCAATTGCGGCCAGAAGGCAGTTTTGCTAAAACTTCTTGGCTTTTCCATTTACTTAATAGCTGATTAGCTCTTTTATAAGCTTTATGAATCAATTGCAATCTAGCTTTACATTCTACAAAAGGCAAATTGTTCCATTCTGACAAAGCTCCTTCCACAGCGTTTTTTAAGCGCACCATCTCTATATCCCAGAGCTGAATTTGATATAAAGCACGTTGGTTATTTATTGCCACAATAGCAGCATCTAAAGCTTGTTTTATATTCTCCATTTGGCTGGCATTGCCTAAAACAGTTTTTATATCCTTTTCCCTTAAATCTAAACTTTTAAGACGTTGCTCTATTGTTTCTTTTATCCGACGTAAACATTTAATATCAGGAGAAAGCCTTTGTTTAACAGCCTTATAGACTTCAAACACACCTTTTTTTATTTCATTAGCTGGAGCAAAGTTAGGTGAAAGAGTACCACAATCTGGACAATGATCACTTTTTTCTGTTACCCAAAACTTACATTCCCTACACATTTTATAGCCTACAGTTTTGCGTTTAGTTTTCATTTTTGTTTTTCCTTGAAATTGGTCTAGATTAGGGATGGGCTTTGTTGTTTTTTTGTTGTCCATTGGCTAAAAAATTTATTATATAACGTAAATCTTTTCAAATATTTCCTAAAAATAGAAAAACCACAAAGAAAGCAAATATTCCTTTATGGTTTGTATTTATAAAATTTATATTACTTCAGTATTTTTAAGTAAGAAACAAACTAATCCATCTCAGTATCTGTTCTAAATGAAAAGTAATAAGCAACATATCCAGCAGCTAAAAGAATAAATAGATTAAATGCGCCAAAGTTTTCTTTTACAGAAATATAAGCAGCATTTACATTTAAACTAGAGAGTATTTTAGCTTTAGGAATAGCTTGTTGATTTGCAAGAAGAACCGCTTTAGAAAGTACTTGGCCTAAAAAAGCTCCTATCATTCCAAAAATTCCTGCTGTTATGCCATAAGATCTTTCAACACATTTTCCATATTTGCGGCAAGTATCCCCAACTAAATAACCTATACCTAGGGCAAAAAATATAAAGTCAGTAGTTGTAATTAAGGTAAATATTGTCCAAAATCCTGCTCCTAAAAAAGCGGTTAGAAGCCCTGCGCCTAGGAGACCTGCCATATTTTGCTGAGAAGTCATTCTCTTGGCATACTCTTCCATTGAGATTCTTTTTGCTTTAGGAGTATTTTGCTTAAACACATCTGGAAGATCTTCTGTTTGAAGAAACTTCTTTGGAGTTTCGCCTTGAAACACTGTACCAGCAGCTGGAGCTTCCCCTTGAAACATAGTACCAGCAGGTTGTTCTGGAGTTGGTGCTTCATAAGTCTGATTTGGTGCTAAATATGGTTGGTCTGATTCTGGGGGTAAATAAGGTTGATCTGGAGGTAAGTAGGGCTGATTATCTGTAGGTTGTGTTGAATAAGCTTCTTGTGGAGCGTATTGTTGTGCATTAGCATCATAGTTATCAAAATATCCACCAGAAGCTTCACCATATTGTTCTTGTACTGGTGGAGCAGATTCAGCAGCATAGTTACTTTCAACCTTTATAACAGGTGGCGGTGGAGCAGCAGCAGCTTGTTGAGAAGCAGTAGAAAATGCAGCCCGCAAAGCAGGAGTCCGCATAGCATCAGCCCAACTACCTCCTCCACTTTTTCTTACCTTATCCGCTTTTTGTACTTTTCCTTCAATTATCCACTGCCTCAAGGTTTCCAAGTCAACATCTGTAATTTCTCCAGCCAACAATACTTGCCACATTTCATCACTCATAGCTGTTTTACTCCAAATAAATCTTTTAATTCTTCAATTAAACCATTTGATTCTTCAATTAAACCAGCAGTTAAACTAACAGTTAAACTAATAATTACTGTTTTTCTAAACTGTAATTTTTCTAAATAAGTCTAAATTTAAGCCAAACAAAAATAACAAACAACTATTAAAATAGCAACTTGGGTATGATTACTAATAGTTTTAATAAAATGCACTAATCTTTAGCTATTTGTCAATTTAGTTTGTATAATAGGCTTTTCTCTCTGCTTAACAATGTTAAGTGTCTTTTGCAATCTAAAAACCCCAATATCCTCTGGGAACTCTAAAACAAACATTTTGAAGGAGGAGTATGAAATTTTTTCTGTTTCATCTAATGCCATGGCCTTATTTGCCAGAAGATTTTGAAAAACATTATAAAACTTCTTGGATTTGGTGTCCTAATAGTTTTTATGATCCTAAAAAAGGACATCAAGTTTACATTGATTATCTAGATCAGCTAGAAGCAGCCGAGCCGCTGGGTTTTGACGGTGTATGTGTAAATGAACATCACCAAACCGCTTATGGACATATGCCTTCACCAAACATAATTGCAGCTGCATTAGCTCGTCGAACAGAAAAAATTAAAATAGCAGTTATTGGTAATGCATTGCCACTTTATGACCCTCCTCAAAGAGTGGCGGAAGAAATTGCTATGCTAGATGTAATTACTAATGGCCGTATTATTTCTGGTCAAGTTGTTGGTGGTGGCCCTGAATATTATTCATTTGGTGTTAATCCTAGCTTTGCTCGTGAGCGTTTCTATGAAGCACATGAGCTAATTATGCGTATCTGGACAGAAACTGGGCCATTTAGCCATTATGGCAAACATTTTAAATTTAAATATGTAAATTCTTGGCCTACACCTATACAAAAACCTCACCCTCCTATTTGGGTGCCTGGAGCTGGTAGTATAGAAACAATGGATTGGGTAGCCAAAAAACGTTATGCCTTTATGGGAATTCCTTATTTTCATATAGATATTTTCCGTAAGAACTTTAACTATTTTCGTGAAGCAACAGAAAAGAATGGGTACACAGCAAAACCTGATCAATTAGGGTGGTTAGTTCCAATTTATGTTGCTGAAACAGATGAACAAGCACGTAAAGAATTTGAACCTCATCTTTGGTATTTCATCAAAAAACTACTTAAAGGCTTAACCATTATTCCCCCAGGCTATACTTCAGCCAAATCCATAGCTAAGATTTGGGGTGATGCTCAAAAGAACTTTATAGACAAGGTAGAAACTTGGGATGAACTAATTCAAGGCGGATATGCTGTAGTTGGTAGCCCAGAAACAGTTTGTGAAAAACTAACTCAATATGCTAATGACATAGGGTTTGGTAACTTATTAAGTATATTACAGTTTGGTGATATGCCACATGAAAAAACTATGCGTAGTATGAAGTTATTTGCTAAAGAAGTCATGCCTAAGCTACGTCAGGCATTTCCATCAGAAAAATAAGGAGGTGTTTCGCTAATGACAAACCAAGTTGATTTAACTGTTGATTTTGTAGATGTGCGCGGGGTACGCGCTCAAGTTCTAAGAGGTGGTGAAGGCGAAACTCTCCTCTATTTGCACAGTGCTGGTGGAGAAACTTTTCCTTTACCTTTTCATGAAGCGTTAGCTCAACATTTTTCTCTCATTGCCCCAGCACATCCAGGTTTTGATCAGTCTACTGGAGTTGAGAAAATCAATGATATAGAAGACATGGTTTTTTACTACATTAATTTTCTAGATACACTTAAATTAGATAAAATCAATGTCGTAGGAACTTCGTTAGGTGGCTGGTTAGCGATGGAATTAGCAGTACGTTGGCCAGAACGCTTTAAGAAAATTGTTTTAGTAGATGCAGCAGGTATTTGGTTGCAAGAAACCCCTATGGCAGAAATGTTTGGGCTAGAACCAGCTGAACTACGTGAACTGTGTTTTTATGATCCTAACTCTGATATTGCACAAGCTTTAGTCCAAGATCAACCGCCAGAGGAAATGCTTTTCCTTATGTTAAAAGGCTTAGAAACTACAGCCCGCATAGCTTGGAACCCTTATCTACACAACCCAAAGCTTTATGATAGACTTCATCGCATGAATGTCCCAACATTAATTATTTGGGGTGAACATGACAAATTAATTCCTTTAGCTTACGGACAAGCACTTAATAAAGCCATTGCAAACTCTCAACTAGTAGTACTTAAAGAATGTGGTCATATGCCAATTTTTGAAAAAACTGAAGAGTTTGTTGAAAACGTAGTTAAGTTTCTTAAATCTAACTAAACCTTTAAGCCAATATGCTAAGGAGTAAATAACTTTTGCTCCTTAGCTCTACAAACTTTACTCGCCTTTATGTCTTTACCTAATACACATCCGAAAAATCACACTCCAGCAATAATTGCAGCTTGTTTACTTTTGCTTACAGCTTTAAGCGATTCTCATGTTGTTCCAGCTATTGCTCCACAAATTGCTCAAGGACTAAATACCAGCAAAAGTTTTATTGCTTTCACGGTCTCAGCTTATGCTGTCGCTGCGGCCACAATTGCTATTACACTGGCAAAAAACTCTAGCAAACTTGTCATTGACCGTTGGTTATTAGTAGCCTGTGGGCTTTTTATGGTAGGCAACATTGTTACAGCCACAGCACCACATCCAGCTATATTTTTTGTTGGGCGAACAATAGGAGGCTTTGCAGGAGGGTTAATTTCTGCTCTTACCATTGCTGGAATAGCTAATGCAGCCGACTATGCTAAACGTGGTAGGCAGATGAGTGGAGTTGCTGTTTGTTATTTTCTTGCTCCAGTTTTAGGTGTTCCTATAGGGACTTTTCTAACAGCAAGTTTTGGTTGGCGAGCTTTCTTTTCAATCACTTTAACTCTAGCTTTGATAGCCACAGCATTTATATATTTCTACCCATTGCCTAACACTCCAACTAATAAAGAAGTAGAAGAATCAATTAACATACCTAAAACTGGTAGTAGCTGGAAATACCTTTGGCAACTAGCAATGCGCTCTCCTGCTACTAAACGAGGCATTTTAGGTGCTTTTTTTGTTTCAGGTGGTTTAGTTGGCTTTGTAACTTATTTAGGGATTTGGTTATCAGATGCATTTTTCCTAACTACTAAACAAATAGGTTTAAGTTATGCTCTTGCAGGTGTAACAGCTGTTGTAGGAGGAGCATTAGGTGGAATTTTTGCAGACCGAGTTGGAAAACAAAAAATGGTAGTTCTAAGTAGTAAAGCTATGGCACTGATGCTATTGATTTTACCTACACTAAATTGGAGTATCTCACTATTTGTTTTAATCGGTATAGTCTCTACATTAGCAGCTCTAAGAGTTGCTCCGCTTCAAGCTTTAGTTACAGAGCTAGTAAATTCTGTTGAACGCCCTAGTTATATTGCCTTACGTAATACAGGATCACAAATAGGAATTGCTTTAGCTGTAGCTTTAAGTGGTCAAGTTTATAAAGTACTTGGAATTTTTGGAGTCTGTTTAGTTTGTAGTATTTTAACTATAGGAGCTTGGTTAAGCATTCAAGGCATTGTAGATCCTGGAGCTAAGACAACTTATATTAAGAAAGTCAGTTGGAAAACTAGAATAGTTAAGATAGTAGTAACACTAGTATTACTGGTAACCATTATTTTACCTTGGACAGTTAGTTTTCTTATTACTAAAGCTAATACTAGACCAGATGAACGTTTTAGAACAGAAACACCAGCTCAATATGGAGCAGAATATAAAGATATAGAATTTAAATCTTCTGATGGTAATAAACTCTTAGGCTGGTATTTACCTAGTAGAACTCAAAAAATCACTTTTGTAATGACTCATGGAATGTTTAGGTCTCGTTATGAGATGTTGGATCGTAGCATAGACCTTTGGAAAGAAGGCTATGGAGTATTACTTTATGATTTACGTCATCACAGACAGAGTTCGGGTGAATATTCTAGTTTAGGATTCTATGAAAAAAATGATGTAATTGCAGCCACAAAGTTTGCTAATGAACAAGCTCCAGACAACAAAATAGTTCTGATGGGTGTTTCAATGGGAGCAGCAGCAACATTACTAGCTAGTACTGAATTAGCTCAAAGTCCTTTATCTAAACAGATCATAGCTATTGTAGCGGAAAGCAGTTTTCTCTCTTTTCGTGATGTAGTTTATCACCATTGTGAGCTTGCTCATTTTCCAACATTTCCTTTTGGGTTTCTTATCACAAACATAACTGCATTTAGAATGAATTTTAAGGTTGATGATTTTGACTTATTAGCAGCAGTAAAAAAAATCCCTTACCCTATACTTTTTATTGGCAGCAGTGCAGATAAACGTATGCCTATAGAAACAGTTCTAGAGCCGCTTTATGGTGCAGCCTCTAACCCAAATAAAGCTAAATACATAGTTAATGGAGCAACACATGGAAAAGCTTATGAACTAGCCCCAAAAGATTATATTAAAACAGTTATAGACTTTATCGGTACGGGAAAAAACTAGAAAAAGCAGCAAGCTATATTTTATTCATGCAGCCAGACAAGCTAAAATCTCTCAAACTTTAATTAAATTTATCTGGAAGGTTTTTATGCAAAATAAAAAAATATATTCTGTAATTATAACTATTGCTGTTACTTTAGGTTTATTTCTAAGCAGCTTATTAGTTGTAGACAATGCCTTAGCTCAAAAAAAACATAGAAGATCTAAAAAAACTACATCTACTGCAACTGCCTCAAAAAAACCAGTTGATCCCCGTTCTTTAACAAAAGTACAGACTGCATCTGTAGAGGTTAATGGGAATAAAAATGCGGTTGAGTTACTTTATTTAAACTTACCTTGGGGTGAAAAGACTTTTAGTTATTTAGAAGATGGCGGAAGTGAGTATTACAGCAACCGAACTTGGCCTTTTGCTCATGTAAAACTTAACACCAAAGCTACCTACGAAGGCAAATCCATAGAACCAGGAAACTATATTCTTTTTATCACTCCCAAAAATGACAAAAATCCTCAAATGTCCATGTCTTTAGCTTCATTTAAGTTAGAACCAGATCAACAAACATTTTTAGTAAATGGAGATGTGTTTACAGAAACTCCTGAAAATGCTCAAGTAATTACTTCCAAACCTATTCAGTTTGCTAAAGGTGCTCCTATGTTAAATGCACTAAAGATTGAAGTAACAACCCATGGTTCAGAAGTAAACGTAAATATGCATTATGGAGATCGCACCCTAACAGAAAAATTTACTATAAACTAATGTAGTGGCAGGAGCAAATCCTGCCATTTTAGTATTTAGGTGATAGGAGAAAACTAAATGGATGAATCCAAAAAGGCTAAACCTTCTGATAACAAAGAAGAAAAACAAGAGAAGGATCCTTTAATTCCAATGGATGATGAGTCGGCAGACTCTTATTCTATGCTAGAGCCTAGAATGAAACGTGTTTATGGAGCTTATTACAAAGAGCTTTATTACACTCCAGAACGTCGAGTTCTAGATCCAAAGATTCAAGAGTTAATTTCTATTGCAGCTTCTTTAGTTGCTAAATGTGAAGGCTGTTTAGATGGGCATATGAAAAAAGCTATGCAACTAGGAGCAACCAAAGAAGAAATCAGCGAAACTATCTGCATTGCCGCAGCAATTAACGCAGCAGCAATGATTGATATGAGCGATCGCATGGCAGCTCGTTTAAAATTAAAGAACTTTCCCAATAAGTAACATTACTGATCTTCTATTTCAAAAACTCAGAGTTAGTTTGCTACTGCAAGTTAGCTCTGGGCTAGTCTAACTTTATATTACAAAATTTATCTTGATAACCTTATGAAAAAACAATATTACTACCTCTCTTTGTTAGGAAAATCAATATTATTTTTTGTTGTGCTACTAATTTCAACTACTAATGTATTTGCTACTATATCAGGTAAAGTAGAATACACCACATTTCATTCTAATAGCTTGGCAAGTGATGTAAATTGTGCAATCTCACTACCTGCTTCATATAGCAAAGATAGCAATAAAAGATACCCTACAGTATTTTTCTTACATGGATTATTTAATGATGAAAAAGACTGGGAAGAACGCGGAGTTGAGGCTAAATTAGATGAATTAAGAGCTAGTGGTAAAGTAGGAGAGTTTATTGTAGCAATTCCCTATGGTGCAAATAGTTTTTATCTAAACGCCAAAAATGGGGCACGTTATGAAGATGCGATAGTAAAAGACTTTATTCCTTTTGTAGATAAAAACTACCGTACTATACCAGAAGCTAAAAATCGTATGATTGCTGGAATTTCAATGGGTGGTTATGGAGCTTTAATGATTGCATTTAAGCATCCAGAAATGTTTGCTGGTGTAGCAGCACATTGTGCAGCACTGTTTGAAGAAATTCCTAAACCTCCTACTTCTAGTAAAGATGCTCGCGGAAAATATCGCTATGAATTGGCTACTAAGATTTATGGAAATCCCCCTGATCCACAACATTTTCAACAAAATAATCCTCTTTATTTGGTAAAAGCCAATAATGCAAAGATAAAAGATTTAAAGATCTACTTTGACATAGGCCAGCAAGACAGATATGGCTTTGAAAAAGCAAATCAAGATCTTGATAGTATTCTTACTAATGCAAATATAAAACATGAGTTCTATTTTGTTGAAGGTGAACACGGTTGGTCATTTCTTTTATCACGTAGTGAGCCAGCTTTTACTTTTTACTGGAAGTTAATAAAAAACTAGGTAGTTTTTCTATATATTTAAATGTAAATTAATTTGATTTTGGGAAAATAGCAACTAAAAAGTGTTGACAGCTTTTAGAATGATTTCTACAATGACGCAACTATGAATAAACATCACCTAACACCTAAACAAGTGAATACACAGATTAGTGCACAATTTATGTGTGCTTCTAAACACATGTTTATGTCTATTATTCGCTTCTCTTGTCAGCCCAATGAGCGGCACAGGTGTAAGGTGTAAAACAATTTTCAAATTTTGCACAACACAAAGGCCGCTCAAGAAAAATGAGCGGCCTTTATGTTTTTCAGGGAGTAAGACAACTGTTAGTTTTTTTAAGAGTCTACTCTAAGGCTTAAACGAGGCTTGAAAAGGGCTAAAAAATATAAAACGATTATGGAGATAAAAATGCAAAATACACCTAAACTAACTCAAGTAGCAAAATCTATTAAACTGAGCAAAAAGCTTTGGCAAGAAAAGATACGCCAATCTTGGGAGTTAGGCCGAGAAGAAGGAACCGGGTTTGCCATTGGAGATATTTTTGACTCAGCTAGTACTGCTTTAGCTAAAGAAGGATATGAGTTAATTGCTGAAATAAATGGTATTTCTGTAGGAACAGATTGGTTAACTTCCATAGTCGCTGTAATGGATTGTTATGGTCCTTGGGCAGTAGATATTACTGATAATTTACTAAGTAGTAATTATTCTGTACCTCAACGACTTTCACTTTTTAGCAGAATTGGTTAATGCTAATTCTGTAATAAAGAATTCTAAATTGATTTTATAGGAATTTTATGGAAATTAAGTGGTTAAAGGGTTTTCCTAAAAATATTCTTGTCTATACAAATAAAAGGTTATTTTTACCTTTTTTATTATTTTGCCTTATATTTCCAACAATAATTCCTATAAAATCTTTTAGTCTTACTAGTAAACTCCATACAGTAAATCCTTGTATTGAATTTGATCAAATAAATACTCAAGTAAGAGATGGGTTAATAGATAAAGAAGAAGCGAAAAAAAAGATTAGTGAACTTATACCTAAGCTTAAAGAGTATTTTTATGTTAAAGGAGGCAAAGATTTCAAGCAATCAGAACTTGTGTTTCCACTTCTTGGTTATGGCTCTAAATCAATAGGAGGAATAAATGGAAGCGGTTATATAGCCTCTGGATACAACTATTTTGATGGAAACAAGCATGGTGGACATCCAGCGCATGATATTTTCATCAATGATAGAAATCAGGATTTACTAGATGATAGAACAAAATCTCCTGTTAAAGTGCTATCTATGTCTGATGGCATTGTTGTAGCAATTGCAACTACTTGGGAAACAAGTAGTGATCTAAGAGGAGGTAAATATATTGCAATATATGATCCTTTTAGAAATGGGCTTTTTTACTATGCTCATAATAATGAGTTATTTGTTGAGTTAGGAAAGTTAGTAAAAGCTGGAGATGAAATAGCTACAGTAGGTCGAACAGGCAAAAGCGCTTATGCTAAACGCTCTCCAACACATTTACATCTTATGTATCTAACGCTTAAAGAAGGTTATCCTAAAGCTGAAAATATTTATAAAGAGTTGCTTCAAGCCAAAGTAATTTATGAGAAAAAATAAATTATATTACGTAACCAGTTTACTAGCCTATAGGGTTAAATGAAATTGAAAATTTTTAGAATAACAATTCTTTTACTTTATTTGTTTTTTTCTCAATTACTATAAGTGTAGCTAATAATAGTTCCAAGCCAGTAGTAATATGGCTTGGAGGAGATGTTTACCTTGGTCAAGGTAAACAAAATGTTTTTTCTAAGCTTGAAAGTTTTCTCTCTGGCAAAATAGGCATAATTAATCTTGAAGGGGCAATTGCTAAAAAAGTTAGAAATAAAAGCACTAAAACTCAAAAAGGTGTTTTACTTATAATTCTCCTTCTGCTATTTCTCTTCTTAAATCAATTGATGTAAAGGTTGCAGCTATTGCAAACAACCATTCTGAAGATGCTGGATTAAATGGAGATAGTTTTACAGCAAGAGTTTTAAGGGAAAATAAAATTTTAGAACGCTCTCACGGAGCATTCACAAAGCTTTATCAAGATCCAGAAAACCAACCATCCTCCCTTTGGTTTTCATATTCAGTCAATGACCCACCAAGTTGATTATGAACTACTCGGCCTTGAAAGGCCAAGTTTCGCATTTCTTTCTGTTAGTTATTGAACTAACAGAGTTTAGGGCAGCCTGAGAAACTTTTAGTTTCTTAGATCTAACAATCCGTGGACGCGCCCACTCTCGCATTCCAGCAAGTGATGACTCAGAACTCACATCCTGAGATTTAGGAAAATCTAGAATTTGCTTTATAACACGACTCTTTATCACGTTTGAGGCATTTAAATCAGCATTTTCAGCCTGTCCACGGATTTTACAGACAAACTCTGCTTGAGAACGTCTACTCTCTGGATGAATGTGGTCACATTTGGCACATTCCTGACTAGTGAACTTTGGTGGTACTTTTACAACTAACTTGTTTTGTTGTAATGCTTTATAAGAAAGAAAAGTAGAAATTAACCCCCAACAACTATTAAGAATACTACGATTTAGTCCAGCTTTGGCAGAACTTCCATTTGGTAAATAGGTCTTTTTATCATCAGAAAGTTTAGCTTCTGGAGCAGAAGTCATATTCTTAACTTTAAGGTCTTCTAGTACAAAGATTTCTTTTTCAGTATTAACTAACTTATGAGTAGTCTTATGAGCAAAGTCTCTACGTATATTAGCCATATGCTCAAATAGATTAGATATTTTCCTTTTAGTTTGTTCTCTACGCTTTGAACCTAACTTTTGACGAGATAGTTTCTTTTGATATTGTTTCAGTTTTAATTCACATTTGGCTAAGGCTTTTTTCTGTTCTGGAGTAAAGTCAAACTGCTCATTTGTTGATGAATAGAGAGGAATAACTACACCTCTATCTAATCCATTAGCTTTTTCTATTAAAGTAGATTCATCTAACTGAGAAAACTCTTGCATTAATTGTTCGTTTGTTTTGTGAGATTTACCATCTTCATAGTTAAATGAGACATAATAGTTGCCATTTTTCTTTGATACGGTAACAGAATTAGGATGAAGAAAGTCTCTATGTGGCTCAAAGCTTAAATAACCTATATTGTTTCTTTGTGTGCCAACAAATAATCTATATTTTGTTTGTCCAGTTTTATTATCTGTAAAAGATTCTAGCTTAAAGACTTCATTCGTTAGCCAAATGCTATCACGTTGCCCCTTCTTTTTCTTTCTAGGCCGACCTGATAAACCTTTGAAATAGCGTTTGTAAGCCTCATACCAACGAACAGCACTATTACGTAATATTTGAGATGGACAGTCTTTTAGCCAGGAAGTAAGTTCTGTCTTAAACTGAGAATAAGTTTGGTCTATAGGAATATCTTCTCCTGTTAGAGACAATGAGTGGTTACGAAATAAGCGAAAATATTGGTCTTCGTCACACTTACAGTTGTACACGAACCTTGCACAACCCATCCATTGTGATAGTTTTAGCTTTTGTTCTTCTGTTGGATTAGCTTTGAATTTTACTCCACATTGCGACATTGCTTTACCTAAATACCTTTGATCTAGCTAAGATAGTTTACTAGATATTAATTTATTTTTCCACTAATATTTTGATTATTTTTTGGTATTATTTTGTAGATTTTACTCGCTTAACTCGGCCATTAATGGCCGAGACTGCGCTCGCACAAGAGGATTCAAAATCAACAATAATTGCTGCATTTTTCTTATCTATATCAGTTAGCTTACTTACATCTGTACGTTCTAGTTGGTGATACCAAGGTTGTGCAGTGAAATAATCTCTAAGCTACTTTTTTCTAAAAGGATTCCCTGCTCTAGCATATATAGTATTTCACATTAAGCTTAATTCTCTTAGAGTACGGCCTTCTAAATCATCTCTAGTAATTAGTCTAGTGTAATAAAGAGGACGATCTGTTGTTTTTTGTATCAAGGAAGTTAGTGAAATTGCACTAGATAAAGCTTTAACACTTGTTTGAGCTTTATTAACAGGAGTAAAAACTAAGATTGCCAGTAAACACTTTGCTAAGTTTTTATAAGATTTCATACAGGTCTTAAACCTTCTTTGAAAAATTCGTTATTCTGGAAATTGTAAAACTATAGTACTTTTATTTTGTTTAGTGAAATAATATTTTTTGTTTATAACTTCTATAAGACTTATTATTTACTTTTACTTAAAATCTCGATATATGTTGAATTATTCTCTGTAATTAGTTATATTTCGCCCATTGCTTTAAAATGTTAGAGCCATAAAAACAATATACAGCAAATAACACTAATAAAATTACTTAGGAATATTTATGAGATCAGGTAGCAAAGATTCTGCCCCAATTGCACAATATTGGCTAATTACACCTCCTGATAGTAGTGTAACAGCCTATTATCCTGCGGTGCTAATTGAATGTAAATTGACGTTTCGCAGCTTGCGAGCTAGTTATCATCATACAGAAGAGCGAATTTATACTGCTTGGTATCCTGAAAATGATTTGCCTGTAAATTGGGATCAAACAATAATTGATCTTGCACCGGGAACAAAATTTTCTTCTGTTGCAGTAGCACCGCTACCACAACAAGTAGGTAAATGCATCTTTACAGTTAGTAGATTAGCAGAAATGGAAGATGAGTTAATAGATATCCTTGTGCGCAAAGCAAAATTTTCTTTGCTTTATAATCCAGTGTTTAAAATTTACTCTACACCTGAACAAACCAAGGAAGAATTTTTAAATAAAGTTTCAGAAATTGCTTTGGCAGAAATGGAGCCTCAATTAAAAGACTTAATGCGAAAGTTTGAGCTAAAGCTAGAGCAAGTACGTGAAGCAGAAGAACGCAAAGGCCGTAAAGATCCATTACCTGAACCAGATTTGCTTAAATCACTGGAACAACGTTCAGAAATGTTTACTAGTAAAACTCGCTTAACTTCAATGTTTTTACACTCAGCTAAAAGAGCATTAAAATCTAAGCAATTTCGTGGAATGTTTGGTGGTTCAGCAGATGTGATTAATTCTGAACTTCATGAAACCCTTTGCCATATTGAAGATGAAGCTTGTAATGCAGTAAATGACCTATGGGAAAGTTTCTTAGCACGTAGCTCTCAATGTGATACTTTTGAAATAGGGTTACAACATCAAAATATTCAGATATTACGTCGTGGTATTCTTTGGTTAGCTTATTAACTAACAAGTAACAACTATCTAGTTATTTTAGTTAACAGATTTAGCAACTGGGGTTGCTGCTGCATTTTGACTAACTAATTTTGCTAGGTAGTCTTCTAACAATTTAATTCTCATATCAAACACAGACTGCTGAATTATTTGCACTAAATCATATTCTTCACGAATACATAACAAAATAAATAATGACCAAAGCATTCTTTGTCTTTCTGGTTTTAAGTATTCTTTTCGCTCTTTTGCTCCGCTAACACCTGCTTCTTCTTGAACAACAGCATCTTCGACATCTGTATGAATCTCTTTTAGAAGTTGAAGATTAAGCTCAAACATAGCCAAAAATCTATTTTCATAATCAGCAGCATCACGATAGTAAATATTTCTATATTGATAAAACTTAATACAAATTTGTTCTGCTAATCCTTTATTTACTCCTGTAATTTGAACTATATCTTCTGGAGCAGCTTGAGCAAAACTATTAAAATTATTCCAACCAGCAAATAAGAATTTATTAACTATTCTGTTATTTATATCAGGTATTTGTCTAAGGATAAATTTAACTAATAATTGTTCCTTACGTTCATTTGCATCTTCTTCAGAACCAGCAAGAGCAAAAGTTTTAGGTTGAAGCTCGCATAATTTTAAGTAAATATTTGCTATTTGTTGAGAATTATCTACATCAAAAGTTGAACCGGCTTTAGCTTGAGCCTTTTGTTTATTGAGTACTAGTTGCAGCTCTAATAATTGGATTTTTATTTCTTGATAACCAAGTTTTTCTGAAGAATTAACAAGTAAAACAATAACAGGTTCAACTTCTGCTATCCAAGAAACAGCTGTAGTACGGCCAGCTTTCCAGTTACGGTATAGCTCTCTTATAAAATCTTTTAATGGTTTAACACAAGCTAAAGCAATTGCATCAAATTTATCTTTAATTTCTTCTTTAGCAAGTTCTTCTGTAGTTCGGTCAATTTCTTGATCTACAAGTAAATTAATTGTCTCCATTGCAGACTCAGATAAATCATTATCTTTGTATGGCTCTATATCTAATGGATCATTATTGGCTTCAATATTTTCTATTTTTTCTACAGCTCCAGTGCGAAGACCTGGATCATTTGCAAAAGCTTCTTCATATTTAGATATAACTTCCTGAACCTCGAAACTGTTTTGGACATAATTTACCAATATGTTTTGTTCATCTGCTGCTGGGTTTTTAGCATAATTAATAGCAAGCTCTACTGTATGTAAACAAGCCTTTAATTCGTTTGGTGCTAGGACTCGGCGATTTTCATAACGTTCTAAGTAATAACGCCTCATTACATCCAAAGCATAGAGTAACACCTGATCTTGGGTTTCTCTCATTAAGTCAGCACAAACTTCACTAGAGGTCTTGTAATAGTTAAACATAATAGGACGGCGTTCAATACGCTTAAGATTTAACTCTAGCATTACAAAACCATCTTCTACATAAAGTTCCTTGTGCTCTTCCTTATGGCCATTAATTATTAACATCTTATGTTTAAAGAAATACAATAATATCTTGTAAAGCTCATGTTTAGAAAGCTTTGTGATTTTACGTAGATCAACAAGATTACTTTCTTGGGCTAATGCATTCCATACTGCTCTATATTTTTTAGGCTCGTCTACTAATTGCTCAAAACTAGTATAAACTGTGTTAACAGGTCTTTGTTTATAGCGATATTCAGGTTGAAGATAATTACTACCAATTTGGGTTATTTCTCCACGTTGTAATAAACCATTTGTAATTAATCTAGTAGTAACTATTTCTTTTTCCATCATTGTAGGTCTTTGTGCAGGTTGAAGATAAATATACTCAACATCTGCAACCTCTAACATAAAGCACCAGTAAAAAGCATCTTCTCCTGTTAGCTGATAAGTTGCAACATTTGCTTTCCAAACATTGCCTTTGTAAAAATCTATTTGTCCACTAACTCCATCTCGTGTAGCAACCATTAAACGACAACTAACAGCTGCATCTGCAATATAGCAAATCATTTTAGGTATATTTTTACTTATAGCAAAACGCTGTAATATTCTGTCGTAAGAATAAAATATAGTTGGTTGTTGTTCATTTAGGATTTTTTCTGCTTCAGCACCTAACGGATGTTTGCGGGAAAGTTTTTCAATAATCTCATTACATAGAGCAGTTACAGCATCATTTTTCATATGAGCAACTAAACGTAAAAGCTCTAGAGTGGTTTCTGTATCTCCAAAAAGAGAAAAAGAAAATCTTAAGCGTTGAATTTCCTTCCAGATCTTACCTGCTACTACTTGAATTAAGTAATTACCAATATAAATCTTACTAAATCTCTCAATAATTTGTTTTAATTCACCATTTTTCTGGTAATAATCAACTACTATTTCTAAACCTTTGTCCAACTCTATATCCATAAAAGCCAACAAAAGCTTTTGACAAAGGTCTACAGACTGACGATCTTTACTGGTTTCAACTTGTCTAAACCTAGCAATTAAACGTTCACAAGCAAAGTCTGTACCTATAAAAGATAAAGTAGTAATAATCTGGTAGATTAACTGACGCTGAGTATTTTTCTGCCAATAGCTATCAAGAAGCGCAATTGCTTCATTTTTCATTGCTTCATCATCAGAAACTATTTTCCCTAACAAAGAAGCAATGTTACGAGCATAATACCAAGGCTGTACACGAGCATTAGTAGCTAGCTCATCTATCAGCATTCTGTAAATATCCTTACCGTAACATTCTAACATTCTTAATAATGTGCGTCTTGTACGGCGATCTTCTGCAACTTGAATGTGGTTGAGTAAATATTGTGGGTGCCAACAAACAAAAGGCGCAATTATCTCTCTTATTAAAATTCTATCTTGTTCAGAAGCTATAAAAGCCTCAATATTTTGAGTGTTAATTAACTGACCTTTTTCTTGGAATTTATCTAAGTTATAAAAATCTATTTTCCACTCATCTGCCAAATCCAAGGCTATTTGAAAGATTTGGACACATTGATATAAGAAATTGTCATTAAATAATGCTATCCCTAAATCCACTAACTGAACTACATAATTTTCTGGCTTAAATTTCTCTTTATCTGTATATTCATTATATTTATCAGACTCATTAGATAATAATATTTCTTTTTTAATTCGTTTATCTTTTATTAAATCAACAAAGTCGGCTAGAATTGTTTTTATCTTATTTTGGGATTCTGTTACTTTATCAGGAATTTTATCATCTTTAAAAGTATAGCGTTTTGATACAGATAGCACATTATGAGTAACATTTTTATAGATGTTCTCATTAAATTTATCCATTTGGACAACAGCATCTTTACGTTTTTCTGCAATAAACTGTGCTTGTTTTTGATTACGAATTAATCCTATAGGTCGAATATCTTGCCAGCGAAGTTTTTGAAAGATTTCAGTTATTTTTGGTTGTTCACTTAATGGAGAAAGGCTAATTATGGCTTGTTCAAAAGCTGGGAAAAAGGAATAAATAGTTTTAAAGTTAACAATTTGGTAAAAGAAAATATCAAAAACTTTATTGCGAGCCATCAATAAGAGTTCTAAAAAAGGAATTTCTTTAATTTGTTGTGACCATTTAACTACCAAAGTAGCAACATGTGTTGGCCCATTTGATATTTCTGTAACTAATTGTGGAGCAATAATTAGAGGAGCACGTAATCCAGCCAAAAACATATCAAAATCAGATCTTAGGGCTAAAGATTTAACAGCACCTAACAATCGGGGATCAGCTACACCTGTAGTAATATTTTCTGCTGATCCTAACTGAAGCTCAACTTCTGGTTCATTTTCATCTGTTAACTCTAGTGAGAAGTCTTCTTGTTCATTATTACTTTTTGGCAATTCTACTAAAGGTGCAGTTCCTAAAGAAGGTTTAACTTCTTCTACAGGAGAAGCTTTTGGAATGGCACTTGGAGCTAAATTAGCAACAGGTATAGCATTTGGAACTGGGCTTGCGACAACTGGAGTTGGCACATTTGCTGATGTAAGGTTTACTTGATAGTGATTAGTGTAATTTTGGTCAAGATTAGCAGTTGATTTCTTAAGAGCTGGTTTATCAGTAGCTTGGCTAGATGTTATTGGAACAGCTCTACTAGCTTTAGAAGGGCTTGACTCCATAGCCCCTTGAAACATTGTTTCTTGTTCAACACTTTCTAGTTCTCGTTTTAGCTCTAAAACAGTGCGTTGTCTGGCATTGGCATCCAAATTCATGCCTCTATGAATTATTTCGCCTAACATTGGAGTAACAGACGGGCGCAAATCACATAGGTAAGGCACTTTTCCCATCATTGCAATTGGAACTTGGCCTGTTAACATTTCATACATCATTAGAGATATAGTAAAAATATCAGAGCGAGCATCTAATGGAACTCCATACATTTGTTCTGGAGACATATATTTAAGAGTTCCCATGCTCCAATCTTCAGTAATAGTTTTACTTGAAGATTCTTTCATTACTGCAATACCAAAATCTAAGACTCTAGCCATTCTTTCGCCATCATCAAATATTTGGATCATAATATTTTCTGGCTTTAGATCTCGGTGAACAATACCTTGGCGATGAGCTTCATGAAGACCAGCACATATTTGCTTAGTAATATTTATTGTTTGGCGTTCAGATAGTTGTCCTTCTTGTTTTAGTAATTTACGTAAGCTAATACCCTCAATATATTCCATTACGATATATGGAGTATGCTCTTCTAAGACACCAAAATCTGTTACCATTACAACATTAGGATGAGTAATTCTGGCTAAAGCTTCTGCTTCGCGTTCAAAACGCACTAAATTGGCTGGGTTAGCAGTAACCTGAGCAGGATGCATTAATTTAAGAGCAAAAATCTTACTAAGTTTTAAGTGAGTAACTTTAAATACCTTACCCATCCCACCTTGTCCTAGTAAGGAATCCACTCTATACTTATTTTCAATTTCTGCCCCTAATAAAGGATCAGTAATTTCTATGTCGCTTGTTGTCTCATCCTTTTCATCAAACATAGTACCCTCAAAAACATGCAACAGATAAAGTAGTAAGTATATAACCAAAGTGGCTTTTAACAAAACACCTAAAGCATATTAGTATAACCACTTTTTTAAGTTATAAAACTTTTACTAAATAATATAATTAAATAAATAAAACTCCGTCAAATAACGGAGTTTTATTTATACCTCATATATATTACCAACATAATTTAACGTATGGATATTTGATAGGGCATTAAAGCAAAAACATGATCATTTTCCAAACTTTTCATAATTGAGAGAGCATGAAGGGTATCCTTCATTTCTGTTGGAAGTTGAGTTTCAATGGTACGACGTATTTGAGCTTGTCTACCTGCTTCAGTTATAGAAGTTTCTTCTTCTAAGTCTGAAAGAAATGCAGCAAAACCACTGACTTTAGGATATTCAACTAATTGTGGGCTATTAGTTGCAGGTATTTTGGCTAATTCTTTAGCAACTTCAATAGCTTTTTGTAGTCCGCCCAATTCATCAACTAAACCAATTTCTTTACCTTTTACACCACTCCAAACACGACCTTGGCCTATTTCATCTATTGCTTCTACTTTCATATTGCGGCCTTGAGCAGCTTTACTAGTAAAATCTTTATAGAAATCATCCATATATTGATTTAGTTTCTTTTGTTCTTCTTCACTAAAATTTTTGTACTCTGAGTAAAAATCTGCATTTTTACCTCTGGTGATTGATTCCACATTTAACCCTAAGTAGTCTTTATATAGACCATTAATATTAAATTTCCCTCCAAATATACCTATAGAGCCAGTTATTGTATTAGGTTGTGCTACGATTTTATCAGCACCCATAGATATATAATAACCACCTGAAGCAGCTACATCAGACATACAAGCAATAATAGGTTTATTGGCTTTTTTAGTAAGCATCATTTCACGCCAAATTATGTCAGAAGCTAAGGGTGATCCCCCTGGGCTATTTACACGCAAAATAATTGCTTTTATATCTTTATCCTCACGAGCATTTTTTATTGCAGCAGCAATAGTATCTGAACCAATAGATTCATCCCCACTAAAAGGATTATTATTGCTTTTTCCAGAATTTATAGCTCCAGTAGCGTAGATAATAGCAATTCTTTCTCCTTTACCAATTCCCAATTCACTAGAACTAACATTGCTATATTTATTACCACTTATTTGTTTATATTTAGCTAATTTCAAATCTGATTTAAGTTTATCTTTTACTTCATCTAGATAAATTGCATCATCAATTAAACCAACTTCTTTTGCTTTTTTAGGTAAATTATATGGGCCATTATCAATTATTGTTCTTACTTCTTCTGGAGTCTTTTTTCTAGCTTTAGCAATTTCATCTACATAATTTTTATAAATATCATCAAGCAAAACATTTAAAGCTTCTTTATCTTCTGGAGACATATCTGAACGAGTATATCGCTCAACAGCACTTTTGTATTTACCATGACGAGCAAAATTTGGCTCAACTTTTATTTTATCAAAAAAACCTTTCATAAAAGTGGCATGTGCAGCAAAGCCCTTTACTAGAAGTGAGCCAGCAGGAGCAACATAAATTTGATCAGCAGCAATTGCTACAGCATATTCTCTATCACTACCTTGTTCCATATAAGCAAATACTGGTTTACCAGATTTCTTAAAATCTGTTATTACATCTCTTAGATCTTGAATTCTACCTTGGCCTAGCTCTACATTATTTAATAATAAGAGGATAGCTTTAATATTTTTATCAACTTTAGCCTTTTGAATATTCTCTAATGTACTTCTAAAAGAGAGCTTCTGTGCTGAAAATAACTTTGCAAAAGGATCATTTGAAGAAGATTCTGGCATTTCTCCTTCTATTTTTAGTTCTAAAACAGTGTCGTTTTCAACGGTTGGAGCACTTTTTGAAAAAAGACTAGCCACCAGCAAAAAAGCAAAAAACGTAACTGCTAGAGTAGTGGCTAAAAATACCCCCAGCACAACTTTCCCTCGTCTTGTCATAAGTTTAGTACCCTCACTATAAAATAAGTTTTAAGGACAAAGTTATTTTAATGATATTAACAATAACTACCAATAGATATTGGATTTTTTCTCACTTCTTTTCTCTTACTTTGTTGATTTATTGATTAGTTACAAGCTAAGACGAAATTAAACAAAACCTTGTTTCATAAAATTAATAATTTTATTTATTTTACTTAAGCAAAATTTTGTATGAATAATTGACAAGAACCCAACAGAGAATCTGTTGGGTCAGTTGCGGGTTAGTGTAAACATTTTAGTCAATGCCAAGTAATACTACCCAAGTAATGAATAGCGAGTGAATTCTGGCTCTTTAGCAAGTAAACTTGGAGCTTTAGCTGATAGTTCTTGTACATAAGGTGTAGCAAAATGAGCATTTATAGCATCATCCCCAGACCATTCTTCCATAAAAGTAAATTCTGCAGGATCAGTATTGCTTCTAAATAACTTATAACTAATACAACCTTCTTCTTTACGTGTAGGTTCAATAAGGCTTAGTAAGATTTCACCAAGCTCCTCTATTTTATCTGGTTGGGCAACTATTTTAGCTATAACATAAACTGATTTATTTGACATTTGGCTCTCCTTATAAAACTTATATTTCAATTTACTAAAGCAACTTTAAGAACTTGTTTTACATGATCTGCATAAACAAACTCAACTTCTTTAGCGACTTCCTTAGGAATATCTTCTATATCTTTTTTATTTGTCAATGGTATAATAACTGTAGTAATTTTATTGCGATGAGCAGCTAATACTTTCTCTTTTAGTCCACCTATTGCTAAAACATTACCTCTTAAAGTAACTTCACCAGTCATTGCAACATTACGTTTGATTGCACGATTAGAAAGAACAGACACTAAAGCAGTCACTAAAGTAATACCGGCTGAAGGGCCATCTTTTGGAATAGCTCCTTCTGGAATATGGATATGAATATCATGGGTATTAAAGAGTTCTTCATTTATTTGCAACTCTTTAGCACGAGACTTTGCATAGGACAAAGCAGCCTGGGCAGATTCTTTCATAACATCTCCAAGCTGACCTGTTAAGACCAAAGCTCCTTTACCTTTCATTAGCAAAGCTTCTATAAAAAGCACATCTCCACCTACTGGAGTCCATGCTAGTCCTGTAGCAACACCTACTTGGTCTTTCTTTAGTATTTCATCAGGAGCAACTTTTGATGGGCCTAAAAACTCATGTACATTTTTGCTTGTGACCCTTTCTTGTTTATCATGACCTTCAGCAACTTTACGAGCAACTTTACGACAAATAGCACCTACTTCTCTTTCTAGCTGTCTAAGTCCAGACTCGCGAGTATATTGAGTAATTAAAGATTTAATTGCTGAATCAGCTAAAGCTAGATTTTTAGAAGTAATTCCATTTTCTTCCATTTGTTTTTTTAGAACATGGGTTTTAACAATGGCAAGTTTTTCTATTTCTGTGTAACCAGAAAGCCTAATAATCTCCATTCTATCTCGTAATGCAGGCTGAATTGTATCTAATACATTTGCCGTAGTCATAAACATTACGTTAGATAAATCAAATGGAACTCCTAAATAATTATCTCTAAAACTATTATTTTGTTCTGGATCTAGTACTTCTAAAAGTGCAGAAGATGGATCGCCACGAAAATCTGAGTGAACTTTATCAATTTCATCCAACATAATTAAAGGGTTGTTAGTATTAGCTTGTTGAATGGCTTGAACAATTCGACCAGGCATTGAACCTACATAAGTACGACGATGTCCACGGATTTCAGCCTCATCATGAACACCTCCCAAAGAAAGTCGTACAAATTTACGACCTAAAGCACGAGCAATAGAGCGTCCTAATGAAGTTTTACCAACTCCTGGAGGCCCAACTAAGCAAAGGATTGGCCCTTTAGCTTTCTCTTTTAACTTCCGCACAGCTAAGGCTTCTAGAATACGTTCTTTAACTTTTTCTAGACCATAGTGATCTTCATTAAGCACCTGTTCAGCTTTCTTTAGATCTAGATTATCTTTAGAAGATTTTGACCAAGGAAGATTTACAAGCACATCTAAATAATTACGTAGCATTGCAGCTTCAGCAGCATCTGGATGCATACGTTCTAGTTTCTTTAATTGCCTAACAGCTTCTTCTTCAACTTTTTCTGGCATTTTTGCTTCAGCAATTTTGTCACGATAGGCATTTATTTCTTCAGCAAATTCATTACCTTCGCCAAGTTCTTGCTGAATTGCTTTGAGTTGTTGACGCAGATAAAACTCTCGTTGAGAACGATCTATTTCACCTTTTGCCTGAGAATTAATTTCTTGTTGTACAGTTAGTACACTTATTTCTTTAGTTAGTAGCTCATTAATTCTGCGCAAACGAGCATTTTGTTCAACTAGATTTAAAACACTTTGAGCATCTTCAACTTTTAACTCTAAGTTTGAAGCAGCCAAATCAGCTAAACGTCCAGCATCTTCTAAGTTAACAGCTATAGCCATAACTTCAGGGGAAATATTCTTTCCTAGTGCAACAGCTTTTTCCATTGCTGATTTAACACTGCGCATTAAAGCTTCTAGTTCCAAAGAACTTTCTAATTTGGGTTCAACTAAGGTGTTTATGCGAGCTTGCAAATAAGGCAAATGTTCATCAATATGAGCTAGTTTTGCACGAGAAAGACCTTGTACTAAAATGCGAATACGCCCATCAGGAAGCTTTAGCATTCGCATGATTACAGCTACTGTGCCAACTTCATAGAGATCTGGAGTTAGAGGTTCTTCTTTATCTAAATCCTTTTGAGACACAAGCATTATCATTCGATTTTCAGCTAATGCTTGATCAACAGCACGAATAGATTTCTCTCGTTGCACAAAAAGTGGAACAATCATAAATGGAAATATAACTATATCGCGTAGAGGTAAAATTGGAAGAACTTCGGGAATCTTTAATTGTTCTTCATTTCCTCCAATAGTATCTATCTGTTGCTCTTGATCAGTTGATGATTGGTTGGGCATACTTCTTGCCTCTCCTCCAAAAATAATTCCGTAACTAATTTAATATTATTTGCTAAGCTAGAAAAATTGCTGATTTTACAAGCTTTGATAACAAGATTATTTGGTAGTAATCTTAGAAAAATATTAAAATATGGCTTAAAGAAATGCAGTTAGCATAATACATAGTTTTATTTGATTCAAGCAATCGTACTCTCAACTAAACCACTTAGAGCAATAACTGTAGTATATATATGAAAGAAATTACAGTCCGCAAAGAAAGTAAACCAACTAGATGTGAAATTTGCCATCAAGCAGATCTCTTTGACCCTATAACTAATATTTGCCAACGTTGTGAAAATCTAGCACTTCCACAAAACCAAACTTCTGTTCCAATACAACCTATTACAACTCCTCAAACTACATTAGACTTTGTAGCAGTAGGAGCAGCATTTTCTGGTGTTTTAGCCTTTGCCCCTGGACTTTTTTTTCCTCCACTTGGCTTGATACTAGGTTCTACAGGCATACTTTTAGGTAGACGCTCTTTAAGTAATATCAGAAATGCACAAGATAGACTTTCTGGAGAAAGCTTTGCGTATATTGGAATTTATTGTGGAACTGTATCTTCCATACTAGCAATATTAATTATTCTGTTTATATCAACCCATTTTTAGAATAATTACTGTTCAACTTTGACTCTTCCTGCATTTTGAGCTTGTATTAAATCAGCTCGACTTAAAATTAAAACTCTCTCCCCTTCTATTATTGCCCCAAGATGCTCAGCTCTTAAAATAGCTAATAGTGCTTGTGCCCAAGGTAAATCTTTGATTACTGCTGTTACCTTAACTTGTTTTACTGTAGCTGTATATGCGAATTTTACATTGTATTTGTTAGCAAAAAAGTTTAGAACATCACCTAATTCTGCATCTGTAACAGAAAGAGTTAAACTATCAGCCTTAAAATCTTTTGAACCAAATTTTCCTGGCAAAGGCTGAGTATCTAGACCTATCGCCAAAACTGGTGCATTTGCTTCTGTTGCTTGATCAAAAGGCATTATATGAAAGACTCCATTTTCTTGAATAACGGTTAGATTTACAGAATGCAAAATTGAAGAGACAAATTCATTAAAAGGAACACGTTCACGACTTAAAGATACACACAATGCAGGTACACTTTGATCTATAACAAAACCAAATTGATAGTCACTTAATTCATGCAATAGTAATAGTAAAGATCTAAACTCTACATTATTAAACTTTAGTGTAAGTGGCCAATTTGGCAGTTTATCTTTTGCTATCTTTTCTAGTTCAATAGAACGCTCTGTTTCTTTTGTGTTGGATGGTAAAGAAACTACTGAACAATTTGGAGAATCTATGGTTTTAGATATTTGAGAGATTTGAGTTTTTCCATTTGCATCAACTATGTTCTCTTCAAAAAGCGCTCTAGTTTGTTGTATAGCAACAAATCGCCCATTATAGCAACGTCCTCCAACAGGAACAAAAAACTCTTTTTTGTTAGGAGTTTTGAAAATTCCACCTTGAACTGTTGGTGTAAAATAAAGCCCAGCCAAAGCTAGTTCTGATACTAAATAAGGACTACTTCGATCAGGTCTCTTAGTATTAGGTTGATTTACTGTCTGTAAATATTCTTCTATACGTTTTTCTATAGTAGGGTAGTTAGTATTAGCGTTACTTCCCTGAGTTAATTGTTCTAAGCTATAAATAGTAGTAAATGGATCACGAGCTAAGACTTCCTGATCACTAGTATCAACGCCTTCTAACCACAGTTGATAGGCTTTTGAGACATCTAAAAGAGATTGTACAGAAAAATTTGGGCCATTTTGTTCTAAATTAATTTCTGTAAAAATCTGAGCAGCATTCATCTCATTGACTAGAACTTTTACTTGTTCGGCTGAGCGAGAAATTCCAGAAATTTTTAATATTCTAGAATCTAAAGAAACACTAGTTAAGATAGTCTCTACAGACTTAGGAAAGCGCTTTGCTAAACGTCGTAAAGCGCTCCAGCAAAGTACTCTTTCTTCAAAACGAGAGTTTAACAAGGCTAAAGAGTTCTTTGCAGATTCTAGTTTTGCTACAGTATTATCACCTACTGTATTTTGTAGTTGTTTACGACCTTTTTCATCTAAACTATAAATTAACAAAGTAAATTGAGCTTCTACAGATACAAGAGGAGCAGGTTGTTTAGCTCTTTTTACTTCTAACCCATCAACTATTATCAAATAGTTAAGTGCAGCTAGACTCAACAACATGTCTGTTAAGCGATCATATGTTCCAAAAAGTTCTATTTTTACTGGGTGAAAAACAAAAGGCTCATCTGTCACACCTGCACTACGCTCAAAAGTCTTCCATCTAAGCTCCCTTAAACGCAAGTCACTTTTAACTTGGCTAATAATGCGACCAATATCTTCTTCATCTGTTGTAAGGCGTTGTAGAAGCAAGGCTATTTCTGTTTGGATTTCTTCTAATTCTTGTTTTTCTTGTTTTTCTTGTTTTTCTTTTGTCTGTTGTGAGCTAGTTTCAGCTTTTGCTTTTCGCCGTTGTCCAGCAAATACATTAGAAGTTAGTAAAAAAATTAAAAAAAATACCAATATATTTTTCATAAATTACCGTGAATCTATTAGAGTTCTAATTTTATTTAGCAAATCATTAACCCCATAGGGTTTTTGTAAAAAACCTAAAACACCTTCATTTAAGATGTCTTGTGATTGTGTTTGTTCATCGTAACCACTAGAAAACAATACTTTTACTTCAGGGTTAATTTCTTTAAGTTTACGAAAAGCTTCTGGGCCGTTAAGTTCTGGCATAACCATATCTAAAATCACTAAATCTATTTTATCAAACTGATCACGATAAATATTTAGAGCTTCCTTGCCATTTTCCGCTGTAATTACTTCATAACCACCACTATCTAACATTTCCACTAATAAATCTCTCATCATATCTTCATCTTCTGCAACTAAAATAATCTCACGACCTTGTTTAACATCATTAGCAGTATTTTTACTAGAAGTTTCTAACGGTTTAGTTGAAGCAGGTAAATATATTGAAAACGTTGTGCCTATACCTAATTCACTTTCTACATTTATATACCCGTTATGATTTTTTACAATACCATAAACCATAGCTAGCCCTAGACCTGTGCCTTTTTTGTCTTTTTTAGTAGTAAAAAATGGTTCAAATATACGTCGTTTAGTTTCTTCTGGCATGCCTGTACCAGTATCACTTACACGCAATAAAGCATAATTTCCAGTATTAGATCCAGGGTGTTTATGAGTAAATTGTTCATCTAAAACTACTGAAGAAGTGCTTATTGTTAAAAAGCCTCCATCTGGCATTGCATCACGAGCATTGATACACATATTTACAATTGTTTGAATAATTTGTCCCCCATCAACTTCAACAGCTAAATCATGTTGAGAAAGCTCTAGTTTAAGTCTGATGTTTTTGTGAATGGTACTTTCAATTAACTCTACTGCCTCTTTAACCAATAGATTTAGGGCTAGGTTTTGAACACGATATTTACCACCACGAGCAAAAGCTAAGAGTTGTTGTGTCAGATCTGCCGCTCTACGAGCAGAAGTTTCAATAATATTTATATAACGGTAGAGTGGATCGGTCTTAGGCATTTTTGTTTTAATAAAAGAGGTGTATCCTAAAACTCCACCTAAAATATTATTAAAATCATGTGCTATTCCACCAGCTAAAGTACCTATGGATTCCATCTTTTGGGCTTGTTGCAATGCACTTTCTAAAATCTTCTTTTCTGTCAAGTCTTCAAATTTAGCCACCACATTTCCAACTTTTCCAAAATCATCTACCAAAGGAAAAAGTGTTGCTTTCAAAGTGAAATTTTCATACCTAAGATTGCTTGCAAGGTAATTTTGCGCTGGAATATCTACAGTTAAATGTGCAATTTCCCCTTTAAATACTCTCTTTAAAGCTTCTGCTATTGGGGTATTTACAAAAGGAGGGTCATGTAAAAGATTATACTTGCCTATCATTTCATCATATGAATCAGCAGTACCAATCAAAGATAAAGCACTTTGATTCATTAAAATGCATCTTCCATCAGCATCAGTAATAAATGTGGCCAAAGGAGATTCCAGAACTATTTTAGCAAAAAAGGCTTGTGATTTACGTACTTCATCTAAAGAGTGTTTAATTTTTTCATAAAGTTGAGCATTTTCTACAGCTACACTAATTTGTTCGGCTAAGACTTGTAATGTTAGTAAGTCTTCGTCATCAAATGCACCAGAAGTGCTATTTTGAACATCTAGAACCCCAATAACAGTTCCTCTAACCATTAAAGGTACAGCTAGTTCTGATTTAGTATTAGGTAGGCTATCAATACCCATATATTTTGGTTCTTTAGTAACATCATCAACTAGAACAGGTTCTTGAGTAAAAAAACAAGTTCCAACAATACCCTGTTTTGGTTTAATTACAGCCCCAACAGGTTCAGGAGATTGAAATCCTCCCCAACCAGCAGTAAAAATTAATTGATCAGTTTCTTTGTTGTATAGAAAAACATTAACATTGTAATACTCAAATGTACTATGAATAAGCTTTACTACAGCAGGAAGTAATTCATCTAGTTCTAAGAGGGCTGTAAGCTTATCGCCTACTTTATAAATAGTTTCCAGTCTCATTGCTCGTCTACGAGCATTTTGGTATAGATGAGCTTTTTCTACTGCTATGCCTATTGTTTGTCCAATAGTTGAAAGTAACCTAGTTTCTTGTTTAGTAAAAGCTCTTGTTTGACGATTTCCACAAGCAATTATACCGTGACATTTATCTCTAACCTTTATTGGCACAAAAGCAGTAGAAACACCTCCTTCTTTTTGTATTGCAGAAAGTCCTGGCCTAACACTTTGTGTACCATCATCAAGAGACAAATTATCTACTATTACAATTTCTCCTGTTTCTACAGCTTTACCAATATAACTTACTCCTAAAGGAACACTCTTAACTATTGGGGCATCTAAAAATTCTTGTGAACAACCAATACTAGCAGCTACAGCCATTGAGTTAGTTTTTTCATTTATTTTCAATATCAAGCAGTAATCTAGCTGTAAAGTTTCTTTTATTTTCTCTACAGTGCTAGAAAAAATTTCTTCTAAAACCAAAGACTTGCTAGTAGTTTCTGCAATAATATTGATAGCAGATAGTTCTTCATTTTGACGTTTAATCTCTTGTTCAGCACGTTTTTGATCAGTTATGTCAGTTAGTACAGCTAAATTCCCAGTATGTTCTTCATTGAGACTAAATACAGGAGATTCAGAAAAAATTACAAAGGTATTTCTTTCTTTATTTTCGGTGACTAATTCTATTTCATAACTTGCGCTAAAACCTCGTTCACGGCGTTTCCATTCTTCTTGTACTAAAGCCCTTTGACGGCTAGTAATAAAGTTTAGTAGGTTTTCGCCTAACAAATCCTTTTCATTTTTTCCTACCATTTCAGCAAAACGCCGATTGATAATCTTTATAAAACCATCTGGAGAAGCTAAAACAATGCCATCATTACTGCGCTCGACTAAAGTTCTATACTTCTTTTCTGATTGTTGGAGGCTATATCGTAAGTCCCTTTCAATTCGGACTTTTCTTTGTTCAGTATATAGAGCAAAAATAGCAACTAGAATAAATGTTCCTATAAAGAAAACTGCTACAATCCAAACTTTTCTTAAATTTTCGTGAAACGGTCTTAAAACAGCTTTGCGAGGAGCATTAGAAATGACTACCCATTTTGTCCAAGGTACTTTGCTAGAAACATAAGTGATTAATTGTTCTTCTTCACCTAAGCTAGCTAGCTTTATTTGCATTTTCCCACTAGGGGTAGAAAGTGCCATTGTCAAAAACTCATAATCACCTCTACGGTCTTTAGCTGAAGGATTAGGATCTAAAAAAGCCCCTTGTGCTATTAAATCCCAGGATTGACCAACTAGTGCAGGATTAGAGTGTGCTACAATTTGCCGATTTTCATTTAATATCCAAGTAAAACTGCCTAGTTGTATATCATATGGTGCTACATAAGTTTTGATCCAGCTTTCTATATCGATTCGGCAAGAAATAGTACCAGTAAAAATCTTTTCTCCATTTTTTTCTGTACGAAAAACAGGCATATCAAAAGCAATTGCTTTTGTTTTATCTAATGTTATATAAGGGCCAGCCAAAGCAATTTTTTTAGTACTTATAGCTTGAGCAGTAGAAGGACGATAAAGAGCGCTTCTTCCTAATAGCGCTGTTTCTTTTTGATAAGTGGTAATGTAGTTTCCATCAGCATCAATACGAACAACATCTGTTAATCGGCCATTAAAACGTTCAAAACAATCAGCTAAATGTGGCCAAATTTTTTTAGGATCTGTTGTTTGTACATCAGGTAAGTTAGCCACATATTTGAAATCACTTTCTATTCTGATAAGCAATTGAGACAAATCTTCAGCAATTCCTCTAGTATGTTCAAATTGTTTATCGTTGTATCGTTCACAAGTTTCTTGCTCAAATTGCTTAGCAAAATAATAGAAAAAGCCTCCTGCCCCTAACATAGTTGTTAAGGCAAAGAGCAAAACTGCCCAAACCCCAAAAGAAATGATTTTTGTCTTTTTATTTGGCATGAACTTTATCGTAAAGATAATAAATGAAGATAATAAAGATTTTAGGCTAGCTTCTTTAATACTGCAACCAAAAGAGAATAAAGAAAAATTCTTATTCTTATTTTAACTAATATAGATATTACCTTAATATAAATTAGTCTATTTCCTTATTTTGCCAATTATCTACTTAACCACCAAATAATTACCGCTAAAATTACAACTACTCCAATTATTTTTATGACTTTTAGTATTTTACCTAAAAATACCAATCCTTTCATAAATTTTAACGATCCTGGATCCATATTTCTTGCTCCGAACAGGTATAAAACAAGTTCCTAGGAAAAATACTAATTCATAGCCTAATCACATTACTATATTTAATAACCTAGTAATGTACTTTCATTAGTGTTAGCCCACAAGCAGGAGACGTAATTCCTGCTTGAGCACGTTGAGCAGAGGCTAATATTTGACTAATTTTTTCTGGTGTTATTTTGCCACGTCCCACATCTAGAAGAGTTCCAACAATAGTACGCACCATATAACGTAAAAAACCATTACCTGAAACTTGGAAAAAAAGTTGCTCTCCCTGTTGCTCAATTTTAACTTCTGTAATGGTACGAACAAAAGAGTTTGTATCTGGGGCTGTGGCAAAAGCTGCAAAATTGTGAGTTCCGATTAAAAGTTTTGCAGCTAATTGCATTTTTTCTACATCAAGTAAGTAGGGATAATGGTAGCAATAACGATATTGAAATGGACTAACTATTTCTCCAAGAGCAAGTTGGTATTGATAGGTTTTCTCTTTTGCTGAAAACCTAGAATGAAAATCCATTGCAACTTCTTCAACTTCTGCAACTCTAATATCTTGTGGTAAATTTCCATTTATTGCTCGTTTTATTTTATGGCAAGGTAAGTTTTTTTCAGTAAAAAAATTTGCTACTTGTCCTAAAGCATGCACTCCTGCATCTGTTCGCCCTGCACCATAAAGGACAACTGGTTTACCTTCCAAACGAGTTAGAAAGTCTGTCAAAAGCCCTTGAATAGTTGTTCCATTGGGTTGAATTTGCCAACCACAATAATTAGTTCCATCATACTGTAAAGATAACTTAATGTTACGCACTTACTCAAATCCTATTAATTATATAACTGTACTATTTACGGCTACCAGGTTTAACTAATGGTAATCCTTCCTGACAAAGCAAACAACTATCAGGTGAGTAAGTAGGAACAGACAAAGCAGCTAGAGCAACAGGAGGATAAGGTAAATCAGCTTTGCCTTGTGAACGGTCAATGATTGAAGCATTACCTACAACTTTTGCTCCAAACCGTTCTACAACCTCAATTACTTCCCTAGTGGATTTACCTGTTGTTATAACATCTTCTACAACTAAAACCTTTTCATTAGGATTAATTTCAAAGCCTCTTCTTAACTGCATTTGACTATTTTCACGTTCAGTAAATACAGCTCTTACTGATAATGCTCTTGCAACAACATGAGCAACTATGACACCACCCAAAGCAGGAGCAACAACCAGATCGATTTCTTGCCCTTTAAAGCGTTCAGCTAAAGCTTCTCCTAATTTTTCAGCATCAGCAGGAAATTGTAAAACTAAAGCACACTGCAAATATTTAGGGCTATGTAGCCCAGAACTAAGTAAAAAATGTCCTGTTAAGAGTGCACCTCGTTTAGTAAAGATATCCAAAACTTCTTGCTCTTGCATTTAAAAATCTCCTTGCCTATATGTTAAACTTCGCGATTGTAAGAAAAATCAAATCAATAACGGTTTTTTACATGTCCGTCAAGTCATCTGTTTCTGGGTTTATCCAAGCAGGAGGAAAAAGCCAACGCATGGGGCAAAATAAAGCCCTTATGTTATTGGCTGGTCATAAATTAATTGAATATCCGATAAAAGCACTTTCTAATGTAGTTTCCCAACTAGCAATTATCACTAATGAGCCTGAAAGTTATTCTGACTTAAATATAGATTGTTACCCTGATATTTGGCCAGGTTCAGGGCCTTTAGCAGGTATTTATGCAGCTCTTTATCATTCAAAGACAGATTATATTTTAACTTTAGCCTGTGATATGCCACTTGTATCAACTGAGCTACTAGAATTACTAATAGAAAAAGGGGAAAGCTATCAAATATGTGTTCCAAAAGACTTTCAACAACAATTACAACCTCTTTGTGCAATGTATCACAAATCTTGTCAAACTGAAATTCAGCAATTGATCGAAAAAAAACAGTATGCGCCTAAAGCATTGTTCCCATTAGTTAAAACACGCATACTAGAATTTGAAATACTCTCTGGTCTGGCTAATTCAAAGGAAGTTTTTAGAAATATAAATACGCCAGAAGATTTTTTCTTCTTACAAAACTTAAGTAATAAAGAGTAGTATTCTAGTTTATGTAGTAGAAGTTTTGTTTGTTAATGGAAAAATTGCTATAATGAAAAATCAATAAATTTTCTCACCAAAATAACCAAGAACAAAAATCTTTTCAAGCGGAGAATAAAATGCTGACTAGACAGCAAAAAAAAGTTCTTACCACAATTGGTAAATTTGTATTACCAGTAGTTGCAGCATTTGTGGTGCTAATGGTTGCTCTAACTTACTATACAATTCAATCGCTAACTCAACCCCCTCACACTAGTTATAAAGTTTCTTTAGATGACTATAAGAGAATCGGAAAAATTATTAATAAACAAGATGTAAGCTGGTCACTAAAAGGCGGTGGGCAAGGTTCTGGTTGGCTTCTTTTAGGCCCTAAAGGTGCACCATTGATTATTCTTAGCCATAGCTATGGTCAAAATATGGTTGACCAAATCAGCTTAGCAGTCCAACTCTATGATTCCGGCTATCATGTCTTAATTTATGATTTACGAGCACATGGAGAAAATAAAGTAGAAAAATCTTCTTTAGGTGATGATGAAGCAGATGATTTATTAGCAGCAATAGACAATGCTAAAAATCTAAAAGACGCTACAGGTGAACCTCTAATAGATAAAGATCGCATTGGTCTTTTTGGAGTTTCTATAGGTGGATATGCTTCTTTGATAGCTGCTAGTAAGGATACTGCCGTTAAAGCCGTAGCTGTTGATGCTGTTTATCCTGATGTTAAGCGTTATACAGAAATAAAGATTAAAGAGTTTTCTAGCCTTAGCAATCCCTTACTTCTTTATTTTACTGACCTAGGAATGAAATTAAATTTTTCCAAATATAATACAACTTCCGCAGTAAAAGCAGTACGTAGTTTTTCTCAAGTCAAGCAACTATACATAGTTGGAAAAGATACTAAAGATTTGCAAACAACTACTAAAGAACTTTTTAACCAAGCGCTTGATCCAAAAGCCACAGAAGAAGTTCCTAAATCTCGTATAAACATACTATATAAGTTAGATCAAGATGTTTATGATCCAGTGGTATTAGCATTTTTCTTAAACTCTTTACCACCTAAGCCAGAAGCACCAACTGGAGATGCCAACACAAATAAAACAGCCAATACTACAGCAAGTCCTAATACACAGAATAAGTAATAGGAAGCTATAATTGCTAAGCAGTATAAAACTTAAAAGTTAAACTTTTAAGAAAAACAAAAATTGAGGAATTAAAAATTTAATATGCAAGCAAAGCGTTTTTTATGTTTGGCTATTTTTTTTTCATTGCTATTTATCGCTTGTGAATCTAGTAATCAAGCACCTTTAGCTAAAACTTCTCCTGTTGCAAGTTCCCCAACACCATCAACTACACCATTAGTAAGTAGCACAACACCTACTAACACATCTACTACAACTACACCTGCTCCAGATGCTAAAAGCCAACCTGAGTTAAAAGTAGGTATTTCTATACCAGAAGTAAAAACCACTGATGTCACTGGAGCAGCAACAACTATAGCATCACATACAGATAAAACAGGTCAATTAGTGATTGTTTATGCTCCTAGTTGTCCAGTATGTCATGCAACATTACCTAGAATAGTTAGCCTCTATAATGGCTTCTTTCAACAACGTAATATTCCTGTAATTGCTCTTTCTGTACAACCACAAGCTGCTACAGAATTTAGTATAAAAGAACTTAGCATTCCATTTAAGGTAGCTGTTATGCCTGATGTAGATCAACGATTTGGCTATCGTATTCCAAGCATTCCAACTACTATTGCCATTGGGCCAGACGGCAAAGTTATTGGTATGTGGGTTGGACAATTAGGCCCAGAACAACTATCACAAGTTATTAAAGTTTTTTGTCCAGATTGTCAGATAGAAATTAACCCCACATCCTAATTTATACTACATTAATTTTCTGAGCTTATAACAACATGGAAAATGAAAATCTAGAAAAACGAACCCGTTTAGTAACTTGGGTAGATCCTTTTGAGTTAGCTAAAAGAATGAAGGCTTTAAGTGGGGTAGAATCCCTTAAAATGATGCTTGACAACAAGATTAATCCCCCTATTGCTGACTTATTAAATTTCCAGCTTATCGAAGCACAAGAAGGTAAAGCAGTATTTAGCATCCAACCCGAAGAATATCACTATAATCCTGTTGGAGTTGTACATGGTGGAGTTGCTGCAACTGTATTAGATGCTGCAATGGCTTGTGCAATCCAATCTCTTTTGCCCTCTGAATTTTTTTGTACTACATTAGAACTTAAAATAAACTACCTACGGCCTATCACTATAAAAGTAGGTATTTTGAGAGGTGAGGCAGAAGTGCTACATTTTGGTGGTCGTACTGCTGTAGCTCAAGGAAAAATTTTAGATACAAAAGGTAAAGTTTATGCTTATGCCTCAACTACATTTATGATTTTACCTATATCCCCTGCTAATTCAGATAAATAAAACCACGATTACTCATAAATGAGGAATATATGGGAAAAAATTTTCTTCTTTTAATAAGCCTTTTTATAACTCTAGGAGGACTTACCTTCGTTATGGGACAAAATCAACCAACCCCACCTGTAGCAACCAAAATACCTAAAACAGATAAGTTACATGGAGAAACTAGGGTAGATAACTACTACTGGTTACGGGACAAAAATAATCCAGAAGTCATTTCTTACCTAGAAGCTGAAAATACCTATGCAGATACAATACTTAAGCCATATGAGGGATTTCAAGAAAAACTTTATAAAGAAATAGTTGGAAGAATCAAACAAACAGACCTTTCTGTTCCATATAAGGAAGGAAAATACCTTTATTACACTCGTACTGAAGAAGGTAAACAGTATATAGTGTTATGCCGTAAGCAAACTGCTGAAGCAGAAGAAGAAATTCTATTAGATTTAAATGAATTAGCTCAAGGGCAAAAATTTATGTCTTTAGGAACAATAGCAGTTAGCCCAGATGGTACCAAATTAGCTTATTCAACTGATAACAATGGTTTTAGGCAATATGTACTTTTTGTTAAAGATTTAGAGACCAAAAAAACTTTTCCTCAAACTAGAGAGAGAGTTACTTCTCTTCAATGGGCAGCAGATAATAAAACTTTGTTTTATACAATAGAAGATGCTCAAACTAAACGTTCTTATCAACTCTATCGCCATGTTTTGGGTAGTGACAAAGATGATTTAGTCTATGAAGAAAAAGATCCTCTCTACACTTTAAGAGTTAGTAAGTCTGATAGCAAAGCTTATATATTTATTACTTCTACAAGTTCAACTACATCAGAATGCCGTTTCTTACCAGCAGATCAGCCAAATCAAACACCTAAACTTCTGTTAGAACGCGAAGAAGGACACCAATACTATTTAGAACATCATGGTGATTTTTTCTATATTCGTACTAACCAAGACGCAAAGAATTTTCGCTTAATTAAAACTCCTATAGCAAGCCCAACTAAAGAAAATTGGAAAGAAGTAGTCCCACATAAAGATAATGTTACGATAGAAAACATTTCATTTTTTATTAACCATTACATTTTATTTGAGCGTGAAGATGGTTTACAAAAAATGATTGTGACAGATCTTCGCTCCAATAAATCACACTCAATAGAGTTTCCTGACCCTGTATATGCAGCTTTTTCTAGTACTAATCGTGAGTTCAACACTAATATTTTTAGATTTTCCTATCAATCTTATGTAATTCCTAACTCGATTTTTGACTACAACTTAGATACTCAACAGCGCCAACTCTTAAAACAAGATGAAGTAGTTGGTGGTTATGATGCAAACCAATATAAATCCGAGCGTATTTTTGCCACAGCAACAGATGGAACTAAAATTCCTATTTCCTTAGTATACAAAAAAGATTTAATTAAAGATGGCTCTCGTCCAATGTATTTAACTGGTTATGGAGCTTATGGAATTTCAATTCCAACCACTTTTTCTTCTTCCCTTTTAAGTTTACTTAATCGTGGAGTAATTTTTGCTAGAGCACATGTTCGTGGTGGAGGTGATTTAGGCAAAACTTGGCATGACCAAGGTAAAATGATGCTTAAACGTAATACTTTTACTGATTTTATTAATGCTGCAGAATATTTAATTAGCGAAAAATACACTAGCAATAAACACCTAGTTATTCAAGGAGGAAGTGCTGGAGGATTATTAATGGGTGCTGTACTTAATATGCGTCCAGAACTTTTTAAAGCAGCAATTGTTGAAGTGCCTTTTGTAGATGTAATAAACACAATGTTAGATGAATCATTACCTCTAACTACAGGAGAATTTTTAGAATGGGGTAATCCAAAAGTAAAAAATGAATATGATTATATAAAATCCTATTGTCCTTACAGCAATATTGCAGCTAAAGCTTATCCTAATATATTGGTTAAAACTTCACTTAATGACAGTCAAGTAATGTATTGGGAACCTGCTAAATATGTTGCTAAGCTTAGAGCTAACAAAACAGATAATAATTTGTTACTACTTAAAACTAACCTGGCAGGTGGACATGGTGGTTCTTCTGGGCGTTATGATCGATTCAAAGAAGTAGCTTTTAACTTTGCTTTTGTTCTAGAACAAGTTGGTATTATCGAATAGGTTTTTTAGGGAAGGTATTTATAAGTAAAATAAAACTATAGTTACCATATACTATTTAGTAAATATTTTCCCTTAATAATAAATAATTTAATAAAAACTAACCACTACAGTTAATTAGTTCGTAAACCAGTCAAGTAATCTTGATAAGTAGGGCATTGTTTTTTACGTGTAGCATATCGACAAGGCTGCTCTACTAAACTACATTGAAAAGCAGGTGCAGTTTCAGCTTGTGCGCTATCGTTAGGATCCTCATCCTCAAATAAAGGTTTATCACCTACTCTAATATGTTCGCAAAATACATCCCTTGGATCAGACATTACTTCCTCTTTGGTTTAATTAGAATTACCTATATTATCGGAAGAAAGCTAGCCAAAGTTGTTTTAGCTTTCCTTACCCATAATAGAAATTGTAAATTATAATAACAGAAGTTAAAAATAGCCATCCTTTTGCAATTACACTTGGCTAGAACTCGTTGCTTTAACTTTAATTAAAGCGATATCTAAGCTTAAAAAATCAAAAATTATTTGATCGACTAATATTATACTTCAGCTATATTACTATATATATTTAGACTACAGTATAATAATTTCTCACTATTGATTAAGTATTTACTAAAGTTCTATGTAGAAAGAGAGTTACAGGGAAATGAGGGAAGACTTAGCACTAAAACACTTATTGTTAGCTAAAGCAAGGCAACTAGCGAAAGACTACAAAGAGCTAAATTCACTAATAGCACAATTAACTCAAAATCTTACAATAGAGTATCAACGTCAAAATCAAAAATATGTAATTAGCTCTCAAGTTAAAGATCAAAAAGTATCTTTAGAAATAGATAAACAAGATTTCCTTTTTTATCAAAGAACTGATTTAAATAAAGAGGTGTTAAAAACTCAAACTTCTCAGCATCAGGATATAGTTCAAAATAATAATAATAAAAAAGCACTTGATATTATTTACAAACTACTTAAACAAACTAATCAGTCTAATATAGAGATTATACTTAATCAAAACGCAAGTAAGTTAAGGTTAGGGGCTTCAAGCTTTGATTATTCAGCTTGGGGAGCAGTTTTTCTAATAGCAATTTGTTGTGCTGCTATTACCTGGTATCAAGGAACACGGACTTTTAATCTTATTGACAACACTTATACGCTGGAAGTGTCTTGGCGAATCTTCAATGGTGAAATTCCTTATCGAGATTTTACACTTGTTTTGGTTCCAGGAACTTTTGTCAAACATGCCATATTAATGAAAATATTTGGGACTAAAGCTATAGTTGGCCTTTGGTGGTCTATGTTTGCTATGGCTTGCACTATATTCTTAACACATTTAATCCTTAGAATAATGGATATACCTAGATGGTTAGCTGTAAGTATTTGTTCAATTTCTGCCTCAGGAGGACATATTTTTGTACCATATGTTTGGTATAACGTTGATACAATAATGCTTTGTTTTATATCAATGGCAATGCTTTTATGGTCAGCTAAAAATTATTCTTTGACTAAATATCTCTTCCCTATAGGAATATTGGCTGCTATACCTATTATATTTAAGCAAAATATTGGCTTAGCTCATCTTGTTATTAGTTGTGGAATTGTTTACATTCATTGGCTTTTATTTCCTTACTTCTTTTCTTGGAAAAGATTCCTGTTATTTCATTTAGGTATAATCATAGGATTATCAATACTCATACTACCATTATTATACCTGGGCATATTAACAGCTTTTTTTGATAACACATTTTTATTAGCTAGCAAGTTAAGAGCTAACATATCTGTTATAGATTTAATAATGCATTATCACCCTGGAGTACCTTTATCTAAAGCAGCCAGAGAGCGAGGTACTCCTTTTGAAGATATAATACCTAATTATATGGCAGCTTTTTTAATTTGGGGTGGAATGCTATTTAGTCCTGTAGTTTGGTTTGCAGGAACACATAGAAACATAGTTCATTCTTTACTTCCGTTGTGGATTTTGGGTATCTCTATAGCTACAGCTTATACAGGGCTTATGTCTGTTTTATCCTTGGTGCCTTTAATAGCGTTACTATTAGGAACTATTTATAATTTTG
This sequence comes from Blastocatellia bacterium, assembly GCA_039812885.1. Lineage (GTDB taxonomy): Bacteria > Acidobacteriota > Blastocatellia > Chloracidobacteriales > JADJPF01 > JADJPF01. The sequence continues at coordinate 180,425 of JBDIBI010000012.1, forward strand.
TCAAACACTTCACTAAAATATCAAAAGTTTCCCATTATCTAACTCATGCAGTAGCTATATTTTTAGTAACACTCTTTGTTCCTTATGCTTTAACAGGGAGACAATTACTTTTTTATAAAGATGTTTTTACTTCTCCAACTCCACTTAAATCAAGTCGGATGCAAGGAATATCTCTTAGCCCTGAGTTTGCAATTGGAATGGATGAGCTAATTGATTTTGTCTCGCAACTTCCTTCTGATGAAACTATAGGACTAATACCTACTGAAGATCCTATATATTTTGCTACAGCCCGTAAATCACCCCTACATATAGTACAACGTTTTACAGAAACTGGTGGTAATCCTGTAAACCTTTATTTGCCTGAACTAGACAGAGTTAAGCCTAATTGGGTTTTCCAAAAGGTTTCAGTTCAGTTTTTTCTTTGGGAACCCATTAGTGGAGCAGAAAGACAGTGGTTAATTACTAATTATTCACCTGCTAAGCGATTAAAAAATTATCTTGTTTGGAAGCGTAAAGAGTTAGAAAAGCCTAAAAATTAATTTTTTATAAAAGGTTTTCTAAAGCTACACCATATGGTTTATTAATCATACTATCTAGTTTCAAAAACTGGATCTTAACCAATATTGGTTTTAACCATAGGTTAGCTAATTACTTTTGATAAATATAGTTAAAGACAAAAATTTTTATTTTCTTTGCCTAAATAGAAAGCTTTTTCCTGGCACACTATGTGCGTAAGCTAAAAGCAACTAACCCATAAAAGCCAGGGAGAAAAAAAATGAAAACAAATACCAAACAAGCCTTCTTTAGCTTTGTCGCTTTAATTGCCTTATTAACTTTATCTACAAGCACTTTTGCACAAAATCGCCCTCGTCAACTTACAGCTTGCCAATCTGCAACAAGTTCTAATTATCAATCCAACTATCAAAATGATTCTTACCACCAAGATAGAGACCGTGATTACGATAGAAATAGAGATTATGATAGAGATCGTTATGATAATCGTGATTACCGTAATAACCGCGATGATCAATATAGATACAATCAAAATAGAGACTATCGTGATTACAACAGCTATGGAGACCAATATCCACAAAAACCTCCTAGTCGTACAAAGCATATAATAGTTGGAACAGTTCTTGGTGCTGCTGGTGGAGCTTTAATTGGTGGTAAAAAAGGCGCTTTAATCGGAGCTGGTGTAGGTGCAGGCACAGGTTATGTAATCTATCGCAATAGACAACATAAACAATCTCAATATCCATATGGACGCTAATTAAACATTAATTTGTTATTTGTCTTAAAAATATTTTGATTAAGTTCTCAAAACTTAAAATTTCAAAACTGTTAAGAATAAGCCTAATGCCTATTCTTAACAGCAAACACTTATATATTTTTATGGTGCAGGAGCAAAATATTTTGGTTCATTTCCTGCTTTCCATTTGATATTACATCCTAAACTTGCTCTTTGATTTTCATTTACTGGTTGATTATTTAATACTGCTTCAATGGCAGATCTTAAGTCTTTTCCTGTAATAGGAATATCTGTTTTAGGACGGCTATCATCTAGTTGACCCCTATAAACTAGTTCCCTATTTTCATCAAATAAATAAAAATCTGGGGTACAAGCAGCTTCATAGGCTTTGGCAACACTTTGATCTCCATCATAACAATAAGGAAAATCAAAACCTAACTCTTCAGCCATTGCTTTTAGATTTTCTGGAGAATCATCTGGATAAACTTCAGCATCATTTGAGCTAATAGCTACGATACCTAAATTTTTATCCTTATAATCTTTTGCTATATTAGCAATTTCTTGCTGAACATGCTTTACATATGGACAATGCCGACAAATAAACATTACAAGCAAAGCTTTTTTGTCTGCAAAAGTTTGTAAAGATACTTCTTTTCCTGTCACAACATCCGCTAAATTAAATTCTGGCGCCTTTGTTCCTAGATCTAACATTGTTGATAGCGTTCTTACCATTAAGCAGATCTCCTTTATATTTATTTTGTGATTAAATTTTACTTTGACATAGTAGTTTTCCAAATAGCTATAAGCTAGTCTTTGCCTAAAGAAAAAAACTCTCTAGCATTGTTAGTTGTAGTTATTGCAACTTCTTCATATGGTTTATTTATACACTTAGCAATAGCCCTAACAATATGAGGCAAATATACTGGTTCATTTCTATTATCCTTTGGTTTAGGGTTTAAATCACGTGGAGTTAAAAAAGGAGCATCTGTTTCTACCATAAGTTTATCTAATGGGATTTTACGCACTAATTCTCTTAAATGCATTCCTCGACGCTCATCACAAACCCAACCAGTTATCCCAATATAAAAACCCATATCTAAATAAGTTGTTAATTCTTGAGCATTTCCAGTAAAACAATGAACAACTGCATAACCAAGTTGGTTTTGGCGAGTTTTTAATATTTCAACAAATCTTTTATGGGCATCTCTTTCATGTAAAAAAAGAGGCTTTTTTAGTTGGCAAGCTAAATCAATTTGAGCTTCAAACCACTTATCCTGAATAGGTCTAGGTGAAAAATCTCGATTGTAATCTAAACCACATTCACCAATAGCAACAACCTCTTGATATCTAACTAACTTACTTAAATGATTTATTGTGTTCTCATCACATTCTTTAGCATTATGTGGATGCACACCTGCTGTAGAGTAAAGTACCCTAGGATATTCTTTAGCTAAATTTCTAGCCTTGTGGCTAGAGTTAAGATTTGTGCCTGTAATTACCATTTGTGTTACATTTGCACTAGTAGCACGATCAATTAGTTCTTTACGATCATGATCAAAAGATCTATGGATTAAATTGATTCCTATATCAATTAACTTTGCTGACATAACTTATTTCCTAACACTACGTTATAATTTTATAATTAAGCCAATTTACTTATTTTCTCCATTTTCTTTTAACCATTTATCAAACTCAACTCTAGTAACAATTTTTAATTTACCTTTCATACGGTAATGCCCAAGCCCACAAAGTTCTGCACAAGCTATTTCATAATCCCCAAGCTTAGTAGGTTTAATTTGTAAAGGGATTGACAAACCAGGCACAACATCTTGTTTAACTCTTAAATTAGGAACAAAAAAGCTATGAATAACATCTTGAGAGCGAAATATTAGTTTGATAGGTTCATTGACTGGAAGAATTAATTCATTGGGATTAATGATATCATCTTTACTATTTGGATCTTTGTTATCTAACCCTAATGGGTTGTGTTGCTTATTTATAAGTTCTAGATCAACTTTTCCAAATTTCTTATCTAGACCAGGATAGCGAAATTGCCATTCAAATTGTTTTGCAACAACTTCAACTTCTAATACATCATTATTTACAGGATTAGAAAAATAAATTCTAGACCAAATTTTTTGACTGCCTACAGCTAAACTAACAAAGATACTTGTAACAACAACAGCATAAACTATTTCTAAGCGTTTATTACCCAGGCTATGAAGAGCTTTTTGATTTTTATCTTTATATTTTAATAGAACATAGCCTAATAATAAATGCGTTAATAAAAAGACTATACCTGTAATAAGGAATGTAAGATAAAATTGGTTATCTATTTGTTTGAAATCAGTGGCAAGAGAAGGCAAAAACCAATTTATAGCACCAATATGACCAAAACTAAACAAGGCAAAAATAACTATTGCTAAAAACCATATTAAAAGTGCAACAGCTAAAGCCATACTAGAAAAACCACCATAAAGCAATTAATATCAACAAAGGAATTACTGTCCAAACAGCTTCCCAGGTGTTTTGTTTATTTGGTTTTGGCTTAGATATAAGTGATTTTACTTGTAGGACAAAAACAATAAAAAACCCAATAAAAGCTAGATACAAAGTAGCATAAAAGACCCAACCAACCCAGCTATTCATCAAGTTTTTGCTAATAAGTAGAAAATTACTTGTAAGAATTGCCATTGAGTTTAGTGATAGAATTTTTAAAATCAAAAAAAAACCTAACATTCTATCTAAATCAACTATCTTATAAAACTAAGCTTAAAATCAGGATAATAAATGTTATTTCATTGAGAACTAGCATCATTCCTGAAGGCATAAAAGAGCGTGTTTTAGCAAAACGCATAGCAAACACAACTGTTAATAAAAACGTTATTACAATAGCTAAGTATGTAGCCCAAGCTAATGCACTAAGCATTAAAAAACCGCAAATTAAAATTAATATTCCAGAAACTCCTCCAGCAATAAGAGAAGCCTTGCTTTGGGCTTTTAGAAAACCTATCAAACCACCAGCAATCAATAAAAACCCATAAACTAATACAACATAAGTAGCAATTGTTTTCATAATTTTTTAGCTTACACCAAACAATAAATAGTTGTCATGTTAAGTTAGTCTGCACTTAGCATAACTATTTTGAGTTAAAAGTATCTAAACAACAAAGCTATTCTACTTCTCTAACTAAGCGAAATCCAACAATGCTACTACGATTAGTAGGCAAAAATCTGCTACGATCAGCTGACCTACAATCTTCTGCCAAACTAAACCAAGATCCTCCACGAACTACACGAAATGAACCAACTGCTGGCCCTTTAGGATTTACTGCAGGAGAAACTTTATAATAATCTCCATCATACCAATCCTCACACCATTCTGATACATTCCCATGCATATCATAGAGTTTCCATTTGTTAGGTTTTTTACTTCCTACTATATGAGTTCTACATCGAATAGCTAATAATCTTTTGTAACGTTCATCTAAAGTCAAGTTAGCATCTTTATAAATTTTGGAAGCATCAATAATAACATCCCCTGAATTATTAGCATACCAACCAAGTTCCGATAAATCCCCGGCAAAATCTTCTTTAGAACCAGCCCTAGCAGCATATTCCCATTCTGCTTCTGTTGGAAGGCGATATGTTCCATCTCCAAGACTGTTCATACGTTTGATAAATTCTTGCACATCTATCCAACTTACTCTTTCTATAGGCAATCTTTTATCTCCCTTAAAATAACTTGGGTTATTACCCATTATTTCTTCCCATTGCCCTTGTGTAATTAAATATTGGCTTAAGTAAAAAGATTGACTAATTTTTACTTCATGCACTGGTCTTTCATCACTTCCACTGTTTTCTGTTCCCATTAAAAAACTGCCTGATGGAATTAAAACCAATTCTAGTCCTAAGTTACTGGTAAAAAGGCTTTTTATTTTTATATTGCTAGTTTTGTTTGATGCTGTTTTTTTATCTTCAAGAGTTTTTGTTGAAACATTAATCTTAGGGCTATAAATCATGCCTTTTAACTTGACGCCATGAGTTGCCCAGAGTTCTTGTGTAACTTTTTTAAATTGAACTCTCATTTCACCAATACTAAGAAATCTTTTTCTTACATCCAATTCCATTGCTTTACTAACCAACTCTGATAAAGGTTGTGGAATAGTTTGTTCTATTTCATACAGTGGTCTCATAGGATCTTCGCCACTAACTTTGGTTATAGCTCTTGTTGTTGCATCTACTGGTTCTTGCCCACTTAATAAATGATAAAGAGTTGCACCTACTGAATAAATATCGCTTGTTGGAACCGTCCCATGTCCTGTTATTTGTTCTGGTGCAGCATAAATAAGTGTATAAGCTCTTACACTAACATTAGTACTTGATTTAGCTAAACCAAAATCTAACAACATCAAATTTCCCCGAGGAGTTAGTTTTAAGTTAGCTGGTTTAATATCACGGTGGATAATTGGTGGATTATGGGTATGTAAATAATCTAATACATCCAATATTTGGTTAGTCCAATCTAGCACTTCAGAAACAGGTAACTTTCCTTGTCTACTTAGTATTTCGTCTAAATCTTCCCCTTCTACATATTGCATAACAAGAAAATGACCTTGATCATTAAAAAATAGATCTCTTACTTGAGGAAGAGCTGGATGTAGCAAATTAGCAAGAAGAAAGGCTTCTTGTTCTAGTATTTTAGACATTTGTTGTTGGTTTTTTCCTACAAATGTTTGTTTTATTGCAACTAAACTTTCTCCTAGCTTTAAGTCTTTTGCTCGATAAACAGCTCCCATACCTCCTTTTGCAATTAATTCCATTACTTTATAACGATCATTCAAAATTTTTCCTGCTTCGATCATACCCATCTCCCAAACAACCTAATCAAGCTTTCATTTTGCCTTTGCCTTAATTTATTTAAAATTAGCTATATATATTACCTCATCTACCCTACTAAATATAACCGGTAAATAAATATTAGTGTGTTTATAGTAGTTAATATTTCTATATACTTACGTAACATACCTTAAGCTTGTGGTATTTCATTTTTAGCCTCTATTAGTAGTAGGGTAGTATTTTCAGCCTTTTCTTTTAGGGACTTGGCGCGGCTTGATCTAGTTTTTAACAATAAAATTAAAGAAAATCAAGAAAAATATAATAAAAAATTTTTCTATAAAGCGTGATATTTGTTTAATTTACAGTTAAAGGCTTTCTATAAAAGGATTTTAACCTTAAAAAATATTTTATTCTCAGAAAAATTTATGGTAAATTCTAGCCCGTAGAATACTTACCCTAACTAATCCCTGCAATGGAGAAAATTAATGGCAAGCAAATCAAAAACAACTACAGACGCTAAACCTGCAGCTAAAGGCAAAGCAGCAGCTAAACCTGCAGCTAAAGGCAAAGCAGCAGCTAAACCTGCAGCTAAAGCTAAAAAAGAAGCTGCTCCAAAATTAAAGTTAATGACTAAGGAACAGCTTGTAGGTCATTTTGCTAGTAAATTTAGCTTAACTCGTAAAAATGCCCAAGAAATTCTAGATGAACTTTCTAGAGTAGTCGTTGGTGAAATCAAAGCCAATGGTGGATTTGTATTACCAAATGTTGGTAAATTCTTAAAATCAGAACGAAAAGAAAGAATGGGCATTAATCCACAAACAAAACAAAAGAAGCTTATTCCTGCTAAAACAGTTGTAAAATTTAGAGTAGCTAAAGCTTGTTTAGATGGAGTAACCGAGTAGTTACTATTTAGTATATTTTAACAGATAGCCCAATAGTAAGCTCTATTGGGCTATTTTATTTTTAAACTTTCTAGATTTATTTCAAATATTAAGATTTTATTTAAGACTTTGGTTCTGGAGCTAAAAAGCTCAATAAACTACCAATTAAGGCTAAAATTGTACTAAAAATAGGGCCAACAACTAAACCTCCCATACGTGTTTTTAGAGCTGTAGCCATTGGAACAATTGTACCTTGTTTAACATTTAAAGCATCCCAATTAGCAAAGTAAGAATCTTTTATATCTGCAACATAACTTATAAAAGTAAAGGAAAATATTATTATTTGAGTAAACAAGCCTAAAGTAATACCCATTAATATTATTTGGAGAAAGCTAAATTTCCCTACTTTCCTAGCCAAAGCCCCAAAATAAACACAACTAATTATATTTAGCATTAGGACAGAACTAGCAGCATTACTTCGTAGGCCATATTGAACGCCCATAGGGCCTAAACTAAGCCTTATAATGGCAACTAGTAAAATTAAGACCATTGGTAGTTTAACGAACTTGAGTATTTGTAAGAACATAGTATTCCTTTCTATTTAAGAAAAAATTTTTGTTTTAATAAGTTCTGAATTGGCAAAAATAATGGTTCTGGCATTAAATTCCAGTCAAACCAGTCCCATTTTTCACACTTTTCTGGTTCACAGACTGTTAGCTGACCAGCCTTATAATCAGCAATAACGTATAAAGTCACATAATGTTTTTGTTCTTGCACAAAAATATCATTGGTATAAGGCCCAAAACGAATGTTTTCTATTTCCAATGCAGTTTCTTCGAAAACTTCCCTTCTAGCACAATCTTCTATAGATTCTTGAAATTCCAGATGCCCACCGGGAAATTGCCAACTTCCTGCACCATGACTTTTTTTCCTTTTCCCTAACAATATTTTGTTTTCTTTGATAATTATTACTCCAACACCTATTTGAGGTTTTTGCATAAACAACCATCCTTAATTTATAAAAATTTATCAATGAGTTTTTTTATTAGTCAATTAGTTAAGTAGATAGAAAACAAGTTTTTTAGTATACTTAAGGTTTCCCACAATAAGAAAAATTAAAGAAAAGAGGAATATTATGCATCGCATAATAGTAACCATCATAGTTAAACTAGTCACTTTACTAGTACTTACAGCACCAATGCTAGTACTAGCACAGTCCGCAGGTTCAACTTCATCAAGTTTAACTGGTCGTGTTACAGATCAAAATGGTGCAGCCATTTCTGGAGCCACAATATCTGTAAAACAAACTTCAACCAATTTATCCCGTGAAGCAGCTTCTTCCATAGATGGTATTTATGTATTATCTCTGTTACCTCCTGGAGATTACGATGTAACAGTTGAAGCTGAGGGATTTAAAACCATTTCAGGTAAACTCTCTTTATTATTAGGCATTGTTACTCGTTCAGATTTTATTCTGCCTATTGGAGTAACAAGTGAAATAGTTGAAGTAAAAGCTAATGATAGTTCTAATCAAGAAATGATAGAATCTAGCACTAGTATAGATAAAGATAAAATTGCTGTATTGCCAATTAATCGCCGTGAATTTTTGGATTTTGCACTTACAGCAGCACGTGTTACTTTAGATCGTGTTCCAGCTCAAGGCGCAACAGCAACTTCTGGACTTTCCTTCAACGCACAATCAGCTAGGTTTAATAACATAACCATTGATGGGTTAAGCAACAATGACATAGGCTCAGGGTCAGTTCGTGCGACTTTTAGCCAAGAAGCTGTTCAAGAGTTTCAAATTATTTCAGATAATTACTCAGCTGAATTTGGTCGTTCTTTAGGTGGTATCGTTAATATTGTTACTAAAGGTGGAGGCAATTCCTTCCGTAACACATTATTTTTTCTTAATCGTAACGATACTATAAGCGCAAGAGATGCTTTTTCCCCAATTAAACCTGAGTTTCAACAATACCAATTTGGGCTTTCTGTCAGTGGGCCAATAAAAAAAGATAAGCTTTTCTTCTTTTCCTCTTTTGAACGTTTATCTGTAAAACAAAATGCTATAGTAACAGCTAGTGACTCTACAATTGCAGCTCTTCGCCGTCAAAATTATGATGCCCAAAATGGCCCAGTACCTTTTGCAGTAGCAAATACAACCTTTCTAGGCCGTGTAGATGGCCGACTTACAGCTAATGATACATTTTATGCTCGCTACAATTTTGGTGGTGCTTATAATGGTTCATTTCAACCATTTGGAGGCTTGGCTGTACAAGAAACAGGCTCTATACAACGCCTAAGAGATAATACAGTAGTATTCAACAATGTTTATGTTAGTAATAAACTGAATTTAATTAATGAAACAAGATTTTTGTATGGTCATCGTAATCAAAACATCATACAAGTTGGTTCAGGCCCAGGTGGAAGCGTTGTTACACCTGAAGGAAATGTAACTTTTGGAAGTTCTATTTCAGGCCAGCCCCGTATAGAAAACATAATTCAAATAGTTGACAATGTTTCACTAACACGTGGTCGCAATCAACTTAAGTTTGGCATTGATTACAACTATACTAGTCTACCAGATAAAAAAACTAGAATTCCTTTCTTTGACCAAGGAAACGCAACTTTTTCTGATATTAATTTCTCTGCTTTAGCTAACATGCCTGGTCTACCAACTCTTAGCGCATTACAAGCCTTTGATCCATCTTTGCGTACCCCTGCACAAACAGCTTTTCTAACCCTTTTATCTGGTTTACTTCCAAGCCTATCACCTGGATTTCCTGCTAACCTACCTTTAGCTAAACTAGCCTTACCATTAGTTTTTGTTCAAGGATTTGGAGATACTAGACTAGAAATTCCAGCTACCTTCTTTTCTACTTTTGTACAAGATGAAATTCGCTTAAAACCAAATCTATTAATCAGGGCTGGATTACGTTATGACATTAACCGAGTTCGTTTCTTACCAGACAATAATGGTAATTTTAGCCCAAGAGTAGGATTTTCTTACCGTTTTAACCAAATACCTAGGCTAACAATGAGAGGTTCTTATGGCCTATTTTTTGCTACCCCTCTAGTTGGAGCAACATTTTTTACCCAACTTACAAAAGCAAACTTGCTCAAAATACCTGTTATTCCTTTCCCTTTCTCAATTTTACCTTATACCCAACTACCTGGACGTCGTTTTCCTGCAAGCAATGACATTCCAGCAGGTGTAAATTTTGAACCACAATTGTCTAACACTTTTTCAACAGATCCAAAAATTCGTAATACTTACTCACAACAAACAAACTTTGGATTTGATTACCTACTTAATAACTCTACAGTAGCTTCTATTAACTATACTTATGTTCGTGGACTGAAGCTACAAACTACACGTCAAATAAACCCTGTTGTTAATCCTGTACCAGGTAATCTTTTAGCAAGTTTACGAACAGGTCGTTCAGATCCAACGCAAGGACAAATTAACAATTTTGAAGATGCTGAAGATAGTTATTTTAGTGCTTTAACAATTGCTATAAATCGTCGTTTTACAGGTAATTTTGGCTTGTTAGTAAGTTATACATTTTCAAGAGCTATTGATAATGCTTTTGATCTTCGTACAGATGTAGTAGATAAACCTGTAGATCCATTAAAGCCAGGCGATGAACGTAGCTTGTCTATCCAAGATGTAAGAAATAGATTTGTAGCTTCAGGAATTTGGAGTCTTAACTATACTAAAAATCCATTCTTACGAGATTTCCAACTTTCTACAATCATAACTATAAACTCTGGTCGTCCATATAATCTACTTGCAGGAACAGACCTAAACCAAAATGGAGATAGTGGTGATGGAGATCGCCCTCTATTCCAAGGTGTTAGCGTACCAAGAAACGCAGGTCTTACTCCAGGATTTGCAAATGTTGATTTAAGACTTTCTAGAACAGTTAAAATAAAAGAAAACTGTCAATTCCAAGGCTTCTTTGAGGCATTTAACTTATTTAACCGCACTAATATCAGTGACGTCAGAAGAGTTTTTCCTCCAGATGCTCAAGGAAACTTCCAACTTCCTAAGAGAGATGATAGTGGTCGTTTTATAGCTAACAAAGCTATGGGTAGTAATGCTTTTGCTCCACGCCAGTTCCAATTTGGATTTAAATTCCTTTTCTAGTAAGCTTTAACTTTAGCCATAGATAAGCAACTGCTTATCTATGGCTAGTAAATATCACTGCATATAAACCATTTCGTGTAATATCATTCCATAAGGTATTATATATTTACCATTCTAGAAATTTCTTTTCATCTAACTTCTTCTATGTCAAATAGTTATACAACTTACTCACTATAAAAATTATGGTATAACATTTGCTGAAACAGCCATTCAATCAATAAATCAAAATTCCCAAAATCCAGTTAAACTAAAATCTATTGGAGTACTTTATGCTAAAAAAGACTTTATTATTATTTACTTTAACCCTCTCTTTATTTATTCCCGTTTTAGCACAATCTAATCAATCCAATTCTCAAGAACCAGAAGATTCAGTAATAAAAGTAGATACAGAAATAGTAAGTTTTGATGTTCAAGTACTTAACAAGAAAACTAATAGTCCTGTTAATGGCCTTACTGAAAAAGATTTTGAAGTTTATGAAGACAATGTTAAACAAGTTATTAGCAATTTTAGCCAAGATAAAGTACCACTCTCAGTTTTACTATTATTAGATGTTAGTGGTAGTGTTGATCCTATTTTGCCACAAATAAAAAATGGAGCTATTCATGCATTACAGTTACTTAAGTCAGAAGATGAAGTAGGTGTAATGGCATTTGCTAGTGGAACAGCAGCCTTAAATACTTTTTCTAAAGATAAAACTCTTATTATAAATAACATAGAAGAAGCTAAACGCTTAGCTATTAATTTTGGCAAAGCCACCTTCTTAAATGAAGCGCTTTATGATGCTTCCATTCACATGAAAAAATATTGCAATCCAAATTATCGTAAAGTTGTTATTGTGATAACAGATGATATTACAAATGAACCTTATGAAGGTCATACTAGAAAAGAAACTATAAATAAACTCTTAGAAGCAGGAATAACAGTTTGTGGAATAATAGTAAATAATAGTCATGTACAAGCTTCTAACCAAAGCTCACCAACTCTAGATATTCCAACATTTACTAATAACTCATTTCTTCAACCTCTAAGTTTTCAAGGGCGCGGTGGAAACAAACCACCTACGCCTCCACCACCTACTAAACCTTCTAGATCTACTCCTCCTCCCGTACTATCTAAAACTCATACAAGTAATAATTTTAGAACTCGACTTGGAGAACATGTGGAAGCTTATGCAAAAGAAACAGGTGGAGAAGTTATAGATGTTCGTAAACAATCTATTTCAGAAAAATTCATTGAACTAGTAGAACACCTTCGCGCCCGTTATAGCATAGGATATGCACCTTCTAGCACTAAAAAAGATGGCAAACTTAAAAATCTAAAAGTGAACATTATTTCTACAGGCCAAAACTTTCAATTGAAAAAAGATGATCTAACAGTAAGGACAAAGAAAGGCTATTTTGCTCCAAAAGAAACTAACTAGTTTTATAAATATGGTCAAAGGAGATGTTATGCGTAAACCTCATAGATTAGGAATAATATTTTTAATTATTTGTTTATTTACAACAGCCAGATTTAGCTTGGCTCAAGATAACAAAACAGTTCAAAATTCTCAAGAATCCCCTGTAATAAAAGTAAATACAGAATTAGTAAGTTTTGATGTTCAAGTATTAAATAAAACCACTAGTAATCCTGTTGGCGGCCTTACTGAAAAGGACTTTGAGGTTTATGAAGATAATGTTAAACAAACTCTTACTAACTTCAGTCAAGACAAATTGCCATTATCAGTTTTATTACTAGTAGATGTAAGTGGTAGTGTAGAAGGAATTACCCCCCAAATTCGTGAAGGTACGATTAAGGCATTGAATGCACTAAAATCTGGAGATGAATTTAGCATGATGGCATTTGCTAGTGGAACAGGAGCATTAGAAGCTTTTACTACTGACAAAAAAATTATAATTGACAATATGGAAGAAATTAGGCTTAAAACAATAGGGCTAGGTCAACAAACAAGATTTTATGAAGCACTTAAAGAATCTATTTCCCACATTAAAAAATTTGCAAATCCAAACTATAGAAAAGTTGTTGTAGCTATAACAGACAATGTATTAAATGCACCAAACAAAGAAGATAAAGAAAAACTCTTAACTTCACTTTTAGAAGCTGGTATCACAGTTAATTGTATACTTGTAGAAGACCCTAGCTTATCTATTGGTGCTGTAGTAACACCAGCATCTTCAGCTTCTATGCCAATTGTTACTCCACCTCCTACCCCATTACCTGATACTATTTCTGCTCCTAGAGATTCATCAGGTCGCTCAGGTCGCCCAACCACCTCAACGGTTCAAAGTCCAACATCTATAAATACAACAAGGAATCGTACTACAGTTTCAGCTCAAAGCCCAACTCTATCAGTAAAAGACATAGAAACTATTCAAGACTATGTGTCACAAACAGGAGGTGAAATAATTGACGCTCGTAGAGATTCTATATCTAACAATTTTATAAAACTTGTAGAACATTTGCGAGCTCGCTACAGTTTAGGTTATGTACCCTCTAACACAAAAAATAATGGCAAATTACACAAGTTAACAGTAAAAATTGTTTCTACTGGTCAAAACCAACATTTGAAAAAAGAGGATCTAGTAGTAAAAACTAAAAAAGGATATTTCCCAGCTAAAGAAAAGTAGCTCTTTGATTGTATTAAAATTATAAAAACATAAAGCTCAGTTTCTAGAAATTGAGCTTTATGTTTTTAAGGCTACAATACTAGACAAGCTGAATCTTTTGAAGCATTAATCTGGGCTATCAATCCAGAATTAAATGGTAAATAGTCAGTCTCAATTCCATCACTAAAAATCACTCCTCCTGAAGGCATAAGAGATTCTAAAACTAAGCTTTGTCCAGGTTCTAACATTCCAGCTACAAGATTTGCTTTTGAATATCTACTTATAAAAGGTTCTCGAACTACATAAACTAAGCGCGGGTCTTCCCAACTTAAGTTTAGGCTAGCTTTGTTTGTTACTCCAGTGAAAGAAAAAGAAACGCTTCTTACCATGTTAAATACAGAAGAAAGCCATCCTGTTGATCCAGCTCCAGTAGAAATAATTACTCCACTAGAAGATTGAGCCTCTGACACAGCACCATATTTGAGAAGATAGCGAGCAGAAATATGAGTTCGTGCCCCTATAAAAAGATCATTAAAAGCTAATAGTTTCTGCCCATCATTTAAACTAACCTCTGCTAAAGTAACTCGTTTAGTTTTGGCCTTATTAGCTAAAGTGTTTTGAATAGCCATACGTGCTTGTGAAAACTGAAATGGTAATAAAATACCATCAAAGCGTTTTGGATCTGGATTTACAGCTATAATGGGTTGTTTGCCAACATATTTAGCAGTGTTGGCAACTAACCCATCTTGCCCAAGAGTTACTATTAAATCTTTTTCTGTAAATAGAAATGTTGGTAAAAATTCCCTATCAATTACTTGAATTTTTAGTCCTATTTCTAATGATCGTCTAAGACTTTCTAAGGCTCGCTGATAAGTTGAATCTTCATCTACATAGTCTGAAAAATCACCTCCAGCATGTTCTATATAAAACTTTGCTTGCCCATGACTGTTAAAACGCTCTATCAACTCTGTTAAACGAGTTTTTCTAGTCACAATAATAATTTTTTCATACATATAGATTCCTTTACTTCTTAGAACCTAACAATGAGTTAAGCAGATCTGGAGTAATATTTAACTTACCAATCTTTTGTGCATTCTCTGCTAACTCTCTAAATGCTAAAGAGATCATAAGTTTTGAATCTCCAGAACTAGAGCTTAAAGCCATTAAGGTTTTCCAATCAATATCACGAACTGGAGCTAAAGTCGTTTCTAAAGCATAAGCTCGGCTATCTGTATCTTTGCGATCATTTTCTACACGTTGATCAATTAACAATGCTCGTTGCTCTTCAATAGCAATCTCTGCTGCCATTTGGGTTTCTCGGATTTTACGCTTTTTCTCCTCAACAGCAATTTCTGTATTTAGCTCACTTTCTTTAATCACTCTTTCTTGCTCAACAGCAGCATTTCGTCTTGCATAAATAGCTTCGTCTGACTTGCGTTGAAAAGCCTCTCTTGCTTCTGCTTCAAGCGCCCTAGCCATTTCTGGAGTAGGTCTAATTGAAAGTATAGAAAAGCCAATAATTTCAACTCCTAACATCTTTACAGAATTTGCATTCTTAAGTGTTTCAAAAACTTCACTAACAATTAGATCTGAACCAACTAAAGCTTCTTTTAATGTCAATTTTTGTGTTGCTGATTTTGTAGCTATTTGTGCTGTATTTATCAGACGTTGTTTTAATAATTCTGGGTCTTGAGAACGGTATTTACCATCTATTCCAAGACTAAAATCCAGCAAAGTCGCTAGTCGTTTAGCATCACCTATCCTATAAGTAATTTGTCCTTGAATAGTTATAGACTGGAAATCAACCGTTATTTCATTAAATACAAAGGGTAAATCCCCGCTTGCAATAGGTACAGTTACAATTGTTGAAATAGGAGCATAATAAAAAAATGATAACCCTACTCCTTCTCTTTTGATAACTCCATTGCTGTAGTGCAACACATAGGTGGTTGGATCTGCTTTCATAAATCTAATACCAAACATAATTTATTCCTCCTAATCACCATAAGCCATTAGTGTTGATTATACACTAATGGCTTAAAATGACTAGAAAAATTTTAGATAAAATATTTTATTTGTATTAGAGTTATTAAGCTGATAAGTTAAAACAGGTAATTTGCTAAACTAATTATACGTATAGAATATATAAAATTTTAATAAAATCTTCCCTAAAAGCATAATATTTATAATTTTTTGTTAAAAATTTAATAAAAATTTAACCGGATTTAAACAAACTTTTAATTATGCAACCCTACCCCATTTTGTTATTCTTTTATTAAGATAATAGGCTTTATTTATCTCTTATAAAGCATTTTATCGGTTTATCAATAAATATTCACATTGAAATATCCTAATCATATAGCTGACGTGTTACTACTATTTTGTAGTATATTTTATTGCTTTCTACAAAGTAAGATTAGGAGCCCTTATGAGTAAAGTAAAAATGAAAAATACAAATAACATAAAAGGCTTCACCCTAGTAGAAATCCTAGTTGTAACTTTAATAGTTTTAACTGTTGCTTTATTAACAGCCAATGTTTATCGCACTGTATCAAGACGTAATTTAGTTCAAGGTGAAGCAATAAATATTTCTTCAAGGCTTGAGCAAATCCGGAGCTTAGCTGAAGCTCAAAAAAGCATTTCAGGTGGATATGGCATTGAATACCGCCTTCGCTTTGTATCTGGTAATCCTTGTACTGTGATAGGTGAATACTACAACGCTAGCACAACTACATGGGTAACAGCACCAGAATTTAGCAATATAGCAATTCCCTTAAGCCAAAGAATCAGTTTTGGAGTAACTACAGGGGTTACTAATAGCCCAACAGATCAACCAACAGGAACTCCAACATCTGCAACGGAAATTCGTTTTAATAGTCGGGGATTTCCTGTTAATACAAGCTCAAACCCTCCAACTGCCCCAAAAGAATCAAATGCTATTTACATAAATGATGGTACTACCAATTATGCAATTACAGTAAATATCTTAGGTAGAATACAAGTTTGGGCTTACGATCGTGGCGGTTCAAATCTATGGGTACCAATTACTGGCTCAGGTAGATAAATCTAAGGAGCTATTATGTATCGCAAAAAAATAAAAGAGACTAAAGCCTTTTCTCTATTGGAATTATCTGTTGCCCTATTAGTTTTCTTTATTGGTGTTATTAGTTTATTACAGCTAGTAGTTATTACTATTGGCAGCAATCAAAGAAATAGAGATATAAAATTAGCTACTGCTTTAGCTCAACAAAAAATTGACCAACTTCTTAGGCCAGAAATTTCTTGGACTTCCACAACGCTTGCTAAAGGAGGAGTAATTCCTAATTCTTCTGGCTCAAACCCTTTTGCAGCAACAAATTCTGCTCCAATATCAGGTAATGTGGATTTCTTTCAATATGATGGAACTAGTGTAACTAGTTATACCTATCCCACAGCTGGAACAGCAATAACATCACCTCCAACGGGAACTTATTTTATTAGAGAATGGCAAATCTGTGATGGTTGTGCAGGTGCAAACACTACTACAGATCGTTGCACTACGGCTTCAGCAGCCTGTAGCCCTTCTCCAATACTTAAAAAAATAACTGTTACTGTTACATCTCTTAACCCAACTTTACGCAATAATTTGCCTTCTGTAACGCTGATAGTCTATCGCTCCAGAATTGGCTAATTTGGGGAAACTTTATGATAAGACTAAAGACAAAAAGCCAAAAAGCATTTTCTCTAGTAGAGTTGCTAATAGCACTAGCAATATTACTAATAGTCTCTGCCACTATTATTAGTTCTTTCACTAATAGTTTAAGAGTAGTGCGTCGAGAAACAAGTCTTTACCAACGTGATTCAGATGTTAAAAGAGCAATAGAATTAATGTCTCTAGAGTTAAGTCAAGCAGGAACAACCCCTGATTTAATTGATCCTGGGGCATCTAATCCTCAAACTACAATGTTGCAAAGTGCTACCACATTAACTGCTGTTTCCTTCCCTACTACATCTGCAAACATTTCAATTACTAACACTACTGCCGGTATTACTAGCCCTTCTATACGTGGTCTTTATCCTGGAAGAACACTTATTTTTGGACTACCTGAAGGCTCAACAGCATCTCAAACAATGCAAGTAGGAACATTACCTACTAGCTGTACTAATCCATGTCAAATTACAGTAACCAATGTTACTGCCAAAACTCATCCTGCTAATACTCCAGTTACTTCTCCATCATTACCATTAATGTTTGGAATACTTAATCCTCCTCCTTTAACTAGTGGAGCATTACCTCTTACTAAACTTTCAGGTTCAGTTAATAGGATTGGATTTGTTGGAGATATTCTTAGCAATGGTCGTCTTCAATATGTTGAATATACATACGATAGTACTACTCAAAGGTTATATAGATCGCTAACACCGCTTAGCCCCAATGACCCTGACAATGCAACTTTAAATACAAATTCGCCCAATAAAGCAAAAGCTTATGTATTACTAGATAATGTACTTAGTGCAAGTTTCACTATTAATTATTATAGTTTGACTGTACCAATACCTGTTTCAGTAGGTATATCAATTCAAGTACGTAATGCTGTACCAGAAAAAAAGCGTGGGACTATAACTACATCTACAGCAGATCCCACATCTTTTAGTGTTTTAACTTCTTCAACAGAAGTTGTACCTCGTGGTACAGCAGCAGCAGCCTTTATTTTTGCTAATAATGCAGAACCTGCTTTACGCATGATGATGCCTCCATGCAATGGAACAACTCCTGGAACTGGATATGCTCCTTGTAATGGGTGGAATACTAATAATTGGCCCTGGTGGAATAAAGTAGTAAGTAATTTTACAGCAACAGGAATTGATGCTGTTACTACATCTGCTTTACCTACCCCATAACAAAATTTTTATTTAAGGAAGAAAAGTTATGAATATGAAAACTGCCAAAATCATAGCAAAAAAGGTAAGGAAGTATGCCAAAAAGTTACATAAACAAACTGGTGCAGCATTAGCAGTTGTGTCATTGATTTTATTGGTTTTGACTATTTTAATTGTTTCTTCCCACTACACAACTATTGTGCAAACAACTTCAAGTGCTAATTACAGAGATACAAGCCAGGCTTTTTATGTGGCAGAGGCTGGAGTTCAACGCACCATAGATTGGTTTTCCCATCGCTATGCAGATTCAACTTTACTCTTACAGCCTAGTCCAAGTAGTCCGCCTGACTGGCCTGCAATAACTAGCCCTAACAACATACCTACAGGTACTCTTGGAAGTGGTGACACTCTTTACCCTAATAGAATGTCTAATGGAAATTTAGTTGTTTTAAGTACTGTAAGCGGCCAATCAACTTTTCCAACTGTGACTAAGACTTCTGGTGCAACAGTAAATATGGTAAGTGATTTTCAAACTTATCTAAATTCAACTAATACAATTACTAGCACAGCAACAGGAACTAATCTACAAGGCACCTACCAAGTAACAGCAACTTTACTTTCTACAAAGCTAGTTAGCGGTTTTACAGGTCCTTCTCAAAGAATAGAAAGATGGAAAATTTCTTCTATAGGAACTTGGGGAACAACAGCTACAGTTCTTGCTCGTGCAGAAAATACCGCAGTAATTGAAACTTTAACTATTCCGCTTTTTAGCCATGCAATTTGTGCTAATAGCTTTGATTTTAATGGCAGCCCAGATATAGATAGCTATAGCTCTGCTATAGGAGCTTTTGCCTCACCTTCAAGTAACCAAAATGGTACTACTTCTGTAGGAACATTTGTCAATTCTACAGGCCCTTTTGATCGAGGTAATGTTACTTTGATGAGTTTAACACCTACAGCAGGCCAATTTGATGTTCCAACTAGCTATCAACCTGGTCTTGGTTGTGGTAGTGCTGTAAATTGCGGTCAAAATTTTTGCCCAGTTTTACCAGCCATACCAACTTTTACTATACCAAGTTTTACCTCAGGAACAGCGGCATCTAATCAAGGTTTAGGAGGTGTAAATGGCTCACCTTATACAGCTATAACTGGTGCTTGTACTACTACTTGCCCAACACCCCCTTCACTATCTAGTTGTACTGCCTGCGCACGTGATGTTACTGGAGGAACTATAAAAGTTGCATCTGGAGCAACTGGAGATCAATCTTTTTGGGCACAAACCGTTTCTGGTAATGTCACAATTGACAATTTGACAGGACGCAGTAGTCCAGGAGCATTAAATATATACGTTCAATCAATGAGCAATAATAGTCAAGATATTACAGTAATGTCTAATAAGGATAATCCTGTAAATATTTATATTACCGGTGATTTTGACTTTAAAGGTAATGCACGATTTAACAGCCCATCTGGTTCTGAAGGTCTTAATACAGAAGGGTTAAAAGTCTTTGCAACTACCACAGGAGCATTTACTTTAGGCAGTTCAGGAAACACCAACATTACAGGTATTGTTTATGCTCCAAATGCCTCAGCAGTAGTTAATGGAACTGGAGATTTCTATGGTGTAATCATAAGCAATACATTTAGAAAAAATGGTACATCTGGAGGTGTACATTTTGATCGCCAACTAGCTAATGACTTTCAAACAATTTTTGGATATGTACCTCAAACTCAAGTAAGAAGAATTTATTAGTGTTATTAACTGTAAAAATAACAAGTGATTTCTGTAATAAGTAGGTGATTTTGTGAGCAATCTTTCTCCTTTTGAAAGAAGAAAACTATTAAAATCTCAAACAGGCAGATTGCAAGAAACTCTTGCAGAAATGAGTAGTATAGAAGCTGAAGAAGCACTAGAACGCTCAGATCGGTCTGGTGCTATAACTTCACTTAAAGAAGCAATTAAATATTTTCCAGAAAATATCAATTATTACATAAAATTATCTGAGATTTTAGCTATAGATTCAATATCTGAAGCTGTTGCAACTCTTGATAAAGCTCTTGAATATTCTCCAAATAATGAAGAAATAAAAGAAAGAATAAATAAGTTAAAACAACCTAATAAATCTATTAATTCTTCTGTTAAACAACTAACTCAAGAAAAAAAGCAAAAAGGTGTAATAACACTTCCACCTAGTATTTATAAAACACCCAAAAAAGAACCTGAGCCAAAGTTTCCAGATTTTAGTGAAACAATACAACTTCAAAGTTCTTCTGAGCTTACTGTTCCTAAAAGAATAACTCAAGAATTAGTATCTCCTCCCTTACCAATTGAAGCACCAATTTACAGTGAAAAAATCAACAAAAGAACACAAGAAATTGTTTTGCTACCTGCTGAAGATTCTGTACCTAAAATTTCTAATGAAAAAAAACTTTTATGTCCTAAGTGTAATTTAGTCAACAGCATAAAAAGCAATAAGTGTGAGCGTTGTAATACAAGATTAACTCGTTTTAATAAGATTAAAACCCAAGCTCAACAAAAAGCTATTGCCCTATCTAATCGCATTAAGACTCAAAACATAATTATTATTACTGTAATAGTATTTGCTATTTTAATTTCTATTCCTCTAGCATATAAAGACACAGTTATTATGATTAATCCTTTAAGCCCAAATGAGAAAGGAATACTTTATAAAAATAATCCATCATTTCAATGGGATGTTTCAGCAGAAAATGTTCTTTTTTTATTAACTATTCAAGACAGTAAAAATAATAAAGTAATTGAACGTTTAACAGATCAATTCATTTATACATTATCCTATGAAGAAGCAGAAACACTTAAAACAGGTGAAGTCTATAAGTGGAAAGTAATTCCTCTTTCTCCTAAACGTGTACCTCTAAAATATAAATCTAAAGAACTAAATTTTATTTTATCCTCCAACTTAAAAGAAAACTCTCAACAATAAATTTGGGAACTTTTACTTTATCAGTTTTGACAAGTAAAAGTTCCCAAATTATTTTAAAGCTAAATTAAACACTAAAACTTTAAGATTCGATATGACGAGCTTTTAACTGTACCTATAGCACTAGTAGAACCTTTGAAAGTTACCATAGCGCTTCCTGTTAAAACATTATTAACAACTTTGGTATCAAAACTAGTAATATCCGCAGCTATCACCTGACCTGTATAAGTACAATTACCTGTTAAACCTACTTGTTCACGAGCGTAAACAACACCATCAAAATTTATAGTAGCACTACTAACAGAAGTATCACCACTTAAAGATATATCTGTTCCAGCAAACATAACCAATTGTGGAGCTGTAAATGGTGGAGCAATTGGGTTAAGATCTGCTTTTAACTGTCCTATAAAGCTAGGATTACCTTGTACGTCAATATAACCTGTGGTAATCAAAGTTATGATAAATGGATTTGTATCACTAGCTATGCTGCCTGTAATTTTTACATTACCATCAAAGAAAAACACATGGTATTGCAACGGGCTACCACTAGCACTATTCATAGCATTAGTATTATTAAATGTAGCTCCATTATTTGCTCTAGAAGGTGTTCCAGAAAGAGGATTTGGAGCTGGGCAAGCAGGTGATGTACAAGCAGCAATAGCACCGCCACCTCCGCCACCACCACCTCCGCCACCGCCACCGCCAGCTTCTGACCAACCAACATCACTTAAAGCCCCACTACCTGTATAACGAGCACCTGTACTTAAAACATACCAATCACTTAAACTACCGCTAGTATTCATACTAGCAACTAATGTGTTTGGAGCATTAGTACTTCGATCAAAGACAATTGATTGAGCTGGAGTAGGTTTAGTTCCACCACCAGTAACATTGCCACACCAAGTAGCAAAAGCACTTTCATCCATGCCAGTCAATATCCTCAATAAACCATTTTCAGTAGAACCACTTGTCCCATGAAGTTGAGTACGTTGTGAACCAGCAGTATTTTTAGGAGAAAGGATAATTATATCTGCTCCTGTTTTATTAGCTCTTGTATTTGTATTTTTATCTTTAACTCCAGTAAGCCAAAATAGGTTATTTGTTGTTTGAGGAGTAGGAGCAACAGGATCGCCTATACCTTGTAGTGGATCCAAATCTGGAATAGATAACAAAGCTTGATTTCCACCAGAAAAACCACAAACTTGAATCCCTCCGCCACCATTACAATTAGAACTTGGAGTAGATGGACAATTACTACAAATAGAAGTACTAGAAGTAGCGCTTTGATCAATACTAGGAGAGCCATTTAAGCATATACCGCCATTAGCATGAATCCCTCCATAAGCACCTTTTATGCTTGAATTACCTGCTACAGAGGTACAATTTTGTGTAATTACAGCTGGATAAGGGAAAAATCCAACAATACTATCAACTACTACTTCAGCAACTGTAGTATCAGTTCCATTCACATTTTTTATTTGTCTTGCAGTCGAACGAATTAAAACTCTTGCATTAAAATCTTTATTTTGGCCAGAAAAGCTACTATTTTTAGACGTTTGTATTCCAGGGCATTCAACAAAATTATTTGGGCAATTGTCAAACATATTATAAGCGGCAGGGTTTGAACCTGCTACTTTATAAACTGGGGCAATAACTCCTGTGTAACCAGAAGGATAAGCAGTTGCACCACTTCCACTTGGATAGGCATCAAACAATCTAGCATAAGGATCATCATCATCATAAACTTCTACATAAACCTTAAAAATAGAATTAGTTGCAGGATCTGGAAAAGTAAGCTTGCCTCCCCAATTAGCATTAGTAATTCTAGCTGAGTTTAAACCCGCAGTTGTTAAGTTATCATAAACATCTTGGTTTGTAGGATTTCCATCACTAGAAATTGGATCAGTAAAACCTTTTACAGTAGAAGGAAACATTACAGTATTAATACCAGAAGAAGGTAAAGTAGCAGCAGTAGTTGACCACCCATTACTCCCACCTACTACAAATTCACGCCCGTGAGTACCTAGTGCTGTACCAAAATTCACCCCAGATTGAATAGAATCTGGCCCAGCAAGTAGATCGCTAAAATCTCCTTGCATCTGTTTTACCATAGAAATAGCTGTATTTAAGCCTGCTTCAGCATAATAGAAGGCTTTACCTGCTTCCTCAGATCTAGAAGCAATTTGTACTTCTACTGTAGTAGTAGAAGCAACTGAAAGCCCTATACTTGTGATTAAAAGTAATATAATTAAAACTATTGCCAAAGCAACACCACGAGAACTTTTTAAGGATGATGCTTTTACTTTATTGGGTTTATTTTCCATATATTTACTCCTAGAAATGAGCTAACGATTGGTCTAACCACGATTCCTTAATTTAACTACCGAGGTAAAACTGGCGTATCGAAAGCGTTTTTCATAGACATTTTCTATAGCAACAGCGCGATTAGACCGGGCTGTAACAGAAACTATTACTTGGTTTTGCAAGGAATCAACAGTGAAATTAAGATCTGTAACAAATTCTGCAATAGCAACAGATCGGCTAGGATCTCCTTGTGCAGGGGCATTTCCACCTGTTGCTAAAGGTTGACCTTGAGAAGGGTTATAGTTATAGAAATTCACTAAATTAGTACTATTATCTAAAAACATCACTATATTTTCACTGGTAATAGAATAGGAAGAAAATAAAGTACTACCTGTGCTAGCTCCAACATCTGAAGTAGTTGCTCCATCTCCATCAAAATCACTCAAAAGTTGCAAAGCTTTTCCTGTTGGACATGCAACACCTGTAGTTCCACCACAAGCAGCAGGAATATTTTGAAGATTTCCTGATTGAGAAGCTGGATTAAATGTGTCATAGAGCCTAACAAAGCTTAATCCATTAAGTGCAATTATATTTTGTGGGTTATTTCCAGAAGTTTGAATAATTTCTGAAATTCTATCTACTGCATACCGAGCATTTTCTTGAGCTTGAGAATTAGCTAATTCAGCATCAAAAGTTTTTTGTCCATTATTTAATGCGCTAAATACTGCACCTAGAACAATACCTAAAATTAAAAGTACTAAGGTAAGTTCCAATAAAGAAAACCCTTTACGTGAATTGTGTTTGTGTTTTTTTGTTTCCATAAATATAACTCCTTAAGCCTAACCTACAGGGTTAACAAGTAATGTAGCAAGTTGGATCTTCTTAGAAATCCTAGTGTCATTTACTACCGGAGCAACTCTTATAATTACATAAACAGAAGTTTGTTCACTGGTTCCACTTTTAGTAGGAGTTGGGGAAGACAATAAACTAGAAAAATTTGGGATATTGGAAGAAGTAGTGTAAGCATTAGTAAGACTTACGCCGCCTGGATCAACACTACCACTTGAATTATAACCTATGACTTGCCAACGAACTTCAAAAGTACGTTTAGCCCAATTGCTATCTCCTACTTGAGTTTCTTTCATTTCATAGTACTTCACCCTACCAGTAGTAGTATCTGTAACTGGTGAAAGGTAAACTCCAGAGATATGAGCTTGGGCAGCAGTAGAAAGAGATGTGGCAATGCCTCCTCCATCACTTTGCATTAGAACAGTACCACCAACTTGAATCCTAGGATCAGTAGCCCAATTATTTATAGCTCTTAACTCTTCTATTACATTTTTAGCAGCTTTAATGGCTAAGGTTGTGTTTTGTGCATATTTGTTAGAATAAGTTGAAGCAATAAAGAGTTGAGCAATACCTAAAACACCAATAAATAAAATAAGTATTGCAATAGTTATTTCTATCAGGGTAAAGCCTTGGTTTCTAGGGTACTTAATAGATAAAATATTCATAATTTTTCCTTTGTTACACCTAAAATCAATAAATTAATAAGTTAAAATAGAAACCCCACCTCTTATAGAGATTGAGATTGTATATTGAATGTTTAAGCTAACTTGTTTACATCTAATTAATACTGCCCCAGCAGGATTAGCGGCTAAGTTTGTGTTTATACAAGTGTTATTAGCTTGCCTATAGTCAAGTTGAAGTTCTCCTCTAGAATCAAAGACTATTGCATACCATCCATTATAATTAGAAATACCTAATTCAGGGGCTGTAACACTAGGAGATGGAGAAGTTATATTTCCTATACCTGTGACAGAAGTTGGAACGGTAAAACAACCACTATTTCCAGCAACTTGCAAAGTGATGCTAGGGGCTATTGGATATTCTTCATTTAATGCACCACGATTTTGCACAAAACTATTTCTAGGGCCTTGTGGTATTCCATTTCTGTTAATGTCAACAAATATTCTTGAATTTGAGGGATCAATAAAAACAATAACTGGTTTGCTTTGACCAATAGCTTGTTGACGAGCAAGATTTAATTGTGCAGCAATACCTTCAGCAGAACCTTTTACCCTAAAAATAGATAATGTACGTCTTAAGTTTGGTAGTGCAAAAACTGCTATTGTAAAAACTATTGAAATTACAACTAACAATTCTACTAAAGAGAATCCTCTTTTATTTCTCACCTTAATAGCCTCCCTTTTGAATCAAGACATAATTTATGCTGGTTTGTTAAGTAATAATTGAGGTTAAGGTTACTTCCTAACAAAATACTAACAAGATTATAATGAGTTTTTGATAAAAATTTTACATATTTTTATCAACTTTTTTATTAGTTTTTTATTAGTTTTTTATTTAAAGTAATGTAATTATATCTTCAATTATCTATAAGTTACAAAATATAAATTATATAATTTTCTAGTTTTTTTGATATATTATAGATATAATATATCAAGCTAAAAATCAAATACAATTTATTTTAACTATCAAAATAAATTAACCAGACAACTTTGAATAAAGAATTAACCTATAAGGATTAGGCTTATGATAGATGCTGGAAATCAAAATATTATAGTTAGAGTACTAGATGAAAATTTAGAAATGGTCGATGACTTAGAATGGTTAGACGAAACTGATTTAGTTCCTATAGATGATCTGGTGGTGTTGGAAGAGTCGTCAACAAATAAAACCTTGATAGAAAACCAACATTTAGAAAAACCTCTTGCCAACGAGGAAAAAAGCATAAATAAAACACTTGCAGAAATGAGTTTTATGGAAGCAAATGAACTTTTTGCAAATGGTAATTATGAAGTGGCAAGTAATCGTTATCGTGAAGCTTCTAACTATTGTCCAGATAATATAGTTTATAAAAATAAGCTAGAAGAAATACTAAGATTAATACAAGAAAAAAAATCTCCCACAAATGGTAAATATTCTACAGCTAAATTGAATAATGCCTTTCTTCTCAAACCTAGTGAGTTATCAGAAGCTAAAAAAGCAGAATTAGATACTGCCTACAAAAACTTAAAAGAC
The DNA here is from genome assembly GCA_039812885.1 of Blastocatellia bacterium. Taxonomy (GTDB): domain Bacteria; phylum Acidobacteriota; class Blastocatellia; order Chloracidobacteriales; family JADJPF01; genus JADJPF01. The sequence continues at coordinate 207,317 of JBDIBI010000012.1, forward strand.
ACTTCAGAAATTTCCATAAATGAAACTTTGGCAGAAATGAGCTTTATGGAAGCAGAAGATTTGGTAATTAAAGGAGACTTTATTGCAGCAATTGAACGCTATAAAGAAGCTGTTAATTATTCCCCTAATAACAATCTATACACAAGTAAATTAAATGCTGTGCTAAATGAGTTAAAAACAAGTAAAACTACTGCGCTAAAAAAAACAGATGTTGAAACTTCAGAAAAACCTTCTAATATCCAAGAAGAAAAGCCTTCTTCTCAGTTAAATAAACACAAAAAATCTAAAACGGCTAACCTAAAAACAAGCATTAGCACTGTTGGAATAGATACTCCGTTGAGTTTAGGAAATAAAAAAACAACCCGAAGTAAAAACTATGTACTACTAGTCATTCTACTAGCAGTTATTGCTACTAGTTTTGCTTTAATGTATCAATCTACTAAAGTGACCTTAACATTAGTACAACTTTCTTTTCCAACTAATCAAGCTAAGCTTAACAAAAACCAATTAGAGTTTGAATGGCAATCAAAAGGAGATAATTTTCTATTTCAAATAGAATACCTAGGAGAAAATATAGTAGAAGCTTACACTCAAGAAACTCGATATAAGTTATCAGACGCTCAAATTAAATTAATAAAACCTAAAACTAGTTATAAGTGGAAAGTTGTACCGGTTGATTTTAAAGGTCAAGTTGTGCCACACAAGGGAGAAGAGAAATGGTTTGAGGTAGTTTATTAAGAATATTTTTAGTAGCGCAAGTGATAGAGAGCACTTGCACTTGCTACTTGCGCTACTAAAAGTTTAAGCTAATTGTCCTTGAAGAGCTAACTTTAATCGTCCGCTTAAATCTCCAAAAGCAGCATCATCAATTACCCAATTTTCCAATTTACGTTTACCTATAAAGACATTTTGTTGATTGCCTTTAGAGTCAGTAAATACAACACTACTAGTCTTGCCATCATATTTAGCTGACCATTGTTGTCCATTTAATTCAAATTGGCGAGAAAAACTTGTATCTGCTGGTAATGGTTTAATATTTGTGCCATGTGCACCAGGAGTTTGGATGCCTCCTAAAAATTGTTTGAAGAAGTCTTGAGTAACTACACGAGTTTGGCCATCAATTTTAGCATCAACAATTGGATCATATTTGAAATCTAATGCATCATCAGCAAACTTTGGATTTTGCAAATCCCAAATAGGTACACTAAGAATAAAGTTATTAGCAGGAGGATTTGTGCGTTCTTGATAATCTTTAGCTAATCCACCGCCTCCAGCAATAAATAATCCTCCATAAAGAGTATTTAACAATGTATTAGAAGCAAATAAATTTCCTTTAGGAGCTGGGAATTTAGGTAAATTATTTCCAACATAATCAGGATGGTTAACATTTGGTTCTTGAAGGTTTAATCCTATTGTAGGTAGTCCATCCTTGTTATAACCAAGTGGTAAGTTATCTAATGACCCACCATCAGTAAGTTGAATAGTACGGCCTGTTGTAGGATCAACCATTTCTACTGGATCAAATATGCCTGGAATAGACATAGAAGCACGCATTGCTAAAGCTACTGGTGTGTTTGGAGTAGTTTCTCGCCCAAAGACAAAAGTACGATTCTCCCACTTAGACATATCTGAAGGAGGGTTAGTATCAGAGTATTTTGCTGCTACAATATGTAGTGGTATTTTTAAATCAGCAAAAGTAACAGGACGATCTGTAATGCCTGTCAATTTACGTAAGGTTTCATCAAAGAACTTATAAGCTTCTTCTCCTTTGAATACACCTCCACGACCACCTAAACCTAAATCTAAAAACTTAGCAATTCTAGGATCTTTTACAACATCTTCTACCTGTTTAGGATCTGCACCTGCAGCAACTATACCAGCAGCAATTGCACCTACAGATGTACCACTAACACTTGAAGGTATCACACCTTCATTGTACATTTCAGAAATAGCTGGAAGGAAACGTTTACCTTGTCCACCACCACCTTCAAAAGCAACATGCACTTGAACAGGGTTTCCACTATTGCCTAAACCAAGTGCAATACGATTTTCAGCTACAATTTTTTGATAATCACCCATGTTGTTAACTTTTACTGTGCTACCATCTGCTTTAGTAAGTGTAATTGAACGGCCATTGCCAAAAAGTTGCTGGTTAATTTCTGGAGCACTGTTACTAGCTACGCCTGTTGGGAATTTGCTAGCTACAACTTGACCATTAACTAAATCTCCTTTTAAGAAATTAGGATCAATAAACTGTGTTCCTGGCTTAGGTAATGTATCTAGAGTATAACCCCATTTATTTTTAAGTTCTGCTATTGCACTACTATTACCTTTTTTAGCAGATTCTATTACATCCCGAAAATGGCTAGTATCACTTGTAAATTGTTGAGTAGACTCATTAAGACCTGTAATACTGCTAGAAAGATTTTGTGCTGCTTCAGCTAGTTTTCCCCAAGTTCCATCAATATATTCTGTTAAAGCTGAACTTAGCTCATTGGTACCATCTATCATATTGCTAGTAGCTGACTCAGTAGTATCAATCATACGATCTGCACGGCTATTGATAGTATTAGCTGCTCGTAAAATTGAATTTGCTGTCTTTAAGTCACTTCCACTTAGCTGATTTACACTAGATTGTACTACTGCATTAAAATCTCTATTAGCAGTTTTAATTGCTTGAAGGCTTTCTTGAGCAATACTTGCAAAACTCTTATTAGCAACACCAATATCTGAAAGTGCTTGCATTATTTGGTTTTGCCCATTTCTTAGATTTGCCAAACCATCAGTTGAACCTGTTACCATTCCAAGTAAACCTTCAACTAAATTTTCCATCCCTTTAGTTATACGACCTTTAGCATTATCTGACGCTGCATTATATTCAGCCAATGCACTTTGTAGTTTTGAAGTAGCTTGACTGATTTGGCCAGTAAAAGTATTAGTAGCTTCACCTACTTGACGAGCAGCAACATTATTAGAAGCCAGTAAGCTAGAAGCGCTATTACCAATTTGTGTTAAGCTTCTGCCATTGTCACGAGAAAAACCACTTACAGAAGATTTTAAGTTGCTAAGTCCACTTTGAAAAACATCTATCATACCTTGGCTAGCATCGCTAAGAGCCTTTGCCCCATTACCTAAAGCTCCTGCAACATCAATACCAAATTTTATACCGCTTAGCCCAAAGTTTTTTACACCTTCAAGCAAAGCTTTACTCATTACACTAATAAGTTTAGGAAAATCTATTGTTCCTGCTGGACTAGGAATACGAGGAAGTGGCAATGGAAGCGGCAGTGGAAATAGTGAAAAACTATCCTGAATATTGCTCTGTATACGAGCACTATCAAAACTATTTCGTGACTCAGCAAATTTTCCTTGAAGTCTTTGTGTATGTGTATCTAACGAGTATGAAGAAACTGAAGAACTTGAAGAACTTGAAGAATTTGTATTACTAACTTTTGTTTCTGTGGATTTATTAACTTGTTTTAAATCTTGAGTATTAAGTATATCAACGTGGCTATTTGTATTAATATTATTTACTGCCATAGAAAAACTACTCCTTAAATTAAGACAAACTACATTAAAATTTTAGGATTATTAAAATTGGTTAGACCAATAGTGACATAAACTGACTGAACAGTCAATCATTTTTTCAATATATATACTAATCTATGTGTTAACCTGGAGTAGTAGCAGTGCTACACTCCAGGAAATATAGGTTATTTTCCTTCAGGCCATTGATAAGTTTGATATAGTGAGCGTAAGCGTTTTTTATCAAATTTACCCACACTAGTTTTAGGAATTTCAGTAACAATCTCAATTGCATTTGGGATCCACCAAGGAGCAAATTTTTCTTTTAAGTAGGCTATAATTTCTTCTGTGTTAAAGTTATCTGCACAACTTGGTTTAGGAACTACACAAGCTAAGGGACGTTCTACCCATTTTTCATGAGCGACAGCAATTACAACAGCTTCTTGAATTTTAGGATGTCCAATTAGAGCATTTTCTAGATCTACACTAGAAATCCATTCCCCTCCACTTTTAATTAGATCTTTAGTACGATCTACAATAGCAATATATCCTTCACTATCAATAGTTACCACATCTCCTGTAGAAAACCATCCATCTCTAAAAGCTTCTGCTCGTTCAGTAGTTGCATAGTAACTTTTTGCAACCCAAGGGCCTCTAACTTGTAATTCTCCTACTGTCTCTCCATCCCAAGGAACCTCTTTACCTTCATCATTTAGAGCCCGAATTTGAACACAAGCTGCGGGAATTCCTTGTTTTGTACGATAAGTCATTTGTTCTGCTGGAGTTAAAGAAAGTAAACTACTCTTTAATTTGCTCATAGATCCTAAAGGTGAAGTTTCTGTCATTCCCCAAGCCTGTATAACAGGAATGTTGTAATGTGTTTGGAAATACTCAATCATTGAAGCAGGTACAGCAGAACCACCTATAATAATACAACGTAAGTTTTCTAGATTAAATTTTTCATGCTCTAGTAGTGCCATTATTCCAAGCCAAATAGTTGGAACACCAGCAGTTAAAGTTACTTTTTCTTGATCAATTAATTGAATAATATCTCGTGGTTGCATAAAATGATTTGGAAAAACTTGGTTTGCACCCACTAAAGCAGCAGCATATGGCAATCCCCAAGCATTAGCATGAAACATTGGTACAACTGGAAAAACTGTATCTCTTTCACATAAACCCATTAAATCTGCCATTCCTATAGCCATTGATTGAAGAAATGTAGATCTATGAGAATAAAGCACTCCTTTAGGATGACCTGTTGTTCCAGAAGTGTAACAAAGCCCTGCCGCCATATTTTCATCAGGTATTTTAGGTAAAGTAAAATCCTTTGGTTGTTCTTTCAATAATTGTTCGTAAGATTGAGCATTTAGATCTTCTATTGGATTTTCATCCATTACAACAAAATGCTTAACTGTTGTTAAGTGAGGAGTAAGCTGTTTTACAATAGGTAGTAATGATAGGTCAAAAAATAATGCTTTATCTTCAGCATGATTAATAATATAAGCTATTTGATCTACAGCAAGTCTTATATTTACTGTGTGTAAGACTGCACCAATACAAGGTATGGCAAAATAAAGTTCTAAGTGTCTATAATTATTCCAGGCAAATGTTGCGACTCTATCTCCAGGTTTAACACCTAATTTTTGCAAAAGTGAAGCTAATTGCAAAACTCTTTGATAAAAATCAGCATAAGTATAGCGATGTATTCCATTTGCTTGTTTTGTAATAATCTCTTTTTTAGGGAAAAACCGTCTTGCTCTTTCTAAAATTGATTGTATAGATAATGGCACATCCATCATTAAACCATTCATAAAATTTCTCCTTAACTACTATTTACGATCAGGAACTTTGATTACTCTATTTACTTACAAACTAAGCATTATATTAACTTAAAACAAGTTTATGCAAGTATTAGCCTAAAAAGAAAAAGCGGGCTTGTGCCCGCTTTTTTAGTTTAAAGCTATTTAGTTGTTTATTCTGGTCTCTTAGCACCTTGTGGAACAACGTGAATCATTACACGTCTATTAAGACGGCGATCACCTGATGGATCTGGACGTTGATCATCAAAGCTACGTACTTCAATACGAGCTGGGTCAACTTTCCTTTCATTTACTAGGTAATCACGTACACGTTGAGCACGAGTCTTAGCTGTACCAGCTTTTTCACCCTTGTCTGAGTGTCCATCAATGATCAAAGTAGCATTTCTATCATTTTGTAATCTTAATGCAGCTTGATCTAATACACCCTTACAAGCGTTGTCTGGACGTGTGTCATTAGCAGTCTTATAAGTGTTACAGCTGCTTGTAATAACTGCTGGCGGAGCAGGACGTGGAGTAATAGAAACTGTTACACTGTCTGTTCCTGAGCATTGACCATCACTAACAGTGACCTTAACAGTAATTTCACCAGCGCTTAAACCAGTACTGTTAAGTTGTTTAGCATTATCGCCACCAGTTAAAGTACCACGAGAAGTTGTCCAAACATATTGTAACCTATCACCATCTGGATCATTTCCACTAGCAGTAAAGTTAAAGGTAACGTCTGCACCTTCTTGTGCTGAAGTTGGAGTAGCACGTATTGAAACACTTGGGCAACGATTAGCTTTTTCTACTGTAATAGTACGAGTATCTGATTTTGATTTGTTACATTTATCAGTAGCTGTAACAGTAATGGTATAAGTACCAGGAGCTAAATTAGCAGAACTCCAAGTTCTTTCTGAGCCACCATTATCGGTAAATGAACCACCTGTAGCAGTCCAGTTATAGGTAATACCATCACCAACCGTACGAGTAGTAAATTTAACTACATCATTAGAACGCTCTTTTACAGCCAATTTGTCTGCAGCCAGTTCTATTGTTGGAGCTGGAGCATCAAGACAAGGATCTTTTGCTGGTGGTGGAGCTGGTTTAGTTACATTGCGTAAACCTAAAGTTATATTACCAACAAAACCATTATAGTCTTTATCTAAAGCTCGCCCAATAGTTACAGGATCTACTAAACCAGTAGCAATAACAGGTTTAATATAAGCTTCCTTACGTTCTGAGCCAGAATTATTTGTAATGTATCGATAAGCACCACCAAAGGAGAATAAGAATCTACGATTTTCTTTATTTCCAAATGGGAAGAAACGTGCTCCAGCAACCACATCTGTTGGGTTAATTCGGTTAAGGTCTGTGGTTGCATCACCAATATAGTATGTAGTGGTAACTTCACCAATTAGTTGTACATATTTATTAATTGGTACATCAACACCAGCAGCAAAAATAGCTGAATCACTACGATCCAAAATTTTCACATCACGAGCTTTTGGATCATTAGCATGTACATAACCAAAGTTGAAGTGAGTGCTAACAATACCTTTGCGTAAAGAGGTAATTAAATAAACTCCAAAATCTGTTGCACCTGCTCCAGAACCTTGTGTTAAGCGCCCACCTCTATTCTTATTGAATAGAGCTGAAGCTGGAACAGTTGGAGTACGAACAAAACCTACAATAGCAAAACCTACACCTTTATCTGGATTTGTAAAACGATATTTACCACCATAAGCAGCATTACCTAAAGTGCCCCCTCCCTTACCTAAGAAAGGAAAATCATTTAGATAACCTGGAACTAAAAAAGTTGGTTTATTACGGCCTAACACAGGATCAAATATTGGCTGAGAACCTGTTTGTGGTAATCCAGGTAATACACCACCAACAAGCGCACCACTAACAGGTGCACCATTAAGTGGGAAAAACCTAGGATCTGTCATAAACCCAATGGTATCGATCTTAATGCCACTTAAATCTATTGTCCCTTGAGGTTGGGTCAAACCTGGGAAGGATGGGCCACTTAACTCAAATGGCGCACTTGAGATCACGCGTTGGTAACCATCTGTTTGTAAAAACAATTCCAACTTGTTTGTGATACCATAGGAGAAGTTAACAGGATATTGCATAACATCAACAGCGCCTGGATCCCGATCGTAATTATTAGCAAAAAATCCAACATTAAATTCCCCTTTTTTCAAAGTAGAGGAATCGTAAACAGTGAAAAGCCCTGTAGGACCACTGACGGTTGGCAGCGTTACACGACGCTTTTCTCTCTCTGTTTCTTGAGCCGAAGCTAACACGTTAAAGAGCAACACCAATAAAACAGTTGCCAACATGGTCTTCCATAATCTCATAAGCACCTCCGGTCATCTGACCATTATTTAACTTTAAAAACTTTGTATGATTATTCTTAACTATAGCACTGCATCAATAACTAAAAGAATTATCTCTGAAACATACTTTTTTAAAGTCTAAGTTATAATGCGGTGTCTTTACCTATTAATACTTCTATTTTTGCTTATACACGGTTTAGCTTCTTAGAGTCAACCCTATTTAGTCAACTACATATAAAAAATTATCTTATGCAAGTATTTTTCAATTCCATTCGTAAGTCAAACTACTTAATTTTCAGTCTATCACCCTAGGTATTTAGCTATTATGTTAGGTTTTTATAAGTTTTTTTAACAAAATAGATCTTTAAATTTTTACATAAAATTTAGTCTTGTAACTTGCTGATTTCAAAAGAAACCACTAAATAGTAAGATGAACTAAATCTTCTAATGATGCTAATAATTTTTTTAATAAGTGATATGCACTAAGTTATATACATTCCGTGTATTAATCTCAGGCTATTGTGGCGCCCCTTTTCCATTACGTAATTCTGCTAGTGCCTGTTTTAAATAATTAGTGTAATCTCTACCCCAATAAATAAACTCTTTCTCACCAGTTGAGAAAAATCTATTAACATAGGCATACTCTATTAAAGAAGCTTGTTGTTCTGGATTTAGTTTTGCCCAAGATTTTCCTCCAGAAATGCCTTTGACAAAATCATATCCTTCACCTAAATATTGTCCTACAAGAGAACTTCCAATGTAACCATAACCACCATTTTGGTGTTGCCAAACATGAGTCATTTCATGCACTAGCAAACCCAAAGAATAATTTTCTTTAGGCATGTAAATAGTATTACCCATAACAAAAGCTCTACCACTAATTGTTAAAAGATGTGAATTGCCAGCTTTTACAAGAACTTTAGAATAATCAACAGAAGATAAAAATACTTTCTTTAACTCAATAATTTGTTCTTCTGTTAGTTTCTTAGCCGGAGCTTCTAGTCCTAGAGCCTTTTCTGCTGTACTTACAGTAACTAAACCACTATATAAGATACTAGAAATTACACTATTAATACTCATACCTATCACAGTTTATCTACAGCAAAAACTTAAGCCGTAGAAGTAGGTAATATTTTATAATACCAAAATATTTCTTCTACGGCTTTTAACTATATATTTTTACTATTAGTTATCTCGTTCTGGTGCTAATGCCCAAACTTCTGGAGAACGCCAAAGAGATGAAAGTATCATTTCTCTCATTAACATAAACTCTTTAGGCAAACGATCGTAGAGTCTTTCAAACAATTCTTCATGTGAAAGTATTTCTTTTTTCCAAACCTCACGATCAACACTCATTAATTGATTGAATCTTTCTGCTGTAAAGCTCTCTAAACCCTTCCATTCTAGGTCTTCATAGCGTGGCATCCAACCTAGAGGGCTTTCTGTAGCATAAGCTCTACCATGAACTCGATCCACAACCCACTTAAGCACGCGCATATTTTCGCCAAAACCTGGCCACATAAAATTGCCATCTTTATCTTTTCTAAACCAATTAACACAGAAAATACGAGGAGGGTTAAGAACTTCTCTTCCTATTTTTAGCCAGTGGTTGAAGTAATCACCCATATGATAGCCACAGAAAGGTAACATAGCCATTGGATCTCTTCTTACTTGACCAAGTTCACCAGCAGCAGCAGCAGTAGTTTCAGAGCCAATAGTTGCAGCTAGATATACACCAAAATTCCAGTTAGCAGCTTGATAAACTAATGGAACAGTTGTTGCGCGTCTACCACCAAAAATAAAGGCACTTATTGGTACTCCATGAGGGTTTTCCCAGTCTTTATCAATAGAAGGACATTGATAAGCTGGAGCAGTAAAACGAGCATTAGGATGTGCTGCTTTACGGCCGCAGTCTGGTGTCCAAGGCTTTCCTTGCCAATCTGTTAATTCTGCGGGTGTTTCATCTGTCATGCCTTCCCACCATACATCTCCATCAGGTGTAAGTGCTACATTTGTAAAAATAGTATTTTGCTTAATTGAGTCCATAGCATTAGGATTAGACTTATATGATGTGCCTGGAGCAACACCAAAATAACCAGCTTCTGGATTGATTGCATATAGTCTTCCATCTTCACCTGGCTTAATCCAAGCAATATCATCTCCTATGGTACTAACTTTCCAACCATCAAATGATTGTGGAGGAATAAGCATAGCAAAGTTAGTCTTACCACAAGCACTTGGAAAAGCTGCTCCAACATAGGTCTTTTCACCATTAGGAGCTTCTACCCCTAAAATCAACATATGTTCAGCTAACCATCCTTGATCACGCCCCATTACTGAAGCAATGCGAAGAGCAAAACATTTTTTACCTAACAAAGCGTTTCCACCATAGCCACTGCCATAAGACCAAATACTACGTTCTTCTGGAAAATGAACAATATATTTGTTGTCTTTGTTACAAGGCCAAGCAACGTCTTTTTGACCTTCCTCTAATGGCATTCCAACAGAATGCAAGCATGGCACAAAATCACCTTCGCCTAATATTTCTAAAACTTTGCGACCCATTCTAGTCATTATTCGCATATTTACAGCAACATAAGGAGAATCTGTAATTTCTACACCAATATGAGCAATAGAAGAACCAAGTGGACCCATGCTAAAAGGAACTATATACATGGTGCGACCTCGCATAGAACCATTAAAGAGTCCAGTCAATGTAGCCTTCATTTCCTTAGGATCTACCCAATTATTTGTTGGCCCAGCATCCACTTTTCGCAAACTGCAAATAAAAGTACGATCCTCAACACGAGCTACATCGCTTGGATCTGAAAGAGCTAAATAGCTATTGGGGCGTTTTTCTGGATTAAGTTTTTTAAATGTTCCACTTTGCACCATCAGATCACAGAACGTATTGTATTCCTCTTCTGAACCATCACACCAATGAACATTACTTGGTTTGCACAAATCTATAGCTTCTTGCACCCAAGCAATTAGTTTTTGGTTTTTTACGTAATCAGGAACCATAAGTGAAACGGAACTAGCGGTGGTCATAATAAAATAGTCTCCTTTCATTGCTATAACAAATAAAATAAAAACGTTTAACAATATTCTAAAAAAGAAATATCTTATTATTCTATTGTGGGCTTTCTAGGTAGGTCAATGAGAACAAGTAGCAAGCCTTGTAATAATTGGCTACTACACAAATAGTTATCTAAGCACAAATAATTATATTTGTGCTTTATAATAAGTAATCACACTATGTTGGTTTGACCGAGAAGCGATTACTATAAGTATTTTCATAATACTCACGATAACTTCCCGAACGTGTTTCCGCTAACCACTCAATATTTCTTAAATACCAATCTATTGTTCGTCTAAGTCCATCTTCAAATTCTACTTGGCTATGCCAACCTAATTCACGTTCTATTTTACCTGGATCAATAGCATAACGCCGATCATGCCCTAATCGATCAGAAACAAAGGTAATTATTTTTTCTGGCCTATCTAAAAGCTTTAATATTCGTTTAACCACCTCTAAATTGGTTTTCTCCGAACGTGCTCCGATATTGTAAATTTGTCCTGGTCTACCTTTAATTAATAGCTGATAAATTGCTTGACATGCATCTTCAACATAAATCCAGTCCCTAACATGTAAGCCATCTCCATAAATTGGTAATGGCTTAAATTCCAATGCATTAGCAATAATTAAAGGAATTAGTTTTTCTGGATATTGATAAGGGCCAAAACAGGTAGACAATCTAGCTATAACTGTTGGAAATTGATGTATATTATGTGCAGAATAAACTAAATGTTCTGCAGATGCTTTACTTGCAGCATAAGGGTTTGTAGGAGCAGCAGGCGAATTTTCACGCAAGTAAATACCAGGAAGTAAACTTCCGCCTATTTGGTCACTAGAAATATAAATAAATCTAGAAACACCTGCATCACGAGCAAAATCTAATAGTAACTGTGTTCCAAATATATTTGTAACTACAAAAGGTGCAGCATCTTGAATACTACGATCAACATGTGTTTCTCCAGCAAAATGAACAACAGCATCTATACCCATCATAACTTGTTCAACATGTTCTGGCTGGCAAATATCACCTAAGTAAAAGCGATAGCGAGGGTTATCTGATAAATCTGATAAGTTTTCTGTATTACCTGCATAAGTAATTTTGTCAAGATTTATGATCTCATTATCCGGATGGTTTGCAAGTACCATACGAATGAAGTTAGTACCTATAAAACCAGCCCCACCAGTAACAAGAATCTTCATTGTTTATAAACCCACCATTATCAATTTAACATCTCACTAATTTGTTTATAATAACTAAATTTATGGAACTTTTAACTTTAGTAAGTTAACTCAAAATAGAGTTAATACAATAATAGTTGCTTAATACATCTTTTAGAAAAACTTATACATCCAACTGGCATTATGATTATCAAATTACAAAAAAGTTTACTACTTACTATTATATTAATCTATGTTTCTATTTACCAGTTAGTATATGGGCAAAATATCAATAATGTAGATTTAAGTTTCAAATCCTTATCTGGAGAAACTTTTAACTTAAACCAATTGCAAGGACAAATATTAGTTATATCATTTAGTGCCAAAGGCATCCCTTTAGCACAAACTGAATTACCTCAACTAGAAAAATTAGCAGCCAAATTTGCTAATCAAAATGTTAAAGTAGTTTGGGTTAGCACTAATAGTACTCGTACAAAAGCCTCTAATTTTGCTTCTGCATCTGATTTACAAGCTATTGCCAACCAATATTCTCATTTGATTATTTTACGAGATTCTGAAGCATCTGTCTTTCAAAAAACAGGTAGTGACACTTTGCCAACCATTTTTATTTTGGATCAAAACGGGCATAGTGTTGGACGGCCACACGTTGGAATAGATCCTCAAGCCAATCTTACAAGTGATCTGTCACCCATTATTACTCAATTACTCAATCGCAAATAAAAATTTATTTTTATTCTGGGAACAAAATTTTTCTCCTGGGGTCAAATTCCAACAAATATATAACCTAGGAGCAAAATATGGCAATCTCAAGTAAAACTTCCCCTAATATCAATATAACCCCTTTAATTGATGTATTATTGGTATTATTGATAATTTTTATGGTTATAACACCAGTTAAACCACATAAATTTGAAAGTAAAGTTCCAGAAAAACCAGATCCATCACAAGAAGGTTTACCTGCACCACCAACTTTATTGATAGTGACAATTGGTAAAGATCTACAAATTTCCCTCAATTCTCAACCAATGAATTTACTAGATCTCACTAATAACTTACGAGACATATTTTCCCAGCGTACTAGCGATCAACGTACCCTTTTCATAAAAGCACCTAAAACAATTCATTATGATTTTGTGGCTAATGTAATAGATAATGTCAAAGCTGCTGGTTCATCTCAAATAGGATTACAAGTTGATTATTTAGAATAAATTATCTCATGAACTTTCTATAAATTAAGCATTTTGATAAAGCTAGCTAAATGCTTAATTTATATTTTTCTCTAACTTATCATCTTTGGTTTTCTTCTTCTAAAGTAAATGGGTTAAATTTAGTATTATAATCATAGTAATCTTCGTGTTCTGCTCGCTTTAAAAAACCAACTATTAAATACGTTACTGGAGTCATCAAAGCTTCCCATAGCACTTTTAAAATAAAATTATTTATCATAACTTGTAAAACTAAATCTGTTTTCCATATTCCATAAAAAGCTATTGGATAAAAAATTAATGAATCTACTCCTTCACCAGCAATAGTTGACCCGATAGTTCTAACCCAAAGAAATTTTCCATTAGTAAAAATTTTTAATTTGGCTAATACGTAAGAATTAGTAAATTCTCCAATAAAAAAGGCCGTTAAAGAAGCAATAACTATTCTATAAGTAGCACCAAAAACTGTCTCTAAAGCCTTTTGGTTAGGCCAATCAGGAGCCGGTGGCATAGATAAAACGACATAAGCCATAAAAGAGGCAAAAATTTGAGCAGTAAATCCAGCCCATACTACTCTGCGTGAGCGACTATAACCATATACTTCTGTTAAAATATCTCCAAAAATGTAGCTTAATGGAAAAAATAAGATTCCAGCACCAAATGAAAAGGATCCTATTTTACAAACCTTAGATGCACCTATTAAGTTTGAGCATAATAACACAGTAACAAAACTAGCCATTATAAAGTCATAATATTTATATCTATGAATAGGTTCAGACATTATATTTTCCTTCTAGGAATAAAATTTTAAACTCAAAACATTAAACTACACTTTACAATTAAATAAGCAAATATCACTTGCCTATAACTAAACAAACTTTTAATCTGAATTTTATGAGCTACCAAACAAAAATTGATGTGAACTTTGGTGAAGTAGATCCAGCACACATTGTTTATTATCCTATCATCTTTCATTACTGTCATATTGCTTTTGAGCGATTTTTTACTGAATTTGTTACAATTCCTTATCCTAAATTGTTGAAAGAAGAAAGGCTAGGGTTTCCAACTGTAAATGCGACAGCTAGTTTCCATCATCCTATTCATTACGGAGATGAACTACACATTAAAATTATAATTAAACGTATTGGCAAAAGTTCTGTAGATTTCTTTTATTCTGGGCATGATAATGCGGGACAAGAATACTTCCAAGCCAATGTAACAGTAGTAGCTGTTTCAATGGATGATTTTACACCAATACAAGTACCTGATAAATATCGAGAATGTTTTAGCAAATGCAAATAAAGCAGTTATTAACTTTGGGTGAAAATAAAAAGAAATAAGTGGGATGAGAAAAAAGAAGGGTTTAAAAGTGGAAAATCCGGCGACTACCTACTTTCCCACCTCCCTGCGAAGGCAGTATAATCGGCTCCAGAGGGCTTAACTTCCGTGTTCGGGATGGGAACGGGTGTGGCCCCTCCGATAG
>JBDIBI010000013.1:0-219669 GCA_039812885.1 Blastocatellia bacterium
ACTACATTCTTGTCTCTTCCCTCTTCACCATTGGCATAGGAAGATACAACTGTACCCATCCAAAATAGTGCTAATGTAATTGCGATAGCTAAAGTTTTGAGTTTCACTTTTTTCTCCTAAGTTTTGTATTATCAATTGTTATAGTTAAAATAGAAATGGAAATGGAAAGCTACAAACATAGATGTTTATACCAATGATTCTGTCCTAAATAAACTACTCAACATTAGGTATAACTAAAATAGCTTTTTCAAGTTCAAAAGCAGCCAAAACAAAGTTATTGTTTAGCATACTGTAGTTTTCACAAGGTTTATATTTAATAGGTAATTCATGCATACTAACTTTTTCACCTAACGGAAAAGCTATCAATTCTCCTGCTTTAAAACCTTGTGTAACCACTAATTTATTGATTTGATGAATGTTAGTAGCTTTTTCTGTCAAACAATACCCAATATCTACAACAGCTATAGAATAATTACGATAAACAATAACTCCAATAATATGTTTTGGAGCACAAGGTACAGGTATTATTTTTGTAACTTCTATAACTTCACATATTTGAGAAATACTCAATCCAATCAATATTACCTTGTTTTCTTGTGTGTATAATCCTGTATTTGATACAAAGATTTGTTTTTTACTATCTTTCCAAAATTCCGAACCAGGTAAAGTTCCTAGAAGTGAAGGTATTTTTTTAATATTAGTATTATCTAGGCTTGTATTTGACTCTATTTCTTTTGTTAGCAAAATAGGGTCAATACTTAACATTACTTCATCATTAACTTTTATAACTCCATTAAAAAAATTAGTTGGTTGTTTAGAAAGTATTTTAGGAAATTCATAAAATTCAGTTTGCTCTTTTAATACTGTACCTAAAACTTTTTCTAGCATAAAGGCTTGTCTATTTTTGTCATTATTTAGAACAAGCACAGGCCCAAGAGAAGAAGTCTTTTGCATAAATTTATTAGCTAGGCTATAGACAGCAATAGGATTAGGTTTAGCTGGTAATTTTCCTATTTGTCCTTTTGGGCCATCTTCTAACTCAATAGAAGCAGATCTTAATATGCTATGTACATAAGATAAATCTATAGAGAAATTTTCTTGGCCTACAGCAAAATTCATTAATTGTGTTTTCTTATTAGTAATCATAAGTTAAATAATTTGAATATTGTTAGTAGAAAAGTCAGGTTTAGAAAATTGCATAAGTTGTTTTACTAAAAGAGATGCAATATTTTTAGGACTAGCAACATAATCTACAACATTAAGTTCTATGGCTCGTTGAGGCATACCATTAATTACACAAGTCTCTTCATTTTGTGCAAAAGTAGTTCCTCCTTTTGAGCGAATAGCTAATAGACCTTGGCTCCCGTCTTTACCCATACCTGTTAGTAAAACACCTTTTGCTAAATTACCATAAATTTCAGCGACAGATTGCATTGTTACATCAATAGAAGGTCTGTGGCCTTCTATTTCTACACCATAAATAAGCTTTATTTTAGAGTCAGGGGTAATTGTCATATGGAAATCCCCTGGAGCAATTAATACTTGATTTGCCTTTAATTTATCTGCTTCTTGTGCTTCTTTAACTTCAATATTAACTTGCCGATTTAACTGTGTAGCCAACACTTTGGTAAAATTAGTTGGTATATGTTGAACAATTAATATTGCAGCTGGAAAATTATCTGGTATTTCATTTAAAAGCTCTCTAAGTGCAACTGGGCCTCCTGTTGATGCTCCAATTACTATAACTCCGGCAGGTAACAAGGAATATGGTTTAGATAAAAAATCTTTATCTTTTGAAGTAGTTACAGGAAGCTTATTAATATTAGCTAGTTTAGTGTTTATAGGATTTCCACTAAGATTTTTCAAAGAACGTATTAATTTAGTTTTTGCTGCTGCTTTTACTTTTAGAACAATTTCTCGAAATAGTTCTTTGGGATCTAAGTTTGAGCCAGGAACATATTTAAATACAAAATCTATTGCACCTAAATTAATAGCATCTAAAGTAGTTTTAGCCTCTTGTTTGCTTACTCCAGCAATAACAATGGTTGGAGTTGGATTTTCAGCCATAATTTTTTCTATGGCTTCTAGCCCATTCATCACTGGCATTTCTAGATCAAGCGTTATTACATCAGGGTGATATTGCTTAACCATTTCTACAGCTTGTTTACCATTTTCAGCTATTGCTACTACTTCAATTTCAGGATCATGCTGCAATTGTTTAGCTAAAAGGCTACAAATAAATTTAGAGTCATCAGCAATAAGAACTCGTATTTTTTTAGCCATGACTTATTTACTAAGAACTTTTGTGAGACAGTTTTCTAATTAAATCTATCAATACATCTTCTTGATAAGGTTTTACTAAATATTCTGTAGCTCCAGATTCAAAAGCTTTTTTTCTATGCTTTTCTTCTGAACGTGAAGTCAACATAATAATAGGAGTGTGTTGATAAGATTCATCGCTTCTTAAAGCAGAGCTTAGTTCATAACCATCCATTCTAGGCATTTCTATATCTAAAACAATGACATCCGGTTTTACTGTTAGGGTTTGTAAAATTTCCAATGCATCTAAACCATCTTTTGCTTCTATTGGATTCCATCCCATTCGTTTTATTAAATCTGAAACTGTACGACGTAAAGTGATAGAATCATCAACTATTAAGATATTTAGCTTGGTGGTTTTACGTGCTGAAAGAGATAATTGTTTTTCTAAATTCTTTAATTGGAGTTGTCTATTTGTACTAGTTTCTTTAATTAATTCATTTGGATTAACAATTATAACTACACTTCCATCACCTGTTAGAGTTGCTCCAAATACTCCACTAACTCTCTTTAACAAACTACCCATAGATTTAACAACAATTTCTTTTGCTTCTACTAGCTGGTCTACTACAAGTGCAATACTTGTATGGCCTAAATTAAGAATTAGTATAGGCATTCGCTCAAAAGTCTCACTTGTTTGCTGACCTAACTTTAATAAATCGCTTAAGTGATGCAAGGGATAGAGTTGCTCTTCTAAATTAAGAAAAACTTTTTCTCCAATATGTTGCAACATATTTTCTTCCATACGTAGAATTCTTGTAACAGAAGAAAGAGGAACAGCTAAGGTTTGTTCACTAGATTTAACTAGTATAACTTTTATAACAGCTAGGGTTAGAGGTAAACGAATTGTAAAAGAAGTTCCTTTTCCTAACTCTGAATCAACTGTGATTGTACCTTTTATTTTGCTAACTATAGATTTCACAACATCTAGCCCTACACCCCGACCAGAGATTTCGCTAATTTGTTGAGCAGTACTAAATCCAGGGAAAAATAGAAATGAAAATAACTCTTTATCAGTAAGACTGTTAGCTTCTGCTTCTGAAATAAAGCCTTTGTTTACTGCTGTATTGCGAATACTGTTAGGATCTATACCTTTTCCATCATCACTAATTTCTACAACAACTTGTGTAGAATCATAATAAGCCTTGATTTTTATTTCGCCGCTAGATGATTTTCCTAGTGCTTGGCGTAGTGCAGGCGGTTCTATACCGTGATCAACAGCATTTCTAAGAATATGTAATAATGGATCGGCTAATTCTTCTAAAACAACTTTGTCTATTTCTACTTTTTCACCTTCAAAAACTAAGGCAACTTGTTTACCTTGACTTTGGGCTGTAACTTTAACAGTTCTAAGCAGTTTAGGTGCAACAGTTGAAAGAGGAAACATTCTTAGTTGCATCAACTTATCTTGCATTTCGCCATTTAATCGGCCAGAACTTGTAAGATATCCATCAAAATCTGCGGCTGTACTGTTAAGCTCTGTAAGTATTGAATTCATATCTCCAACAGTTTCACCTAATTCCCTAGTGATGATATGAAATTCTGTATATCTATCAAATTCTAATTCATCAAATCCATAAAAGCTTTTCTGATAATTTCCTGAATCTTTAGGATTAGCACCAGAAAAAGCAAACATTCCTTTACCTAAAGTGTTAGCTTCATATTCTTTTTCTAGTCTACCAACTACACGTTGCAACCGCCCTATACTTAAGCTTAATTCATCAATATCTCTCATAAAATTTCTGAAATATTGTTCAAAACCAGATCTATTTACAACAGTTTCGCTAGCTAGCTTAATTAGATCATCAATTCTTTCTATAGATACTCTTATATTATTAGATTTTCCTTGGAAAGCTTCTGAAACCGTAGCCTTTTCTAAATCCTCTGCATTTATAGTTAAGCTAGTACCAAACCCTCTAACTTGTTTTTTATCAAGAGTTTCACTAGGTAGACTTTCTATTTCTGGAGTAACCACACTAGTTACAGGTAGTTTTTTTATCAACTCAGTGTAAGCATTATATAGTTGCTCCATTTTTTCATTAGCATTGTTTGTGTTAGTTTGACTAATGGTTTCTTCCAAAAATAAAGAAGTATTCAATAAAGTATTTAGAGCTTCGGGCGATAAAGTTAGTTCATTACCATAAGTTAGATCTAGTAAATCTTCTGCTTTGTGTAAAAGTTGACTTAGCGACTTAAAACCTGTTGTACCTGCTGCACCTTTTAGAGTGTGAACTCTACGCCGTAATTCTTGGAGCAATTCTCTTTGATTTGGTTCTTCTTCTAATATCAAAACTATTTTAGAGATATTTTGGATGTGTTCTTCAGCTTCTTCCAAGAAAACTTCTAAAAGTTCAGGATCAACTTTTGTGTCTTGTCTAGTAAAAACAATAGGTTTAGTTGATGGAACTTCATCAAATGGTTCTTCTAAATCTAATTTTTCTGTAGCTTCTGTAAAATCTGTAAAATCTGTAAAATCTGTAAAATCTGTAACTTGTGTGTCTTCATCTTTTATTAAAGCTAAATTTGCAACAAATAATCTTTCAAACTCTGACTCATCAAGCTCTATAGGTAAGTTTTTAAGTCTTCTAAAACCTTTAAATATATCAAAGAAAATCTGTCTTTCATTGATTTTATC
Organism: Blastocatellia bacterium; assembly: GCA_039812885.1. GTDB lineage: Bacteria > Acidobacteriota > Blastocatellia > Chloracidobacteriales > JADJPF01 > JADJPF01. The sequence goes on from JBDIBI010000013.1 coordinate 4,955, forward strand.
AGTAATAATTCCATCTAAGTAAACTTCTATCTGAAAAATAGTTTGTTGTAATAGAGTTGCGATATTTTGATTTAAAGTAATATTACCTCTACTAATTTCATCTAAAATATCTTCGGCAAAATAGGCTATATGACTTAAAGAAGAAAACCCAATCATTGAAGTTGAGCCTTTTATTAGGTGAAACAATCTTTTGGCTTCTGTTAGATCAGCTAATTTGGTAGGGTCTTTCTTAAAACTCTCTATACAATCAAGCATTACAGGTAAATAGCCTTTTATCTCTTCCGTAAAAGCTACTAATATATCTTTATCCATTTTATTAAACATATCTACCTCATTACTTGATACGTTGGTATATTAGACAATCATTAATTGTAAGTTTTTGTAAACCATCTACTTTAAGTTCTACAACTTCTCCTGGCCCTAAAAAAAGAAAGCCTCCTAAATTTATTTTTTGGCTTAACTCTTTAATAAGCTTTACTTTTTGCTGTTGACGAAAATAAATTAAAACATTCTGGCAAAAAATTATGTCTTGTTCTTTAATCGGGTAATCAATTAATTCTATTAAGTTTACTTTGGCAAACCTAACAAATGTCTTTACACTATCTTTAATTTTATAAAAAATTTGATTCCCCTCTTTAAAAAAATCCATGTATTTTTCTTTGTAGTACGGGTTTACAGATTTTAGTGAGTTTAGTTTGTAAACTGCACTTTTTGCTTTTTCTAGTACTATATCGCTAAGATCAGTACCTAATACATTTAACTGTAAGTTATAATTTTCCAGTAAATCCAAGAGTGTAAATGTTAAGGAATAAGTTTCTTCTCCTGTAGAACATCCGGCACTCCAAACATTAATTGTAGTTTTTATCTGACCATCATTTATTAATTTTGGGAAAATATAACTTGCCAAAGCGTTAAATGATGGATTGTGACGGAAAAAACTAGTTTCATTAATAACTAACAACTCCACTAGATTTTTCCATTCTTCTTTTCCCTTAGGATTAAAAACAACATAGTTATAATAGTTATTATAACCTTCAATACCTACGAACTTCATTCTTTGCCATAATTTAGAACTTACGAACTCGCTTTTGTTAACTCCAAAATACAGTCCACAACGATCCTCAATCAACAACTGCCAAAGCTGAAGCTCGTTATTAGATATTTGAGGTTTAGGTAAAACTATTATTGTCACAAAATTTACTTTAGATTAACTTTTCACTTAGAATTTTGCCTCGCTGCCATTAGCCGAGATCTTAAACATACTCACAGAAGATCTTAAATCTTCTGCTAATTTAGAAAGATCTTTCATAGCACTAGCTGCTTGTTTAGTACCAGAAGCTGTAGTTTGAGTAATATCAGAAATATTATTCATAGAATGATTTATAGACTCAGAACCACGAGCTTGTTGTTTAGCAGCCATTGATATGGATTGCATCAATTCTGCGAGTCTATTAGAAACACCTTCAATTTCTGATAGAGATTTTCCAGCTTCATTAGCTAACTCAGAACCTAAAACCACTTCACGAGTTGTTGCTTCCATTGAGGAAATAGCCTCTTTAGTTTCGCTTTGAACTGATTTAATCAAGGTTTCAATACGTTTTGTTGCTTGTGCTGAACGTTCTGCTAGACGCTCAACTTCTGCTGCTACAACTGCAAACCCTCTACCTGCATCTCCTGCCATAGCTGCTTGAATAGATGCATTAAGAGCTAAGATACTTGTTCTATCAGCAATATCACTAATTAATTGAATGATTTGACCAATTTCTTGAGAGCTTTCTCCAAGTCGTTTAATTCTCTTAGAGGTTTCTTGCACTTGTTGACGAATGTTGTTCATACCAGAAATAGTCTTTTGCACAACTTCTGCACCCTGTTTTGCATTGGTACGAGCTTGCTCAGAAACAGTAGCTGATAAAACAGCACTTTCAGAAACTTGTTGGATAGATGTAGCCATTTCTTCTACAGCCGCTGAAGTATCAACAATTTGAGAAGCTTGTGATTCACTACCTTCTGCAAGGTGTTCTGCTGTTGTTTTAATCTCATTAGCAGCTTTACTTACCTTTGATGTAGTGATTTGTACGTTTTTGATGATGTTACGTAGTTGGCTAATCATATAGTTGAAAGCGTCTGCAATTGCACCTGTAACGTCTTCTGTTACTTTTGCTTGTTTGGTTAAGTCACCTTCTGCAACTACTCCGATTTCATCTAGTAGTACTTGTAAACTAGTTTGAATAGCTTCTTTTTCTTCTTCGACTTGTACTTTTTCTTTTTCTACAAGTTTCTTTTCTTCTTCTAGACGATCTTTTTCAACTTGCAATTGTTCTTTTTCTTCTTGAGACTGGATAAGAGATAAAACGTTGTCAAGCATAGCATTTAAGCCTTGACCCATTTGAGCAATTTCATCTGCACCTTCAACCTCTACACGAGCATCAAAATCACCCATACCTATTTGATTAAATAGGCCAATGATTTCGGTTACAGGCTCAACTATACTTCGGCTAAGAATTAGACTTACACCTATACCTAAAATCAAAGCTAGAAAAGAAACAGCAAAAATTACATAACTAGTTCTTTGAGCATAAGCAACGCTGTTAATTGCATCATCATTCATTTTCTTTCTTGTTCTATCTGCGATTGCATCACCCTCTCCTTCTAGCTGACGAATAGAGTCTTTAAAAGGACTAAGTGCAGCATTAGCTTCTTGAGTGGTTTTAACTTTTCCATCTTGAAGTTGTCTAAGTGTGTTATTAAAAGCTTCTTGATAGACCTTAAACCCTTCTTTCATCAAAGCTACAGTCTTTTTATCTTCATCTGTCTTAACAATACCTTCCATCTCCTCTAATATCTTATTAAGAGAATCTTTCTTTTGCTCCCACTTAGCTTTATAGTCTGCTTCTTTTGCAACATCACCAATATTAATAAATCTATCTTTCTCAAAACGCCGTAAATTAAGACTAGTGGATTTTGCATCTTCTGCTAGTTGTGATAGTTTTAAGTCTTTTTCTAAAGCTTCTTTAGATACACTAGATACATAATCTAAACCCTTGTAGCCAGTAAATGAAACTATTAGTAAAAGAAACAAAACTATGCCAAACCCTAATACTAATCGGTTGCGCACAATCATCTTTCTTAACATAACTAAAGATGTCCTCCTTATGAATGCAGAACTATGCTGCTAAATAATTTATTGTATTATTACGTAAACCTGCCTAGATTACTTCAAATTGTCTTATTTCAGGAGATAAAAGAAAAAGCTCTATATCAAGTAAAACAAGCAATTCATCTTGTCCCCTGTAAATACCTTTGAAAAATGGCTTTAATGTTTCTTCAAGATAAAAATCTGGTAAATCTGTAATTTTAGAAATAGAAATTTCTCGTAAACCTTTTACTTCATCAACAATAACACCTGTCATAACACTATGATTATTGTTTCTAATAACTAGTAATCTATCATTAGTTATTTTATTAGTGTGTTTTAGACCAAAGAAAGAATGTAAATCTAGTACAGAAAGAATATCGCCCCTCAAGTTAGTTACACCTAATACCCATTCTGTAACATTAGGAACAAAAGTTATTTTAGGCACTTTATTTACTTCTGTTACATTATTGGCATTAACAGCATACGTAGTCTCACCTAAAACAAATGATATATATCTTTCTTTTTTATCTTCAGAAAGAGTGCTAGATATGTCTTGAGAATTAAGATCAAAATCTAAGTAGTTGATGCTATTGTCAATATTGGCAATGATAGATTCTAAAGGCCCTATATTATCAGCATTTTCTATTGGTAATCGCTCAATATTAATTTTATCTTCTACTACTTCAACCTCATCAACTATTTCTTGTTCTGTTAGGAAAGTATCACTTGTTGAAATGTTATAATTGTTATCAACTTCAACCTTATCATTGGTTATAGTTTCTCTAGTAGTTATATCTTGTAAATAAACATTAGCCTCAATTTCTGTGTTTACATAATTTGCAGTGGTTTCAACAGATAAATCAGATGAATCTGTAGGCAGAACTATAGGCTCACTAATTGAAGCATCTTGTAAAAATTCTGGTTCTCCCACAGGAAAATCCAAATTTTGAGCCTGTTGTTGAGGTTCGCTAAGAACAACTTCTTCCACTGCTTGGTAATTTTCTAAATTAGACTCAACATTTTGACTATTATCATCTTGTTCAAGTGATTGATGTAAGAATTCTGGTTCTGCTGTAGGTGTTTCAATTTCTTGGTTATTCTCTTGTTCAACAAATGGTTGGTGTAAAAATTCTGGTTCTCCCACAGGAAAATCCAAATTTTGATTACTATTAATTTCCTTACTAGTTGATTCACTAAAAGGAATCTCTTTTAAAAATTCTGGTTCTGCTATAGGTGTTTCAACTAGTTCAGTAGCAGTTTCTTCTAGCATCTCAGCCTTGCTAGCAATAGGCTCTATTTCTATATCTGTAGTTTCAACTAATTGATTGGTTTCTTGTTCTGTTTCATTAATATCTGCTATTTCTTCTGTTTGTTCTATTTCTGAAAGGCTAGACATTTGTCGGATTTTAGAAATTAATTCTAAATCTAAATCCGTCGCAGGAGCATTAAACATAGGAGTTACAACATCAGATGGAGCTTCATCAGGTGAACCATCTAGTTCTGATGCCCAAGATGGTAAACCTGTAGGAAGTTCAAAATTCATGTCATCAGAAAAAGACTCTTCTTTTTTATTTTTTTCTTTGTTATCGTTCTCTGCCATTGTAACCACCTAATAAAATGATTATGCCCCTACATGCTCTGCTAGTAATTTTACCAACTCTTGATCTTCAAAAGGTTTAGTTAAATAACCATCAGCGCCTTGTTTTAACCCCCAAACTTTATCAGTAGCTTGACCTTTACTAGTAACTAAAATAATTTTTACATCTTTAATTTCTGGATCTGTTTTTACCTCTCTACATACCTGGAAACCATTCTTTTTAGGAAGGATAACATCTAGTAGTACTAAATCTGGTTTGTCTTTCAAAACTATATCTAGTGCCCGCTCTCCATCTGTAGCTGTAGAAATTATATATCCTTTATTTTTAAGCAATAATGTGATTCGTTTCATATCTGTAGGGCTATCATCAACTATAAGTATTTTTTTTCCCACTATAACCTCCAAGAATTATAAGTTTTCAAGAAATGAAGCAAAGCTACTCTACTATAAGATAACTATGTATCTTATCTAGATAAATAATATGACTATGATTATATGTAGTATATATTACTTAACAGTAATGTTGGATTAAAAATTAATTTTGTCTAGAGTTCTTTTAAGATCCATAATCAATACTCCGCTAGTTTCTTCTATTTCATTTCTCAAATTCATTAAATGGAGAGAGTTAGCTAGAAACGAGAAATAGTATTCTAGTAATTCAACCATTACATATGAAATTTGTCGAAAAGTGTGTTTTCTATCTGCGCTATTACTAGCCCAACCAGAGTAAAGATTAATTGCTGTTTGTACTGACAAGCGATTTTTCTCTATATAGAGAAGCCTTGCTTGAGGATATTTATCATTTAGTTTTACAAAGACATTTCTTAGAGAAACAAGATTTAAGTCGTTTCTAGCAACATTTTCTGCTTGTTCTAGGACTATATGAACCATTTCTGTAAGAACTTCTAGTGCAACACTTGGACGTTTAGTTATTTTTTTATCTAAAAATTTAGGAATATACTGCTCAAGTCTAGAAATTAGTAAAATTGTATCATCTCTTAAGTTCGTATCTTGCTCTATATCAGCTTGGGAAAGAATTGGAGAAACCTCAGCAATAGGAGGAAGATCTATTTGATTTTTTCTTTCATCAATACGTCGCATTCCTTCCATAAGTAAGTGATTCCAATTAATGGAAATAGTTTTAGCTATAACAGTTACTTTATCAGTTATTCTAAAACTTCCATCTGTCCAAGAAAGCATATTAAAAAGAGCTTCTTCTCCAATAACATTATCTAACTTAGCATGTACAATTTCGCCTTTTTCAAAAAAAATTGCGCCTTCTTGACCTCTTCTTAGTAAAAGCAATTCACCTGTTTTTCTTTCTAAACAGATTATTTGTACAAGTCCGGTTAAACTTATGTTTTTTAGATCACCTTCTACTGCCATGATTAATCTCTTTATTTATAAAAATTACAAACTATTTTTTACTCACAATATGTTTTTGAACCATTGCTAAAAGAACATTAGGATCTACAGGTTTAGAAATATGTCCTGAAGAACCTGCTAATCTTGCTCTTACTTTGTCAATAAAGCCATCTTTACCAGAAAGCATTAAAACAGGCACATTTTTAGTTTTTAGATTACCCTTTAAAAGCTTACAAACTTGATATCCATCCATATAAGGCATAGAGATATCTAGTAAAACTAGATCTGGAACAGTTTCTTCAATCTTTGCTAAAGATTGCACTCCATCAGCTACAGCAACTACTTTATATCCTATTCTTTCTAGCGTAATAGCAACTAGTTTACGTATAGTTGGGCTATCATCTATAACCATTACAATTTTTTCTTGTTTTTGAGATTTAGATTTTTCTTTTTCTTTTATTTGTTTTAGGATGTTGGCTAGTTTTTCAACTTGTGTGCGAAGATGTGGCTCTTCCTTTAGGTAAACAGCATTTTGTAAATGAAGAAGTCCTTTGTCTAAAGACTTTATATTCAAATAGGTTAAACCCATGTTTATATGAAATTCTGCCTCTGATGAAGAAACGCTTTGTATATCACCATTATAGAGTGCGTTTTCAAAGCGCTCTACAGCTTGATTAAGTAAACTTCTATCAGCATCTTCATTATTTATTATTTCAGTAATTTCATTTATTACAAGAATAGAACGGCAACTTGGGCATTTACTAACTTTTGAAGGTAAATTAACCAAACATATTGGGCATTTCCAAACTGGGGTCTCTTGAAGTTTGTGGTGACGAATCTTACCTAACCATTGCAGTGCTTGTTGGTTATTGGGGTTTAGCGCTAACACTTTTTCTAAATAGAGCACAGCTTCTTTAGGAGATTCCGCAATCCAAGCTAACCATAACCAAGCCATTTCATTTTCTGAGTTTAAACTTAATGACCAAAGCAAAAAAGAACGAGCTTGTGCTTTGTTTCCTGCTTTGGCATTTGTTATACCCTCTTTTAATAATTCCATTGGATCTGCTGGTATAGACTCTAAATTTGCTAAGGAATCTTTTGCATGTTGCTCTATCATAAATACACCTTAATGCTTTATATGCTATTTTCACTAAATCTCAATAGCACGAATTTGCGCTATCTTACTGTAAAATATAAACTAGATACACCAAGAGTAATTTAGCACTGTTTTTAATGCCAACTTTATTAATAGAATCTAGCCTTTATAAACTGTTGAAATTATTAATTTTATGAAGAATATACTAAAAACGAAAGTAAATATTATACTAAAGATTAAGTATAGTGCCTAGTAGGTTCAAGGTATATAAACCCTTAAAAAGCAACTTTTTATTAATCATCTTATCGGGCAATATTGTTATTTACTTATTTCATTTTTGTATCTTTTATTTGGGATACTATAAATTAAAGGCAACCTAGCTAATCAAATAGAAAAATCTACTAACACCGAAAGACTACTAATAAATAATTTCTATACTTATATAATACTCAATAGCCAAAACCACCCCAGGCAAAAGACAACATTACTCTAAATACTTTTAGAACTCATTTCTAATGCTTTTACAAACAAAGTCTTATGTTTTATCTATTGTTATTACTTAGTATTTTTATTTTTAAGGAATTGGTCTATGCCTTCTTCTTTCCAAACCTTCAAAGTTGCTTGGTCTTTTGGTTCGATCTTGACACCAATAGCATTGACAGGAACATCATGCTTTTTCTGAATTTCAATCCAATTTTTTTTGACGAGTGGATTTAACCCCATAAAGAATCTCCAGCAAATAGTTTATGTAGTTTTGATTTCTACGAGTAAGGTGGTTATGATGGTAGTGTAAAATAATTGTAAAATCAAGAATGTTTAGGAAAATTTAATGTATTTTTTATAATATTTTAAGAGAAACAATATAAAAAACACCTATACTATTAGTATACTTTTCTTCTACTCAACATTCTATAAACTTAAACACTACTCATATACTTCCGTAAAATAGTCTATAAAAATATTGATAAAATATTATTTATCAAGTAGTTGTTAATTAATTGGTAATCAATATATTATAAATTTTGTAACACTAAAAACCATCTAGGGAATAACAATTATACGCCATCTTATTTGATAAAGATTTAATCTAGTGTTTATTTCTATTATCATAGATAGAAACGTATTTTTCAGTAGTTAATTTTTCATTACTTATTTATTACATTTTTGAGATAATTTATCTATTTATAAAATTTTTATCTTAATAAATTTAACTAAATGAACTTAAGTTCTTTTTTAGTTTTTCTATAACTGTTATCATTTTTTGTTGTAAAACTAAAACTATAAACATTTTTAGAAAGCTTTTATGTATCAAAAAACTACATTAGAAAATGGTATTCGTGTAATAACAGAGCAAATAGATATATCTAATGCTGTGTCTATTGGTGTTCTAATAGAGACTGGCCCACGGGATGAGCCAATAAATAAGTGTGGGGTAGCACATCTTTCAGAACATTTGATGTTTCAAGGAACTAGCAACCGTGATGCACTTCAAATAGCTAGAATGATGGATGGTGCAGGTGGTTATATGGGTGGATTTACTAGCCGTGATTATACATGCTACTCTGCTACAGTTCTTTCAGATTACACTACTTATGTACTAGATTTATTAGGAGATATTTTAGTAAATTCCATTTTTCCTGAAGAGAGTGTAACAAAAGAAAAAGAGAGTGTGTTATGTGAAATTGAAGCAGCACAAGATCAACCAAGTGTTAGGGTGGCACATCTACTTAGAAGTACACGATGGCCGAATCACTCACTTGGTCAACCTGTAGCAGGTTATAACCATACTGTAAATAAACTAACTAGAGAAGATATTATCTATTTTGTCCATCAAAACTATCTTCCTAACAAAATTATAATTGCTGCATCTGGAAAAATTAATCACCAACATTTTATTAATCAAACTAGAGATGCTTTTTGGAGAATGATAGGAGAAAAACCACCTTTATCTTACAGATTACCTGAAACTGAGTTAAAAATAGTAACTGAATCCCTTCCTGTATCCCAAGCCTATTTCTCTCTTGGTATTAGAGCTTGTCCTTATGTTGATAGTAACAGATATTTACTCCATGTTCTTAACAAAATTATAGGTGGTGGAATAAGTTCTAGGTTATTTCGTACAATCCGAGAAGAAAAAGGATTAGTATATGATATAAGCTCAGAATACTTAGCATACTTTGAAGATGGTATTTTAATTGTTGAAGGCAGCACTATACCAGAATATCTACAAACTGTTTTAGAACAAATAATTCTAGAGCTTAAAAAGTTGTTTTCTTATGAGGTACCAATAGATGATGAAGAACTCCTAATAGCTAAAACTCATCTAAAAGGTCAACATATTATTTCAGGTGAAAACGTAGATACAAGAATGAATAGATTAGCAACTCAAGAGCTTTATTTTCAAAGATATATACCTAGCAACGAGATCACAGAAGCTATTGAAACTGTTGAATTAGATGCTTTAAGAAATCTTGTTCAAACTACTCTATATACTAATCTATCTAATGCCACTTTATCAGTAGTAGGGCCATCAATTGATGATCATTTCTCAAGAGACAAGCTTATCAATATTCTAACTTCTTAAAAAAATACAAACTCCTGCAAAATAAATAAGCTGCCCAATTAGGCAGCTTATTTCTGTGACACTGAAAAGAGATTAACAAAATTGCTTTACTTAGCAATTAGTATTAATGCACCTCTAGCATGTAAGCCATAGATAGTATTCTCACCACCAATAAAGACCTCATTGCCTGGGCTAACAATATTACCATTGACTTCATTCCAAGTTGAGCTATCCATTACACGATACCAATTTTTTCCATTTCCTGGCCAAGGTAAACGGAAATTTACTATATCTTGCCAACCATTGTAAGCAATATAAATAGCACTAGCAGAGTCCCCAAATTCTGTTCCATCTAAACGATAAGCAATTGCATGATTGCTAGGATCGTTAAAGTAAGCAGTATCAGCAACTCCACCATCTGGTTTAAACCAACGTAGTTGCTCCATAACATTCCCGTTATTATCAACCCCTGAGTAAAAATTAATAGGTCTTAATGAAGGATGAGCTTTACGAAAAGCAATCATTTTTTGAGCAAAATTATAGAAATTGCTTTGAGTAGTGGTTAAACTATAATTTAGCCAATTTCCAGGAGAATCTAAATTATAAGCATTGTTATTACCTTTTAGAGTACGTAAAAATTCATCACCTCCATTAAAAATAGGAGTTCCAGCACTTAACATTAAAAGGCCAAAACCTGTACGTGCGGCTCTAACTTGGTCTGCTGCTACGCCACCTTGATCCCAACTATCATTAATGCTTGCACCACCATCAGAAGGGCCATAAGGCCAAGCTTGGGTATTGTTTTGAACATTGTAGGTATAAACATCTTTTAGAGTAAAACCATCGTGAACAACTAGATAATTAATGGAATTCCAAGGCTTACGACCATCATCACCATAAAGATCTGATGAACCTGCAAAACGTGTAGCTAATTGTCCTGTAGTTATTGGCTCTATACCAAGTTTATTTTGTGATTTTCTTATTGTGTCACGGTAAATTCCGTTCCACTCAGACCAACCTGCTGGAAATCCACCAACTTGATAACTATTACCACCTATTCCAAAAGGTTCAGCAATTAAATCAACTCCTGCACCTCCGTTTGCTGCTCGTGGAGAAAGATCTCTTGCAATTCTATTTAGTGCAGTTGCTGGATTTAACTTGTCAAAATAAAAACAACCATGCTCACAAGTGTTACCTAGAACTGTAGCTAAATCAAAACGAAAACCATCTACACCTATGCTATCACGCCAGTAAAGTAAGGAATCTACAATTAAATTTTGTGCTATTGGATTTAAAGTATTGTAGTTACCTCCTACACCAGTGTTATCCCAAGATGATTGATAATCACTAGTTAAAGAGTTATAGGTTGGATTATCTAAACCACGCCAAGAAATAATGTTATAGGTGTTTTTATCTGTAGAACTATAAGCATAGCCTTCACCTGTATGGTTATAAACTACATCAATGTAAACCTTGATTCCATAATCATGAAAGGCTTTCACCATATCTTTAAATTCGCGTGTTGGCCCACCTGGAGTTTTATCAGACGAATATCTACGATCTGGAGCAAAGAAGTTAAGTGTTGCATAGCCCCAATAGTTATCTCCATCTGCATTGCTATTTGGATCAATGTCATTATTATCATTTGGAGCTTCTTGTACTGGTAAAAACTCAACTGTAGTAACACCTAAACTAGCTAAATAAGCAGCCTTCATTGCTGCACCCTTATAAGTTCCTCGGTAAGCAACTGGGATACTACTATCTTGTTTAGTAAAACCTTTTAAATGAACTTCATAGATAATTTCATCTTTTTGAGGGCGAGTTGGTTTAACACCAATACCAACGCTATTAGCTAAGGTTTCTGGAGCTAGTACTATACCCTTTGGTGCTTTTGAACCTGTATCAATATTGCGATAAAGTGGCCCTGACGCATAAATTGTTCCATCAGTTTGTGTTGTAGTAACAGGATCATGACTTATCTCTAAACTATATGGATCTAGTAGCAATTTATTTGGGTTAAAGCGATTGCCATTAGTATCTACATCTGAAATAAAACCAACAGAAGAGCCTTTTGTCCAAGTAGAATTATAAGGCCAATTTGGCCCCCAAGCGCGATAACCATAATAAATTGTTCCTGTTAAACCATAACTACTTTGTAGAGTTGCAACTGAAACAGTTGAAGACCAAATATTTGTTGCTGCATCTTTAGTTAATACATATTTAGCTTTTTCTTGTAATCCAGTAGCAGCACTATAAAGATAAACTTCTATACGAGTAGCTCTAGAGGAATATACCCGGAAAGTAATACTAGTTTTGTTAGCATTATAAGCAGCACCTAATTGAGTAGGGTTAGCTACAACTTGATATTCATCCGCCCCAACTCCTTTTATGTCTTGGCCGCTGGCTCTAACATTGTTGATTAACCAACTAAAAGCCAAAATCATTACTATAATCGACAAAATAGATAAATACTTTTTACTTGAAGTAAAATAGTGTGTTTTCATAGAAAATTTTTATATGCCTTTCAAAATATTTATTTTTCTGTTTTTCTGTTAAGTAATTTTTAATGTTTGTGTTTCTTCTTTTGATCAACATGCTTCTATTTTTATTTATATTGTGAGGTTTAACTCTGGGGATTAAATTATTAGTTTTATTTTGTATGGAAGCAAATTCTATATTAAATAAGACATTATGACAACTCATGAGCAGTAGAAATCACCAATGTAATCATCTTAGTAATGATACTAGAATATGAAAAAATTTTATTAAAAATTTAGTCACTTCTATTTCTTTTTATTTTTTAACTTATATGTAGCGTATAGCTAACGCCCTACGCTACAATTATTAGATAATTTCCTGACTTATAAACTATAAACTATAAACTGATTAGTTGAATTTCAGACCAAACAAATAGAGCCATAATCTATTATTTTTTATAAGTTTTCACAGCATTAACAAAAACACGTACGCTTTCTGGTGGAGTAGGTGGCAAAATCCCATGTCCTAAATTAACTATAAGACCAGGATCATCTCCAAATTTGCGAATATTATTTTGAACTATAGCTGTTAGTTCATCAGGTGGAGCAAGTAAAGCACAAGGATCAATATTTCCCTGTATAGCAGTTCGTCCAGCAACACGGCGTTTAGCCTCGGCCAAATCAATACGCCAATCTATGCTTATACAATCTACTCCGGTTTCTATCATATCTTCTAGAATTGCAGCAGTTCCATTTGTATAAAGGATAATTGGGCGATCACTAACTGAACGAATGTGTTTAACTATTTTTTGTATGTATGGAAGAGCAAAAACTCTGTAATCATCGCGTGTTAACTCCCCTGCCCAAGTATCAAAGAGTTGCACTAAATCTGCACCTGTTTCTAGTTGTGCAGCTAGATACTTAGCTACTGTTTCAGTAATTTTCTCTAATAAAGTATGCAACATTTCAGGGTGAGCATATCTTAAGCGTTTAAGTTCAATAAAGTTCTTAGTTGTGCCACCTTCAACCATATAGGAAGCCATTGTCCAAGGTGCTCCGGCAAAACCTATTACTGGAACTTCATCTTTTACTAGTTTTTTAACCTCAGTAATAACATCTAATACAAATGGAGTATCTTGATAAGGATCAGCTACACGAATTTGGCTTAAGCGTTCAGTGTTACGAATGGGATCATGTAAGACTGGGCCTTTTTCTGAAAGTTCCAAATGCATACCCATTGCTTCAATTGGGATTAGGATATCTGAAAAGATAATTACTGCATCCATTCCAAAATGTTCATAGGGTTGAAGAGTAACTTCAGCAGCTAGCTTTGGGGTTTTACATAGTTCTAGGAAAGGGGTTTGGCTACGTACTGAGCGATATTCAGCCATATATCTACCAGCTTGGCGCATTAACCAAACAGGGGGGCGATCCAAAACTTCTCTTCTGCAAGCTTTTATTAAACGGTCATTTTTTGGCATGTCTAGAGTAATAAAGCATAAACAAATTATAGAAAATTATAGAAATAACTATTGCTTATGCTAGGTTATCCTTTCAATTGATTTAATAGTTGAACTACAAAATTTTTGTCACTTAGGAAAGATTTTTTAGCAGACTCATCAGTAATTTCTGAAGCAATTGTTTTTAGTAAACTTACGCTTTCTTGTATTGATTCCAAAGCCCGTTGAGAATTGCCTAGCTCTTTTAGGATACGAGCTTGTAAGTAGCATAGTTGCCAAAGTTGAGCACGTAAGCCTATTTTTTTTGCAATCTCAATAGCGCTTTCTGTTAAAGGTAAGGCTTCTTGATATTTTCCTGCTATTAAATTTAGCTCTGCTAAAGCGGATTTTTCTTCCACTGTTAAAACAGGATCTATTACCTCTTTGCCTAAAGCAATTGCTTGATCTAAATAGTTATTAGCTTGATCTGGGTAATTAAGTCCTTTATAAACTAGCGCTAGATTAAGAAAAGCTATTTCTTGCTCACGCTTAGCTTTCATTTCTGTAGCAATTTCATGTGCTTGAGTAAAATAATCTATAGCTTCTTCGTATTGTCCTTGTCTACGATGAACATCGCCTAACTCTACTAAGAAGCGGGCTTCACTGCGACGGGCGCCTGTGTCGCGAGCAATTTCTACAGCTTGATCCAGCCATTTTAAGGCATTTTGGTAAAAACCTAACATACAAGAAATTGTTCCAAGCAACACTGTAGCTTGTTTTTCTAGAACTCTATCTTGAACAGATTGGGCTAAACTTAGTACAGCTTTTGCTCCTTCTATAGCACGACTATAATAAGCTGTACGATAATCTGTTGCTGCCATAACAATTCTAGCACTAGCTTCAGAAAGTTTATCTTTAGTACTTTGAGCTAGTTTGATACATTTTTGGGCATAGTCACCAACTTGATAATAATTTCCCTTTTCATAATTTACCCATGAAGTACGATTTAGTGCTTGGCATTGACCATTTACATCACCTAATTTTTGATAAACATCAAAGGCATGTTGGAAGAATTTTAGTGCTCTTTCTGCATCTCCGCGCTCTTTATACATTTCCCCTGTTGCTAAAATAGCTCGTCCTGCAATCTCTCCTTCGCCTATATGCTCACTTAATTTTAAGGCTATAAAGAGTGAGCGCTCTGCATCAGCAAATTTACTTCTTGTAGTTAGAACTTCACCAGATAAAATACGATATTGAGCCAAAGAAACAGCTAGTAATTGGTTACTAAATTGGTTTGTAATTTGGTTAGATTGGGCTTGATACTCCATTATTCTAGCTTCTTCTATTTGTTCTAGAAGCTCTTGGAGACGAGACAAATATTTTTCAGTTTCTTCAACAGCTAAAGCTTGCCAAGCAGCTGTTGCAGCTTCTACAGAATACTTAAAGGCTAGTTGATATTGCTCTGCATTGTAATAATGATGTGAAAGCAAAGGAGCTATTTGATCTAAGCGCTCTTTTTTGGCCTTTTCCAAAGCCTCTGCAACTTTAAGGTGTAACCGACGGCGGCGACGTGTATTTATTTTAGAATATAGAACTTTTCTTACAGTATTATGGTAAAAGCTATAGAGTTCATCAATGTTTGAGATTGTAGGACGAATGTTTTGAGAGCCAATAATAGGTTGTTCTTTAAATACATAACCTGCTAGTCCGGTTTCTACTATATCTATTAAGCTATCTTCATCTAACCCTGTAACAAGTCTTAAGGTCTCAAAGGAAAATTGATCCCCTAAAACAGCAGCTTGCATAAAAACATCTAGCTCATTTTCACGAAAACGGCGAAGATGCGCTTCTACAATATTAACGACTGAAGAAGGTAAGTTTATATCTGTAACTTGTTGACAACGCCATTTTTGTCCTGTCCAAACAATTCGTTCTTCCTCTACTAAAAGCCTTAATATCTCACTAAGAAAATATGGGTTGCCATTAGTTTCTTGCCAAATTCTTTCTATTGCACTTTGACTAATCTCAATATCTGTAAAAACTAAATTAATATATTGCTCAACATCATTAACACTTAGCCCGCTTAGCTGTATTTGTTCAATATTACGAGCTGTTGCTGTTGCGCTTTGCCATTGCTGAAATGGATGACCTTTTTGAGTTACATCTTGAATTCTAGCAGTAAAAATAAATTGAATAGGCTCACCTAAAGCTCTACGTAGCAAATAGCTTATAAAATTTAGACTTAAGCCATCTGCCCATTGCATATCATCCATCCAAAGTACAATAGGCAAATGTTTAGCTAATTTAATATAAACTTGGGCTAAATATTCAAAAATACGGTATTTTTCTCCCTCTGGCCCACCCTGTAAAGAACCTGACTTGTTTTTATCTATATTCCAGAAATCCCAATCATTAGCCAAGTCCTCTCTAACACGGTCTGAGAGTTCTGCAAAAATCTTTTCAAAAAGCGATTGTTGCGAAATTATAAGTCTTAAATGATTTGTGAGTGCATCTAGTAGAGGCTTATAAGGACTACTTCCAAGATAATCAAAAAAACGCCCATTAAGAAATAACGCTTCACCCTCACCTAGACGACGGCGAAACTCTGTTAGTAGTTCTGTTTTACCAATTCCAGCATCACCTAATACTATTATAGGCTTAGTCCGACCAGAACGAATAAACGCAAATTCTGTGGTAAGACGATTAAGTTCTTTTTCTCTACCTAAAAAATACCCAAATACTAAATGTTTTTTCAGAGTTGCATTAGGATTTTTACGAACTTCTACACGATTAAGGTAATCTGTTTGACCTCTTGAACCACTGCTAGAAAGTTTTGGATTAGTGCTACTACTAACAGATTTTGTTGATATTTGAATAGCTACTCGCATTTCTTCAAGTAGCTCTAAAGCCGATTGTTGTCGTTCTGATGGCTCTTTTGATAAAGCTTTTAGGATTACCTTCTCTACTCTGTCTGGGATTTCAGGCACATGAGCACGTGGTGGACGTGGTGGATCATTAATGTGTTGATAAATTGTTGCTAAACGAGAAGGGTTTCTAAAAGGTACTTCTCCTGTTAACATCTCATAAATCACAATGCCTAAAGAATATACATCTGATGTAGCATCTAAATCTAAGGATTGACACTGCTCAGGAGACATATAATCAAAAGTGCCTACCACTAGATTTCCTGTAATTCTACGTTGTTCAGCACGTTGTTTTAATTTAGCTAACCCAAAGTCCACAACTTTAACAACTTGGGAATTTCCAACTTGCTCAAGCATTATATTATCTGGTTTTAAATCTCTATGAATTATTCCTTTTTCATGTGCTTCAGTAAGTGCCTGACAAATTGGCTCAATAATACTTAAGGTACGTTCTAAAGATAATCTTTTTTCTTCGCCTAAAATTCTACTTAAAGAACGTCCTTTAAGATATTCCATTGCAATATAAGAGCCACCACTTTGAGTAACACCAAAATCATAAATAGTTACAATATTAGGATGTTTAAGTCCTGCAATAGCCAAAGCTTCACGGCGAAATCTTTCTAAAGCATTTTGATTATTAACAAATTCTGGATTAAGGATTTTTACTGCAATTGTGCGAGCTAAACCTTCTTGAATAGCCTGATAAATGCCTCCCATACCTCCACGAGCAATCAAACGCTCTAACCGATATTTTCCAACAAGAAGACGTGGTCCAGCAATGCTATAGCTAAGTCCAACTCCATCAATTGGACAAAAATTGGAATTATCTTCATAGCAACGTCGGCAAGAAGGGCACTCTTTCATAATGACTATAGTGATTTAAAATTTAAGGCTAAATAGAAAATATAATAATACTCTAGCTAAGCCAAGCTTGAATAGTTTCTTTAGCTAGGTTTTTATAAACTTAGGGGATTTTTGTGGGCTTGCCCTAGTTTTGTCTACCTTATTTAGCTTAGAATCCATAACAACAATAAAATTAAGTAGCTAGGTTTATATATTTTACTTATGTCACAGATATTACAAGATTCTGCTATTAGTGCAATAAGTGGTTTTTCAAAAGATAGTTCTAAACATCCAAAGTTTGCAACTGCTTTAACAAATTTTACTCCTGTTACTATAAACCAGGCTTTGCCGCAAAAAATTTTATTGGACACTTTTGCTTATTTAGTCAGTCTAGCCCAACCTTCTAGCTCAGAACTCCCATTAACTAAAGCTCTTCCTGAAGTTATAGAAAAAATTTATCATTATGGTGTTTCTCCTAGCGTAATTACTCAAAGACAAGTAAATATAGTTAACTTAAAAGGAAAAGAAGAATTTTTAGCAGAGATTTTTCCACTAGAAGATATAGAAATTTTCTCTGAGCCAAAAACTAATCCTCAAGGAGCAAGTATTTCTCAACGAATGAGTTTATTTGAAAAAGTTGTGGATAAAGTTTTAGAAAAAGCTTATCCAGAAAGCACTCTAGCTCCAGATGATATTATTCATGTAAGTTGTTCTGGCTACCTTGCACCAAGTCCAGTAGAAAAAATGGTATCTAAAAATCATTGGTCAAATACTACTGTAACACATTCTTATCATATGGGTTGTTATGGGTCTGTGCCTGCCTTACGTATGGCAACAGGCTTTTTAGCAGCTTCCCATTATGGGTTAGGAAAACCTAAAAACCAAATAGATATAGTTCACACAGAATTTTTAACTCTGCATCTTAATTTAAGTAGTTTAGCTCCAAGAGATATTCTAGCAATGACTCTTTTTGGAGATGGATTTATTAAATATTCAGCTTATCCACTAGAACAACTTACTGAAGAAAACCTACGTGGATTAAAAATTTTAGCACTTAAAGAAACAATAATTCCAAACTCACTAGCAGAAATGCTTTGGAATCTTTCTAGTCATAATTTTGAGATGATTCTTTCTAAGAAAATTCCTTTTGTCATAAAAGACAATATCAAAACTTTTGTTGAAGGTTTAATGTTAGAAGCAGGACTAGATTTTGCTAAAGATAAGGAAAAACTAATATTTGCAATTCATCCTGGAGGCCCAAAGATAATTGAATTTATTCAACGAAGCCTCAAAATAGATCCAGAACAAGTAGCTATTAGCCATGAAATACTTTCAGAATATGGTAATGTCTCTTCAGCCACTTTACCGTACATTTGGAACAAATTAATTTTATCTGAAAAAGTTGCTATAGGAAGCATAGTTTTAAGCATTGCTTTTGGGCCAGGATTAACGGCAGCTGGAGCAATAATGGAGAAAGTTTAGTTTTCCTCTTCTTCTTCTTCTTCTTCTTCTTCAAGTACATCAACTATTGCGTCAACATCTGCTTTAGCAGCAGCTACACGCACTAAATTTCGGACAGTCGTAATAGTCTTACCACCTCGACCTAGTAGTTTTCCCATATCTGATTTTGCTACTTTGATAGTGTAATAGAGCTTACCTTGTCTTTCGCGTTCAGTTACTGCCACATCATCTTTATTATCAACAAGGGTTATTATTAAGTATTCTAATAATTCTTTTATTCTTTGTCGTCGTCTAGCAGGAGGGCGTTCTGGCATTCTGGGTTCATTATAAGAGTTTTCTGATCTGTTGTTAAATCGCCGATTTCTATACATATGTTTTTATTCCACTATTAAATGTAAGGATTGAAAGAGAATTTCCGATAGTTTAATAAATAAAAAATGTTAACAAAAAATTGCCTATTACCCTAGTACTATTAGCAGGCTTAATTTAATTTCTGTTAATAGATAATGTCTTGTTATCAGAACCTCCCAGATTAGTACGTACAAAGCGTTGATAAGTCAACGCAATAATAGTACCACCAACAATACTATAAGCTAAAAGTAGTAAGCTTTCATAAAAACCTAAGCTATCTCCGCTAATTAAACGTAGCAAAATAAATACGACCAATAACAAAATAGGGCTAGCCATTAAAATCACATTTATAGTTTTGCCCCAGCTAAGCCAGCGCAAATAACGATTTTGGTTGGAGAGTTCTGATAAATTTAGTAATACTGTTCCAAGAAGCAAAAAAGGAACAAATGGAGGTTCAGGAAAAAAACTTCTTGCTGCAAAACCTATTACTCCAGCAGCTAACATTACTAATGGCTTAACTCGAAAACTACTAACTTTACCTACGTAGTCTAGCAATTGATATTTTAAGCTCATCCAAGTTATTGCATAGCAAATAACAATAAATCCCAAAAGTTCATAAGTAAAAAGTGTTGAGAGTGAGAGCCCATAGCCAAAGGAAAAACAAACTAAACCAAGCAATTCTACTATTAAAGCAAACTGGTGTTGCCAAGGAATTTCACGTTCTAATATACGAAGGCGTGCATATTCAACAATAGCTTCTATTTCTTTGTTGTTTAGTTGAGGAACTTTTTCTGTAATTTCTTCTATTTTCTTGCCATCTAGCAAAGCATCAACTAAAGGCAAAGCTAGTACATTAGCTGAACGAAATGTTGGTCGTCCATTTGATACAGCAGGGTCTATAATAACTTCTTCTCGCCAACCCATTATTATACCTCGTTGCAGCAGTCTCCCTTAGGTTGTGCGGGCTAGCTTACCCAAGGTTATATATACATGTTATTATTAGTTTTTTTGAAATAAATCAATAATTTTTTTGTTAAGGTACTATGAAACAAACTAGAGTAGAAAAATTTAAAGAATTACTTTCACAAAGAATCCTTGTATTAGATGGAGCAATGGGTACAAGCCTGTTTGCAATGAAGCTTACAGCCGAAGACTATGGTGGTACTAAATATGAAGGTTGCCCAGAAAATCTTAACCTTACTAAACCTTCAGCGATCGAAGAAATTCACCGTTCCTATCTAGAAGCAGGGGCAGATATTATTGAAACTAACACTTTTGGTGGAACTTCCGTAGTTTTAGCAGAGTATAATCTTGAAGACAAAGTCCGAGAAATTAACATTGCTGCTGCCCAAATTGCTCGTCGAGTTGCTGATGATTTTTCTACTAAGGAAAAACCTCGCTTTGTTGCTGGTTCAATTGGGCCAACGACTAAGTCAATTTCCGTAACAGAAAACATTACATTTGATGAACTCTTTCAAGCCTACTATGATCAAGCAAATGCTTTACTAGACGGTGGTGTAGACATTTTGCTAGTAGAAACAGCATTAGACACACTAAATATGAAAGCTGCTGCTGCTGCAATCCAACAAATTTTTCAAGAACGCAATGAAGCTTGGCCGCTTATGTTGTCTGTTACCATTGAAATAACTGGCCGAGCAATGTTAGCTGGACAAAAAGCTGATGCTCTTTGCACCTCTGTTCGTCATTTTAACCCTGTTAGCATTGGGCTAAATTGCTCTACAGGCCCAAGAGATATGACTGATTCCGTTCGCACTTTAGCTGAAATGGCAGATACTGCTGTAAGCTGTATTCCTAATGCTGGTATTCCTCAAGAAGGAGTATTTCCAGAGACTCCAGAAATGACAGCCGAAGTCTTAGGTTATTTTATGGATAAAGGCTGGCTCAACTTAGTTGGTGGCTGTTGTGGAACAACTCCAGCACATATTAAGAAATTAGCTGAAGTAGCAACTATTAAAAAGCCTCGTGTTATTCCTCGTTGGCAAGCAACTCAAGTTTCTGGTATTGAATACTTAAAAATTGAAGAAGAAAACCGCCCATATCAAGTTGGCGAGCGAATGAATGTTCTAGGCAGCAAAGCATTTAAAGAACTAATTGCTGCTGGTAAATATGAAGAAGCTTCAGAAATTGGCCGTAACCAAGTAAAAGCTGGAGCAGCAATTCTAGATGTTTGTCTCCAAGATCCTGACCGGGACGAAATGAAAGACATCCTAGCTGTCCTAAAACATCTAGTTAAAAAGGTTAAAGTCCCTATAATGATTGACTCTACTGATCATCGGGTCTTTGAGCAAGCTCTTAAACTTATTCAAGGCAAAGCAATTCTTAACTCCATAAACCTAGAAAATGGCGAAGAACGCTTTGAAAAAGTTTGTCCAATTGTCCATAAATATGGCTGTTCAGTTGTAGTTGGTACAATTGATGAAGATCCTAAACAAGGCATGGGTGTAACTGTCCAAAGAAAATTAGAAATTGCTGAACGTTCCTATAAGCTACTTACTGAAAAATATGGTATTGCTCCAGAAGATATTATCTTTGACCCACTAGTTTTCCCTTGTGGAACAGGTGATGCAAACTATATTGGTTCAGCAGAACAAACTATTTTAGGTATTACTGCTATAAAACAGCATTTCCCTAAAACTAAAACAGTTCTTGGAATTAGTAATGTGTCTTTTGGGCTACCTAGTGCTGGGCGCGAAGTGCTTAACTCTGTTTTCCTCTATCACTGTGTAAAAGCAGGGCTAGATTTAGCAATTGTAAATTCACAAAAATTAGAGCGTTACCCTTCAATTCCTGAAGAACAAAGAAAGCTTTGTGAAGATTTGATTTTCTGGCGAGGAAATGATCCAGTAGCAGCATTTTCTGCTTATTTCAAAGATAAAAAGTCAGTTAAAAAAGTTGTAGAAGAAAATCGCACGGTTGAGGAGCGTCTTGCAGACAACATCATTCAAGGCTCAAAAGAAGGTCTGATAGACAACCTAAAAGAAGCTCTAACCAAGTATGAACCCTTAGGCATTATTAATGGCCCATTAATGGATGGAATGAATGAAGTTGGGCGCTTATTTAACAATAATGAGCTAATAGTTGCAGAAGTGCTTCAAAGTGCTGAAGCAATGAAGGCCGCAGTTGCTTTTCTTGAACCGCTAATGACTAAAACTGATGGTAGCGGTAAAGGTAAAGTTATTCTAGCTACAGTTAAAGGTGATGTTCATGATATTGGTAAAAATCTAGTAGAGATTATCCTAGGCAATAATGGTTATGAGATTGTAAACCTAGGAATCAAAGTTACTTCTGACAAATTAATAGAAGCAATTAAAGAGCATAAACCTGATATTATTGGTTTGTCAGGCTTGTTAGTTAAATCTACATTAGAGATGGTAAACACAGCTCAAGACCTAGCAGCCATAGGTATTTCAACCCCGATTATGGTTGGTGGTGCAGCATTAACTAAACGTTTTACACTCACTAAAATCCGTCCTGCTTATCAAGGTTTAGTAGTATATGCTAAAGATGCAATGAATGGTTTGGATTTAGCTAATAAAATTCAAGATCCAGAAGCTAGAGAATTGCTTAAGAAAGCTTATGCTGAGGAAGCTGAGGCTATTCATACACCTGTCAAGCCTACTGAGTCTAGCCAAGAAAAAGTAGTAATTGACTGGTCAGTATCACTTAAGCCTGCACCTGATTATATTGAGCATATTGAGGCCAATGCTTCATTAGAAGAAATCTGGGATATGGTTAACCCCAAGATGCTCTATAACAAGCATTTAGGCTTTAAGGGAAATTTTGCTGAACTGCTTGAAGCCAAAGATGATAAGGCTGTTAAGCTTTTTGAGCAGGTCAATGTAGTAAAGCAAGAAGTCTTAGAAAAAGGTTATTTTAATCCTCAAAGTATTTATCGCTTTTTCAAAGCCAATTCAGAAGGCAATAAGCTATTTATCTATGATCAATCAGGAAAAGAGCTTATAGATTTTGAGTTTCCACGTCAATCTCGTGGGGGGCAGTTGTGTATTAGTGATTTTGCTAAACCAAAGTCTTTAGGAATGGGCGATGTAGCCTTTTTTGTAACAACTTGTGGTCAAGGAATTAGAGAATTATCTGAAAAATTCAAAGATAAAGGTGATTATCTGAAATCTATGATTCTGCAAATGTTAGCAATAGAAAGTGCTGAAGCTTATGCAGAATTAGTTCATAAGAAAATCCGTCGTGTTTGGGGAATTGCTGATGATCCAAGCTTAACTAAAGAAGAGATTTTCCGCGCTGACTATCAGGGAGTGAGGGTAAGTTTTGGGTATCCAGCTTGTCCAAGATTGGAAGATCAAGCACTTCTTTGGCAACTGCTTAAACCAGAGCGTATTGGAGTACATTTAACTGAAGGGTTTATGATGGATCCTGAAGCTAGTGTCTCAGCACTAGTCTTTCAACATCCTCAAGCCCGTTATTTTGCTGTTACAGCTGAAGATGTAACCAAATTTGAAACAGCAATGGCAGGTAAAAGCTAACTGATTGATTCTTTAAAACTCTTAAAAGCTTTAATTTTTAAGCCCCGTCTTGGGGCTTAAGTTTTTTATAAAGTTCCCGGAAATTTATTTTTATTTTCGGAAAAACTTTTTAGAAAAACTGGAACTTTACCCCCCTTGCCGCGTTATTGAGGACGAAGGTTAATGTTTGACAAAATTCAAAAGTTTGTGTTTTGGGTTTTGAATTTTTTTAAGCGTTGAGCTTTTATTTAGTAATTTTTCTCCTCTTCGGTTTGATTCCCACGTAATGTTTACCTGTTTATTACGTGGGTTATTGTTTTTTAAACACTTTTATTTGTTAGCCTGCTTTAAATAACGCAAAATCAATGCTCCAGCAGCTTCATCTGAAGCAGTTTCAGCAGTTTTTCCTCCTTGGTTTGTACAAACAAGTACAGCAAAATCTTTTTCTGGAGCTACCCAAGTTACTGCAAAATTCATAGTGTTGCTGCCAGCATGAGTTAAAACCCTTCCTCCCCAAGGTCGTTCTGTTACAATCCAACCAAAAGCATAATCACCTGTAGGAGTATGTAGTTTTTTATAAGTTTCAGACTTTAGCAAAGCTTTTTCACCTCTTGCACCACGCAATTGATCAGTAACAAATTTTGCCCAGTCCTTAAGCGAACAATGAACTGTTCCGGCTGGCCCCATAACTTCTGGATTGTCTACTTTAGGGCCATTCTCTGTAACAGGTTTTCCACCTTCAATGTGTCCCCAGGGTTGATCTATTAAACCCTGAGTTCCTGTCCCTCCAAATCCAACAGTGCTCATTCCAAGAGGCTCAAACACAGCCTTTTTAACTAACTCTTCCCAAGATTTACCTGCTACTTTCTCAGCTACTATGCCAGCAACAACATACCCTAGGTTTGAGTACTCATATTTAGTACCTGGTTCACTTTGGAGTTTAAGTTCTGAAATTAGTTTAATTACTCTTGTTCTTTGTTCTGAAACTGAACCAGACTGAGCAATCATAGGCCAAGGTAGATTTGCAGGTAGTCCGCTACGATGTGTGAGCAATTGTGAAAGCGTAATTCTTTGCACTTGTGGATTCATTTTCTCAGCTTCTTCAGGAAAAATTTGTCCAAGCGTACTATCCCATTTAAGTTTATTTTGCTCAACTAAATAACCTATCAATGTAGCGGTCATTGCCTTAGTTTCAGATCCTAAATGCCATTTATCATCAACTGTTACAACAACATCTTGACTAGCTTTGCGAAAGCCAACTGCGCCAATTTCAGATAACCCTTTGCTAGTTACAATAGCACCTGCTAGAGCTGGTAATTTATTTTTCTGACGAATACTTTCTAATACACTGTTAAGAGAGTTGTCTTCTATAGCCACCGATGAAATGTTACTAACAAAAATTAAGCTGAGTATTCCTGCAAATAGTAGGGTTAAACGTTTAGCTAGGGTTTTAAGTGTTGACTGGTTCTCACTTCTTGAAATATTATGCTGATCAGTTGATTTCGTCATTTCCAAAACTCCTTAAAATCAAATATTTATTCCTTGCACAAGTCTAGAATTATGTCTTTCATCTTTTTATTTATTTCAAAATGAGCTTCAATAAATTTAAGGATTTCTATAGCAGATTCATAACATTTATCATAACCTTGGATAAAATTTGGCAGATGCTTTGATAGGTTAGGATATATTTTCTCAAATCTTCTTTCTGGTGAAAAAATATCTACAGTGTTGTAGCTTTTTTCTTCTATATACTCAGCTAACTCTAATACTCTATCAACTGCATGAGACTGAATAAACCTTGTAGCAGAAAGCTTTTCACCTCTTTTATATCTACCTAGTCCTATGTAAATATTTGTAAGAAGTTCGCCAATTACCCATTCTTTGGTTTTTGTAGTTTTTTCATTTTTAAGCATTGGTTTGCAGACATTTTCATCAAAGTCAGTTTCTTTCCAAACAATTCTACCTTCAGAAAATGGAATGCTTGATAGTTCTTCAACTTCAAAAATAGCAAACTCACAAAAAACTTCATCTTCAAACAAAGCTTTATAACCATCTTTTGTATTTTGAAAGTAAAAGGCTAATGGATGGACATTTTTCAACCAATCTAAATCCTGTAAAAAGTAGTTTTTACAACCAGTTTTAGCTATTACAAAAAAATCTAAATCAGAGTATTTATCAATTCTATCTAACTCAATTCCAACTGAACCTAGCCCAAGCAAGGTTAGAGCTTTTTTGCTATTTTTTACTGCCTGACCAATATTATCTAGCCTGTTTAAGAGCTTTTGCTTGTTGTCCATAAAATTATTTTTTTTCTCCTAACACTAAAGCGCTACGTGCTGGAATCTCTATTGTGTTATCTAGAATTTTTGTAGATGAAGATAATGGTTCATTTCCTGCGTTAAATTGGTCAACATAAATATTCCAACTACCATTAGGAACAGTGATTTTTTGTGCTTTATCACTAGCATTTAATAAGACCAAAGCCCGTTGCCAAGAGTCTTTTCCTGTAACATCACTAATTTGATAACTAATAACGCTTGATGGTAGTTTCTCTTGATCTAAAAATTTTACTGCTTGTTTTACTGCTGTAGAAGTAGCTAAATGAAAAATTGGATGAGCTTTGCGTAATTTAATCAAACCTTGGTAATAGCGATAAATATCATAGTTAGCAGCCTTTTCTTGCCAGCGAATCATATTCACTGAATCAGGTTTATTGTAACTATTTTCATTACCACCTTTAGAGCGCAAAAACTCTTGACCACTTTGGAAAAAAGGAATTCCTTGAGAAGTAAAAAGTATTGCAGCACCTAAGCGATCCATTGCTCGGCGCTCAACATTAGTTAGGTTGCTATCATCAATTGTAGAAATTACCAAGCGATCCCAAAATGTATGATTATCATGGCATTCTACATAATTTATGCTTTCTAAAGGGTTATCGGTAAAGTCTTGAATTGAACCTATAATGCCAGCTTTTACCTTTTCGTTATTTATACCCGATTGAACAAAACCACGTTCTCTTGCTTGAAAAACACTACCTTTAAGAGCATCTCGAAAATTGTCATTAAAGACAGAAAAACCTAAGTTGCGTTGTTTTCCTCTGTTAGTAATTGCAATAGGTGTATCTCCAGCAGACCAAGGTTCCCCATAAACTAAAATATTTTTATCTATTTTGTGTAATTCTTCAGTTATTTGCTTAACGGTTTCAAGGTCAATTAAGCCCATTAGATCAAAGCGAAATCCATCAACCCCATATTCTGTAGCCCAATATTTTACTGAATCAATAATAAAACGTCTTGCCATAGGAGCTTCAGAACGAAACTCATTGCCTACACCAGAACCATTCCAATAACTTCCATCTGATTTACGCCGGTAATAGTAGCCTGGTACAAGCCCTTCAAAGCTATAAACCTTGCCTTTTACATCTTCCATAGTATGGTTATAAACTACATCTAGAATTACTCGGATCCCTCGTTTATGTAGAGCATCCACCATTTGTTTAACTTCTCTTACGCTGTTGAAGTTTAAGCGATCACTAGAATAGCTATTTTCTGGTGAATTAAAATGGACTGAATCATAACCCCAACCATATTCATCAAAGAGTTCATTATTTTGAAATTCCATAATAGGCATTATTTGAACAGTATTGATTCCAAGTTCTGTTAAATGATCAAGTCCTGTTAAAATATCTGAACGTTGATAAAGATGAGTGTTAGCTTCTGTAAGTCCTAAATACTTACCTCGATGCTGAATATTTGAGTCTGGATCAATAGTAAAATCTCTTATGTGCATTTCGTAAATTATAGCTTCATCAATAGGAAAATCTGGACGAGGAGCCACCTTAAAATCATCTTTTACAACAATGGCTCTACCATTATGAGCAGTAACAGCATGTGCATAAGGATCAATAACTTCCTGATCTGGATGAAATGCTATATCATTACCTGAAACAGTAAAGGTATAGTAAAGCCCTAAACAATCTCGCAAGAGGTTAACTTCCCAACTTCCATCTTGATTTTTAGTCATAGGAAAAAGTTCAGCCTGGCCTTTTATAGGGGTTTGATAGAGATGTAGCACAACTTTCTCAGCAGTTGGAGCAAAAACTCGAAAAGTCGTTGATTGTGGTGTGTAAATACAACCTAAAGTTTGCGAGCAAATAATTTTGTCTGCTGAATGAGAAAGCTCTTGGTTTGTTTGGGAATATGTTTTCGGTAAACTGGATAATAGCAATGATACCACAGTTAAGGAAATAGCTATTAGTAAGAATCTGTATAATCTAAACATAATAATTTTAATTAGTTATGGTCTTAGACAAGTAAGCAACTATTCTAGGTTGAATGCCGATAAATTTTAGTTAAAATTAAAAAACACCCTCTAAGATCTCTCTAGTGATATAAATTTAAGGAGTAGCAATGTCCATAAATCGTATTGGATCTAATAACAACATAGTTGACACTCAACAAGTAAAACAAGAAACTTCAAAACCTAGTGTTACAGAAAACAGTAATTCTATCAATAATAATAATCCTAAACTTACTCTTTTTACTTCTCCTCAGCCTTTGCGCTCAAGAAGAAATAGTATGAAAGGGGCTTTTCTTCGTAACCTAGTAGAAGACCGTTTAACAAAATCACCCTCTAATTTATCCAGAACAAACAGTACAGGTGTAGATTCTATAAGTTCTAGCTCTGTAGCAGCTACAAAAGCTGTTTCTGCTATAGCTGATCCTTCAACAACTACTGCTACTAAACGCACAGTAACATTCACTTATGACGCAGGCGATCACAACCTTACTAATTTACAGTTAAAAGGTAGCTGGAATAAATCCACAGGGGCATTTGATCCAATGTGGGGTAATGGCGATAGCATACCAATGAAATCTTTGGGCAATGGCAAATGGGCGGTAACCGTTGAATTAGCAGATGATGGACAACAACATAACTGGGAATGGGGTGTAACAGCTGATGGCCCAACAGGTAAAGCTCAATGGGCTGTAATGGGAGAAGGAAACCTTAAATTCTCATTAGACCAAAATACTAAACAAGTAAATTACTCTCCTACTACTTATCATGAAATGGGTGCTCACAAAAATGGAAATGATATAAGCTTTAAGTTCTGGGCTCCAGATGCCAAAAATGTAAGCGTAAGAGTTTTTGATCAAAATGGTAAAGCTAGACTTGTACCAATGACTAGAGATAGTGAAGGAAACTGGTCTGCTAGTGTTAAAAATGGTTGGAAAGCAATGGTAGGTAAAGCTTATACCTATCAAGTTACAGATTCAGCAGGTCAAGTTGTACAAAAGACCGATCCATATGCTCGTCAAATGCAAGGCGAACAAGCTGGTGTAGGAAGAGAATATGTAAATGCTAAAGGTGAACGTGTAAATCAGTTCTATATGGATCCTGCTGTTTATCAAAAATACAAATCTCAAATTGAAGGCTCTGATCCAAAAGTTTCTGGTGATGCTCGCCAAAAAGCTTATGCTGAATCTCGTAGTGAGTTAATGAACTTCCAAATAGATGATCAACCAAACATCGAAAGCGCCTACCTAACATTTAAAGATGCTAGTGGCCATCAACTTACCAAAGATGAGTTATTAGCTAGACTTGGAACTTTTGACTCTAGCTTAATCGATAAGATGAATGGCAAATTAGGCAATAACTTGTGGCTCAATAATGTTGAAGCCGATGGTCGAATTAAAATGTCCAATCAAGGTGGCACTTGGACAACTTTAGTTAATAACCTAGACAAAATGGTTGGACTAAAATATGAATACCAAGCTTATGGACGTGATGCAAATGGACAATTAGCTCTAGTTGGTGACAAAAATAAAGATGGAAAATTGTCCAACACTGAACTTAAAGCAACTACTTTTAATGATCAATGGGATAACACTATAACAAATGAAAGCGGACGTTCGTTTCGTGGAGCAGTAATTGCCGATACAGCACATGATTGGAAAAATGATATGGCTCCTCGTGAACCAGATCATAACAAATGGGTAATCTATCAATTCCATACAGGTAGCTTCTTTGGTCAAGCAAAAGATGCTAACCCTTCTACATTTGAAGATGTAATGAATAAATTAGATTACTTTAAGAGCCTTGGAGTTAACACATTAGAAATGCTTCCTGCTAATGAAGTAGAAGGTAATCGTGATTGGGGTTATATGGGAGCTAATAGTCTTGCAATAGAAAGTGCTTATGGCTTTGTTGATGATAATGGCAAGTTAGTATCAGGAGCAGAAGCACTTAAGATGTTTATTGATATGGCTCATTCTAAAGGCTTTAATGTTATAAATGATGTTGTTTATAACCACGTAGGTGGCGATTACAACACTATGTGGAATATTGATGGCAAAGAAAATCCATATTTTAATTGGTCATCAGATCCTAGCAAGTTTGAGCAAAAAGATACTCCTTGGGGTGCAATGCCTGCTTACAATAATCCTAAAGTAAAACAATTCTTTGTAGATCATGCAGTAGCTCAAGTAGAAGAATTTCACTTTGATGGACTACGTTTTGACTTTACCGAACCAATTAAATCTGCTGGTGGTAAAGCTGGTTGGGATATGTTGCGAGAAATGAACCGCCAACTACATTTCCTTAAACCAAATACTTTTGTAGCTGCTGAACAATTTGATTATGATCCTTCTATTACTCGCCCTGCTAAAGCAGATGGTACAGGTGGCGGGTTTGACGCTCAATGGTATACAGAATTTCAACATCGCCTAGTTCATGATAATGATAATCCTAGCATCATTCAACAAGCTGCTAATGGCCAACGCACTGATATGGATAAGTTTATAGGAATGTTAACTAATCCTCGTGGCCTTGATAGCTGGGCAAATGCTGTAACAATTATCTCTGACCATGATGAAGTAGGAAATGGAGAAAGAACCATTGATGTTACTGATGGCAAACAAAATGATCCAATGCCTTCACAATGGGCAAGAAATGCTGCTCGCTTTGCTGCTGGTATAGGGCTAGCATCTCCAGGTATTCCAATGTTTTTCCAAGGTGATGAGACTTTAGCATCTAATGGATTTAAATGGGGTGTACCTTCTACTTGGGATACTGGTTGGGACTGGCAATCAGTAGGCAAGAACTGGGATTGGAGCAAACTCACCTTTAATGACAATCAACGCCAACTCTATACCAAGCTCTTTGATATGCCTCCACAAGATAGAGCAAATGATGCAGGCTTCAAGAGCTTATCCCCTGCTGATCTTCAAGTATTTAATGATTTAGCAGCAATGTCTTTAGAAGATCGCACTACTACAATGAATAATATTCCTCGCCGTCAAACATTTGAGTTCTATAAAGATGCAATTGCTCTACGCTCCTCTAGCCCAGCTTTTGAAGCTGATTCAGCTGTAAATCGTATCTATACTCATAATGATAATTCTGTGATGGCTTTCTCACGTAAAAGTGGAAATGATGAATATATCGTAGTCGGTAGCCTTAACCATAATAACCTAGAAGGCTATAACATGCCTTTACCTCCAGGACAATGGAAAGAGGTTCTAAATAGTGATTCTTCTCGCTATGGTGGAAGCAATTTTGGAAATTATGGAGCCACAATCAATGGTGGCAACTCTAAAGTAAATATCCCTGCTGGTGGATATATTGTTCTAAAGAAAGTTAGCTAAAGATTTTCTTGCCAAGTAATAAAACCTTAACAAACTGTTAGGGTTTTATTACTATGATTTTCTTATTTTGGAAAAGTTACTACCCTCCCACTATTTGGTTAATTTTTCCTTGTTTTATTTTTTGCTACTAGTAAACATTATAAGTTCTATTAAAAATTAAGTTCTATTTTTTATGATAAAAAAGCTTTATCTAGTATTGCTGAGTGTTTTTCTATTTACTTTATTTTCAGTCAATTGTCTAACACAAACTACAACGCCCCCTCCTGTTCACACTCTTGTAGGGACAATAAAAACTCACCCTAAATTCTTTTCTAAAAACCTATCAAATAATCGTGATATAATTGTTTACCTTCCACCCAACTATGAAAAAGAGGTTACTCAGCATTACCCTGTTTTTTACTTACATGATGGTCAAAATATCTTTGATGGAGCAACATCTTTTATTGCTGGCTCTGAATGGCAATGTGATGAAACTGCTCAAAAACTAATTTTAGCTAACAAAATTCAGCCAATTATTATTGTAGGTATTTACAACACAGGAGAAGAACGTATTAACGAGTATACTTATTCTGTAGATACTCGCTATAATAAAGGAGGGAAAGCAAATCTCTATGGTAAGTTTTTAGTAGAAGAGCTTAAACCTTTTATTGATAATCAATATCGTACACTATCAGACTCAGACCACACAGCATTAGGAGGTTCCTCACTAGGAGGTTTGGTTTCCTTATTCATAGGATTACAATATCCAAATGTATTTGGAAAACTCGCTGTAATGTCTCCTTCTGTATGGTGGGATAATAGAATAATATTAAAAGATATAAAAAATTTACCCCAAAAACCTAATATAACAATTTGGCTAGACATTGGCACAGAAGAAGATCAAGAAAGTGTTCCTGATACAGAAGATCTTAAAAATTTGCTCTTAGATAAAGGTTGGAAACTAGACAAAGATTTGAAGTATCTAGTCGCTAAAGATGCTAAACATAATGAAAGTGCCTGGTCATCAAGATTTGATAAAGTTCTCGAATTTCTTTTTCCAGTAAATATTAAGCATTAATGCTTATCTGATATTTTTAATTAATTAAAAGTGATCTTACTCTAAACCATAGAAATACTTGTATTTATTTGGTTTTACAAGAATAAGTTAATACTTAAAAAAAGTTTAACCGTAAATTAGTAAGGAGAGAAATTAATAATGAAGAAAAAAAATTCTTCTCTAAAAGAAAAGCTATTTGCAAGTGTTGCTTCATTACTTCTTTCTGCTGGGCTTGCTTATGGACAAAGTGATACAGCACGTATTGAAGGAACTGTAGTAGATGCTACAGGAGCAGCCGTAGCAGGAGCTTCTGTTGTAGTAGTTAATGTTGAGACTAATAGTCGCACTGAAATCACTACTAACGAACAAGGTAATTATGTTGCTCCATCCTTAAAAGTTGGAAACTACCGCTTGGAAGTTTCTGCTCAAGGATTTCGTAAAAATGTTCAAACCAACATTACTCTTACTGTAAGTCAAATTGCACAAATAAATGCACAGCTTGATACAGGTGATGTAACTGATGTAGTTGAAGTTACTAGTAGTGCTCCATTAGTAGAAACTAGCTCTGCATCTCTTGGCCAAGTAATTGAAGGAAAACAAATTGTAGACTTGCCAATTAATGGACGTAACTTTACACAATTTGCTACTTTAGTTCCTGGCGTTTCACGTGGCACACCAGGAAGCAACGCTGATGGTTCAGGCGGAAATGCTGAAACTTTCCGTCAAGGTGATACCGGTTCAGCAGCTATATCAGCTAATGGTTTACGTGAACAAAACAATAACTTCTTGTTAGATGGAATTGATAACAATGAATCTATTGTAAACACAATAGTTTTCTTCCCTCCAATTGAAGCTTTACAAGAATTTCGTGTAATTACTAGTGTTGCACAAGCAGAATTTGGCCGTGGTGGTGGTGCAGTAATAAATGCTATTACTAAATCTGGTACTAATGAAATTCATGGTACTGTTTTTGAACTTCTACGTAATTCTGAACTAGATGCACGTGCTGCTTTTGCTCCTAGAAAATCCATATTTCAACGTAATCAATTTGGAGCTTCTTTTAGTGCACCAATAAAAAAAGACCGTACGTTTTTCTTTGGAGATTATCAAGGGCTACGTCAGAACTTACCTAAGGAAGAAGGCAATCTTGTTACAGTTCCAACAGCTAGAATGCGTCAAGGTGATTTTGGTGAACTCTTGGATCCAAACTTTACTGGTTTAGGCAAACCAATCATAATTTATGATCCTGTTACCAATCAACCATTTGCACGCAATGTAATTACTCGTCCATTGGATCCAGTAGCAGTAAAATACTTAAATTCTTTTCCTCTTCCAGAAATTGGGGGTCGTGCTACACAAAATTACTTTGTAAAACGCATTGCAAAACAAACCTTTAATGATGGTGATTTCCGTATTGATCACCGTTTCACTGATAGAGACACTCTATTTGGTCGCTTTAGCATTGCTGATGATAGTCAACAAGATCCTGGCCGTATACCTGGATTCCAAGCAGGGTTTGGTTCTGGTCTTAATGCAATTGAAGCTCGTGGTGTTGCATCAGGTTATACTCATACCTTTAGCCCAACAACTATTAATGAATTTCGTTTTGGATTTACACAGCTTCGTATTGGATTTTTCCCTGTTAATTTTGGTCAAAATCAAAATCAAACTATTGGTATAGGTGGCCCAGGTGGCTTTAATGGAAACAATGGTATTTCTCTTATTGGTGGTGGTAATGGTAACTTTATAGAATACTTAGGCGATGGTGGACAATTTACACTACGCGAACGCAGCTACCAAGTATCTGACTCACTCACTTACATTAAAGGAAATAATACCTTTAAATTTGGTTTTGTATTTATTCGCCGCAATGTACAAGCATTCCAAGGTGATTTCACTAAAGGCTTCTATTTCTTCTCTGACTTTACAGCTACACCAGGAAATGTTCCGCCTAAAGGTCAAACAGGCTATGAAGTTGCAGATATGCTTGTAGGTCGCACTAACTTTACATCTATTACAGCAGCTCAAAATGGCCCTGTACTACCAAGCACAGCTATTTCTTATGAAAATGGTTTTTATGGTCAAGATGATTGGCGTGTAACCCGTAACCTTACTCTTAACTTAGGCTTACGTTATGAATATTTCTCTTCACCTTATGAAGAAAATAACCGCTTATCCAACTTTGATCCTACCACAGGCAAATTGCAAGTTGCTGGAATGGGTGGCCCACGCGCTACAGTAGACACAGATAAAAATAATCTTGCTCCTCGTATTGGTCTAGCTTATAGCTTTAACAATGCTAAGACTGTTCTTCGTGGTGGTTATGGAATATTCTATGCGTTAGATCGTGGTGGTATTGCTAACCAACTAACTCAAAACGCTCCATTTATCATTACTCAATTCCGTTTTAGTGGCCCTGGCGCTAATGTACGTTTAAGCGATCCTATCCCACTACCAGATCCAATTAACTTAAGTAACCCTGTTTTACCTGCTGGTTCTGCATTGCGCTTTATTCCTAAGAACAGCAAAACCACAATGGTGCAACAATATAATGTTACAGTTGAACATCAATTTAACAAATACTTAGCTTTAAGTGTTGGATATGTTGGAACTAAAGGTACAAATGTTGTAGCTGTAACTACTTCTGGTGGATTTAATGATCCTAATATCACAAACCGTCTAACAACTATTGCTAACATTGGAGATTCTGATTACAACTCTCTACAAATGAAAGCAACCTTACGTAATTATAAAGGCTTAGGCTTTTTAGCTTCTTATACTTATGGACGTGCTAATAACAACACTCCTGGCCCATTCCCTGGCCCAGCAGGAAACTTCCGAACTCAAGCATCTGATCCAAAGAATTTAGATCTTGATAAAGGGCCTGCTGATTATGATGTACGTAACCGTTTCACTTTTGCAGCTAACTATGATTTACCATTCTTCAAAGAATCAGCAAACAAAGTAGCTAAAGCTCTATTTTATGGCTATCAACTAAACACCATTATTACATTACAAGATGGAACTCCATTTACTGTATTTGGTGGTTTTGGTCGTGCTGCTTTGGTTAGCACAAAGGATGCAGCAGAAGGTAATCAATCTACCAATATGTACTACAATCCAGCAGGTTTCCGTCCATCAATGAATGCTGCTGATCAAGCACCTCGTAACTTCTTACGTGGCCCTGGAATCAAAACAGTAGATCTCTCTATTTTCCGTAAGTTTAATATTAGAGAAAAACTTAACTTTGAATTCCGCGCACAAGCTTATAACCTCTTTAACACAACACAGCTTGGCAACCCAGGACTCTTCCTTGGAGCAGGTGATACAGCAGTAATCACTAGCAGCCGTGCAAACTCTTCTCGTCAATTAGAATTTGGCTTACGCCTCAATTTCTAAACCTACAAAACACAGCCTGTGTTTATAAATTCAGGCTGTGTTTTTATCCTCTTCATAAAATGGGATTTCTATGACTTATACTAAGAAACTTTTTCTATCTCATAGTAAATTACTTTATAAAATTGCATATTTAGCTGCTTTGATATTTTTGCTAACTCCTTTATTTTTCTCATTTTTATCAACTAAATCTAGTGCAATCATAGAAAAACCTCAAATAGATAAAATAGATCCTCCTAATTGGTGGCTTAACCATACTATAAATCCTGTACAAGTTTTGATTTATGGCCGCAATTTCTCTAATTCAAAACTTAGTTTAAATCAAGCAGGTGTAAAAGTTGTAAATAGTACAGTTAGCACTAATGGAACTTATATAATTGCTTATCTTGATATAGATTCAGAAAAAGCAACACCTGGCAATCTAAAGATAAATGTTGAAAATAGTGGTGGTAGTGCATCAATTGATTTTGGGCTTGCCCCATTACCTGAAACAAAAGGCAAGTATCAAGGCTTTAATCCAGATGATGTAATTTACTTAATAATGGTAGATCGTTTTGCTGATGGAGATCAGTCAAACAACAATCCTTCTGAATCTGCTGGATTTTATGATCGTAACAAGCCTCGTGGTTATCATGGCGGGGATATTCAAGGCATTATAAATAACTTGCCTTACTTAAAAGAACTTGGAGTTACTACAATTTGGATGACTCCAATATATGACAATTCAAACCGTGCTTCTGATTATCATGGTTATGGCTGTGTAGATTACTACAAAGTAGAAGAACACTTTGGAACACTTGAAAAGTTTCGTGAACTTGTAGACGAAGCTCATAAGCAAGGCATTAAAATAATGCAAGACCAAGTTCTAAATCACACAGGCCCAGATCATCCTTGGACAGATAATCAACCAACTCCAAATTTTATAAATGGTACACGTCAGCAACATTTGAACAATGTTTTTGATATTCCTTCTCTAACAGTTCCTAATGGAGATCCTTTTAGAGCAGACTTAACTCTTCGTGGATGGTTTGCTGATATTCTTCCAGACCTAAACCAAAATAACAAAGAAACTGAACAATACCTTATTCAAAATTCCCTTTGGTGGATTGCAAGCACAGGACTTGATGCTGTTCGTTTAGACACTTTTCCTTATATTCCTCGTAGTTTTTGGAGCAATTGGAATAGTGCAATTCATAAACAATATCCAACATTCACTGTAGTTGGTGAGGTTTTAGATGGGCGACCTGGAGTAGTCTCTTTCTTTCAAGGTGGAGTTAAACGTTTTGACAATATTGACTCTGGTTTAGACACCGTATTTGACTATCCTAATTGTTATGCAATTCGAGATTATTTTGCACGAAATAAAAATTCATTAAGCAGCATTGTAGAAGCTGATCCAGGCTATCCAAAAGCAGATGTCCTAGTTCCCTTCTTTGGCAATCATGATATTAAACGCTTTGCTAGTGAACCTGGTGCAACAACAGAAAGTGCAATTTTAGCTTACACCTATTTGCTAACAATGCGTGGAACTCCTCAAATATATTATGGTGATGAAATTGGCATTTCTGGAGGCGAAGATCCAGATAACCGTAAAGACTTCCCTGGTGGATTTCCTGGAGATAAACGCTCTGCTTTCATTGCTTCAGGACGTACAAAAACAGAAAGTAAACTTTTTGATTCTATAAAGAAAGTTTCCCAGCTACGCCAAAAAACTCCTCAACTTCGTGGTGGAGAAATGAAGTTTTTATATGAAGACCAAAATTTAGCAGTTTACTTACGCTCTAAAGATGGCAAATATGCTATTGTAGCACTTAATAATTCAAATAATACACTTAAGCAAAAACTAACAGTACCAACAGATCTTTTTCCTGATGGAACTCGCTTTACAAATAAACTAGATGAAAGATACTCTACAAGTGTCACTAAAAGTAAATTAAAGCTAAAATTAGCACCAAAAGAAGCAGCTATCTTGTTGCCTAATTAATAAACTTTTCAAAGATATTACTAGCAAACTTAACTAAATATTATGGCTCAGGTAAAAATCCAAAATCTTACTAAAATCTATGACGGTGGTGTATGTGCCGTTAAATCGGCTTCTTTTGAAGTTGCTGATCAAGAATTTGTTGTTCTAGTAGGTCCTTCAGGTTGTGGTAAATCAACATTGCTAAGAATGATTGCTGGACTAGAATCTATTTCCTCAGGTGAATTATTAATTGATGGTACTAAAGTAAATGAACTAGCAGCAAAAGATAGAGATATTGCAATGGTGTTTCAAAATTATGCTCTTTATCCACATCTTACTGTTTATGAAAATATGGCTTTTAGTCTTAAATTACGTAATTTTCCTAGTAATGAAATTAAAACTCGTGTAGATGAAGCAGCTAGAATTTTAGGATTAACTGAATATCTTTTGCGCAAACCACGGGCTCTTTCTGGCGGACAACGTCAACGCGTTGCTTTAGGTCGTGCAATAGTTCGTCGCCCTAAAGTATTTCTTTTTGATGAGCCTCTTTCAAATCTTGATGCTAAAATGCGTGTTCAAACCCGCGTAGAATTAATTAAGCTACATCGTCAACTTCAAGCTACAATGATTTATGTAACACATGATCAAGTAGAAGCTATGACAATGGCAGACAAGATTGTTGTAGTAAAAGGAGGAGAAATTCAACAAGTTGCTCCACCTTTAGAGCTTTATAAAAGACCTGCAAACAAATTTGTGGCAGGTTTTATAGGCAGTCCAGCAATGAATTTTATTAATTGTAAAGTTTCTAAGGAAAATAATGTTTTAGCACTAAATTCGCCTAGTGTCTCAGTTCTACTTACTGGAGAAAAATTTTCTTCTCTTGCCTCAAGCATTAACTCTCAAGAAGTTACCTTAGGGATACGTCCAGAAGATATTTCTATTGCAGATAGTACAAAAGTTGATAATAAAAATTTATTTACTGCAAATGTAGAAATAATTGAACAAATGGGGAATGAAATTTTTGCACAACTTTTAGCAGATGGTCAGGAAATCACAGCTAGACTACCTGCTGATGTAAACTTAAAAATTGGAGAAAAGAGTCAATTTACCTTTAATACAGACAGATGCCATCTCTTTGATCCAATTTCTGAAAAATCTTTGTTGTAACAAAAATTTTGTTTTTTTATTTCTGGCATTCACATGCCAAGCTAAAAACTGTGTCGTTTCTTCGGCACTCAAAAGTTAATTTACTTAACATCTCGAAATAATTCTGTATTTCTTAACAAAAATCTATGGATAACAAATCGAGTGCAAACTTGCGTGAATCGCTAATTTCATATTTTTTTCTAGCTCCATTCCTCTTAGTGTTTATAGTGTTTTTGGGCTATCCAATGCTCTATTCTCTTTACCTTAGCTTTAGAACTACTACCTTTTCTACCGATTGGTACCATATCTTTAGCAGTATGGAATATGTTGGTATAGCCAACTATAAATCGCTGCTAACTGACGTTAGGTTTTGGTGGTCACTTGGGCTAACGCTTTGTTATGCAGCATTAACAATTCCTAGCTCTATAGCTTTAGGTCTTTGGCTAGCAATATTGCTAAATAATAAGCTAAAAGGAGCTACTTTTTTTAGAAGTGCTTTCTATTTGCCCAATGTGTTAGATCTCTATGTAGTGGGAACTATTTGGGTATTAATCTTAAGCCCTAACTATGGGCTTTTGGATGTAGCGTTAAATAAAATAGGTGTACATTTACCAGAATCTGGCTTATTAGCAAATCCTTATACAGCTTTACCTGTAATTGCAATGGTAGTAGTGCTTAAAGGTGCTGGATTTGGGATGATTTTATTTTTATCTGCAATTCAAAATATTTCAGAGTCAATCTATGAAGCAGCAGACATTGACGGGGCAACTTGGTGGCAGAAATTACGCTATATAACTTTGCCATTACTAAAGCCTGTGATCCTTTTTATGATTATTACTGGCACAATGAGCGCCCTTAATGCTTTTACAGAAGTTTATGCAATGGCATCTAGCAAGTATGGTGGATTTGGTGGGCCTTACATACCTTTTGGAGGCCAATCTGTAGGGGCAACTTCGCTTTCAGGGCTTTATCTTTATCAACTTTTTGAGCGTGCAGAATATGGTAAAACTGCTGCATTTTCATATCTTTTAATGATAGTTGCTTTGATAATTTCTTTTGTAAATGCCAAATTACTAAAGGTAGAAAAATAAATGGGGAGATATTCACTTAAAAACTTTTTTATCTATGTAGCGCTTTCGGTTGGTTGTCTAATTACCCTTTTGCCACTTTTTTGGATGATCTTGATTGCCTGCAAACAACAAGGTCAAGCCTTAAAACTAGAATTTCTCCCAGAACCAATTGCTATAACAGCTCCCTACCGCATTAATATAGGTACAACCAATCAAGTGACTCTGCAATATCAAAACACAGCAGCGCAAACCGTACAAGTACGCACAAGCTTTAACAAAGACCAACTTGTTGAAATGAATAATGATCATGGAAATTTTTGGATCAATTTCTATGATATTCCAGCAGGTGAATATGACTATGAATTTATAGTTGATGGGGCAAAAGCTATTGGTAAACAAAAAATTCAAGTTACCGGAGCTTTAGCAACTAATACAAAGCTTAAAAATGCTTCTGAATCTAAAGGTAACGCTATTTCCCTGCGTTTTGCTGGAGCAGGACAAGCACCAGTCAAAGCACTTCTTGAAGATGGTCGCGAAATTGAGCTAAAAGGGCCTGATGCAGAAGGCTATTTTACTGGACAAGTCCAAGACTTAAAGCCAGGTGAGTTGAGCTATCGTTTTAGTTATTCAAGAAGCTTTTGGGACGGAGTTAAAGAAATCTACACTTATAGAAACTTTGTTGAGATACTCTTTAACCGAGATTTCCCTTTTCTTAAATTCTTCCTTAACAGCCTTATAGTTGCTACTTGTTCAGGTTTTTTTACTGTAGCGCTTTGTACAATGGCTGGTTATGTTTTTGCCAAGAAAAATTTTACTGGAAAGCGCATACTCTGGGGAGTTTTCTTAAGTACAATGCTAGTTCCTGGTT
Source organism: Blastocatellia bacterium (assembly GCA_039812885.1). GTDB lineage: Bacteria > Acidobacteriota > Blastocatellia > Chloracidobacteriales > JADJPF01 > JADJPF01. The sequence goes on from JBDIBI010000013.1 coordinate 45,828, forward strand.
TAATTTTTATGTTGCCACAATTTGCAATTGTAAATAAATTTGGCTGGATTAATAGCTATTGGGGAATGGTTGTTCCACATTTAGGAAATGTTTTTGGTCTATATTTGCTACGCCAATACATTGAAACAATTCCTGATTCTCTCTTTGAAGCAGCAAAAATTGATGGTGCAACTGAATGGCAGCTTTTTAGCCAAGTTGTTATTCCTCTTTCAATGCCTATTATGCTAACACTGTTTTTGCTAGTTTTTGTAGGCCAATGGTCTAATTTCCTATGGCAATACATTACAAATACACCTGATTCTGCTTATCGTACTTTGCCAGTGGGTTTAGCTCTATTTAAAGGTCAATATGATATTCGCTGGGAACAAATGATGGCTGGAGCTTGTTTTTCAATTATCCCTATCACAATTTTATTTGTAATTGCTCAACGCTTCTTTATTGAAGGTATGACAAGCGGCGCTGTAAAAGAATAGTAACTAATGTTTACTCAGTTTAATGAGTTTAGCAAGTTTAGCAAGTTTAGCAAGTTTAACTAGTATCAAAAGAGTAGTATTATGAAAATCAATAATTTAGCAGCTTTATGTAAAAAACTTTGGTGGGTATTTTTTATTTGTTTAGTGCTAACTATAAGCATTACTAACATGGCTTGTCAGTCTTTAACAGCAAATGAAAAAGCAAATACTTTAACTGTGTGGGTTAGCTACAACCCACAAGAATATGAGGTATTTAAGAAGATTGCTAATGATTTTCAAGATGATTACTTAAAAAAACATGGAAAGCCTATAGAGCTTAACCTTCAGCGTATTCCTTATGATGGTTTAATGCCGCGACTTAAGTATGCATGTCTAGCTAATGCTACTCCAGATATTTGCAGAGTAGATAATGCTTGGCCGTTAACATTAGCTTATGGTAAAGCACTTGTTCCGCTTGATACTTTATCAAACTTTAACTCAAGCATTGATGAAATGGCTAAAGAATATGTGCCTGCGGCAATAGAATCCAACATTGTTGAAGTTAAAAAAGAGGATGGTTCTTGGGAAAGACATCTTTATGGAATTCCTGATCAGACAAATTGTGTAGCACTTTTTTGGAATAAAGAGTTATTTAGACAATCAGCTACAGAGTTACGTGCAGCAGGGCTTGATCCTGAGCGTGCGCCTCGTAGTTGGGAAGAGTTTGTTAAGTATGCACAAATATTAACTATCAAAGACAAAAAGCAATATGGATTTGGGATGTTTAATTCTCTTTGGTGGTCAATGCCATTTTTTAACACCTTTGGAGCGCAATTTGTTAAAAAAGATCCAAGTGGTAAATATGTCTGTACACTTGATGAACAACCAGCAAAAGACGCATTACAATTTATGACAGACCTTTATAAGAAATATGGAGTAGAAGCAGGAGCTTGGCGAACAGGTTCAATTAACCCTGAACAAGGGTTTTTAAATGGCAAATATGCAATGATACTTTCAGGCCCTTGGAATTTAAAACGCTTTTCAAATATTGATTTTGGACTTGGTTTAGTCCCTGCCGGGCCTGCTGGTACTAGCTCTAATGTTGGAGGACAAAACCTAGTTATTTTTAAGACTTGTAAAAACCCTGAAGCAGCTTTAGATTTCTTACGTTATTTCTCATCAGAACAAATACAAATACAGTGGTCTGAAGCTTTAGGTCAAATTCCAGTTAATATTAAAGCCTTTGATAAGGTAGATCTTTCACAACATCAACAACTAGCAGTCTTTATGGAGCAAATGAAAACAGCTCGTCCAAGCCCTAAGATTCCTAGAATAGATGTAGTAGAGGAAAAAGTAATGGGGCCAGCCCTACAACTAGCTATGCAAGGAGATAAAACTGTAGAGCAAGCATTAAAAGATTCCTCCAATGAAATTAACAAAGACTTTTTATCACTACTAAATAAATAAGTCCTATTTCTTAAGGAAAGATTTTAGTCCATCCTATAGGTCTTTTTTTAATATCTGTGATGGCATGTTCTCCATCACAACTAAGTTTTGCCCAATATTCTTGTAAAAGAGGCTTTCCATCAGAAAAGCTATATCTAGCCCATTCTCCACAATCGCCTCCACCTCTATATTTGCGAAGCATAATCAATTCCTTTTTTTGGCGATTAAAGTACTTACCAAATATTACATTCTCAAGAAGTTCTTCTTTTTTATCTGTAGACTCTTCCAAGAATTTATATGTCTTAAAATTTAGTATTTCTGCTTTAGGCACTTTTAGAGTTTCATCATAAAAAACAAAAATATCTCTTTCATTGTATGCACCAGAACTACATTCAAATTTAGCAAGGTATTTTCCTAGGGATAGAGCATAGAACTTGATTTTGCTGGTTAACTCAGGAAAGTGATCACTGTAGAGGTCTTCAGGGAATTTATAATCGCAATCAGTCGGCCAGTTATCAATAGCTCGTATGGCATCAGCACAAGCGTTTTCAAAGAAATATTCATCTTTTTCTTGAGCGACTGAATCACATCCTTCAGGCCATTTAATGTTTCTTGGTCGCACTTTTCTATTATTGCCTTTTTTATTTTGTGGACTGATAGCTAGGCTATTTAGGCTATTTGTTTGAAAAATAGGAATTAGTAACCCTAACAACAAAACAACTACAATTAAACGCATTAAAAAGAGAGAGTTGGAACTAGAAAGACTATATAAACTTTTAAACATTTTTTATTCCATTAACTTTTTATTCTCACCCTTGCATTTGCGCTTTCACCTATAGAACATTACACATTGTTATTATATTTCTTATAATGGATTATCAGACCAAGGTACAAACATAATTTATTCTATAAATATTAAAATTTAGAACAATTAGCCAAAGAGACTAAAAAGTAAACCTATCAGAGTAAAAATAGCACCTGCTATACCTAGCCAGTTAGCATGCAAGCTACCTATAAGCCAACCTCCTATAAGAGGAGCAGCAATACGAGAGAAACTTTCAATAGAAGAAGTAACCCCTAAGACTCCGCCACGTCTATCTTGTGGAGCAGCTTGAGTAATTAAGCTAGTTAGTGCAGGGCGTACCATTGCAGTACCAAAGGAGAAAAAGACGGCCACAATAATTAATTTCCACCAAATATCAACAAAGATCATACTAAAAAGCCCTACAACACAAGAAGATAAACCAATCCTTAGGGCTAGAGGTTCACCTATTTTTTTAGCTAATCGGCCAACAACTCCACCTTGCCAAATTATTCCTAGAAATCCAACTACTGCTAGAAAATAGCCTGTATCACGAGCAGTAAATTTTAATTGTTTTAAGGCAAAGAGAGAAAACATTGAGGTATATAAATTAAAGGGTAAAACAAAAAGGAAGAAAACAACTAACAAATTTCTTAAACTAGGTATCTTAAAGTACTCAAACACTCTTAAGTAAATACTTAGACCACCTTTGCGATCAGGATTAAGGCGGCGGTTAGGTTCAGTTAGTAAAAAGAAGGTTCCGGTAATACTCATTAAAGAGCAACAAGCAGCAGCATAAGCAGGCCATTCATAGCCATAAGTAGAAAGTTTTCCACCTAATGCGGGGCCAAATAAAAAGCCTAATCCAAAGGCTGCACCAATTAAAGCATAACCTTTCGTCCATTCTTCAGGTTCTAAAACATCGCTAATATAAGCTTGTGTAACTGTAACATTACCACCAGATACACCATCTATCACACGAGAAAGAAAAAGCCAAAACACAGGATAAGGTAGAAATATAGCACTACCCAAAAGTATAAACCCAATAAAAGAACCTATTTGGCTATAAAGTAGCAATGGGCGGCGACCTTTACGATCGCTCAATTCTCCTAAAACTGGGCCAGCTAAAAACTGACAAATAGAGTAAGTAGCAACTAAAAAACCAATTACCCAATCTGAAAGTTGAAAACTTTTGGCGTAATATGGCAATAATGGCAAGATAATACTAAAGCCTAGTAAGTCTACCCAGATGATAAGAAACACTGGTAACAGCTTTTTCATTTTTCGCTCTCTTTTTTTTTCTTTAAAAATAACTTTTTAGTATACTACAGATAGTTTTTCAGGCTATCTCAAGTTGGAGTAGAAAAGGATTTAGAAAATTAAAAATTTTTTGATCTTTTCCAAACTTTTTTACTTTTACAAATATCTTAATCACATAACTTAATTGTTAATTCCTTGATTTGAAAGGTAAAATACTTATGTCTAAATTCATTAAAGCTATTATTTCTGTTTCATTAATTGCTATGTTTGCATTTACTACATTTGCTCAAGATGCTACTCCAAAAGTTCATCACCGTCAAAACAAACAACAACGTAGAATTGCTAATGGTATAAAAGATGGTTCACTAAATTCACGTGAAGCAGCTAGATTAGAACGTCAAGAAGCTAAGATTCAAAAAGATAAACATGAAGCTAAATCCGATGGTACAGTTACTAAGGAAGAAAGACAACAACTACGCAAAGAACAAAACAAAACTAGTAGACATATTTACAAACAAAAACATGATGCTCAACATAGATAATCTTTGATTTTTGTTTTCTCTATTTTCTCAATTCTCTCTATTCTCTCTATTTTCTTTATTTTCTTTATTTTTCCTTTTCTAACTCTGCTAAAGAAACTTTAGCAGAGTTTTGTTTTCACTAGCTTTTCATCAAATCTCATAAAGAATTACCCTTAGCAAATTTTGTTTTGTCTTTAAATCACTGTTTTTTACATTAAACCTTTCTACTACAGTTTAAGTAGTTGTTCAATTTTACTTTGCACTTCTTCCAAGACTAATTTATTTTTAGTTATTGTTGACAAGTTTAGTAATACAAATAAATTGCTTCTATTAGTAATTTGACTTGCTTCTTGTGCATATTTTATAGCAAGTGTTTGATTAGATAAGTCATTAAATTTATAAGTAGATAACAGTAAGGCATAACTAGAAAGTTCTATAGCAGAAGGCTCTTTTGTAATTACTTCTTGATAGTGTTTTAATGTTTCCTCTAGGATTTTAGTAGCTCTATCTTCTTGTCCTTCTTCAATTAACAATGTTGTGAGCTTATTGAGGGTATTTATTAAACCAAGTTGAAAATCAATATTTGATGAATCCTTAACAATTAAGTTCTTATATAAATCAAAGGATTTAGTTAAATATTTATCTGCTCTGTTGATATCTTTAGTTTTTATATAACTAGTGGCCAATAAATTATTAAGATCTGCTAACCAATATTGAGCCATAACATCACTAGAATTATAAATTAATGACTCCTGCAATATTTTTTCAGCTTTTTTGTGAAAATTGATTGCTAGCTTAAATTCGCTATTGTCAAAATTTAATTTCCCCATTTCTTTATAAGACTCAGCCAATAGAAGAGGATACTGTTTATTATTAATATCGTCTTTCACTAATTTATTTAATATAAAAACAGCTTCTTTTAACAAGACCATAGATTGACTTGTCTGTTTTGTTTTACGCAAAATAGCACTATTTTGCATATAACATCCTGCTAATTCACTTTTTAGAAAAGGATTTTCTTTTTCTTTAGACAAAGCACTTTTTGCATTTTTTGTAATTAATTGATTGTAATAAAAAGACTTTTGCAATAATTTATTTTTAATTGCTTTGTTATTAATCTCTGTATTCTGGGTTATTAAATCGTTTAATGATTCATAGATTCCAATAAATCTAGTATAGATAACGGCTATTCTTCTGCTGAAATTCTCGTTTGTTGGTTCTTTAGATAGCAAATCTTTATAGATTTTTATAGCTTTACAATAAAGTTCCATAGCTGCAATAAAATCACCTGTTGATTGTAAAACATTGGCTACCCTAGTATAAGAAATGCCTAAAGAGTAGTTGTTATTTTGATTGGTAGGATTAAGATTGGCTATATGTTCATGAATAGAACAGGCTCTTCTATAATAGTTTATGGCTAAATTACTATTGCCAAGTCTATCTAAAATTTCCCCTTTTCTTTCTAATGCAACAGAAAATTCTTCTTGAAGACTTAGATCATTGGGATTTAGTTTAGTTAATTCTTCAAAAAGTTTTAATGACCTTTCATAACTTTCTAAAGCAGCTAAACTATTGCCTGTATTGATTCTAAACGGCCTACCCTGAAGATCTCCAACACGTTGATAAGCTAAAGCAAGTTCATGTTGTATTTCTGAATCTATATTTGGTTGGTTACTTAGCCTATCCAAATATTTTAAGGCTTCTGCAATCATTTGTTCTCGTAAGGCTGTGGCCCCAGCCATTTTTTCTAAACTATCATTGTATTGAAATAGTAGTGCACTTGTTAAATCGCGAATATCTTTAGAACGTGCTGTAGCTAATTCACTTTGTACAGCCAAGAGTTTGCCCTGTAATGTTACTTTTACTTTTTGCTCTTCAGCTTTTTTTGCTTGCCAAAGCGTGCTTGTAATACCACTTACTAGTAATATTATCAGTAGACTACTTATTAATAAGTAATAGCCGTTGCGTTGTATAAATCTAACGGTTTTATACTTAAAAACATTTTTCTGGGCAATTACTGGGAAACCTTCTAAGTAATATTGTATGTCTTGAGCAAATTGTGTTACAGAACTATATCTATATTTTTGTTCCTTACGTAATGCCATCAATACAATATTATCTAAATCTCCGCTTAATTTTTTAGCCCTTTTCTTTCGCTCTTTTTCTTTACTGTAATTATTCAAATAATCTTTTTGATCTTGCCTAACAATAACACTAGGTTTAACAGGAATATATTCACAAATAATCTTCTCAATATCTTTAGGACAATTAGAAGTAATTTCATAAGGTAAATAACCTGTAAGTATTTTGTACAATAAAATACCTAAAGCATATATATCTACTGATACTGTTATAGGTTTGCCTAATATTTGTTCTGGGCTAGCATAAGCTGGAGTCATGATTACTGCACCAGTTTGAGTAAGTTTAACATCTTCATAACTACCTTCATTTTTTATAATTTTGGCAATACCAAAATCTAGTAGTTTAGGTGTCCCATCAGAAGTAACTAAAATATTGCTGGGTTTCAAGTCCCTATGAACAACAAGGTTTAAGTGTGCATGTTGTACAGCTAAACAAACTTTGCTAAAAAGTTTTAATCGTTGTGTAATGTTTAAATTGTGTGATTGACAATATTTATCTATAGGTTGACCATTAATTAATTCCATTACCAAATAAGGTTGACCCTCATTGGTTACATCTCCATCCAACAACCGAGCAATGTAAGGATGTTCTAAATTAGCCATTACTTCATATTCAAGACGAAAACGAGCCAAAAGATTTTTTGAATTAATACCCATAGAAAGAACTTTGATTGCTACAGGTTTAGCATTAGGAACTTCATTACGAATAGCTTCATAAACTATACCCATCCCCCCCTGACCAATTATATTAGTAATTGTATATTTCCCAATTTGTGTACCAATTAAATTTGAAGATATAGAGTTATTATCAATTAAAGCTGTTGCTAATGGATGTAGATTTACTAAAGGAGAATTTAAAAATGCTTCAGCTTGTACACTATTTTTAAGAAATTTTTCAACTTCTACTTTTAACTCATCATCTCCTGCACAAGCTTTTAAGAGGAAATCTGCCCACTCTGTTGATTTATAATCCAATGCTTCTAAAAAGATTTCTGTGACTTTATTATAACGTTCCTGAGCAACTTTTGTTTTTGCGGTTAACATAAAAACCTACTTTTAACTGGATAATAAAATCTGGAAAAACTTTCTTATAATGTGTCGCTTTTCTTAATTTTATTTCGCTTTATCTAGTAAGAGGCACAAGAGACGATACACTAAAGAATACTGCTAGGAGCTTATACTCAAAATAAAAACGCTGTAACATAATAAGTTAGAGAAAAGTAAGTCAAAAGTGCCTTATGTTGTTGTAAATCAAAGTTTTAATTTTTAAGACATAATTTCTTTTCTTTAGCTCCACGTTAGGATTAATACAAGTTTTTGGTATAAGTAATAAGAAACATAAGTATTTATGCTTCTCTTTGCTAATAGGTTTATTTCTCATTGTTTATTATAAAATAAATAATCACACTTTATATAGTAAAGGAAAAACAAGTATGGCAAATTGTAGAGTTTATGGAAACAGCCCTAATAGTGGGCCTGGACAATTAGCAGCAAATGCGGCTAGAGATGAAGTTAACAATCAAAATCCAACTTGGCTAGTAGTAATAACTACATGGTCAACTGATCAAACAGTATACACTTCTGCGGTAGCAACTGCTGACCAGTTAGAAGGAGCCTTTCAAGAGCAATTTCCAGGATATAATGTTGTAGGGTATTAAGTAGTTTTCCTTTTATCAAGGAGTATTTTTATGGGAATAGTAACTAAGTTAAATTTTGTTAACCTCTCACATGACTTTAATAATAGCAAAATAGTCATTTTCCAAAAAAATGTAGTATCTAGTTTTGATGAATTAGTTGTAGCTTGGAAAATAATTGAAAACTGTGGTGTTGGTAGCACTCATCCTTTTGAATATCCTTGGGATGTAACAGTAAATGCCATTGATAGTTATGGTAATCATACTAGGAAGTTACCAGCGTTTCCAGGAGAATCCTTTGATGTTAAATTAGGACGTTCAGGATATGTTTTACTTCCTTCTAATAAACCAGCCTCAAGCTTGCAGGATATTGAAGTTTTAAATCGGTTAGCTCAAGGAAGCATTTATGTTGGAGTTTATCGCGATAACAGGCTATTAGCATTAAAAAGTAATGTTGTACCCAAAGAAAAAGCTATATTTAGGCTTAGCCCTTCTATTTGGATTGGCATTGCATCCGATGTACAACAAGGACGAGAAATTAGTTCTGCTATTATTTCCTCTGCAAATACGGAAATACCATTACTTGGAATAGCTGAAGCTGATATTGAATTGTATGGTGGTGGTTCAGGTACATCTTCTCATCCTTACAGCTTTAATCTTGCGAACGTACGCTATTTATAACTACTCAATACCGTTTAACTGTTTTATACAAAACCTTTTAGTTTTCTATACTAGTATCTTACACATCTTCAAAGTTACGTTGATTCTAAGGACTCTAATCCTTATAGGAATAGTTGTGTCTAAATTAAAAAAGGAGTAGTTTATACCTAGGTATAACACTATTCTTTCTAGAAACTAAAGAGGTAAACAACAATTGTTTATTTAATAGGTTAAATGCTAGGTTTTTCTAGCCTTTGACAAACCTTTTACCTATTTTACCAAGTAATAGCAAAACATTATCTGTTATTTAATGGTAAAAAAATCCACAGCTTTATAGCTTTATAATTTTCTTCAGAAAATATCAAATTTAAAAGGCGAGGTAATTTTATGGGAACTGTAGTTAAATTAAATTTTATCAATAATTCAAATGATGCTAATAACAGCGAAATCGTTATCTTCCAAAAAAACGTAGCTACTGGTTATGATGAACTAGCTGTAGCTTGGACAGTAATTGAAAACTGTGGCGTTGGAGATAATCATCCATTTACTTATCCTTTAGATATGACAGTAAGTGCTAGTGATAGTTATGGCAATTTCACTCCACAATTACTTGCTTATCCAGGACAAGCATTTGAGGTTAAACTGGATCGTTCAGGTGACGTTTTAACACCTGCCGATAGCCCTTCTGCAAGCCCTAAAGACGTAGAAGTTCGTAACAGTTTAACTCAAGGTAGTATTAATGCTAATGTATATCGTGATGGAAAACTATTAGCTGCAAAAACTAATATAGTCCCTTTAGAAAAAGCTGTTTTTCAATTCAAACCTACTATTTGGATTGGGGTTGCAGCACAAATTGAAGAAGGTCAAGTAATGAATTCTGCTATTCTTTCTCAAATCAATACAGAGATTTCTTTACTTGGTGTAGCTTCAGCTGACATTGTTATGTCTGGTGGTGGATCAGGTTCTACTTCAAAGCCTTATAGCTTTAAGCTTATGAATGTAAGAAATCTCTAATTAAGCGCCTAACACCTAACTGTATCAGATAAGCTTTATAACAACTATAAAATGATTGGAAAAAATTTTCATGGTTTTAACTCAATTACTGATAGTTGTTTGGAAAAACTATAAATAGATCCTAATTTTACAGTTGTAACTATACTTTTTAATGGTGTTTAAGCCATTTATTATTATGGTCTAAACACCATTAATATTTGAAAATTTTACCTTTAACTAGTGCTACCACCTCAGTTGGTACTAAAAACATTGTGAGGGTCTCTTGATAACAGGCACACAATTAAAAGTAATTAATTTATGTGATAGCCCTAAGCCACAAAACATAATTTTTTTTCAAAAAAATTGTGCTAGAGGAAATATAGATGATTCTATTATTGCTTGGCATGTGATCCATCAATTGAGCTATGATCACTATTATGAACTAAATATCTCAAATAAACTATTTGCTTCTATTAGTGATTATTACGGTAATCATAAGCCACAAATTAAACTAAGACCTGGCTATTCATATAAAATAACACAAGATACTTCTCAAACAAGGTTTATAGAATCAGGACTAGGAACTCATCCATTAGAAATACAAGTTGAAAATACCTTAAATCAAGGTGCATATAATATTAATATTTTTCGTAATGATAAACTACTAAATCGTTATAACTCTTTGATTCCTAAGGAAAAAACCTCTTTTCAATTTAAATATATTATCTGGGTTGGTGTTCTACCGACCATAAAAGAGGGAGAAATAATTCTAATATCTGAAAAAGAACTAAATACAATTTTCCAGCAATTCTATTTAGTAGGTGTTAAAAAAGCTGAGTTGTTATTAGTTGGCGGTGGAATTGGCCCGGAAAGTAAACCCCTAACATTTCATTTAACTAATGTTGAACAATTTTAAATTAAGGAAGTTATAGGTATGGGAACATATGTATATGCTATTGTTTACGATAATACAGGAAATTTTGCTAAATTTGTAAAAAACACCTATGGATACTTTTTCTCTGATCCAAAAAATCCTGGCTCTGGTCAAGTAATTCCAAACCCTAGTCGTACATTAAACGGCGCAGGTAAATTTGCTTTTCCAGGAGGTGGACTTAAATTTAATGAAGATGTACCAACAGGAGCGATAAGAGAATTTTATGAAGAAACTAAATATACCCTTACTCAACAACAACTTACAGGTTATTTTACAGGTGAAGATAAAGATTCTACTTATTATGGAGTTTTCTTTAAAGTCGATAATTTAAATGATGTGGTTTCAACTATTACTACAAACCTATCACAAGGCCAACAAGCTGCCACTGATATTCAGCAAAGTAAAATAACCAAGTATGAAGATATTGCAACTTCTTATCCAAATTGCCCTCCTGATAACGAATTAGCATCTATAGCAGTCTGGAATATAGTAGGTAATGAAACTGATATAAGTCTCTTAATGAATGATACTGACACCAATTGGTTTTACAGTATGCTTGTTGATTTATATTGGAAAGAAGGCTTTAACCGTCTTAATACCAATAATACTAATAACTAATTAAACTCTATTAAGAACTATTAAGAAATAGCTATGCCATTTACTATTACAATTGATCAACTTGACAAATATGATACCTATGAAAACATAAAAATAGCCCTGAAAAATGATACCGAAGAACACTTAGGTGGTGGTCTTGCTAGTATTATATTTGATAAGAGTTTAACTATTCTTAGAATAGATGTTGATAAAGATTATCGTAACCAAGGTTATGGGTCTCGATTAATGTTGGCTCTTTGTCAAAAAGCTTTCTCAGATAATGTTCAACATGGAGCACCTAGTTTTACCACAGAACTCTTACCAGTTTATCTTATTGCTGATGAAGGAGAATCTCCAGGTTTAAGAACCTATTATGAAAAAATGGGCTTTACACAAGATGAACAACAAGAAAACGATCGCCCAGACCAATATTCAATGACAGGTAAATTAGGCTCTGTTATTACAAATTTACAAATTATTCTAGCTGCAAAGTATAGCAATAATGCTATTCGAGTTAACATAGAGTAATGTAATCGATTAAGTAAATTTTACAATAAGCTAAAGATCCAATATATCTATAAAATAGGGAAAGTTATGAAATTTGATTTAAATGCTTTCTGGGCACAGCATGTCAAATATTTTCCAACTCCAACAGATGGTGAAAAATATCACCTTCCTTTAATTCTTGGTAAGGCTGAAAATGATAGTACTATTGAGGGTGTATATCAACTAGCTTATATGTTAGCAACTGCTACTTGGGAAACAGAACATTTTGAGCATCTTGATGAACAAGGCAGCGAAAAATATCTATCAAAATACCAAAATAAGATAGGTAACACGCAAACAGGAGATGCTCAAAGATATCGTGGCCGAGGCTATGTTCAACTAACAGGTCGTGCTAACTATAAAAATGCAACAGAAAAACTTAATATCAATAATGTTAACTTTGAAACTAATCCTTTTTTGGCTTCAGAGCCAGAATATGCTTATCCAATAATGGTACGAGGATTTTTAGAAGGTTGGTTTACAGGTCATAAATTAGGAGAATATGTAACTATAGATGGTAGTAAAAAAGACTACTTAAATGCTAGAAATGTAATTAATCCAGGTGAGCTTAAAGAGAAAAACTCTTCAGGAGTTCAGCATATAACGCTTTGGGCAAGTTGGTTTGAAGATAGCCTTAAAAACTCATTAGTTGAAAGTGATCAGCTTCCAGATATACCACTTGAATCTATAATTGATAATTCTCCTGTAGAAGCGACTACAGGTAGTTCTTTACAAAAGGCTGTACCTACATCTACTCAAGCACTTGTCCAACCTCAAACACCTAACTCAACAGCAATACAAACACCTACACCAGAAACCATAGTAAATTACATTGATAAAACAAAAGAAGCGCTAGAAGCATCTACAACAACATTAAAACGTTTATTTACAACAGTAACAGGCTGTATCGCCATTAGTTTAACAAGTATAAAAGCTTTTATAAAATCAGAACCCATTATAAGTGCTGCAATCATAATAACAGCATTGATTTGTTTAGTATGGATAATTTCATTTTATGTTTATATAGAACATTTACTGGATTCTAAACGCATGGATGCATGCTCTAATCCAATGAAAAATAATGTGAAATAGTAGTTTAGCTTTGTTATTACATAATCTAATTATTAGAGTTAAAGTCTTTTAGGAAACTAAAATGAAGGGTATATCTACAAATAGAATATGCAGTAATATTGCTAGTTGCTTAAAGCAAAATGGAATAGATTTTGTTGCTCGTTATTACAGCCGTACCACAAAAAACCCTGATAAATGTCTTACTTTAGAAGAAGCAACAGCTCTAAATAAAGAAGGCATTGCTCTTGTTACAGTTTATGAAGATAATCCAACCTCAAAAAGCTACTTCTCCACTGAACGTGGTAATAGAGATGGAAAAAGTGCTTATGCTTATGCACAAGACATAAACCAACCAAGTCAATCAGCTATATATTTTGCAGTTGATTACGATGCAACGCTTGAAGATATAAAAGGCCCAATTAAACAATATTTCCAAGGTGTATTTGATGGATTAAAAGATCCTTCTAACTCTAAGCCTATTTATAAAATAGGTGTATATGGTTCAGGCGCATGTTGTGATTATTTGCGTAAGAACTTGGATTTTGTAGAGTTTTCTTGGTTATCAGAATCTACAGGTTGGCAAGATTCAAAAACTTATAATAACTGGAATATAAAACAATCTATAGCAAAAAATGCCCTGTGTGGCTTTACAAGTGAACAATGGGAAAGTAATGAAGCCCAAGGAAACTTTGGTCAATTTACAATTCTTAAACCTACCGTTGCTACTCCAACAACTCAACTAAGTACTTCTTTTACAAATAGTTCCACTCAACCACTTTCATCTTTTATCAACAATTCAAATATAAATCAAACCAATAATTTTCTAAGTGTTTCTACAGGAACAGTAAAACGATTAGTTTTGACTCAAACAGGAGTTATTTCAACTATTGCAGTTTCCATATGGGCATTTATAAAGGCTGAGCCAGTAGTTAGTGGAATAATAATCATTATAGCTATGCTAGCATTAACTTGGTTAGTATCTTTATACATTTATGTAGAACATCTTTTAGATTGTAAGCGTATTGATGCTGCTTCTGATCCAACAAAACATAATGTCAGATAAACCTAACCGTAATATTTCTAAAGTATAAGATAAGATTATTGTAATGTTTAATGAACACTACATTTTGGGGCTAAATAAATAAAAAATTTCGTTAAACTGTTGCTTTATTTGTCGTTATTTCCATTTACTTTTCGCCTTACTTAGTAGATACAAATTAGTTTTACTCAACAAGAAAAGATAAGGTGATTATTATGATAAATTTTGAAATTATTTATGATGAGGAGTTTAAAAAAGCAGATACAGATGGAAAGCGTAAAGAGGCTTTCCAAAGAGCCTTAAATACTTGGACTTCACACTTACTAGACCCAGACCCAAATTCCACAATTAAAATTAATATACAAGTATATCTTAGAGATCTCTCAAGCAAAGGGTTAAGTGGTTTGTGTGTACCGAATGGTGTACTCAACAAGGGTGATTTTTCAACATCAAATGTAGGTGTATGGTACACATCTGCATTAGCAAAATACTTAGCAGTTGTAAATGATAATAAAGAATGTTTTTCAAAGCTAAATAATGATATTTCTGTAGATATGGTTGTTATTTTTAATGAAAAAACTACTTGGTATGCTGGTGAAGATCCAACAGGTATTGGAAAAAGTGAAGTAGATTTTCAATCAATTGCTTTACATGAAGTTGCTCATGGTCTTGGTTTCATTGGCTTATTTTCTGTAGATAAAAATGATAAGGGAGCTTATGGTAGTAAAACAGAGATAACAGATGTTGTTAACCCTTTGCTAAATACCCTAGTAATATCTTTTAGTGTACCTGATCTTGATAATAAACCCAGTGTATATGGTGAATTTACTCAAGTCCAAACCACAAATAAAAAGTTAACTTCTTACACAAATAGCTCTGATGACCTTTATAAAGCATTAACAGGACAAAATGGAGATTTATGTTTCAAATGTAGTGATAGTACTTCCTATAAAATCTATGCTCCTAGCTCATTTGAAATGTTTTCAAGCATTGATCATATAACAGAAGGTCTTATGAAACCCTCTATTACTTCAGCGGAAATTATTCGTGATGTAGATCCAAAAACACTTAATATTTTGTCCAGCTTAGGCTGGAAAACAAAATAGAATTAACATATAGGTTGGTAAGGGTTTACAAGATAATGTTCTGTCAGAAACAAAAGTTATTGAATTGCAATATATTAGGTTCGGGTAAGTAAATTGTTATGTTTTAGTTTATCATCTGACCTGATGCAATTGTTGCTGAGAGTTTCTGACAGAATTATGGTAAAACCATCTCTGTTTTTCTTCACCTTTTATTCACCGCTCTAATTCTAACTAAATACATTCCGCTATCATTAAAATGTACTGCCATCATTGCTTAATTTAAAATTACGCACTATAACAACTACCTTATAGTTAACGTGTTAATAACATTACAAAAAACTAGCAGGACTATATTCCTTAAGAATTATGCGAAATATATCTTGACAATAAATTAGTACTAGTGTACTTTCCTAGTCTAGAAATTAATACTAGTTAGTTCTTAGAAGAAACAGAACCCCCCACTTGTTCTTTCAAAATGTTGTGTTTACAAAACCTAGCGCTATAACTTTAGTTAATAAGTGAAATTATATATACAACAAATTATTAATTTAGGGAGAAGTATGTCCGTACCTTTACCTGGTGAAATAACACAGTTATTAAAACGTTGGCATGAAGGTGATGAAACAGCATTAGACTTAGTAATGACAATACTTTACAGTGAACTACATAGTATAGCTAGTAAGTATTTAAACAATGAACGTAAAGATCATACTTTGCAACCTACTGCATTAGTAAATGAGGCATTTTTAAAATTAATCAAAGAACAAGATATAAACTGGGAAAATCGAGCACATTTTTTAGCTGTCGCTGCGCAAATAATGAGGCATATATTGATAGATTATGCTCGTAGCCACAAAAGCGCTAAACATGGTGGAGAAATAACAAAGTTAGTTCTTGATGAATCGCTTGACAAACCTATTGAAAAAAGTTTTGACCTATTGATGTTAGATGAAGCTTTGCAGTACTTAGCTAGCCTTAACCCTATGCATGGCAAAATTGTAGAAATGCGTTTTTTTGGTGGAATGTCTATAGATGAAATAGCCTCTGTGCTGAATGTTTCCTCACGTACAATTGACCGTAACTGGTTATTAGCAAAGACTTGGCTTTATCAAGAACTAGTAAATAAATAATGTGAAAAATTTAGAAAATACTATTCATTGCTACTATAACATCTTCAAAATCAATAGTTAGTAGATGTATTTCCCCAAAACATGTAGAAAATAAATCAAAAAATATAAGGAGTATTATTTCTATGACTAATTTCCCCTTCCCTTTACCTACAGGTCTAACAGCTCCATTTAATGGAGTGCTTATTCATATAAAAGGTGCTGGGTGTTTACTAAATATACTAAATGCTAATACTGATAAATGTAGCGCTACTTTAGGAACTGTAACACAACCTAAAATGACATTGGTAATCTATAATTTAGAAACCCAATCTGTCATAGAAAATGAAACAATATATCCAACAGGTAAAAACACTATTACATTTGAGAATACATCTACACCAAAGGTTTCTGGGCTAATAGACTTTTCTATGATGCCTAATTTATCAACATTATACGATGAATTACCTACTCCAGAATCACTTCAAATAAATTGGGAGTTATTTCCTTGTACATTTGATTTTACAAATGCATTTGAAGGATTATTTTTTACTTATAATATGCGAGAAATCTCCAAGATTCAGTTTTATTATACTTGTTCAGATGAGAAACCTATTGATATGGGCCCTCCTGAAACAGTTGGAGATTCAATAGGTTATATTGTAAAACCACAACTTACTGAACTTCTACTTCAAGGCACTGGTTTTGATAAAAAAATTATTGATTCTGAAAACTACTTTGTATTTATAGAGATAGAAAGTTGCTTAAACAACTTAGCTCCAGGTGAGGAAACTTTCAATTATTACTATAATAATGGCTTTATTAAACATACTGGTCAATGTACAGTATATAGTATGATTCCACCTACAAAGACTCAAACAGTTAAAGTTTATTGTTCTTCATTAGTGTTATCAGCAAATCAACCTTAATAACTAAAAATTACTGCTAAAAAGTCAGCAAAAGCATTGAACTATTAGAATATATTAAGTTTAGTTATGACTTTTGCTGACTCTATAAATGTCAAGTAAACATTGAAACAGTATTAAGCCTCTATTTTTTAGGACGAGTTAGACTCCTTGCAACAGAAAGCTTACCATCTGGATTTTTAACTATGATTTGAACTGTTGCACCTTTAGCTATTAACTTTTTGAGAATTTTACCACTTATTGAACCTGCTGCTTTCTTTGCAACTGTAAATTGAGTTGCACTATCTGTAAAGGCCAACTTATATTCATCCATACCATCAACAATTATTGTTGCACCTAGTTTAATAAAGGAACTTGGTGAATCAAGGAAAATTGTTCCTTTGTTAAAAACAGGATTCTTAATTACTGGTAGATTTGTACTTGCTGGATCAGAGCCTCCGCTACTTTGTCCATTTCCAAAGAAACTTGTTACACTGTAAACAAAGTTTCCTGTGGAATTCTTGTCTACAGAAACTATATCAACAAAACCTGTTTGATTAGCTGGTAAAGTTGCAACTAAATTTTCATCCTTAACAATATCACTTGGAGTTAATGGTGGCTTTCCTTCTGCTGGAGCTAAGGTTCTATAAATCTTAAATCCTGCTAAGTTTGGATCTACATCTAATGCCTTTAGTCTCTTATTCATAGGCAGCTGAGCAGTATTTTCTGCTAAAGTTGGTTTTAGCTCTGTAGCCAAAGCTATAAGGTTTTGTGGTGGGGCAATTTGACCTACTGGAGGTAGATCAAATGACAATACCACTTGTAGTGCTGCTTGTCTTACAACCAAAATAACTGGCTGACTAACTATTGTACTTCCTGATTTTCCACTAATCATTAATGTATAAACATCTGGTTTAGTGTTTGCACTTGTGTTTACAGTAACAAATGTATTTGCTCCTGGTGAAAGACTTGTTTTATCTAAGCTAACTTGAATGCTTGGATCTGGAGAATTAACACTTAAACTAACTGCTTGGCTAAATCCATTTCTTCCAACAACTCCTACTGTAAACATTGTAGATTCATTGCTAGTTATAGCTCTGAGATTAGGTGCTATTGCTAGAGAAAAGCTATCTGTAGGTGCTGGTGTAACATTTATTGCTGTAAACACTGTTTTAACTATAGAACCAGCAGTTCCAATAATCTTTATTGGATAATTGCCTGTTGCAGTAGTTGCACTAGTGCTAACTGTTATAGAGACACTGCTAGAAGCTTTAGGTGTGTTGTTTGAGAAAGCTAGTTGAATAGATTTTTCTGCAATTTCTGCACTTAAATTAACCATTCCATTAAAACCATTTTGTCCATCTATAGAAAGGCTAAAAGAAGTAACATTTCCAGCAGAAACCATCTGTGTATCTGGTTTAATACTTAGATTAAAGTCATTTACTACAGCAGGCTTAACAGTCAATGTAATAGGGATTTGTTTAGTAATACCACCACCTGAACCAGAGATTAAAATTTGATAATCTTTTGCATCGGTGCTTGGTGTAGTGCTGATGGTAAAGCTAGTAGAGCCTGTTGCATCAATTGTGTTGTTAGAAAAAGAAGTCTGAATATTGCTAGAAACCGTACTAGCACTTAATAAGATTTTTTCTGAAAATCCATCTTTTGCTAAGGAGCTAAGCATAAAAGTAGCTTTTTGTCCTGCATTAATAGTTTGTGAAGTTGGATTTACTGTTAAGTCAAAATCTCCTGCTGGTACAGTTAGTTTAAATACTGCACTACGCTGCAATCCATTAGAATTGCCTAACACATTTATATCATATGTTCCTGATGCAGTATTTGGAGCAATATTTACTGTAACTCTAGCACCTGAAGCATTACCTATAGTAGTAGTACTGAGAGTTGTAGTAATACTAGGATTTTGTGAGCTAGTGTTTAAGACAACTAAATCACTAAAGCCATTTAAAGCATTGAGTGAAACATCAAAATTAACTGTTTTATTAGAAGAACTAGTTATGTTATTAGGATTTAGTACAAGTGAAAAATCTGGAGCAACTGCTACAGTAACATTAAGAACAGCCATCTTTTGTATTACTACACCTTTGTTACTGCTAACAGCTGTTATTGTAACAGGATAAGCACCTGCAGGAGTACCTCTATCTGTAGCAATCACTAAGGTAGTTGTTCCAGTTCCTATTATAGCTCTATCATTAACAAATGCATTTAATTTACTATTTACCGTTAAACTTACAGTTTGATCAAAGCCATTTACACTAGTCACAGATACAGTTAATTCTTTTTGATCTCCTGCTGCAATAGTAACACTGCTGGGAATAATATTTATTATGAAATCTGGTGGTAATACAACATTTATATTAACTGATACAGTTTGAGTAATTTGTCCTGCTTGTCCAATAACAGTAACAGAATAAGAACCTGGGCTAATATTTGAAGGAACTAAGACAGTCATTTTGGTGCTACCAGGAGTGACAATTGTACTGCTGGCAAAACTAACTCCAAGCTGATTACTAGAAGAACTAAGCATAACAGTTTGGGCTTTTGAATCACTTGCTACATTAGCTGAAATAGTAAAATCCAAACTTCCACCAGGATTAGTTTGCCCACTAGATGGGCTTACAGATAAGCTAAAAGGTGGCTGTGGAACAAAAATAGTAGCTATTTGGGATTTTATAGTTCCATCTTCTCCTGTTCCTGTTACAGTGATATCATAGCGACCAGGAGTTGTTGTAGCTGGAACAACAATTGTCATATTTATAGTAGCTGGAGGAACTATTGTATTAGGAGAAAAATTAGCTGACCCAAGTCCTGAAGAAGAAAAAGTAACTCGTTTATCATAGCTTCCTACTTTATTTAGAGAAATAAGGAAGTTAGCTGAACTGCCTGCTGTAGCAGTAATAGAGCTTGGGCTAATAGAAAAATTAAAATCTTTTTGTTGTGCTAAAACACTTTTTTCGCTTAAACAAAAACCAAGTATCGCCAATATAAAAATAAGAAAAACTTGATATATTTGGGATCGAATAATAGAAGATAAATGCATAAAAACCTCCTACTAAATTTTTATAGTTATCAACTAAACCCTTATTAATTATAGCTTATAAAGGTGAAAATGTAGATCTAAGGTAGTTATGATATTGACTTAATTTATAAGAAATTAAAAAACTGTTTTAGCCTATTTTCAGTTGTGGTATGTTTGCATTTTATACCCCTAAATATGGTATAATTGCGCCGCATACAGCAATTAGTAGATATCCCCGGAGAACATTAATGAACATAATCTCAATTGCCAACCAAAAAGGTGGGACTGGCAAAACTACTACTTGTACAAATTTAGCTGCAGGTTTAGCCCATTTTAAACGTAAAGTCTTAGCTATTGATCTTGATAGCCAAGCTAATCTTACGTCTCATTTTGGGTTAGTACCTTT
Source organism: Blastocatellia bacterium (assembly GCA_039812885.1). GTDB lineage: Bacteria > Acidobacteriota > Blastocatellia > Chloracidobacteriales > JADJPF01 > JADJPF01. Next base: position 66,463 of record JBDIBI010000013.1, read on the forward strand.
TGATATCGAGCTTACTGTCTATGATCTTATTATGAACTCAAATATAGAAGCTCAAAGTGTTATTCGTCCACTTAAAAAAAATCTAGACTTAATTCCCTCTAACCTTAATCTAGCTTCCCTAGATATAGAACTTGCTGGTGCTGTAAATCGAGATCAAAGACTAAGACGTAAATTAAAAGACGTAAGCAATCACTATGATTATATTTTAATAGATTGTCCTCCAGCACTTAGTTTTAGCACAATTAATGCTTTTACTGCTTGTGATGTTTTAATGGTCTGTGTGCAAACCCATATGTTTAGTCTTACTGCTGTAGAAAAGCTTTTGCAAACAGTTAATGAAGTAATTGATCAATATGATTTGTCAATCGCTGCTTATGCCTTGCCTACAATGTATGAGAAGCAATCCAATGCCCATAAAAGTATTCTTAAAAAAATTACAGAATATTTTGGCCCTCTTACCTTTTCACCCATTCATAAAAATGTTCGTTGCATTGATGCTTCAATTGCAGGTGTACCAGTTATAGAAATGGATAGAGCATGTAGTGCCTCGATTGACTATTTAAGATTAGCCAAAGAGGTAATCCGTGAATTCGAAAAAGAAGAAACTAGAAGAGCTATTAGAAAAGAATTTAACCAAAACGACTGAACAGGTTTCTCGCGATGATGCCTCTGTAAGAACTATTCTACAGCGATTTCGCAATAAAACTGTTTCCAGTGATTTGGAAAGTGACCCCGTAGATCAATCATCCTTAGAAAGAGCAGATTCAAGGCCAGAATACCCTGAATACTCCGCTCCTAAAGATCAACTTATCCCTAAAAATGATCAAAAATTTGATCAAAGATCTGATCCTAAACTCGATCAAGCTGATCGTCGGGATCTCTTAGATCAAAGCCTTGATCTTAAAGCTGATCCGAGATCACAAAGAGATCGAAATTTTCGCGATCAAATCAGTACTAATACTATAAATTCCCAGCCTAGCCTAGCTACTCAAAACCTAGCTACTGAACAACCTAGCTACAATAACCAGGTACTTAAACAACCTAGCTATACAGAAACCAGGTTATTAAATAACCTAGCTACTGAGCAACCTAGCTACTTAAACACTAAGCTATATAATAGCCAGGTAGAAGAAACTTCCTCTCAAAATAAACTTCCATTAAATTCCATTCCAACCTACCGTGTAGCTAATTTTATAGATGATGAAATTATCCCTACTTTATCCTTAGCAGAACAAAGTGTTTTCCGCCGTTTATATCGTTTAGCTTATGGGTTTAATCGCAATACTACTGATTCTGTTAGTCTTAGCAAAATTGCAGAAAAATGTAATATGAGTGTAGCAGGAGTAAAAGCTGCATTAAAAACGCTTCAAACTAAAAGCCTAGTTAAAACAACTGGAGAAAATAAGTTCGATCCTAAAGGTGGAAATAAATATGAGATTTTAGTAAACCTAGCTACTGAACAACCTAGCTATACAGAAGCTAGCTATACAGAAGCTAGGTTATCTAATAACCAGGCTACTCAAAAACCTGGTTATACAGAAACTAGGTTACCTAGTGGCTCCATAAATCATGATCATGATCATGATGATCTTAAAAATACAGATCATCATCAAAGTGAGATGATGAGGATATATCAAAAGATAACTGGAAATAATTGGACTAAGACAGATCGTGCAGCCTACGAGAAGATAAAGAAAATCCCTCTTTCCATAATAGAACAAGCAATGCTAATTACTGCTCAAAGAGCAGCCACTCGCCCTAATAGCCTAAATTACTTTGTTAAAGAGATACTAAACCTTGCCAATCCAAGCAAAGCTTCTAAAGCTCAACGTAAAAATATCCTTGCCAAAATAATCCAACGTGTAAGAGAGCGCAGCATTGGTAAAGAAGTAAGTTTTTCTGACTTTCTAGAAGATGTAAAACGAGAAGCTATTCGAGAGGGTGTTTTCTTTGATAACGACTTGTTTAATGAGATTGTTGGTCGTTGATAGACAGTATTTTTAGTGGTTTTAAAACACAAGGCCAAAATATAGAGCTAAGAGGTCTAGAATGATACTTCAAAGTAAGGGAATAACTCCTGGCGAAGAAACCATATTTATTGTAGCAGGAAGTACTCTCAGGGCTTTAGGTTATTTTTTGGCTGCAATTGCTTTAACTAAATTCTATAACCTACCAAGAAATTTAAAGAAGAGTATTTTATTTGGCTTATTACGTACTGTAATTGGTCTTATTACCACTCTTCCCTTAGTTCACCGACTAAAAATTGATGAGAATCTTTTTATAATTGCGCCTATCATAGCTGTAGTGAGATTTTTTGAGTGGTTTGTTCTAATTATGTTTTTTTATGACAAAAAATTTGAACACCGATTAGATGATATTAAATACTCAATTATAGGCGTACTCTATTCTTTAGTTTTCGATTTTGCTACTGGAGCATTAATAATAATTTGGGGGCTTGCCCGTATGGGCTAAATGGACTAACAGGTTGGTTTGCAATTTATAGATATAATAGCTTAATATTTAGCAACTAATAGGAGTTATTATGTCAGAAAGTACCCATCAAAACCAAGTAGCAGGCACTCATTGGAATCCAAATCTATATCTAAAATTCTCAGATCATCGTTTACGACCAGGGCTTGAGCTTCTCAACAGAATTTCATCCATTAGCCCTAAAACCATTTATGATCTTGGGTGTGGAGCTGGAGAGTTAACTAGAATTATTTCTGAGCAATGGCCAATGGCCTCAGTTTATGGTATTGATAACTCTAAGGAAATGCTAGAACAGGCAGCTAAGACCCCTAGCAACGTTCAGTGGCAAGAAATGAACATAAGTCATTGGGTGCCTGATAAAAAGCCAGATCTTATTTATTCAAATGCAACTCTGCATTGGGTAGACAATCACTATAAATTATTTACTCAACTTATTGAGTTCTTAAATACAGGTGGAACTTTAGCTATACAAATGCCTTTAAGCTGGGATTTGCCTTCACATCGCCTTATGAGAGAAACCTTGGCTAATGGAGGGCAAAACGCTACTACACTAGGAACTCAAGAACTACGCGATGCAGTAGCTAACAAATGGGTAGAAGATGCAGAAGTTTATTATGATTTACTTAGGAATTACACTGAAAATATAGATATTTGGCAAACAGAGTATTTGCATATATTGAAAGGTCAAGATCCTGTACTTGACTGGGTCAAAGCAACAGGACTTCGTCCCATACTTAATGGCCTTGAAGACAAAGAGCGAGAGATATTTTTAGCAGAATATTCACGCCGTTTACGCGATGTCTATCCTACTAGGCCAGACGGTTGTACACTTTATCCATTCCGTCGTTTATTTATTGTGGCAACAACTGTTTAGTGTCTAAATCCTTACTTCATTATTACAGGCTATATCTATTTTCCAACTTCTTAACTTTTTGGTGTAATACTATGTTTATAGAAAAATTAGGCAAGATAAGGAAAAAATAATAAAAATTTTTGACCTTTTTTATTATTCTTTGCGTAAGGTGCTTTAGACATCTGTATTTTGATGCTAAAAACTACAAACTTATTTTATTTAATAATTACAAGTACTTTATGGAGAATAAGATGAAGATAGAAATTGTTTACTGCCCTACCTGATCAAATAATAAGTCTAAAGTCGCAAGTCTTGTGGCTTTGATTAAGAAGCACCTTAATGTTGATGCAGTAACTACACCAGGAAAAACAGGTCAGTTTGATGTAATTGTTAATGGCGAAAAAGTGGCTGAACGCGGTGGTAATTGGTTTACCAGAATGTTTGGAGTTGGTTATCCAGATCTTGAAGGTGTAGTTGAACAACTCAAATCAATTAGCACAAGTAATGCAAAATAATGGGCAGTAGGTCTAAATGTTAGATGCAATTTAAACTCAAACATTTTCTAATAGCTTTTTTTGTTTTCGTTGCTGAAATCTTGGTGGCAACAACTTTTTCCCACATTAGATTTATTCGATCTTCTATTAGTGATTTTTTGGTGACAATTCTACTATACCACTTGATCAAGGCTTTTATAGAAATGTCACCCTTAACTCTTTCTATTGGCGTATTTGTATTTTCTTGCCTTGTTGAGATTTTGCAATACTTTCATTTAGGCGATATGTTAGGTTTGCCTCGTGGTAGTCTGCTAAGCATTCTTTTAGGTACAAACTTTAGCTGGCTTGATATTCTGATGTATTTTTTAGGTTGTGTAACTTCTTATTGCTTAGATTCTTTTTATCTCTCTAAGAAAAAAACTACTATAGTGTAAATCTAATGAAAAAGATGGTTACTAGCGAGTAAGTGTATTTACTAGCTGAGATATGTTTGAGATATTTTGTTTTTGGCAATATTCCAGCAATCCATCAATTATTTTCATTGTACAGCAAGGGTCATAGTAATTTGCTGTGCCAACCTGAATAGCTTTAGCTCCTGCTATAAAAAACTCTACAGCATCCATCCAATTAGCAATGCCTCCAATGCCTATGATTGGAATATTGGCTACTTGAGCTACTTCATAGCACATTCTTACTGCTACAGGCTTAACAGCAGGGCCAGAAAGACCTCCTGTAACATTGGCTATACGAGGGCGACGGGTGTAGATGTCAATAGACATTCCTACAAGAGTGTTTATCAAGGAAAAAGCATCTGCTCCGGCTGATTGTACAGCTAAAGCAAGTTCTTTAATGCTTGTTACATTGGGCGAGAGTTTTACAATTACAGGACGTTTAGCTACACGTTTAACGGCTTCTGTAACTTCTGCGGCGGCTACAGGAGAATTGCCTATTACAATGCCACCTTGTTTAACATTGGGGCAGGAAATATTTAGTTCATAGGCTGCTATGCCTTCACCATCATTGAGAATTTCAATTGCTTCTACATATTCTTCTAATGAATATCCAAAAACATTAGCAATAACTTTTGTGTCATAATTACGCAAAAGTGGCAACTTGTCAGTAACAAAAGCTTTTGCTCCAATATTTTGCAAGCCTATGGCGTTTAACATTCCGCCATGAGTTTCTACAATTCTAGGTGGAGGATTGCCTTTCATTGGTTTTGGAGAAAGCCCTTTGGAGCAAAACCCTCCTAAGCGGTTAAGGTCTATAAGGTTGGCAAAATCTAATCCATAGCCAAAAGTTCCACTAGCTGTTAAAACTGGGTTTTTAAACTTAATTCCAGCTATTTCAACAGCTAAAATTTCAGATTCCTCTTTGCTAGTTGTATTAATTAAATCACTCACACCAAATCACCTCATTACCTTCAAAAACAGGCCCTTCAACACACACACGGCTGTAAACACTATCTTGAGCAGTTTTGGTTTCAACCACACATCCAACACAAACTCCAAAACCACAAGCCATTCTAGCTTCCAAAGAGGCATATGTTTTAATACCATAGCGATTGGCTATTTCTGTAGTTCGATGCATCATTATATCTGGGCCACAAGTATAGAGAGTAAACTCTTTATCTTTATTTTCTTCTAAAAAGTTTGTTAACGCTGCTGTAACAAAGCCTTTTTCTCCAAAGCTTCCATCATCTGTACTTACAACTAAATGAGTGTTTAGACGGCTAAAATCTTCTATACCTATTAAATCATTAATACTACGAGCACCTAGAAAAATACTTAAATCAATTCCCTCTTTACATAGTTCTTGAGCTAGAATTAAAAGTGCTGGTGTTCCAACTCCACCACCCACAAGAATTGCTCTGTGAGTTGTTTTAGCTGGCTCAAGAGAAAAACTTTTTCCTAATGGGCCTAAAAATTCTACTTTGTCACCTATATGAAGTTGGGCTAGGCTTTGAGTTCCCCGTCCCAAAATATGGAAAATAAAATCAACTAAAGTATTACCATTGATCTCTTGAGACTGATAAAAAGCCATTGCACGTCTAAGAAGAGGTTCTAAAGAGCCAGCAGGTTTAAGCATTGCAAACTGGCCAGGTTCTATATTTAAGCTTGTAGGTACTTCTAAAGTTAGCTGACAATAGGCAGATCCAAAGTGGCGAATATTTTTAACGGTAACAATAATTTCTTTCACAGTAGTTTTTGTGTTAATAAAATTCCCAAATATTATTTGTTGCTCTAAAATAAAGATGCTAGTCTAACACTTCCTTAACCAAATGAACAAGACAAGCTTGGATCCATAAATTACTTTAAAAAATCTAAGAGTAATTAGCCTAAGGATTGTAGGTTAGGTTAAAGTGAGCTATATCTCTAAGGAGAAAAACATATGTTAGATATGATATTGCGGGCAATAGGTTCACAAATTGATGCTTCTGTGGATAAAGAAATTAAGCGTCGGTTAAAAAAACTGCCAAATAAACTAAATGAGTATAATTATGATGCTTGGGGCTTTCATCCAGAAATGGCTCAATATGGCTTACAAATAGGGGTCTGGCTCTATCGCTATTACTGGCGTACAGAAACACATGGCATTGAAAAAGTTCCTCAAGGAAGAGTTCTTTTAATTGGTAATCATAGTGGACAATTACCTATGGATGGCTTAAATATTGCTGTTGCTATGCTTATGGAAGCTAACCCTCCTAGATTAGCTAGAGCAATGATTGAGCGTTGGTTTGGTACTGTTCCACTACTTAGCACTTTTGTTTCTAGACAAGGCCAAATCTTAGGAGATCCTAAAAACTGTATTAAATTGTTAGAAAATGATGAGTGTGTAATGGTGTTTCCTGAAGGAGTAAAAGGTTCAGGTAAGCTTTGGTATGATCGTTATACTTTGATAGATTTTAGTTCAGGCTTTATGAGAATGGCCTTAAAAACTAAAAGCCCAATAGTTCCTGTTAGTGTAATTGGAGGCGAAGAGCAAATGCCATCTTTTTATGATGTTAAACCATTAGCTAAAGCTTTAGGCATGCCTTACTTCCCTATTACTCCAACTTTTCCTTGGCTTGGACTCTTAGGTTTTGTTCCTTTTCCTACTAAATATCATATTTATTTTGGAGATCCACTTTACTTTGAAGGCACTGGAAATGAAACAGATGCTGAAATACAGAAAAAAGTAGATGTTGTAAAAGCAAAAATTTTAGAAAATATTTCTCGTGGTTTATCTAAACGAAAAAGTATCTTTTGGTAAAGGCGACACTTATTATGAGGAATAAGAAAGTTCTTATTACAGGTATTTCTGGCGGCTTAGCTCACCAAGTTGCAGAAATGATCCCTAAAAATTGGGATATTATTGGAGTAGGATTAAGAACACTCCGTCCGATAAAAGACAGAAAAATAGAATTTCATCAACTAGACATAACAAAAAATAAGTTAGAGGATATCTTTCGTCGTCGCCAAATAGATTGTGTTATTCATATGGCAGTCAATGATAATCCTCGTATATCTATAAAACAACGCCATCACATTAATGTAGTCGGAACAATGAAATTGTTAGAAGATTGTGAACGTTACCATGTAAAGAAAGTTGTTCTACTTTCTAGCGCTAATGTGTATGGTGCAGACCCTAATAATCCTGTATATATAACAGAAGATTATCCTTTAAGAGTGACTCAACACTATTCAGAAATAAGTGATAAAGTTGAATTTGATTCTTATTGTCGTTCTTGGATGTATAAGCATCCAAATATTTCCACTATAATTCTACGGCCTTGTCATATAATTGGCTCACATGTTCATAATAACTTAACATCATATTTGCGCTTAAGATATATTCCTATACCTTTAGGCTTTGATCCAATGATACAAGTTATTCATGAAATAGATATGGCAAGAGCAATAACTTCCTGTTTACGCTACAACAAGAGTGGCATTTACAATGTTGTAGGGCCAGGAGAATTACCACTTACAGAAATTATTAACATTGTTGGAGGAACACCAATACCAGTTCCTCATGTTATAGGTTATTCTGCATTAAAAGCATTATGGACAATGGGAATAGGTGTTTTGCCTGCTCCACAGGTAGAGTACTTAATGTATCCTTGTATTATTGATGGGACAAGATTTCAAAAGGATTTCAATTTCCGTCCACAACTTTCTTTAAGCGAAACCTTACGGGCAACAGTTCTATATTAATGAGATTAAGAACAGTTAAAGCAAATTAAAAGAGGTAAGATTTTACTGAGCAAAAAAATATGGTGAAAAAACTAGCAGAACCTTTAATAGGGATTCCTAGAATAGAATATCTGAAAGTAGAAGGATACCGAGCCTTAAAACAGTTAGAATTAGATAATATAACTCCATTAACTGTTTTCCTTGGTCCTAATGGTAGCGGTAAGTCTACTATTTTTGACGTATTTGCCTTTCTGTCAGAATGTTTTTCCATTGGATTAAGAAAAGCTTGGGACAAAAGAGGAAGATTTAAAGAACTTAGAACAAGAGGTATAGATGGGCCTATTGTTATCGAATTAAAATATAGAGAAAGCCCTTATCCTGCTTCTAAGAAAAAAAGTGATGATCCTAAAACGCGATTAATTTCATATCATTTGGCTATTAATGAAGATAAAAAAGGACCTTATGTAGCGGAGGAATGGCTTCAATGGAGTCGGCATTCGAGAGGAGGACAATTCAGGTTTCTTAACTTCAAAGAAGGTTCTGGGGATGTAGTTTCTGGAGATGATCCAGATGAACAGGCAGAACGGATTAAAGAAAAATTAGATTCTAAAGATATGCTTGCTGTTAATACCTTAGGAAGCTTTATAAAAAACCCTCGTGTCAGTGCATTAAGACGGTTTATTACAGGTTGGTATTTATCATATCTTACAGCAGATAGCACTCGCGGTGTTCCAGAAGCAGGCGCACAAGAAAGACTTTCTGCTACAGGTGATAACTTAGCAAATGTTATTCAGTATTTGAAAGAGCAACATCCAGAAAGATTAAGTAAAATTTTAGAGATACTATCAAGGCGAATACCACGGCTTGAAAAAGTAGAAGCAGATTTAATGGCTGATGGTAGACTTTTATTACAAATCAAAGATGCTCCATTTGATAGGCCGATATTAGCAAAGTTTGCTTCAGATGGGACTCTAAAAATGTTGGCCTATTTAACTGTTTTGTATGATCCATCACCACCACAACTTATTGGTATTGAAGAACCTGAAAACCTTCTCCATCCGCGTCTTTTACCAGAATTAGCAGAAGAATGTAGAAAGGCTGCTAGCAAAACACAATTAATGGTTACTACTCATTCACCTTTTTTTGTTAATGGATTAAGACCAGAAGAAGTTCGTGTTCTTTATCGGGATGAAAAAGGCTATACACAATCTAAATGCGCTGCAGATATGATTGGCATAAAAGAGCATATTGCTGAAGGAGCTAAATTAGGTTACTTATGGACAGAAGGTTATTTTGAAGTCGGAGATCCATTGGTTGCATCTGGGGGCTTAAAGAATTTATCTGTAACAAAAGGCTATTCAAAGGGTTAAATGGAATGCATATAGAATTTCTAGTAGAAGAAGAGTCTATGGAAAAAGCATTACAAAATTTGATTCCTAAGATTGTTGGTGAAGAGGTTAGTTTTATTACACATGTTTTTCAAGGTAAAACAGATCTAAAAAATAAACTCCCTACTCGATTAAGAGCATATAGCCATTATATTAAGAGTGATTGGCGCATTGTAGTTTTATTAGATAAAGATGATGAAGATTGTGTAACCCTAAAAACTGAACTTGATAAAATAGCCAATGATGCAGGTCTTATAATCAGATTCAAAGAGCAAAATTCAAGTGCTAAATCGTATAGCCATTGAAGAATTAGAAGCATGGTTTTTTGGAGATGTAAAAGCTATAGCAGAAGCTTATCCAGGAGTTTCTCTTAGTCTTGGTAATAAGGCAAAATACCGTAATCCAGATGCAATAACTGGGGGAACTTGGGAAGCTTTGCAAAGAGTTCTTCAAACAGAGGGTTATTATCTAGCAGGGATGCCTAAAATAGAAGTTGCACGAAAAATATCAGAACATATGGAACCAAAACGCAATCAATCGAGAAGCTTTCAGGTTTTTAGGGATGCACTTACTGAAATGAAAGACTATTAAACTTAGGCTTACAAGCTGCGTTATATTAATTTAGGAGTTAATATTTGTGAAAGTAAACTCGCGTTATCTAGTAAATTTTGTATACATTGTAATAGCAGTATTCATTTTCAAAACTAGTCTACCTGCTTATCAAGAGCCTAAAGTGCAAGGGCTTTCTCAAGATGTACAAGTAGCACTAGATAACATTTCTGCTGATTCTATGAGAGGGCATCTTTCCTTTATAGCTTCTGATTTACTAGCAGGACGTGATACACCTTCTCAAGGGTTGGATATTGCTGCTGAATATATTGCTGCACAATTTCGCCGGGCGAGCTTAACACCTGTTGGAGATGATGGTTATTTTCAGACAGCAGATTTTTTTAGTGCTGAAAATGTTACAGAGGGCAGTTTTTGCACCTTGCAAACAGATGCTACTACAGTCAAAGTTAATGGTAGTTCGATATACTCCTTTTCTTTATCAGCAATAGAAGTTTTGGATAAGCCTATATTTAAGATAGATTTAGCTTCATTGTCTGCACTCTCACCTCTTAAACCAGAACAAGTAAAAGATAAAATTGTGTTAGTGGAATTTCCTAGCTCTAAGCCTGCTAATGCTGATGAAGAAAAGCAATATACTCAGCTTTATAGAACATTTGATAGCGTAGTTCAGCCTAATGCAAGTTTAATTATTTATATTAATGGAAAAGTTTCTAATTTTAGTGGAGCAAAACGCTTAATTAACGTAAAGGAATCTAAAGACCCAAATGAGGTCAGCCTTTCTGATCCAGAACTAGAAAAAGTTTATAAAACGCTAAAGCCTGGCATAAATGAAGTTAAATTTTCTTTAAAAACTGTTGCTCCAAATAAAAAGCCTATAAAGTTGCGTAATGTAATAGGAGTGTTACCTGGCTCTGATCCAGTACTAAAAGATACCTATGTACTAGTTACAGCCCATTATGATCATATTGGTGAAAAGGCAAACTGTGGAACGCCAGATTGCATTTATAATGGTGCAAATGATGATGGGAGTGGAACAGTTTCTGTAATAGAACTAGCTTCAGCCTTATCCAAGCTTAAAACACGTCCTAAACGTAGCATAGTTTTTATGACATTTTTTGGAGAAGAAAAAGGTGGCTTTGGCTCTAATTACTATATTCAACACCCTATTTTCCCAATAGGTAAAACTATTGCAGATATAAACCTTGAACAAGTAGGACGTACAGATAGCAATGATGGCCCACAACTTTCTAATGCATCTTTAACAGGTTATGACTATTCAGATTTATCTAAAACACTAGAACTTGCAGGTAAAGAGTTAGGTGTAAAAATTTACAAAGATGAAAAACGTAGTGACCCATTCTTTTTCCGTAGCGACAACTATTTTTTAGCTGAACAAGGCATTCCTGCTCATAGCTTTACTGTTGCCTTTGAGTATCCTGACTATCATGGAGTTGGGGATCACTGGCAAAAAGTAGATTATGAAAATATGCAAAAAGTCATGCGTGTTGTGGGGTTGTCTTTATACAGGCTAGCCGAGAGTGAAAAAGATGTTCAATGGAATGCCAACAATCCTGACACTGTAGACTTCATTAAAGCCTATAAAGCCCATCATCCTGAAAACAAGTAGAGTTTTGCTTATCAAGTAATTTGCTCTTTATTTGCTTCTATGATGCCTTGCAAATCAAATTGTTGATGGTTTCTTATTACAGTGAATATAATCTGTCTAGATTTGATGTTGTTTACTTCTTTGTAAAAACTGTTAGTCTCAATAACCACTACCACTATTAATATTAGTAATACAATTAAACATAGTTGTGTTCCTATACGATGTATACTATATATACTATGTTGTATATGTTTACTATATAAACATTATAAACTATGTAAAAGTTTATATAGCAGGCACATTAAATAGGTTGCCAACCAAGAGATTTAAGTCCATGTATTGCTGAAATTCGGACTCTTTTGCTTTCATCTTGTTCAGCTATTTTGGCTAAATCAGCTATCAAACTAGTATCTTTGAACTTTGTTAATGTTTTTACAGTTGCAAATCGCAAAAATTCAGATTTGTCTTTTAGCATAGCTCTTAATGTTTGTGTAATAGCTAAATCACCAATAATGCTAAATTCTCCAAGGATTTTTAATGTTTGTTCTTTAATAAATACATTTGAGCTTTTTTCTAGGATTTCAGTCAATTGTAAAACATATGTTTTAGCTTTTGTTTCAGTTATTTCTAAAACCATTTGTTTAGATTTCTTTGCCAGCAAACAAAACCTATCTCCTACAACTAAGGGAGCTAATTCATATGAGGTACTTTTAATTTCTTTAGCAAGTTTAATAAATTCATCTATTAGGTTCATTAAAGCTGTTACCCTATTTCTATGTTTTATTATTAGCTCTATAACTCTTTTATCTTTATTATATTGGAGTTTAGCAACTAGAATAATTAGCCTTTCAGGTTCACTTTCTTCTGCTGGTATATCAAATCTTGCTAAATCTCTGGTTACACGCTCTCTTACTTTATAATTTTCATCTTTTAGTAGTTCTATTAGCGTATTTATCTTTTCCCTTTGAGAAAGATGACCAATATTATAGATATATTCAACAGCAGATTCTCTAACTTCAGCATTTGTATGCTTTAATGCCTCTAAAATGGCTAAAGAAGCTTCTTTTGAAGGGTTTTCTGAGAGCAACCGTAAAATATATGATGGATTATATTGAGGATTTGTAACTTGCTTATATACAGTGTTTATTGTAGAGGCATCAGAAAACTTTGATAAGGCTTCTATAACCTCGTAAAACTCTTTTTTCCCTCGTTTATTAAAGAGTTTAATTAAGGGAGGAATTGCCCTAGGGTCTTGAGACTCTACTAGTTTAGAAATAACATCATTACGTATATCTTCATCAGAAGTATCTAATAATTGAATTAACTCAGGCACAGCGCTAGTACTTATTTTTAGGCTCTTTAGAGTTTTGTTTATAAGAGATTTTACTTTACTGGAAGCCTGCTTAAGCATAGTGGATAGTATAGAAGATGCTTCGCTAGAGGCTATTTGAGGTAGAAGTCTTACTATCTCTTCTTGTACAGTGTTGTCACTGCTGGGAAATATTTCTAGCAATTTATTAATAAAGAGTGTTTTAAAAGAGTCTCCAGAAATATGGGTAACTATATGAGTTAGCCTAAAATCCCAGGTACCTTCTTTAAGAGAATTTATCAAAGAATCTATCAAATTCGCTTCTTCTGATTTATCAAGTTGAATGTTGGAGATTTGTTCTAATGCACATCTAATTTCATAATGTGCATTTGTTGATGGCTTGCTAAGTGCAGCAATAAGAGGAGATACAACCATTTCAGGATCAAGATCTTTTAACATAAAAGCTGCCTGATATCTCATTGCTTCTTTGCTATGTTTTAGTAAATTAACTAGCTTTGGCAAAAGAGTTTCACTTGGGAACTGTACTATTAATCTAATAACAGAGTAAATGGCTTTTTTAGAGTCAGATTTATTCTCAAGAGCTAAAAATAAATGATCTAATAAAAATGGCTCTCCATAACTTATAATATTATTGATTAGGTTATTATATTTATAGGAATAAAGTTCATTAGCTAAGTTATCAAATAGTTTTTCTTCTGGTTGTTTAAGTATATGAATAAAGAAAGGGATAAGGTTAGGGTTTTTAGAGCTCAAAAGTCTTTTTAATATATTTTTTTGAATTAAAGGTTTTGAGTTTGTTAAAGCATTAGTCAAGATAGGAATTATAGAAGGATCTTTTTTAAACTTATTTAAAGCCTTAACCGTTTCATTGCAAACATAAACATTAGTATCTTGTAATAAAGGAACTAATTTAGGAATAATGCAAGGGTCTTTAAATAGGGGTAAAGTTGCTATTATTTTTTTTCTAAAGTTTGATGAGAGTTGCTCATTTGTAACAATTGCAAGCAATGTTGAAATTACAGAAGTTTCTTTTAATTTAGCTAAAATTTCTGCTGCTGCAACACAGAGTTGAGGAGTTTTAGTATCCAATAAATTAATAAATTCTTGAGTCGCAGGTTTTGCCAATTCCCCAAGATCTTTAATTTTCTCTATTACTTTTAACTTATCATCCAAATTGTTTGCATTTTTTAGTTTTGATATTAAATCACTTAACATAAATAACTTTCTGTTGGAAATTTCTACTCTTAAATTTAGTAGTGCACGAAAAGTGTTGAGTACTGCAAGACAAAATGCTTGAAACCAGTAAGTTACAGGCTATCAACCTTTTTATACCACTATCCTAAAATATAGTACAAGTTGCAAGTGTAAAATAAACGAAACTAATTTGCTAGAGATTTTAATGTATAACTATATGATATAGTTTATGCAGTTTATGTAGTTTATATAGTTTATGTAGTTTATGTAGTTTATATAGTTTATATAGTTTATATAGTTTATTTGCTTTACTCTGTATACATAGTAATAGTTAAAATCTAATGATATGAGATTATGCTAGGTTTAGTTTCTCTTTAACTAAAGCAAGATATTCTTTGGCTTTTTTATTAGTGGGGTCTAATGTAAGTACTTTATTGCATAAAAACTCTGCTTGCCAATAATCTTTGTAATGCTCAAAAACAATCTTGATTTGTTTAAGATATAAATCAATGCTTGAAGACATTTGATATCTTTTCAAAAGCTTATGACTTACACCTATGCAAGCTAAAGCATTATTAGGATCTTTATGTTGGTAAAATAGGTCTGATAACTCTTCAAATTTTTGGGCAAATAATCTAATTCCAGATTCATGATAGTGATAGGTAAAAGGATACTTCTGTTTTGCCCAAGCTTCTAACTCTGGATAATATTCACAAGGTCTATCATAAGGATAAGCTTTCCACTTTGTCTGAAGATAGTTTTTTAATGCTTTTTGATAAGCTTTAAATGCACCTATAAGATCTTGCTCCTTATCTATTAATAGCTTTGCTAGCTGGCTATAAGGGGCAAGATGATGGTTAGGATTTAGGGAAATGGCTTTAATATAAGCTTCTTTGGCTTGTTCATAATCTTGATTAGATTTATGTATATCTCCAAGGTTAGTAAAAGCTTCTATCGTGCTAGGTTCATAAGCATGATGGTAAAGAAACCAACCATCTATAAAATAGTTGTTTTCTGGAACTAGGTTTGGCTCAAGGGAAATAAATTTAGAGTAGTGTTTTATTGCTTTTGGAAAATCTTTTAACTCCTCTTGATAGATTTGGCCTAGATAAAAATGAGTTTCTGCTTGGCTATCATCATAGGCAATAACAGTTTCAAGTAAAGGCTTTGCTTGAAGTTGATGGTAAGAGCGCCATGTTATATGAGCTATTATCTTATAACTCTCAAATAATTGAGTATCTTTGCTAAAGCTAGCTTCTACTTCTTTTGTGATTTTTTCAAAATCTTGCAGTAAAGCTAATAATTTTTCTGTAGTTGTATTGTAAGTACATTCACTGTACCAACGATAAATGTCATAAGGTACCTTAAAAAGCGGATGAACTGAAGAGTTATCTTTTGAGTAAAATATAAGAGAGTGATAGTCTAAGTTAGCCATAATAGCTACATATTACTACTATTTTAGTGCTTATAGGAAAGTTTTTCTTTGTAAGTTGGTTTTACTAACCTTACAACTTTTACTATTTTTACAAAACTTACTATACTGCTTATATTTACTGTGTTTACAACATAAACTATATAATATAAGAAAACATAAACTCTAAGCTTGTTTAATCAATTTAGCAAAAGCTCGAAACCCATTAATAATATCTTGGTTGTCAAAAGCTTTCATTAAAGAGCGTTCCATTTCTTGAGAAAGCATATGCATACGGTCTTGGAAAGAGCGTTCCATTTGTTGCATATTTGAACGAACATCTAAAATATTAGCTTTTAGCGTTGTTGTGGCTTGTTCATCTGCTTCTAAACGGCTTTCGGCTTGTTTTATATTTTCTTCCAAGGAATGCACTCTATTTGTGAGATTGATAAATTCCCTTCTTAGTTGTGCAACATTTTCTTTAGGGTATTTTACTTCGCTACGAATTTCATGAAGTTTGGTAAGTAGAAAACTATAGGCTTGATGTGCAGGACGAAAGAAAGTAGCTAATATATAGAAGAAAGCAAAATAATAACCAATCTTACCATTGTTTAAATAAGTAATAGTTGCTATTAATATAGCTGAAACTATATGAGAGCCTATTGCAATTAGACCTGTAAGAAAACGCATACGACGAACATAGCTTATACGCTCAGTATTGACAGGTATTTTTTCTTCTATTGAACGTTCTATTTCAAACAAGACACTTTTAGCTTCAAAATAAAGATTCCAAGGAACACTAATTATAAAAAATAACCATAATAGGCAAATAAAACCTGCTACTATATCAAGAGTTAGTGGAAAAGAGGGTAGCGAAATTGTCCAATGAAATACTCCTGCAACTAAATAAACAATAGCTAATGTTACTATGCTTATAATTGCTATACCAATTATAGCTTCAAATATTTTTTTTGACATATTAGCCTCCTCTCAACTTCTTACCAATAGTTTAACAAGATTGAATATACTCTTTTAGAAGGCTATATGACACTTTTTAAACTGATACTAAAGACTTAATTCTTTCTAGTTATATTGTTTTCACCAAGTTAACATATTCTTTATACTATATATAGCAAGTAAAGCATGTAATACTGATAATACAAGTAATACCAATTTACAATGTTGTGTTAGTATAACTCATATAACTAGTATAACTAGTAATTTATGTAAACATAGTATTAATTTTATTGATTTAGCCAATTAAGGAGATTTTTATGAGAAGATTGCCAATAGTTTTTGCTCTATGTTTATTATTTTGGTTTACTTTATCAAACAATATAACTGCATCACCTTTTGATCCAATTGTTAAAACAGGTTTATATAAGGTTCTTCGTGGTGGCAGTTGGCTAAGAGATATTACAGATTGCCGTTCCTCTATTCGTAGCATGGCTAGTGCTGGTGAACGCATTGGTAATGTTGGCTTTCGACTTGTGAGAAATTTAAAATAATTAATAACTTAGCTTTTCTAACTTAACTTAACTTAGCTTTTTAAGTAGATAAACATTATAAACATTATAAACTTAATAAACTTATATTATTTTGTAAACATGATAATATAAAAAAACTATGTATAGCAGATAAACTTGATATACGAAGTAATAACAGTTTATAAGATAGAAAATTCTAAAAATTATCTATAAGGTAAGATTCTCGTTTCATTAAATCTTTAATGATTGATATAATTGTAAACTCAAAAAATCAACCTAGAAATCATAAAACTTTTCTTTGATAAGGAGAGAAGCTTTTGTCTACTGAACTTGTTTCATGTCCAAAATGTAGCCGTAAAAACAATAATTTACGAGCAAAGTGTATTTATTGTGGTGAAGAGCTTCCTGTTAATGAAGATCTTAAAAAAGATTTATCTATTAAAGCAGCAAAGTTAAGAGAACGAGATCCAAATGCACAACTAGATCCTTTTTCAGAAATGACCTTGCAATTTCACCAAAGTTTAGCCGGATTTAATGTAATAATGTTGCCTGTATTAGAAGACGGCCGAGTTGCTGCTAGTGAGGCAATAGGAAGTTTAGGTTTTTATACAGTTACAGAAGCTAAACAATTATTAAATTTAAATCGCCCAGTTCCTATAGCTCGCTATCAAACAGAAGCTGAGGCAAAAATTGCAGAAGAACAACTGCGCTCTACAAAACTACCTGCTATGGTTATTAAAGATGAAGCTTTGCAGGCTGAAACTTCAAATAAACGGATAAAAAAACTGGCAGTTAAACCATTAAGTGGGACTATTATTAGCGTTAACTTAGATGGTTTTGATGAAGAAATAAACTTTCCTGCTAATGAAATTATATTGATAGTTGAAGGCAAAATCCGTTTTTATCAAGCCGAAGCAACAGAAGAAAATAAAGGCTTTGGTCGTCGAGCTCGCGAAGTCACAGAAGCTACAGAAATGCTCAATGAACAAACTGTGGTAGATATTTATACTAAAAGTTTAGATAAGAGTTTTCGTCTACGTACAGAAAATTTTGACTACTCAGGATTAGGAACAAAAATGAAGCTAACAGCACTTGAAAATTTTCAAGTGCTACAAAGTGTTTTGCAAGATGTTGCTAAAACCGCTATATATGATTCAGAGTTTAGACAGGTTTCTAAATTGATACAAAATGTGTGGCCCTACACGCAAAAACAACAAAGTTGGGGACTTAAGGGTAATAGGCTTTTAAATGCAGGAAAAATAGCTACCAGATTTGTTCATCTTAAAGATAATGAGTTACAATTTAACCGCTATTCTAGGTTACGCCATTATTTAATTTCAGGTGAAAAATAATCTATGGCTTATATTTATGGGCTAATCCCTGTTTTAGAAGCACTAAGAGCTAAACGCCGTCGCATTGAAGAACTAATTTTAGCAGAAGGTAATCGCCCTGCACGTTTAGATGAACTCTTAACTTCTGCTAAACGTGCTAATATTCCAATCCGTTACTATAAACGTATTCAACTTGATCGGCTCTCTAATGGAGCAAATCATCAAGGGGTAATAGCTATAGCTCCAGAAGTTAGTTATACAAACTTAGATGACTTACTTGCTAATATTCCACCTAATCCGCTTTTTATCTTACTAGATAATGTAGAAGATCCTCATAATTTAGGTGCAATAATTCGTACCACTGAATGTTCAGGTGCAACCGCTGTAATCATCCCTGAGCATCATTCAGTAGGTGTAACTGAAACTGTAGCAAAAGCTTCTGCTGGAGCAGTCGAGTATCTACCAATAGTTCGAGTAACAAACCTAGTTCAAACTATAGATGAACTAAAATCTCATAATATTTGGGTAGTAGGCGTAGAGGCAAATTGTCCAGCTAACTATACTGATTGGGATTTCAAAACAGCTACAGCAATAGTTCTAGGTAGTGAGGGAAAAGGTATCCGTCGTTTAGTCAAAGAACATTGTGATAGCTTAGTGTCAATCCCTATGTTAGGCAAAGTCACTTCTCTAAATGTATCTGTAGCCGCTGCAATAGTTTTATATGAAGCTGTTAGACAAAGAAAACTAGCTAAATAATTTGTTTATAGCTTTATCCGGTTAATAGTCAATAGAAAAAATAACTCAGAGTTTTAGTAAACTCTAATAAATACAACTCTGAGAAAGGCCATTTATGCAGCAATTAAAAAAATATCTCTGGTGTGTGATTGTTTTGGTATTTTTGAACTTCCCTCAAAATAACCTTGCTCAATCTACTAGCTCTACAACAGCTAACTTAATAGGCCAAATTACAGATCAGTCAAATGCTGCTATTAATAATGTAAATATCATAATTAAAAATATTGATACTAGTTTTACTCGTGAAACTACTTCTCTTGATGATGGATCTTATAATGTTAATCAATTACCTCCAGGTAATTATGAAATTATGGTTTCGGCACCAGGTTTTAAGACTTCAACCACAAAGGTTACTTTGCTATTAGGTACTACCACAATAGGTAGTTTTAAGCTTGTTTTAGGTGAATCTGCTGAGGTTGTAGAAATAGTTGCTAGTGATATAGTTGATACTACTAAAACAGCTTCTAGCACTAATATAAGTAAAACACAAATAGATGTACTTCCAATAAATCGTAGAGATTTTTTAGATTTTGCTTTAACTAGTGCCAGGGTTACAGTTGATAGAATTCCTGCTCAAGGAACTACTGCAACCTCAGGGCTTTCATTTAATGGACAATCTCCACGCTTTAACAGCATCACCATTGATGGTCTAGATAATAATGAAGTTGGTACAGGGGCAGTACGTGCAACATTTAGCCAGGAAGCTGTACAAGAATTCCAAATTCTTTCTGATAGCTATAGTGCTGAATTTGGTCGATCTTTAACAGGAGTAGTTAATATAATCACTAAAGGTGGTACTAATGAGTTTCATGGAAACCTATTTTTCTTAAATCGTAATGAAGCTATTAGTGCTAGAGATGCTTTTGCTACTATTAAACCTGATTTTTCTCAATATCAATTTGGAACAATATTAAGTGGACCAATTAAGTCCGATAAGCTTTTATTCTTTAACTCTTTTGAACGTTTATCGTTAAAACAAAACAACATAGTAACTATTTCTGATCTAACTGTTGCTGCTGCTCGTCGGCAAGGTTTTTTAATTAACAATGGCCCAGAACCTTTTTCTATTGGGACTACAACATTTCTTACTAGAGTAGATGCTAAAATTAACCAAAATCATAATCTTTATGTTAGGTATAATTATGGTAGTACGTATAATGGAAACTTTGAGCCATTTGGAGGCTTAAATGCTCAAGATCATGCTACAGCACAACGACTTGAGGAAAATACTATAGCCTTAAATGATACCTATACAGTTACTAATTTAAATCTAATAAACGAGTTTAGATTTCTTTATGGGCGACGAGATCAAAAAATCTCACAATTTGATAATGGGCCAGAAGTTAATATAACTGCTCCAGAAGGATTAGTTTCTCTTGGGAGTTTTTCTTCTACACAACCACGCCAAGAAAGAATTTATCAAGTAATTGATAATATTTCTTTATCAAAAAAACAACATTTATTAAAGTTTGGAGTTGATTTCTATTATGTTAACTTACCAAATAAAAAGACTTCATTTCCTTTCTTTGATCAAGGTACAACGGGTTTTAGTGATTTAGACTTTTCTCAACTAATAGGAATACCTAATCTACCTACTTTAACTGCATTAGAAGCTTTTGATCCTAATTTAAGAACCCCAGCACAGTTAAATTTTTTAACAGCTGCGTCAAGTGCTTTGCCAGGACTTGTGCCAGGGTTTCCTAAAAATGTACCATTAGCTAGTTTGGCTTTACCCTTTGTTTATGCACAGAGTTTTGGAGATACAAGTTTAACTTTGCCTACAAAATTTTTCTCAACATTTATACAAGATGATATAAAACTAAAGTCTAACTTAGTAATAAAAGCAGGCTTGCGTTATGACATAAATCGAGTAAAGTTTATGCCTGATAATAGTGGTAACTTTAGCCCTAGAATAGGTTTTTCTTATAATCCAAAGAAAATTTCTAACTTAAATATTCGTGCTTTTTATGGAATATTTTTTGCGACACCTCTTACAGGTGCAGCCTTTATTTCTCAGCTATCAAAATCTAACTCCCTTAAAATTCTAGTAGTGCCTTTTCCTTTTTCAATTTTGCCTTATTCTCTTGCAGGACATAGATTTCCATCAAGTAATAATGTTCCTCCAAATATTACTTTTGAACGCCAACTATCTACTGAACTTCAGCTAGAACCCAATGTACGCAATAGTTACTCTCATCAAGTTAGTTTTGGGTTTGATTATTTTCTAAATAATAAAACTGCTGTTTCTGTTACTTATAACTTTGTTCGTGGTATAAAGTTACTTACAACACGTAATATAAATAGTGTAGTGCGTCCAGCAGGTAATATTTTAGATAGTTTACGAACAGGAAGAATTGACCCTACAAGAGGGGATGTTGATGAATTTGAAACAGCTTATGACAGTTATTTTCATGGAATAACATTGTCTGTAAATCGTAGGCTTTCAAATAATTTTGCACTTTTGGCTAATTACACTTTTTCAAAAGCTATAGATGATACTTTTGATCTACGTACAGATGTGATTGATCGTCCAAACAATCCACAAAGACCCAGAGACGACCGTAGCTTATCTGTTCAAGATGTAAGAAATCGCTTTATTTTATCTGGACTCTGGCAATTAAATTACACTAAAAACCCATTCTTAAAAGACTTTCAGCTTTCTAGTATTATAACTGTTAGTAGCGGAAGACCTTATAATCTATTGGTTGGCTCAGATATAAATAATGATGGTGGTACTGATGGAGATCGCCCATTAATAGGAAATACTCCTATTGGTAGAAATGTTGGTATTACTCCGGGATTTGCTACGGTAGATTTACGTTTATTGCGTCAAACAAAAATTGGAGAAAAATTTAGCATACTAGGCTTTTTAGAAGCTTTTAATTTGTTTAACAAAGTAAATATTAATGAAATAAACCGTATTTTTCCTATGACAAGCCAAGGGTTTAATTTGCCTGCTCAAGAAAATGGGCGATTTATTACACCAGCATCACGATATCGTAGTGCTTTTTCACCTAGACAATTTCAATTTGGCGTTAAGATAATCTTCTAAATATATGGAAAACAATCTAGTTGCTATATCAATAACTGCTGAATCCTTAGATAAAATAGTAGAGACAATTTCTCAAGTAAATCAAAAAGCTGGTTTTATAGAAGTTCGCTTAGATTACTTAAAAGATAAAGATTTACATAATGACACAGAGGAAATTCTAAAAGCTATTGTTGATGCTAGCCAAAAACCACTAATTTTTACTTTTCGCAGTGGAAAAAAAGAACCTATTCCTAATCGTACTGCTCAACAAGTTAGCCGATTGCTAAATTCTAGAACCAATCTAGCTAAAGATTATTTTGACTTTGATTTAATTGCCAATAACACTACTAGCTTTCATCTATATGCCGCTTATCAAAGGCTTTTTGGACAATCTCCTCAAATAATTCTTTCTTACCATGACTTTGAAGCTTGTGAGTTAGAAAACTTGTTAGATACCTATGATCGCTTAGCTACACTTACTCCAGATGTAATTAAAATTGCTGCTAAAGCTAATAAAATTAGTGATCAACTTACAGTTTTTAAACTACTTAATACTGCTCAGAAGGAAAAACTTAAGCTAATTGCTATTGCAATGGGAGAAATGGGAAAAATTAGCCGACTACTTGCTCCTAGTCGAGGAGGATTTTTAACCTTTTCTTCGCTAAATAAAGCCACAGAATCAGCCCCAGGACAATTTACTTTAGATGAAATGGTAGAGTTATATAAAGTCAATTCAATAAACTTAGACACTAAAATTTATGCTTTGCTAGGTGATCCAGTAGGGCATTCTCGTTCACCTCATATGCATAACCCTGCACTAAACTACTTACAAGAAGATGCTGTTTATATCCCTATAACAGTTGCTAGTGAAGAGTTAGGTGCTTTTATAAAAGATTTTGTCCATCCCGCTACTAGACAAAAAGATTTTAATTTTGCCGGAGCTAGTGTTACTGTTCCTCATAAAGTCTCTATTATGAGCTTATTAGATGAAATTGACCCAATTGCTAAAGAAATAGGTGCAGTTAATACAATTGTGGTTAAAGATAATAAACTAATTGGCTATAACACTGATGTAATAGGAGCTATAAACCCACTAATTTCACTAATTGACTTAAAATTTGCAAAGGTTGCTGTTCTAGGTACAGGCGGAGCAGCAAGAGCTGTTGTTGCTGGACTAAAGCAACAAGGCTCAATTGTCACTGTCTATGGCCGTAATCAAGAAAAACTTTCTTACTTTGCTGATAAATTTAATGTAAATATAAAATTGCTGCCTACGTCTGATAACTTTGAATATGATTTATTAATTAATACAACACCTATAGGAATGTTTGGTTGGAAGTCAGATGAAAAGATGCCAATAACAGAAAGCTCACTAAAGGGTTGTAAAATGGTATATGATTTAGTTTATAACCCATTAAAAACACCTCTCTTAGAAGCGGCTGAAAGGCTTTCTATTATGACACTTGGTGGAATAGAAATGTTAGTAGCTCAAGCCGCAGAACAACTTAAGCTTTGGACAGGGCTTACTCCACCTATAAACTTGATGTATAGTAAAGCTTTAAATTTCAAGGAATAATCTTTTACCTAGACCTATAAAACACCCGCAATTTTTATCCTTTTAAGTATCTTAGAATACGTTTCATTACTATCATATTTATTTCCTAAATTGCTGAAACTTTATAAAGGGTAATGCGTGTATAAACCAAGATTTTAGTTATTAGAATAGGAAAACAAGCTATGAAACCTTTGGCTAAAAAATTTGTTTGGTTTTTACTACCTTTTGTTTTTGTGCCTACAGATATTGCTCAATCTAATCAAGGAGTTAGTACATCAAGTCAATCTCAATCTGCTAGTCAGTCTCAATCTGTCAATGCTATTACAATTCCTGCTGGTACTCTAGTAAATATAGAATTACAAGAACCACTCAACTCCAAAATCAATGAACGTGGGGACGAAGTTTATGCAGTTCTACTACATTCTTTAACTATTGATGGAAACATTGTGTTAAGAAAAGGAACAGAATTTCATGGCCGTATTACACAAGTTACTCCAGCAAGAAGAGGTCAACAACAAGCATCTATGTCTATTATTTTTGATCAAATAACTTTGCCAATTATAGGTACACAAAAAATAGATACTCGCTTAAAAGCCATAGATGATTATGCTAATGAGAAAAAAATTTATGCAAATAGTGAAAGTAATGTTAAAGGAGGGAGATCTAGTTCTAGGACGGTTGATAATGCTATTAAAGGTTCAATACTAGCAGGTGTAGCTTCTCCAATCATTTTAGCTACTACTAACTCAATAGGTGTTACAGGATCCACGCCATTAGGAGGGGCAATAGCTGGGGTGCTTTTAACTAAAGGAGAAGAAATAAGATTAAATGCTGGAACAATCTTTCGTCTTGAGATTACAAAATCCATAATTGTACCTACCAACTTAGATAATGTTTCTAACCCTAACAGCCCTACAATCAACAATAACGAACCAAAGGATCACAATTAATATAAAGTAAGGTCTCTAATAATTTATAAGATATTTCTGTAACTCCGCTTTTCAAACCGGAGTTACCTAAACTTATCTATTTTAACTTTTGCTAGTAACAAGGTAGGAAGTTTTTGGTACTACTGATATACTTTTTCCTGATTTGCAGATAAGTTATAGCTGCTTAAGTTGCTAATAATTATAGAGGTAAAAGATTAACTAAATGAGAACGAAACCTAAAGCGATAATTTTTATTTTTTTGATAATGGTTTTAATTATAGCAATTTATGCCCAAAATAGTACTGAAACACAATCTAACCTTAAAGTAAAAGTTAAAACTGAAACAGGGCAGCTTAATGGAGCTTATTTTAGAATCCAAGTACCTCTTAATTGGAATAAAGGCTTGGTAATGTATTGCCATGGCTATCAACTTAGAGGAAAACAACAAGGTAAATGGGATGACACTATGATTAATGCTACAGCAGAAATCTTTCTTTCAAAGGGTTTTGCTGTGGCTCAATCTGAATATAGTACTCAAGGCTGGGCTGTAAAAGAGGCTATAGAAGATACAGAAGTGTTAAGGCGTTATTTTGCCTCTAAATATGGTAAACCTACAGAAACCTATATAACTGGACATTCAATGGGTGCAGTTATAACAATTGCTACAATTGAACGCTATCCAGAGATTTACAATGGTGCAATGCCAATGTGTGGCCCGCTAAACCCTTCTATTGAAGGTATTAAAGATAGGGCTTTTGATATGTTGGTTACTTTTGATTATTTCTTTCCTAACATAACCGGCTCAGTAAGTGAGCTTATGGAAAAAGATCTAAACCCTAAAATGGCAAGTGCTATTCGTGCAGCATTAACATCTGAGCCTGAAAAAGCTAAAATGTTTGCTAACCATTACCAAATTGGCTCAGTCGATGATTTAGCAAATACAGTTATTTTTTATTGCCAACTTCTTAAAGAACTCTATGATCGAACAGGCGGAAATCCTTTTGATAACCGCAATACAATCTATAATGGCTTTGAAAATGATCTTTTAGTCAATCGCGGAGTCAAACGTTATCAAGCTGATCCTAAAGCACAAGAATATATGCGTCAGTATTACACTCCTTCAGGTCATATCTCTGATCCAGTATTAGGCATTCATACTATTTATGATCCTCTAGTAACTGCCAAAAATGTTCTAAGTTATGATGCTACAACTAAAACTGCTGGCACCAGTGACTTATTTATGGTCAAATTTACAGCAACACAAGGACATTGTGCTTTTAGAACTGCACAAATGGCTACAGCTTTTGATGAACTACTTTTGTGGGTTCATCAAAATAAACGACCTACACCAGGAGAAATTAAATAACCTAGCAATATTTAATTCTGGGCAGAAAAGACCATTTTTCTCATTGAGTCAAATTTAGTTACAAATTGCTGAATTGCCTGAGGTGGTAAGTTCATCTCTACCAATGTTGATTGAAGATTTTCTACTAAAGCACTCATATGTTCTGGAGTTAAGCCTTTGGCAAAAAGATGAGCATGTGCTTGTCCCATATCTTTACCACTGTAGTTGCTTTGTCCACCCATAATCATTGTTAAAAAGGCTGTTTGCTTAATCTTTTGTTGATTTATATCTACATCAGTAAAAAATTTGTTTATTCGCTCGTCTGATAAAACTTTTACATAGAATAGATCCACGATTTTCTCTATGGTTTCTTGACCACCAATTTGTTCATAAATGCTCATCTTTATCTCCAAAAAAGATTTAATATTGATATACTGAGTAATTATAGTATACAAAGTAAAACATAGTTACTTTAGTTTAGCTCTTTTCTATGTTCAAGCACTTACTATGTATACAAAGTAATACAAATATACATAATATACAACTTACACTAAGTAACTAATAAACCATAAAATAAATTCTTAGTATAGTGGACTAATACGGTTATTCGTAACCCATTCATCCCATTTATTACCATAGCCTGAATAATGAATTAAATAAGAGTTAGCTTTAATATCTTTAATTGTAGCTTTATACCAACCACCTTGCCATTGAACCATTACATTTTCGCCAATTTTATAAGATTTGTTAGCTAAATCACTATCAACAGATTTATTAATTTTAACTCGATTACCATCAACCCATTCATCTTCAGTTCTATCATAACCTATGTAATGGACTTTTATTTTTGAACCATTTACACCAACTATTCTAGCAGGGTAGTTTTTACCATCTACCTTTACAGTTGCATAATCTCCTATTCTAGAATCAGCTCTTTTATTTGAATTAGCAAGTGCTACTTTAGAGTTAAATTTTCCTGTAGTTAGAAATTGAGCATGTTGGCCTTCACCAAAAAGCATTTCTTTTTGAGCATAACTAGCTAATTCTCCAAGATCTAGTTGTCCATCATTGTTTTTATCTGCACCTGCTTCTCCATTAAAATAATCTAGTAGACAATCGCTAAAAGTCCAGTTTCCTGTAGATGTTTCGCTACAATCAGAAGAAGCTAACACTGCATAAGAGAGCTTTGAGTTTATTTCTGTTACAGCTTTAGCTAAAGAACCAGAATTACAACAATCAGCCGTTAAGAAAACTTTATCACCTCTAAAATTTTGCTCAATGCTACTAACTATAGAATTGACTTTCCAGCCTTCTACATTTTTACTGGCATCATAGCTAGCAAAAAATGTCTCTTCATCACTGTTATAACCATGCCCACAGTAGTATAAAAATAAAAAATCACCTGGTTGAGTTTGCTTTAGGAAATTAACTAAAGAGCTTTGAATATAATTAGTTGTAGCAGATTTATCTTGTAAATAGATAATCTGATTTGTTGGTACACCAATGGATTTGAAATAGTTTACTAGTTCAACATCTCGACGGTTTTTCTTTGGAAATGAGCCAAAATTTTTGCTGTCTTGCCATTCTAAAATTCCTACAACAAAAACCCAGGTTTTAGAAGAATTTATTTTATTATTCGTTGTTACTATGGCTTTTTCTTTGGCAAAAACACTAAATAAATCAGAAACACTATTAAAAAGAAAATTTAGAAAAGCTAGGATCATTAGTAACCTTACTAGGGTATATATTTTTGATTTGTTCATAAAATTTTTCTTTCAGTAATCTTTACAAGTAAAGTCTATTTTTGCAAGTAGCTTTTAGATGTTTAATGACCTTTTAGAGTTTATTATAAAAAATACTATAATGCTTGAACAATACTTTTAAGTAAGCTAAATTCCTAGTATAAGTTTCAGAAAAATAAGAGTGTAGTGTTTTGAGTATAGAAAGTATAAGGAGGAAATTTTATGCATCTAATAAGTCTACATAATGTGGAAAATACAACTAAGTTGCATCGCTCATCTATTGGAGGTTCGCCAATATTAGCTGAGGATCAAGAGTGGCCTTTATGCAAAATTTGCAATAAGAAACAAGCTTTGTTTTTCCAATTTGATATTACTTCTGAGTTTAATTTGCCTTTTGAGGAAGGAAGTCATTTTGCAGTATTTATGTGTGTTGATCATAGTGATATTCCTAGTTTTAACTTAGAACCTACTGGAAAATTACCTGAAAACTACTGGCAAGATCCTAATGCGTTTTACAAAATCATTCTTAATCGTCCTTCTAAAAAAGAAAATATATTAGATCAAGATAAATACTTAATGTACTCAGTGCTAGAATTTCAAGAAGCTGAGGAAGAAATTACAGAAGTCGGGCCAGAGGGTAAAAAATTTAATATTGGAATACAAGAATTTAAAATTTCAGGAACACCTTCTTGGGAACAACGCCCACATCATCATCACTGCTCTTGTGGTGGGGAAATGAAATTTATTTGCCAAGTTCCAGCAGATTACGAATTTGAAAAAGCTCCAGATGCTCCAGTAAAACCTATTGGATATAGAGATAATACTTATATGTTATTTTTAGGCAATGAAATTTACTTTTTTGCTTGTGAAAAGCAGTGCAACCCATTAGCTGTTATAGCAATAGTGTAAAAAAGCGTTATTTAATTGGACTAAGTAGCTCTTCTAAAACTAGAGCCAGTTTTGATGGAGTGATATATTTGATAAAATTTTTAGCAACTATGATTGTTTGATAGCTCATAGAGTTATTGTTCTAATATGATACAGAATGTTACAATGACAACCAGTTTCTAGAATTTCGTAATTTTTAAGAAAAAGTAGTTCTATTACTTTATGAGCAAAACACATATCTTTTCACAAATAGAAGAGGCATTAAAGCTAGCAACGTATTTTGAAAAAAGAAACATTTCTACAGAACTTGGACTTGAGCAAATAGAAGAAGTCAGATGGAGCCGAAGAAAATTTCTAAAAACTGCTACTGCAACAGTGGGTGTTTTACTAGGTGTTAGTGCTTTTGAACCAACAACATTTGCTCGTAACAAACGTATTAAAAGTAATAATCGTAGAATTGTTATTGTTGGAGCAGGTTGTGCTGGATTAACTTGTGCTTATCGACTTAAAAAACGAGGGCTTTCAGTCGAAGTAATAGAAGCTGGAAACCGCGTAGGTGGAAGAGTTCTTTCACTAAGAAACACTTTTGCTGATGGACAGATAGCAGAGCTTGGTGGTGAATTTATTAATACAAATCATAGATCTGTATTGAGGTTAGCAAGAGAACTAGGTATTAAACTAACAGATCTTAAAAAACCTACCTCACTTGACCAAGAACTCTTCTATTTTAAAGGTCGTGTTATTGGACAAGCTGAACTAATAAAAGCTTTTAGACCTATTGCTAAACAGATTTTAAGAGATCTTTCTACCATTCCAAAAAAACATGTTACTTATAATGATCCAAATAATGGTGAAAAGCTTGATAGCATTAGTTTAGCTGAGTGGCTTGACTCTAGAGGTGTAATAGGCGTAATTAAGTCATTACTTGAAGTTGCTTATATTACTGAATTTGGCTTAGACCCTGCTGATCAAAGCTCATTAAATTTACTATTTTTGATTGGAAGAGATAAAAATAAATTAGATGTTTATGGTAATGATGACCGTCGCTATAGAATTGCTGAGGGCAATGATAGTTTACCAACAAAACTTTCTAAACAACTTTCTCAAGAAATAGAGCTTGAGACTTCTTTAGAAGCCATACGCAATAATAGTGATGGATCTTATTTGCTTACTGTAAACAAGTCTGGAAAAGTCCAGGATATAAAAGCTGATGAAGTTGTTATAACTCTTCCTTTTACTATGCTTAGAAAAGTTGATATTAAAGTTGAAATACCTAGAGCTAAACGCCTTGCTATAGATCAATTAGGGTATGGTACTAATACAAAATTAATGACAGCATGTAGTGAGCGTGTTTGGCAAAAAGCTGGTAGCAACGGCAGTATAATATCAGATTTAGATTTTCAAAGTGCTTGGGAAACAAGCTTTTTACAAGATGGGAACAATGCAATTTTAACAAACTATGTTGGTGGTCATCGTGGTGTAGAAATTGGTAAAGATGCAGCAGAAAAGCAAGCAGAAAAATTTATTTCCCAATATGACAAAATCTTTCCTGGAACTTCTGCTGCATATAAAGGTGTAGCTGTACGTGCTCATTGGCCTACAATGCCGTTTATGTATGGTAGTTATGCATGTTATAAACCCGGCCAATATACAACTATAGCTGGAGTTGAACAAGAAGCTGTAGGTGGTTTGCATTTTGCTGGAGAACATACTGCTGGCAACTTTGCTGGCTATATCAATGGTGCATGCCAATCTGGTGAACGTGCTGCAGCAGAAATTATTGCCCGTATTATTCATTCCTAAATTTATAAACCTCTATACACTTGGTTATTGTGTTAGGTCAAGTTTTTGATCTAACACTTTCCTTTATATCAGAAAAAGTTTTTCTAGTTTTTATGTGCAATATTCCTCACTTAATTGGGAAACTTTCCTTTTTATACAACCTAAAGAAGAATCAAAATAAAATTTACAACAAAACTAAGATCTTTATAACCAAATCCTTCCTAGAATTACCTACAATATATTTTAGCTTTGGCACAAAAGTTGTTAGCTAACTTAGCAGTGCAGTTTTGAATAGGGAAATTTCATCTACAAACTACCTAAACTAGAAAAATCACAGCACAATTTTTTTGTGTTTGTCTTTAGAAAGGTGAATTATTAATGCAGGGGCTAGCAAAAGGGTTAGATAAAGATACTTTAGAAGTTATTCTAAAATCATTAAAAGATTTTGTTAAAAGTAACATTTCAGAAGCGTCTCTTTTAGATTTTGATCATCGAGATGTTTTTCCAACAGAAATTGTTAGGGGAATAGGTTCAGAGCTTGGAATCCAACTACTTTTTATTCCAGAAGAATTTGGTGGTATGGGTGGGGATGCTGTAGACGTTTACCGAGTTTGTGAAGCTATGGCAAGAGTTGATTTAGGCATTGCTACAGGTGTTTTAGCTACATTTTTAGGTAGTGATCCAATCTTAGCTGGTGGTACAGCAGAACAACAAAAACTCTGGCTTAGTAGAATTGCTGAAGAAGGGTTATTATTTGCTTATGGTGCTACAGAACCAGAAGCAGGTAGTGATCTTGCTGCTTTAAGGACTACAGCCACTAGAGTAGAAGAAGATGGACAAATAAAAGGCTATAAGCTTAATGGTAGCAAGCAGTGGATTAGCAATGGCGGCGTGGCTGATGCTTACAGTGTTTTAGCCAATGCTCCTGGCGGGCCTAGTTGGTTTATTGTTGAAAAAGGTGCTGCTGGTTTTTCTTCTGGTAGACAGGAAGATAAACATGGTATTCGTGCCAGCAACACTACATCATTATCTTTAGAGGACGTTTTTGTCACTCCTGACTGCTTAGTTGGTGGTGTTGAAGGTCAAGGACTGCTACAAGCCCAACAAGTCTTTGGATATACAAGGTTAATGGTTGCTGCATTTGGTCTAGGAGCAGGTTGGGCTGCAATAGATCGTGCTATTGCTTATTCTACAGGCCGTATACAAGCAGGCTCTCCACTTTCAGAAAAACAAGGCTACACTCATAAATTAATTGTACCTTATGTTGTTCAATTAGAAGCGGGACGTGCTTATATTGAATCAACAGCCGTGCGCTTAAGTGCTGGAGAAAATAACCTTAATACAGAAGGAGCTATTGCTAAATATATAGCTACTGAAGCAGGTAACAAAGCAGCAGATGCTAGCATTCAAGCTCTAGGTGGATATGGTTACACTCGTGAATATATGGTAGAAAAATATAAAAGAGATGTGCGTATTACTACCATTTATGAAGGTACATCAGAGATCATGGAAATGACCATTAGCCGTGATCGCTGGCAAATGCACTTAAAGACACGTGGACAACACTATCATGATAAGGCTCGCGCTTTAGAAGCAATGCATGCTAAACATCCAAAGGTTGGTGCTGATATTGCAGCACTTACTTTACATGCATTAGCTGAAATTCTAGAACGCGCTCGATTAGGGCGTTTAACTCATCATCAACATATTTTGCTACGTATAGGTGAATGGGTTGCTTATGGTGAAGCCACAGAAGCTTTAGTTTACCGAGCCATTGCAGCAGCAGAAAATAAACTTCCTGAAAAAACAGATACTCGTTTTCACACCAATGGACTAGCAGCTATTAGCCGCATTTATGCTCGTGAAGCGGCTCTTAAGATTATTTTAGAAGGACTTCGCTGGGTCTTGGGTACTAGCACATTAAGCAGTGCTGAAATCTCAACATTTGAAAATGCATTGCAACTATCAGCTATTAACCGTCTTCAAGCAGGAATGATTACAGATATGAATTACATTGCTGACCTGCTTTACAACCGAATACAGGAATGAGCAAAGCAAGCAAAATTGCCCATCATTAAATATAAATTTAACATTTAGGGAGACTTATGCAAGACACAGCTTACAGAGCTATTGCAATTGTTGGTGTTGGTGCGACCTTGCCAGATGCACCAAATGCTCCTACTTTTTGGAGCAATATTAAAAATGGTGTTTACTCAATTTCAGAGGTTTCTCCTACTCGTTGGGATCCAACACTTTACTATGATCCAGATCCTAAAGCTCCAGATAAAACCTATTCTAAAATAGGCGGTTGGGTAAAAAATGCTGCTTGGGATCCTGTGCGTTGGCATTTGCCAATTCCACCAAAAGTTAGCCAATCAATTGATGATTCTCAAAAATGGGCTATTGCTTGCACTGTGGAAGCGTTAAATGATTATGGTTTCCCAACACGCTCATTAGATTTAGAGAGGACTGCCGTTATTTTTGGTAATGCAATGGCTGGTGAACTCCACTATTTAACGGCTTACCGCCTAACTTATCAAGAATATGCTAGACAGTTAAGACAGTCCCCAAGTTTTTCCAAATTATCTCCAAAAGATCAAGAACAAATTTTATTAGATTTACATAGTGCTATTAATAAAACCTATCCAGAAATTACTGAAGATACAATGCCTGGCGAGCTTTCTAATTGCATTGCTGGGCGTGTTGCAAATCTTTTTAATTTACATGGGCCAAACTATGTTTGTGATGCTGCTTGTGCTTCTGCAATGGCTGCAATTAGTGCTGCAATTGAAGGGCTTGTAGAAAATGATTTTGACACCGTTATTACTGGTGGCATTGACCGCAATATGGGAATCAATAGTTTTATTAAGTTCTCTAAAATCGGTGCACTCTCTGCTACTGGAACTCGTCCTTATGCTGATGGTGCTGATGGTTTTGTGATGGGTGAAGGCGCAGCCGTCTTTATATTAAAGCGTTTAGCTGATGCTGAACGTGATGGTGATAAAATCTATGCTGTAATTCGTGGTATTGGTGGGGCAAGTGATGGTAAAGGCAAGGGAATTACTGCACCTAATCCAATCGGCCAACAACTCGCAATCAAAAGAGCTTGGGCAAATGCTGGCTTACCTGTGACTTCTGTTTCTTTAATTGAAGGACATGGAACTTCTACTCGTGTTGGAGATGTTGTAGAAGTTCAAAGCTTAACAGAAGCCTTTAATGACAGCAGCAAAGTTGGTACAGTAGCACTTGGATCAGTTAAATCTAATATTGGTCACTTAAAAGCCGCAGCAGGCGCAGCAGGTCTATTAAAAGCCTCTTACGCTTTGCATGAAAAAATGCTACCTCCTAGTCTTAACTTTGTAAAACCAAACCCTAATATTGATTTTGCTCACTCTCCTTTTGCTGTTAACACTCAACTAAGAGAATGGAATAAACCTGAATCTGGAATTAGACGTGCTGGAATTAGTGCTTTTGGCTTTGGTGGAACTAATTTTCATATAGTCTTAGAAGAATATATTCCAGGTAGCTTAAAAGTTCGCACTCCTATGATTACAGGATTTGAAGCTCAAGTTCCTGTTTCTCAAACTGCTTCAACTGCTTCAACTAATTCAACTCCTCAATTAAAAAATCCTCTACGAGGTGCATTAGTAATTGGAGCAGAAAATGTTAGAGCACTAACAGAAAAAGTTAAAACAATTTATAAAGAAGTTAAATCTGGTAAAAGCTTTGCGCCACAACCACCAAAACAAGCTGATTTGCACTCAGCACAACGTATAGCCATTGACTATAGCGATGAAAAAGACTTAGCCGAAAAGCTAACTAAAGCCATCAAAGCCTTAGATAGTAATAATCCAGCTATTTGGAAAGCTCTACGTGCACAAGGTATTTTCCGAGGTGCTGGTGAAAAGCCTAAAGTTGCCTTCTTATACACTGGTCAAGGTTCTCAATATGTAAATATGCTTAAGCAACTAAGAGAAACAGAACCAATAGTTGCTCAAGTTTTACAAGAAGCAGACCAGGCAATGAAGCCATTTTTAGATAAACCTTTATCTGAATATCTCTTTGTAAATGAGCAAGATAAAGACGCTGTTGACAAAGCTGAAAAAGATCTTCGTCAAACAGCTATTACACAACCAGCCGTTTTATCTGTAGATATTGCATTGACTAAACTTATGGCCGCTTATGGTATTAAACCAGATATGGTTATGGGTCA
Source organism: Blastocatellia bacterium (assembly GCA_039812885.1). Taxonomy (GTDB): domain Bacteria; phylum Acidobacteriota; class Blastocatellia; order Chloracidobacteriales; family JADJPF01; genus JADJPF01. Next base: position 101,072 of record JBDIBI010000013.1, read on the forward strand.
TAGCCTTGGTGAATATGGGGCTTTAGTTACTGCTGGAGTTTTGCCATTTGCCGAAGCTCTAGAAGCTGTTAGCGCACGTGGACGCGAAATGACAAAAGTGTCAGTTAGTGACAATGGAAAGATGGCTGCTATTTTTGCTCCAATTGAAAAAGTAGAAGAACTCCTAAAAACTATTGATGGCTATGTAGTTATTGCTAATATCAATAGCAATAGCCAATCAGTTATTGGTGGTGCAAGTGTCGCAGTAGAAAAAGCTGTAGATGTTTTTAAAGAAGCTGGCTATAACACTGCACTTCTACCAGTTAGCCATGCTTTTCATACCTCAATAGTTGCTCCAGCTAGTGAGCCTTTATATAACGTGCTTTCACGCTTACATATCCAAGCGCCAAAACTTCCAATTATTGCCAATGTTACAGGAGATTTTTATCCAGCAAGTGAATCTTCTGTACCTGAAATCTTAGATGTTTTATCAAAACAAGTAGCTTCTCCAGTTCAATTTGTTAAAGGCTTAAAGACTCTCTATGACGTTGGAGTAAGGCTTTTTGTTGAACTAGGGCCAAAGAAAGCTTTACAGGGCTTTGTAGATGATATGTTTGGCAATCAAGCAGATGTATTTTCTCTCTTTACCAACCATCCTAAGCTAGGTGATGTAGTTTCTTTTAACCAAGCACTTTGTGGACTTTATGCTGCTGGTTTTGGAAACTCTTTAGCTGAAGAAGTTCAAATACCTGTAACTGTAAGTAAAAAAGAAACTACTGAACAACCTATTAGAGCTAGTCAAAATACAGCTCAAACAACAACTTCTGCAAACTTACCAACAATTATGAATAACACAACTTCCAAACTTGACAATAAGAGCTATTTAGAACTAGGGCAATTATTTGCTGAATTTCTAGAAAAAGGAATGAAAATTTATAAGCCTGAAGGCACAACAATAGAGAATAATTCCATTGTTATTTCTGGTGCAGGCTTAGGACTCCCAGGAACAGAGTATGTTTTTGACAACTTTAGCCTTGGCCGTATTTTACGAGGCGAACAATTTATTGATGTAATTCCTGGGAAATTCCGCCGCCTTATTCTAGATAAACATATAACTAGACTTGTAAAAAGTGAGGCTGGTGCTAGATTTGAAGCAATTGACAGCGTTGCAGATGTAATCAAGCTAGCTGCTAGAGCTGGAAAACTAGACCTAGAACATCAATTTGGTGTTCCTGCTGATAGGATTCCTGCATTAGACAAATACACTCAACTAGCCATTGCTGTAGGGCTTGAAGCACTTCGAGATGCTGGTATTCCTTTAGTGTTACATTACAAAACTACAACTAAAGGCACTTATTTACCTGACCGTTGGGGCTTACCTGATGAGCTAAGAGATGACACAGGTATTATTTTTGCGTCTGCTTTTCCAGGGCTAGATTCCTTTGCTGAAAATCTAGAAAACTACTATGAAGACCATGCAAGACATGAATTGCTAACTAAGCTAGAACACTTGCGCAGTAAAGTTAGTGAAAATGGAAATGAGTTAGTAGTTCGTGAAATTGATCAACAAATTAGCGAGGTCAAAACCGCTATTGAAAATCATGTTTACACTTTTGACCGCAGATTTATCTTCCGTATTCTCTCAATGGGACATTCACAATTTGCTGAATTAATCGGTGCTCGCGGCCCAAATACACATATTAACTCAGCTTGTGCTAGTACAACTCAAGCTGTAGCACTAGCTGAAGATTGGATTAAAACAGGTCGTTGCCGTCGAGTTATTGTTGTTAGTGCTGATGATGTTACTAGTGATAACTTGTTAGAATGGATAGGCTCAGGATTTTTAGCTAGTGGTGCAGCCGCCACGGATGAAGATGTAGCAACAGCCGCACTACCTTTTGACCGTCGCCGTCATGGAATGATTTTAGGTATGGGGGCTGCTGGAATTGTGGTTGAAAGCCTAGATTCAGCACAAGAACGCGGCTTAATGCCTATTTGTCAGGTACTTAGCACAGTAACTGCTAATAGTGCATTTCATGGAACACGTTTAGACATAAAACACATTTGCCAAGTAATGGAAAAATTAGTGTCTAAAGCAGAAAAATCTTTTGGCATCAGTCGCTCAGAAATTGCTTCACAGACGGTTTTTGTCTCACATGAAACTTATACTCCGGCTCGTGGTGGTAGCGCTTCAGCAGAAATTAATGCACTCCGAACAGTGTTTGGTGCAGATGCTGACAAGATTGTAATTGCTAACACTAAAGGCTTTACCGGTCATGCAATGGGTGCAGGTGTAGAAGATGTTGTAGCCATAAAAGCTCTAGAAACGGGAATTGTTCCTCCAATAGCTAATTTTAAGGAAGAAGACCCTGAACTTGGACATCTAAACCTTTCTCATGGTGGAGCTTATCCAATTAATTATGCTTTGCGTTTGGGTGCTGGTTTTGGCTCACAAATTAGTATGAGCTTAATACGCTATGTCCCAACTGCTGATGGTAAAAGACGTAGCCCTGAATCACTAGGTTATAACTACAGGGTTTATGATCAAGCTAAGTGGAATAATTGGCTAGCTCAAATTAGTGGCTATGCTTCAGCCGAAGTTGAAATTGCTCATCGCACTCTAAGAATTAAAGACCAAGGGGCTCCAGCTTTAACTGCTAAAACTCCAGCTAGAATTGAAGCTGAAGTCATCACTGCTTCAACTCCTGAACCAAAAGAGGTTAAAGTAGTTGAAGAAGTAAAAGCTCCAGTAGTAGAAACACCAGTCCAAGAGGTGGCTCCAGCTCAAAATATTGTTAAAGAAAAAGTTTTAACTGTTGTAGCTGAAAAAACTGGCTATCCACCTGATATGCTAGATATAGAGCTGGATTTAGAGGCTGATTTAGGAATTGATACTGTTAAACAAGCAGAAGTCTTTGCCGCAATTCGTGAAACCTTCGATATTCCACGTCAGGAAAACCTAAAACTAAAAGATTTTCCAACACTTAAACGAGTAATGCAGTTTGTCTATGACCATAGACCTGATTTAGCTGCTGGCTCAACCCCTGCTGCTACAGCAGTTCCAGCCGTTACTCCTGCTCAAACTATTCAAGCTACTGAAGTTGCTGCTCCTACTGAGGTTACTGCTCCTACATCTACAGAAGATAGTGTAAAATTAGAAGTTTTACATCTTGTGTCTGATAAAACAGGTTATCCGCCAGATATGTTAGACACAGAGCTAGATTTAGAAGCTGACTTAGGAGTAGATACGGTAAAACAAGCAGAGCTATTTGCAGCAGTTAGAGAACACTATCACATTCCAAGAGATGAAAACCGTAAGCTAAAAGACTTTCCAACCTTAGGGCATGTAATTAAGTTTGTATATGACCAACGTCCAGACTTAAAAGAAACAGTAAGCACAAGCTCTACACCTGTTGTTGCAAAAGCTGAAGAGGTAGCAGAAGTTAAAGTATCAGAATCAGTAACTACAAGTGCTGGAGATGCTATTCAAGCAGCAGTACTTAACTTAGTGTCAGAAAAAACAGGCTATCCACAAGATATGCTAGATTTAGATTTAGACTTAGAAGCAGATCTTGGAGTAGATACAGTAAAACAAGCAGAGTTATTTGCAGCAGTTAGAGGACTTTACGATATTCCAAGAGATGAAAACCGTAAGCTAAAAGATTTCCCAACACTAAGACATGTGATTAAGTTTGTATATGACCAACGCCCAGACTTAAAAGAAACAGTAAGCACAAGCTCTACACCTGTTGTTGCAAAAGCTGAAGAAGTAGCAGAAGTTAAAGTATCAGAATCAGTAACTACAAGTGGTGAAGATGATATTCAAGCAGCAGTACTTAACTTAGTATCAGAAAAAACAGGTTATCCACAAGATATGCTAGATTTAGATTTAGACTTAGAAGCTGACTTAGGAGTAGATACAGTAAAACAAGCAGAGTTATTTGCAGCAGTTAGAGGACTTTACAACATTCCAAGAGATGAAAATCGTAAGCTAAAAGATTTTCCAACACTAAGACATGTAATTAATTTTGCTCGTGAAAATTCACCAGATCTAGCTAGTAAAGATTCTGCTGATAAATCTGAACTTTCAACAAACATTGAAACTAGCCCTGCTGAAGTTCAGGAAACAACAGTTTTAGCACCAGTTACTTACACAATTGAGCAAGCAAATCAAGCACCTAGAAGAGTTCCAACGCCTATTTTACGGCCAGCTTTAACTTATTGTAAGGCTACGGGTGTAATGCTTGGTGAAAACTCTAGGGTCTTAATAATGCCTGATGTTAGTGATGTTTCAAGCAATTTAGTTGAGTTACTCAAGGAAAAAGGTGTTACTGCATTGCTTTTAGATCCAAAAGCTGATCAAGAAAGCACTATAGCCACTGTTAAGCAGTATTTAAGTGAAGGAGCAATTCAAGGTGTATTTTGGTTGCCAGCTTTAGATTATGAGGGTGAAATAAAAGCTATGTCATTGGCAGACTGGCATAGTGCTACTAACCTACGTGTTAAGTTGCTCTATGCTACTATGCGGGAGCTCTATGAAGCTATTCAAGATAAAGGCTCTTTCTTAATCTCAGCCGTTCGTTTAGGTGGCCATCATGGTTATGACAATGATGGTGCATATGCTCCGATGGGTGGAGCTGTAGTTGGCTTTACTAAATCCTTTAAGCGTGAGCGCAAAGATGCTTTAGTCAAAGCTGTTGATTTTGAAAAGTTTGCAGAAAGTAAACATATTGCAGAATTGCTAGTTAAAGAAGTTGAGTTTGATCCTGGCGTTGTGGAAGTTGGCTATAAAAACTCACTTCGTTGGACTGTTGGGTTAAAAGAATGCCCAATAGCTAATGATGCTAAAGAGGTTATGCCGCTTACTAAAGATAGTGTTTTTGTAATTACAGGTGCGGCTGGTAGCATTGTTTCTGCTATAACTGCTGATTTAGCAAATGCTTCTAAAGGCATCTTCTACTTGCTAGATTTAACTCCAACTCCAGATGAAAATGATACTAAGCTCAAGCGTTTTGTTACAGATAAAGAAAATCTTAAACGAGATATTTTTGAAGAGCTTAAATTAGAAAATGAACATCCTACGCCTGTAATGGTTGAAAAAGAATTAGCTAAGCTAGAAAGATTAAATGCTGCTCTAGAAGCCATTAAAGCTGTTCAAGTTGCAGGTGGGCAAGCTTATTACCATAGTGTAAACCTAACAGATTATGAAGCTGTGTCTAAAGTTACAGAGGAAATCCGTGAAAAACATGGTCACATTGATGTGTTAGTTCATGCTGCTGGCATAGAGATTAGCCGCCGTTTGATAAATAAAGAACCTGCTGAATTTAACTTAGTTTTTGGTGTAAAGAGTGATGGTTGGTTTAATCTAATTCATTCTATTGCAGATATGCCACTTAATGCCACAGTAGTTTTTAGCTCAATTGCTGGACGTTTTGGAAATGGTGGACAGACTGACTATAGTGCGGCTAATGATTTGTTATGCAAATATACTAGTAATTTCCGAACCACTTACCCAAATACCAGAGCAATTGCAACGGACTGGACAGCCTGGGGTGGTATTGGAATGGCTACTAGAGGCTCAATTCCTAAAATGATGGAGTTAGCTGGAATTGATATGTTAGAGCCAGAAGTTGCAATTCCAACCACAAGACGTGAGATTACACTAGCTGATCCTGCCACTGAAGTAGTCGTAGCTAAGAGGTTAGGAATTTTAACAGATGAATTTGATGAAACAGGTGGTTTGGATATAAACAAAACCTTACCCAAAGTTAATAATCCAATGATTGACACAGTTACTGGAATGCCACTTTATGGTGGTTTAACTGCAACTGTGAAGCTAGATCCAACGCTACAACCATTTCTATTGGATCATAAAATGGATGGTACAGCGATTTTGCCAGGAGTGATGGGAATAGAAAGCTTTGTAGAGCTTTCCAAATTACTCTTACCAGATTGGAATATATCAGTTATTGAAGATGTTAACTTCTTAAATCCATTTAAGTTCTATCGTGATGAACCTAGAGTAGCAACCTTGCAAGCAAATTTCTTTGCTGAAGAAGGAATGATTGTTGCTGAGTGTAAATTGTTAGGCATTCGTCAACTTGCTAATCAAGATACACCACAAACTACACTACATTTTACTGCTAAAGCAAAGCTGTCTTTGTCAGCCATTGAGTTAAGTAAAATCCAAGTTCCTCACACAAATGATTTACCAAGTGTAAAAGCAAGAAATATTTATCAGGTGTATTTCCATGGCCCTGCTTATCAAGTTCTAACTAGGGTTTGTAAGAACAATGATAATGTAATAGGTATGATGAATTCTATGTTGCCAGCAAATCATCAACCAGAAAGTTTATCAACTTTAATTGATCCAAGATTGATAGAGCTTTGCTTCCAAACTGCTGGGATGTGGGAAATTATAAACAAAGCCACAATGGGATTACCTGCTCATATTGATCAATTAGTCTTACTGCCAGCAAAAGAACTACCAGCAGAAGAACAATTTATGGCTTTGGTGTCACCTTATCCTGAACTAAGCAGTTATGATGCACAAGTAATAGATTCACAAGGCAACAACTACTTAGTAATGGTTGGATATAAAACAACAGCTTTTCCTAATCGACTTGAGGATGAACAACTCAAGTTATTGGAGTGGATTTGAAAATATAGGGTAGTACGTAAAGGCACTAGATTAAGCTAATTGTGTTTGATAGCTAGATTAAGCTAATTGAATTTGATAGCTAGATTAAGCTCAATGTGTTTGATAGCTAGATTAAGCTCAATGAATTTGATAGCTAGATTAAGCTTAATGTGTTTGATTGTTAGATTAAGCTAATTGAATTTGATAGCTAGATTAAGCTAATTGAATTTGATAGCTAGATTAAGCTCAATGTGTTTGATTGTTAGATTAAGCTCGTTTTTTGTAAATCCCAGGTTGCACTCGTTTTTTGTAAATCCCAGGTTGCACTCGTTTTTTGTAAATCCCAGGTTGCGCTCATTTTTTGTAAACCCCAGGTTGCGCAAGCCTGCGGCTTGCTAAAACCTGGGGCTAATATGGGTTGAGCTAGTAAAAAATTGCGCTATTTCAATAAATGAAGTTGTTTCCAACAGAGTCATATATTAGCCCCAGGTTTTAGCGAGTGAAACGAGCGCAACCTGGGGATATAAGAAGAAACGAGCGCAATTTGGGGAATAGAAGAAACGAGTGCAACCTGGGGATATAAGAAGAAACGAGTGCAATTTGGGGAATAGAAGAAACGAGTGCAATTTGGGGAATAGAAGAAACGAGTGCAATTTGGGAATAGAAGAAACGAGCGCAACCTGGGGATATAAGAAGAAACGAGCGCAATTTGGGGAATAAAAGAAATGAGCGCAATTTGGGAGTAGAAGAAATGAGCGCAATTTAGGGATATAAGAAGAAATGAGCGCAATTTGGGGAATAGAAGAAACGAGCCTAACCTGGGGAATGAATAAAATGAGCACAACCTAGGGAATGAAAGAAACGAGCATCTACAGAAGGAGAAAAAAATGTCTAAAGAAATTGCTCTAGTTGAGAACAAAAATTTGTTTCGACGAGTTGTAATTGTAAATAGAGGCGAACCGGCTATGAGGTTTATTCATGCGGTGCGTGAATTTAATCAAGAACATAAAACAGAGATTTGCACCATTGCCTTGTACTGTGAAGTAGACCAAAGAGCAATGTTTGTTAGAGCAGCAGATGAAGCTTATTTTTTAGGATCTGCAACTTTTCAAGATGATAAAGATCAGCAGGTAAAGAATAGATATTTAGACTACAAAGCTTTAGAAAAGGCTTTGGTGGAAACACGTGCTGATGCTGTTTGGGTAGGTTGGGGTTTTGTAGCTGAACATGCTGAATTTGCAGATTTATGTGATCGTTTAGGAGTGAAATTTATTGGTCCTTCTGGCGATACAATGCGGCAATTAGGTGACAAAATTAACTCTAAACGTTTAGCTGAACAGGTGGAAGTTCCTGTTGGGGCTTGGAGCGGCGGTGCTATTGATACTTTAGAAGAAGCTATTGAATGTGCCAAGAAGATTGGTTTTCCATTAATGATAAAGGCAACTGCTGGAGGTGGTGGACGCGGTATTCGCAAAGTATTTAAGCAAGAAGAATTGGCAGAAAGTTTTAACCGTGCCCAAGCAGAGGCTATTAGTAGTTTTGGAAATAAAACTGTATTTCTAGAAAAATTACTTACCAACACCCGTCATATTGAAGTACAAATACTTGGAGATGATTATGGGACTGTTTGGGCTGTTGGGTTAAGAGATTGCTCTGTTCAACGCCGTCATCAAAAAGTTATAGAAGAATCTGCTTCTACTGCGCTAACACAGCAACAAGAGCAAATGATTAAAGATGTAGCTGTAAGGCTTGCAAAAGCAGTTAATTACCACAATGTTGGTACAGTAGAGTTTCTTTATGATTTGGACACTAGCAGTTTTTGCTTTATGGAAGTTAACACACGCTTGCAAGTTGAGCATCCTGTAACAGAAGTCACCACAGGGTTAGACTTAGTTAAAATGCAGCTTTTTGTTGCACGTGGTGGTAAGCTAGAAAAACACCCTCCGCTTTGTTCAGGTCATGCAGTTGAAGTTCGGCTTAATGCAGAAGATCCTGACAATAAGTTTGCTCCTGCTCCAGGAAAAGTTGAGCTTTACCGTTTACCTACTGGGCCAGGAATCCGTATTGATACGGGTTTAAGTGAAGGTGAAACTATTGCTTCTCAGTTTGATTCAATGATTGCAAAAATTATTGCTTATGGTCATAACCGCTATGAGGCTATTGCTAGATTGCAGCGTGCACTTTCACAAAGTGATATTGTGGTTAATGGTGGTACAACAAACAAAGCCTTTTTACTAGAATTGCTAGCTAATGATGATTTTAACAGAGGGACATTTAATACTGCTTGGTTAGATAATTACATGACTAGTGATAAGGCTAAAACTAGACCTTATTCAGATATTGCATTACTACAAGCAGCAATTAATGTTTATGATAAGGAATGGGAAGTTGAACTAGCACAATTTAAAACCTCTGCTACTCGTGGACGGCTTTCAGTGCGTTCAGAGATAGGCTATCAGACAGAACTAGGTTATCAAGGAAAGACTTACAAACTAACAACACAGCGCATAGGAACTAAAGAGTACAAGATAGATGTAGCTGGTCGTCAGGTAATAGTTCAAGTTGAACCTCAAAGTAACTTTGAAAATAGACTAACAATTTTTGATGCTAAAAACCCTAATAAGCTAGGTCAATCTTTTAGGTTGCTTTCTTCTGTAAATGGAACTGATCACAGAATTGAAGTTAATGACATATCCCATTTAGTAAGCCAAGATCAAGCTGGTGTAGTTCGTTCGCCTTCTCCTGCTGTGGTTGTTTCTGTTCAAGTTAAACAAGGCCAAGAAGTAGCCTCAGGGGATTGTTTAGTTATACTTGAAGCTATGAAAATGGAGATGTCTATCGTTGCTCCATTTGCAGGTAAAGTTTCTCAGGTACTGATAAGCAATAATGTTCAAGTTGGCACAGGTGTTGCACTTTTATATATTGCTCCACATTCTTCAGTAACAGAGGTGGAAAGCGGAAATGGTGTTGGATTTGAAACTCTAGACAAAATCTTAGCTTCAAGTGTGGAAAAATCTAACTTAAAACAACGTTTTGCTAGCAATCTTAATGGTCTTAAACGAATGTTTTTAGGCTTTGATATTGATAATAATGAGGCAAAACGCTTGTTAGGGGAACGCTCAGAACTAATTAAAGAACTTACTGAAGATGATGAAGAAATTCGCAGGCAGGAAGATGAACTAATAGAGATATATACAAACATTCAATCTTTGTTTAGACGCCAACCTGTTCAAGAAGACTCTGAAACAGATGAGGTTTTAATCTCTGATTCTCACTTTATTACTTTTGTAAGAACTTTTGATAGTAAACTAGCTATAATTCCAAAAGTGTTTTACTCTAGATTAGAAAAAATGGTTGCAAGATATGGACTCAAGAGCTTATCTTTCACACCTGAATTAGTTGATGCAATGGTCTGGATTTACAAATCCCGTCAACGTCTAGATCAATACACTAATCCAATTCTTTCAGTCTTAAACCGTAGATTAGATCAAGCTCCACAACTAATTAACAAAGTTGGAACAGACTTTCATAATTTGTTAGATAAGTTAACTAGAATTACTCAAAACCGGGTAACAATGATTTATGATCTAGCAAGAGAAGTCCATTTTACTTACTTTGAAGAGCCTATGTTTACTCAGGCTAAAGAAAAGCTCTATCAAAAAGTAAAATCTGATTTAGCTTTCTTAGTTACTCATCCAGATGCAGCAGATCGTCAGGAACGAATTAAAGAATTATTAGATTGTCCATTACCTTTAGTTGTATTGTTTTCTAATTTGCTAAAAGAATCTGATTTGGGTACTAGACAATTAATGCTAGAAGTCCTAACACAGCGCTATTATCGTATTCGTCCACTTGAAAACCTACGTTTAATAGCAATTGAAGGTCATAGCTTTGTACTAAGTGACTATATTTACGAAGGTAGGAGAGTTCAGCTAATTACAACATTTAGTGAGTTTGACAGCTTAAAGAAAATAGCTGATCTAATGACTAAAGTTATGGCTGATATACCTCAAGATAGAGATTTAGTAGTAGATTTCTATACTTGGCAAGAGCATTTATTACAAGATCAAGAACTTGTACAGCAGAGTGTTATGCAAACACTTAATGAAATTTCATTTCCTAAGCCACTACGTAGGGTGGTAGTTGCTTGTTGTTCTACTTCGATTAATGAAACTCGCAATCAATATTTTACCTATAGACCAGTTTATATTGAATCTGAGTCAAATTCAGAAGTTAAAGAAATTAAAGGGTATAGCGAAGAAAAACTTTATAGAAACTTACATCCAATGATGGGTAAACGCTTGCATTTATGGAGATTAAGCAGTTTTAATATAGATCGTTTACCATCTGTTGAAGGTGTATATGCTTTTCATGCTATAGCTAAAGAAAATTCAAAAGATGAACGACTTTTTGCAATAGCAGAAGTTAGAGATTTAAGTCCAATTCGCAATGAAAATGGTAAAATCGTTCAATTGCCTTATTTAGAAAGGATGTTGCTTGAAACATTAGCAGCAATAAGAAATTTCCAAGCTAAACGTGCTCCACAAGATAGGCTCTATTTTAACCGAGTTATGCTTTATATTTGGCCAGTTTTAGACTTACAACCAGATGAGTTTGATGTAATTGTTCATCGTCTAGCACCTTCTACAGAAGGTTTAGGTATTGAGCAGATTGTAGTTGTAGCTAAAGTGCCTAGTCCATCAACTGGTGAGATTAAAGATACATTTATTCAAGTTTCAAATCCTGGAGGAAAAGGTTTAGTTGTTAATTTTAATGAATTACCAGAAAAACCGATTGAAACTTTAGGAGAATATGAGCAAAAAGTTGTTAGGTTGCAACAACGTGGAATGCTCTATCCATACAGGTTAGTTGAAATTTTAACTCCACCTAAAACTGATGCTCAATCAGATTTACCACCAGGAGATTTTATTGAGTATGATTTAGATGCAGAAAATAAACTTGTTCCTGTAAGTCGCCCTTATGGAAAAAATAAAGCCAACATTATTGTGGGATTAATTACCAACTACACAGCTAAATATCCAGAAGGAATGACAAGAGTAGCTTTACTTGGAGATCCTAGCAAAGAAATGGGTTCTTTAGCTGAAGCTGAATGTAGACGAATAATTGAAGCACTTAAACTAGCTAAAGAAAAGAATATTCCATTAGAATGGTTTGCTTTATCTGCTGGAGCTAAAATCTCTATGGAAACTGGCACAGAGAATATGGATTGGATTTCACTAGTGCTGCGTTACATAGTAGAACTTACTCAACAAGGACTAGAAATCAATGTAGTTGTCAATGGCATCAATGTAGGTGCACAACCTTACTGGAATGCTGAAGCAACTATGTTAATGCACACAAAAGGCATTCTTATCATGACACCAGAAGCAGCAATGGTTTTAACTGGAAAACAAGCGTTAGATTATTCTGGAAGTGTTTCGGCTGAGGACAATATTGGTATAGGTGGTTATGAGCGAACTATGGGGCCTAATGGCCAAGCTCAATATTTTGCTACAGATATAAATGAAGCAATAAATATTTTGCTACAGCATTATGATCATACCTATGTTGCTAGCGGGGAACGTTTTCCACGTCGTGCTGTAACTACAGATCCTTTTGATAGAGATGTTTGTGTGTTCCCACATAGCCAAATAAATAATCAAGCAAATGAGTTTGTTACAGTAGGAGAAATTTTTTCTGATAAAACTAATCCTGGGCGCAAACATCCATTTGAAATACGTAGAGTCTTAAAAGCTGTTAGTGATCAAGATCATCAACCTATAGAACGTTGGAGTGCAATGAAGGATGCAGAAACAGCAGTAGTTTGGGATGCGCATATTGGAGGCTATCCTGTTTGCTTACTTGGTTTTGAATCTCACCCTATTGCACGTAAAGGTTTTATTCCTTCTGATGGGCCTGATCAATGGACTTCAGGAACATTATTTCCACAATCTTCTAAGAAAATAGCTCGTGCAATTAATGGAGCAAGCAACAATCGGCCTTTAGTGGTTTTAGCTAATTTAGCTGGGTTTGATGGCTCACCAGAGTCTATGCGTAAAATTCAGCTAGAAAATGGTGCAGAAATTGGTCGTGCAGTGGTTAATTTCAAAGGGCCAATTGTGTTTGTAGTAATTTCACGCTATCACGGAGGAGCTTTTGTAGTCTTTTCCAAACGCCTTAATGATTCAATGGAAGTAGTAGCACTAGAAGGTTCATATGCTTCTGTTATAGGTGGCGCACCTGCGGCAGCAGTAGTTTTTGCACGTGATGTTGACCAACGTACTAAGAAAGACCCTAGGGTAGCTGAAATTGAAGCAGAAATTGCCAAGGCTAGTGATTTAGAAAAACGACGTTTACGCTCAAAACTTGCAGAAGTTTATAAGTCAGTCCGCTCAGAAAAATTAGGTGAAGTAGCAGACGAATTTGACCATGTTCATAGTGTCCATCGTGCTTTAAGAGTTGGTTCACTAGATAAAATCATTCCTGCTACAGGCTTAAGAAGCTATGTAATAGACGCTTTAGAACGAGGAATTAACCGAGAGCTAAATCCTAGTAACTAGCTGATTAATTTTACTCTACTCAAGTAGTAAATAATGTCTCGTTTATATATATTTGAAACTCAGTAAGATATAAACGAGGCATTATTGTTTTTACTTATATTTTCTAGAATTTTAATCACAAGCATTAAAATCTTTTAACTTGCCTTTTTCATAATACCAAGTAGTTGAACAATATGAGATTGAATCAAGATTGACCTCTGATTTTTTATTGTCGTTGTCTCCTGTCCAAACTTCTACAGCAGGAACCGCCTTATAAGGTGCTAATTTGTTTTCACGAGCACGTTGTCTTTCTTCATCCGTTGCTGAATCTGGTAATTCAATATCATTAGTTAGAGAATTATACTCTCTGTCTCCTATACCTGCTTCTCCAATAGGCTTAAAAAACATAGGGTTAGTAATAATGCCATCTTTAATTGATTTGTTATCTGTTTGAATAAAAAGAGGTTCAAGTTTATATTTATCTTCATCTCTTAATATGTAGTAGATTCTATATTCTTTGGTTTTGTCGTTTACTACTATGACTGCACAATCTTCTCTTCCATCAGCATTGAAATCAGCCGTATAAATAGGTTTACCATAATCATCTTGCTTTAATAAAACTTTATTATAGTCTTTTTTTTCAGCTAGTCTAAAATCTGGAAGATATTCTTTTAATACTTCATTTACATCAATTGGGGTATTTTTTTTATTGTTTTGGTTATTTGAAGCTGTTTCATTTTGATTAGCAGTTTGGGTAGATGGGTTATTTTTCTCAACAGGTTTTGTTGATGAACAAGATAGATTAAAAATAGATAAAATACTTGTAATTATTAGAAAAAATAAAGTTACTTGTTTCATAATATATTTGCCTTAACTTTTTGAGTTTAGATTATAAGGACTAAAAACAACTAATGATAAATAAAAAAATATTTTGGTCAAAACAGAATAAAACAGATTTACCAAACAATCTAGAATGGTTAAGTGAAAATGAAAGAAAATTTTTAGCAAGTTTACGCTTTATTGACCGCAAAGAATCCTGGGTTTTAGGGCGTTGGACAGCAAAACAAGCTTTTGCAAAATATAGCAAGGTTTTAGGTTTTGATCAGGATTTTTCTTTTACAGATTTGGAAATCGTAAAAAAAACTAATGGTGCACCTAGTGTATATTACCAAAATAGACTTGTTCCAATAGCTATTTCTCTAAGTCATAGACAACATTTAGCGGTTTGTGCTTTAGCCAAAGCAGAATATAAGATAGGAATTGATATAGAAAAAATTGAGCCTCGTACAAAAAATTTTGTGGAAGATTATTTTACTAATTTAGAAATAGAAAAAATTTACCAAAATGAAACCTCCAAACAACCACTTTGGGCTAATCTATTTTGGAGCGCTAAGGAAAGTGTTCTTAAAGCTTTAGAAGTGGGATTAAGTGTTAGTACTCATCAGGTTGAAATTGAAAATATTGAAATGTTAGAAGTTAATAAATGGCAAAGTTTTGAAGCTATTGTTAGTTATAAAGCAGAAAAACTCTTAGGATGGTGGAAAAAAGAAGAGGATTTTGTAATAACAATTGCAATGTTAGTTTAATAAACTACCTTGCCAAGCAAGGTAGTTTATAAGATAAGCTATTTCTTTAATTTAAGCGGAAGCGGAAAATCAAAGTGCCTTGTACTTTTACGGGTTGACCGTTAAGTAAAGTGGGTTTGAACTTCCAAGATTTAGCGGTTGTTAAACAGCCTTGTTGCAATAACATATGACCAGAAACAATGTGGGCGCTCATAACATTGCCTTCTTCATCAATAAGAATTTCAACCTCAACCTCTCCTTGAATAGAAGCATTGCGGGCTACTGGTGGATATTGAGGAGCAGGTGAATAAATTGCATTGCCACGAATGACCCCTTCACTTCGTCTTACGATTTTAGGAGGAGGAGGTTCTTTTGGTTCTTCAATGTGTTTAGGAGGAGGTGGAGGAGGTGGAGGAGCATTGTCAACCATACTATTACTTATCATATCAGACTTAACACCACCAAGAACGCCGCCTAAAACACCGCCAACAACACCACCAAGAACGCCACCTTCTACACCACCTTCTACACCACCTTCTACACCAAAATCACTACCAACAGTAGTGGAAGGTAGCTCAACTTTATTACTTAATGGAACTAAAGTTTGGTTAGTGCTAAAAAAGTTCATAGAAGTTTTTATAATGTTATCTATTTTGGGGCGAATTGGATTAGTTGAGCCACCTTTAGGAGGAGGTGGTGGAGGTGGAGGAGGTGGTGGAGGTGCAATCATAGTCAATAATTGCATTTGGCTATCTAAACGAGCGTCATAAACAAAAATACTTGCTATAACACTGAAAACAAATATAAATATCCATATAATTGAAGTTACAATAAAAAATGCCCATTTCTTTTTACTTGGTTTTTTGGCTACACTTGCTAAAGTATATTCAAACATTGTTTTGTACCCCCTTTGAGATAACTCTCAAATCTTGATACTTGCCAATGCCTGATTTAATAACTACTTGATAGCATGAGCCTAAATAAGTGTAATAATTTATTGTTTTGTACATTAACTTAATCTAGAGCATTAACAAGTTAACAAATTTGCTTTTCTCTTACGCAAGATTTGTTCCACAATTTTTGAGCTTTCAAAACCAATATTTGCAATAAGTTATAATAAATTAGAATAACTAAAGGGGAAATTAACGAGGAAAAATCCACGAACTAGGGAAATTCCTCAGCTGATCCCCTATTGCGTTCGTGAGCTCCATATTGCACTCATTTTTTATAAACCCCATATTGCACTCATTTTTTATAAACCCCAGGTAGCGCTCGTTACACTCGCTAAAACCTGGGGCTAATATGGGTTGAGCGAATTAAAATTGGGCTATTTTAATAAATGAGTTCGTTTCCAACAGAGTCATATATTAGCCCGGGGTTTTAGCGAAGCGTAACCCCGGGAAATTAGCGCAACTCCGGGTTCAAGGTAGCTCTATTGTTATTTGGTCAAATTGTATTGCAGCAATAAGACCAGGTTGGTTATCCATTAAAGAAGTCGAAATAATATCAATAACAAGCTTATATTTATGGCAATTGATGGGTTTAACCTATAATAGTGTCATGCTAGTATTGCCATAACCAGTTTAGCCATTTCTACTTAACTAGTTGACTATTTAGAATTAGGTTAACTTTTAGGAAAACAAAAAGTTAATCTAGAATGAGGTAAATTTATGACCTTTGTAGCAGCGTCACCCTATATGCAATGGGCAAAAACTCGCTCTGGCTCCAAATATAACTTGGCTGTCAGTGGCATGGAAAATTACTCACTTAGAGATTTAGATGTTTCCATAGATGATCTTGAAATAAATGGGCCAAGCATTTATGGGTATGAACCTTTACAGAATGCTTTAGCTAGAAGATACCAAACTGATCCTGATTGTGTAGTTGCTGCTATAGGGACTTCATTGGCTAATCATCTAGCTATGGCAGCTATTTTAAGACCAGGTGATGAAGTTTTAATTGAACAACCTGTCTACGAATTATTACTAAGTACAGCTTACTATTTAGGTGCAATAGTAAAGCGTTTTTCTCGTAGATTTGAAGATGGTTTTCAAATCAACACCAGTGAAATAAAAGACTTAATTACTCCAAAAACAAAACTAATAATAATGACTAACTTACATAATCCAAGTAGTGTGTTAACTAATGAGAGTACATTAAAAGAAATTGCAGAAATCACACAAGGTAAATGTTATGTATTAGTAGATGAGGTTTATTTAGAGACAATGTTTGAACAAACTCCTAAATCAGCTTTTCATTTAGGAGAAAATTTTATTAGTACAAATAGTTTAACAAAGACTTATGGTTTAAGTGGGCTGAGATGTGGATGGATACTAGCAAATAAGGAGCTAGCAGAGAAAATATGGTTGCTTAATGATTTATTTGGTGTTGCTGCTCCACATCCAGCAGAGCGTCTAAGTGTGATAGCTTTGGCTGAATTAGACAAAGTTGGACAAAGAACCAAAAATTTGCTTACCACAAACCGGAAAATAATTAATGAATTTCTTGATAACCAACCTAAGCTAAGTTGCGTGAAAGTTGATTTTGGAACAGTAGTTTTTCCTCGATTATTAAAAGGTAATGTTTCAGATCTTTGTCAGGTACTAAGAGAAAAATATGAAACTACAGTTGTTCCAGGAGATTTTTTTGAAATGCCTAACCATTTTCGTCTTGGAATTTGTATGAATACAAGCATTTTAATAGAAGGGTTAGAGCGTTTAAGCCAAGCATTAACAGAAATTTAACTTTGATAAAGATATTAGCCCTTTTAGCGAGAGCCTATTAGAAATAGCTCAAAATAATAGTAATTCAACCCATATTAGCCCGGGGTTTTAGCGAGTAAAACGAGCGCAACCCCGGGTTTAGAGTAAAACGAGCGCAACCCCGGGTTTAGAGTTGGGAAAAGGATAATTATGCCACGTAAGAAAAAAGAAATTGCAACAATGATTAAACAAGCTAAGCAAGAGAATTGGACAAGTTTAGATTTGAAAAATTGCCCACTAACAGATTTTATTGATGAGGTTTGTCAAATGGCTCAGTTAGAAGAATTAGATCTTACACATTGCCATTTGACTATATTACCTGATGCAATTGGAAATTTATCAAATTTAAAAAAACTCACTTTGGCAGAAAATCAACTAGATACATTACCAGAAACTATTTGTAACTTACAGAAAATAGAATACTTAGACTTAACATTAAATAATCTTAGAAAAACTTCTCAGAATGTTTTGCAATGGATAAAATCAATTCCTAGCTATGTTGTAAGTAACACAGAAATTGAGAGGTTGCTAAAAGAGCCAGAAGTTATTGTTAAATGTCCTAAAAATCCGAATGCTATACTAAAATGGTTGGAAGAAGTATTAACTGAGTATGGAAGTGCGCTTTCAGCAGATGATCATAATGCAGATGGTGATTCTGTAAGAGAGAGAGCAGATAAAACAATAGCTGATATTTTCAGAGGTATTCCAGAGCTTAAAGAGGTACTTTCAGATTTTTATAAAGATTTTCAAGAAAAGAAATTCTATTATTGTGGTCAAGAATCAGAAAAAACTCTAAAACAAAATCCTTTTAAACTTCCTATTAACAAAGATATAAAGTGGTTGGCAGAAAACAAAAATCAAAAAGATAAAATTTCTTACTGTCTATCACTTAAAACAACAGAAACTAAGCAAAGAGTACGTTTTATTAGAAATGGTGAGGAGTTTCTTATAACTTATGTTGCTTATGGAAGTTGGACACTTTCCAATCAACCTTATGCAGAAGATATAGATTATTTTGCTAATTATACGGCTAATCTTTATCGTGTTGGTCAAGAACGTTTTTATGTTAAGTTGATAGAAACAGGGCTTAGTGATGCTACTAGTTGGTATGTGAGTGAAGATGGAGGTAAGAGTTGGAGTAAACAACCATATTTTCTACATGAGTTTCTTGATGTTGAAAAAGAAAAGTGGGTTTTGTTAAGTAGTGTTTAGCAAAAAATAGAGCAGTAACCTTTTGTTATAGAATAAGTTATAGATATAGTAAAAGCTAAGTTAAGCCAGTTTGCGGAATTTGGCTAAATCTTTTGTGGAAATATTCTCAAAAAATAAACATAAGTCTTATTATTAGTACTTTTTTAATCAGAATAAGTTTATTTTACTCTTGTGTAGTAAGTTTATTAAATAAAGCGTAAAAGAAAAGGAGATTAATGAGTTGTTAAAAGATGTATTATCAATATGTTACCTTTTTAACCATTTTATATAGCTAGAACTTTGCATATTCATTTACTTTTGGAATGCCTGTTGCGTAAGTCATTAAATAAAATCTACTAAAACAAAGTTCAAAATCTAAACTGAACTGAGGAGGGGTTATGAAACGGGCGCTATTTTCAGTTTTAATTGCAATCTTAGTCAGCATTTTTACTTTACCTGCAATAGCTTTTGCCCAAATTGCAAATCATGATCTAGTACCTCCTGTCACCATCTCTAAGCCTGATGTAGGCAAAACAATTGTTGAACCAAGTTTTGATACTTCTCTAACTCGCCTAACAAATGCAAATAGAGAAGGCCAACAAGGCATATTTGCTGGTAATTCAAGGCGACAAGCTTGGAATATAGATGAAAGCCTTATGCTTTTAAGTAGTGGCAATGGTAGTACTATGCTTTATGATGGGCAAACTTACCAATTTAAGAAAGTCCTAACAGATCTTAAAGGAGAAGATATTTTCTGGCATCCTACAGATCCTTTTTTAGTAATTTATAGTTTAGGAAATTCTCTTCGTTCTTACAATGTAATTACTAATGAAGTAAAAGTTATTCATTCATTTTCAGACTATACTTCTATTACTAGTAGTGGACAAGGGAATATCTCTATAGATGGCCGATACTATGCTTTTTTAGGGCTAAATACAAAATTCCCAAATCTTGGTTTTACTACCATGGTAGTTTTTGATATATGGAAAGATGAAATTGTTGCTAAAAAGACGTTCTATAATAAGTTAGCAGAATTTGATGGCATTTCAGTTTCTCCAAAAGGAAGCTATGTTGTTGTTAATTATGTAGCAAGAATGAATACAGATTTTCGTGGAATGGAAGTTTATGATCGCAATCTTAACCTAATTTGGAGTAAGCCTTTATGGAGAACAAGCTATGATTTAGGTATAGATGCTAATGGGGATGAAGTTTTGGTAGTAGATAGATATGAAGTTCAAACCAATAGCAACTTTATTGAAAAGCATCGCTTATCTGATGGACAAATGGTTGTACTTTTAGAACACTCTCCTTATTTCTACACTAATATTTCTTGTCAAAATCTAGCACCATCAGCACATGCTGGTTGGTGTGTAGTTACCACTTATGACAATGAATCTAGATTAACAGACAGTGTAGAATCTTGGTTACCATTTGAAGATGAAATATTATTAGTAAATATGGATGGGAGCCAAGACGTTAGACGCCTAGCACACCATCGTAGCCGTAGATATTCTCCTACTACACCTTTTGAAGATTATAGCATTGCTTTTGCTGAGCCTAACGCAACTATTAGTCGCAATGGGGATAGAATCCTATTTGCTAGTAATTGGTTAGAAAGAGTAGGACTTGCTTCTAGTGTAGATACTTATCTAATTGATATGCGTGATAGCGCAACTCTAAGAGATTTTCGTATAGAAACAAGTGCTAGTGAAGTTATTGCAACACCTGGAGATGTAGTTGGGTTAAATATAGATATTAAATCTATGGGCGAATTTACAGATACAGTAGGGTTAGATATAAGTGTTAGTCCTAATCCAGAAAACTTTAAGGTATTCTTTACTGTACCTGATGTGAGAAGTGAGAAAACAAAAGTTGGTATAATGGTAATGAAAGAGGCAGCTTTCGGTAATTACCTATTACATATTACTGGCAGAAATGGAAATATTGTTCATCATGCTGGTGTGTTAGTTGAAGTAGGCAGAAAGTTAGAAAGTTTTCATGTTCGTCTACAACCATCAACAATGTTTGTTAAACGAGGTGAAGATTTTAATGTAATGGTTATGATTGAAAGAAATAGCGGATTTTCTGAAGGTGTAACAGTTTGGACAATGGGTACAAAAGCTTTGAAGATAAAAGTTACACCTGGTGTTGTTTCTGATGTAGATGCTATGACACCTTTTAACTTAAAGACTACAAAGAAAACTCCTTTGGGAACACATAAAATTATGTTTGTAGCAAAGGCTAATAGTGGACGTGTTGAAACGGTAACTATGAATTTAACTGTAACGGAATAGCTGTTTTTCTAGATGTTTAAAAAAGAGGCCGCTTATGCGGCTTCTTTTTTTTGTTCTGTAAAAAGGGGTTAAAACATCTTACCTTATTATAATTGCTAGATTGTTTGTAATGTTTTTCTAATTTAATATTAAAATCTGTAAGTTTTTAATAAAATTTTACGTCTTAGTTATAATTGAGAGCCATTTTAGAGTTTAACTTTATGGATACTAAACATTGTGAGTATGAGGATGAGACTATAAAATATTTTACATGTCAGCTTTCAGCAGGGGATTTAGTAAAAGCTGAAGCACATATTGCTATTTGCCCTGAATGTTGTCAAACAATTGCAGATTTAACAAAATCTATGTTGTCCAAAGAAAGTGAAGAAGAAAAAGCATTTTTGGATAAACATGCTAAGGAATCAGTTCAAGAAGTTAGAAGTTTGGTTGAAAAATCACTAAATTCTACTTCTAAAAATGATCATGTTAGCAATATTGTGCTATTGCCTATAACAGCTAGTACTTTTAGAAAAAGTTTTCCTTCTTTAAAAATGTCTCAACTTGCTCTAGCAGCTTCTTTGTTTTTAGTTTTAAGTATTGGTGCAGTAGTTTTATGGATGTTCTCTAAAGGTAATACTATAGACAAAAACTCTCAAATAGCAGAAAATCTTGCAGTTCTAAATGAAGTAAATAAGATAGGTCGTCCTACTGAACTAAGATTAGCTGATTTTGATTACTCATCTTCAATAACTAGCCGTGGTGAATATACTACAGAAATACAAGCCAAGGTAAAATCTTTAGAAGATAAAATAAAAATTTTAGCCATTGATAATCCAAGTGCTGAAGTTTCAAATATATATGCTCAACAACTTATTTTGTTAGGCCAAAATGCTGAAGCTATCAAAGAAATTTCTAAAGCTATTGAACGTAATCCTAAAGATGTAAAATTGCTTACAACTTTAACAGTTGCTTATGGTGCAAGTAAGGATTTTCAAAGTGCTTTAGAAGTGGTTAACAAGGTTTTAGCTATTAATGAAAATTATTTGCCAGGAGTTTTTAACAGAGCAGTAATTTACCAAGAACTTCATCAAAATGATAAAGCTCTTTTGGAATTAGAAAAGTACTTAAGCCTTGATTCTGATTCACTTTGGGCTAAAGAGGCAAGAGAAAGGCTAAATACAATAAAAAGAATAAAATTAAGCACAGGAATTAACGTGCAATAAGCACTGAACAAGGAGCAAGACGAATTACTTGATCAGCCGTTGTTCCCCAAAAAATAGACTCAGTTTGTTTATTAGAATGTGCTCCTAGACAGATTAAATTAATTTCATATTCTTTGGCATAGTGCAAAATACAGTTACTAGTATCACCTGAAAGAGCTTCATAAAATAACTTATCAAACCTTATTGTGTTTAGCGGCACAAGATCTTGGAAAGCTCTAATTGCATCTGCCAAAATAGTATGTTTGTTAGGTTTATTTTCCTCTTCAATTGGTAAAACATATAGTAGATGAAGTTCTGAATTATACTTTTGAGCTAGAGATATAGCGTAGGAAAGTGCTAGGCTTGCACCTTTAGAGAAATCACAAGCCACTAGTATTTTCCTTAAGTGAACTTCTAGAGTAGAAGTATTAATCCATTCTTTTTCATCATTATGAGTAACTAGCACAGAGCATTTTGCTTTTTGGCAAACTTCTTCTGAGGTTGAACCAAAGAGAGCTGCACTATAAGGTCTACGTCTAGAT
Organism: Blastocatellia bacterium; assembly: GCA_039812885.1. Taxonomy (GTDB): domain Bacteria; phylum Acidobacteriota; class Blastocatellia; order Chloracidobacteriales; family JADJPF01; genus JADJPF01. Next base: position 123,765 of record JBDIBI010000013.1, read on the forward strand.
TCCATCACAATCAAATCTATCTTTAATTCTTCTGCACTTTCACAAATTGAGTCTGATATTTCTCCGCCTAACAAATGGCTTTCCCAATCAATAGATTTATGGATAGGTTCTGCTATATGTAGCTTAAAAGTATCTTCTATCATTATTTTCAGGTAAGCATTATCTTCTTGATGTTTCTTATGACAGTAGCAGAAAAAAAGTTTTGTTTTGTAAGATAGTGATAGTGCTATAGCATAGCCTATAGCTTGGCTTAATTCTGACAACACATTTATTGGACAAAGAATGTGCTTAATATTTAATGGAGTTAGGGTAATATTTTTTGAGTCTCTCATAGTGTTATTCCTAGTAGTTATATTATGTACTGTTTAATGCTTTCATCTTTTAAGATTGAAACAGTTTTTTTATAGTAAGCTTCGGCTATTTCCAGAGAATCGCCTATACAAACTAAACCTAACTTGCCATATTGAGATAAAGCTCCCATTAAATGGAAGGTTACTCCTTGTTGTGTAGAACTGTCATAAAATAAGTTGTTACATATAGCAATATCAATTAAGTCATAAGGAGTTAATCCTTTAAAATTATCATCTTGTAAATTATCAGAACAAAAGTAGTAGCGGTTTTGTTGATTAGGTGTAAAGTATTCTCCTTGCTTATAGTCATACTGTCCACTTGTTAAAAACTGAAGCATTAAAAAAGGATGGGTTGTTCCTCCTTTACGTAAGTTTATTTCTATAGCATAGTGTTTCCATTTGTTATCTTCTTTTACTGAAATAAAATCTACTCCAAATCTACCTAAGACACCTTTCTTTTGTAGTTCATCGGATAAGATTTTACCTATTTCACCTATTTCAATAGCATAATCTTTATTAGCAGGAAAGTAAGCTCCTAAGAAGATTTGATTGTCTTCTCCACCTAAAACTTGATCATGAGTTGAGATAACTTCACTATTTCCTAAAGGGTTAATTCTACATTGAACAGAAGGAGATTGTTTTTCTTGACCATCAACAAAGGCTTCAACAATACCTCCCATATTTTGCCATTTTAGAAGAAATTGCCCTAAATTTAATTCACCTGCAATAAAAGATAAACGGTTAGCTAATTGTTCTTGTATTGTAACTACCAAGTTATTGTTAGGATTTAAATCTTGATAACTAAAAATTGCATTCCCATCTCCAGAAAATCCATCATTTAATTTAACTACAGCTTTTCTTAGTTCTGGATACTCAGTTTTTAATGAAGCTAAGCTTTGAGTCATTTCTGTAATAGAATAGAGATTTTCATAACCAGCAGGACATAACAATCCACAATCTTTAAATAGCTTTCTACTATTGCTCTTATTTCCTAAATAAGAAAGGTCTGAATCACAACCATAAATAGGTAGCTGGAGTTGTAAGGCTAAAGCTTTTTCTAGTGTAGTTATATTAAAAAAAGCTAAATGTGCTGGTTCATGAGGGTTAAGGTACTTCTTTATTCTTTCTATTAACCTAGGACGTTCTAGAATCTTTTCTGTTAATGGTCGAGGAGAACTATCAAAACAACTTAATAATGTTAATCTTTGCTTAGCATGAAAACTTGTTATCCCAGGTAAAAGATATAGGTAATAATCTACAATAGTTGGATCTATAGGTAAACTAGTGATGTAAATAATCTTAGTTCTAGGCATTCTTAATAGCATTAAAAGACATAATAATCTTTCCTCATAATAAGAAATACCTTTTATTTTAGATAATATTTCTTGATCCATTGTTAGACTAGGTATAATGACCACGGTTTTACTAGCTAATGGATTAGGAAAGGCTTTTTCATATTGTTCTATAAACTGCTTTTGTATTTTTTGAAAAAGCGAATCGTCTTTGAATGAAACTGCTGTGTTAGTATTCATTCTATTAGCCCTCTTATTTTTTTAGCAAAATGAAAAGCACTGTAGGTTTGCTTAATTGAGCGGCAAATGCTGTGCCATAAATAAAAGCCATATAAATAGTGGAAATTTACATAAATTAAGATTATTTTGTGAACTTTTTTACAAAAGTGCTGGGAAAAGTTCCTAAGAAATGGAATTTTCCCCAAAGTGTAGCTACTTTATAAAAATTAACTACTTATTTTTAGATGGTTCTACTGTATTAACGGTAGAAGTGTCTTCAGGAGAAGGTTTGCCATTACTAAAACTTGCTTGTATTCGTTTGGATTGTTTATTGTTAAAATCAGAAAAAGTTAGAGGATAGTTTTTAGCTTTAGGAGTTTTAATTTGTTGTTTGCCGAAATATATATTGCGAGGACGTTGATTGTTTTTATGTTCTCTCATAAATTTAACCTTTCTGGCAAAAACTATGGTGTTATCTAAATTATACTTTATCGAGGAATTATTATAAACTTTACTGTACTTTTTTTTCTGTCTAAATAGTTTTAGATAGATTTTACAAAGAAAAATAAGGAAAATAACTAATATAGTCAATCGCTTCAAAACTATAAAATTAAATAACTTAAAGCTAAAAGTGAGAAAAATAGAGCTAGTTTATTGACTAATTGGAAGTTAAGGTTTAAGCTATGCACAATTATGGCAAAAAACAAAAAAGTACTTCAATTAAAACTAATAGAAAATCTTACCAATATTGAAACGCAAGAGAAAGAAGGTAAGAAAATAGCAGCTTTAATAAAACAAATAAATGAAATGGGAGCGAAAAACAAACTAAAAAAAGTGAAATCTTCGCAACCAGATCCACCAATAGCTGCTTAAAATAATAGAATAAGAGTGTAATGACTATGGTCAAGAAATTTGTCAATAAATTTAGATACAAAATAAATGTAACCAATTTAGGGACAGCAAACCAACATTTATTTGCCGAAAGGCTTAAAAATGAACTACTTCTGCTTTTTCCTAATTTAGATGTTATTGTTATCTCAAAGAAAAAATCTAACCGACAAGCTGTACTAGAGTTGGAATGTACTTTAGCTAATCACACTCTTCAACTTTCTGATATTAAAACCCAAATTAATCTTCTTGCTACAGATTTAGAACAAAGATTGCTAGAACAAATAAATGCAGCTAGGCTTTCTGCTGCATAAATCTTTCTAGTGTATAATTGTCTATGGTGTGGTTAAAATGTTTTAGTTTTCAGAAGTTAAAAGGATATTCATTTATCCAGTGAAATCCACGGCTGTTAAGCAAAAATTTGGATTCATCTATTTTTTGTAGCTTAACTTGAATTTGATGACCATCCATTTTGCCTTCAATTTTGGCTTGTTCAAAAGTTGGTCTTTCAAAAGAAAAATTAGCTTGCCAGTTTGGGTCATAACCCTTCTTAAAAAGCAGGGATTTCTTTTCCAGGTTATAGTCTACTAGGTAATATTTTTTGGTATCATCATTTAGGAAAATAATAGTTCTTCCAACAGTATCAAAAACTACTTTCTTCCATCTAGTTTCTTCAAATTTTGGTTGTACTTGTCCATCTAATAAAACTTCATTAACATTCCAAATTCCATAAAGTGGAGATTTTATAGATTGATCCCCAACAACTCGAGCAACCTGATATGAGCCATAAAGATATTTACCACATATAAATAAGATAAATATAACTCGCAACACTTTAACCCCTCGTTCAAGCCAGACCTTTTTAAAAAGAGGTTGAAATTCCACAGGCTCTACTCCACGATTTAAAATAAACATATTAGTTAAACGCTTAAAATCAGGCACAATTAGGAAAATAGCCGTTATAAGTAAATGACTTGAGAAAAGCTTAACAGGTACATCATAGCTAAGATTAAGCATAAGAACATTACTTAACACTCCAATACATATAAGTGCCCCTAATGTTGTAAGGCTTGGACTTACAAGCAATATTCCTCCTAGCATTTCTGCTGCACCAGTAAAAATATTATAGCTTTCAGAAAAACCCATAAAATTCCAAAGCAATCCCATAGGGGAAAATTCACCAAGAGGTTGTAGTAATTTATCTAAAGGTGGATTAGGAAATTGTGATTTAACTACTTTGATTGCTCCATAAAGTATCATTTTGCTAGCTAGTGAAAATCTAAGGTAGATAGTTAAGTAATGATATAACTTATTATAGTTGAGTCGCTTACGATCTAAAATTGACCAAATTAAAGTTATAAAAAGACTTGCTGATAATATGTAACTTACTTGGAGAAAGTGAAAAAGCATATCTCCACTTCCATTAAAACCAGTATCTATTTTGTAGTTTAATTTAAGTAAATCATTGGTTAACCAAGGAATAACTAAATACCAGAAAGTGTAGTAGGCATAGGCTACATTGTTAAAAACAGGTAAAACATCAAAAGGAAAAGGTAGATTGTAAAAAAAGAAATAAGTAAAAAAGAAACGAAACCCTAAGCGTTTTGCAAAATGCCATTGAGCAATGTTATCCATAAGTTTCCTACTTTTAAGATTGGGGACTATTTGTTGGAAAAAAGTTAGTTCTAACAGACTATGGTTAGTTTTTTCAATAGTAATGTTTTGTTTCAAACAAAATAAGATTAACTTTTCTCAACAGATTTTCCTACCAGATATATGCTGCATTATCAATACATAATCAATAGCTAACTTTCTAAAATTTTATCCTAGTTGCATTAAAGAATGATTTATTGTTAAATAGGAAAACTAAGTAGTTTGAAACTGCTAAAGTATCAATACTGATTTAATTATACTTTATATAAAATAGCGTAGTAGGGTTTTATTTTAATTAAAAAGAGACTAGGTGAACAATTGATGACTAAAACTATAAAACTAGTATTGTTGTTTTTAGGACTATGGATTTGTTTATCTATAACTAAACCTCAAACAGCTATGGCTCAAGCAAGTGCTGCTACTAGTGGTTCAGTTGTAGGAACTGTTAGAGATCAAACAGGGGCAGTAATTTTAGGAGCAAATATTACAATCCGTAATTCTAATATTAGCTTAGCTCGTAGTATTGATGTTAACTCGGAAGGTTTTTTTTATTTTGCACAGTTGCCCCCAGGAGAATACCTCGTTACTGTAACTGCTCCTAATTTTAAGGATTCCAAAGAAAAACTAATTCTAGGGCTTGGTACTACAGCATTACTAGACACTACTTTACAAGCAGCAGGATGTGTAGATTGTGATGTAATTGAAGTTATTGACTCTACACTACTTAACCAAGGCAAAACTGAAAGTAGTACTAATATTGATAGTAAAACTATTACTAACTTACCTATAAACCGTCGGGATTTTATAGAATTTGCTTTAATTTCTGCACGTGTTACTAGAGATGCTAGCCCTAGCCAAGGAGTTTTAACTACATCAGGATTATCTATTAATGGACAAAGCGCTAGAAGTAATAATCTAAGTATAGATGGACTTTCTAACAATGATTTTGGTAGCGGCGCGAATTTATCGCCTTTTAGTCAAGAATCTGTTCAAGAGTTTCAAGTTATTACTAACAATTTTTCTGCTGAGATAGGGCGTACTTTAGCAGGCACAATTAATATTGTTACTAAAGGTGGTAGCAATGAGTTTCATAGTAATTTGTTTGCTTTTCATCGCAACAATGATATAAGTGCTCGCAATGCTTTTTCTGCTGTGAATCCAGAATTTAGACAATCTCAGTTTGGATTAAATTTTAGTGGGCCAATAAAGAAGGATAAAGCTTTTTTCTTCAGCTCTTTTGAACGTCTTTTAGTAAAACAAAATAACATTCTCACTATCTCAAACGAAACTTTAGAAGCAATTAAGCGACAAGGCTTCTTACAAAAAGGTGGGGTTATACCCTTTTCTGTAACTAATACTAATTTATTTTTACGAACAGATTTAAACCTTTCTAGTAATGATACTTTATGGATTCGGGTTAATGGTAATTCAAGCTATAATGGTGCATTAGAGCAATTTGGCGGATTAGTAGGAGATACAGCAGGAGGTATTTTTAGAGCAAATGATAACTCTTTTGTACTAAATAATACTTACTTTAATAATAACAATTTAGTCAATGAGACAAGAGCTATTTTTTCTCGGCTAGAACGACAAACTACTCCAATAGGAACTCAACCACAAGTCCAGCTAGTTTCACTAGAAGGAAATGTTAATTTTGGTCAAAATCCAATTCTACCTCAAAAAAGTCGTCAACATTTATATCAAATAATAAATAATACTTCTATTAATTATAAAAACCAAAATATTAAATTTGGAGTAGATTTATTTAGTGCTAAATCTTTATCTGGAACTCTTGTTAGTCAATTTGTTGATGGTAGTTATAGTTTTAGTCCTTTGGATTTTAGTGCTCTTACAGGAATTAGTGGATTACCAAGCTTTAGTGGTTTGGAAGTCTTTGATCCTAGCTTAAGAACCCCTGCTCAAAAAGCTTTTCTATCTTTGTTAGCTACTAACCCCAATAATGTATTTCCAGGATTCCCCAAAGGAGTTCCATTAGCAGATTTACCACTGCCAAGATTTTTCATACAAGGTTTTGGAGATCCAAATATTTCAATAACAGGATCCGTTTTTTCAGCTTTCTTACAAAATGATATTAAAATTAAACCTAACTTTTTGTTAAAAGTAGGGTTACGCTATGATTTAACTAGACTTACTAACGCCCCAGATAATAATGGTAATTTTAGCCCTAGGATATCCTTTTCCTATAACCCTAAGAACTTAAGTAAGTTAAATATTGCTGGTAGTTATGGATTGTTTTTTGCTGCACCTCTTGGAGTAATAGCTGCACCTGTTGAAAATTTCAAAAGAGGATTTAAAGCACTAAATTTACTTTTTCCTTTTTCAGTCTTACCACTTCAATTAGCAGAAAAACGTTTCTCTCCAGGAACTCAACTTCCATCACAAGTGGATTTTATCCCTCAATTATCTTTTGTATCTCAAATTGATAGAAATTTTTTAGCTAGTTATAGCCAACAAGCAAATGTAAACCTTAATTTCTCAATAGCTCCAAGTACTCAATTAACAGCAGAATATACTTTTGTACGTGGTCTTAGATTAATATCAATGCGTAATATTAATCCTGTAGTTAGACCTCTGTTGACTGATCCGATGGGTAGTTTTGTTAATGGTAGAGTAGACCCTAGCAAGGGAACTGTTTTTAATATTGAGTCAGCTTATGATAGTTACTACAATGCATTTACACTATCTATAAAACATCGTTTACAAAATAAAATTGCTTTACTAGCTAGTTATAACTATTCCAAGGCTATTGATAATGCTAATGATTTTAGCTTGTTACTTTCTGAAGTAGGAAACTCCTTAAAACCTGGTGGTGAAAGAGGATTATCACTACAAGATATTAGAAACCGCCTGGTTTTTTCTGGGATCTTTGATATTAGCTATAACAAAACTGCAATACTAAAAAACTTGCAGCTTTCTAGTATTGTAACTTTAGAATCAGGTCGTCCCTATAATTTATTGGCAGGCATGGATTTAGACTTAAGTGGAGATCCTGTGCCAGCAGACCGTCCTGCAAGTTTAGGTCGTAATGTTGGTGTTTTACCAGGTTTTGCTAATGTGGATTTACGTTTAACTAAAGGTATTAAATTTCAAGAAAAATATTCTCTACAAGCTACTTTAGAAGTGTTTAACTTATTTAACAGGGTAAATATTAACGAAATAAATCGCATTTTTTTACCAGATGCTCAAGGCAATTTTAACTTGCCTAAACAAGAAAACGGGCGCTTTACTGCTTCTTCAGATCGGTTCCGAGGCTCTTTTGCTCCCCGACAATTTCAACTTGGGATAAAAGTTTCTTTTTAATGTTATTGTTTTAGTGATTAGATTTAATTGCTCTTTATGAATTATTATTTGTAATTATATGACGATCGTAATACAATCATTTTATGAGATACCCATCAGATTATAAAAAGCAGACACGCAAGAAAATTTTAGCAGCAGCAGGAAATCTTTTTAGAGAAAAAGGTTATAACGGTGTTGGCGTAGATGCAATAATGGCTGAAGCAGGCTTAACAGCAGGTGGTTTTTATTCTCATTTTGATTCTAAAGAAGCACTTTTCTCAGAAGTTATTAAGAATGTTTTAAGTAACAGAAGTTCATCCCTTTCAACTATTTTAGAAGGCAAAGAAGGCGAACATTGGTTAAAATCATTGATAAAAAATTACCTAAGTCAGTTTCATAGAGATAATGTTATTGATGGTTGCCCTTTACCAATACTAACTCCTGATGTTACACGCAGTTGTAATGAAACACGTGATAATTATGAGGAGTGTTTAAAGGTATTTCTTTCAGAAATTTCCAAGAAAATGCCTGAAGCTCTTGTGCCAGCTGAAGAGCGAGCTATTGCATTAGTTTCACAATTAATAGGTGGGTTAATGTTAGCTCGTGCAGTTAAAGATAAGGAACTTTCAAACCAAATTCTACTATCTTGTCAAAAAGCTGCACTAAATATTTGTCAAAACTCTAATCAAAAATCTAAAGAAGTTCAAGAAATTCAAAAATCCCAAAACTCCTCAAAATCCCAAGAATAGGAAGGATAATTTATGAGTCAAACAACTACTCAATCTACTCAATCCGCTCAACCTGCAACTTGGAAGCCAACCGCTTGTATACTATGTAGCCGTAATTGTGGAATAGAAGTTGAAACACGTGATAGAGAAATTGTAAAAGTTCGAGGAGATAAAGCACATCCTGTTTCTACTGGTTATTTATGTCAAAAGGCACAGCGCCTTAATTTTTACCAAAATCACAAAGATAGACTTACTTCACCCTTGCGTAGGCGTGAGGATGGAACTTTTGAGGAGATTTCTTGGGAAGTAGCAATAAAAGAAATTGCAGAAAAGTTGGTAGCTTTACGAGATACTTATGGAGGCCACACTTTAGCCTATTATGGTGGAGGAGGGCAGGGAAATCATTTAGCTGGCCCTTATGCTAAAGCCTTTCGTTTAGCAATGAAAACTCCAAATTATTACAACTCTTTAGCTCAAGAGAAAACAGGAGGTTTTTGGGTAGATGGTCGGCTTTATGGTAGGCAAAATTGCCATCCAAGCGAAGATATAGAAAATGCTGAAGTAGCTGTATTTATTGGCACAAATCCTTGGCAATCCCATGGAATTCGTAATGCTAGACAAGTTCTTCAAGAAATTCATAAAGATCCAAATCGCAAAATGATTGTTATTGACCCTCGCCGTACAGAAACAGCAGCAATGGCTGACCTTCATTTGCAATTAAAACCTGGAACAGATGCTTTTCTAATGGCTGCTATCTTAGGTGTTATTGTTCAGGAAAAGCGACAAGATCAAGCATTTATTGACTTACGAACTACTGGTTTTAGTAGCGTTGCTGATGTATTAATGACTATACCTATAAAAGATTTTGCGCTACGTGCTGCAATTCAAATTGAAGATGTGTATAAGGCGGCTAATTGGATTAGTCAGGCAAAAAGCTGTACAGTAAGGACTGATTTAGGCATAGAGCAAACTCTTAATAGCACATTAAATGCCTATTTAAGATCCTTGTTATTTTTGCTTACAGGAAATTTTGGTAAAAAAGGAACTAACAACTTTCATACTCTTTTAGTCCCTTTAATAGGGCATTCTGAGGAAGGTAGTAAGCAAATGCGCTCTCAAGTAACAGAGTTTCCATTTATTGCTAACCTATTGCCTCCTAACATTTTACCAGCAGAAATTGATACAGATCACCCAAAACGCACTCGTGGTTTAGTTGTTGATAGTGCTAACCCTATTGTAACTGCGGCTGATACCCATGCTTATCTTAAAGCCTTTGCTAAGTTAGATTTATTAGTTGTAATTGATGTAGCAATGACAGAAACCGCTGAACTTGCTCACTATGTTTTACCTGCTTCTTCACAATATGAAAAATGGGAAGCTACGTTTTTTAATATGGAGTTTCCAAAAAATGCTTTCCATTTGCGTAAACCTCTATTTGAACCATTACCAGGAACTCTCTCAGAAACAGAGATTTACACTAAATTAATAATGGCTATGGGAGCTTTTGATCTGGATTTAACAGAACTTAAAGCCGCAGCACAAAAAGATAGATTAACTTATGCTATGGCTTTTCAAGAAACACTAGCTAAACACCCTAAGTTATTTGATTATGCACCTATTATGTTGTACAAAACCTTAGGAGAAACTCTTCCAGAAGGAGCAGCCTCAGCAGCTTATTTATGGGCAACTTGCCATCAATTTGTTGGAAAAAATGTTGATGCCGTTCGTCGTGCAGGTTATAAAGGCGAAGAACTTCAGCTAGGGGAAGCGTTATTTGAAGCGCTCATTTCATCACATTCTGGAGCTGTTTTTAGTGTTAATGAGTATGAAGATACTTGGAAATTTATTCGTCATCGTGATGGTAAAATTCACTTAGAAATACCTGAGATGCTTAAAGAATTGTCTTTACTTAACGCACAAGAAACACCTTTAAGTAAAGATTATCCCTTTGTACTTTGTGCAGGGGAAAGACGTTCATATAATGCTAATACCATTTATAGAGATCCATCTTGGCGCAGGAATGATTCTGATGGTTCACTTAGAATAAATCCTGAAGATGCAGCAAGTCTAAGTATTTCTACGGGTGATTGGGTGAAATGTGAATCAAAACATGGAAGTGTTGTTGTTAAAGTTGAAGTTACAGATACAAACCAACGCTCACTAGTTACATTACCTCATGGATATGGATTAAAACACCCTAATGATAATGGTCAACGTACTCAAACCGGAGCACATATTAATTATTTGACTTCTGGTAAAGATATGGATCCTGTAGCTGGAACACCATACCATAAATATGTTCCTGTACGGCTTACAAAGGTTGATCTAGCTGTAGCTTAGCTTTTAGAAAAGTTTTTAGAAAATTTGGAAGGATACTTTAAATTTTATGCCTCATCTTTTTGATTCGCTTTCAATACGAGATCTTAAATTTGCTAATCGTGTATTTGTTTCACCAATGTGTCAGTATTCTAGTAATGATGGATATGCTAATGATTGGCATTTAGTTCATTTAGGAAGCCGTGCTGTAGGTGGTGCAGGACTAGTGCTTACAGAAGCAACAGCTGTTGTTCCAGAAGGTCGTATTAGCCCGCAAGATCTTGGTATATGGAGTGATGATCATATAGAAGGTCTTGCTAGAGTTGTAAAGTTTATTCATCAACAAGGCAGTGTTGCAGGGATACAACTAGCACATGCAGGACGCAAAGCTAGTACCTATAGACCTTGGGATGGTAATGGTGTTATCAAAGAAGACTTAGGTGGCTGGAACAATATTGTTGCTCCAAGTGCAATTGCTTTTGCTGAAGATTACTTGCTACCACAAGCTCTTACAAGTGAAGGCATAGAAGAAATAAAAGCTGCTTTTTTAGCTGCTGCACGTCGGGCTTATGATGCAGGGTTTAGAGTTATTGAAATCCATTCTGCTCATGGATATTTACTCCATGAATTTTTATCTCCTTTGACTAATCAGCGCCAAGATAATTATGGTGGATCCTTTGAAAATCGTATTAGATTGCTTTGTGAAATTGCTTCATCTCTACGATCTCTTTTACCAGAAAGTGTTGTGTTGTTTGTTCGTATTTCTGCTAGTGATTGGGTTCAAGGTGGTTGGGATATTGAACAATCCGTTAAACTTGCTCAAAAACTAAAAGAACTAGGAGTTGATTTAATAGATTGTTCTTCAGGTGGGAATATTCCTGGAGTACAAATCCCTCTTGGGGCAGGCTATCAAACTCATTTTGCTCAACAAATTAAGCAGGAAGCAAAAATTCTAACAGGTGCAGTTGGAATGATTACCTCTGCAATTCAAGCAGAACATATTATTTTTACAGGGCAAGCAGATGTTGTCTTTATTGCTCGTGAGTTATTGCGAGATCCATATTGGCCGTTGCATGCTGCTCATCAATTAAGACAATCAATCTCATGGCCTGTTCAATACCTTAGAGCTTCACCAAGCAAATAAGAGTATTTTTGCGGTTCTAATTAATGATATTTACAGTTACATTTTAAGAAGAATGTAGACCACAATTTCACCAAAAAAGAAGCAAAAAACTGATATAATAGTAGCTTAAGTTTTCTAGTGAAAAATTTTTATCTTCTTGTAGTAAAATAAGTTAATATATTTGCTGTTTGTTAAGATTAAGTAAATATAACTAAAAAGAAATTTCCCGGAATACTGATTTTGTAAGCAAGAAGTGCTTTGTTACTATTGTTATAGTAGTTTTAATGTTCTTTATGTTCTTTTGGTGCTTATTCAGTAAAATAACAAGTCTTAAGTAGGAGTTTAATTGCCGATTGCTGTCTTTTTGGTAATTGAGTAGAAGGTATTTAGTCATTAGGTTTGTCTTGCCTCTCACGAAAAACTGCCAAGTTTCTTAGCAAAAGAGTAGAAAGCAGCATAAAAGCGTAAGTGAAAGTGCTTTAGATCTTGCTGATAAATTCAGATGTTTAACACTTCATACCACTAAAGATTTGAAACAATTTTAAGTTAGGCTATAGGCATTTGTTTCAGCTAGCTTACTAGGTAAGTTAGTGTATTTTCTATATTTAGTTTTGGAGTAAAAAAAACACATATGAGTGTAGAATCAAATCTCGTTGTAGAACGTCCTTGGGAGCGTCCTTGGTGGAAGCCATCAAAAAACAATGGTTTAACCTTTGTGTATATGGTGGTTGTTCATTTATTAGCGTTTATCGGAATTACATTACAGTTACTTGGAATCTTTGGGGTTATAAATTATTCTTTACCTTCAACAAAAGTAATAATAGTCACTTTAATATTAACTTTTCTTGGTGGCTTGGGGACAACAGTTTGTTATCATCGAGCCCTAGCTCACCGAGCATTAAAATTAAATAAATTTGTAGAACACTTTTTAATCTTTGTTACTATTCTTAACGGCAATGGCTCACCTCTTACTTGGGTAGCAAATCATCGGGAACATCACGCAAAAGCTGATACAGAAGGCGATATTTCTAGTCCTCGTCATGGTGGATTTTGGTGGGCGCATCTACGTTGGGTTTATCAATGGCCTGGTTCAGATATGAAAAAATGGTCTCCAGATATGGATAAAAAACAATACCATTTCTGGGATAAAGCCTTACCCTTTATTATCTTTATAGCTCTTTTCTGGGGCATTATTTGGGGTTGGTCTGCATTCTTTTTAATTGGCCCAATTCGTATGCTCTATTCATTGCATTTTCAAATGGTTGTTAATAGTGTACTTCACTTATCTCCAGGTTCAGTTATGGGCGAAGATTCTAGCCGCAATATTGGCTGGTTAGGCCCACTACAATTTGGTGCTTGGGGTGAAAATTGGCACCACAATCATCATAATGCTGCTAACATAGCAAAGTTTGGTCAAAACTGGAAACAAATAGATGTTGGTTGGTATTGTATTTACATATTAGAAAAACTTGGTCTAGCTTGGGATGTACGTAGACCTAGAACTGATAAAGGCTAAGAACTTAACTCTTTAGCTCACTTAAATAAAAAGACCTACAAAATCAACTTTTGTGGGTCTTTTTATTTTTCCAAATGGTTTAAGTTATTGCTAAAATTATAAACTCTCTATTATAGTTGATAAAAATAAGCTTTGCTCTAAGGAAATTTAATTATGGAAATTTATCTTCCTCAAGTCCCTAACACAGGTTCAGATACTCAAAGCAATCAGGCTGGTTACACTGTACAACCAGGGGATACATTAGAAAGTATTGCTGCTAAATTTGGTGTGGATGTGGATGATTTAATAGCAGCGAATTTTAAGGATGGCGCTCCAAGTGCTTTGTCTCCTGGACAAGAAATAAATATTCCTGTAGATGCAAATGCTACATTTACTAGTTATACTGCTCAAGGAGGTGATAGCAAAGAAAGTGTTGCTGCCCAATTTGATGTGCCTTTAACTAACTTGTTACGTGCTAATCCTAGTTTAGCTAATGCAGTGCTATTACCAGGTTTCTTGATTAAAATTCCACAACTAGCTGGCAAAGAACAAAATAACTTGCCAGAAGACTACACTATGAAACTAGGTGATACTCTAGCAGAAATTGCAAAAAAACATGGAATTTCTGCTGAAAAATTGCAAAAAGCTAATCCTCAAATTACAGATATAAACAAAGGTTTCCCAGGCACATTAATTAAATTTCCTAAAGCTAATATTCCTAAGGTAGAAGCTACAGAAACACAAATTAAAGCTCCTGTTTCTTCAGCAGCAGCTTTTGATAGTTTCTCAAAACTTCGTTTTCAGATGATGGGTAATCCAATACAAATGAATAATTTACCAGGATTAGGTATTAATCAAAATATTCCTAATCAGCAAGAAGATGAGCAATCAGAACAAAATAAGCAACAACGTCGTCGCCCTAATATGCCAGCTCCTTTTGATAAATGGTCTGAATACATCTACTTAGCCGCAGAAAAATATAACCTGGAAGCTTCTTTAATTGCTGCTGTTATATGGTGTGAAAGTGCTGGTAATAATATTATTGGTAAAAACGGTCATGGTCATGGCTTAATGCAAATTGATGATCGCCGCTATAATGATTGGTTGCGCCAAAATCAACAAGGCTTGGATCCGGCTAGTAATATAGATTTTGGATGTTCAATTTTACGAGAATGTTTGGATAGCTTTAAAAATGACAATAATTTAGCTTTAGCTGCTTATTGTGTTGGTATAGAACCTATTAAGTATAGTGTGACTAGTCAACTACCTAATACAACTGGTAGCAAATATGCTTTTGATGTTTTGTCACAAAAAGAATATTTTAAGAGATTTTTTGAAAACTAATCATAGAAACCCTAAATTGATTGTTTCTAGTTTTTGTTCTTTAGCTAACTTTTTTTGGCGCTTAAGTATTTTTTGTATGTATAAAACTACATTGTCAACTTGTGTTAGTAGTTTGTTTTGCTCTTCATTTGTTAAAGCCTCTATTTCAATAGAGTTAAGCATTTCTATCATAGAGTAAATTTGCTCTCTAAAGAAGTTTTGAGATATAGATAAATCTGGCTCTAAAACAGCAAAAGTGTTGTTGTCATTAGTTGTTTGTAATTGATTATTTTCAATAGCTTGGCTAGGTGCTTTACCTAGTTTTATATCTATTTCTTCTCTTAAACGGTGGATAATCCATTTTTCCTCAATATGTTTATTAAAAAAGCTAGAACGAATAGATTCAGCTTCTAATTCACTTACTTCTAGATTTTCAGCACTTAGTCGTTTTAGTTGTAATGCCTCAAAAAGCGTTATTTTATTACTTCTTAACCATTCTTTTATATCTTCTGGACAAGCTATAATACGCAAGTAGTTATCTGTAAATGTACGAAAAGAGATACGGTTTTTAGTTTCTTTAACCAGAATTCTTTTCATTGTATCTATTATTTTTAGCAATATGTAATTAGGTATTTTGTCAGTTTTTCTATTAGGTTTAGATTTACTTCCTGAACGTATAAAATTAGAAGCTCGTTGTAAGATATGCACTAATAATTCATAGTTGTTTTTTCGTAATTCTTCTATAGTAATATGTTTAGTTAGCTCAGGAGAAAGTTCCTTAATAAGTTGTTCTAGAAGATTAGTAATCTTTATTGGACAAGCAAAGGGATCTAGTCTGCGTTGTCGGGCTTTAGGTTTATATTTAGCAGTAGATGTTGTCATAATTACTTATTGACGTTGTTGTCTTTTTAGTTCTTCTAGCTTACGGTTTGCTTGAGCTAGTTTTTCCTCATTTGATGTATTTTGTGATTTAGAATTTAATTGCTTATAGGTTTCTTTAAATGACTCTTCAGGGGTTTTACTTGATGATAACAATTTCCAGACTACTAAGCCTATCAAATAAAGAACTACTAATATAACAGCAACATAAATTAAACTAGTGATTATACCAACTAACCATAGAGCAACCCAAATAGCTGCTAATCCTAGCAAGATAAATAAGATAATTTTTGCTAATTTCATTTTATCACCATTACTCTTTTAAGGATGTTATCCAATCAGCTAAATCTTGACGTTCCTTTTCTGATAAATCTGCAAAAGTGGGCATTGTTGGTTTAAGTCCGTAGCTTTGAGGATTTTCTAATAATTTAATAATATCTTCACGAGATCGCTTTTCTTTTTGAGATAAGTTGTAGAGTTTAGGCCCAAACTGACCTTGTGCTTTATCACCATGACAAGAAGCACATTTTGCTTGATAAACAGCAGGAACAGGAGCAACTTCAGGCTTTGCAACTGCTCCACCAGTATTTTTAGGCTTAAATGGAGTCTTTAAATACTGCTTCCCTTCTTCTGTTTGACGTTCTAATTGCGCTTTTATAACTGGATTACTGCGATCTTCTAGCACAGCTAAAGAAGCCAAAGATATAATACCTAAGAAAAACACTAGTGCAATAGAAGAGGCAATTGGTCGTTTGAAAGGATTACGCTCAGCTTTTTTATCTATAAATGGAAGTAAGAAAATTACTGTTGAAACTAGTCCAGGAATAATTATTGCAGGTATTAATACTGATGTTCCTTGGAAATATTTTAACAATTGGAACAAGAATAAAAAGTACCATTCAGGTCTAGGGATATAGTTAGCATCAGCAGGGTTAGCTTGTGGTTCTAGTGGAGCAGGAATCACATAACTTAATGTTGCTAAAAGTAAAAATAAAAAGAATGTAAAAAAACAGTCTTTGAAAAATTGTTTTGGGTAATAATCTTCTTCAACTGTTATAGTTTCTTTAAAAGTTCCAGCAGGTTTTGCCTTACGTATTAGTAAGATGTGTAAAAAAGAGATTATTAGAAGTGTTACAGGTAAAACGGTTACATGAATGACAAAAAATCTAGACAAGGTTAAAGTTGAAAGCTCATTTCCACCTAAGGTAATTTGTGAAATAGTTTCCCCTAAAACAGGTATAGCACCAATTAAACTTACTCCTACACCAGTACCAAAATAAGCTTTTTGATCCCAAGGTAGTAAATAACCTGTAAATGCAAATCCTAAAATAAGTAACAGTAAAATTACTCCAGCTATCCAAGCTAACTCTCTTTTATTTTTATATGCTCCCCAAAAGAAAGTGCGTAAGAAATGTAGTACTGTTAAAACTACTATTACACTTGAGCCATAATGATGAATTCCACGGATAAAGTTACCAAATAGAACCTCTTTTTGGATATAGGAAACGCTTACATGAGCATAATCAGCAGAAGGGACATAGTAAAGAAGCAACAAAATGCCAGTGAAAAACTGTAAAGCTAAAGTAAATAGCAAACCACTACCTAGCACATAAACCCAGCGAGCACCACCAGGAATAGAAAATTTTACAAGCAGTTGCCAAATAGCTTTTATTGCTGCTCGCTCATCAAGCCATTCAGCAATTTGAGAGAGTTTTTCTGATTGTATCAATGCCACAAGTATATTCTCCTAGCTTAGAGGAATTTTTTGGGATGTTCCAGTTTTAAAAGCTTGATAGTTCACTTCTAAATTATTGTTATTAACACGGTGATCAAGCTTATCTAAGTCGCGAGGAGTAGGGCCAGAGACTTTTGTTCCATCTTCTTTCCATTGGCTCATATGACATAAACAAACAAAATCATTAGCTTGTTTATTTACAATACAGCCTTCATGAGGACAAATGGCAGAAAAAATATTTACTGATTGGTCTTGTTTTACTATCCAAACAATTTGTTCTGTTTCTGAAACTGCCCAACCTGTTTGTTTAGTTAAAGTAATAGTATGTTTACTAGTACCTGTAGGAATTTGGTCTACAGGCTTTATTGTATGCCAAAGTTTATCTTTTTTAGTTTTATTACTAAAGGCGGGAAAACTAACATATACACTACTTATAACGCCCATTGCAGCCGTTATCAAACCAAGAAAGATACCTCCTAACACACCTAAAAAGCTTCGCCTAGCAGGATCATTGTTATTGTTATTATTTGTGTTATTGGTTATAGACATTAGGATTAACCTTGTAGTGTTAAAATCAGATATGCAAGCGCAATTTTAATCTACTTTATTGATAAAGCAAGATATTTTCAAGTTTGTAAATTAGCTTCTAAAGTTTTTACAAAAATATGAAGTATGTAAATTATGGTAAGAACAATAAACATCGTAATTTAAAAGAACTAAGCCATTACAACTTTGTTTCTGCAATGGCTTATTATAATGGTTATTTTTATTAAAAAAGCAAAATGATTTTTGCAGATTAGTAGATAAATTAAGTATACCTGTTTGGTTAAACAGTGATGGTTAAACAGCTATGTTGTTATGGCTATAGCAATACACCTTAGGTTATATAGTTAAATTTCTTCTAATAAAGTCCAAGCAACACCAAAACGGTTATTTTGCATTGTTGCAATGGTAACGGTTGCATAGTCATGCTCTACAGACCAAAAAATATCTTTAATCCTAACTTTTATTCCAGCAGTTAAATTAGAATAGCTATGCTTAAGCTGATAAATTTCATTAATTTGTGCACCACAAGTGGTTTGACCTTTAGGGCATCTGCCATTTTGGCGTCTCTCTAAAAGACTACATTTAGAACAAAATAAATTTTCTAATTTAGTTATGGTTTCTTTTTCTATAACTTGACTCATAAAGTTTTTATTCTCTTAAAATATGTTTATTACAAGCAATTTCAATTAGTTGGTTTACCTGTAGTTATAGCATGTCTAATATGAGCTAACGGAGCTTTATCATTAAAAACAATGTTGCCATTTTTTTTCTCTACACCTAAACGCTTCCATAAGTTAGGCAAATCTACATCTACAGGATTGTCTTTCATTTGGTTGTACATAGGTACTAAAACGGATACTCCAACAGCCTTATCACCTTGAGCCAAAGCAGTTGCTATTTCCCAATCATTGTTAACTGTACCACCAGCAGCAACAATACCACGGAAGGCATGTTCTAAGCCATAACGATTTTTGGTTTTTTGGTGAATCTCTACATCAGCTAGTAAGCAAAAAAGTGCTCCACCCCAATAAATTCGTTCCCAAGTAGGAGTATTATCAAGTCCTCTATCTCCATATCCTGGACGGCCTTGAGGCATCTCTTCAACCATTTCTTTCCATACTTTTTCTGGTGATAGGTCTCCTATACGCATTCTAGCAATAGGCTCAACATAAGTTGCCATGCCTTCTTCTAACCAAGCATGTTTATTTCCTACAGATGGAAATCCTATATGAGTTAGCTCATGTGTTATAGTCCAGTCTTCATCAAAATCTGTTTGTCTGGTTTTAGTTCCTACAGAAATACACACAGCTGCACCAGAATTACCTATTGCTGTTCCATATTCAATTCCACGGCCTTCAGAAATTCTAGCTATTACCAAAGCCCGGCTTACTGGAAAATGGTCATAGTAGGCTGCTACAGCTCGCCCTGCTTTTGCTACCCATTTTGTAACTTGTTCATCAGAAATATTGTAACTACCTGGAGCAATTGCTAAATCTATCTTTCCTCCATTTAAAGGAATTGAGAAAATCCTCATTTTTCCAAATGCGGAATAACAAAGTTCATAAATATCAGAAGCTGATGTTTCATATGTATCTTTAGGCAATTCATTATTAGGAAATATTCCTGATACAAAAGAGATTCCTGGAGGGGTTTTTATATGAAAAGTAATCTTTTTATTAATTGTCTGTTTTGTTGGATGAATCAACCAAGTAGAGGGAGGAGCAAGAATCAAATCATTGGACTGTTTAGCAATATCAATATCATTTATTGCTTGAGCCGCTTGAGCAAGTTGATAACGATAACGAATGCGACAACCTCGAGTTTTAGCTGTTGCTGGAGTAAACCAAGAAGTTCCTTCTTGAGACAACCGTTGCCAACCTTTATCTGTGGCTATTTCAGCATCTTTTAAATAAGGCTCAGCACTAGAAAATACACTTAATTCAGAGTTTAAACCTGGAGGAAGTGTTGCTTCTATAAGTAGTTCTCTAGCTCCTGCACCAGCAGATACTTCATAGTGCCAAATATTATAAGTCAGCGGTAAGGATTTTGTAGTATTTTCAAATAAACAGACAAAAAGTATTATCAAAAGAGAAAAAATTATTCTTTTCATTTGGTATTTTGCCCCAGCTTGTAATTTTATTTTAACAACTACTTCAAATATAACAACTTAACTTAATAATTTGTCTTATCTATATCAATGTCTTCCTTTGATAATGGATGATTTGGATAACGCTTACGCAATTGCTCTATATAACCTTGAGCAATCTCTACATCCTTTTTTAATGGTGAATTATTGTAGTCTAGCGGTATTAGTGAATTATCTGGCTTATAACGTTTTGGATAAGTATGGTATTGATGGTAACTTGTAAGCCATAGCCTACATAATGCCGCTGAATAAAGGGCTTTAGGTGCTTCAGGACTTTTAGGATACTTTGTAAACACCATCTTAAAATATTCTTCTGCTCTTAAAAGTAGGTTAGCTTTATCAAAACGTTTTTCTTTGTTAGTTCCTTCCATAGGGCTAATCAAATTATCTGCAAAATAAGGGCTATCATAGCTTTGAATCATTACATTGTTGAAAATTGCATGTCTATCCTGATTTTGATTGTTTTTATGATAAATGTAAGCTCCTATTGCATAAAGGGTTTTGGCTTGATCTACATTTGTTGTAGCCTTTTTATTTTCATCAATTAAAGTTTTTAACTCACCTATTACTTCTAAAATTCGCTCTTTCTCTGTTCCTATATCATGAGATTGTCCTTCTTTGGGTTGAGCAGGTTTTGCTTGAATTTGACTAAATGCCTCTTTTGCCTTATCTAACTCTAACTCTAGCATATACTTAGAGCCAAGTGCATAAAATACTTCATCTCTTTCTGGTAAGTTAGGCCGTTTTAAGAGTTCTTGCACTTGTTCAACACTTAAAATTATATCCATCATATATCTAGCATCTGCTAAGTAGTTATGCTCTAAATAAACAACTAAAGTATCCAAAGGACGATTGGCTTTTTCTAGCACTATAGCTAATTCTTCAATTGCTCCTCTACGTAAGTAGCTTTGAGGATAATCATTTATAATACGGCGCAAATCTGCTTCTGCCTCATTTGATTTACCTAATTTTGCATTAGCTACTCCACGCATCCATAGAGCTTCATCTGCTACTTGAGCATTATCAACTAGACTCTCAACTAAAGGGATTAGTTGAGAATAAGATTTAGCATTATAAAGAAGTTGAGCCATACGAATTTTTAAGCTAGGTGCTAAGTTTGCAGCTGGATTATTTTCTAAATAGCGTTCAACTCCTTTAGCTAAAACTGTTTGACGCTCAGGTTGGTTGATATGATGGTAAATTCCATACCAAACGTAGGATAGTAGTAATCTATCATCACCGCTTACTATATTTAGTGCCTCAGATTCTTGCTCAGGTTTAATAAAGCTATAAACAAATTCAATTTCCTTTAACCATCGTCTAATGTCTCGTTTTTCAAGGATAAAAGCTTTTGTATAGGAAGTTAAGGCTGCTAATTGATCATCTGCTAGCCAATATGCTCCGGCTTTCCAGCCATGATATTCTGGAGTAAGTGTTCCATTGGGGTCTAACTTAATTGCAGTGTCAAATTCTGCTATAGCTTTGTTTAAGACACTTCTGTTTTTTGTATTAGGTGAAAAATCTTGACCATTGTTTTCTATGTTTTTGTAAAATTGCTGATAATAAGCTTTGCCTATAATAAAATGACTAGCTGCAAGTTTTTCACTCTTTGGATATTGCTTAATTAAATTTTTCAATTCCTCAATTGCGCTTTTATAATCTTCTGCTTTGTAATCAAGGGATGCTTCTAAAAATAGCGCATTGTCATGAAGTTTTTGGTAGTTCTTATTATCTGAAATTTTTGTTAGTAATTCAGAAGGTGAGTTCTTATTGTCATATAAATCCCTAGCTTGAAGATAAAGTTTTAATGCTTCTGGTTTTTCAACTGCATCTGAACCTAAAACATCTATTCTATCTAGCAATGAGTTGGCTGTAACTGTATCATCAGCCGCAGCATTACGCTCATAGGCTAATTTATAAGTTTCTAAGGCTAGTTTGTAATTTTCCTGTGCTTCTGCTTTTCTTGCAGCATTTAATAAAAGATCAGCTTTTCTAGGAAATTGTGGAGTTTTAACTTTAGGTTTTTCTGAACTAGATTTTTCTGAAGTTGTTTCTTCTGGGTTTTGTTCTTCTACTTGATCATATTTTTCATCATTATAACCATATTTATCTTCATAATGTGAATGACGGTCTAGGAAATAAGGCTCTTTAATAGGTCTAGGAATAATGGCAAAGTCTTCTATATTGCGAACCATGTTATAACGAACTCCATCAGTGCGCGAATAGCTACAACTTAACACATCGACAAGTGCAACTAAGGAAATTATTATAGCTATAATTAATAAGACTTTCTTTTTTACCATTATAAAACCTCTAATGAAATTAATAACATTTTTACTATCATTACTATTGCTAGTTTTTAGCTTGGTAAATTGTAATAAAACACACTCAGTTAATCCAAACTTAAACATTGCTATTTGGTACTGGAATTCACAAATTGCCTTTGAACAAAGCGATTTGGAGCGTTTACATAATATAGGTGTAAACACAATCTACTTCCATGTAGGCCAATTTCATTATGATAACGGTAATATTTCAATGATTCAAGTTATAGATAAATGGCCTCCTATCAATGACTTTAAAATAGGTATAGTTTTTAACTTTACTCCTGAAATGATAAGAGCTTTTACTGGTTTATCTAACGAAGAACTAACTAGCAAAATTACTAGTTTTATTAAACAAACTATTACTAAAATTGAGTCTTCACAAATAAAAGTTTCTGCTGTGCAATGTGATTTTGATGTCCCAACTAGAGAACTAAAACGCTATAGCCTTTTGCTAAAAGAAATTAGAGCTACTATAGACTCACGTCAGCTTTCTATAACTACTTTGGTTGATTGGATACAGCAACCAGATTACGAACAATTGCTAAAGTATGTAGATTTGCACTTTCCGCAACTTTATGGTTTAAGTATTCCTAAATCAATAAACTCTTTAAGTCCAATTACTAGCCCTAGTTTAATTTCTAGAGAGCTAAAAAAACTAGCTTACAGCTCCAAGCCTTATTATATTGGACTTCCCACTTATGGCTATGCATTAGTTTTTGATCAAAAAGATAAGTTCCTGTCAGTGCGAACTGATTTAGACTTGGCAAGCTTTAGCCATAATCCAGATTTGAAACTAATAGAAACTCGTTTTGTTGATAAAAAAGGCAACTCAACAATAAATAAAGATGATTATGTAGGTGAAAACTTTTATTCTTTTCTTGCTAAAGCAAATATTCCTGTAGGCAAAATATTTCTAAAAGAAGGGGATAAGGTAGTTTTTGATAGACTAACAGCTAGTTCTCTAGTTAAAACTCTAGAAGTCTTGCGCAAAGAATCATCAGATAATCTACAAGGTGTTTGTTTATTTCGCTATCCTCAGACAGATGAATCTATGGTGTTATCAATTCCAGAAATTATTGCTGCTTGGCAAAATAAGCTTTTAACTCCAGAACTTAAGCTGGATTATAAGGTAAACTCAAGAAATCAAACTAAAGAAATAGAAATTAGCTTAGCAAATATTTCTACTGTAGAAAGTCTTTATCAATCTGATAGTGTAGAACTCACTATAGAACTAAAAGGCTGTCAAATATTAAATATTGAACCTAAAGATTTTCAGTCAGTAGAAACTTTTGTAGATAATTCTCCTGCAAGCTTAAGACTAGCCAATAAAATAAAACTAACAAGCAGCTACATTGCTAGGCAACAAAGACTTATTGTTCGCCTTGAGTTAGCTGCTAGTACTCAAAACTCATTAACTATAAAAGCTAGTATAAAGCCTTCTATATTGTCTCAGTCTCCGGTTAATAGTACACTTACGCTTATTTTATAGGATATATAAACACCTATAGATTGTTATGTATTAAAATTGTTTTATAGATAATAATCCTAGCAAGTGTTAGCCAATAGTTGATGGCCAAATTATCGAAAAGCTGTATTGCTATGTATAATAATCACTATTACCATTACCAATAAAGTTAGTTATATGATTCGCTTGCTGCTAAAGGAATTGCGCCTTGTTTAATAATTTTTTTACCAATGAAACAGAGCTTAAAGCACCATTTTATTTTATTGTAATAACATTAATTGTAATAATCTCTGCAACAATTTTTTCTATTATTGAACTTCAACCACCAAAACCATTACCTAGTGATGCACCATTAGATCAATTTTCTGCTCTGCGTGCTTTTAAGCACCTTGAAGTACTGGCAATTAAACCACGGCCTGCTGGATCATTAGAACATAAACAAGCACAAAACTACATTGTTCAAACGCTCTCAACGCTTGGTTTAAAACCGCAACTGAACACTGCTAATGTAAGTAGTACACGTTGGGGTATGCCTTTTGATTCAGCTACTGTTACTAATATTATTGTTAAGATACCTACAAAAAATGCAACAAATCTAGAAACTTCTGAAACAGAGAAAAATTCTAAGGCTATACTTTTTTCTTGTCATTATGACTCAGTGCCTAATAGTTTTGGTGCTGCTGATGATGGTAGTGGAGTTGTGGCATTGCTGGAAGTAGCTAGAGCGTTATCTAATGGCTCACCATTAGATAATCAGGTTATCTTACTATTTACTGATGCTGAAGAGGGTGGTGCACTTGGGGCAAAGGCATTTGTTGAAAACTATCCTGAGCTTAATAAGATTGGTCTAGCAATTAATTTTGATGCGCGTGGTAATCATGGTGCTACAGTGTTATTTGAAACAACTGATCAAAATGGTTATTTAATCAGTGAATTTGCTAAAGTTGTACCACATCCAGTTGCTTCATCAGCTTTTTATGAAGTTGCAAAAATATTAGGTTTATCAACAGATTTTCGATTATTTAGAGAAGCGGGAATTCCTGGTTATAATTTTGCTTTTACTGAAGGCATACCTTATTACCATACCCCAATCGATAACATAGCTAACCTTGATAAAGGGAGTTTACAACAACAAGGGGAATATGCCCTAGCTCTAGCTCGTCATTTTGGTGACCTCAAATTTAATAATGTCAAAAAAGAGAATGTTATATTTTTCAATATTACAAATAGCTATCTAATTAGCTATCCGCAGAAATTTGCTTTACCTTTGACCATATTGGTTCTAGTTATTTTTATACTTAACTTAATTATTGGTTTGCAATACAAAATTTTTGAACTAAAAACGGTATTATTGGGATTGATCTACTATCTTGCTATACTAGTAGTTATATCAATGATTATTGGGGGGATAAATTATCTCTTATTAAATAATTACTCAGTCTTTAGGGCAATGCGTACAAGTGATAGTTATTGTGTTATCTATTTTAGACTAGCTTATTGTTTTTTAGCTATAGCCAGTTATTTGCTATTAATTCAAAGATTGAGTCCTAAAATTTCACGTTTTAACTTTGCAATTAGTGTTTCAAGTGTTTGGTTGTTGTTATTAACTATTGTGAGTATTCGATTACCAGGAATGAGCTATATTTTTACCTGGCCGTTGTTGCTATTTTTGCTTTCAAATATCTTTTTTACATTAACAGCTAAAACTGCTAAAAATCAGATTAATTATATCTTTGTACCTTTATTTTTTTCAGCTTTACCCACAATTTTCTTGCTGGTACCAGTACCTTATTTAATTTTTGTCTCTTTACAATTATCTCGTGCATATTTAGCAATTCTATTTGTTGGATTAATTTGTGGGTTACTAACTTATTATTGGCAGTTATTACTAACTCGTCTGACGTGGTATTTACCAATATCAATTGGTTTTATTGCACTTTGCCTATTTAGTCTGGGACTTGTAAAATCTCGTTTTAATGAAAATCAACCACAACCTACATCATTGGCGTATTATCTAGACCTTTCTAAACAAAGGGCTTACTGGCTAAGCGAAGATCGTATTCTGACTAAATACTCAGCAAACTTTATCTCCAATAATCAGAAAGAGTCAGCTAAGGATCTTTTTCCTGATGATAGCTTGGAGGTTAGCAGAAATGATGCTGAGGTGGTTAACTTAACTGGGCCAACAGTAAAACTTTTATCTGATCTTACAGAAAATAATGTCAGAAAATTAAAATTTCTAATTTCTTCACCTCGTAATGCTCAATGGTTATATACTTTTGTCACTTCATCCCCAGAAATAATTCGTACCGAGATAAATAATGCTGAAATAAAAGATAAGCTAATTTCTCAACCAGTGATTAATAGCTGTTGGGGATTTCGTCATATCAATCTACCAACTACTGGACTGGAATGGACTTTAGAGGTAAAAGCCAATAATCAACCTGTGGAGTTTATGACAATTGATCAATCTTTTGAGTTACCAACCTTGGCAACAACTAAAGGCAAACTCTCACCAGATATGATGATAGCCCGTTCCTGGATTGCTAACTCAACATTGGTAAAAACAGTACATAAATACTAAAAAGGTAAAATAAGAACTATCTAATAATCAGTAAGCAATAATGGATACAAAATTTTTGGGTTTTCCTACCTAAGTTCAATCTTGTAAAGCATTTGCTTTAATTAGCAATTCTTTTAAAGACTCTTGTGAAAATGTTGGATCTAGTTCTATAGCCTTTTTATAATCGGCCAAAGCCTCTTGTGGCTTTCCAATATTTATATAGGCAAGACCTCTTCCATTATAGGATTCTGCCCAAGTTGGCTCCATTTCTATGGTTTTATTATAATCAGCAATAGCTTTTTGTGATTCTCCTTGCTTTGCTAAAAATTTTGCTCGATAGCTATAGACAAAAGCTTCTTCTGGCTCAACCTCTATAGCTTTATTATAATCAGCAATAGCATTTTCAAAATCTTCCAGCTTTTCATAGAGTTTTGCTCGGTCAGTATAGTAATAACACATTGGTTGTAACTCTATTAACTTGTTATAGTCAGCAACAGCTTTTTCTATGTCTCCTAACTGCTCATATAAGTCAGCTCGATCCCTATAATAATAAGTATTACTTGGGTTTAGTTCTATAGCTTTGCTGTAATCTGCAATAGCGCTTTCTATTTTTTCTTGCTTTTCATATAAACGAGCTCTAGAACCATAATGGAAAGAATCTTCAGGCTCTAGTTCTATTGCATAATTAGAATCGATTAAGGCTTTTTCAAAGTCCTTCATTTCTATATATAAACTAGCTCTACAACTATAATAAAAAGCGTTTTCAGGTGCTAGTTCTATCGCTTGGTTATAATTAACAAGCGCTTTTTCTAGCTCACCTATATCTTTGTAAAGCTCACCCATTTGGGCATAAGCATCAAGAAACTCAGGATTTAACTCTACTGTTTTAGTATAATCAGCTAAAGCCTTTTGCTTTTCTTCTAAAAGCTCGTAAATAGTACCTCTACAATAATAAACTTCTGTAAAATTTGGGTTTAGCTCAACAGCTTTGTTATAATCAGCTAAAGCTTTTTCAGCCTCGTTTTGTTTTACATAAGTAACTCCTCGCTGAAAGTAAGCTTGTGCAAAACCTGGCTCTAGCTTTATTACCTTATCATAATGCACTAATGCTTTTTCATATTGTTCTAGGGTTCTGTAAATATATCCTAAATTATAATGCATCGTTGTTAAGTTAGGATTTAGCTCAACAGCTTTGTTATAATCTTCTAAGGTTTTCTCTAGCTGATTTTGATTTAAGTAAATAGTTCCACGGTTAACATATGCTTGTGTAATGGTTGGATCTAGCTCTATAGCTTTGTTACATTCAACCATAGCTTCTTCTAACTGATTTTGTTTGATATAGATAAGTCCTCGATTTACATAAGCCGTTACCAAATTAGGCTCTATTTCCAGAGCTTTATTGTAACTTGCTAAAGCTTCATCAAATTGCCCAAGAGTCTCATAAGCATTTCCTTGATTATAATAGGCTTGTACAAGAGTTGGTTCTAGCTCTAGGGCTTTTCTATAATCAGCTAAAGCTTGTTCTATTTTTTCAATAGCTTCATAAATCAATCCTCGATTATTATAGGCTTCAGCCCAAGTTGGATTTAACTCTATGGCTTTGGTGTAATCAGCTAAGGCTTTTTCTTCTTCCCCTTGCTCTACATATAAGGCAGCCCGACATGCATAATTATAGTATTTTGTTGGATCTAATTCGATAGCCTTACTGTAGTCATCAATAGCTTTTTGTGTTTCCTCTAACTCTACATATAAACTAGCCCGACTGCTGTAAACATATGCATAAGTTTGATTTAATTCAATAGCCTTACTATAATCATCAATAGCTTTTTGTGTTTCCTCTAACTCTACATATAAACTAGCCCGTCTTCTATAATAGTAGTCATCTGTAGGTTTAAGTTCGATTACCTTGTTGTAGTCATCAATAGCTTTTTCTGGTTCTTCCTGTTTTGAATAAAGATCTGCTCTACAACTGTAGGCATAATCATATTGAGGTTCTACTTCTATGGCTTTGTTGTAATCATCTAAAGCTTTTTCTGGGCTTTCTTGTTTTTGATATAAATTTCCCCTACAAACGTAACCATAAGCATATGTAGGATCTAGTTCTATAGCTTTGCTATAATCAGCCAAGGCTTTTTCTAGGTCTTCTTGTTCTAAATAGTAATTGCCTCTAAAAACATAACTTGGAGCATCTTGATATTCTTTTATTGCTTTGTTGTAATCTGAGAGTCCCTTTTTTTTCATAACAATCATATAACTATTTAGTTATCACAGATAAACCTAAGGCTTCTGGAGTAATTGTAATAGTATTATCACCTTTCTCTTTTAGAGGAATGTTTATTTACCTATTTTTATTGCTTCCTAAAAGATTATTTAATAGCTTTATCATAGATTAGATAATAATACAGAAGTAATCTACAGCATATTAAATCTAAAAATGGATAATAACAAAGAAGCTAGAAAAATAGCAAAGAAGAAAACAAAAAATTAAAGCTTAAAATGCTCATTTTAAAGATTTTGCTATTTTTTATCCATTTTCCTTTATAATCTTGATATTAACTAACAATATAACTATGGTGTTGAAAATAAAGTACCTGGTAGATTAGGCGGTTTACATATGTCTGATAATCAAACTATAGAATTAACAGAGCGCTTTGAAGAGGCTTTGGTTTATGCAAATAGGCTTCATGTTAAACAAAAACGCAAAGGGACAGGCGTGCCTTATGTGGCACATTTACTTAGTGTTACTGCTTTAGTTTTAGAGCAGGGTGGAGATGAAGACGAGGCTATAGCTGCATTGCTGCATGATGCAATAGAAGATCAAGGTGGTGTTGCAACTAGAGAAGAAATCCGAAAGCGTTTTGGAGATAAAGTTACAGAAATTGTGGTTAGTTGTTCAGATACAGATATATTTCCAAAACCACCTTGGAAAGAGCGTAAAGAAAAGCATATTGCCCATATTCGCACTGCCCCTATGGAAGTTATTAGAGTTGCTATTGCTGATAAATTACATAATGCTAGATGTGTTTTACAGGAATTTAGACTTTCTGGGCATGACACATGGCTAAGATTTAGAGGTGGTCGTGAAGGTACTCTTTGGTATTATCGTGAAATGATAAATGCTTTCCGTGCAGTTAGTAATAACTCTATGATAGATGAACTAGATAGAGTTGTTTCTGAACTGGAACAACTAGCAGCTAGCACACCTTAAACATACTTACAACAAACTGATAGAGCATATTGTTGTACTCTATTATAACAATAAGAAGTTTCCCACTTAAAACTCTTAGAATTTTAAGTGGGAAGCAGAGAAGTTATTTTCCTTCAATAAATTCTCGGATATAGCTATTAACCAAATCTACTTTTTCATGAATTACCCAGTGAGTACCATCAGCAACACGCTTAATTGTTAGGTTAGGAACATATTCTGACAAGCCAGTAACATTTCCTATTAAGAGATAAGGATCTTGTTCTCCCCAAATTACTAAGGTTGGAACTTTAACTGTTAAATCATCAAAATTGCTAGAAAATGCACTTATACGTTCTCTATCAGTATCATTAAGTGGTGGGCCAACTTCAGCTGCACGATAATAGTTTAAGCCTCCAGTTAATGCTCCAGGTTGTGACCAAGCTTCTAGATAAGCTTGTTTATCTTCTTCAGTAAAATAACCTTGCTGTAAACCTTCAGATAAAATACTGTCAGCCATTAAAGCATAATTATTAGCAGACATTGTTGGTTCTGCTTCTGGAGAACGGAAAAATAACATATATTGACTAGCTTGTTGTTGATCAGGATTATTTAAGAGTTCTTTTTGGAACACTCCTGGATGTGGTGCATTAACAATGATTAATTTATCTAGATATTCTGGATGCTTGATGGCAAACACCCAAGCTACTGCACCACCCCAATCATGAGCTATCAAAGTGAATTTTTTATAGCCAAGATGCTCAGCAAAGGCTCTTATATCTTCTACTAAATGGTCTACTTGATAAGCTTCTAGTGCTTCTGGTTTTGATGAGAGATTATAACCTCTCATATCTGGAGCTACTGCTAAGTGATCTTTCCCAAATTCTGCTAACTGGTTTTTCCATTCATACCAAAATTCTGGAAAACCATGCAAAAATAACATCAAATTTCCACTACCATTAGCTACATAATGAAGACGTACTCCATTAACTTCAGCATATTCATGTTTCATTTAAATTTATCCTTACAGTCTATATTTTGTTTATATGATCTAAGTATGGATTGCCCATACTGATGGCAGGACGTGAGATTTGACGCTCTGTTTCTTGACTTTGACATTTAGGGCATTCTACTTTATCTTCTGGTTTACGTACTAATGCTTCAAATTTACTTTGACATTTTTGGCAAATATAATCATATAGTGGCATAAGATTAACTCCTTATTAACTTTAATATAATTTAAGTAATTATTTGATTGCGCCAGCCTGTTTTAAGATGTTTACCATTTCTGTAAACATACATCCAGTAGCATATCTTAAGGCTGTAGCCCCACTCTTTGAACGGGTATTGACATCTGCTCCTTTAGCGATTAAGAGTTTGGCTATTTCTATGTTACCTGTTGTAGCTGCATAAATTAAAGCTGTAGTCCCATTTTTAGCTTGAACATTAACATCTGCGCCTTTATTAATAAGCAGTTGAGCAATTTCTTCAGAATCATCTCTAACCGCAGTCATTAAAGGGGTTAAGCCTTCATCATCTTTAAAATTAAGGTTTGCTCCAGCATTAATTAGCATTTCTACAATTTCTTGATGGCCTTCAAGCACAGCATTCATAAGAGCTGTGTTACCATATTCGTCTACTGCTTCAAGTGTTGCTCCAGCCGCAAGCAGCACTCTTATTCCAATTATATCTCCTTCAAGTGCAGCAATAGGCAAATCATTGTTTTTATCAGTTATTCCAAACATATTAGTTATGCTCAAAAGAAATATCAAAAATTATTGGTTTTTCATCATCTGTTTTTGGAACAAATACTTTCCCAAGCGATTTTACCTGATCTTTACCAGCTTGAAAGTCTACTTTCGCTATTTGAGCAAATGCGCGAAATTGCTCAAATTCTCCTATAGCTGTTTTTCCTAAAAATGTACGAGGTTTGGCATTAAGAAAACTCAATGTTATCAAAGGGTTATTTGAAAAAATTACTGTGTAAACTTCTTTGCCTGGCTTTCCACCAACGGAAAAAGCCTTGTCTATTCCTTTTTCATCTGTTCCATTAGGTAAACTTAGGATTTCACCTACCTGAATTTTATTAGTCTGTACCCCTAGACTAGTGTCAGGATTATTGGTTAAGAAAGAGGTTAAAAGATCAGATTCTCCTAAACCTATAATATAAAGATAACCTGTACGTTTAGCAGAAAAGTGAAACTTAAAACCATAATTACTAGGAATAGTTTTAATATTTGCTTCATTTATAGATACTACAACCTTTTCATCCTTAGAAACTGGAGGAAAGAACTCTAACCAGTAGTTTAATACTTCTTCTTGACTACTAGCTGTTGGTGAAGTTGTTGCTAATGGTGAAGTTCTGGTTGGGGTTGGAGTATTTAGAGTTTGAGTTTCCTTATTTTTCCAAATAAACATTCCAACAATTAGTAAAACTGCTAGTAGTCCAGTTGCTCCAAGAACCATTGGTATAGAGCTTTTAGGTGTGTTTCCACTTACTGTTGCTTGATTGTTTTTAGTATCTTCAGAAAAAAAGCTCTTTGTCTTATCCTCTTTGGAAGCTTTTTCCTTATCAACAAAGGTTTTTAAAGGATCTTCATTTCTTTTTTCAGATGTAGAAGGCTTAGTTTCATTATTTGTAGGCTTTTCAGCTACAGCTGTATTACTAGGAGTTTTATTTGGTTCTTCAACTAAAGTTTTAGAATGTATATCTTGGGTAGGTTTGGACTTATTATTCTTTAATGTAACATTGATATCTGCTGTTTTATCAGTAGCAATATCTACAGATTCTTCTCTGTTAGAGTTTTTATTATTAGCACTAGTAGTTTCTGTTAATCCAACAAGAGTAGATTGTGCCTCCTGTTTTTTTTCTGTAGTAACTGTAGCATCTGCAATATCAATACTTGTTTTTGAAATCAACGTCCCTTTATTTTCACTATTTTCAGTAGTACCAACAAACCCTTTAGTGTCAATAGGTTCATTAATAACTAAAGTGGATGCTTGTATTAAATCTTCTTCAATAGCAACTTCAAATTTTAATGCTTCTTTTAGTTCTCTAAATAATTCCTGACAATTGGTAGGTCGATTCTCAGGATCTTTTTCTATAGCCCTTTGTACTGCTTTGCTAAATTCTTGAGAAACATTACTTACTACTTCACAAAGTAGCGGTGGCATTGTTACTGAATGATGATAAGCTAAATTTTGTATTGTTTTACCTTGAAAAGGTCTAGTACCTGCAATTAATTCATAAAGAATTATACCTAAGCTATAAATATCAGCTCTACTATCTATTTGATCTCCATTCCATTGTTCAGGAGACATATAATGAGGTGTGCCTAATATTTGACCTGTGACTGTTAGGGCAGTTGAATCAACATTTTGAACTTTAGCAATGCCTAGATCTAAAAGTTTAACAACTTTTGAGCCATCTTTTGCTTTTCCAACCATTATATTATCTGGTTTTAAATCACGATGAACTATTTTTAGTGAGTGAGCCATTGTTAAAGCTTCACCAATAGGTTCTAGTATCTCAACAGCCTCTTTAGGATAAAAACGTCTGCGTTGTCTAAGCTCATCAGTTAAAGTATGCCCATCTACATATTCCAACACCATGTAAAGCATACCATCATTAGTAGTACGTAAATCATGAACCGCTACAACATTTGGATGAGAAAATTGCCTAGCTGTCTTTCCTTCTCTTAAAAAACGTCGTTGATAATCAGCATTTTTGCTAATACTGCTAGGCATAACTTTTATTGCAACTTGATCGCCTAATAAAGTATGTCTTGCGCGAAAAACTGCTCCCATTCCACCTTGGCCTAGTAGTTTTTCTATATGGTATTGTCCGTCTAGTGTTTTTCCTATTAGAGCGGTTAAGTCTTCATCTAAAATTTCATTATCAACAGGGCAGATATTTATATTATTTTCAAAAGTTTTTTTGCATATAGGGCAAATTTTCATGAATTTACTCTTATATCCTAAGTTAACAAATTAACAATAGCTTATTTAAGATTCTGTAAAATTGGTAATAGTTCAGCTATTTTAGCATCCTTAAGGATTTTCTTAACAGCTTTGTTGATAACTTTACCTTAAATTTACACCTATTTAAGCAAATTTCTGCAAAAATACTGGGAAAAGAAATCCAGTCTTAGTCACTTTTACGTACTCGTTTTTAATTGCTACACTAACAAATATATTCAAATATAGATTTAGGAAAGGTATTTACTAAATGTTAGAAACTTCTCTTAGTGCTGCTTTAGGGTTGATTTACATTGTTGTTGGAGCTGTAACAGTTTGGCTGATTTTCCATGCTTCTAGTCGTTTAAAAGATAAAGGTGCTAGTGCCCGCTTAGTAAAAGGCCATCGCATTGGTGGCTATATCTTTATATTGCTTTTCTGTGTAATGACTTACTACATGGTTATAAAGGTTAAAGATAACGCTGATGAACTAGCTCTACGGCCAATGTTGCATATGATGTTAGCTATGTTACTTATACCTATATTATTTATTAAAGTATTAGTAGCTCGTTATTATAAAACTTATTACTCTGTTTTAATGCCTTTGGGGTTAATAATTTTTTCACTTTCATTTGTAATCGTTATGATGGCGGTTGGCCCATATTTTCTACGCAAGGCTTCAGTCAAAGATGTAGCCCTAGAGTCTATAAACTTAGGTACTAATAAGATAGATCTAGAAGCTGCTCAAACTTTAATGCAAAAGAAATGCTCAAAATGTCATGCTTTGGATCGAGTAGTAGGTGTGCAAAAAGATGCAAAAGGCTGGCTAGCTAGTGTTAACCGTATGAGAGCTTTACCTGGATCAGGAATTACTGAAAAGGATGTTTCTACAATTGTTGCCTATTTAGTTTCGCAAACTCCTGATGTAGATGAAAAAGGCCAAATGACCTCAAAAGGTATGGTTGAAGCAGGTAAGTCTTTAGTTGACAATCGTTGTGGAAAATGTCACCCACTAGATCGCACTTATTCTTCAAAAAAGAGTCCTGAAGAATGGCGAGCTACTGTAGTAAGAATGGTTGCTTATGCTGAAGGCAACGGGTTATTTAAAACTGGAGATGATGAAGCTATTATTAAATTCCTCTCTGAAACCCAAACTCCTGAATCAGCTCAAAAACGTAGCGAAATGGTAGCAAAAGCTGCTAGTAGTGGAACAAGTTTGCTTGGCAGTGAAGTAAAAGCTCCTACAGTTCCTGCTCCTTTATCTCCGTTTAGTGCTTCTACTTTGGTGGTAGTGCTAGGTGCAGGTGCTATTTTTGGTTTTATGATGTTAAGACGTCCTGGTAATTTACCTTTAGGTATAGCACTAGCGTCAGCTTCTTCTGTTATTACAGATACTGACTCAGTTACTTCAACAAGTTCAACAAGTTCAACGAGTTCAACGAGTTCTTCCAAAGTAGCTAAGATTTCTCATTCAATTAGTCCAGATGGAAAAAAATCTAGCTTTATACTTCAATTAGCACGCATTGAAAACCAAACACATGATGCTAAGACATTTCGCTTTTTAATTCCACAAGGTGAAAGTTTTTCTGCTCGCCCAGGGCAATTTCTTACTTTCCATTGGATGGTAGACGGTAAGAAAGTAGTTCGCTCATATACTATTTGTAGTTCAGCCACACAAGCAGGTTATGTAGAAATAACAGTTAAAAAAGTTGCAGATGGTTATGTTTCTGCATATCTACATGAAAAAGTTAATGTTGGCTTATCTGTTGAGGCAAAAGGCCCTTCAGGACAATTTTTCTTTGATGAGACTAAACATAGAAAGCTAGTTTTAATTGCTGCCGGAAGTGGTATTACTCCAATGGTTTCTATTTTGCGCTATATGGATGATCGTTGTCTTTCCAATGAGGCTACACTTATTTATAGTGTGCGCACTTCTAAAGATATTATCTTTGAGAAGGAACTAGATAGATTAATGAATAATTTAAGTAGTTTTCGTTATGCTGTAACATTAACTAACCCAGATAGTTCTTGGAGAGGTGCATCGGGGCGAATAAATCGCAGCCTTATAGAAAATAATGTAAAAGACATAAAAGGTTCTACCTTCTTTCTATGTGGGCCTAGACAGTTTATGGATTCTATCTCTAAGACACTTCAAGATATGGGTGTTTCATCTGCTCAAATTAAGTCTGAAAGCTTTGGAGGTCGCCCATTAGAAACTCCAGCAGAGAAACAGGAAAAAACAAAACCAATATCAACTACAGTGTCAGAAACTGCCCCAACAATTTCTGCTACTAAACCTTTAGTGATTTCTGATAATTCTGTAGAGTTTGCACGTTCTCGCAAAGTTTGTACTGTTGCCCCAGATAAAACATTGTTAGAAGTTGCAGAAGTTAATGGTGTAACCATTCCTTTTAGTTGTCGCCAAGGTCAATGTGGTACTTGTACAACTAGGCTATTAGAAGGTGAAGTAGTTATGGATACAGAAGATGGACTAGATCCAGAACTAAAACAAGAAGGCTATGTTTTAACTTGTGTTGGCTATGCCAAGGGTAAAGTTAAGTTGGATGCTTAGCTATAATTCTAAAATTAGGGAATCAGCTAAAACTGATTCCCTAAGCAAATGTCCTATATTGTCAAAATTTCACTAATCTCCTAAATCATCAAATATTCTTACTTAACAGTAATATTAACTGGTAGAGATTGTTGACCGTCAGGATTTCTAACTAAAATAGTATGTTGGCCTGGTGTCAATACTTGAGCAATTGTCAAACCATTATTACTAAGAGTTTTTGTTGTTACTACCCACTTAGTACCATCTCCAATTAGTCTTAGAGCAAACTTTTGACCTTTATCTACAACCAATTTTGCTCCTGTTTGTACATGAGCCCCAATTGCATCAAAGTAGAACTTACCATTAGATTTAAATTTAGGTGCCGCTAAAATAGGTTGTGGGCTTAGTAAATCAGCATTGCTAAAACATGTTCCTGCTAATCCACTGATGCCATTATCCATCAAAGTGCTTGGTGGCTGACTTGCGTGTAGAGTTAGATTGTTATCTGTTAGCATCAATATAGATGACCCACTTATTTTTCCATTAGTCAATTGATTACGAGTTATAGCTACACGAGTCCCATCTGAGGAAACTGCTAATCCACCTAAATCAGAAGAAAAATTAGTAATACCAGGTATTTTAGAAAAGATCAAAGGTGAACTATCAGCAATTTGCCTTGCATTAATATCACTATAGATAGCAATATCATCTTGAGTATCTAACCCTAGTGCTGTAAGTGGAGCAGTAACATAATAGTTTGTGCCTGATTGAACTATGTCAGAAGCGATTGCAGGCCGCATATCAGCATTTGTACTATCCACAAAAACTCCATCATTGTTATTTGTGAAACTCTCAGGAATCCCATTGCGGTTAGAGTCATAGTAGGAGAAAATTGCACCAGCAATCAAATTACCACTACTATCAAACTGACAGATATTAAATAATAGAGAGTTTTCTACTCCACTAGTAAATCCACCCATTGAAGTTAAGCTAAGATTTGATTGAAAGAATGTGGAAACAGTATCAAGTTGGTTGTTTCCATTAGTATCAAGGAAGGCTGAGATATACATAAAATCATCAGAAGTATATAAGAAATTATCAAACCCTGGCTCAACTGTCATTACATAAACAGCTTCAGTCCCATTATCAAGCACAGCTGTGCAAAGCCCTATACCCAAACCACTTATTGAAACAACATCATTGTAAGCAATAAGTCTATCTGCAACATAATCACCATTAGCATCATCTATTTGAATCAATTGTGACTGCTCTGTAAGCGCATAGTAACGACCAGCAACAAGTTTGCTTGCAACAATTTTAGTTATAGCATCATAAGGAGTTACTACATTAGTTGCCATAACAGTTTCTTGATCAGCAAAACCTTGACCAGTAGCTGTATGTAACGCAATAATTGCTCCACCTGTACTACTTTGCGAGCGATAATCACTAGTAATAATTACTTGATTGCTTGGTACACCAGTAGATATAGGTGGTAGAGAATCGCTGATATAGTTTTGTTGAGTGCTTAATGCTTTGTGATGCTCTTCAACCCATTCAGCACGGGTTTTAGTGCCAATGTGAATTGGGTAATTGAGTTTATTTATTTGTTGGGGTTGGAAATTTTTCTTAATCTCAAGTTTTTTTAGCGGAGAGTGAGTTTCAACTTGTGATGAGATTGTCATAGCAGTAGTGTTTGTATCTTGGTATGCTTGGACAGTCCTACTATTGGATAAACCAAGAATAAAACTTTGCATGCTAAACAAAGTTGCTATCATAATCATAAACAGCCGTTTCATAAATACCTCCCAAAACTTTCCCTAAACTTTTATCAAATAACTATGCTAGTTTAGTTATTAACAAATAAAGCAATCTATATGCCAAACAAAGTTATCAAAATAGCTATAAGTAAAAGCTTTATAACTACTTGCTAGAACTTGTATTAAACTCTTTTTTATCTTTATTGACTTATAAGAAATGTTAAGTTTTGTTAAGCAAATCGCTATTTGTGAGAAAAATCTTGGTGTTTTTCTGACACAGATAAATAGATGTGGTTTTTTGCCACATGCTTTTATTATTCATTGTGCTACTGTTACACAGTAATTTTATTTAGGATGTGTATGGCTATATTTTTTCTACATTACATAAACAAGCTTTGTTTTCAGCTATTTGAACGTTTGGTTCAAGTGCATCCAAAGTAACAGCATTGATTGGATGTCCAGCACTTATTCCAATACTTCCCCAATGCATTGGTGCCCAAAGCGTTTCTACTTCTTTTCCGTTAATCATAAGGGTTTGAATACGACCAGTAACAACTGCACGGGCTACTGCATAACCACGTGTTGTACTTAAACGTACATGATCCCCAGCCTTAACACCTATTTTAGCTGCTAGTTGTTTGCTCATCTCTACAAATGGCTCAGGCACTAGCTCAACTAACTTAGGCATTCGACGGGTCATTGCTCCACCTCCCCACATTTCATGAATAAATCCAGTGCATAGTACGTAAGGAAAATCCTGTGAAGCTTGTTGAATTGTAGCTGGATTTGAGCCTCGATATTTTACTACAGGGTTGTTTTGAACTTTATGGTAAATATTTTCTGTAGGGCTTTCAATAGGCTCATAATAAACAGGTAAAGGGCCATCAACTAGAACAGGAGATTTATCACGAGGTAAATCTGAATTAGGTTCTTTGTCAGTGTAAGGAGCAGCAAAAAGCCTTGCTCGACCTTCTGCCAAGAAACGGAAAGCATTTCTACCTGTTTCTGTGTCAGGGCTAGCTAGAGGGTCAATTACATCAGGGATATCTGCACCTTGCCAACGCTCAGTAGTTTTATCCCACCAAATCAAGGGTTTAGCCCCTTCTCTAGGTTGGCCTTGTAAATCACAAGATGCTCGGTTATATAAAATCCTAATATTGCCAGGCCATGCCCAAGCCCAATGTGGATGGATTCCTAGCTTGCTTTCGTCTCTTGGATCACGACGAGCAGTATAGTTAACTATTTGAGAGTTTACTTCTCCAACTGCACCACAGTAAAGCCAGCATCCAGCACTAGTTGAGCCATCATCTTGAAGTGCCCGCACATTAGGCACTTGATGAGCGGTTTTTAAGCTTATTTCTCGGCCTGCAACTACTATGTCTTTATCTGCCCAGACTTTTCCACTAATTTCTTTTAATACTTCTAAATAATCTGCCTTTTCTCCATAATTCCAAATTGCATTGAGTATTGGAGCATCTTTTTCATCTGTTGAGTTAGCATAGAGAGCATGCACAGACTTAAAAATATTGTCTAGGATGTCTAGGTCTGTCCGAGCTTGTCCAGGTGCATCAACACATTTATCTCGCCATTGCAACCATCGTCCACTATGAGTTATACAGCCAGATTTTTCTAGAAAACAAGCTGTTGGCAAAAGTAGCACATCTGCTGTTACTTCATTAGTTTGAAGATTTGGATCTTTCCAAAATGCTGCGGTTTCTGTCTCAAAAATATCCATCACTACTAGAAGATCTAATTGCGCTAGTCCCTGTAAAGTCGTTGTGTGATTGGCATTTGATACCGCTGGGTTTTGCCCAATGTTAATCAGCATCTTGATTTTTCCATCTGCCATTGCTTCAAACATCTTAAAAGCTGAGTAATTTACCTTGGTACTTTGCTTAGGTAGCCAACCATAGCAAAAATCATTTTCTGCTGTAGCTTTTTCTCCAAAAAATGCTTTTAGTAGATTGATTAGGTATTTTGCACGGGAAGTGCCATTTTTTTCTGTCCAAGCTTTTAGTGTTGGGGTATCTGTTGAAGGAGCAGTAAGATAGCCAGGTAGTTTATCCCAAGCTACACCAATGTCTGTTGCTCCTTGAACATTAGATTCTCCACGATTAGCCGCAATTCCTCCTCCAAGCTTCCCAATATTGCCTAAAAGTAGCTGAATAATAGGATAACAGCGTATATGCTGAGTTCCATAAGTATGTTGTGTTGCTCCTAAAGCATAAAGAATAGTTCCAGGGCGATTATGAATAAAAGTATCTGCTATTAACTTTTGCTTTTTAGCTGGAATCCCTGTTGCTTTAGCTGCTTTCTCAAAACTGTACTCAGCAAAATGCTCTTTAAGTAGAGAAAATACTGTATGAGCGTCTGATAAGTTCTCAGCTATCTTAGGTTTACCAGTTTCACCTAGTTGGTAAGTCCATTTGCTAGTGTCATAGCTACTTTTTACATCATCAAATCCAACAAAAAGACCTTCTTCAAACTTATATTCTGGATTAATCAAATAAGCTGCATTAGTGAAATCTCTAAGGTATTGCTCATCATAGTGTTTATTAGCAATAATGTAATTAATCATTGCTCCGAGGAAAGCAATATCACTCCCTGGACGAATCTGAGCATAGATATCAGCTACAGCAGAAGTTCTAGTAAAACGGGGGTCAACATGAATAATTTTTGCCCCTTTCATTTTAGCTTCCATAATCCAAGGCATTGCCATAGGATGATTTTCGGCCGTGTTATTGCCTTCAATCAAAAAGCAACGAGAATTTTTAAAGTCTATATAGTGATTAGTAGAAGCACCACGACCAAAACTTGTTCCCAAACTAGGAACTGTTGGGCTATGTCAAAGCCGAGCCTGATGCTCAATATAGCTAGTGCCTAGCAACAAGGCCATCTTTTTTTCTAAATAAGTTTCTTCATTAGTACAAACAGCAGAACCAAAAAAGGCTATAGAATCCATGCGATTAACTTCTACTGTTTGCCCATTGGAAAGAGTTTCTTCTTTTTGCCAATTAGCTTCACGAATTTCATAGATTTTTTTAGCAATTAATGAAAAAGCAAAATCCCAACTAACTGTCTGCCACTTATCAGAGCGACTTTTGCGATAAAGTGGAGCAGTAACTCGATCAGGTGAGCGGTGTAGTTCTGCTGCTGCTGCACCTTTGCTACAAAGTGCACCTTGATTAATTGGGTGTTTAGGATCGCCTTCTAAGCCTATTAATTTTCCGTCTTTTACAGATGCAACCATTCCACAACCACAAGAACAAAAACAGCAAACAGTATTAAGTTTTTTTGCATCAGCAGTCTTTAATTTTTCTTGCCAATTATCCATAAAATTACTCCTTAAGCTCTAGTTTAACCTTGAGAGTTTTAGATAGCAACTTAGGCTGAATATCACAATCCTAAGTTTTAGGAGTTTTTGTTGGAAAATTTTTATTTCTTTTGAAACTTTTCTAAATGTCAAAAGTCTATAGGGATGAAAACTACCTTTTAAATCTTCATAAATAAAAGAGAGGAAATCTTATGAAAGCTGCTATCCTACGATGTCTATTAGGCTTACTGCTTTTATTAACTCCAATTATTAACACATATTCACAACAAGCTATCGAGGCTCGACGCGGGCCAAGAAATGTTGTCCAAAATGTTGATCCTGATAAACCTCAGGAAGGAGTGTTAATAAGAACTGGAGCAAATCCTTTTCCTATACCGCTTAAACAAACTGATGTAAAAATGTCTGTATTTGGTTTTGTTGCTTCTGTAAATGTAGAACAAACATTTGTTAACTCTTTTTCAGAAAAAATAGAAGCGGTTTATGTCTTTCCACTTCCAACAAATGCAGCAGTAGATGATATGGAAATAATTATAGGAAAGCGTAAAATTCATGGAGAAATAAAAACTCGTGAAGAAGCCCGCAAAGAGTATGAACAGGCTAAAGATGCTGGAACACGGGCTGCTTTATTAGAAGAGCAACGTCCTAATATTTTTACTACAGCAGTTGCTAATATAGATCCTAATGCTCAAGTAGTTGTAAAGATTCACTATACCGAGCGAATTGCTTATGATGATGGTGGTTTTCGCTTTGCTTTTCCAATGGTAGTTGCTCCTCGCTATATTCCTGCTGATATGCAATTACAAGATGGAAAATTAAAAAGACGTCCTCTACCAGCAATTTCGGATGCAGAGAAAATTACTCCTCCTAATCTACCAATAGGGGCACGTCCAGGAAATATCTCTCTTGTATTGGATTTAGAAGCGGGCTTTCCAATTAAAAACTTAAGCTCAATTACTCATGATGTTAAGACAGAAAAGATTTCTCCTTCTCACTACAAAATTCAACTAGCTAGAAAAGATGAAATTCCTAACCGGGATTTTGTTCTAGATTATAAGATTGCTGGAGAACAACCAGAAGCAGTAGTTATGCAATCAACTGATCAACAAGGGGATGGCTACTTTTTATTGATGGCTGCTCCTCCTTCTGATTTTAAGATTAAAGACTTAGTAGCTAAAGAAATGATCTTTATTATTGATACTTCAGGATCAATGCAAGGTCTTAAGATAGAACAAGCTAAAAATGCTATGCGCAGTTGTTTACGTGGGCTTAATCCACAAGATGATTTTAATATAATTCGTTTTTCTAGTGATTTTCAGCCAATGTGGCAAAAATCTCGTTCTGTTAGCCAAGAAAACATTAATGAAGCTGACCAATTTGTAAATAATTTGCGTGCTGCTGGTGGAACAGAAATGCTTGCACCGCTTATGTATGCTTTGCAAAACAATAAAGCAATGCCTGGTCAACCTGTTAAACCAAGAACTGTTGTGTTTATTACTGATGGACAGGTAGGCAATGAAGCTCAACTTCTAGAAGCTGTAAAGCACAATATAGGTCAAGCAAAAATTTTTACTT
This sequence comes from Blastocatellia bacterium, assembly GCA_039812885.1. Lineage (GTDB taxonomy): Bacteria > Acidobacteriota > Blastocatellia > Chloracidobacteriales > JADJPF01 > JADJPF01. Next base: position 166,468 of record JBDIBI010000013.1, read on the forward strand.
TTGGAATAGATAGTGCAGTTAATGAATATTTCTTAAGAAAATTAGCAGAAATTGGTTCTGGAACAGCTGAATTTTTGCTTCCCACACAACAAAACTTTGAAACTGTAATTAATAGATTTCAATCTAGAATTTCTGCTCCAATGCTTACTAATTTGGCAATGGATTGGGGACAAATGCAAGTAAGCGATTTTATGCCTAATCCAATACCTGATCTTTATGTTAATCAACCTGTTTTTATTACAGGTAAATTCCGTTCTGCTGGAACTAGAGAACAGATTTTTGTTAAGGCGCTAAGTGCAGTAGGTCTTACTTCAATGCCTGTATTAATTGATACTGCGGCTTCTAACATTCGTTTCCGGGCTATTTCATCACTTTGGGCAAGAGCTAAAGTTGAAAAGCTTTCTAATGACTTAATTGATTCACCAGCTAATGCAAATACTAAACAAGAGATTATTGATTTAGGTCTAAAGCATAAGCTTTTAACTCCATTTACTTCATTTGTGGCTTTAGAAGAAAAAACTGTTGTACCTAAAGAAGGTGGCAAACCTCTTACCATACAGGTTCCAGTTCCTTTACCTGATGGTTGGCAAATGAATCAAGGAGTTGATTTTGATGATAAAGTTGCTGATAAAGAAGAAAGACAAATGAGACCTGGTTTTTCTCCAAGCGGTAGTGCAGCAGGTTATGGTGGTGGTAGAGCAACAAACGCAACTCCAATGCGTAGAGCAAATAAATCTCCTGATCCAGCAATAGCACAAAAATCCCAATCTTCTCGCGTTGCTGCTCCAGATTCAGGTGTTGCAGGTGGGGTAGTTAGTGGAGTAATTGGAAATTCCAATCAACCTGCAAGTGTTGCTGCACCTCCAGCAGAATATAAGCCTGCTCCTCGTCCTGAAGCTGATTTATCAAGAGATAGCAAAGTTGCTAACAGGGCTAAAGGCAAAGATGAAGCTATAGCAATGTATGAAAGCGAAAAACTATCTAAAGAATCTGCTAAAGCTAAAAAGGCAGATGCTAATTCCTTAACAGATACTAAAGCTTTAGACGAAATTGAGCGTTATCTTGGTCGCAGTCAAGCTATAACAGGTGCTTGGGCTGATGCTGACCAAAATGCTGTTCGCACTACTGCAATGGCTACACTAGCTTATGTATTAAATGGTAATACTGCTCGTAAGGGTGATTATCAACCTCAACTACGTCGTGCTATTGAGTTAATTAATAACAGCATCAATGCAAATGGAGAACTCAAAGATAAAGGTACTGTTGTTGATACTCAAACTTTAGCAATTACACTTTGGGCTATGTCAGAAGTGGTTGCAGATTCTCATAACACTAGTACAACTAAAACCTCTGAAAAACTACTTTCCAGCTTGCTAAAATTGCGTGCTAATAGTGGTTTATGGCTTGCTAATATTGGTGGTGCTGAAAGCGAAAGTTCTACTGCTTGGGCTTTACTTGCATTAGAAAGCGCTAAAACAGCCGGTTTAACTGTTGACCAAACTATAATAGATTCAGCTAAAGCTGCTTTAGCTAAAAATGGTAAAGATAAATTTACTTTAGAGTCTTTAATTAAAGATCTAAAGTTAACTCACTCTGAACCAATTGCTAGTGCTGCTGCTCGCTATTTATTACTTTCAAAACACAACTAATTAATTTCTCGTAACCCTAGATTTCCTAGGGTTACGTTTGTTATTTGTAAACCCCAAATAGCGCTTGTTATTTGTAAACCCCAAATAGCGCTCGTTATTTGTAAACCCCAAATAGCGCTCGTTATTTGTAAACCCCAGGTAGCGCTCGTTACACTCGCTAAAACCTGGGGCTAATATGGGTTGAGCGAATTAAAATTGAGCTATTTTAATAAATAAGTTCGTTTCCAACAGAGTCATATATTAGCCCGGGGTTTTAGCGAAGCGCAACCCCGGGAATGAAGCGCAAATAATTAGATTCGTTTCCAACAGAGTCATATATTAGCCCGGGGTTTTAGCGAAGCGCAACCCCGGGAATGAAGCGCAACCCCGGGAATGAAGCGCAACCCCAGGAAACGCATCAAAAGATATAATGGGAATAGATCGTGCCCCAAATGGAGTTATTACAATGAGAAAAGAACGCACAGGTATAAGATTATTAGTTTCATTAATGGCGCTAATTATGTTAGCAGCACTTTATGCAATGTTTCCTATTGACCGGCCTGATGCTGCAACAGGCTTTGCTAGTTTTACTGAGTTAGGCGCTATTAAAACGGGAAACCAATTACAAGTTTTTATTCCTTCTAATCAGCTTACATCCCTTGACCCAACAGCTTTAATGGTTGAGGTTGTGGATGCAGAAAACAAAGTAGTTGCCCGTCAATTAGTTAACCCTAAAGAAGAACAAGATGATGGTTGGAGAGTAAAAATTTCCTTGCCTGCTGATCTAAAACAAGAAGATTTATTTTGGTATCGATTGCGCTATGGCTTTATTGAAAAAGGAAAAAATACAATAAAAGCTCCTAATATTGAAGCTATAAGCAAGATTTTACACTTTCCTACAGTAAGAATACTTGGGCAGAAAGAGCTTGTATCTGGTGCTAAAAATTCTTTACGTGTAGTTGTTTTAGATAGTCAAACAGGTCAACCACTTCAAGGTTCAATGTCTGTTGGTCTTGAAAAGACAGATAGCAACTTAAAAGAAGCAAAAACTACTGCCAAAGTTGAAGAACATGGTACAGCTTCATTAACCGTAACTGCACCTAAGGATTTTGTTGGAAATGCAGACTTAAAAATCAATGTTAACACTCCGTTAGGCAGTCAAGAAATTGTAGAGAAGGTACAAGTTGTAGAGCGAAATAATATTTTAGTTACAACTGATAAGCCTATTTATCAACCTGGACATTTAATTCATATTCGTAGTCTTGCTCTAGATCGTTTTACTCGCCAAGCTGTTAACAACACTCCAATACTCTTTGAAATAGAAGATGCAAAGGGAAATAAAGTCTTTAAAAAACGTACTACCACAGATGAATTTGGTGTTGCTTCCACAGAGTTTCAATTAGCTGAAGAAGTTAATATGGGAACATTTAAGCTTCGTGCAATATTAGGAGATGTTGACAAGCAAAACACTACACAAGAAAAATCTTTTGTAGTTGATAGATATGTCTTACCTAAGTTCAAAATTGAAGTAAAAATGCAGGGCAGTCAAGATGAACGCCAACAAAAGAAATACTATGCCCCTGGCGAAACAGTAGCCGGTAAAATAAGTGCTAAATATCTTTTTGGTAAGCCAATTTCTCGTGGCAAATTAAAAGTAAAAATGTCTACATTTGATGTTGAAACAGTAGAAATTGGTAAAACAGAAGGTATTTTAGATGAAACAGGTGAGTATCAATTTGCAATGAAATTGCCTCAAAGCTTTGCTGGAAGAAGCTTTGAGCAAGGTTCTGCTCCTGTAGCTTTTGAAGTTGAAGTAACTGATGGAGCTAATCATACAGAAACCAAAACAGAAAGCTTACTAGTTTCTAACAATCCAATTTTGATTACTGCTGTACCTGAAAGTGGAGAAATTGTTCCTCGTCTTACAAATAAAGTTTATCTTTTAACTTCTTATCCAGATGGGAGTCCAGCTAAAACCACTATTACAGGAAGTATTAAGCCTGCAAGCTTAGTTACTGGAAAAGATGGAGTTGCAACAGTAGAAGTAGATGGTCAACTTAGTAACTTAGTCTTAACTGCAAAAGATGATAGCGGCAAAACAGCAACAGCTAATGTCACACTTAAACGCCGTGAAGTTGTTGGTGATAGCATTATGTTACGCACTGCTCAAGCGTTGTACAAAGTTGGAGACAAAGTTGACATAAATATTATTTCTACTCGTCCAAAAGGTTCTGTTTATCTAGATGTAATTAAAGATCGCCAAACCGTTTCTACAAGAGCCTTAGACCTTACTAATGGTAGAGTTACTAGTACTTTAGATTTAAGTGCCGATCTTTTTGGAACTATAGAAATTCGTGCTTATATTTTTGGTAGCAATGCTGATCCTGTTAGTGATAGACGATTAATTTTTGTTGACCCAGCGGATGATTTACAAATTCAAAGTAATGTAGCTAAAGACTCTTTTAGACCAGGAGAAGAAGCACAAATTAATCTAACAGTTAAAGACAAGCAAGGCCATCCAAAAGTTTCTGTTATTGATGTTCAAGTAGTTGATGAAGCTGTGTTTGCACTTAGTGAAAAGAAACCAGGGTTAGAAAAAGTGTTCTTTTATCTTGAGCAAGAACTACTTAAACCCCGCTATGAAATTCATTCTTTTAGCAATGCAGAAAATATTGTTCCTGTAGGAATAAATATAGAAGATCAAGATGTAAAATTAAAACGTGAAGGTGCTGCTCAAGTGCTTTTGGCTGCCGCAACAGAAGTTAATGTTTATAGCTTGCGCACAGAATATGGACGTAGCAGTTTTGATGCAAAAGCAGCAGAATACTACCCTAAGTATTATCAGTTGCTTAGTGCTAATTTGACAAAAGTAGTAGCTGGTTTAAATAAATATTATGCTGAAAAAACTGTAGCCAAAAATCTAAATGTTGATATTCCAAAAGCTGTAGAAGCTGGTTATATAAATGAAGAGGATATAACAGATCCTTGGGGAAGAACTATTGAGATTAAAGGACAACTCCAAAATGATTATGCAAATTACCAAATTCAAGTAGATTGGCCTGGAAGTAGCGAGCAACAAAAGTTTTATTTTTATATTTATGGTAACCGTAATCAACAGGTAAACAACAAAAATTCCTTTCAATTTTATTTGAATGCCAATTATGGACGCCATAACATAAAACGCAAAGGTGGCGGTGGTAGACCTGGTATAGAATTAGAAGCAGTGGATAAAGCAATGCCAGCAATGCAAGCAATGCCAGCAAATATGGCTGCTGATGCTCCACGTGCAAGTATGAGAGCAGAGGTTGTTGAGAAAAAAGCTGCTCCAAAAGATGAAGGCAAAACAGAAAGCTCTAGTAGTCAAGCTAGTGGAGGTGGGGATGCTCCAAAAGTGCGTTCATATTTCCCAGAGACATTGTATGTAAATCCAAAGTTGGTAACAGATAAAAATGGACAAGTAACAGTAAGAATACCGCTAGCAGATTCAATAACAACATGGCGTATGACAATGTTGGCATCAACTAAACAAGGAGCGTTGGGAAGTGCCACCACAGGGATAAAGGTATTCCAAGACTTCTTTATAGATTTAGATTTGCCAGTATCACTAACACAAGATGACAGCGTGACAATTCCTGTAGCAGTGTATAACTACCTAAACGATGCTCAAGATGTTGAGTTAAAGTTGAAACAAGAGGATTGGTTTACTTTAGTAGGGGATAATGAAGTAAAACAAGTAAGAGTAGGAGCAGGAGAAGTTACAGCTAGTAGCTATCGCATTCAAGCTAAACGACTTGGTAATAACAAGTTAACAGTTTATGCTAGATTGCTAAATCGCAATTCAGTAGCAAATGGAGATGCAATATCTCGTCAAATAGAAGTTGTTCCTAATGGTGAGCAACAAAATGTTGTTGTTAATGATAGACTTGAAAGCAGTGTTTCTAAGGAAATAGTAATTCCAGAAAATTCCATACAAGATGCAAGCAAGATTTTAGTTAAGTTTTATCCTGGCCCATTAAGCCAAGTAGTTGAAGGCTTGGACAGTATGCTCAGAATGCCTAATGGTTGTTTTGAACAAACTTCTGCTAGTACATATCCTAATGTACTTGTTCTAGACTATATGAAGACTACAAAGAAAATTACCCCAGAGATTCAAGTTAAGGCTGAAGGCTTTATCTCGATAGGTTATCAGCGTCTAGTAACTTATGAAGTACCAGGAGGGGGTTTTTCTTGGTTTGGACAGCCACCAGCTAATAAAGTGTTGACAGCATTTGGGTTAATGGAATTTTCAGATATGTCTAAAGTTCATGACGTTGATCCTAGAGTAATTGAACGTACTCAAAAGTGGTTAGCTTCACAACAAAAAGCTGATGGTAGTTGGGCACCAGATACACAATTTATAGATGAAGGTGCAACTAACAATTTCCATAATGACCAAGTAAGAATTACTGCTTATCTAGCTTGGGCTTTAGCTTATAGTGGTTATAAAGGTGATGCAATTGCTCGTGCTAGAAACTTTGTTGATAAAAGTTTGAATGGGCAAGAAGACGCCTATACTTTAACAATTTTAAGTAATTTTGCTGTAGATTCACATCAAGACCAAGCTTGGACAACAAAGATGTTAAATTCTTTAGTTGCTAAAGTGAAGGAACAAGAAAAGACAGCTAATTGGACAATAGAAGGTAAAACTCCAACCTATTCTAATGGTTCAATGGCTGATATAGAAACAACTGCTTTAGCTGCTCAAGCACTTATCAAATCTGGAACAAATACTAACCTAGTTAGTAAAGCCTTAAAGTATTTAACAGATAAAAAGGATGCTTATGGAAATTGGGGATCAACACAAGCTACAATTTTGTCTCTAAAAGCTTTTCTACTTTCTCAACAAAAAGGTGGCGGTGGTGACACTGAAGGCACAATCTCAGTTATCATTAATGGGAAGAAGATTGATGATATAAAGATAAATAAAGACAATAATGACCTGATGCAGCAACTTGACTTAAAGGCTTACACTAATGTAGGAAGCAATAAGATAGATCTACAATTTAATGGAAAAGGTTCAATGCTTTATCAAATAGTAGGTCGTTATTATAAACCTTGGTCTAACCGTGAGTTAGCACCAAGAGGTGAAATACTTTCAATAGATGTAAAATATGATCGTACTAGACTTGCTCAAGATGATGTTGCTATTGCTACTGTTACTATACGTAATAATATAAACAAGGTAGCAGATATGGTAATGGTTGATCTTGGTATTCCACCAGGGTTTGAAGTATTAACAGATGATTTGCAAGAATTTATTAGCCCAATGGATGTAAAGAAACTAGGAAATCTAACTAAGTTTACAGTAACTCCAAAGCAAGTAATTCTTTACTTTGATGGATTAAAACCTAAGCAAGAATTAAGTTTTACTTACCGCTTACGAGCTAAATATCCTATTAAGGCTAAAACCTTTGCATCTAAAGTTTATGAGTACTATAACCCTGAAGTTAGCAGCAGTGTTAAACCTATAGAAATGGTAGTTGTAGGAAAAGGAGAAAAGTAAACAAACCATATAAGCTAAATATAGCAAAAAGTTTTTAAGAGGATTCTCTCAAGCCTAGGGGTTACGCCCTAGGCTTTTTATATGTTATTGTTTTACAAGATGTTAAATTTTAAAACAAAATGATAACTACCTATAAAATTGCTTGTGAATTTATGGAGACCTTTAGTAAAATCTAGGAACTGTAAATTTCGGAAGTGCAAAAATTTCGCTGATCACTTCTTAGCATAAACCATACAAAAATTTAGTAATCAGACTAGACCAGGGATAAAAGCAAAATAATACATTTCAGGTATCTTTGTCTAAAAAGCATTGTAGATTAGATAAAGATTACTAATTATTGATTTTTCTTGCTTTTAAGTCACGCATTTTCAATAAATACGACTGTACCATTGCTAAATTAGCAATAATAAGGCTGATGTGTGTTAACAGTTGTAAAATAATTAGGGCTTATACTATATACATTGAAAGTATGGAAAGGAGGTTTTGACTAAGTTCTTTCAATTTAGGTGTTTAGATAACACCGGTTTAGCATTTTACATATCATAAAAAAGGAGAGTAAAACAGTGAAAGTATATCAACTACATATGCTTTGCAGAGGGATTACTCTATTTGCATTTTTCTTTTTTATGTTTGGGGATGTTTTAGCTCAAAGTATTCGACAACATGATTTTTTTAATAAAAAAGCTTTTGTTAGTTTACCTTATTTAGCTAATAGCTTGCACTATACCGCTCATTTTGCTATTAGCAACGAGAAAAACGAGAAAAATGAAAAAGTTGAAAAGAGTGAAAAGAACCGAAAAAATGTTGTTGAAAATTTTTCTAGTGAATCAGAACCAAGCAAAAAAAAGGAAGAAATTTTAAGGGAAGATCCCTCTAAATCTTCGCCTAATAATAGGATTCGTCCGCCTACAGCTATAGAGGCAGAAGATCCCCCACTTGGATATGTTGGGCCAAAATCTACTGTTAAAGTGAAAAAAGCTCTTTCACCTGAACAAGAGAGTGGCGATTTTATCCCAGTTGATGATCGTTGGCGCATTGGCTTTCCTGAATGGGATAGGCATGGTGATCCAACAAAGGCAAATTACCCCTACACTAAAGGCAGTATCCTCAATCCTTACCGACAAAATGTACTAAAAGGGGATTATCCTATTTTGGGTACAGATAAATTCTTTGCTTTAACTTTAATTAGTGAAACTTTTTTAAGTACTAGAAGAGTACCTTTACCTAGTGATGTTAGCGCACAACTTCCTGATAGCAGAGATTTTTTTGGGCGAGGAGGGCTTTTTCTTTTTAACCAAAATTTCTGTATAGCAGGTGATTTTTTCCAAGGTGCTGCTAATTTCAAACCCGCAGATTGGCGCTTACATGCAAAGCTAATTTTTAATATCAACTATGCTCACTCACGTGAAAACGGAGTCTTAAGGATAGATGATCGTCGAGGAAATACTCGTCGTGATGGTATTATTGCTTTACAAGAAGCATTTGGGGAATATCGCTTAGGTGATACGCCAAAAATATTTCCATTTTTGCGTGGAAAAGGGAGCAAAGGAGGCTATAGTCCTTTCTTTGATACTACTTCATTTCGTGTAGGAATACAGTCTTTCAACAGCGATTTCCGAGGTTTTATTTTTAATGATACAAATCTTGGAGCAAGATTATTTGGTAACTTTGCTTCAAATCGTTATCAATTTAATGTTGCTTATTTTGACATGTTGGAAAAAGACACTAATAGCGGACTTAATACATTAGATTCTAGGCCGCAAAAGGTTTTTATTGCTAATCTTTATCGTCAAGATACTATTAAGAAAGGTTTTACAGTTCAAGCTAGTTATCACCATAATCGGGATAATGGAGTAAAACTTACTCTTGATAAAAATGGCTTTCCAGTTCGTCCTGCTGTGTTTGGAACAGTTGTTCCTCATAAAGTCCAGACACATTATATAGGAATTACTTCGGATGGTCATTTTGGGGAAAGATTACCAAAAATTTTATGGCTTAACAAAATTGGTGGAGGCTTAAACTTAAGTACAGCGTTTTACCAGGTATTTGGTACAGATGATTTTAATGGTTTAGCAGGTCGCAAAGTAGATGTTAATGCTCAACTTGCAGCAGCAGAATTATCTGTAGATCGTGATTGGTTACGTTTTCGTACTTCTTTCTTGTATGCATCTGGAGATGATAATCCAACAGATACAACTGCAAGAGGCTTTGACCATATTTTGGATTATAATAACTTTGCTGGTGGGGATTTTAGTTTTTTTAACCAAGTAGGTATTTCATTTTTAAATACTACAACTCAAATCTCTAATCCTCATAGCTTAATTCCAGATTTGCGCTCTAGCAAACTCAAAGGGCAAGCAAACCATGTAAACCCAGGATTACATTTATATAATTTGGGAATGGATGCTGATATTACTCAAAAACTGCGTATTATTAGCAACGTTAACTTTATTCGTTTTGCTGCTACAGAACCCTTAGAATTAGCACTCTTTCAGCCTAATATTGAGAAGTATTTTGGTCTTGATATGAGTACAGGCATAAAATACCGACCAATTCTTACAGAAAACATTGTTATTTTTTCTGGTTTTTCTGTGTTTAGGCCAGGTGCAGGTTTTACTTCAATTTATGAACAAAATTGCAATTTTGTCAATTCTGTAGCTTGTGGTAAAGAAACTGGTAATAAAACTCTTTTCAACTTATTTGTTAAAGTCAAAATTACTTACTAAAGTATCTAGATTTTAATAGACCTTTTAGCTGTGCCAATAAGATTTTTGGTACAGCTTTTCTTTTATTCTTTAGGTTCTGGCTTTTTAGGAAATGATAGAGAAAAGTCTTCTTGTTCAGCTTCTTCATAAGCTTTTAACAAAGATAAAACTTCTGCTTGTATAGAAGCAGTGACATTAATTTTATTCATTAGCAAATGTTCTCTTTCTTCACTTGGGACTGATAATAAATCTTGAAAAAGCTCCTCAACTTGTTTCCATCTGTCATTTGAATCAGGAATGGTTGAGTTAGAATTATTTGGTAAAGAAGAACTTCCTACAAGCGCTTGAGAGATAGCATTTTCTGAGGAGCTTTTTGGTAAGTTCATAGAGTTTTGTTTATCACCTAAGAGGGGAAGAAGCATATTGAGCAAACCACTATTAGCATCAAGCAATTGATTTAAATAATCACTTTTTGTAGAAGTGTCCTTTGTAGGAGTATTATTTTCCTCAGCAATATTCATGCTTAAAGTAGATAAGTCATTTAAGTCATTTGGGTTTTTGGTTATATTAAGTTTACAATGAGTGTTAGATGTTAAGTCAGGATTAATTTCACTATAAACACTGTAAAGAATTGCCCTTAATTGTATTGCTGTAGGTCTCTTATTAGGATTTCTTGCTATAGAATTTAAGATTACGCTTTCTAATTTAAGAGGTAGTGCGTCTAAGAATTTACTTAAGGGTTTAGGTTCTTTAGTCAAACGTGTTTGTACAATAGCAAAAAAGTTTTGTTGTTCAGACTCAAAAGGTTGTTTTCCAGAAAGCATTTCATATATCAAAATACCTAGACTGTATATATCTGAACTCCCATCACAAGTTTGACCAAGAAGTCTTTCTGGAGACATATAAGTAGGTGTACCTATTAGCTGACCTGTACCAGTAAAACTATTTATATCTGTTAAATCTTGTTTTTCAAGTAGTTTAGCAATACCAAAATCTAGCACTTTTACTACTTCACCTTCTTGTGTTTTATGCAGGAAAATATTATCTGGTTTAATATCACGATGAACTAGACCTATTGAATGAGCTGTGGCTAGAACATCACAAACAGGTAAGATGATTTCCAAGCTACGTTGAAGTGATAAAGTCTTTTTTTCCTTCATTTCTGCTTTAAGGCTATGGCCTTGTAAGAGTTCCATAACCAAGTAAGCTATACCATCTTTAGAAATTCCTGAATCATATATTCTTACAACATTAGTATGTTTTACTTTTGCAGCAGAAATAGCTTCTTGCTTAAATCTATTTAAAGCTTGTGTAGAATCATTTCCTGGAGATGGTTTAAAGACTTTTACTGCAATAGGCTGTTTTAAGGTTAAGTGCGTAGCTCGGTAAACTACTCCAAAGCCACCTGTCCCAATTTTTTCTTCCAACAAATATTTTTCATCTAAAATTGAACCTGGAAGGGCTTGAGTTAATGCGGAGAAAATTCTATCAGCTTGTTGTTGAGATTCTACTAGTTGTACAATTTTCTGATCTAGTTCTTGATTTTTTTGGTCTAATAACACATTTTTATCGCCTAACTCTGAGTTGTTTTTTTCTAATGCTGTTTTGGCTTCAAGAAGTGCCAAGTTTTTATTCTTAATTTCATCTATAGCATTTGCTAGTTCTGAAGTTCGTTTTGCTACAGTTTCTTCTAACAAGAGGTTGATTTTTTGCAAAGACTGTATCCTGTATCTAACTAGTAAATAAATAGTTCCGCCGATAAATAATAAGTAGAAAAAATAAGCTATTTTAGTTTGCCAAATAGGTGGGTTTATCACAATTTTTAAGAAAATAGGATTTTCATTCCAAATCCCATCGCTATTAGAGCCTTTTACTTGAAAAGTGTATTCACCAGGTTTTAGATTTGGATAACTAGCATAATAACGGGTTTTAGCTTCAACCCAATCAGGGTCAACTCCTTGTAACTTATAACGATAGAGATTTCTTTCATTAATTTGATAGCTTAAAGCTGCAAATTCAAAGGAAAGAAAATTTTCATTGTAAGATAAGACTAAAGCTTCATTAGTTTTAGTTGATTCAGCGCCAGTTAGCCAAAGAGCCGCTTTTTTGAGAGGTTTATCAAAAAGGCTAATTTTAGAAATTATTATTGGAGGGATATAAGAATTATCTTTTATATTTTCTGGAAGGAATTTGTTAAAACCATTTATACCACCAAAAAATAGTTCACCTTTGTTATTTTTAAAACATGCTTGTACATTAAATTCACTGCTTTGTAATCCATCTCGTGCATCATAGATTTTTGTTTTTTTACTTTCAGGGTTAAATTTGATTAAACCCAGATTGCTGCTAATCCATAAATTACCTGAATTATCTTCTAATATTGCATTAAGTGCTACTTTGGGAAATCCATAATTTTCACCAAAAATAGAAAAATCATTTGTTTCTTTGTTAAATCTGTTTAATCCTCCACTTTCTGTTGCTATCCAAATAACTCCTTTTTGGTCTTGATATATGCTATGTACATAATTAGAACTAAGAGATTTAGGATTGTTAGGATCATTTCTATATTTGGTAAAAGTTTCTGTCTTTGGATCAAACAAATTTAACCCATCTTCTGATGCTACCCAAATATTTTCATTTTTGTCTATAACCACATGCCTAATATAATTATTACTTAAACTATTAGAGTCATCTTTTCTGTGCTGGTAGGAAGTAAAAGTTTCTGTCTCTAAGTTAAATTTATTTAACCCTCCTCCTAAAGTCGCAATCCAAAGGTTTTTATGTTTGTCTTCAGTTATCCATCTTACTGCAATATTACTGATACTATTAGAAGATGAATTAGGCAAATATCTGGTAAAAGTTCTTTTACCGTAATCAAATTTGTTCATTCCTCCATAAAGAGAACCTACCCAAAGCGAACCATTACTATCTTGGAAAATTGTATCAATATGATCATTACTAATAGATTTTTTATTAAGTAAGTTATACTTAAGAGTAGTTTGGTAGTTACCATATTTATCAAGCTCTATTAGCCCTGAATTAGTGCCAACCCAAATTTTTGATTTGTTGTCTTGAAAGATAGCCCAAACATTTTTACTTAAGCTATCAGAAGTAGTAGGGTATTTTAGGTATGAGATAAATTTATTTCTAGATTGTTCATATTTGTTTATTCCACCAAAGTAAGTACCAACCCAAATCGCTCCAGACTTGTCTTCACAAATTGAACTTACCCGGCTTCCGCTAAGTGCACTAGGAGTTTGAGTATCATAAAGATAAGAAGTAAAAATACCTTTTTCAATATTAAAAGTGCTTAATCCATTATCTGTACCTATCCAAAGTAATCCTTTGCTATCTTGGTAAATTTGTCTAATTACATTATTACTGATACTACCTATTATATTATCTTGTTTCTTAATTTGGTTGCTGAGAGCATTATGGTTGTTAGTTTGGGTATTAGAGTCTTTGTAATAAGAAGTAAAAGTTTCTGTTTTTTTGTCAAATTTATTTAGTCCATTGTTTGTGCCAATCCATAATTGGCCATTTCTATCTTCATAAATAGAGATAATTCTATTGTCACTAATACTATTAAGGCCAAAATTGTTTTGAAATAAGGTAAAAGTTTCTGTTTTAGGGTCAAACTGATTTAATCCATTTTCTGTTCCAACCCAAATCAACCCCTCACTATCAGCATAAACATATGTAGTATTGTTATTAGAAATACTGTTAACTAGCTTCTTATGTTGATAAACGGTGAAAGTTTCTGTTTTAGGGTCAAATTTATTTAACCCTCCTCCATAAGTAGCAAGCCAAATAAATCCATTTTTATCTAAACAAAAAGAATAAATATTGTCATGGCTAAGTGTATTGATATTATTAGGGTTATGTAAGTAATTGATAAATTTATTGTTTTGCCGATCAAACTTATTTAAGCCTGCTCTAGTAGCTACCCATAAAGTTCCATCTTTGCTTTCTAATAAAGCATATATTTTGTTTGAAGATAGATTACTATCTTGTTTTTTATATATAGTGAAATTATGACCATCATAACGGTTTAACCCTTCATTAGTACCAAACCACATAAACCCTAGATGATCTTGAATAATGCAATATACTGTACTTTGTGATAAACCATCTTCAATGGTAAGGTGTTGAAAGCTAATAGGTAGTTCTTCAGGTTTTGCTATTTGTGGAAAAATAAGTATGCAAAAGATAATAATGATATTAAAGAAAAATAATAATTTTTTATTTTTTGTTTGCAAAGCTAACTCTAAAATCATTTTTTTTACTATAGCTAAAGCTCTTGCAATAAAGATGGTTAACTAACATTTATTTTTAGAAAAAAATTGATCTAATTGTAGCATAATTTTGACAGATTTTAACCTTTGTGAAAAAAGTCAAAAGTCTTCAAAATAAAATAACAAAACCTAAGCCGCTGTTTTTATTACTGTAGTGATGATACTGTCAGTTAGTTACAGTGATAAAGTATAAGCTAAAAATAGCAATATGTTATTTTTCTTATAAGGTTTTAATTTTTATGAAACTGATCTAATCCGAGATTTTAGTTAAGCTCAATTATATGAGATTTTAGAAGTAAAATGAGTTAAGAAAAAGGAGTTAATCTTTATTTCTTAACTCATAGTTAGCTATTAGTATACATTACAGCACATCAATTAAATAAATGTGAAAAACTGAAAGTTGTAAGCTAAGTTTTTACTGAGCGTAGCACATAAAGACCATAAAAAATTCGTTTTCTTCTGTAATATAAAGCTCATGACAAATGATGCCATGTTGTTGAGCAGCAGCTTCCGCCATTTTAGCTTCTAATTTTGCTATTTCATGCTCTATATCAATATGTCCTAAATTAGCTGCGGATACTCTTACAGGAGTACAGTCTTGATCATCTGTGTAACCTAAAGTCATAACTAAATGTTTGGTTGCTTCTAAATACTCCACCCCAATGCTTTTAGCCGCTACTTTATGCTCTTTTACAAAATCTTCTATTTCTTTGCCTAAATTTCCTACGGGATTGTTTGAATCTGGGGCACCGTAAAATACTTTGAATTTGCTATGTACTTGACTCATTATAGTTTCTCCTAAAATTTAGTGATTTCTCGAATTTATAACAAAATAATTAAACTTAACAACTATAGTTAGGAGATTTAAAAAATTATTTATCTATTGTAAGTGTAAATGGATCTGATATTACATCACCTATCATAACTTGAATTAAGTTATCTCCTCGGTGCAAGTTTAATTTCTTTCTTGTTCTTGCTCTTAGAGTTATAGAAAAATTAGTTTGGTTAATTATTTGTTTACTAACATCTTTATCATTAACAATAACTATAGCGCCTGACATACCATAATCCCTACCTTGGATATTAAGTTTTCCTTTTATAAAACTAACATCAGTGATAAAAACGCCTTGAATAATTATATTGAAAGAAGTTGTAGCAAACCGATTATCTGAAGTTGCAACCTGAATAGTTACCATACTGTGTGCAGGGGAAAACAAATCAGGCATCAAGGTTAAAGTTCCAGTTCCATCGCCATTATCGACTAAAGTCACAAAATCTGGAGCAGTAACAAGCGTTAGTTTTAAGTGGGTATCTCCTTCAGGGTCAGTTGCATTAACCATTATGTCACGTGTTTCATTTGGAGCAATGTTTTGGTCATCTATTGGGTCAATCATTGGATTAGCTTTAGGTGCAGGCACTACATTAATTGTTAATCCAACAGAACTTGATAAACCAAAATTGTCTGTAGCTGTGACAGCACACACATTAAGCCCTAAATCATCAATAGTTGGAGCAATTACTAAATTGTGTCCATCTACTGTAACAAACTGGTTTTTGTCACAACTAACATCAAGTGTTATATCGTTATGCTCTCTATCAGAAACCATTACTGGTACTGTTACCATATCATCTACAGCAACAGTTTGTTCTGGAATAGGTTGAATGATAGGTGGGGTATTAGGTTGTACTACTAGTGTGAAGTAATCCCGGCTAAATAATGGTAATCGTCCACCAGTGCCTTTATTAGCTGAATCTGTAGCTTCTAAAGCAATATGAAATACTTTATTAGATGGACCAGGTTGTGAAAAATGAGAAGAATCAATTGTTAGGATTGGGATTTCTCCAGTTGTGTCAATAGTAATAAATTCAGGGGGTTGTTCTCCGCTTGGAGTTGGAACTAAGTGAAAAGTTATAGGGTCATTATCAGCATCTTGGCTATTAATAGGAATTGTTACTATTTCACCTGCTGTAACAATTTCTTTGCGACCTTGGCCAAAATCAGCATTTAGGTCTTCTCGATTTATAGCCACTCTAGGAGCATGATTTAAGATTCTTGTATCATTAGCATCTATCCAAATACTTCCATTTAGTGAAACATGCAAAACGTCTGCTGCCGAGTTAAATAAATCATCTGAAGTAAAGCGACCTGATACACACCCAACAAATGTATCTGCACCAGAGCGGAAAAATTGATTGGTGCCATATTCAGCACTGCGCTGAGGTCTTACAACTCGCATTGTTCCAGCAGTTGCATTTCCAACTAAGTAAATGGCTGAGCGGAAATTTCCTTGATTTACTTGAGTTCCTGTAACAACTAAATCTGGTGAACCATCAGCATTGAAATCACCTACAGACATCAAAAAATTAGCTCCGCCAACTGCTAAACCTGGGCTAGTTTGTCCACTTCGTCCTGTTGTTATTCCAGGGCCATTAAAGCGATCTTCTAGCCTTAACCCTTGTGTAGTGTTTGGTATAGTACTTAAAGTAGGATCAAGTAAGGGAATTGGAGGTTGTACAATAAAGTTTCCAGGTTTACTAGGTTGATTAAGTAAAATTGTAACAGAGGGAATAAAAGACCCAGCAATAGCAGTTGTTCTAGTTGAGGCTACAGCAAAATCTGGTAGACCATCACTATTAAAATCTACCATTCTAAGTGTTCCATCTCCCATTAAATCAGCTTTTCCACCTACTATTGAAATACCAATGTTAGGCACAGAGATTAAATTTGAGAGCAAAAAGCTACCATCTATTTTTCCTAACATAACAGAGACAAGAGATTGATTCCCTTGAGCTAAGTTACCTTGGTTAAGTACCATTAAATCAGGGATATCGTCATCATTAACATCCCCAATAGTTGCTGAAACCGGAATAAATCCGCCTGTTTCTCTGAATTTAAGATCTAAAAATAAGTTAGTTCCATCATTTGTTGCAGTGACTACTAAGTTAGATGTGTAATCAATGTATACTAAGTCACTAACTCCATCATTGTTAAAATCTGTACTAAGAATATTGGTTGGGGAAGAAGTTGCTACAAATTGCCGAAAAGGTTGATTATTAGGATCAAAACTTCCTGAACCATCATTAGGTAATATTATTAGTTGTCCAAGATTTGGAGCTTGTCCTGCAAGAGTAATAGCAAGGTTATTTAATCCTGTTACAGCGTCAGGAAAAGTAGTTAAAGAGGTTGGGTGTAAATTACTTTGAGTAAATAAATCTACTGCTGCAATAGGAACAATTCTATCAACACCACTTGTAGAAATATTGTATAGCAAGTAAATAATCCCTAAGTTTTGTTCTATTAAGGCTATATCGTTGTTTAAGCCATCTCCATCAAAATCGCTAGGTTGGGAAATAGTAGAAACAATTTGCAAAAACACAGGAGTATAGTTTATTTGAGAAGACAAAAATAAAACTCCACCAGTAGAAATACTAGGTAAAGTTTTTTCAGCTACAACAATATCACTAAGGGTTATTTGCTCGCCACTGGGCATCATTTGCCCTACCATCATTGCCGCAGGATTAACTATTGGTTGGCCGGAATTTTTATTAAAAACAATTTTAGTACCAAGTAAAGATTTTTTATTTCCAGGAAAAATTGAAATAGCAGCAGTATTTGTAGGGCTTAAAGCTTGTAAAACCGCTACATCAGGCAAGTCATCATTATTAAAATTTAATACTGAAACAGCTATTGGATTATTAACAGAGGTAACTTTAGGAAGAAGGTACCCTCCTTTAAGGTTTCCTTGAAATATTGAAAACCTAGAATTTTGCTGACTTACAGCTATTATATCTGGAACTCCATCAAGATTAACATCAGCAGTTATTAAACTAGAATCACTCCCAGCCGTTACTAGTGTAATTACAGGAGTAAATGTTGGTAAGGTATTTTCAAAAACTTCTACTCCTAAAGATGTGGCAACAAATATGTCAAAATCTATGTCTGGCAAAGGATCTGGAGGTGTAATTGTGGTAGACAAATCTATTGCAATTGCTTTAGCTGTAGAGCTTTGCCCAAGAATTGAGCCTGCGGTATGAAAGTTCAAATCTGCAACAGGGTTAAATACACCTGTAATATTAGTAAAGAAAACTTCAACTTCTCCGCTTGTTGGGCCTTGCTCTACTACAGCAATATCCAATATGCTATCTTCGTCTAAAAAACCACTGGCACTAGAAATCACTCGATTTCCAGCCTTAGTTGTTAATGCTCCATGAGGAAGATTAGGATTGCCAAAACGATCAAACCCAACTATTCCTTTTGTAAAAAATAATCCAGTAAAAATTTCAATAAACCCATCTTCTGCAATAACAACATCTGCCAAACCATCAGTATCAACATCATTAACATCTATAGAAATTGGATGAGCAAAAGTATTGATTACTCTAGGGATTTGAAATGTTCCATCTCCTGTGCCTATAAAGATTAGAAGGCAGTCTTTTTCTTGGGAAGTATTATTTTGAGGATTAGCCTGTAGGGAAAAAATATCAGTTATTCCATCTCCATTTATATCACCCATCCCAACATCAATAGTATTCATTGTTGGAAATCCATTAATTTGAGTATTACGTAAATCACCTAAGTTAGTGTTTAGGAAGTTACTTTTAGTAGATGTTGCTACTAGCCCGGCATTAAATGGGGCAGTGATAGGGTTTATTGCTTGAAAATTGAAATCTTGTGCTAATAAATTACTAACAAAAGCAAACAGACATACTAAAGTTAGTATTGTCCAAGCCAACCATTTCATGTTAAGGAAATATACCTTCCTAAAAGAAGTTTAAGTTAGGAGAGAGGAAATTAAATGAATGCTTATATCATTTTTAGGCTAACTAGTCTAGATTTATAAGAAGAAGGTTTACTAATTCAAGAAGTTATACACCTTAGGTAAAAAAACTGCAATAGATTTGAGCTATGAAAAAAAGAAAAGAAAGCCTAAAATAAGCAAGAACAAAAAAACAGATAAGGTAAATCTCGAAAGTTGAATAGTTTTAGGGAAATTGTGATAAGCAAAGAAGGCGAAACCTGAAAATGGTGTTACCCAACCAACATCAACAAAACCCGAAACAAGTGTTAAACCCGAAACGGGTGTGAAATCGGAAACAATTTCTTATCGTTTAGCGGGCATGGTTTCTGTCAATGGGTTTTACTCAGGAAGTGGGTTTGTGGCTAAACGCTTTACTAAAAAAGTATTTAGTCCTTAAAAGGTGTAAACGTTGCACACGGATTCGTGTTCCTCCTCGCTATCGCTCGTCAGAACACTCGCCGGGGAACTTGGCGTTATTCGTGTAATGCCTTCAGAGGCAGTAAATTCTTGAGAATGGAAAATACAAATCATGTCTAAGAAAAACCAATCAAATAGGTTAACAAATCAACACAAGCAGTCTCAAGGTGTAGTTGGAATTTTTGGAGACGATGCAAAATCACACGACCTTACCGTAGGCAAAATTTCAAAAATAGTTATTAAACAACTTGAGAGTGAATATCCTCAATTATCTTTCCGCTATAGAGAGAGCATAAAAAAAGAAGAGATAAATGAAGCATTAAAAAAGGTTGACCCAGAGTTAGGTCAGACACTTTTTGTTTCAAACTCCAGTATCAAGCCTGATGGTGGAATAATAGAGGTTCGAGACGACAATGGCGATTGGAGAGTCGTATTGGTGGCGGAAGCCAAACATCAAGGAAAAGACGTAGAAAATATAAAGAATGGCATACAGGTTGGCACAAATAACGATCAGGACTTAATGGCTGCTGGAAATGCGATAGAGAGATCCCATAAAAACATATCTGAAATTGCCAATTTCATGCTGTCCGAGTCTCATTTCCCTTATATTTTGTTCCTTGAGGGTTCAAATTTTTTAACAGAAACCATCTCAATTACAAGACCCGACGGAAGGGTTGTAAATCTTGAATACAATTCAGGAATGTTAAACAGATTAGATAGATTGACCGCCGCAAATTATGGAATGCCAATAGATACAAATCTATGCGTAAATAAGTTCATTAAGCATAAAAACAAAACTATTATGCTTCAGGCGGCTTCCATATACTCACAAGGCCGTGGCGAAAGGTGGGATACCAAAAAAATGTATGAAATAATGCTAGAGATTTCCAGAACGTCCCTTAAGGTTCTGGGGAGTGATTTGTTCACCCAGATTACATCCAATAAATAACCGAATACCAGAAATCATATAATTCAGGATAGACTTGTAATGGCAAGAAAAGCAACAAACAAATTGCTACAGAAAGCAAAAAAATTAAAAAGCGATGAGTTTTATACTCAGCTTTGCGACATTGAAAGCGAATTGAGATATTACAAAACTCACTTTAAGGACAAGATTGTATATTGCAATTGCGACGACCCAAGAATAAGCAACTTCTTTAAATATTTCGCTATCAATTTCGAAGAGCTAGGAATTAAAAAATTATTAACCTCTTGCTATAGAGAGCAGAGCGGCGATCTCTTTGGTGAGAAAAATCAAGATAGTGGTTTTTTCTTCGAATACACCAATACAGACGAAGAAAAAAGCAAGCTAAATTTACCTGAAATAAAGCTATTCAATGGGGACGGGGATTTCCGTGGCCTCGAGAGTATAGAACTGTTAAAAAAATCGGACATTGTTGTCACTAATCCACCTTTTTCATTATTCAGAGAGTATGTTGAGCAATTGGTCAGATACGATAAAAAGTTTTTAATAATAGGAAATGTTAATGCAATTACCTATAAAGAAATTTTTAAACTGATTAAGGAAAATAAGGCCTGGCTTGGAATAAACCTTGGCAGAGGCGTATCTGGCTTTATCGTCCCTGAACATTATGAACTTTATGGGACAGAAGCTCGGATTGATGAATTTGGAAATAGAATTGTTTCGCCAAACAACTGCTTATGGTTAACAAACCTTGATACATTTAAAAGACATGAAGATATATTGCTGACAAAGAAATATTTTGGAAACGAGCATGAGTATCCAAAATATGATAATTACGATGGCATTAATGTAAATAAAACGGAAGATATACCATTAGACTATGATGGAGCTATGGGTGTACCAATAACATTTCTACATAAATTTAACCCAGATCAGTTTGAGCTAATTAAATTCAGAAAAGGAAATGATGAAAAAGATTTGTCCATCAACGGCAAGTGTCCATATTTTAGAATACTTATCAAAAACAAGCGTGTACAAATTCAATCTGATTCAGAGAACACGTATAACAAGTCGTTCAACACGAATGCGTTAAAGCGCGCCGGTTAACTCCAACGTTATAAACCTTAGGCAAAAAATTTAATAATAATTTGAGCTATGAAAAAAGAAAAGAAGTCCTAAAATAAGCAAGAACAAAAAAACAGAGAAGATAAAACCCGAAAGTTGAACGGATTAAGGGAACTTGTGATAAGCAAAGAAGGTGAAACCCGAAAAGGGTATTATTCAACCAAGAGCAGTAAAATCCGAAAAGTGTGTCAAACCCGAAATGGTGCAAAACCCGAAACAAATCCTTATCGTTAAGCAGGCATGGTTTTAGGAAACGGGTTTTACTCAGGAACAGGGTTTGTGGCGTAACGCTTTGGTAAAAAAGTAATTAGGCCGTAAAAGGTGTATAACAAACGTTGCACACGGACTCGGTTTCCTCGTCGCTAACACTCCTCGGAAACCTCGCCGGTGAACTTGGCGTTAGGCGAATTTAAGAAGATTTAGCTCAAAGTACATAAACAAAAACTATGGACAAGCAACTTCTTGCCATTGACCTGGTTGTAGATTCCCTAGATGCCAATTACCTATAGATTCACGAATTAGCCTAAGTGTAGGATGGCCAACAGCTGCTGTCATTCTACGAACTTGGCGATTTCTACCTTCTCGAATTGTAAGTTTTATCCAAGATGTAGGAATGCTTTTGCGTTCACGAATAGGTGGATTACGCGGCCAAATTTCTGGAGGATCGATTACACTGGCTTTTGCAGGCAAGGTTAAGCCATCATTTAGTTCTATACCTGATGTTAATTTCTGTATGGTAGATTGAGTAGGTATACCTTCTATTTGTACAAGATAGGTTTTAAACATTTTATTTTTAGGATCAGTAATTAAATGCTGTAATTTACCTACATTTGTTAACAAAACCAGTCCTTCGCTATCATAATCTAATCGTCCAGCAGGATAGACATCTTCAATAGGGATGTAATCAGCTAAAGTTTGTTTATCTTCGCCACTAAATTGGCAAAGCACTTGGTAAGGTTTATTAAATAAAATCAGTCGTTTCATTAGTCTCTGCACGTTTTCGTTAATTTGGTCTTCCAACCGCTACATTAAATCATCGTTTTGGAAGTGTTGGAAAAAAATATTATTACAATAAAGGAAGTATAAGTGTTTTTATGTCAATAAGATAAAAATTTTTCCGTAAATTTTTTAGGATTTTGGTTGTTTTGGCAAAATGATTGCACTAAGGCTAAGTCAAGAAACAATAAATCTTTTAGCAACAGGAGCTTAAACATATGAAAAACAATTATTACAAAATAGCAACTTTATTTACTCTTAGTTTAACACTTGTCTTATCACAACTTCCTACCTATGCAAATACAGTTAAGACAACAGAAGAAAATCCAAAATGTTATGTTGATTATCCTGAAAACAACAGAACTAGTAGTTATGAAAGCAATTATGATAGAGGTTATCGCGATGGTTTCAAAAATGGTTTTGAAGCTGGCAAAAATGATGGTGAACGCGAAGCAAAAAATATAAACCGCAATCTTTATACATTGAACCGTAATAATTCTCCAGCAGAAGAAGCTTATGCTAACGGTTATGCTGCTGGTTATGAACAAGGTTATAACAAAGGTTTTGACGAATCTTTAGCTAAATCAATTCAAAAATGGCATGATATTGGTTATAAAGAAGGTTTCAACTTAGGTATTAAAGATGGTAGACAAGCTTCTTCTCAAAATCAATATAATGAGTTTTTAAGACGTGCACCTAGAACAAACAACAACTTACGCAATAAATTACAACGTGCTTATCAAGAAGGTTTTCTACAAGGTTATCGCGTAGGTTTTGATCAAGGTTTCAAAGAGCAAAATAGAGATTCTAGAAAAGACTTTGAAAAAGGCTATAGAGAAGGCTTTCGCTTAGGATTCCAAGATGGTCAAAGTGCTGCTAGAAGCGGACGCAAGAATCAAAATCTCTATTCACGCACCAATAAAGATAGTGACTATGAGCGTGGCTATACCAAAGGTTATAGCGAAGGTTTTGAAAAAGGTTTCAATAACGTGCGCTAATTTAGGAGAGTTGCTAAAAGGGTCTTTAACTATAGGACGGCATCAAAAGCCGTCCTTTTTTACTTTTCAGCAGTTTCAGTGTTACTTTTTAGCCAAGTTTTGGCTTGGTTTATTTTAGGTAAATCCAAATCGGCTTGTTTCCAAGCTTGCAAAAATTTCTGATAAGCTTCTCTTGCCTGTATATTTTTTCCTTCTAAAGCTAGACAATGAGCTATTCCATAAAGAGCATGTCCACTGTTAGGACGAACTTTTAACTCTGATTCATAGGCTTCTTTTGCTTCTTGCCATTTACCTGCTTGTAGATAAATTGTAGCTAAACTTTCCCAAACAGGACGAAAATATTGAGGCGGTTCGTTGTAACCTAATTCTTGCTCTTTCTCAAGAGCTTTTTTCATTATGCTAACTGCTTCATCGTAATGATTTTGTTGGCTAAGCACTAAAGCTTGTAACTCAAGATTTGCTATCTCTAGAATTTCCATTGCCTCAGAAAAACGCTCTTCTGGTGCTCCTTCAGGTTTACCCAATCTTTTTAATTGCTTAAGTGTTAGGCTTAGGTTTTTACTCTTGGTATAAGCTTTATCTAAAAACTTATTTTCTAGGGCTTGTCTGCCTTCTGTATAAGCTAATAAGCCTTGATAATACTTTTCTGCATATACACTAATATGTTTTTGTTTGCATAGTTCTACTAGGCTATCTATAGCTTCTTGCCATTTTTCATAGCGAATACATAATTTAGCTACAGCAGTTTTGCTAATATACAAAATTCTGCTAGCACCAGCATGCAGTGCTTTTACCTGATTAGCAGAGAGTTCTATTTCTTGAGATTCTTTAGCATAAGCTACACCCTGAGAATAACGACCATTTTCAGCACAATTGGCAATTAAATAATCTAAGTTATGAATATAATTCCAAGTATCAATGGCAGGAATTTTTTGTTCTTTCATGTAGTTTACATCTACAACTCTAGAAGCTAAAAAAGCAGTTTCTGCTTTTTCATAATTCCCTAATACATAGTAAATATGCCCAGGCATATGCACCATATGACCAGAGTTAGGTGCAAGTTTAGCAAGTTTATTAGCTGCTTCTAAAGCACGTTCTGGATGAGTTGATTCCATAATATGAATCCAGTAATGGTTTGCTGCTGCACTATTGGGATCTTTTAAGAGAGTAGTTTCTACAAGCATTTGGGCAAAGACGGTGTTTTCCTTAGGTTGGTTATTTAGTTTATAACCTGAAAATATTGACCAAGCATAAAGTAATTTAGCATCATTATCTTCAGTATAATTATCAATTAAGCTTTCCATTGCTTTATTAAAGGCTTCTGTAGCTTCATCTCCTTTTAAAGTTATTAGTTTTTGATAGGCTCTAATGTAGAGTTGTTCATGTTCAGTTATATCTTTGCTAAGTTGATAGGCTTTATTAATCAGCTCTTCTTTTTGATTAGCATAAGTTTTGCTTTCTGGTAAAGCGACAGCCATTCCCCAATAAGCCATTGCACAATTACTGTCTAAACGTGCCACTTCTTTAAAAGCACGATAAGCTTCAAATTCCCAAAAACAATGTAACAAATTAACTCCTTGGTCAAAATATTCTTGAGCTTTTTTTGAGTTAGTAGTGATTTTTAGGCTACTGTTACCAATTCCTGTCATTAGCAATGGAGTAGGTAATTCATCAACACTAAAGCTGGAAGCTCGGCAACAAGTGCCTGGCTTGAGTTTTTGGGCAAAAACTGTAGTATTTAATGAAAGAAAAACTACACAAAGAATTACTAAGTATATAAAAAAGAGATTTCTGTTTTCCTGCATATATTTCCTTAAATTGAGAAGTATTTTTATTTTATGCTAAATACTCAATAGCTTTTGCCTTTTGTTTTACTTTTTAGCGCAATTTTTACTGATGCTTCAAGACTTATAACCAAAAATCTAGCAAAAAATATAATATAGTGGTATTGCCTAGGGAATTATTGGTCTGTATATACCAGTGATATTAACTAGTCAGTCTATGTAAGTAAGTTTGTAATGTAAAATTTATCTATAAATTAAATTGGTTTATTTTAATGTAAATTAGGGAGATTTAGGACTAGAAATTCAAAGTTATTAATTGATACACTAAAGCGCATTTTCTATAAAAAACGAACTTGCCCGATATCAAAAATTACTATCATTAACATTAAAATTAGCCAAATTTTAATAAAAGTGTTAATTTGGCTAAGTGTAAGGGGGAAAATTATATGCCTCACTTTTTCAAGTCCAAAACCCTTTTAGCTGCTTTTGCAGGAGTTGCACTAACAGCAGGAATAGCTTGGGGACAGACGGGTTCTACTACAGCTAGTCTAACGGGTTTAGTTGCAGATGAACAAAAAGCTGTCATTGGTGGTGCAACCATCAAAGCTCGCAATTTACAAACTAACATATCTCGTGAAACTCGTGCCTCAGAAGATGGTTCTTATTCTATGGCTCAATTGCCTCCAGGTTTATATGAAGTTTCTGTAGAAGCTTCGGGTTTTTCTGTTAGTACTGTACGCATAGAATTAGTATTAGGTAGAACAACTCTTTATGATTTTGCTATGCGTGTTAGTGGTGACACTAATTTAGTTATAGTGGAAGCTAGTAGCTTAGTAGATCAAGGAAAGACAGAAAGTAGCACTAATAATGATCGAGGTCGAATAGATACTCTACCAATCAACCGACGAAATTTCTTAGATTTTTCTTTGACTTCTCCTCGTGTTACTCCAGATCGTACTCCTCAACAAGGTGCAGCAGCTACTTCAGGAATTTCTTTTAATGGATTACCAGCTCGTCAAAATAATATAACCATTGATGGGTTAGACAATAATGATATTGGCCCCGGCACAGTACGCTCAACTTTCGGTCAAGATGCAGTGCAGGAATTCCAAGTTGTTAGTGACAGTTACTCGGCTGAGTTTGGGAAGGCTTTAGGTGGTGTTGTTAATATTGTTACTCGTGGTGGTTCAAACGACTTACATAGTACAATATTTTTCCTTAATCGCAATGATTCTATAAGTTCTCGAAATGCTTTTTCTACTGTGAATCCAGAGTTTAAGCAATACCAATTTGGAGCCACTTTAGGTGGACCAATCAAAAAAGATAAAGCCTTTTATTTTACTTCTTTTGAAAGACTTTCTATTAAGCAAAATAGTGTAGTTAGTATTTTGGATGATACTGTAAAAGCTGCTCGTCGCCAAGGTTTTAATCTTAGCAATGGCCCTGTAGCTTTTGGTGTTGGTACTACAACATTTCTGGCTCGTGGAGATGCCAAATTATCTGCTAACGACACAATATATTTCCGTTACAACTATGGTGGCACTTTTAATGGAGCAGGTGAACCTTTTGGCGAATTAATAACTGGTTCACGAGTTGGTGAAACTAATGGAGCAGTACAAATACTTAAGGACAATACCTTTGCGTTTAATAACAGTTATGTAAATGCAGGACTTAATTTAGTTAATGAAACTCGTTTTCTTTATAGCAGACGCCGCCAAGATCTTAATCCAATAGATCCAACAGGGCCACAAATTAATATTGTTGCTCCAGAAGGTTTAGTTGTGTTTGGTCGAGGAACACTACTTCCACAACCAAAACGTACAAGAACTTATCAAATTCTTGATAATGTTAGTTTAACTCGTGGACGTCAATCAATAAAATTTGGTGTAGATTTTACCTATGTTGATGTACCGTTATTTAGAGTACCTATTTTCCCAGGAGGTTTTGCTACTTTTGTTCCTTTAGATCTTGGAGCTTTAGGAGGCCCAACCTTTACTGGTTTACAAGCTTTTGATCCAGCATTGCGTACTCCACAACAACAAGCTTTTCTAAAAGATTTATCCCAAAAACTTCCACAAATGATTGGGGGATTTCCTAATTTAGATTTAACAACTATGGGAATTCCAGCAGCTTTTGCTCAAGGCTTTTTAGCTGCAAATGCTAATGGGGTTAAGACAAGCTCTAAAACATTTTCTACTTTCTTCCAAGATGATATTAAAATAAAACCTAATTTCTTGCTTAAAGCAGGAATACGCTATGATATTAACCGAACAGGCTTTATTGTAAATAACAATGGTAATTTTAGCCCACGTATAGCTCTTTCTTATCGTCCAAATAAGTTAGAAAGATTGCATATTCATGGTGCATATGGAATTTTCGTTGCTACACCGATTTTTGGAGCTGCTACAGTTGGACAAAATACTAGTTCTGGTGCATTAAAAATCCCAGTAATTCCTTTCCCTCTATCTTTAGCTTTCTATGCTTTACCTGGACATCATTTCCCAGAAGGTAATGCTATTCCTGCTGGTGTACCGTTTATTCCTCAACTTAGCCTAGAATTCCGAAATGATCCAGGAATGAGAAATGCGTATTCTCAACAGGTAAATATTGGTTTTGATTATTTCCTTAATAAGAACACAGCTATTTCTATTACTTACGATCATGTAAGAGGAAATAAAATATATTCTCAACGTAATATAAATCCTATTATTAGGCCAATACCAGGTGATGGAATTAACAGTGCTGTTACAGGTAGAGTTGACACTACACGTGGAGATGTTTTTGAGTTTGCATCAGCTTATGATAGTTACTATAACGGTTTAACAGTTTCTGTTAACCGACGTTTTAGCAATAACTTTGCACTTATAGCCAATTATACATTCTCTAAAGATATAGATAACTTTATAGATATTCGTAATGAGCTACAACAATCAAATGATCCTCTTAACTTAAAAGGCGAAAGAGGCTTATCACTACAAGATGTGCGAAGTCGCTTTGTTTTTTCTGGTACTTGGGAGCTAAACTATACAAAGAACAAGTTCTTAAAGGATTTTCAACTTAGCTCTATTATAAATTTAGAATCTGGACGGCCATTTAACTTATTGGCAGGCGTAGATTTAAACTTGAATGGAGATAACCCTCCTGGCGATCGTCCAGCAGGAATTGCTCGTAATTCTGGTTTAACACCAGGATTTGCCCGTGTAGATTTAAGGTTGACACGTTCTATAGTGTTTAAGGAAGAGCGTAAATTCCAAATGTTTATTGAAGCCTTTAACCTATTTAACCGAGTTAATATAAGTGATATCAACCCAATTTTCTCACCAGATGCAAATGGTAATTTTAATTTACCTAAACAGGATGGAAGCCGTTATATATCGACTCCAGATCGTTTCCGTGCATCTTCATCTCCTAGACAATTCCAATTTGGATTTAGGTTGGTGTTCTAAACAAAAATATTTTCAACTGAAAATAAAAAAGCGGGCTATTTAGCCCGCTTTTCTTTTATAATTTAAGTTAATTTTTATCTACGTCTAGCAGTTCTTATTCCTTCA
Organism: Blastocatellia bacterium; assembly: GCA_039812885.1. Lineage (GTDB taxonomy): Bacteria > Acidobacteriota > Blastocatellia > Chloracidobacteriales > JADJPF01 > JADJPF01. The sequence continues at coordinate 195,233 of JBDIBI010000013.1, forward strand.
AATTCAACTCTTAAAGTAATGTTACCAGGAACAATTGTTATTGTACGAACCCAAGGAGCAAATCCACTTCGTTTAACTGTTACAGTGTGAGTTCCAGCAGGTAGTTGGAAAGTAGCTGGAGCACTACCTAAGAAAACACCATCAATTTCTATATCTCCACCTTTTTCAGAGATAATACTTACTACACATAACTTATTGCTATTAGTTGATACATTGCTATAAGAAGTTGTTGTAGTTGTTGGAAAGGCAGTTGTGGCAAAAGGAGTATTTTGAGTTTGTGGAATGTCAATTACTTTTGTGCCATCTATGAAAGCATCTAAATGTTGGCCTCTAGGAACGGTTATATCTTTACCTTTGATTAAAAGAAATGCTGGAGCTGCTGGAAAGAATACTAGGGCTGAAACACCTACTGCAACGCCTGTTGCTACTCCTTTTCCGTTTCCTTGGTTTACAGAAGTAGCACGAATAGGAATTTTGCTACCATCAACAGCTTTAACATATTCTAGCCTAAAGTTAAGTTTTCCACCTCGCCCTAAACTCTTTTTGGGTTGGGCTTCCACTATAGTTCCAAGGGCTTGGGCACCTTCTGCTATAACAGTAACATTATCTACTTTAACTGAATCAAGGGTTTCAAATGTAATGGTTTGACCAACTTGTGAAGTGGCAGAACTAATATCTTGCATAAGTTTAAGTCTAATTTGAGTTCCTTCTTCTAATTTAATGCTTTGACCAAATGCTGTTAAGCTTGTAAAAAGTACTATTGTAACTAAACCTAGTAAGTAAACATAAAAATTTTTCATTGTCTTATCTCCTAATTGTTAATTTTATTTGATTTAATGTTGTTGTGCCTTTAGATAACTCAAGTTCTATACCAAAATTTCTATAAGCTAATTTGAAATCAGAAATTTTGATGAAGTATTGTAAATAAAGAAGATAATAAAAAGTATAGAGGTTTATTTATAAAACTTTAAACTATTTTAATGCCAAAGATGGCATAAGAAGTAATGCCAAATTTGACATTCTTGCCAGTTTTGACAGCTCTTAAACCCGCCGCAAGCTACCGTGTTTTAACACGTGTAGATAGATAGGTTTCTCTTAGGCTTTAGCTATAAAATATAAGCAAATAAATATTGCTAGATATAACATTAGTAAGTATAATAATGAAGATAGAGAAAGGTTCTAGGAATGCCAGCTTCAAAAACGATAATAAAACAACTAGAGAATAAGAAAGTAGAAGCAGTAGTTGAGACTAAAAAGCTCTACAATGAGGCAATAAAGTTTTATTTTGAGTTGTTGCAAGGCCATCAAGCACTTTTAGAATTAGCCACAAAGCCATTGCTAACACAATTAGAGAAACTTACAGTAGAAACTCTGTCAAACCCAAGTCCAGACTTTCCTCTACCTTGGCAATTGCCAGCAATGTTTCGTAGAAGTGTAATAAATACAGCAATAGGACAAACACGCTCTTTTCATTCTAACTTAGAAGGATGGCACAAAAAGAAAGAGAAGGCCATTGCCAGAGCAAAGAAATTTACAGAGCGACCACCACAGCCACCAAAAGAGTTTAACCAACATCCAGTTTATTACTTAGGAATGTACCAAATAGTAAACCAAGAAGTAGTTATCCTTAAACTTTATACAGGACAGGCTTGGATATGGGTAAAATACCAAATGAAAGGTAGAAACTTTCCTGAAGACTTTAAACAAGCTAGCCCTAAGCTGGTATTAAAAGGAAAGAAAATACTCTTACACATTCCATTTGAGAAAAAAATAGAAGTCCAAACTATTAAGCAACAAGTAACTAAAGATAGTAGTAATGAGCTAATAGTATGCTCAGTAGACCTTAATATAAACAACAATTTAGCAGTTTGCCGCATACTCAAAGCCGACGGTACACTATTGGCCTCTCGCTTTATTGGGGGAGGAAAAGCTAGCAGTGGCCGTAGGAAGCGTGCTTTAGGTAGGGTGGCAAAGAATAGGAGAAAAACCTCTCAATTACGTGAAAACGAGCAAGATAATAAGAAAAAGTGGAAATACATTCAGGACTTAGATAATTATGAGGCTCATAGAGTAAGCCGTAGAATAGTAGAATTTGCCTATGAGTATGGAGCTAAAGTAATAGTATTTGAGCATTTAAGTAATTTTAAGCCTCAAAAGGGTAAATACTCACGTCGTGGTAATGAAAAACGCTCATACTGGCTAAGAGGCAAAATTTACCATTACACTCATTACAAAGCTTATGAATTAGGCATTCTTACCTCTAGGGTTAGTCCTCGCAACACTTCTCGCCATTGTGCTTATTGCTGTAGTCTAGTAGCAAGACACAACCAAAATGAAGAGCCTAAAGAATATCGTGCAGGAGCACCGCTTTTCACTTGTCCAAGCGGACATAGGGGAAATGCAGACTTGAATGCTGCTAACAACATTGGCTTACGTCTTTTTGCTCGTTTCAACAAAACAATTTCGCTCCAAAAGCCTGCTTTGAAAAATGTTGGTGCTGCTTCTCTCTATACCGGCGCAGGCCAGGACAGAAGTGGCGGGCAAGTGGCACCGCCCAAGTCAGCCGTAGTCCATTACGAAGCAAATGAGGTCGCTCTCACGGGGCAAGGACTTCTGCTTTCGTCTACACCGGCTTGCTTTAAGATCCTTGAGTAACTACACAGAAGCCTCAGCTTCGCCCATAGAAGCTATCGCGCTTCAGCTCGTGTAGAGTGTCACATTCTGAAAATCTATCTTAGGTAAAACACTAGAAAAGAGTTCTTATTTTCCACATCGTTCTTTAAATACAAGGGAAAATAAGGCAATTGAATTAGCAAAAAGATTATTCAAATTTATGATTTTTGTAAAATATTGATTATAAATGGGTTATAAATCTTATGTAAATTTTGTAATATTTTAATTTCTGGCACTGCAAGTGCAATATAGATAAATAACAAAGATAAAAACAAAATACTTAGGAGTGATTTTATGGGTATAAGAATATTATTAGTTGATGATTCTACAGAAATTTTAGGAACACTTTCATATTGCTTGGAAGAAGAAGGTTATGAAGTATTAACTGCTAACAATGGTATAGAAGCTTTACAAATAATGGAGTTAAGCCCAATTTCTCTTGTAATTACTGATATTATGATGCCCAAAATGGGCGGGCTAGAGTTTGTTGAAAAATTGCGTAAAAATAGCTCTTTTGGACATGTTCCAGTACTTATTATGTCTTCTAAATATAATGAAAGTACTAAAGCTATTGCCTCAGAAATGGGAGTAAATGGTTTTTTAGAAAAGCCTGTTAATTTTGAACTTTTGCGAAAAGCTATTAATTTAACTTTAGCTAAATCTGCTGAAGTTGTTAGACAAAATTCTCAAAAAGAACAAGTTTGGCAAAAATACCGTCAATATCAACGTGCCCCTTTCTTATGTGAAGCTTCTTTTAGTTCTGAGAACTTTTCTGGTACCACTCTTTTGTCAAGTCTAAGTCTAGGTGGTTGTAACTTAGATACTAGATTACCTATGAGCAAGGGAACTATACTAAGTATAAGTATTAAGCTAGATCCTAATCATACAATAAAAGTAGATGGAAAAGTTTGTTATTCAATATTTGGATCTGGAATGGGTATTCAATTTATGAATTTAGATGATAAGGCAAAACAGCTAATAGAAAATATTGTAACAAGTGTTTGTTCCATAAGACGTATTTATGAATTTGAACTACAAAATAAATATGAAAAAATCATAGATAGTATTTCTGAACATTTAGTAAGTGCAAATACTATTTAGTTGGTTTCTTTAGCTCTAGATAAAATACGATCTAAAGTCTTGCGGTCTATATCTAATATTCGAGACGCTTGGGCTTTATTTCCTTTAACGGCTGACAATACTTTTTGAGCATGTAGATATGCTACTTCTGCCATAGGTAATAAAATTGCAGTATCTTCTTGTTCTGAATTTGCAAGATTAATAGGAATATTGCTTCGTATTTCACTAGGTAAATCATCTAGATCAATAACAACAGAATGGCTCATTATGGCAAGTTGTTCTACTGTATGTTCAAGTTGTCTTACATTGCCAGGCCAATGGTAATACTGAAATGCTTGTAGAACAGCAGGCGAAAACTTTAATCTAGTGTCTTTGGCTCGTTTACTTGCATATTTATCCAAAAAATATGTTGCTAGAAGTGCTATATCCGTCTTACGTTCTCTTAAAGGAGGAATTGCTAGGGTAATAACTCGTAAGCGATAGTATAGATCAGCACGAAATCGTTTTTCTGTTACTGCTTGTTCAATATTTTGGTTGCTAGCAGCTAATACTCGTACATTAACTTTTTTAGCGGTGGATGTTCCTACAGGAAGTATTTCTCCTTCTTGTAAAACACGTAAAAGCTTTAATTGAAAAGCTTGGCTAGTTTCTGTAATTTCATCAAGGAAGATTGTGCCTTCACTAGCTTCTTCAAAAAGCCCAATACGTTTATCTGTTGCTCCTGTAAAAGCTCCTCTAGCATGTCCAAAAAGTTCTGATTCTAGAAGGGTTTCACTTAAAGCCCCACAATTAACAGCAATAAATTTTTTATTAGAGCGGTTGCTCATTTTGTAAATTTGTTTAGCTATAACTTCTTTTCCTGTTCCTGACTCTCCTAGTATAAGTACTGTAGAATTTGTGGGCGCAACGCGCCCTATTTCTTTAAATAAATCTATCATTTTTTGACTTTGGCCTATTAGTTGTTGCTTTAATTTTGTAACTTCTAATGGTTGGTCATTATGTAATTCTTTACTTAAACGTTTGTGTTCTAAAGCGTTATTTACTGTGTTAAGTAACCCTTTAGAATTAAATGGTTTAATTAGATAATCATATGCTCCATCAATTATAGATCTTGCTGCTGCATCTAAAGCACTATTACCTGTTATTAAGATAACTTCAATACTACTATCTAAACGTTTAACTTCTCTTAGTAAATCTTCCCCACTAATTTCAGGCATATTTATATCAGAAACTATTAAATCTACTGCTTCATGAGATTCAGCAATTATTCTTAATGCTTCTTTGGGTCTATTAACACTAATAATATTAAAATTGCCTTCTTCTAGGGCTAATTCCATTAAAGATAGAAAATTAGGATCATCATCAACTAACAAAATAGTATGTTTCATAGTTTTTATATTTTTGGTATAGAGAATCTTTGATAGAACAGATCAAGTTTTGCTTGTTACTATTTAACTTTTGTTTGTTTAAACAATGACTTAGCTATTTCTTAGTGCTTGCGCACAGGTAAAATTACTTTACTTTAACATTTTATTAAAATTTAGCTAGTACTTTTTACTAAAAATTTTTATACGATATAGTAAAAAACCTAGTTTTAGTTATGTAAGTATAGAATTACCTTAATGTGTTACTAGGTAGTAAAAATCTAAGATACTTGTCCTAAATAAAAATTCGCGGAAAATTGTTGTTTTTGTTGGAAAATGCATTAATATATTAAGAGTTTATGCTAAGCGTAAAAAGTCTCTCATTAATTAACTTAACTAATTAACCAAGTATATATACAGTAATTAAAAGTTGTTAAAAATTTGTTAAATTTACTGGCTTATGCTGTTAGGAAATTATTAGACTAATAATAGATAATTATACATAATCAACAAAGTTATCTAAATATAAAATAAAAGTGTATTTTAATAAAACTAAGTTTTAGATTTTGTCTTTTCCAAAAGAAATTTTCTCATTTTATAAATATTTCCCTCTGTTAGTTATATATAATAAAAACGTATAAACTAAATTCACTATAGTAAATTTACTCTATAATAATAAAATAACTTGTTAAACGACTTGATAGGCGTTGAGGTGAAAAATGCAACAAAGTAAAATATTGATAGCAGATGATCAAGATTTAGGCAGAGAAATACTATGCATTTTATTAGAAAAAGAAGGGTACTTAGTAGAGTTTGCTAGTAATGGTTTAGAGGCTTTAGAGAAAACAAAAGAGTTTTTACCAGATTTAATTTTGCTAGATGTAATGATGCCTAAGATGAATGGTTTTGAGGTTTGTCAGGCATTAAGACAAGACCCAATTTTAGCAGAAGTTCCAATAATATTGCTTACAGCCTTAAATGATCAACAATCTATGATAAGAGGATTTGAAGTTGGAGCAGATGATTTTATTTCTAAACCAATTAAACAAATAGAGTTACTAGCTAGGATTCGTACTATTACTAGGTTAAATCGCTATAGGCAGTTAATAACAGAGCGAACCAAATTTGATTGGATTATTGAAAATGCAGAAGATGGATATATCATAATTGATAAAAATGATGAGATTATTTATGTTAACCCAAAAGCTTGCCAATATTTACATGTTAGTCAAGATGTTTTTCCAATAAAAGAAAGACTTTTAGCTATAGTTAGTGAAAGATATTCTTTTTTGCCAAAAGAAGAACTAAAAAATTGGCCAGTAGATATCAATTTTTCTAAAGAATATTTTCTAGTTAAGCCTGAAACCCCTGTAACTCCAGCCTTTTGGCTTAAATTAGATATTTTAAAACTTCCAGATCAAGTTGGTAATATTTTAATTCGCTTACGAGATGTTACCTATAAAGTTAATTTAGAACAAAGCATTTGGAAATTTAATACTTTTATTGAACATAAAATGCGCACTCCTCTAACAGTTATCTTAGGGGGACTAGAATTTCTTGAGCAAATGGGAGATTGTCTTCCAATTGAAGAGCTTATTGATATATCAAAGCTTACACTAGATGGAGTTAAACGGTTAAAAGATTCTATAGAGGATGTATTAACTTATGTAAATGAGCCTCTTTCTGGAAAAGATATGAAAGTTGTTGTGCAAAGTGTTGAAACAATGATAAACAACTTAGCCCAAAATCTAGATATAGTAAATATAAATATTAGTTGGCAAGAAAATATAAAACATTTACAAATTTCTTTATCTGAAAACCTATTTGAATTAGTTTTAAGGGAAATTTTAGAAAATGCTAAAAAATTCCATCCAAAACATTCACCAAAAATAGAAGTTAATATCTCTTCAACATCCACAAACACAATAAGTGTAAAGTTTATAGATGATGGTATTACTCTAACTCCAAAGCAGATTTCTAATATGTGGCAACCTTATTATCAAGGAGAAAAATTTTTTACTGGACAAGTTCCTGGTATGGGGTTAGGTTTAACTACTGTAGCAAAAATAGTGTCAAGTGTTGGTGGAAGTTATCAACTTTACAACCGTGAACAACTACCAGGAGTTGTAGTTGAACTTTCTTTTCCTACAGTTGGGAGATAATTTTATGAGCAAAAGTACTATTATGATAGTTGATGATAATGAATTTGGAAGAGATGTTTTAGAAGGAATTTTATCAAAAGAAAATTATAAGTTGTTGTTTGCTGACAATGGGAAATCTGCTTTAGAAAAAATAAATTTAGAACTTCCAGATTTAGTTTTGCTAGATGTAATGATGCCAGGTATGGATGGATTTGAAGTTTGTCAAAGAATTCGTAAAAACCCATTAACTGCTGAAATACCAGTTGTTATGGTTACTTCTTTGGATGACCAAGATTCAAAAATAAGAGGATTGGAAGCTGGTGCAGATGATTTTATTTCTAAGCCATTTAATCGTAGTGAATTACGTGCAAGAGTTCGTACTATTACTAGGCTTAATCGCTATCGCCGGTTAGTACAAATGGAAGAAAAGATAAGTAAACAAGCTGCACTATTAGATGTAGCACATGATGGTATTATTGTTTGTAAATTGGATGGGACAATTACTTTTTGGAATAAAAGTGCAGAGCGTATTTATGGCTGGGCTAGTGAAAAAGCCATAGGGGAAAATGTAGCAAATATTTTACTTAAAAATCAAATTCTGAAATATCAGGATTTATGTAATAAATTGTTAGAAAAACATTCTTTAGTTGAAGAAATTACGTTTTATCAAGGTAGTACTCGTAGTATTGTAAATACTTGTTGGACTTTAGTTAAAGGGACAAATTCCGAACCGGACTTAATTTTTATAACTAACGTAGATATTACAGAAAAAAAGCTTTTAGAAGAAAAATTTCTTCGTGCCCAAAGACTAGAAAATATTGGAGCTTTAGCTAGTGGAGTTGCTCATGATCTAAACAATATTTTAGCTCCAATTTTAATGGCACTTCAGTTTTTGCGAAATAAAATTCCTGACAAACGTGGACAAACTCTTGTAGATACATTAGAAATTTCAGCACAGCGAGGAGCAGATTTAGTTAAACAGGTTCTTTATTTTGGCCGAGGGCTTGATTCTAAACGTAGTTTATTGCAGATAAAACATTTGATCTCAGAACTGGAAAAAATTATCCAAGAAACTTTTCCTAAATCAATTTCCCTTTATAAAGATGTGCCTTATGACCTTTGGACTGTTTCAGCAGATTCAACGCAAGTTTATCAAGTATTAATGAATATTTTGGTAAATGCTAGAGATGCTATGCCTCAAGGGGGAGTTATAAAAATAGTTGGGAGAAATATAGCAATAGATGAAAACTATGTTTTAATGAACTCAAACGCTAAAGTGGGACTTTATACAGTAATTACCATTTCAGATAATGGTTCTGGTATTCCTGAAGAAATAATTAATAGGGTTTTTGACCCATTTTTTACAACCAAAGAAATTGGTAAAGGAACAGGACTTGGTCTGGCTACAGTAAAAGACATTATCACTGAACATGGTGGGTTTTTAGAGCTAGAATCTAAACTAAATTATGGGACAACCTTTAAACTCTTTTTTCCAGCAGTTGAAACAGAAAAAGCTAAGCAGGAAGAAAAAAACTTGCAAAGTTTTTCAGGTGAAGGAAAGACTATTCTAGTTATTGAAGATGAAGCTGCTATTAGAGAAATTACTAAAGCTTCCTTAGAAACTCATGATTATAAAGTATTAACCGCTTCTGATGGAGTAGAAGCTTTGGTTGTTTTTTCAGAAAACAAAAAGGATATCTCTACTGTAATTGTAGACTTGATGATGCCAAATATGGATGGAATAAGCACAATTCGTATTTTGCAAAAAATGAATCCAGATATTAGGATTATTGTTGTTAGTGGGACATCTATAAAAAAAGAAACCTCTTCAGTATTGACAAGTTTATCTGTTGAATCAGTTTTAAATAAACCATATACATCAGAACAACTACTTAAATGTCTTGCTGGTCAATAAAATAGAAAGCTATGTTGTTAAGTACTTTTTAATCATTTGAGAAAGTTTCTTGAAATCTATTGGCTTAGTGATGTAATCATCCATACCTGCCTGTAAACAACGTTCTCTATCTCCTGGCATTGCAAGTGCTGTCATTGCAATGATAGGAGTCTTTTTTAATTCTTCTCTAGTGCGAATAAGACGGGTTGCTTCCAACCCGTCCATACCTGGCATTTGGACATCCATCAAAATTAAATCAGGATTATTTTCTATGGCTGAATCAAGAGCTTCTTTGCCATTTCTTGCTACAACAAGTTCATATTTATGGCTTGAAAGATAGTCGTAGATAATGTCTAAGTTATATTGGTTATCTTCTACAATCAGAAGTTTATAAGAAATTTCTGGAGTTTCAATTTCTAGTGGTTCTGTATTTTTAGAAGATTCATATCCTATTTTGTGTAAGGCAAAAGTTAAATTTTCTCGTGCTATAGGCTTTAATAAATAGGCGGAAGCTCCTAAGGTTTTACTTTTAATTTCTTCATCTAGAACAGAAATAACTAGTACTGGAATTTTTTCTGTTCTGCTATCAGCTTTAAGTTTCTTTAATATGTCCCAACCTGTAATACCTAACAAATCAGAGAGCAAAATATCTAAGATTATTAAATCAGGCTGAAGCTCTATAGCTTTTTCTAAGACAGTTGAGCCATCTGAAAGCTCTACTTTTTTAGAACCTATATCAACCAAATAACGAGAAACTTGAGTAAAGGTTGAATAAGAGTCTTCAATAATTAACACTTTTTCTACTGATATAGGTTTAGCTTTAGCAATTTGTTTGGTGGGTGATAGTATTTTTTTGTTTAACTTATACCAAGGTAAGGAAATGGTAAAACGACTGCCTTTGCCTAGATCACTTTCTAGTTTTACGCCTCCACCATGAAGTTCAGCAATACCTTTTACTAGAGAAAGCCCTAGACCTGTTCCAACATTTTCTCTGGCTAGAGAACTGTCAAGTTGTGTAAATGGAACAAATAATTTTTCTAAATGCTCAGGAGCAATACCTATACCTGTATCCCAAACTACAAAACTAATAATTTGATTTTCTTCATCACCTAAGATTTCTAAACCAATTGAGCCACCTTTAGGAGTAAATTTAATAGCATTAGAAAGCAAATTTACAATCGCTTGTTTTAATCGTCTAGAATCAGCTCTAAGATTTTGTACATTGTTACTTATTTTAGATGTAATACTGATGTTTTTTTGATAAGCCAACTGTTTTACTAACCTTAAGCAAGCTTCGCTTAGGGATTCTATTTCTACTGCATCAATATCTAATTCAATTTTACCAGCATTAATCTTAGAAACATCCAAAATATCATTAATTAATGACAAAAGATGTTGACCACTTTCTTCAACTGTTTTTATTGATTTAAGTTGTTTGTCATTAAGTGAACCATAAATACCTTCTTTTAAGATTTCAGACATACCTAAAATAGCATTAAGCGGAGTTCTAAGTTCATGACTCATACTAGCTAAAAATTCATCTTTTAAACGGTTTGCCTTTATTAATTCAGCATTAATTATACTAAGATCAGCTGTTCTTTCTTGAACCCGTCTTGCTAAAAGCGCTCGCTCATCTTCTAAAGCTTTTAGCATTTGTTTACGCTCAGTAATATCCCGAAAACATACTACAGATCCTTTTACTTTACCTTCTTGAAGAATTGGGGAGCTACTATATTCAACAAAAAAACTAGACTTATTTTTATGCCAAAAGGTTTTTTCTTGATGAAGTGAAGTACTACCAGTTTGTAATATTTTCAAAACAAAACAATTAACTGGTAAATGCTCAGCATTCATTGTTGGGTTACATATGATTTGATGAAAGGGTTGTTGCAATATTTCTTCTTCTTTATACCCTAACATTTGGGCTGCGGCAGGGTTAACAAAAATGATGTTACCTTCTAAATTTACACCACAAATCCCTTCACCAACAGATTTAAGTATTAAGTCATGATATTGACGTATTTCTTCTAGTTGATTAGATGTTTCAGCTAATTCTGCAATTTTTTCGACTAATTTGTTTGAAAGTACAGAAGTATGAGCTTGTTTAAAATCACTTTCTTGAAGAGAATTGCTTTTTGCCTGATTTTCTTTGCTTTGGTTGAGAATTTGATCTACTAAAAGTAATACTTCTTTTGGATCTGCAGGTTTATTTAGAATATGTTCAATTGCATAAGTTTCTACAATTTGTTTTGCTTCTGACTGACTATAAGCAGAAGTGTAAAATATAATTGGAATATCAATAGAAAGTTCAGTACGTAGTTTATGCACAAATTCATAGCCATCCATTATAGGCATAACTATATCTGAAATGATTAGATCTAAAGATTCCATCTTAAGTATATCTAATCCTTCTTCACCATTTTTAGCTGTCATTACTTTATGGTTTTCACATTCAAGTAATGCTACTAACATGTTTCTGCTATCTTTGGTGTCATCTACTACTAAAATTCTTGCCAATTTAGCATTCCTTTATAAAACAATCATTTTTGAAGAAAAGAGTTATAAGTATATCGGCATTATTAAGTATTCTATTATGTAAATAAATTAATAAAAATTTTTTCTTAAGCTATGAAGTAGCTAAACTAGTATAATTTCAGAGGTTATCCTTTATTGTAGTAAGTTTGCTAGTGTAGAATAGTTATAAATTTTACTCTTGTTTACTTTACATAGTATTAAGGCAAAATATCATTAAAAATATCTACTTAGGATAAGTTTTTAATATTATCAGCTGATTTACTATGATTAAGCATTTTATACTATTACATATAGATATTTATGTAAATAGGCAAATTGATTATTTAGTTTATTTAGTAGTTAATAACAGGTTTTAGCCAGCAATTCCCGGTTTAGAAATAGATCCGTAATGTTATTTGGGTAATTGTAGGGGCAGCCCTTGTGGCTGCCCCTACAGTAGTTTCATTAACATATCCTTATTTTCACTTCCAAACCGGGAATTGCTGGGTTTTAGCATACCATATTAAAAATAATAAGTTAGCTTCTAAGTACGTCGTATACTGTTTTAAGTAAGGCTTCTGCTGTGTAGGGCTTTGCTAAAAATGCATTTACTTCAAGATCTTCGTTATTAGTGTTATTACGCATAAATCCACTGGTAGATATTATTTTTAAATTTACATTAACCTTACGTAATATCTTTATAGTTGTATGACCATCAAGAGTAGGCATCATCATATCTGTAATTACAAGCTGTATAGTTGCTTTATTATTGGCATATGTTGCTATGGCATCCATCCCATCAGTTGCTACAATGACTTTATAACCATAAGCCTCTAATATGACTCTAGTAATATTCCTAATGGATTCTTCATCATCTATTACTAAAATTAACTCTCCTTGGCCTTTAAATGTTTCGCTAGTTTCTGGGTTATTTTGTAGGTGTTCTGTTTCTTCTTTAGCAATTGGCAAATAGAGTTTAAATTCTGTGCCTTTCCCAAGCTCGCTATAGACATTTATAAAACCTTTGTGACTTTTAATAATAGCTAGTGAGGTTGATAGGCCAAGACCTGTGCCTTTACCAAGCTCTTTTGTTGTGAAAAACGGTTCAAAGATTTTACGACTAGTTTCAGGTGACATTCCTAAACCAGTATCAGTTACTTTAATTAGTACAAATTTCCCAACACTAGCATCAGGATTCATATATGCATAATGGTCATCAATTTGGGTATTAGTTGTTTCAATAGTTAAGTTTCCTCCTTGTGGCATAGCATCACGAGCATTAACGCATAAATTCATTAGAACTTGATATAGTTGTGTAGCATCACCTTTTACAGTAGCTAAGTCATCTGTTAGCAAAGCTCTTACTGCAATTGATTTAGGAAACGTATGCTTAAGCATTTTTTCTAGATCTATAATTAGATGTTTAGGTTGTACTAGAACATGTTCTCCTTCTACACCACGGGCAAATGAAAGTACTTGTTTTACCATATCTGCCCCACGTTTGGCATTTTGTTCTAATGTCTCAATTATTTGTTTGCTTTGCCCATCTGGTAACTTCTTACTCAAAACATATAGTCCCATTAAGATTGGAGCCAAAATATTGTTAAGATCATGGGCAATTCCTCCAGCTAATGTTCCTATACTTTCCATGCGTTGTGTACGCAGAAATTGAGCCGCTTGAATTTTTTTCTCTGTAATATCAGTATTAATAATTAGGTTGGCTTTTGGCTTACCCTCATCATCAAGTACCAATGTCCAACGGCTTTCAACCGTTATTTCTTTTCCTTCTTTAGTAGTTTGAGTTAACTCTCCATTCCATTCTCTTTGTTGCTTAACTAAAGCAGCTACATTATTAGCTGAAATTCTTTGTGTTTCTGTAGTATAGAGTAAATCTTCAGCAGTTTTACCTGTTGCTTCTGTTGCTTTCCATCCATATAAACACTCAGCACCTTTGTTCCAAAATACTACATAGCCTGCTAAATCCTGAACAATAATTGCGTCTTGAGTTTTATCTAGTAAAGCTGATTGCTCGCGAATATATGACTCAGCGCGTTTAAGCTCAGCCATTTGTTTTTCTAGTAGAGTGTTGGCTTGAGAAAGTTCGGCTGTACGTTCTTGAACTCTATATTCTAATTCTTCATGAATTTTACGTAATTCTTTGTTTGCTTCTTGTAATTGTTGGGCTCTGAGGTAAATCTCAGCTTCCATTTCCTCTGCTTTGTTACGTAGTTCTTGAGTAAGTTTATCTTGATTAAACCTTTGTTCTTTAAGACGGATAAACTCTGTAACATCTTCAACTCTATGAATAATATAAACTAACTCGTTATCTTTGTTTAAAACAGGTAAATTAATTGGGCTCCAATAGCGTTCTTCAAACTTACCTGTTTCTGATAAAGGGCATCGAATATCATATTTTTGTACTGCCATAGTATCAGCTACTTTGTTTTGAACCACTCTATTAAGTGAAGCTTGCAAATTGCTAACACCTGTAGCTTTTGGGTCATTAGGATTGTCAGGGAATACTTCAAATATTCCAATTCCTAAAATTTCTTCCCGCTTTGTCATAGTTGCTTTTAAGTAAGCATCACTAACAGCAACAATTTTAAAGCTAGGTGATAAAATAAGATATAAATCTGGAATATTTTCAAAAATAAGTTGAAAATTAGGGATAAAGTTTAATAGTTTATCATTCATTATTAGTAATATCTCTTCAGGTTAAATTAGCACTCTGAACTACTATAATAAGTATGTTCCCTAGTATAAACACTTTTACTATAAGCTTCAATATTAAATGCATAAAAATTACTTGTTAAGTAAGCCTATTTAAGGTTTCAGATTACTAGAAAAGCAATATTTTTAGAGCCAATAGGTCTAGTCGCAATTTCCCGCTAAGCTTTAGCAAGCTAGCGCTATACAAAGCATAGTCTTTTGATGTACTCTCCCACTTTTATCGTAATAGAGTTATTTCACTCTTATACATAACAAGCTTAATAAAAAACATATTAACCTAAGGTATTAGTAAGCTAAAGATAAGCAATACGTTAGGAAAAGGAGATTTATAATGATTGCAAAAGGTGCTCATATTGATGAGCCAACAGGTAAACTAGGTGTTTTATTGGTTGGTTTAGGTGCAGTAAGTACAACTTTTATTGCTGGTGTAGAGGCTATTAGAAATAAACTTGCACAACCAATAGGTAGTTTAGCTGAAATGGGAACTATTCGTCTTGGAAAAAGAACTGAAGGACGTTCTCCAAAAATTAAAGAATTTGTTCCTCTTGCCAATTTGAATGACTTAGTTTTTGGTGCATGGGATATTTTTGAAGATAATTGTTATGAAGCTGCTCTACATTGTGGAGTAATTGAAAAAAGCTTATTAGAGACTCTAAAACCTCAACTAGAAAAAATCCGACCAATGCCAGCAGTTTTTGATCAACATTACGTAAAAAGACTTAATGGAACCAATATTAAACAAGGCAAAAATAAACGAGAACTAGCTGAACAATTAATAGAAGACATGAAAGAATTTCGTAGCAAAAATGATTGTTCTCGTTTAGTAATAATTTGGTGTGCTTCTACAGAAATATTTATGAAGCCTAGTCCAGTACATGAAAACATAGATGCTTTTGAAAAAGCATTGGAAGAAAATCATCCAGACATTGCTCCTTCAATGATTTATGCTTATGCAGCAATAAAATCACATATTCCTTTTGCTAACGGTGCTCCAAACCTAACTGCTGATGTTCCAGCTTTAACACAACTAGCTCAAGAATTAGGTGTTCCTCTATGCGGAAAAGACTTCAAAACAGGTCAAACCTTTATGAAGACACTTCTTGCTCCTGGTCTAAAGAGTCGTATGTTAGGCTTACATGGCTGGTATTCTACTAATATCTTGGGGAATCGTGATGGAGAAGTTTTAGACGATCCAGAATCTTTCAAGACAAAAGAAGAATCTAAATTATCTGTTTTAGAATATATTTTACAACCAGAAATGTATCCAGAACTTTATGGGGATTTTTCTCACCTAGTAAGAATTAATTATTATCCTCCTAGAGGCGATAACAAGGAAGGTTGGGATAATATAGACATTTTTGGATGGCTTGGCTACCCAATGCAAATAAAGATAAATTTCCTTTGCCGTGACTCTATCTTGGCTGCTCCTATTGTGCTAGATTTAGCTCTATTTATGGATTTAGCTCAACGTTGTGGTATGCGTGGCATTCAAGAATGGCTAAGCTTCTACTTTAAGAGCCCAATGACTGCACCACAACTTTACCCTGAACATGATCTTTTTATTCAGTTGATGAAGTTAAAAAATACTCTACGTCACTTAAAAGGTGAAGAATTAATTACTCATCTTGGCTTAGAATATTATGACTAAGTATTATATATAATGGAAAATGTATTAAATAAAGCAGGCAAGCGGCGAAGGAGCTTAATGCCTGCTCATAAAATTTGTCTTTCATGTTCTTATTCAGAAGTCTCAACAGAACGAGGACAACTTAGAGTTTTTTGTCAAAAAGAACACAAGCAAGCAATTCTTGAGTGTGCTGATTATAAAGATGCGGGTACTAGTCAGTTATTACTAGCTATTAAAGAGGTTGTAAGGCAAACTCAGGAAAACTATCGTACAAGATTCAACCAAATACCTCCAAATTGTATTAGTTGTGTACAAAATTGTTGTACTACACCATTTTTAGACAGAACCCCTTTTTATCCAGAAGATACAATTTATTATATGTTGTCTGATAAAGTTGTTCCTAAAGTTCCAAAAGGACTTAAACATTGTATGTTTTTTAATCAAGGGTGTAGTTTACCAATAGATTTACGGCCACATGTTTGTATTGAGTATAAATGTATATACCAACATGATGGAGAAATCGATAAGTTAGCAGAGATAACTAATCAGGCAACAATTTATTTGCTTGCAGTGGCAACAAGAGATTATTCTGGATGGCGAGGCGAATATACTATAGAAGATCGTCCAAGTCTAAAACAACATGGTGCATTGCCAGGCAAGATATATGATAGATTTAACCGTGAGTGGGATCCACAAAATCCTATTGCTGATTTGTTAATTTTATATAAATTAAGCTAAAACCTGATTGGATAATAGGCAAAAGTGTATCGCGCTTGTCTGTTAACTTTGATATAATCACGCCCACAATTCACCTAAGTAAGAAACCAAAATTTAAAATAAATCAAGAATAAAGTAAGTTTAAAACCTTTGAGCTTTTTGCTGCCTTTTCGCAGCCTAGGAGTATGTTGATGAGCGCTAATAGACGTCCAACTAAATGTCGTTCCCAGAAGATAGGTAATGTTAATGTATTGAAAGTAATAGGCCGATTGACCCCAGATGAGGGAGATGATGTACTTTTTGGTACAGTTAAACAACTAGCCGAAGCAGGTGAAAAAGATTTTCTTGTGGATCTTAACTCTGTCAATTACATAAATAGTAGTGGTGTTGGTACAATTATTCAGTCTTATCGATTAGCTAAAAGCAAAGGCGGAGACTTAAAAATACTTAACCCTTCCCAAAGTGTTACTCACATTATTCAAGTCTCGAAATTAGATAGCATTTTTGAGGTTTTTCATGATCAAAGTGCTGCTATTGCAAGCTTTTTAGAGGAACCTGTAGAAGATTCTTCAAAAGAGCCTAAAAAAGGACGTACACGTAAACAAACCTCTTTAGATGATGATAAAGAAGACTAATTTTATAGCTTAGACCTTCTGCTATTAACCATAGTTAGAATCATAGTCTACGTGTGTATACTAGTGCATTCAAACTAGTCTTCAATATTATAAAGTACTTCTAATAGATAAATTTTTGCAATTAAGATATTAATAGCCAAGAACTTTAGTTAAATATTATTAAATAAAAAGAGGTATTTATGGGAATCGTGCAGGAATTTAAGGAGTTTATTAATCGAGGTAATGTTGTTGATTTAGCTGTAGGTGTGGTTATTGGTGGTGCTTTTGGAAAAATAGTTTCTTCTTTAGTTGCAGATGTAATTACTCCTTTAATGGGTGTAGTTATTGGAGGAGTTAATTTTACTTCCTTAAAAATACACTTAGGTGGCAAACCAGACGCTCCTGTAAATCTCAATTATGGTAATTTCTTACAATCAATTGTTGACTTTCTCATTATTGCTTTTGCGATATTTTTATTTGTTAAAGCTGTAAATGCGATGAAAAGGGAAAAAGAAGCTTCTGCTCCACCTCCAGAACCTCCTAAACAAGAAGTCCTACTTGCAGAAATCAGAGATTTGCTTAAAGGAAAAAATTTATAGCTAAGTAATTTGAGGTTGTAAAAATGCTTAGTGATAAACAGCCAATGAACTTGGCACATCGAGGAGCACGTGCTATTGCCCCAGAAAACACATTGGCTGCTTTTGCTGCTGCTCAAAAACAAGGCGCAGATGGTGTTGAACTAGATGTTTTTCTGTGTGCTTCAGGGGAATTAGTAGTAACTCATGACGACGATTTAACTGTTTGGTCAAATGGAAAAGGTAGGGTTTCTACTAGTTCTCTAAGTTTTCTTAAAGAGTTAGATTTTGGCTCTCATTTTAGTTCTAGTTTTGCAGGAGAACAAATCCCAACCCTACAAGAAGTCATAGATCTGTTAGATAAAAAAATGTTTATCAACATTGAAGTTAAAACTTTATCTATCAGACCTATTGCAGAGGTTTTAGCAGTTAAACAAATCATCTCAAAAAATAATCTCTACCAACGTGTTTTAGTTTCTTCTTTTAACCCACTAGTCTTATATCACCTTAAAAAAATAGATAATAATATTCCTACAGGATTGCTTTTTGAGTATCGCCTACCAATTTACTTAAGTCCTATCAATAACGTCTTGTTAAAGCTACAAGCCTTACACCCTTGTGCAAAACTAGCTAACGAAAAGCTTATGGAAAGAGCAAAAAAAGCTGGTTATATGGTAAATGTATGGACGGTAAATGATGTAAGTGAAATGCAAAGAGTAATTAATTTAGGAGTGGATTCAATTATTACAGACTACCCTGATCGCCTTAAGAAGTTGTTGGTAAAAAACAACTTATAATCAAAACTTAAACTTCTTAAATCCTTTAGAACACTTGTCAATATCTTAACAAAACTTTGGCTAACGATAACATAACTTGACACACACTTAAATAAGATAAGCGTATTATTTGACCAATGAAAATGATTTCATTAAGCCTTAAAACATTAGGAATAGTTTTTTTTCTAGGGCAAAACTAAAGTCAAATAGGAGCAAAATAATGATAAAAAATAAATCACATAGATTAATAGATCGTCGACAAACACTACGTTTAATGGGAGTAGGAGCTTTAGCCTTTGTAGGTTGGAGTAGTGGAAGAGCAGACTTTTGGACTAAAGGACAAAATAGTTCAGTCAAAGCAAGTTCAACACCTTGTACTGTCAGACCACAACAAACTGAAGGCCCATATTTTGTGGATGAAAAGCTTAATCGCTCTGATATTAGAATTGATCCTATCACTGGAGTTGTAAAAGATGGATTACCATTAAAGCTAATAATTAATGTAAGTCGCACAAATAATGGAGATTGTTCCCCTTTAGTTGGTGCATATGTGGATGTCTGGCACTGTGATGCATTAGGCGGCTATTCAGATGTTAGAGATAATATGTCAGGCGATACACGTGGTCAAAAGTACTTGCGTGGTTATCAGGTGACAGATACTAATGGAACAGTTGAGTTTCAAACTATTTATCCAGGTTGGTATTCAGGTAGAACTGTACATATTCACTTTAAAGTACGTCTTTTTGCTGGTTCTCAAAAGACTTATGAATTTACCTCACAGCTTTATTTTGATGATTCAATTACAGATATGGTTCATTCACAAGCCCCATATAGTACAAAAGGTGCTCGCAATACAAGAAATAGTCGGGATGGTATTTTTAGCAATGGTGGTTCTCAGTTAATGCTTGATCTTACTAGAGATAGCCAAGGATATATTGGAACTTTTGATGTTGCTTTAGAAGGAATTACTCAAAGCCAAACCCCAAGCGGGCCACCAGAAATTACATCTGCTAGTGTTTCAGGAAAGCAGTTAATAGTAACAGGTGTTAATTTTGATAGCGGTGCAATTCTCTTTATGGATGGCCAAAGACAAACAAAAACTCTTAATGATAGCTCAAACCCAACTACTGTTTTGATAGCTAAAAAATCAGGTAAAAGTATCAACCCTGGTCAAACTGTTAGGCTTCAAGTTAGAAATTCTGATAATTCACTTTCTCAAGAGTTTTTGTTTACACGACCAACTCAGTAAATAAATTTTGCTAATAAATTTTGCTAACAAAATCTGGCTTTCAAAGGTAAGTTTTAGTATTTAGAGGTAAAAGTAATGCAACGTCTAAAATTCGTCCAAATTTTTATATTGATTTTTCTTCTAGTTGTTCCTGTTCTAGCACAAACTCAAACTGATCAAGCAAGTCAACAAGCAAACAGTAATAGTACTAGCACTAATAGTGGTAATGCTATAACAATTCCAAGTGGTACATTAGCTAAAGTTCGTTTAGAAAATAGCCTTAGCTCCAAAATTAATGAAGTAGGAGATGAAGTAGTAGGAACTCTAGAGGAAAATATTTTACTTGATACAGTAGTAGCACTTAGGAGAGGTACTGAGATACGTGGACGTATCACACAAGTTGCTGCCGCAAAACGTCCACAACATCAGGCTTCAATGACAATTATATTTGATAAACTTGTTACCTCTTCTGGTGTAAGAAAAATAGATACATCACTTAAAGCCATTGATGATTATGCCAATGAGCAAAAGAAGAAGGCTGATAGCGAAGGAAAAGTCCAAGGTGGACATTCTACTGGTAGAACTATTGATAATACTATTAAAGGTGGCACCTTAGGAACAATTGTTGGTCTTCCTATAGTCTTACTTGGCGGTCGCACAGCAGGTGCTACTGTTCCACTTGGCGGAGCTACAGCAGGAGTTTTATTAAGTAAAGGTAATGATATTAAATTATCTCCAGGAACAGTTTTTCGTATTGAATTTACTAAGCAAGTTATTCTTTCTGAATAAGATAGCAGATTTCTTTCAAATGTCTGATCAGTAGCAAACTAAGATTCGTGTCTTTGATTTTGAATTTTCCTTAACCTAAATACTACCTCTGAAAAACAATTAATTGTTCTTCAGAGGTAATTTTTTATAGACTTATTACTAGATGATTAATTTATTTTGGTAAGTTCCATAGGCGAATAACTCCATCTTTACACGCAGATAAGGCAGTTTGACCATCTGGAGAAAAATTAACACTACTAACTTCATCTGGATGATCAAATTTGGCAATCTCACGACCAGTTTCTGAACTAGTTAGATCCCACAAACGCATAGTATGATCACTACTTCCAGATAAAGCCCGTTTGCCATCACGAGAAATTGCTATTGAATAGATTCCAGAACTATGCCCTGTAATAGTCCATCTTTGAGACAGAGTTTTATCATCTTTAATATCCCATAACGAAATAGAAGGGCTATCATTAGCTGATAGAATACTTTTATTGTCTGGTAAAAACAGTGCAAAACTAATACCAGCATCAAGTTGTTTACTTGCAGTGATTTCCTTACCACTCACAATGTCCCATAAACGCAATGTATGATCCGTTCCAGCAGAAACGGCAAGCTTAGCATCAGGAGAAAACATTAAGCTGTTATTCTCTTTAGTTTGGCCTTGTAATTTTTTAATTTCTTTACCTAAACTAATATCCCAAAGCCGGAAAGTATCATCTCCACCATCAGACAATAGGAATTTACCATCGGTACTTACAGAAAGAGTAACAATGCCATCAGTGTGACCAGTAAATTGACGTACTTCTTTACCTGAATTAATATCCCAAAGTCGGATAATCTTATCAGCTCCACCAGAAAGAAATTGTTTGCTATCTGGCAAAAAGACTACATTTTGAATACGTTCTTTAGGGATAGTAAATTTGCCTAATTGTTTGCCTGTAAATGCATCCCACAGATAAATATTATTATCACTTTCTGAATATGACAAAATCGATTTACCATCTGGACTAAGTGAAATTGCTTCCAACTTACCTTGACCAGTAACTAAATTTCGACTGTTTTCAGCTTTTTCAGGCATTTTATCAGTTGATTTGGTTGATTGTTCTGATGCTTTAGGGGTTGGGGAAGTAGGCTGATTACTGTTTTGTGAAGATGTATTATCTTGGCAACTTACAAATAAAAATAACAAAATAATTATTGGAAAATAAATAGCTTTAGATTTCATTAAATACTCCGTAAATTAAGGAATTTTTTAGCTGTAAGCCAAAAAATAAGTTTAATTAATCTTGGAATACTTAAAATTTTTTAGCAAATAATTTTCCGAAAACTCTTAGTTATAAGAAATTAGCTAATCAAAATTTATTGGGATAATGGCAATTTAATATCAATTTTAAGTCCGCCTCCGGTTGCATTAATAGCTTTGATTTCTCCATTATGGAGTTTTACAGATTGCTCAACAATTGCTAGACCTAAGCCTGTGCCACCACTTTCACGTTCTCTAGAATCTCCAACGCGATAGAAAGGACGAAATAGTTCAGGCAAAGTACTTTCTGGAACACCCTCTCCATAATCACGTACAGTAATAAGAGCATAGCTTTTTTCTTTAAGTCTTTGGCAAGATAAAGAAATCTCTACAGAAGTTTTAACTGGAGTATATCGAATTGCATTACGTAACACATTCTCAATGACTCTGCGTAATAAAGTTTCATCTCCTTGAATTTCACAGTCTTCTAGGTGAGTTATTGTGACAGCTTTTTCACTAGCTTGTGCTTCAAAATCAGCATCTTCAGCTAGCTCTTGTACAAGATAATCAAGTTTAACATTTTCAAATTTTATACTTTCTTGTGCTGTTTCTAAACGAGCTAGAGTTAATAATTGACCTATCATTTCATTCAAGCGTTCTGATTCAAGTTCAATTCTATCTAGATTACTAGTGGCTTCTTCACCTGCAACACGTCTAGCTAATAGTAATGCTACATTTAAGCGGGCTAGAGGTGAGCGTAATTCATGAGAAATATCTCTAATTAAGCGTTTTTGTGCTTCAAGCAAGTAGCGAATACGTTCTGCCATTAAGTTAAAATTTTTAGCTAGATTTGCTACTTCATCTTTGCGAGCTGTTATTTTATCATCTACTCTTACTGTTAAATCTCCATTTGCTAGTTTTTCCACAGCATTAGTTAATTCTACAATAGGGCTAGTTAAATAGCTTGATAGTAAATAACATAGTAATCCTGCTGCAATAATAACAATAGGAATTCTTAGTATTTGGTACTCTAGCCTAGGAGTAGAATGTTCATTAAAAGGAGGGCGACCAAAGTTAAATTCCCAAATAAACTGATAAACATTTTGATCTGTAGTTGTTTTGCGTACTAAAATAAATGTAAGCCTATCACGTTCACCTCTAACTTCTTCACCATTTATAGTAGTAGGCTTAAGTAGTTTTTGAGCTATTGCAGGTAAGGCTTTTCCATATATGACTTGACCCTGGTTGTCAAAAATATATGAATGAGCAGAAATGCCTTGCTCTACTTGTTTTAAGAAGGCATTAAAAGCTACTTCTCCTTCTTTGGTTTTGATATCAAGTGCCATTTGGGAGTAATAATTTAAGGCTCTATAGACAAAATCTTCCCTATAAGGGTTTATTGTTATTGTGTGTGTATGGAAACCCATTACAAAAAATATTGCACCAGCCAAGGCAACAGTACCCCAAAACCAAAGAAATATTTTTAGAAATATGCTTTTCATATATTTTTAACTTATTCTCCATTGGCTACATATCTATAGCCTAATCCACGAATTGCTTTTATTCGTTCATTACCATCTGGATGTGAACCAAGTTTTTTTCTTAGGTTACTTATATGTGTGTCAATAGTGCGATCAAAAGGTGTAAACTTTCGTCCTAACACTTCTTTTGCTAAATCTTCACGGCTTATAATTGAACCATTAGCACTTAGCAAAACATGTAAAAGGTCAAACTCTGCATAAGTTAGGTTAACTACTTTTCCATTTTGATTAACAATACGTTTACGCAAGTCTATATGTAGATCATCTACAACAAGAGTTTCTTGAGTTTGAGGTTGTGAATCTGTGTTAGTTGATGTAGAGAATCGTCTTAAAATAGCACGAATTCTAGCTAGTAGTTCACGAGGGTTAAATGGTTTTGGCAAGTAATCATCTGCTCCCATTTCCAAACCAACTATTTTATCTACGTCTTCTCCACGTGCAGTTAGCATTAAAACAGGTATTTTTGACTGACTACGAATACTGCGTAATACTTCAAAACCACTAGTTTTAGGTAACATAACATCGAGAACTACTAATGTGTACTTACCAGATAATACTTCATCTAAAGCTTGATCAGCAGTATTAAGACTTTTGACTTCAAACCCATCTACTTCTAACAACTCGCTAACAAGAACACATAATTCTTTATCATCATCAATAATTAGAATTTTATCCATAAAGTTCCTTAGACTAACCAAGTTACTAAATTTGAAAAGAGTTTTAACAAATGGTTTTATTATATCATCTCCATTTAGACTGGAATGTATTAATTAATTCAAGAAGTTGCAAAGATTTGTCAAGATACAAGGATAGTAAGTAGGTATTATAGTATCCCAAATAAAAGAGACGAAAAAAGATAGACGAAAGAGAAAAAGAAGATGTAAAATGGGGTAAAGATTTTAGGTAGGTGAAATATGAGAGTAATAGTAGAAGAACCAGAAAA
>JBDIBI010000014.1:0-218354 GCA_039812885.1 Blastocatellia bacterium
CTTGGTTTCATTTTCCCAGATTTTCCCTACCTTTTTGGGCTTTCTGGCAATTTTACCTCTTATTGTTTTTACCTCAACCTCTTTTACCTTAACCCTTTCCCTTATTTTTCATCCTCAACTATACTAGGGATTATCTTTAATGCTCATTATTTGAGGAAAGTACTAGTGATATTAATAACTTAATTTTTACGTTTTTTAAATATTATTTAAATATTTTTGTAAAAATTTTATTAATTCTTACAAAAATCCTGTTTATTTTCAGCTAGTTTTATTACTTATAAGCATCTGGTGGAACAAGTTTTGGTTCAAGAGTGCTAATAATAGCATTTCTAACTTTTTGAGATATTTCTGGAATTTGATTTTTTAATTCTGCTCCAGAACAATTAGGAATATAAATTGGTGGATGAAAATAAATTGTAACCTTACCTGTTAAGAGTGGAAGCTTTTGTCCAGGCGGCCAAATATCATAAGCTCCATTAATAGTAACAGGAATTATAGGAACGCCTGCCTGCATAGCTAAACGAAAAGCTCCTTGCTTAAATGGATCTAATTTTCCTGAAGTAGTGCGTCCACCTTCAGGAAATATGCCTACAACTTGACCCTTTTTTAAGTATTCATGAGTGCGTTTTATTGCTAGGCGATCATGCCCTTCTAGCTTTACAGGAAAAGCTCCAAACCAATCTGCAATTTTTCCTACAACAGGAATACGAAAAACCTCATCCCAAGTCATAAAATAAATTCTTCTTTTCATATACACCCCAACAAAAAAAGGATCTATATAGGTGATATGATTGGGAGTAATAAGCACAGGCCCAGTAGTAGGAATATTTTCTAGACCATGTGATTCAATTTTGAAAAGTAACTTAAAAATAATTAGTACTATAGGACGGATAATTTTAAGAATAATAAATGATCGCAAAAAATTTATTCCCCAACTCTAACTTTAACTCTAACTTTTAAGTTTCTTTTAGCTTTAAGTTAAAATCTTGATCGCCATACATAATATCTGAGCGCAGTACATACTTGCGGCCTTTTATTAAATCACAACCTTCATGCAAAAGATAATGATCAAAACAAAGTGCCATACCTTTTTCTGGCTTAATAACTACATCATCGTTAGGATAATTCAAATTAAAATGAGTTTCCCCACCAGAAAAATCATCATTTAAATAAATCATCAATGTTAGTTGGCTTACTTCTCCATTAGCTCGTCTGTAACATCCATCATAATGCAGCTTAAAATATTGTCCTGGATCATAACGGTAAAATCTAAACCGCTCATTAATTCCTATTACTGGCCGATTTTCAACAACTTCTGGGGTAAAAGGCTTAAGTCTTTTCCAAATTCTTTCAGCTATAGAAAAATCATCTAAAATAACCCTTGTATTATTCCTAGTATTTAGCCTTACAATATGTCCTTCTATAGCATTTATTGTAGCAATTTCATAACCAATATTTTCACTTAAAGCAATATACTCATCACATTCTTTATTATCAAAGAAATTTGAAATAGTAAAAATTCTATCAGGAAATAAAAACACCTTTTTTTCCATAAATAACTCCTTAATTATTTAGGTTTTCTTTGAGGTGAAAAAAGTGGACTTTTTATCGCTTTAGCTCTTAATTGTTGAACTACACTTAAGAACTTAGGTGGTATTACTTTAGGTTCTGAGTTTGTTTCTAGACTTACTTTTTCATCTTCACTTTCTTTGCCAAAAGTTTCTAAAGAAGTTTCTTCACTTTCTTTAAGTATTTCTGATTCAGTAGCTTCAGCCTTTTCAGTTGGTTGTTGAGCTTTGTCACTTGAAATATACTTAAGCAGTTCCCCACGAAAAGTTTCTTGTTCCTCTTTATTAGCATGTTTCCAATTATAGCGTAGTTGTCCCCATAGAGCATTAGCTTGGCTAATTTCTTCTTGGGTTTGGCTAGAATAAGAAGAGAAATTTTTAACTAACTCACTAATCATATCTTCTTTTTGTTTAGGAGTTAGGTTAATTTGTTTTTGATTAGCCAATCCATAAACAAAGGCTGACATTTCCACATAACTCTCTGCTATTTGCTGAGAAAGAGGAGGATTGCCCTTTACCAATATGTTTTGTTTTGCATCATAGAGGTTAATAACAAGCTGTCCTAGAGGGTCATTTTTACCTTCAGTTTGTGCATAAACATAGAGTTGGCGGCCAAATTCTTGCCAAGCAAAAGAGCGTTTTTCTTCTGGCAAATCTCTTATTTGTTGTTTTATTTCATAAAACATTTTTTGAGAACTCAAGATAGCTTCTTGACTTTGTTTACTTTTCTGCCACTCATCTATTAAGTTCTTTTCAAATAACTTCTTTTGTTCATCATTAAGAACACAATCCACAGCTTTTTCTATCATCTCTTGAAAAGACTCTACAAGACTACGTTTTAAAGGAGGATTGCCTAATACTACATCTTCATTAGAAAACTTTGACATCTATTTTTACCTAAGCAAAATAACTAATTTTTAAGGGTTATAAAGTAAGTTAATAAGTTAACTAGGAGTAAATCCTAGATCTTTAACCATTTTAAGTACTACAGGTATACCTGTATTTTTATCAAAAATTCCATCATTAGGAATAGCCAACTCTCTAGCCTGTGCCAACATTTCTGCATTTGCTGACATAAGAATAATTTTTGTATTAGGAAGATAGCGTTTAACAAAACGACAAATATTCCAACCACTTTCAGATTCTTCCATCTGAGTATCTGTTATTACTAAAACATATCTCTTAGTTCTTAAAAGTTTAAATGCTGATTGTTCTCCATCTGCATCTTGAACATCGGTAAAACCCATTTTTTTTAAGAACATAACTATTGCCATTCTTAACTTTTCACTATCATCAACAACCAAAATACTCATTTTTCATACCTCATAATTCCTAGCAGATCTTTATCCAGGTGGATTATAGTAGTGATTTATCTTCATATAAATCACTACTACACACTGTTAAAGTTACTAATTTTTTTTATTTATTTTCAACTACTTTTTCTAAGTTGGTTGTATTTGAGACCCTAATAACTTATTAAGTATAACTATATTAATACCATAAGTAGCATCTACACCAGCAAAACTTAATTCACGAGAAAGAGTTTCTCCAGGTATCAAAGGAGCATCTGAAGCATAATAAGCAACATTAACCATTATGTCATCTCGCAAGTAGCCAAGTTTATTACATTGATGAAGTTTACGAATATAAGGAATACCTTCCATTTCCAAACCTAAGATATGCCATTTTTCATAATATTCATTTAGCATAGAATTATTTTGTAAAACTGTACCCAAAACTGTCAACATTGGTCCATCACTATAAACTCGGTTACTAGCAATTACATCAACAAAATCTTTTGAAGTTAACCCATTACCATTAGGCAAATCATAAATTTCATTGCGTCCTTGTTGTAACAAATAAGATGGAATCATAATTCCACCACGTTCTCCAACCACTGTGCCAGCTTTGCCCATAATTGAAAAACTATGTATTCGCTTTTGAAAACTCATTATAAGTTCTTCAATTATTGTCCCTGCTTGTTCACCAAAAGCATAATCAAAATTAATGATTATTGGCCGGTTTTTCATTATCTTTTCTTTATCTAGTGTTAAACGAGGATCTACTAAATCAAAATTTAGCTTTGTTAAATCTATAACTTGACAATCTATTCCAACCATAAAAATATCTGGTAAAACTGTAATCCCTAAACTCTCATCATAAGCAAGTTTTTCTGCTCTAATATCCGGTTGATTGCGTAAATAACCTTTCATTAGGTAATATATTAGATTAGTATGATGAGCTGTATCTACATGACGTTCAATCAAATCTATAGCTTCTTTGTCTGCTGAGTTTGCCCTTCCCCAAGCAAGCACTTTATCAGCATGCAACTGAGCATAACCAGACAAAACATTTACAGTGCTATGTGTATTACTAGAAATAATATGTATTGGTCGTTGTTCATTACCAGATAATTTACTGATAAAATCTGCTATACGTTGACACCATTTTCTAGCTGGCCCACGAGAATTAATATTACTAAAAGCTCGATGCATTTTTACAAAAATTGTAGGTAGATGTTCACCTATGTATTGTAGCCTAATAAATAATTCTTTATCCCATTTCTGATCTAGTAATCTTAAAGATTCTTCTGTAGTACCTAAATCAAAGGCTAATCTTGCTAGTAAGCGATTTCGTCTTTCTAAAGAGGCATCTGCTCCAGCAGCGACAATTTGCCTAATTTCATCTAGTAATGGTTGTCCAGCTAGTAAGCGATAGATTTTTGTAGCTTCAATAAAATAGCTAGTTAAAATCGACATTAAATCTAGTAATTCTGTGATTTCTTCTCTAACAACAATTATTACAGTTTCTGGGCCAATTTTAAAAGAAGCCCGGCGTCTTGAATGTGAGCGCAGTGGTTTAATTCCTGGTTGGTCAGCAAAATTATTAGGAACACTTTTTTGTAAAAGTATTTCTCTTACCTCATGTATATCCTCAGGTAATCTTGCTGTAGCATATAACATAGCATCTACATCTATTACATCTGTTTTCTCACAGTATCTATGCAAGCTTGGACGCATACGCTGAAAAGCCGGAACAAGTTGAGCAATGTCAAAAAAGCCTTTCAATGCACCATGTCTAACTTCTACTTCAAACCACTCAATAGCTTCTTGTGTTGCTTCGTTCATCAACTCCTCCAAAATAGAGAAATTTTTATAAATTTAAATAGTTTCCCTATTTTATATTAATTTTATTAAATGTAATCTTAAAAATAAAAAGCGGGCTATTATTTAGCCCGCCTTTTATTTAGATTCTAAAAAAAATTATTGGTTAGGGTTAAACTCTTTTGTAATAGTAGTTGGAGTAAAATCTCTTAAGCTAAAAATAAAGGTTGCAGAAGTACCATTAGCAGTAACTACAATTTGATTTTTACCTGCTTTTAGATTTGCTTTTGCTCTAGCACCCTTAACAGTTAGGGTTGTGTTGGTTTGACCTATGATTCTGCTACTTAGATCTTGTCCATTAATCATAACTTTTGCACCGCTATTACCAAATCCTTGTCCCGCTACAAATAATAAATTCTTACCTCTTAAAACAGAACTTATTATAACTACAGGGTCAACTATTAAATTAAAGCTTGTTTGAGCAACTGCACCTTTTGTATCTATTGCTTGAACTGTTACTCTTCCACCTTGATCAGGTGAAGTAGGAGTAAAAGTCAATAGAGCTGACCCCTTAGGATCACTACCAATATTTGTTAAAGAAACTGGAGCATTAGGAGCAGCAAATCTTAATTGATCCCCGTCTGGATCTGTAGCTTGTACCATTACTCTAAGAGTATCACCTACTCTTACTCTTTGGTCTGCAATAGTAGCAAGCATTGGTGGACGATTAGAAGCTACAACAGTTACTACAAATGAATCTGTTGAAAATAAATTAGAATCGTTAGTTGCTGTAACAGTACAAACGCTTTGCCCTACATCTGAAGTTTGTGGAGCTATATTTAAGGTTAAACCACTTACTGTAACAAAGTTACCTTTATCACATTTTACACTTAATGTAACCGGAGCACCTTGTGGATCAGTAACTTTTACTACTATTTGAACAGTTTTTCCTGTTTCTACTGTAACATCTGGAACTACAAAATTAGGAGAAATCCCATCATCTAAAGAGCTAGCAAATTCTCCTTTAAGTATAATATTATCTTCTTGATAAATAGCTACATTCTTAATTGCTTTGACTAGGCCAATTGCCTTAGGTAAAGGTTTAATTTCATCTAAATTATCTGTAACAACTTTAGAACTATAAGAAAATTCTATCATTCCTTGTTTGTCAGAATTTTTAGTTTCAATGTTAATTCCATCAACAACTAGTTTATAGCCTACATTAGGTTGTAAATCAGTACCTATAACTTGAAACTCTTGAACTAGTTTCTTGCCCATTTTTACAAAAGTTTTAGCAATACCAGAACTAGTATTAGCATCTGTGGATTTTAAGGTTGCTATACGCTTATTTGCTTTTTGACCATCGCCAGCTAAAACAGTTGTTGTTGTGCTTCCTACTACTAAAAGTAACATCATTGCTACAAGAGAAGCTAAAAAGGCTCTTAACATGATATCCCCCTTAAATTATTAGTATATTTTTATTAGGTTCATATAGCTAGCTCTTAGGGAACTATACTTTTGATTTAGCTATATTTATGCTTCTAAACAAGATTTACTCTCGTTGTAATCCAAAGTCTATGTTTTGAGTATAAGCCTCCAACTTTTTTATATCAATTATTTTTGCAGATTTACTCTACTGTTAGGACAAGTGTTACTGTACGTATTCGCCCTAGATCATCTTTACCAGTAAATAATATAGTTTGATCTCCAATTGGGCCACTCTTTTTTGCTTTTAGAGAAAACATTACGCTATTTGTTGTTGTTACTTGTGTAAGAGAAGCAAATTTTAGTTTTAGTGATTTTACATCTGGAGCAGTAACTGTAACTTTACCTGCAAAATTAGCAATTCTGTCTACTCTAATTGGAATATTTAACCCTTGTCCACGAGTAATTTTTAGTTGTGGAGAGTCTAAGGCTAAAGAAAAATCTGGTTGCACAACTTTAACCTTAACTGCAACATTGTTAGAAAGTTGTTCACCAAGGCTACTTTTTGCTGTACCAGAAATAGTTAATGTAAAATCACCTATAGCATTAGCACTAGTATTAATCTTTAGCATTGTACTATTACCAGGTACAACAGAAGTTTCTAGTATAAATCCGATATTAGAATCCATAGGCTCAAGCTTAGCACTTAGATTAATGCTAGAGTTAAAGCCATTTATAGCTTGAGGAGTAATTACAAAATTAGCTGTATTGCCTGCGATTATAGTTTGTGTGGTTGTATCAACATTAAGTTTGAAACTTTCCTGAATTACACTAATAGTAAAATTTCCAGGATTTATTCCTATCCCTTTATTTCCTGAACCATCAGTGGCTAGAACACTAACACGGGCTTGAGTTGTGTTAATACTAGGAACAGTCCAAATAAAGCTTTGAGTATCTCCACTTAAATTACTAGCAATTGTTACAGGGTAAGTAGTTCCTCCATCAGTAGATAGCATTACATCATGACTAGCAATTGTTTTATTATCCTGAGATTGCCAAGAAATCTGAAATTTCTGATTTGCCTTAAGCATATCTCCTGTATTTGGAGCTATAACTTTAACTGTTGGAACAATAGTATCAGGGACATTTCCATAATTTTGTACTAGCAATGTAACATTTGGAATTCCCCAACCAGTAGCTAGATCATAGCCAGTAGAGGCTAAAAAGCCCTTTGCACCACTATCAGCACAAGGAGATCTAGGCATAGTGTTATTATTACCAATAATAATATCATTAAATACTTTTGCTCCACCGTCTCTAAATTGAGCTTTACCTAAACGGTAAATTTCACTATTAGGTGAGCCTTGAGCAGAAGCTTTTGATTGATTAATCAGAACCATTATTCCTGCCCAAAGTGGAGCAGACTGGCTAGTTCCAGAAACTATAAAACCACCTTCGTCTAGAACTATTGCAGTTCCAGGTGTACCAGCTAATATAGAAATATCTGGAATAGAGCGATTTGCAGACATAGGAACGCCTCCAGTAAAACCAGTGGCATTTTTTTGATAAGCAGGTTGGGCAATTTTTGCGCTTACACCTCCACCTGTAGCACCTCCACCATTTGTAAAAGGAATTCCATTACAATCAAAGCGAACTCCAGGAGGCTCATTCCAAACACTTTCCTGTAAAACTTGTTTTAAGTTACCTGAAAAATCATAGTCTCCTATAACTTGTGTTCCACCAACTGCTGTTACTCCATCATAACAAGCTGGGCAATTAATTGCTGCTTGTCCAGCAATCCCACCAGGAAAACATTCTGCACCTTCATCTCCAGCAGCAGCAAAAAAGGCTATTCCTTGTGCAACTCCTTGTAAAAGCAGCATTTGCTCAGCAGGATCATAAATATCCTTTTCGCATCCTCCAAAACTTTCATTTACAATAGGAGTTTTTAGTGTGTTGATAATATATTGCTCAGCAAGAAAAATATTTTCGGTTGTAAGCTCAGGAATTAGAACCAGTTCAACATTTGCCATTGGAGCTATTAAAGAAATAGAATCTATATCTAATTCTGCTTCACCTTGAAATTGCACTGGAGGTTTTTCTAATCCAGGTGGTACAAATCTTGCCAAATTCGGCCAAGGTAAGTTAAATAGTTGACGATGCAAAATAATATCGCTATCTAATACATCAGAATCAATAATTATAGCTACCCTTTGTCCTTGTCCCTTCATTCCTGCTTGAGTTAAAGGTGAAACATTGTAAGCTAAACCAAAATCTGAAGGGCCAAAAAATATTGGGCTATTAGCAACTCTAACTTCTTGGAAGTTTTTTCCTTTTTTAACAAAATCTTGCCAAGATTTTTGGTCTTCTTTAGGAAAAGGCTTTATTTTGCTATTAGTGCGATATAGATAAGCATTATTAAGTCCTTTAAGGCTACTAGTTATTTTAGCTATTTGGTCTGGAAGCTTAGGACTTCTATTATTAGAGTAAAAAACCCTTCCTGTTCTATCTTTATAATTATTAACTTCTACTTGAAATACTCGCTCAAGCCTATCAACTGAACTGCTAAAACTAATAGCCAAACGATTTGACCAAACTTGGTCAATTGTAAAACCTTGTGCTCTTAGCCATTCAAGTGCACTGTTAAGTTCTGTTTCAGAACGCCCAAATCGTTCTGCAAAATCCTCTGAACTTAGCCATTGATGATATTTAGGTGAGTGAATATCATATAGATCTTTAATCAAAACCCCTAACTCTTCTTGATGGCGAGTATGAAAAGCAATTGTTAGGTGAAGCTCTTTGTTAGAAGTTAGTCTAGCCATTTTCTCACTTGCTAAAATTAACTCTGGGGTTTGCCCAATAGAGAAATCTTTATTTGCTTCTTTATTTGCTTCTCTAACTTGCTGATATATGTAATTATTAGCGCTAGCAGAAAAAACATTTTGCCAAATTATTAAAAATGAAAACAATAATACTAGCAAAATCACATAAGACTGTTTGCCTAGGTGTTGCATAAATTTGTTCCAGCTTTTATTAAATTTTATTGAAGATTTATTGAAGGCTAGCTTTAATAATAGGGTTCGTCAACGATTTTTTATTTGGATAAAAAAAGAACTATATTTTTAGCTAGTTCGTTAGGCAAATTAACTTTTCTTAAATTTATTAACATCTTGTTAGGTTATGAAAATACGTAAAAGACTTGTAATTTTTTTAATTGCTTTGACTGTTATATTTACTTACTCAGGTGTGTCTAATGCTCAAACTTCTCAAAAATCTACTGTTACCGATCAAGAAATGATTGTTCGTATAGATACCAATTTGGTTGCATTAGATGTTACAGTAACAGACCCAAAAGGCAATTATATCATAGACTTAAAAGCAGATGATTTTGAAATTCGTGAAGATGGAGAATTGCGCTCAATTGATTTTTTTCAACCAACCCAAAAATTACAAAGTACTTCTATTGCCTTAGTTTTAGCTCTAGACCTTTCTGGAAGCCTTTCTGCTGAAGAAACTGTCACACAACGCGAGTCTATAAAAAAATTTATTCAACAACTAGATAAAAACTCTCTTTGTGCTTTAATCGGGTTTAATTACAAGATTGATATCTTACAGAATTTTACTGGTGATCATAAAAAACTTGCTAGTCAGTTAGACAAAATTAAGGATTATGGTGGTTCAACTAGAATTTATGATGCTTTAGATCGTGCTGTCACTATGCTTAAAAAAGCTCCTACAACACAAAAAGGAAAACGTTTACGCCCAGCAATTTTAGTTATTACAGATGGGTTTGATAGCTCTAGTATTATTGATAAAAAAGAGCTAATAAATCGTGCTAATGCTTCTGGGGTTACTATTTATAGTATTACTTTACCTTCTTATTCTCCTTTACTTAATCCAAATGCTGAGAAAAAAGAACGTCTGCCAACCCTGCTAGATGTCTCTAAAATTATTAATCTCACTGGAGGACGAGATTTTTCTGTGGATAACAATAACTACACAGAAGTTTTTGAAGAAATCGCTAAAGAATTATCCTCTAGTTATACTTTAGCATACCACCTTCCAAAAGATCGGACATCTCAAAATACTCATAAAATAGAAGTTAAGGTTAAACGCTCTGGCTTACAAGTAAGAAGCAGTAGAAATATTCTATAAATGTATTTAGCTTAGGCTTTAAATATATTAGCCTGGGGTTTTAGCAAGCCATAAATATATTAGCCTGGGGTTTTAGCAAGCCATAAATATATTAGCCTGGGGTTTTAGCAAGCCATAGGCTTGCGCAACCCCAGGATCACGAGTGTAAGAAATTAGAGGTTAATTTATGTATGAAGTTTTTGAACATACAGCAGATTTAGGCTTACGTGTTTTAGCTAGTAACCTTAATGATTTATTTTCTCAAGCAGGATTAGGGTTATTTTCTTTAGTAGTAGAAAATATTGATGAAGTTAAGCCTTTAATCCAAGTAAAAATAAATTTAACAGGCGCAGAGCTAGAATATTTATTTTTTGACTGGCTAAGAGAATTACTTTATATTTCGGAAACAAAACATTTAGTGTTTTCTAAGTTTGCAGTTACTCTAACCGACACAGGATTAACAGCAGAAATAGCAGGAGAAAAACTTGATGCTAGTCGTCATGTGTTGGATCATGAAGTAAAAGCTATTACTTATCATGGTTTACTGGTGGCAAAAACAGAAGATGGGTGGTTGGCAGAAGTTATTGTTGATATTTAAGTTCGAGGAAAAATAATGAGCAAAGATGTTTACAAAGGCCCACTAGAAAAAGTAAATGATTATTGCTGGCGTATTCCAAAAAGCTATAAGCCAGAAATGTTAGTAGATGGGTTAATTTATGCTGATAGTAAATTAATTAAACAAATTCGAGATGATCAAGCTCCTGAACAAGTGGCTAATGTAGCCTGTTTACCAGGTATTCAGGCTGCAAGCATTGCTATGCCCGATATACATTGGGGTTATGGTTTTTGTATTGGTGGAGTTTGTGCTACTGACCCTGATGAAGGTGGAGTAATCTCACCTGGGGGTGTAGGCTATGACATTAATTGTGGGGTAAGGTTACTTACTACAAATCTTACATATGAAGAAGTACAACCAAAGTTAAAAGAGTTAGTTGATGAGCTTTATAAACAAATACCAACAGGAGTTGGGCGTTCTGGAAAATATAAATTCGATAAAAAAGAACTGCGCCGACTTATGGAAAAAGGCTCTCGCTACTTGCTTAAACGGGATTTAGCTGTAGAACGTGATATAGAATGTACTGAAGCTAATGGATGTTTAGAAGATGCAGATCCAGATGCTATCAGTGATCGCGCCTTAGAACGTGGTGCTGAACAATGTGGAACATTAGGTTCAGGTAATCATTTTTTGGAAGTCCAAATTGTAGATGAAATCTTTGACCAAGAGGCTGCTAACATAATTGGAGTAGAAAAAGATCAAATTTGTGTAATGATTCATTCTGGTTCACGTGGTCTTGGCTACCAGGTTTGCGATGACGCCCTATTAAAATTACGTAATACACCTGCAAAGTATGGAATAAAGCTACCTGATCGTCAGTTAGTTTGTGCTCCAGTTAATAGCCCTGAAGGACGTGAGTACTTAGGAGCAATGAGAGCTGCTGCTAATTTTGCTTGGTGTAATCGCCAGCTTTTAATGTGGCAAACTAGAGAAGTCTTTGAAACCATATTTTCACGTAAGTGGCAAGACTTAAGTATGAATTTAGTCTATGATGTAGCTCATAACATTGCTAAATTTGAACAACATACAATCAAAGGTAAGCAAAAAACACTTTGTGTTCATCGCAAAGGTGCTACACGGGCTTTTCCAGCTAAACATCCAGAAATTCCTTCACGTTATCAGACGATTGGTCAACCAGTAATAATTCCTGGAGATATGGGTAGAGCGAGTTGGTTATTAGTTGGACAAGAAGGAAGCTTAGAGCAAACCTTTGGAACTACTTGTCATGGTGCTGGTCGGGTATTAAGTCGTACAGCAGCAGTTAAACAAGCACAAGGGCGGCGTATTGATACAGAGCTGGCACAACAAGGAGTAATTGCACGAGCTCGCAGTTGGAAAGGTTTAGCAGAAGAACATCCAATGGCTTATAAAAACGTGGATTTAGTAGTTAATGTTGTTCATCAAGCAGGAATTTCTAAACAAGTTGCAAGATTTCGACCTATAGGAGTAATTAAAGGCTAAAAAGTTTACCGATTTTTAGTTTTTACTAGCAGTTCTTATAATGTAAAGGCTTATAAGCAAAGGTATTAGAAAAGCTGCTAAATGAACTAACCAAATCTGAAAATCATTTTTTGCCACTTTTGAGTAAGGGTAAAGTATTGCACTAAAAATATATACTAATGATG
Organism: Blastocatellia bacterium; assembly: GCA_039812885.1. Lineage (GTDB taxonomy): Bacteria > Acidobacteriota > Blastocatellia > Chloracidobacteriales > JADJPF01 > JADJPF01. Next base: position 12,473 of record JBDIBI010000014.1, read on the forward strand.
ATATAACAAACACAATACCAGCAGTTCTATTAATAGAGTACCATTGATTATCACTTAGCAAGGTTTTCCTAGTCCTTATTCCGTAAAATCTATTTCTAGGAATTAACCTTAAAATTAATGGTACTGACACACCTAGTATAATGACTGCTGGTATAAAAAAAGGTTGGTCACTCATAAAAACTCCCCCCATTTTTTATAATCCCAATATTCTCAAACACTAACGAACTAAAAAGTTATAATTTGGAAACTCTTGAGTCAACAATTGAGCTACCATAGCAAATTTCTTTGTTGTAAAACGTGAATAGAAAGTTTGAGAACATTGTTGAGTTAGTTCACTCCAGAAAGGTTCAAAGCCTTCATCCTGTGAAGTTATAACTACTTGACTTTGGCGTGCTATTACTCTACCTCCACCAATAGGATAAATTTCTATAGAAGGTTCTTCTATATTAGCTTGCACCATTTCCCGCAAGTAGGTACGTATCTTTGATTCTGCCCTTTCTGCTTGTAAGTTAGCTTCTTCAGAAATCTCATTAATATCTAAAACTAAACGATTGCAAACAAGTAGAATTAAAAAATGTAGTCCACTACTTTTCTGAGGAGGTTTAGCCAAATATTCTGTCAACTTCTTTTTATCCTCAGGTAGCAAATTAGGAACTTGATTAGCTAATGGCAACAAGGAATTATAGAGTTCTGCCATTTGGCTAAAATGTTCTGTCATTTTAGAGCGCATTTCTTCTAATGATTCATGTGATGGTGGATTAGAAAGATCTAAACCATTTAAGAATTTGAAGAAAGTATTTGCAGCACTAGGAATGTTAAAAAGCAAACTTATATTGTTAGGATCTGGAAGAAGTGTAGTAACTACCTCATAGTTATTAGTAACAAGTTCTACTAAATTTCTTTTATCTGCTCTCATTGTTAGAGATAGTAGTTTGAAAAATGGCCAATTGTCTTTTTCTGTAGCATTTAAAACACTATGCAACACAAAATCTAATCTCTCTGCACCAGCTTCATCAATAACTAAATTACCTAGTTGTAATTCTGGTTCTGCTTCTGCTTGTTTTTCTTCTACTTTTTCAGATTCACGTACAGGATAGAGGATTTCTATTTGTTCTATAAGTCCACGAATAGAAGCCAATAGTTGTTTATCTACCCCTAAGAGCTTTAGATCCTGTTTCATTTGTGCTAAATAGCGACGGAAACTACTAGTAAAAGCTAACCAAGTATCAAACCTTATTTCTGGGTTATAGTAAAAATTAACGGCTTCTGCCACTTGGGGAGGAAGTCTTTCACCTTCTCTAAAAAAGCCTTCTAACCCCATCATAATTGTCTGTCCAGCAGATTCGGCTTGAACTTGCAAACTTTCTATAACCTCAGAACCAGAAAGCTCCATCACTAGTATTAAACGAACAATATCACTAAATAACCTAAGCAATTGCCCTAGTGCTTGATAAGGAGGAAGACTAAGTAAGACATCATCCCAAGGTTCATCACTACTAATCTTAGTCCAAAAATCCCAAGCTACAGGAGCACAAGTGCGCATAAAAGTCCAATGCCACTGTTTTGCTACTAACCACTTAGCATTAAATCTCATCTGAATATCTTCTTTACGAGACATTACTAGAGGAGGTAAATGTTCTAAGATACGTTTTAATTTTCCTTGAGAACGAACTTCACGTAGTTTTTCTAGTAATTCTTCTGCCATTTTCCAGCTTTGTAAAGCTAAATCTAGAAGGCGAATTTGATCAGATAAACCCAATGAAACAAATGGGTTGATAGGAGTAATATCATCTTCTGGCTCTTGAGAAACTTTTACCTTGACTCCAGGACGAACATTTACACCTGCTCCTACTACTGTACCAGCTCTCATAGTAAGAAAAGTTGGATGTTCTGGGCCTTGTTCCCCTAAAGAAGCTAGTCCATTAGTTACTTGTTTAACATATTCTTCTCCTAACATAGAGATAGCACGGCGACGGCCTAAAACACGCCAGAATCTAGAAAGAATCTGAAAGCGTCCTATAGGATCTAGTCCTTTTACTCCAGCAGGCAAAGAAAGAGAACGACTATCCAACAAAGCCATTCCTAATATTGTTTCTAATGGCCCTCCTAATATACTTCTTTTTACTAAAGTTAAATCATTTTGACCTTCTGTTATTGCCTCTAATAGCTGTTTCATAGAACTAAATGCCATACGAAACTTTACTTTCTGGTTAGCAGGATCAAGATCAAACTCTGAAAGTCCAGAACACATAAATAAGCGATAGTTATGACTTTCTCCAGGGCTAGTAATTTGTGCAGCTTCTTTTCTAATCATATCACTTAAGTCATTTTCCTGGCGGCATTTAAGTAGTGAGCCTCCATTAACTAATAGTTGAGAAGCTTCAGCACCAACACGTTTTAAAGTTCGGCTAGAATTAGCATCTTCTGTAACAATTTCCCACTCACCATTATCATAGTTGTAAACACACAATTGAGAAGGATCTTCAGGATCTATAGCTAAATCAACATAAGAAAAAGGCATTTCAAAGTTACAGAAATAAAAAAGCTCTACTATTGCCCTAACAAGCATGTGGGCATAACCCCAGTCTTCATCTTGCTTAAAAGTTGCTTCTATAATTTGTTTACGATAAGCTTCAGCTAAGGCATTAATACCTTTAATCAAGTGTAGTAGATAACCAGCTGTTTCACGACTAACAGCAACAGCTCTCATACTTTCACCTAACGGTAAAATAAAGCCAGCCGGTTCTCCTGGTTGTTTATAAAGTTGCAATGCTGGAAGTTGAGCTTCACTACTAAAATGAGATACCCAAGCTTTAATTTTTACTAACCCTCTCCAGCTTTGGCTAAAAAGGCGTAGCACCTGTTCAGAACTACGTGTTACACGTAAGTTACTTTCACTACCTACTAATTTCATTATTCTTTCTAAAGCTTCTATTTTAGAGCTATAGGCACGTAAAAAAGTTAGTTCTGTGTCTAATTGTTCTAATTGGGTATCAAGTTCTGCACGGGGTTGAGAATATTGTTCTCCTAAATTACTACCTGCGGCTAATTTATCTAGAGACTCTTGGCGACTACGAGCAAGTGAAGCATTATATTCACGTTTTTTTACTGAAGATTTTAAATAAGCAATTGCATCTAATAATTCTGCCTTACGCCAATCTATTAGGCCTAAACCTACTTCACTATCACGACTAAATAGGTCTTTGTAAAGAACCATTTCCTTTTCACGGCTGATAAATCCATATTCATAAAGTTGAGGGTTAATACTAGTTCCATCTGCAACCGGTTCAGCAAAAATACGTTCTGCCCATTGTAATAAGCGTTCTTGTTGGCGTTCTTGTAAAGGGCTAGCTCCTGCTTGATTTGGCTCAAAATGCGTACTCATTTTTATTCTCCAGAAGATTTTTTGTAGGAGGTTTCTTCTATGTAAATCCAGTAAAACTACCTATTCAACTTATTTTAGCACTAGCAAAATCACTTATTGTTCAAAGCTAAAAGAATGTTCACAAAACATTTTTTTATAATAGTCTAACATATAATCATAAAGCTGTACTTGATTACTATAAACATCAATTATTGTTTCTTTTTTTAGTTCATCTATAAATTTCTTTACTTCATCACACTGAGATGAATATGGGTTTAGGTCTACACCACTACTATTATAAGCATTAAGGCTTCCACCAGGTTCAAGAGGAACTTTAACATCTCTAGGTACAATAGTTAGTAACTTTCTTTTCACCATATCATCTGCAACTGCATCATTAATTAATTCAGCAATTGATATTTTTTGTTGATCAGAGATCTCAAAGAAATATCTATAAAGTCCATAACTAGAAACAGCATTAGGTTTACCTAAGCTTTTTAAAACACTTTGTTCTAACTGATCTAGTGGTTTTACCCCAGCATTAACTAGTTGAAAAATAAGACTCTCATCTTCTCTTAAACCAAGCTTTTTCTGCAAAACCGGTGGGGTATTTTTTACAGAAAGGATTTTTAGACTTTTACGTTTTCTTAGAGAAAAAATAGCTAGTACCAATAGTAAACTTGCTAAAGCTTCTCGTTCTACTACAAAATCACCATGCATCTTGCGCTTATATTGACTTGCTCTAGTCGAAGTACTTAAGAACTTATCTATAAACATATAAACAACTGAAGCTGGTGAAAGGGTAAAAGAAGATTCAGTAGATTTTGAGGCTATCTTTATAGATTCATTAATTCTACTAACTTCATCTAATATTTCTTGACTGGTAAAATCCTGTCTACTAGGAATAAAAGCAGGAATATCTTGTGATGAAGTTAACTGTGAGCTAACAACGGCTTGAGGTGGAAGAGGTAGGACAGGGAGTTCTAGTGATGAATCTGAGGTTGGATTTGAAGGTGCTAAGCCAAACATAGCTTGTAGTTCAGGTGGTAGCGGTTTAGTTCCATCTTGTAAATTTATAGGTAGAGGATCCGTTACTGTTGATATTTTACTAACAGAAACATTAGCAGGCTCAATACCAGTTATAAAAATTTCCCTACTCTTATCTTCATTATTTAGAAAGTTTGACTCTTTAACTACCTTAACTTCAGATACTTTTTTAAGTTTATCAGTTAACTCTGTTAGATTAGAAGACTGTTTTACTCCAATTACTAAACTAGAAGATCTATTTACATTTTGTACTGGAATCTCAAGAGGTTGTGAAGATTTAAGGTTTGAAACTTCAAGTGTTTTATTTGTATCAATTTCTTCAGTAGCAAAATAGCTACTTGAACGTACAGATAAGAGTTCTTGAGGGGTCATCCCCTTCACAGGTAGTTCTTCAGTAATTGGATTTTTAGTAATTGATGATTTTTGTAAATTAGTTTTATTTTTTTGCCTAAAAGCTTGTACTAAAAGGCTTGAAAAAGCTAATACAGTTTGAAATCGCTTATTAGGATCTTTTTCTATAGCTCTAATCACTACAGCAGCAACACTATCTGGAATATCTGGATTTAATATACGAGGATCTTTAGCAGTTTGCCTAATATGTTGTTCAATAACAGCAAAATAATTTTGTCCTGTAAAAGGAAATTCCCCTGTTAGCATTGCATAAAGTATAACTCCTATAGAATAAACTTCTGAACGTTCATCTATATCTTTTTCTAAACATTGCTCAGGAGAATTATAATAAGGAAACTCATAAAAAACATTGGGGTTATTTTTTATATCCAGAAGTTTGACAGAATCCACTAATCCAACATTTAGGAATTTTACCCCATCATTAACATCTATAAGAACATTAGAAGCTTTAAGATCCTTTATAATCTGTTCATTAGCATTAATTAAATCCACTGCTCTGCACAAGGAAGTTATATAACTTACTATTTGTTCTAAAGAAAAATTCTGAGATTGCTCTAGAAATTTACTAAGAAATTCACCTTCTACATATTCAACTACAATATAAAGAAACTCATTATCTTTTTTCCCACAACTTAGTACAGATAAGATATTTAAATCTTCTATTTGAGCAGCAGCTTCAACTTCTTTAAAAAATAGTTGTATATCAACACTTAAATAATCCATTAATAGTATTTTGATAAATACTTTAGATTTCTTTTCTACGTCATAAGCTAAATACGTAATGCCTATTATCTCAGTGTTAATACGTCTATCAAGTCTATACCTATTCTTAATTAAAGGAACTCCACTTAAGGTAGTTTCTAAAACAGATTGATCTAGATTACATATTTCATTGTGATCACCAAAACAGTAACCACAAATAAAACATTCTTTCACTAAAAAATCAGCACCAATAGTCAAGCTTTAAGTTAAGAAAGACTAAGCGCCGCCTCCTAATATAAAGATAAAGTGCTAAAATCCTACAAGGGTTTCAAATTTGTTATTACTAAAATACCTTATTATAAAATTTTGCAAGCTATAAAAACAAATAACTTATAAGGGTTTCAAAAACTAGTATAGAGGTTAGGTTTGAAATTTGTAAATAGCATAAAAACTTATAAATTAAGACACATAATAAAAGTAGATATTTTACCAATTAAGAGCCTTTATTTCCAAAAAATATATAACATCCAACTACATTTTGCTTTTTCTTCTTTTCAGTAAAGCCAAGGTTAAACTAAAATAGTTCTTTTCTTATCCTTAGTAAGTCATTAACATTCTTTAGGAGCTATTAATTACAATGTCACAACATCTAGCAAGACCACTTATAGAAGTAGATCCAGAAATTGCACAAGCAATTTATAATGAAACCAGACGCTTAGATAGTGGTTTAGAAATGATTGCATCAGAAAACTATGTTAGTGAAGCAGTGCTAGAAGCACTAGGTTCAGTATTTACTAACAAATACGCAGAAGGTTATCCTAGTCGTCGTTACTATGGTGGTTGTGAGTATGTAGATATAGTAGAGCGTTTAGCCCAAGATAGAGCAAAACAGATTTTTGGAGCAGATCACGTTAATGTTCAACCTCACTCTGGAGCTCAAGCTAATATGAGTGTTTATATGGCTATGCTTAAACCAGGAGACACAATTTTAGGTATGAACCTCTCTCATGGAGGGCATCTCACTCATGGACATCAATTAAATTTTTCTGGAAAATACTTTAATGTTGTTGCTTATGGTGTTAAGCAAGAAACCGAACAAATAGATTATGATGATCTAGCTAAATTAGCTGAAGAACATAAGCCTAAAATGATTATTTGTGGGGCAAGTGCATATCCTCGTATCATTGATTTTGAACGTATTGGATCAATAGCACGTCAAACACAAGCTTATGTACTAGCAGATATTGCGCATATTGCAGGTTTAGTTGCTGCTGGACTTCATCCTTCTCCTGTACCACATATGGATTTTGTAACCTCAACAACCCATAAAACTCTACGTGGCCCACGTGCAGGAATGGCTATGTGTAAAGAAGAGTTTGCGAAAAAGCTTGATAGTGCTGTCTTTCCTGGAGTTCAAGGTGGTCCATTAGTTCATGTTATTGCAGCTAAAGCAGTCTGTTTTCTAGAAGCCTTACAACCAAGCTTTAAAGACTATCAAGCTCAAGTAGTTCAAAATGCTGCTACTTTAGCTAACAGCTTAAAAGAACTAGGATTTCGCATAGTTTCTGGCGGGACAGATAACCACTTAATGTTAGTAGATGTTTTTGCTAAAGGTATTACTGGTAAAGTAGCAGAAAAAGTCCTAGAAAACGCTGGTATTACTGTAAATAAAAATACTATTCCATTTGATCAAAACCCTCCACTAGTAGCAAGTGGAATTAGAATTGGAACTCCTGCACTTACAACCCGTGGAATGGGTCAAAAAGAAATGCAAATTATAGCTACTTGGATTGCTGAAGCTTTATCAGAGCCAGACAACAATCAGCGTCATCAAAATATTAAAGCTGAAGTAAAGAAATTGTGTCAACAATTCCCACTTTATCAAAAGCGTTTAAGTTCTTATGAAGAAACAGTTAAAAGTTAATAAATTAGTCTATGAAAAAAGAGTTAATAGCAGAAATAGTAGAAAAGACATTAATTTATCTTGAGCGTAGTGGATCAGATCGCTTAGCACAACAATATCTACACTATGCCTTAAGTGGCTTTGCTTCAGAGTGTAAAGATTTGCTAACACCTTATTTAGAGCGCTATGGTATTCAAGAGCAAGCCTTTACTACTGAAACTGCACAATTGTTAATATATCGAGAAAAAGAAGTTATTGCATGTTTTGTTTTGGATTCTCATGCAAATTTAGTTGGGCGTGAAGATCCTGAAACTCGTTGTTATCCTAATGTAGATTTAGGTGTATTTGATACTAGTGCCAAAATTTCTCGTCGTCATGCTCAAATATATTCTTTAGATGGGCGGAATTTCTGGATTGAAGATCTAGATAGTTATAATGGAACATCGCTAAATAATTTACGACTTGCTCCGCGTCATGCACAACCTCTGCATGACGGAGATGAAATAGTATTTGGAAACACTGCGGTAACTTTTATTTCTCCAATAGTAGGTAAAACTCCAATAAAACCTAATAATCAAAATACAATTATCAAAAATGGTTCTAAAGCCAAACCATCAGAAAGCATTATAGATGCTAGCAATGAAGAAACAGTAAATTAAAGCCTAGCGTTTATTTAAAGCTAGATTAGACATCTATAAAAATTTTAATTAACTATACACAAATTTATTTTGTGTCTTTATCTTTATTTTTTCCTAAATGGTTACGTTGCTCAAAGTTAATAAATAGAATCACTTGTCCATCTTGACGTTGATAATAAATTTCACCAGAACCTAATCTAATTAAAGTATTATCAAGCTCTTCATCTGAAGGACGTTGAGCCTCAAGCCATTCTTTATCAGTTAGTCGAATTATCAAATCATGAATCATTATTTTAACCTAAGTATGAAATTAGTTTGCTCTCTTTTTATCTAAATGACTATACTATTAGACCTATTTTTTCATATTATATAAAACTTAGCATTAGTAAAATGATTAAAACTACCTTTAACACAGGGAAAACTTATGGAAACAACCAATGTTTTGTTAGTAGATGATGACGGAATCATTATTAAGTTAGTTTCCACCTATTTAAGGATGCATGGAGTTAGTGTAACTACAGCAGAAAATGGTCAGCAAGCTTTAGAACACTTAAAGCAATATACTCCAGAGTTGATTATAGCAGACATTGATATGCCTGTGATGGGGGGTTATGAACTTTATCGCCAAGTAAAGCTTTCTGGCTTTGAAGACATTCCTTTCTTTTTCTGTTCTTCAGCAGGTGGACTACCAGAAAGAATTGTAGGGCTTCAAATGGGTGCAGACGATTATATTGTTAAGCCAATAAACCCACCTGAGCTACTACTTAAAATAAAGCTTCATTTAGTGAAAGCTCGCCAATTTCGTTTTATGAAAAAGCTCCTTCAAGAACAAAAAATTGACTGTGTAATGAGTGGTAAATTAGGGGATACAGATGTACCTGGACTAATGCAAATAATGTGTTTTCTTGGACATAGAGACTTCTATTTAGAAATAGATAACCCTGAAGAAGGTATTGGAGAAATATATATATCATCTGGCACAATTATTCATGCTGCTACTAGTAACCAAACAGGTAAAAAAGCTCTTTTCCGCTTGCTAGATTGGCATACAGGTACTTTTCGAGTAGAGAAAAAACTATTTCTTAAAACTCCAACTGTTAATGAGCGTTTAGAAGAATGTTTATTAGACTCTGTAGCTAAATTAGATGAATATCATGTACTACTTAAAAGACTTACTGAAGATGGACAGGATTTTCTTGTTACAGGTGCAGATCTTGATACAATAAAAAATAATGGTGAGAACAAAGAAGTAGAAAATGACTATCAAGTTTCTCTAGAAGAAAACACCACAATTTCTGACACTGAAGAAATTTCAGATAGTATTATAGAAGAAGATCTACTAAATAAGAAAAATCAGATTCTAAAGTTAGTTTACCAATATGGAAATCTAAAAGAAATTTTAAATCAAAGCCCGCTAACAGATTTTGAGATTCTAGAAATAATTGATAAACTTTTAGAAGATTCAGCAATTAAAAAGAAATCGTTATCCTAGCTAAGTGATAGAAATATTGGGAGGTAGTCATCGAAAAGCAAGCTAAAGGCAAAGCCAAAAAGCTTAAAAAAAATACAACAGAAATACCCAATTGGCTTTATTGTGCTTTAAGTAGAAAACAATTTAGTGAAGCTATTTCCAGTCATTTTTTAAGATCAACTATAACTAACCCTTTAATACTTACTAAGTCTAGACAGCAACTTCAACAAATACGCAAAGCTCGTACTTTTTTGGTAAAAGTTGCATCTGGTGCCGCAAGTAAAGCAGGCATTCATTTTGAACCAATAAAGGGAGGTTATCATGTTGGCCAAATTCCACTATCTTACCTATCTTGTGATAAAGTTCCTGGAAGATATGAAAAGTTGTCTCGTATTGACTGTGCAGGCGGAATAGTTCTACGTACTAAGCAGAATCCAGAAGTCCTTTTATTGCTTAAAAATGAAGGTGATCAATTTGATTGGGTACTACCTAAAGGGCGTCGCAAACCCGGAGAAAGTCGCCAAGAAGCAGCTCTTAGAGAAGTACAAGAAGAAACAGGTTTAACAGCACTTAAAATAAAAAAATTCCTTGGTCGAGAAGGTTATTTTGTTGTTTCTAACAAAACTGTTACCTATAAGCGTATAAGTTATTATCTAATGTATAGTTTAGATCCTAATGTCTCACTTAATGTAAGAACAAGAGAAGGCTTTGTAGATGGAAACTGGGTAGAAATTCCAGAAGCTATTTCTTTGACTAATCCAACTCGTGCCCACAATATCTTAGGTCATTTAAGTATAGAGTTACGAAAAGAAAAAATTAGTTCTAAGTAACTTCTAAGCCCTATTGACCTATAGTGTATCTAATAAATAAAATTCAATCTTAAATCTAAATATGGATAAGTCTGAACTCACAGATTTTTAGAGGTAGTTTTATGCGTCAATGTGTTTTTTGCATTTTATTAATTTTAATGATATTTTCCCTAAACTGTTCTAACAAAACAGCTAATAACCCCACTAATAGCACTACTCCTCAAGAAGCCCAAACCAATATTAAAAGAGAGTTCGTAGTTAAAAATACTGGTTCTAAACTTCCGTCAAACCAACCTGCTTTAGATGGAAAAACAGCTAAAGCTCTTTATGATTACCTTAAAGATAAAGGATGGAAACTAAATGAAGCCAAACCTACAGAAATCCCAATATTTGATTCTGAAGAAACTTTAGGGTTTGCTAGAGAAGATAGAGTAGGGTTTGTGATACTAAGGTATAATTCCTTAGATGAAGCTCAATCAAAATTTTCTACAATAGATAGAATCTACCGTGATAAATTTGGTCGTGCAATTACAGCAAAAAATTTTATTATAGCCACTGTAGGAGGCCAAAAGCGTATTAACCAACCTGATTTCAATCAATTAAATGAAAGAGAATATGCGCAGTTACAGCAAAATTTAGTTGATTTCTGCAACCTTTAAAATAACTTACCCCTAACAAATTCTGTTAGGGGTAATAAGGACATCTTTAACAAATTAAGGTTTTTTACCCTGAATTTCTCTTAGTTTTTCTGTTACATTAAGATACATCTTCATTGCTCGTTCTTCTGCATCAGTAGCTCGTTCTTCTGCTTCACCTATTCGTTTCTCTGCTTCCTCTAGTTGGGCTTTTAGCTCCAATACTTGAGCTTCATTAGCAATAGCACGATGTTCAGATTCAGTGGCACGTATTTCAGCAGCCTCTAAGTTAGCCTTTAGTATTTTGATTTGATCTTGGAGAAATATAATTTGTTGTTGAGCTTTTTGTGACTGCAATTGTTCATTCTCTAACCTTGCTTCTAACTCAACACAGCTAGCTTCTGAAGTAATAATACGATTTTTTGATTCAGCTAAATAAAACTCCACCTCATTCAATTTAGCTTGTGTTTCAGCTAATTGTTTCTGAGCTGTCAAGGCTTTGCGATCATTTTCTAAAGCACGAATTTCCATGCCATGAAGTCTTTGCTTTAAACTAAGGATCTGGGCTTGACTATCTCCATCACTACTTGTAGCAATATCAGTCAACATTTGATGAAGCATCTTTCTTAACTGCATCAAAGCCTGATCTATCTGTTGCTCTTGAAGAGCAAAAGGTGTTTTAGCATCAATTTTCGACATTTAAGTTTCCTAGTTTGAGTTATTTGATAATTATTTATTTACTTCTGAAAGACTAACAAAAATTTAACATCTTATTAATTAAGCGCGATTTTTAGACATTTTGTCAAACTATTTTATTTGTTTTAAAAATATTTCCGCAAAAATTTTATAGGCTAAAGTAAACCAATAAGTTGAAAATGTTCACCTTACAAAAATTTTTGGCAAAAACCCCCCAATAACTAGAGTATTTTGCCTTGCTCATAAGGTGATTTAACTTTATGATCTTGGGGCACAATTATTTGGAGAACATTTTTCTATGGTAGATTCCTCTAAAAATTCCCACAGTCGTATTGGAGAAGAAATAGAAGCTCCCTGTGGCCGTTGTCGTATGGATCGCATTCATCGAATTGTTGCACAAGATCCTGATGGCACAATCAAAAAAATAATTTGTGGTATGTGCAACACATACCGCAGCTATCGAGCCCCAAAAGCACAAAGTAGCACAACTAAAGTGTCTAAACCACGCTCCACTACTAGTAGTTCTGGCTCTTCTCGCACTTCTGCGGCTACAGTTGAAGACTTCGGTCTCCCAAGTCGTAGTTATAACATGAGAGAAAACTATGAGGTAGGGGAAGTTATTGCACACTCAGCTTTTGGTGTTGGAAAAGTTATGGCAATAAAAGATATGAATAAAATAGAAGTAAAATTCTCTGATGGATTAAAAGTATTACTACAAAATAAGTAAACCTTCTAATTTATCATACAGTCTATTACTTACTAGTAATTACTTCTCTTAATTTTCATTAAGAAATCTGTTGCTATCTGATTACACTCTTTGCTGCCTTTGCTGCTATTGTGTGGACTATGTCCAATATCTGTTAAAAAATAATAGCTTGCTTGTGGAAGCATTTTTTGAAGAGTTTCCATTTCTTTTGGTTCAGTACGCAGATCTCTTGTGCCATGAATAAAAATTGTTGGAGGCAACAATTCTGAGATTTTTCCATTATAAAATTCTATCTTTTTATCTGAATTCTTAATGATTTCTAGCCAAGCAATTCCAGCATTGCTCAACACTTTGCGCCAGTAATCTTGTCCATGATCTATTGCTAAAGTGTTACAGATTTTCTCACCAAAATCTTCAGGAGAGTTTTTCATAGACTGAAAAAAGTCTAGAGAGCTTCTTTTTGCTCGAAAGTAATGGAAAGCTTCCAATATTAAACCATAAACCCCTGATGCCCCTGTTAAAGCCATAATAGCAGCTATTACAGCTCCATCACTATGCCCCCAAAGAAGAGCTTTTTCTATACCTAAAGCAGCCAAAAAATCTTGCATCTCTTTAGCTGCTAGGGAATGAAATTCTTCTGGCAATGAATCTAATTTTGTAGAACGACCATACCCTGATCTGTCAGGAATTATTATTCGAAAGTCTTTTTGTAATAACTCGATCTGTTTCTCAAAATTATAAACTTCATATCCCCAACCACTATGTAGAAAGACTAACGGCATTCCACTACCGTATTCACGATAGTATAATGTTGTAGGTGAGCTATTTTCCAAAAATACAGATTTTGATAACTTAATAAAAGGCATTTTATTCCCCAAATAAAAGATTTGTTTTCTTATAACATAATTACTTACTGATTAGAAAAATTTTATCTCACTTAAAAAAAACTGCTATTTTACTTTATTGCAAAATGTAACTAATTATAGTAAAACTACAGAATATTTGATAAACCAGCATAAAGGTATAATTTTATGATAGAAAATTTTCAATGTGAAAAATGTAATCAGCTTATCTCACGTGCTCATGTTAATGATGGGAAGTTCTATTGTGTTCAATGTCTATCCCATAGCTGGGAAATATCTGAAGAGTGCGAAGCATTATTTCTTATGGATAGTGCTGTAGAAGTCACAGAAGTAGAAGTATTAAATGAAACTCTAGTAGTACGTTAAGCTTACTATATTTATATTAGCCCAATATTATTAATTAAATGTCTTTATCTTACAATTTGCCTCAAAATTTAAGTCAAGCAATTGAAGAAGAAGTATCTAAAATAGATTTCTCCATTTTTTCTAAAGCAAGCTCAGAACTTTCCTTAAGTTATCGTAACAGTGATAAATTATTTATTACTTCCAATGAACAAAGACTTGCATATATTGGAGTAAGGTTACCTGCAACCTATTCTGTTATAGTAGCGGTGTTTTTAGAATTAAGCCAGTGTATGCCAGAACTTACCCTAGAAAGTTTACTTGATCTAGGAGCAGGCCCAGGAACAGTAATGTGGGCAGTTAATAACATATTTGAAATAAACCAAATAACCCTAATAGAACAAGACAAAGAAATGATTGTTTTAGGAAAAAGACTTGTTGAAAAAGGAGAAAATCCCCTACTTTCCAAAGCTAATTGGTTAAATCTTAACTTAATGACTCAAAGTGAATTACCTATACATGATTGTTTAATTGCTTCTTATGCTTTAGGAGAAATGGATCTAGCTAGTCAAAAAAAATTACTTTTACAGATGTGGCAAGCAACAAAAAAAGTAATGATTTTAATTGAACCTGGAACAGTAAAAGGGTTTAAGAATATTCTAGCAGCAAGAAATGACTTAATTAAATTAGGGGCAAATTTAATTGCGCCTTGTCCACATAAAAATTCTTGTCCAATGGCTGAAAATGATTGGTGTCATTTTTCTCAAAGGGTTGAGCGTTCTAGCTATCATAGACGTGCTAAAAAAGGTTTACTCTCTTATGAAGATGAAAAATTTTCCTATTTAATAGTATCTAAAGATCTTTTAGCACAAACACACCCACGAATTATTCGTCATCCATTAAAAAGACCTGGTCATATAGGCTTAGAGTTGTGTACTAGCAAAGGAATAGAAAAAACTATTGTTTCTCAAAAAAATAAAGCTGCTTTTAAGTTAGCAAGAAAGGCATCTTGGGGAGAAATTTGGATTAATCCTAGCAGAGAAAATCAAACTTAAGGCAAAAACAGTAAAGGCTTACAAAATACTTTGCAAGCCCTGTGATTAAAATATCTTAAGATAAGTTTATGCAGTTACATTAAATCCACGGTTACGAAGAATTGTTCTAATATTGTTTACTTCTGTGCTAGTGTAACCCAAATTTATTGCAGCTGTAACAATTGCGTTAGCACCTTGGCTAAAGTTAGCACTAGAAGTCAACAAGAAATGAGATTGGATGATAACTTTGTCAGCTCTGTTTGCACCTAGTGAACCACGTATTTGCCAAAGAGCAGCAGACCAAATTTCACCATCAGCATGCACTTCACCAACTATATTTTCTGGATAGTGTTTAACACCATCAAGACGGCGTAAACAAGGAGGATTGGTTGTGCTATAAGAAGTAGCATCCCAATCAGCAACACAAGCATCTTGGAAACCACCACTAAGTTGAGCAGCAACACTACCACCTAAATAATCTCCAAACCCTTCGCCCATTGCTCCACCTTCATTAGTTGAGCCAAAACCAGGAACTTGATTATCCTGAATTGAATGACCATACTCATGCATAATTACTTCTGCATCTTCTGCATCATCTACACCACCAGTACCAAAATTTAAAGATTTTGTGCTAGGAGAATAAAAAGAATTATCTACACGTGAAGAATTAACAGTATAAGAAATTTGGCGGTTATTAACATTTGTAAAGCCTAAAGATTGAATATAGCGTTGTGTATAATCAATATAGTAGTAGGCCATTGTTTCGCTAAAACCATCACTACTACGATTGTAACTAAAGTTATTGCTAGAGTTAAAAACACGTTTCTTAGTATCTTTGCTAGAAGCATATTGCCCATCTAAATAACCATTACCAACTAACCCCTGTAAAGTTACGGTAGTATAAGCAGTGCTTGGGACAGCTGAATCAGCATTATTATTATCACGTAAAGTATTATTTCTAGTAGCTACTACAGCATTAACATTAAAAACTTTACCTGTTCCATTTACATAGCGGTTAATATCATGAGGTTTAACTAAAAAGTTTCCTGTTTGAGCATCAATAAACATTTCCCAAGTACGATTTGCAGTTGGAACATTAATATGCCAAGCCAAAGCAAAATCATTATTAGAAGGATAAACAACTAATTCTCCTGTAGCTTTACTTAAATTGTTATCTTTTATTGTTAGTCCAGCTAACTCAAAAGCTGTGCTAAGGCTAAAAGTTGGGCTAACAGATTGAAGCTTAACATTAGGAAGATAAGTATTATTGACTGCTACTATTTCTGAGTTTCCATTAAAATGGACTGCTGTTTCTGCACCATAAACTGGGATACCTAAGTAATTTTGTTGAAAAACAAAATGTTCTCCCATTGGAGAGTTGTAATTTCTTGTTAAAGCTAAATCCTTAAGCTCACTGTCCATTTTAAAAAGTTTGTTATTTTCCATTAAAAATAAACGTGCAACTTTTTCAGAAGCTTTTCCTTTATTAGCAGAAAGTTTTCCAAAAATGCCTTCTGGAGTACCAGTACGAGGATTCCAATTTACTCCAATACGGCCTTGACTCCGGTTAGAAAGCATTTGCCAATGTCCTAACACATCTCTTGCAGGTTTTCCCTCTACCAAATAGCTTCCTTCAACAGTTTGAGACTTTATTTTATTTGACTGTACAGGATCTAACTTAGCTTGAATACCGTAAGTACCTAAAAGTAATACTGCTGGGAGAAGAGCTTTTAATTTATAGCTTAAGTTTCGCATTTTATTTTCCTATTTTGATTTTGTAAAATATTTGTTAGTTTTGACTTGATTTTGTCAATTAAGACAGGCAAACCTTATACCTTTACTTTAAGATGAATCATAAAATAACGTTAATAAGCTTAAACCATTGTTTTTGAAGATGTTAGCACAATAGAAAAATTATGGTTTTATTGCCCAATGAAAGTTTTTCTTTTAAGAAGATGTATACTAAATATACTGAAGGATAAAAAAAGAAGCTAACTTATTGATATAAATAAACTACTTGCTATTGTCTAATAAAACTTCGATTGTCAAGAATATAGTCACTTAAAAAATATTTTTTCTTTTCTAAACAATAGCAAGTAATTTTCTAATAAATCTTGGAAAATTTTATAAAGGCACGCCTCCGCCTGATTCAAAGTAAGGTCGGTAAAGCTCATTAAAGTCTTTTAGGCTTTTTTCCAAAATTGCAGGCAATGATTCTAAATCATCACTGTTAACTGTTAGATTTACACAATTTAGAAAAGCCATATAAGTATCCAAGGTTTTTACCTGAGGTGAGACTAACACAATATAAACACGGCGTCGATACTTAGGCATTAAGGAACTGACATGTCGTAGCACAGTAATACCACCTTGGCGAGCAGCATCAAATTGAGGATCAAGTACTAACATATCAACTTTAACATCTTGAAAGATTTCTAAGGCTTGAGCAGAACTTTGTGCAATATGCATATCATAGCGAGAATTGCCCATTACTTGCTCAATTACTTGGCGTTGATTTTGATCTGCACAGCACACTAACATATTTTTACGTGCCCAAGCAAAACCCATCTTAGATGGATCTACACCAGTCCCTTTTTGAGCAACAGCAGGCCCAGCAGCACCTCCTGTCATCATTTGCATAAAAGCCATCATAGTTTCTTGAAAGTTAGCCGGTGTTCCACCTGCTGCTTTTCCAGCATTAGGTGAACTCATCACGTTAGTTCGGGCTATTGTAGCATCGCCCTTTAATGTGGCTTCTGCTTTAGCAGGGGGTGTCATAGTTACAGATTTACGACAACGAGGACATTCCATTGTAAAAGCATAGGGTGGGGCTTGGCTGTCATCAATATGCACATCAAAACCACAAGAAGGACACATTTGGTTCATAAGAAATCTTCTCTCCTAAACTAATTTAACGCTCTATTAAATTACGCATTGAATTTGCCCCATAAGCACTATTACCACCACGGTTAATTTCTTGACCATTAGCAGTAAAGTCACCTGAAGCACCTAAACCAGATAAACGTAGCTGTAAGTTGCTGGGATTAGTAGAAAATGATAAACCGTCTTCTTTAGTTACAATGCCTTGGCGAATCCATTTTTCAATCACTTGATCAAAGTGTTGCATACCTTCCAATTCACCATCATTCATAGCATCAAGCAAGCTCTTACCTTCGCTTTCACCTTTTTCAATATACTCACGAGTACGAGGTGTGCCTTTTAGAATTTCTACTGCAGCTAGTCGCCCTTTTCCATCAGCACGAGGAACTAGACGTTGGGAAATTATATATCTGAAAGATTGAGCTAAACGAATACGAATAATGTGTTCTTCATTTTTTGGATAAAGACCAATAATACGATCAATTGTTTTAGAAGCATCTGTGGTATGCAAAGTAGAAAGTACTAAGTGGCCTGTTTCAGAAGCTTCTAAGGCAATTTCTGTGGTTTCTAGATCCCGCATCTCACCTACTAGAATTACCTTAGGTGCTTGACGAAGAGCAGCTCTAAGTGCTAGTGCAAATGACGGCGTATCACTACCTAACTCACGTTGATTAATAGTACTATTTTTATGTGAGTGAAGAAATTCTATTGGATCTTCAATAGTTACAATATGATAGTATTTTTCTCGATTAATTTTATCAATGATTGCAGCCAAAGTTGAAGATTTACCACTACCTGTTGGGCCTGTAAGCAGAACGATTCCATTTTTATAAAAGGAAATCTCACCTAGTTGTGGTGGGAGTTGTAGCGATTCAATAGTAGGAACTTCTGTAGGAATTACCCGCATCACAATACAATAAGTACCGCGTTGAGAAAAGATATTAACGCGAAACCTAGTACGTTGATGGATACTAAAAGAAATATCCACAGAGCCACTTTTTATTAATTTCTCAGCAGCATCGTTATTACCAGAAAGTAAAGACATAGCAATAACTTCTGTTTGATATGGAGTAAGTACACGCAATCCTTTAATTTCTACTGGAGTAAGTTTGCCATTTATTTCTACTTGTGGGGGACGACCAACAGAAAAATTTAAGTCGCTTATGTTATCTGCTGTTGCCAACATTTTTTCAATTAGGGGTGGTAGTTCAAAAAAACTCATGCGAGCTTACCTCCTTAAATAACTAACCTAAATCTGTATAGATATAAATTAGTTTTTACGACATAGTTTTGATAAATAAAAATAATACCAAATTAGTTAAAACCAACAAGATAATACTGCTTATTTGAGCTTATTATTTTAAGCTTTGTTTGATTATTATTTGCTTACAACGGGGCTTAATTATTTAATTTTTCTAAAAATTTACTAGTACGTTGACTAATATTACCATATTTTGCTAAATCAGAAATCACTGCTACAAGTCCAGCTCCCGTAGCTAAAACAGACAAAGCATTATCTAGCGTAATTCCACCAATAGCTACTACTGGTTTTGTTACTAACTTACAAACATCTTCTAATAATTTCAACCCTATTTGTTTATCCAAAACACTATCACTTGCCTCTGGTTTTGTTAAGGAGGGAAAAATTGGCCCAACTGCAATATAATCAACTGGAAGTTTATCTGCTATCAATGCCTGTTCCATAGAATGTGTTGAGATGCCGATTATAGCACTATCCCCCAAAATCAAGCGAGCTTTTTCTGGGGCTATATCATCTTGGCCTAAATGTACTCCGTCTGCTCCAACCATCTCGGCAATATCTACACGATCATTAATAATTAGGCAAGCTCCTTTTTGTTTAGTAAGTTTTACTGATTCTAATGCAGCTTCATAAAAATCTTTGGTAGAAGCTTTCTTTTCTCTAAGTTGAATTACTTTTGCTCCACCAACTAAAAATTCTGAGACAATTTGGGGATGTTCAAGACCAGCTATTTCCCTATCAGTAATTGCATATAAACTGTTATGTCCAAATTTATTTAACATGAAGTAACTTAATATAATGGCTTTTTCTAGATGTTTTAATTAATAAACTGCGTTATTATAAACATAAAAATTATCTTAGTCACCTAAAACCTTTACAAATCAACTATTATGAGTAATTTACCTAAAACCAAGCCTATCCAAGTGGCAATACTTGATATGAATGATGGCTTTAAGAATCAAGGAATTGGTTGTATTTACCAGTTACTAGAAAATTCACAAAATGCTTGGAAAGAACGTCACCACTACTTATTAGAATTGGAAATAAAGCATTTCCGAGTAAGAGATTTTGGAGAAGTCCCTAAACACAGTTTTGATATTTATATATCTAGTGGTGGGCCAGGGTCTCCTCATGATGGAGAAGGCAAACAATGGGAAGTAGACTATTTTCAATTACTTGATGATATTCTTGAACATAATTTAAGTAAAAGTAGAAAAACTTTCTTTTTTGGTATTTGCCATTCTTTTCAAGTCTTGACTAGGCATTTTAAATTTGCTGAAGTTTGTGATGCTCCTCGATCAGTCTATGGTATTATGCCTGCCTACCCTACTCCATCAGGACTAAACTCTTTTATTTTAGAAGGTTTAGGAGAAAGATTTTTTGCTTTTGAACGGCGAAACTATCAAGTAGTTCACCCTGATGAATCTGCTTTAGAAGCTATTGGAGCAAAAGTCCTGGCATTAGAAAGCCGCCACGGACTTAGAGGTAAAGCCATTATGACTCTTTCCATAGGTGAAGAGTTCCAAGCTACACAGTTTCATCCAGAAGCAGATCGAGATAGCATACTAAGAAACTTCCTAGATCCAGAAAAACGAGAACATATCTTGGCTCACAATGGAGAAGAACTTTTTAATAAAATGTTAGCTAGTTTGCAAGCCGAAGATCGCGTTAAACGTACCCATGATCTAATTATGCCTAGGTTTTTAGCCAAAGCTTATCATCATTTACTAGAAGTAGACACTAGAAAAGCTACTAGAACTGCTCGTGAATTACCTATAATAGAACACCCAGAAACTTTACCCGAAGATTTACTCTACGAAGTATAATTAACGGTTAGTTCTTGCCATAGATAGACTAAAATACTATCTATGGCTGTTTTCTTTTTCCAATAATACTGATTTTACGTAATCTTATTGTATAAGCATACTAATTAAGTATTATTTTAGAGCACAATATGCAAGTACCTGACTATAGTGAAATTGCTAAAATCTTGCAAGTTTCAATATCTCCTGTAGCTTTAATTTCAGGAGTAGGGCTTATAGTTTTGTCACAAACAAATAGGTTTGGAAGAATTGTAGATAGAGCAAGACAACTAGAGAGAGAATTTAACAATGTTGACGAAAAAGGAAAGAAAATAATCAAAGCAGAGATAAATATCCTTTATAAACGCTCACATATTTTACTCTTAGCTGTTAGCACTTCATTAATTAGTATATTTTTTGTTAGTTTATTAGTAATAACTCTATTTGGAATTTTTTATTTTAAAAAAGATTTAAGCATTTTTATTGTGTTTTGCTTTGTAGCAAGTTTGTTTTCACTAATTATATCTGTTTTATTTTTTATAACAGATATGACTTTGTCCTTAAAAGCCTTAAAACTTGATATTAAAGAGCAAATAAAAGAAGACTAATTGCCTTTTCTATTCCTAAATAAACCCTTCTTAAAAGTTATACTAGGTGTATTACTAGTAATAAGTTTATTAAAAAATCGTTTATTTCCAAATATTTAAAATAATTACCTAGTAAGTTTTATTACTTTGATAAAAATTTCTGGATAATCTACCTTTAATGTTATACATTTAGACACATGTTAAATTCCTTAAACACTTTTGAATTCCTATTTCCAATGGTAGATCAATTTGGGTGTATAACTAAACGCTATAAGAAAAAGGCACGTTTCTTTTTTCAAGAGTTAGATACAATTGCGCTAGAGATGGTATATATACCTGAAGGAAGTTTTTTAATGGGTAGTACTGAAGGTGACAATGATGAAAAACCTCAACACCTTGTATCAGTAAAGAGTTTTTTTATAGGCAAATATCCTATAACTCAATCTCAATGGAAAAAAGTAGCTTCTTTGCCCAAAATTAATCTGGACTTAGATCCTGAAATTGCTTTTTTCTCTGGAGATGATTTACCTATAGAACAAGTTTCTTGGCTAGATGCAGTAGAGTTCTGTAAACGCTTATCTGCTAAAACAGGATATAATTACCGATTGCCAACAGAAGCGGAATGGGAATATGCTGCTAGAGCAGGCTCTACAACAGCTTTTGCATATGGAGATACTGTTACTTCACGCCTAGTCAATTATGATGGTAGTTCTCCTTATGGTCTAGCTAAAAAAACCATCTATCGTCATAGCACTACTAAAGTAGGTAGTTTAGCTAATCCAAATAGTTTTGGGCTTTATGATATGCATGGAAATGTATGGGAATGGTGCCAAGATGTTTGGCATGATAATTATGTGGGAGCACCTACAGATGGAAGTGCTTGGGAAATAGGAGAAAAACCTAAACTAAGAGTTTTAAGAGGTGGATCTTGGGATTATGTTGCTTATGGATGTCGATCTGCTTTTCGAGATCGAGCAACTGATCATATAAAAAGTCCATTTAATGGTTTACGTGTAGTACTTAGTATTAACACTTAGAGTAAAGGTTAGTGATGGATAAACATTGTGTTCTAATTGCTGATGATGATTCTTTAACCTTGAAGATTTTAAAAAAAGCTCTTCAAGAGTTAGATTGTGAAATTGTTACAGCTGAAGATGGGCAACAAGCTTTAAGTCTCTGTGTAGAAAAACGACCCAGTTTGATTATTTCCGATTGGCATATGCCTGAATTGGATGGTATTGGTTTTTTCCTTCAAATCAAAAATTCCCCTCATACCAAACATATTCCTTTTGTGTTTCTTACTACATCAGATGACGAAGAAGTAAAGATAGCTCTTTTAGAAACAGGTGTAGAAGACTATTGGAATAAACCGTTTAATGTGCGTGAAATAGCTGTTAGAACAAGAAAAATACTAGGTCGTCTTGGTTCTCCTCAACAAGCACGTGAACCTAATTCAGTACACATAACAGAAGATAATAGCAAAACACTAGAATCCCAAAGATTACTTAATAATAAGTATAGATTACTAGATCCTCTAGGCAAAGGAGGAATGGGAGTTGTTTACTTAGCCTATGATGAAACAAAACAACAAAATGTAGCACTAAAACTACTACGTCATGAGTATATTTCTAACATTACAGAAGTGCGTCGATTTGCTCGTGAAGCTGCGGCTGCACTACGTATTAAACATCCTAATGTTATTGAAACCTATGAATATGGCATAATCGCTTCCGGACAAGCTTATATTGTTATGGAAATGCTTTCTGGAATTTCATTAATGAATTATTTATCAAAACATGTTTTTGTGTCTGCAAGTTGGGCGGCTAAAGTAATGGCTCAAGTCTCCTCAGCCACCCTAGCTGCTCATCAACAAGGTGTTATCCATAGAGATCTAAAACCTAACAATATATTTTTACTAAACGATGCATATAGCAATGATAAACCACGGGTAAAGGTGTTGGATTTTGGTATTGCTTTCTTACAAGATAAAAATACCGATTCTAGTGCTAATCCATCTGATTCTGAACGCCTCACAGATCCAAATATCATTGTAGGCACTCCTGAATATATGTCACCTGAACAAATACGTAATCGAGAAGTAAACAAAGAAACTGATATATATTCTTTAGGTATTATTTTTTATGAACTTTTATCTGGAAATGTACCTTTTATTGGTGATGATGTAGATGTGCTAATCTCGCATATTAACTCACAGCCTATTCCAATAAGCCAAAAGGTCAAAAATCTTGATCCTGTTCTTTCAGAATTAATAATGGAAATGCTAGCAAAAGACCCGAAAATGCGTCCTTCTCTAGAAGAAATCATATCTATATTAGAAAATTATTCTTAATAGAGCTTTTATAACCTTAAATTTTCCTTAGCTCTTTTGGCAAGAATATGTCCTGGAGCAATCTCCAAGGCTTTCTCAAACATTTGGTAAGCTTGCCTAGCCATACTTATTCTTTGATAAAGTAAACCCAATTCAACACAATAATCTGCATTTCTTGGCTCAAGCTCTACAGCTTTTGCAAAATGTTCTTTTGCCTTGTTATAGTCATTTAAGTGCAATAAAGTTCTTGCTAAAAATATTCTATATTCAGCTTGCTGTGGAGCAGCTTCTACAGCTGCTTGAAAAGCATAGTAAGCTTGTTTGTATTCACGCACTTGAAAATACTTCATCCCTTTTTCAAACATTCCTTGAACAGGAGAAGAAAACTGAGAACTAGGACTTTTGTTATTACTACGATCTGTAGAAGAGGAAAAACTCTTGTAAGAATCTCTATTTGAAACATTTGGGACATTTGAAACTGGTTGGCTTGGTTTTATTTCGTTTCTATTAGCAGCATTAAGCTTATCTTTAAGTGTTTCTCCAGGCGTAACTTTAGGGGCAGAACCTGTTCTGAAAGAGCGATCATAGTTTTGTCTAGTTATTGGATTTATCAAAATTCTATAAGCTTCTGAAACACGAGTAAAAATTTTTTCCAAATCATTACGTAGACTTAAATTATATTTAGCAAGTTGAGTATGATGATCAGGATGGAATTTTTCAGATCTTTGTGTATAAGCCCGGCGAATCTCTTCATCACTAGCATTACGTGATATATCTAATACTGCATAATAATTACTATTATCTAAACTATTAACTATATTCTCAACCTCATAACAAAAAGAAGCAGCACTTTGCATATCAAAACTAGGAGTTGGCACTTCTGGTTTACGGCTAACTATTATTTGAGAAATAGATACAGGCCCTTCATCCTCTGAAGTTTTCTCTTCTTTAACCCATTCAAGAAGCCCTACAGCTAACAACCCGCAAAGTGTCCTAATGGTTTCATCTTCAGGCAATCCACCCATAGAAAGAATTTCTTCAATAGAACGAGCGCTTTCAATACGTGACACTACAAAAGCTTCTTTTGGCTTAAGATTAATGGATTGATAAAGTAAAAATGGATCTTTAGTAACACATAGCTTCCAACGAAAATCTCCTAACCATTTTTTAAGCAAGTTAATATTATTGATTCGACGCAATCCCTCAAAAATAATATCAGCAGTAGAGAGAGAGATTTTCACAGAGCTTTTTCTAGGGGGGCCACTACGAATCTCATAATGTCCACTTTCCCAAGTAAAGAGTGAATATATAATTTGGCAAAATTGCTCTGAAATCAAATCCTTAAGCTTATCTGACGCAACCCAACCACCTTTTATTAGTGCAGTAGTAAAACGTATATTCTTTTCCTTTGCAAGCTTATCAACTTCTTGAAAAGACCGGTAATTAAGTTGACCATTCCTAACCATTGTCTGGCCTAAACTATCTTCTTCTAAAGTACTTTTAGCATAAATAATTGCACCTTGCTCAAAGTAAAGAGTTTTATTAGCATTAACACTTAAACAAGTTAATTTTCCTGTTAAACGTTGTCTATAAATACGTCTAAGCAGAAAAGGAAAAGGCATATCAGAAAACTTACCTTCTTCATCAGGAGGACGTTCTTCACTGTTATAAAGCTGTGATTCTCCACCAGTTGTTGAATTATCTATAGCATTTATAGGAGAAGTCCAAGACTCTACAGGAGGGGCTTTCTTTTCTTGAACATAATTTTTTGGAGGCTGTTGGACGACTTGTGGTTCTATGTTATTTGGTTTTTTAGTTTCTTTTAATAGGCTATTTGTTTCTGGAACAACTTTTGTAGAAATAAACTCTGAAATAAAAGCCCCTGATTTTTTTGGAAACTGACCCATCAGCTTTTGTACTCTACGTTTAAGCTCTGTAGCACTCTTTAAACGCTTAGTTAAATCTACTAATAAAAGCTCTGTTAAAAGCTCTGCAAATCCCCAACTTACTTCTACTTGTGATTCCCACTCCATATGTTTAGTGGTGTGATTAAACATTTTACTAGGGTGAATTGCTGTCAATAAATAAAGGACTGTAGCGCCTAGAGCATAGAGATCGCTTTGTGGTACAGGTGAACCAATTATTTGTTCAGGAGGAGCATAACCAGGTGAACCAATTAAGGTTTGATAATTACTCTTTACACTAGCAGCTTGATAAACTGCACCAAAATCTATTAACTGGATTTTTCCATTTTCATGGCGCATCAAGTTTTGTGGCTTAATATCACGGTGAATAATTGGAGGATTATGACCATGCAAATATTCTAAAATATCTGCTAGCTCTAATAAAACAGTGCAAGCTTCTTGCTCACTAAAGGTTCTTTTCCTGGATTTAAGCTCATCATAAAGGGTTTGCCCAGGAATCCATTCTTGAACTATGTAAGAATAGCCCCCTTCTGCAAAATAAGCATATAATTTAGGAATACCAGGGTGTTGTATACTAAGTAGTATTTTGGCTTCTCTTTGAAAAAGTCTTTCTGCTGTTACAGCAGGATCTTCTTCTGCATCATCTGGAGTTTCAGTAATATGTGGAAAAAGCTCTTTTAGGACACGAGATTCTCCAAAACAATCCCGATCTTGAACTAAATAGGTAATTCCAAATCCTCCCTTACCTATCATTCTATCAACTTGATACCGATTTCGTAGTACTGTGCCAGCAAACAATGCTCGACAATTTAAGCAACGCCCTAAGGAAGTAGGTTTTACATCAGCACAACGAGGGTTCGAGCATTTTACCATTTAGAAAAACTCCTGCTTCACAGCCATACTGTTTTTTACAAAAAAATTTAGTAAAATTTTGATAATTTTAAGTATAAATGTATTTTATTAAAAGTAAGATATTTTTACGACAATTATTTATTTTATAACTAAGAGATTTATTTTAGATATTAGAAAATCCCCAAAAAATCAGTGTTTCTTCTTAGATAAATTCTATAAATCTTGCTCGAACTTCTGGAGATGGAATCATACAACTATCGTATTTACCAAAAAACTTATAGCGATTCTTAGCAAAACTGTCGTATAGAAAATCACGTATTGATCTAGGAATTAGATAGCCAAGCTTGGTTATACACCAAAATCCGCCCAAATAATGAGCAATTCTTAAAATAGCATCAGAGCGAACAAAAACTTTTTCTATTTCATTTGAGTTTTCTAGCAAAACAACAGAATCAATATTGGCTAGTTCTGGATGACGTAACTTAACAGCTTCTCCAAACTGGCTTTGAAGAGCAGCAAATTTGATTATCGCCTTTTTATCCAACTTTATAAGAGTTTGTACAGAACTGTTACAAAATCCACAAACTCCATCATAAAGCATGACTGGATTGCTCATAAACTACCCTTCCAATGCTTGCTTGAAGTCCTCAATCAAATCTTCTGTAGCCTCAACTCCTACAGATAAACGAATTAATGAATCACTAATTCCTACTTTTTCTCTCTCTGCTGGAGTCATTCCTGCATGTGAAGTACGTGCTGGTAAAGTAATTAGAGTTTCTACACCTCCCAAGCTAGGAGCTTTTACAGGAATTGTTACACTCTTCATAAAGTTAATTGAAGCCTCAACTCCATCTTTTAACTCAAAACTCATCATTCCACCAAATCCAGCAAAAAGTTCTTTGGCATTTTTGTAGTTAGGATGTGTTTCTAAACCAGGATAATTAACCTTTATAACTTTAGGATGTGAGCTTAAAAATTGAGCGATTTTTAATGCACTCTCATTTTGATATTTAACACGTAGTGCTACTGTTTTTATACCTCGGTGTAATAAAAATGCTGCATGTGGATCAAGTGATCCTCCTAAATGATTAAGCTTATGTGTAATTTTTTCAACAAGTTGTGCTGACCCAATTACTGCACCTGCAACTATATCAGAATGCCCATTTAAATATTTAGTACAGCTATGCAAGGTAAGATCAAAGCCAAACTCAGAAGCTCTAAAATTTACTGGACTTGCAAAAGTATTATCAATAATAGAAAGCAAATTATTAGCACGAGCAAAACTAACAACAGCTTTTAGATCCGCTACTTGCAATAATGGATTGCTCATTGATTCAACATAAATAGCTTTTGTATTGGGTTTTAGCTTACTAGCCCAACTACTAGGATCATTACCATCAATAAAATCAAAAGAAATTCCAAAATCAGCTAAATCTTTATTAACAAAATCATAAGTTCCACCATAAAGACAATCTTGAGCAAGTAAATGATCCCCTGCCTTTAACACAGTAAGTAATGTGGTTGTAATAGCCGCCATCCCACTACCCATAACCTGTGCAGCTTCTCCATTTTCTAGTGCAGCTAGCTTTTGACTTAGTGCAATATGATTAGGTAAATTATTTAGCCTAATATACTTTACATCATGATAACTAGCCTCACCACTATATTCAAACATAGCTGTTTGGAAAATAGGCATGCTGACAGAACCGTTAATTCTATGTTCACCAGAATGAACGGCCTTTGTTTCTAAGTGCAGATGATCTTTTTTCATACAATAAAACCTTTATGATTATTTTGAAAGGAACTCTATTTCTTGAGTAATATTTTTTCTAGCTAAACCTTCTAATTGTGACATTTCTTGAGTAAAAAAGATATGTTGACGTCCTAAGAAGCTATTAAGCACCTTCTTACGGCTATGACGGTATAAAAACCAAGGTACCCAAGAATACTCTTTCCTAATTGCTTTATAGTACTGCTGATAAATTTCTGCTTTGCTACCTAAAATAGCTAAATCCAAGTCTAGAAAGAGCTTTCCATCTTCTGTTAAAGCCTTAGCATCATGCGTTTTAGTAGCAAGAATCATTAATTCTACTAACCTTATAATATCGGCAGGGATTTTCATTTCCTGCAAAGCTTTTACAGCAAATTCTGCACTCTTTTCCTCATTATTGTTCCTTTTAGTATTGTAGATGAGATCATGAAACCAAATAGCTAAAGAAACCGATTGGTAATCTTGAATCTTTTCTTTGAGGGTCTCAATAAGTTTTAACAAGGCTTGAATATGGGTTAAGTTATGATAAAAGCGTTTTTTTTCGGAGTATTTTTCTTTGATTTCAAAAAAATATTTTTCTGACAAATCACTACTAACACAATACCTTACCATTAATAACTGCCATTGCTCTTGCAAAAAATCTAAGCCCAAACTATCAATTTGAAAAAAATTATCTTCTTTCATATTTTGAACTCTATTCCTGGGGTTACGCAAGCCTATGGCTTGCTAAAACCCCAGGCTAATATGGGTTGAGCGAATATTTAGGCTAATCATTTCTAAAAATTTAGGCTACTTCAGGCTAATATGGGTTGAGCAAATATTTAGGTTAATTCAGGTTAATATGGGTTGAGCATGTATGTTTTTACGCTATTGACTCTAAAGCTTAGACTAATTGAGTTATGATTTTTCCTTGGCATCTTCAATAAATTTATCAACTTCATACTTTAAGTTTGCAGTGTAGTATTCCCATTGAGAATCTTTTGTTTTGAAATCTTGATAAGTAATTCGCTCAAGTATCATTACTAGTAATTTTAGAACTAATACCATAAATCTATATTGCATTTCTTTCTCCTAGTATTCCCAAATTTAGCTCAACCCATATTAGTCTGAATTAGCATAAGCTTTTACTAGTAATTAGCTATAACCCATATTAGCCTGAATTAGACTAAACTTTTAGTAGTAATTAGCTTAAATATTCGCTCAACCCATATTAGCCTGGGGTTTTAGCAAGCCATAGGCTTGCGCAACCCCAGGAAAAAATGTAAATAATTTATTTTTTAAACTCCTCCAAAGCTCTCTTAGTAGCATTTAATAAAGCATCTGCTCCAACAGGTGCACCAGTTGCTTTCTTCATCCATAAATCAGGTGTAATGCTGCCTACTACAGCCATTCGCTCAAATTCTGAACCAATATTTCCAGCCTTCTCCATTTGTTCTTCTATTTGAAAAGCTATTAAATGCCCTATTGGATAATCTGGTAAATAAAGGAAACTATCTATCATATGAGAATAAATACCTAATAAGACAACATTGGTTTGCTTAAAGGTAGGTGCATAGTACTTATTCCATATATTTTGAGAAATTTTCACTGTAGCATTTTTAAGTTCTTCTGGTGTAGCGTTAGGATGTTCATACATCCAGTGCCAAACCTCCATATCTACCAAGGCTACACCTGCGATTTCATAGGTTGCCCAAAAATCATTGAGGGTTTTTAGGGCTTGGGTCTTGCTATCTGGTTTAGAAAGCCCTAAAAGCTCTAAGTCATGTCCTTGGAAAACAAAGGCTAGAGCTTCAGTAAATGCAGTATTTGGAACACCTTGTAGCATATAATGGTCTACCATATTGAGTGAAAATGTTTGTTCAACATTATGTCCCATTTCATGAACTGCAATATTAAAACCTTTGTAATTCATGCCTGTTTTTTCAACTCTAGTACGAAGATGTGCTTTCTCTGAACGCATAGAAGCACCCATTGCATGACCTGAACCTCTTGCAGGATCAACAATTATGTTATTAGCTAAATATTCAGCACGTTCTTTGCTAAAACCAAGTTTTGAAAGCAAATTAGGGATATCTTTTTTATAAGCTTCCGGTGTTGGATAACGCTTGGAGACAATTTCATCAAGTTGTGCTTCGGTATAGGCTTCACGTGGTCTAAAGCCGTTATACCAAATATCAAAAGGCTCTAATGGGCGACCCAAACGGCTTTCTATAATTTTAGCTGTTTCACCAACTAAAGGTGAGGTAAGTACTTGAGTTAATATTGCTTTTACTCTAGCTTCTGGAATTTCTCGGTTCTCATCAAAACGTCTTGCAATCAAAGTTGGTGCAGTTGGAGAATAAGCATCTGCCTTTCTTGAAGCTTGATAAGTTGCAAGTAGTTGAGCATAACGGTTATTAGGCTCAGGTTTATTAGTAGGGTTATCAACTTTTTTACTTGTATCATCAGAGTCTTTTACAGCAGCAACTGTAACTTGGTTTGTGTAAGGATTCCAATCAACATTTGGGTTATTAACCACTACTTCTGGAATAGTTTGTTGAACAATATGTTCCATAACTTTGCGAATCATACGTTGTTTAGCTAAACCATTAGCTTTGTCACTATAGTTAGCTTTAATTTCATCTCGTAAATTCCAGTGAGATAGTAGTCTTAGTTTTGCAGGAAATAGCCTTTCACCTTTTTCATCTAACAAATGGTGCATCCAAATATTGTATTCTGCAATATAACGCTCACTATCAGACGAAGCCTTTGCAATTGCTAGGTTTACTTCTGAAGGAATTCTTTTAGAAAAACGTTGTGCTAAACGAGCTTCAGCCCATTGTCGGCGTGACCAATGTTCACCTTCTGTTAGCCTTTGTTCTAAAGTTGTAAGTGGGAAATTTAACAATACTATAAAAGCAAGCTTATTATTGAAGAAATCATCTATCACATGAGCTGAAGGATCATAGCTAGCAAATAGATCATCAAACGGCATTATTGGCCCAACATCCAAATCTGATTGGTTGCGAAACTCACGGTTTACTTCATGCATATGGCCGTCAAGTTGTTCCATATTTTTTTCAAAGCGGCTAAATAGTTGATCTAGCGTTTCTTTATCTCCAGCAAAAGCTTCTTTGACAAAACTTTCAAAGGTGTCTCTGTCTCCATCTTCTGAGCGCCAAAAACTAGCTACTTGCTGCATACCTTGTTTTAATCTAGCGCGTTGTCCTTCGCCATACTTGGCAATTAGTTCGCTCTCTAATTTGCTTGTTGCTTCTTTCATCCAAGGAAATTGTGATTGTACTTGTTCAGGAGAATTCATATTGGTATCCGCTTTTGAAATATTTGATATTGGTAAAGTAATGGTTGAAGCTAGCATTAAAGCTAAAGCTAATGTTTTAAATCTTTTCATTAAAAATTAATTCCTCCAAATCTTAGTTAAAGCTAACTTCTTTATTTAGCCTTACTTTTGGTAAATGTGCAGTTTTGCAATTATGACCTTTGATGGTTAAGAACGTCAATCTGCAAAAAAGAAAAATTTCTCTCTTTTTTCTGAATCCTTTTTTAAGAACTCTTGTAATAGCTAATAAGAAACACATTTTCAAACAAAGGAGATAAGACAATGTCTATGGCAGACGTACTTGCAGTCATCAGTGGATTAATATTAGTGGGATTAGCTTTCCCATCATTATTATTAGTTATAACTATTAATTTCCCTCAACTAGTAGAACATACTTCTTACCAAGTTGAAAATAGACCAGTTAGAAATATTTTTAGAGGTTTGGGATTGTTCTTTGTATTATTTATTATGTTAGGTTTTTTCGCAGTTGTTCCTGGCCCAGGAAAACTCTTAGCTCTAGGGGTTTTACTTATAGGATTAAGCCTTGCAATATTTGGAGCAGCCGGAATCGTTAACCTTTTGGCAAATCGCTATGAAAAATCCTTTAATGTTCCAAAATCCTTTTCTAGCTTGGCTTTTAGCTCAATTTTCTTAGAATTAGCTTTTGTATTACCTCTTGTTGGTTGGTTTGTAGTATTACCTATAAGCTTTCTTTTAGCCTTAGGAGCAATTAGTAAAGCTTTAAGTGAAAAAGCAATGGCCAAAGTCTTTTCTGTAAAACCATCTCAACCAACTATAACCCCAAACAATAATTTACATCCTGTTAGCTAACCTAATTATCTAGAACAAATAGCAGCTGAAAATCAGGAGAATATATATGATTAACCGTAGGCAATTTCTTAAAGCCGCTGGTTTAACTAGCCTTGGCTTGCTTACAGCTTGTAATCAAAGTCAATGGATGTTAGGACAAGCTGGTTTACCTGCTCCAATATTAAGCAGTTTGCAAAATAGTAACGAGGAAAAATTAGCAAGTCATGTGGTTAAACGGCTAACTTATGGCGCAACTCCTGGTCAAATCCAGCAAGTAGCTAGTCAAGGGATCAGAAATTTTATTGATGAACAACTAAACCCAGAACAACTTGATGATAGTCGTGCTTATTGGTTAGTTAGGCGCATTGACACTATAAACTTCAAAACCCCTGATATTTTTGAGCTTACAGCTAAACAAGCAATCAAAGATTTGCGCCAAGCTACTATTTTACGTGCTACTTATAGCAACCGTCAGCTACAAGAAATGATGGTAGAGTTTTGGAGCGATCATTTTAATATCTATAGCGAAAAAAGCAATTGTGCTTGGTTAAAAGTTATTGATGATCGAGAAGTGATTAGAAAACATGCCTTAGGCAATTTTAGAGACCTCTTACATGCTAGTGCTTTGAGTCCTGCAATGCTTTGTTACTTAGATGGAAGTAGCAATATCGTAGGTAACCCCAATGAAAATTATGCGAGAGAACTTTTAGAGCTACATACTTTAGGAGTCAATGGTGGTTACAAACAAACAGATGTAATGCAAGCAGCTAAAGCGCTTACTGGTTGGCAAATTAAAGAACATTTTTGGCGAGGCAAAGTTCAGTTTGACAATAAATTGCATGATAGTGGAGAAAAACAAATTTTAGAAAAAACTTTTGCTGCAAATTCCAACACCGATCTTGAAGATCTAATTGATTTAGTTAGCAAACATCCTTCTACAGCAAATTTTATTAGCAATAAGTTATGCCGTCGATTTGTTAGTGAAACTCCTTCTAAAGAATTAATTGCACAAGTAGCTAAAAATTTCCAAGAAACTAATGGAAATATTAGAGAAACTTTAAGAACTTTGTTTTTCTCAGAAGAATTTCTTAACGCTCCACCAAAATTTAAGCGTCCATATACTTATGCAATTTCAGCACTTAGGGCACTTAGTGCTAATAGTAATGGAGATTTAGCCTTACAAAATCACCTAGAATCAATGGGGCAACT
Organism: Blastocatellia bacterium; assembly: GCA_039812885.1. Taxonomy (GTDB): domain Bacteria; phylum Acidobacteriota; class Blastocatellia; order Chloracidobacteriales; family JADJPF01; genus JADJPF01. The sequence goes on from JBDIBI010000014.1 coordinate 45,839, forward strand.
TCCGTTTAATTGGCCAACTCCTGACGGTTTTCCTGAAGAACAAGAACATTGGCAAAATCAGCTTGTTGCACGTTGGAACTTTGCAATTTCACTAGCACATAACCAAATTAAAGGAACTAGCGCTAAATTAGATTCCATATTAGAAAATCCTATAGCCTATGTGCCTAACTTTATACAAAGACCGTTACAAGAAAATGAATTAGCAGCAATTCAACAAGCAGAAACCCCTAATGACAAAGTTGCATTGCTATTATGTTTGCCAGATTTTCAATATCAATAGTGTGTTAGGAGAATTTTATGAGTGAGCAAACTTTAGTGCTTATTAACTTACGTGGTGGTGCAGATGGTTTAAATATAGTAGTTCCCTATCGCGAGGAAAATTATTATCGTCTTAGGCCAACTATTTCTATACCTGCACCTAACCAAGCCAATGGAGTAATTGATTTAGATGGTTTTTTTGGCTTAAATCCAGCACTTGCACCACTCCTACCACTCTATCAAAATAAGCAACTAGCAATTTTGCATGCAGTAGGTTGGCCGGGAGATTCACATTCACATTTTGAAGCTTGGGAAGAAATAGAACTTGGTGCAGTTGGTGAACAAAAACCTGTAACAGGTTGGTTATCTCGTTATTTAGCAATTATTTCAGATAAAAGCACTAGTCCACTACAAACAATAAATTTTAGTGACTGGCCTTCAAAGCTTTTTGTAGGCTGTTCTGGCTCAAGTAAGTTAACTAGTTTATCAGACTTTCGTTTAAAACAAACTGCTTCTAATAGTTCTAATTCCAATATGTTATCTTGCTTAAAGCTGTTATATGGAAATACTACAACAATTGGAAAAGTAGCAGAACAAAGTGTTTCTGCATTAGAAAGTGTTGAGCAAATATTAAAAAATAGCCAATTAAAACCAGATTTAAGTTATCCACAAACTAAGTTTGGCAATCAATTAAACACAGTTGAACAATTAATTAAAGCTAAAATAGGATTAAAAGCTACAAGTATTGATCTCTATGGTTGGGATACTCATTTTGGAGAAAAGCTAGCAATGGTTGAGCCTTTAGCAGAACTAGCTAAAGGACTTGCAGCATTTTCTAAAAACCTAGAGGAGCAATGGCAAAATGTAGTAGTGATAGTAATGACAGAATTTGGTCGTAGAGTAGCAGAAAATGCTAGTTTAGGAACTGATCATGGTCAAGCAGGTGTTATGTTTTTTGCAGGAGGCAAAGTGCAAGGTGGCCGTGTATATGGAGAATGGCCTGGGCTTGCAGATAGTAAGTTGTCTGCTCCAGGTGATTTAACCATCACAACAGACTTTCGTACAGCTTTAAGCGAATTTATAATTGCTCAAGTTGGTACAAAAAATATCAACAAAGTTTTCCCTGCTTATCAAATTCCAAAACAACTAGGTATATTAAACTAGCCCAGCTAGTAAGCTGAGGCCACTTTTATGAGCCAAATAGAATCGACCTCAGACGCAAAATTAGTTGAGCAAATACTCAACAATGATTCCAATGCCTTTGCTCAACTAGTGGCAACGTTTCACCGTCGAGTCTACAGCATAGCTTATAGAATGGTTGGTAACGTGACAGAAGCAGAAGACTTATGCCAAGAAATTTTTTTGCGAGTTTATCAAAACCTAGCTCGCTATGATCCAAACTTACCGCTAGCTCCTTGGATTTGCCGAGTTGCTAGCAACACAACTATTAACTATCTGAAAAGACGTAGCTTAAAAACCGTGCCACTAAAAATAGCTGTTGGAGATGAAGAGTTTGAACGCCCAATTGCCGATGATAAAGCTACTCCAGAAGAAGCTCTTATTAATCGTAAACTTAACAAAGAGTTACAAAAAGCTATTTTAAGTTTGCCAGAAAACTATCGCTTAGCATTTACTCTCAAATATGTTGAAAACTTAACAGCAGAAGAAATTGGGGAAATAATGAATATTCCTCGTAATACAATTAAAACTTGGCTAGTGCGTGCTCGTGAAGCACTAAGAGGTAAGTTAGCTAATGAACTGTGATGCAGCATTAATCTTAATGTATGATTTGGTAGATGGGGAAATCTCAGCTAATGATCAGCAATTGCTTAACAAACATTTGTCTGATTGTAGTCATTGCCAAGCTACATTAAAATCCATTCAAAAAGCAGAAAAATTTTACCAGGAAGAATTTTTAGTAACTCCTTCTGTAGAGGTAGCTAACACAATAACCAAAAATGTTTGGGAACGAAAAAATGTTGTTTCCTTCCCTTTAAAACAAAGTTATTCCTCTACTCAAAAGATTCTCTACTATGTTGGAGCAATGGCAGCAAGTTTTGTTGGATTTGTTTATTTAGCTGGTTCACTAGCAGTTTCTCAACTTATAACTAAAATAGATTTCTCCTCTTACTTAAGCAATATCAACCAATCTATTAATAATCCTAACCTAGATATTAACCTTAATCAATTTGCTCAAGTTTGGCGAGGTACTTTAACATTACTCTTAAATATTAACCCTTGGACAAGTCATTCAAACATAATAAAAGTGTTAACAGTTTTATTAACTTTATTTAGCATACAGTTTGCGGTTAACTACTTATTTACTCAAAGAAAACAGGATAAAAGCTTATGAACCCTGGTGCAATTTTAGCAATAACAGTATTTTCCATAATGATTGGATTAGGTTTAACAGCCGCAAGCCTAGCAGCACGTGGTTGTTGGCCCAATATTGCCGAAGAATTAGATATTATAACTTTAAGTAATTCTTCTTGGCGAAGATTTTTCTTGGGCATTTTCAATGCATTTATTTCACTGCTAGTGCTTATAGTTATAAGTAAGATTCCTCCTTTAGGTATTATTGGATTAGCAATATTATTTTTGCTTATTATTGTTACTTTTATAGGCTTTATTGCTGAAGTAAACTTATGGGGCAGACGAGTTATGTTGCTTCGTGACAGCACTAGTTCTAGTTTTGCCCATACTCTAGCTGGAGGTTTAACATTAAGCAGTATTTTGTTACTACCTTTTGTTGGACAAATGATATTTTTTATAATTCTATTTCAAAGTTTAGGTACAAGTGTTTATTGGTTATTTCAACGTAAAAACTTGCCTAAAAGTCAAAATCTATCTTAGCAACTCCAAAACAGATACAAACATCGCAGCAAAGGTTGACGACAATAGGCTTAGCCAGCTAAACTTTTTCTTCATTTATTAAATAAAAAAGTTAACGTACTGCTTTGGAGGTTAGTAGCTTTGAGAAATTTTGTTTTATTAATTTGCATTTTTGCTATTTTCTTATTTCCTATGCTAGCTTACAGCCAGCAAAACACCGCTCAAATCATCCCCACTAGAGATAAATTGCTTAATGGATTGCCAGTTATTGTATTGCCTCATCCTAATAGTGGCAGTGTTGCTATTCACATAGTTATTAAAAGTGGTGCCACATTTGATTTGGCAAACAGAGCAGGCTTAGCTGATCTTACAGCCCAAATGATTTCGCGAGGAACAGCAGTTTTTACAACTGAGCAGTTTAAAGATGAGTTGCAAGAATATGGATTAAGGCTAGAAGTAAATACCTACTGGGATTCAACTGAAATTAGTATGTTAGGAAGTGGAAGCAAATTAGAAAAAATGCTTGAACTTCTTAACCAAATTATCACTCAACCTAAATTCCCAAATGCAGAAATAGAACAACTTAAAGCTGAACGTATTAAAGCTCTTGAAGCATCTTCAGCAAATGCAGATGAACAATTTTATTATAGTCTTTATGGCTCGCATCCTTATGGACACAGCATTTTAGGCACAAAAGCAAGTATAGCTAAAATCACTCGTGGCGATATACTTGATTTTTATAATCGCTGCTATTTAGCTAATAATGCTACATTTGTTTTAGCTGGGGATATTAATTTGGAAAGAGCTTTACCAGAAATCAAAAAAGCTCTTGGCGGTTGGCGTAAAGGGGCTGTACCTCCTTATACTTTTGTTCCACCAACTTTGCCCACTGGTTTAACTGTACGCTTAAAAGACGATCCTAACTCAACAAATGCTGAAATTCGTTTTGGCTATATAACACTAAAACGTACTGATGCAGACTATTTACAAGCTAAACTTCTTGTTAACATTCTAAATGAACATTTAGCTAAACTGCCTGAAATAAAGGCTAAGGCTGGTTTATCTGCTCGTAAATTGACAGGAACATTTTTAGTTTCAGCCACTAGTTCAAATACTACATCTTCAGAAACAATTACTGCTCTTATAGATCAAATTAAAAAACTTAACTCAATTGATGCCTCTGAATTACAAAAAGCAAAAGATAAACTTCTAGAAGAGTACTACAGTGATATTAACACAAATACAGTACTAGCAGCACGTTGGGCAGAAATGGAAAATTACAACCTTGGTTCTAACTATATAAAAGATTTTCCATTAATTTTATCTCGCATTTCTTTAGAGAGTTTACAACAAGCAACTAAATATTTTTCTACAGAAAACTTAATAGTTACTGTTACAGGTAAATCTAGTGATCTTGAGCCTAGCCTTAAGAAATTAGGCAAGGTGGAAATTATAAAATAATGCGAAACTCCACATATACAATAAGATAGAACATAAATTATTTCATAAAGAACGAGTCAGCAAATGTCTAAAAATATTGTTTCCCTTAACGGAGAGGAAAAAGCCAAACAAGTTAGAGCATTATTTACTGATATTGCTCCTTACTATGATTTGCTTAATCATCTTTGCTCGGTAAATATTGATAAACGTTGGAGACGGCTTACAGTTAGTAAATTAGCTGATGTACTAGCTAAACCTAATGCTAAAGCGTTAGATATATGTTGTGGAACAGCAGATCTTTGTATGGAGCTAGTGCAAAAAGCCCCTACAATTGGTGTAGATTTTTGCCATCAAATGCTAGTGATTGGAAACAAAAAAGTTAAGGGACAACAAATTACTTTAATAGAAGGCGATGCAATGAATTTGCCTTTTGCTAATAATAGTTTTGAAGCTATTACCTGTGCATTTGGACTACGTAATTTAGCTGATACAAGTTTAGGTTTAGCAGAATTTTATAGATTACTTAAGCCAGGTGGAAGAGTGGCAATTTTAGAGCTTTCCCACCCAGTAATTCCAATTTTTAGAGAGATTTTTTTGTTTTACTTTAATAGAGTTTTACCGCTTATTGGAGGAGCAATTTCTGGCTCTCTCAATGCCTACAGTTATTTACCAGCATCTGTAGCTAAGTTCCCAAATCAAAAACGTTTAGCTGAAATGATGAGAGAAATAGGCTATCAAAATGTAAATTATATAAACCTTACAGGAGGCATTGCAGCCTTACACTTAGGAGATAAAGTTTAAGTAAGTTAGTTAGTTTATAGCAATTTGCTGAGCCTTGATTATATTATTTTCTTTAACATCATAAAATTGAACAATTTGATCCACAAAATCTGCTATAAAAAAACAAGGTTCTTGAACCGGAACTAGAGTACCAGCATTGATTATAGTAAGGTTATCAAATTTTCTCACCATTCTGCGATGAGTATGTCCATTTATTACAAAGCGATATCTTTGTTCCATAGTTAGCTTAAGTAAATCTAAGTTAGCTTCTAAAGCATAACCATAATCTCCAGGCCAGACTCCGGCCATATCATTAAATCCTAAACCATGACAAAGCAATAGTTTTCCAGATGTAGTATCAAATTCTCTAATGACTGGTAAGCGGTAAATAAAGTTCTGTGATTCTGCACTAAGATTTTCTTTTTTAGTAACAACACAGTACTGTAAATCATAATTAACCCCTGTTAAAAGCCAGCGTTCATGATTACCTTTTACAGTCAACACTTTATAAGCTTGAAGTAGTTGTAGGCATTCTTCGACATCATCATCATTTTGTCCATCTATAATATCGCCTACAGAAAATATGCAGTCTAAATTTGAGTTAGAAAAAAACTCTAGGATTAATTTCAAGCTTTTAGCCTCGCCATGAATATCTCCAACTGCACCAACACGCTGCAAGATTTTTCCATTTGTCATAATATTAATAGCATTCCCAACAAAATATCTGATATGTTAATACATTTAGCCTTTATAAATTATATATCAGAATTGTCTTTAGATTAATATCAGCTATTTAATTTTGCCTGCTATAAAAACTTTATTACTTTCAGGTGTTTAGACTGGCGTAAATAGCCAAACACAGAGGATTTATGGTATCTAAAAAAACCAACAAAAATAACATATCTGTAGCAGACTACAGTAGAGCACTTTACCAACTTGCACTTGGAGCAGCAGCAAAGGCTCAAGAAGAACTCACTAAACCAGCTAGTTTAGCAGAACTAAAAGAAACCGTTGCAGATTCAACATTAGGTTTTTTGGCTTCTGGCCTTTGGATAGTAACTCACATTGCACAAAAAAGCATTTTTCGGATAGAAGTGCGTGAGCGTTGTAGACAAGCCTTAGTTACAGAATTTTTCAAACATATAGAAGAAGTAGCTCCAGGACAATGCAATAAACAAGAATTAGAACAGTATTTGAAAGAGTTATTTATTATTTATGATGAGGCTTGGAAAAATAAAACTGAGCCTGGCAATACTTGGTGGTTAGCAGAAGCAATGGCTAGAGAAGTTCTAAATGTTGCAGATGTTCCTGAAATAGGAACAGTAATAATGGTAGCTGAAATAGAATCTGCTTTAGCAATTGGAACTCGTTTAGCACAACAATATATTGTCTATTAAAAGGGACTTTTGCCGCGCACTTATTTCGTAGACTTTTGTAATCCGTGATAAAGTGCTGCTTCATTTTTATTTCTGGAGGCGTTTTGGATGAGTACTGTACCAAATAAAGTAATTTATTCAATGGTCGGATTAAGTAAATACTATGATAAGAAAGCTGTACTTAAAGATATTTACCTTTCTTATTTTTATGGAGCTAAAATTGGCGTAATAGGCTTAAATGGCTCAGGAAAAAGCTCTTTGCTAAAAATTATGGCTGGTATAGATACTAACTTTTTAGGTGAAGCTGTTCTTTCTGCCGGTTATACAGTTGGATTTTTAGAACAAGAACCTTTGCTTGACAACAACAAAACAGTGCGTGAAGTTGTTCAAGAAGCAGTAAAAGAAACAGTAGATTTGCTAAAAGAGTATGATGAAATTAATGAAAAATTTGCTGAACCAATGACAGATGATGAAATGACAGATCTTTTGGATCGCCAAGGAAAAGTACAAGAACGCCTAGAAGCATTAGATGCTTGGGAACTTGACAGTCGTTTAGAAATGGCTATGGATGCTTTGCGCTGTCCTGCACAAGATACTCCTGTAAATGTTCTATCAGGAGGTGAACGCCGTCGAGTTGCACTTTGTCGTTTACTACTTCAAAAACCAGATATTTTACTTCTAGATGAACCTACTAACCATCTAGATGCTGAATCTGTAGCTTGGCTAGAACAACATTTACAAAAATATGAAGGAACTGTAATTGCAGTCACTCACGATCGTTATTTCTTGGATAATGTGGCTGGTTGGATTTTAGAATTAGACCGAGGACAAGGTATTCCTTGGAAAGGTAACTATTCATCTTGGTTAGAACAAAAACAAAATCGACTAAAACAAGAAGAAAAGACTGAATCCCAACGCCAAAAGACTCTAGAACGAGAACTTGAGTGGATTAGAATGGCTCCAAAAGCTCGTCATGCTAAAAGTAAAGCTCGTATTAAAGCTTATGAAAATCTCTTAGGCCAAGAAGTTGAAAAACGTGCTCAAGAGCTAGAAATCTTTATTCCACCAGGCCCAAGACTTGGAAAAGTAGTAATTGAGGCAGAAAATATTAGCAAAGCTTATGGAGAAAAATTGTTATTTGACAATCTTTCTTTCTCATTACCTCCTGGAGGAATTGTAGGAATTATTGGAGCTAATGGTGCTGGTAAAACAACTCTTTTCCGTATGATTACTGGTCAAGAAACTACTGACAAAGGCACTATCAAAGTTGGGGAAACAGTAAAAATGGCTTATGTAGACCAAAGCCGTGAATCCTTAACAGCAGATCATAGCATTTGGGAAGAAATTTCCGGCGGAATGGACTCTCTTACTTTAGGTAATCGTGCAGTTAACTCCCGCGCTTATGTAGCTAGATTTAATTTTTCAGGAACTGACCAACAGAAAAAAGTTGGAAATCTCTCTGGTGGTGAAAGAAATAGAGTACATTTAGCAAAAATGCTAATACAATCAGCTAATGTACTTCTCTTAGATGAACCTACTAATGACCTAGATGTAAATACTATGCGAGCTTTAGAAGAAGCTCTAGAAAATTTTGCAGGTTGTGCAGTAGTCATCAGTCACGATCGTTGGTTTTTAGACCGTATTGCTACTCATATTTTAGCTTTTGAAGGTGAAAGTAAAGTAGTTTGGTTTGAAGGAAATTATTCTGAATATGAAGCTGATCGCAAAGCTAGACTTGGAACTGCGGCTGATCAACCTCATCGTATTAAATACCGTCAATTAACCCGTGATTAATTAGTTTGTTGAGAGGAAAAAATGACGCAATCTAGAATAGAAGTTTTTAAAGAAATGCTTAAAAGCCAACCAGAAGATGTAATGATATGGTATGGTCTAGCAAGTGAATATTCAAAAGTAGCCCAATGGGAAGATGCTATTGAGGCTCTCCGCAACGTAATTAAGTTAAACCCTGAGTATACTGCGGCTTATCAGATGTTAGGAACAGCATTAATGAACAATTCTCTTTCAGATGAAGCAAAAACTGTTTGGCAAGAAGGAATTCAAGTAGCTGTTCGCACTGGAGCTTGGAAGGCTAAACAACATATGGAAGGTTTATTAGCTGCTGCTAGTAACACTTCAGGATTTTGCTCTAATTAATATAGTACTAGGCATTTTCTGGATGTTTTAATCAGACATCCAGAAAAACACTACAGTCATTCGTTTTTCTCTTAAGTTAGTTCCAAAGTAATTTGTTGCTGAGTGAACTAAATCTGCTCTATAAAAAACAACTCGATTAAAAACATTTTCTACTCGTAAATCTTCTTTCCAGGCAGCTAAAGGTAAGCCTGTGACTCTTAAGGCTTCTCGTAAATTAGCATAGGGGTGTGGACAAGAATTTCCCCCCAAAGAGCCATCTGGCATACGTAGTCTATAAAAGGAAGTACCACAATCTTTAGGAGCATTAGGGGTTAAATAGATAACTCCGGCAAATCTACAAAGTTTTCGTGAGTCAGTATGAGGGCGGGGGCCAGACTCATTTTTTCCTACTACTTGGATAAAATTATGTGAAAGTGATGCACCTGTTTCTGGAGATACTTGTTGCCAAAGTCTTTTTACTCCAGTTTGTTTTTTTACCCAATCTTCAATACGAGTCATTTCTTCAGGTAAAAGCCCTTCAGGAGCACGCATTCCTGGCCAAGTCTCATTACGCCAAGGTAAACCCAAAGTCCAATCTGTTCTAGCCCAACACCGTTCAGCTATTTCTAACGCATTGGGAAACATATTATCTTTTATCCAGTAGTCCTTTCCTAGCTTAAGCTTGCGGTAAGGCAATGTATTAACTAAATTACTGTAGTCTTGCATAAAATTACCTGTTTTATTATGTAAGCTTTCAAAGAAGCTTATTAATCTAGCTGTTACTAAAACTTATTTTTAGTTTACTTGGTAAAACCAATATAACTTATTATAAGTTTATTTGTTAGGGTAGTTCACTTCTACTTAGCTTCTTTAATCATATCAGCAGCTTTTTCGCCAATCATAACCGCAGGAGCATTAGTATTACCATTAGTAATTGTTGGCATAATAGAAGTATCAACTATACGTAACCCTTCTATACCATGAACTTGGAGTTTTGAATTAACTACAGACATTTCATCTTTACCCATTTTGCAAGTTCCAACTGGATGATAAAGAGTTTCTGCAGTTTGACGTATAAAGTTACGAATTTCATCATCACTTTGAACATCTGGCCCTGGACGAAATTCACTAGCAACTAAAGGCTTCAATGCCTCTGTTTTAGCGGCTGTGCGTGCCATTTTTACACCTTCTACCAATATATCCATATCTGATGAGCAAGAAAAATAATTTGGCTGAATAAGTGGAGCAACAAAAGGATCATTAGATTTTAATTTTAACCATCCATGGCTTTCTGTAGCCATTGCAGTAGGAACAAAAGTAAAGCCATGTCCAGCAGGTTGTAAACCACCATGCTCAAGAAACCAAGTAGGAGCAAAATTAAAAGCTAAGTCAGGCATTGTCAAATTTGTTTTTGTTTTAACAAATGCACCTGCTTCACCAAGGTTAGAAGAAAGTGGGCCTTTTGCAAAATATTTGTAAATTAAACCCGCACTAATTGTGCCAGCATTGGCTAAACTAACAGGTTCACTGGAATAGTAAGCTACAAAAACAGCTATATGATCCCGAAGGTTTTGTCCAACACCTGGTAAATCCATTAGAACTGGAATATCAAGTGATTTTAGGTGTTCAGCTGGCCCAATGCCTGATAGCATAAGTAATTGAGGTGAGTTAATTGCCCCTCCAGCTAATAAAACTTCACAACTAGCATGGACAGAATGTTCAGTCCCATCTTGTAAATAGCTCACTCCTACAGCACGTTTTCCTTCAAACAAAACTTTTGTAACCATAGCATGAGTTTTTATAGTTAGGTTTGGGCGATTTAATATTGGAGATAAGAAAGCACCTGCACTGCTACATCTACGGCCTTCTTTTTGTGTAACTTGGAAGAATCCACAACCATCTTGTTCTACACCGTTAAAATCTACATTGCGCTTAATTCCCATTTCTAGACAAGCATCAACAAATGCACAAGAAAGAGGATTTGTATCACGTTGATCAGCTGTATTAAGTCCACCTCCAACACCATGATATTCAGAAGCTCCCCGCTCTTGATGCTGAGATTTTTTAAAATATGGTAATACTTCGGCAAATGACCAACCATCATTTCCATTTTCTGCCCAACTATCATAAGTGGATCGATGCCCACGAATATATATCATTGCATTAATAGAACTACTACCCCCAAGTACCTTACCACGAGGCCAGTATAATGTACGATTATTTAGATTTGGTTCTGGTTGGGTTACATATGCCCAATCATTTTCACCACGAAAAAGCCCACCAAAAGCAATTGGAATATGAAATTCTGGTTTATCATCTGGTCCACCTGCTTCTAGTAAAAGTACTTTTGTGTTGTCATCTTCTGTAAGACGATTTGCTAAAACACAACCTGCTGATCCTGCACCAACAATTATGTAATCGTATGCCATTGAAATTGTCCTTTCTTTTACAAATTGCTTTTAATAAATAAGTTAACTAGGGTTTGTTTTTTGCTTTAGCCAGGAAATTTTTGTGTTTTTTGTATTATTTATGAGAGTTAAGATTATACCATTGGTCTAAAACCTACAAAAGATAAATCCTAGGAAAGTTCATTCTCAGTAAGATAACTTATAACTATTACATTACATATAGTAAGTTTGCATTATTAACATTTATTCGTAAACTTTCTAGCACTAGGAAAAAATCCTAGATGTAAGATCATTTTTGTAGTATTATAAAAGTTGCCCCAAAAGATAAAAATGCAAATAATGCTTGAGGTTTAAGCGAGTGCTAATGCCAATAGAATTAACATTAAAGTTTAGTTCTGTTCATCAAAGGCGATTTTTTTGGGGAAAAGAGTTTTTCTAAAATTTCAGTATTCTTGCTTGCCTCAGTGCTTGTTTTGTTTTTAGAAACAAGGAGGTTTTATGTTAGCCATTAATGAAAACTATTTAGATACTTACGCGGAAAAGGCCCGTCAACTAGAAGCTCAAATTAGCCAAACCTACACTTCATCAAAACTTACTGAACTTGCACAAGAAGCTGCTACATATCATAGAATTTTATCAGCTTATTTAATGTCTAAAGATCAGCCAAATAAAAAAGTATTAGCAGAACTTTTGCTAAAGTTTAGCCAGATTGAAACCGATGTTTTAATTAAGTTTTATAAATCTGCTAATAATACTCGTGGTAGTAGTGTTTTATAAATCCGTTTTTATCTGTTGCCCCTTATCTCTCCATTCGCCGCTTTATACCAAATATAAAGCGGCTTTCATCTTTTACAGGATCATAAATAATTAGGTTTAACAAAAGTCATATCAAAAGGTTTACCTGCTATTGAATAAAGAGGTTTACCAATTGCTTGAAAAGGAAATCTTTCTGACCATTGATTTATCTGCATACCTGAACTAGCTAGATGACTCTTTATACTACCTAAGGTAAATACCCATTGCCCATTTATTTGTCCAAAGCTAGGAACAGGCAATTTAATAGCAGGTAAAGAGCTTTTTTGTTGATCTACTGTAATGTTAGCAATTTGTCCATGCTCATCTTTAACCTCAACAGTATCTTTATCCCAAGAAAACTCTGCTAGTTCTTTATTTAATCCCCAAATACGTCGGCCTCCCCAAAGTGAAGCTTCACTATCTACCCAAATATGATGAACAAATATCCCTACTCTCCATTTATATCTAGCTATTGAGCCTATAATTAGCTCGTCGTAAGTAAGTGTACCAGATAAATATCTAATTAGTGCAACTACTAAATAATGAGAACTAAACACAGGTTTTAGAGGGATAGGAACTCCAGCACTTACAGGAGAATTAAAAATTCCAACCCAAGAATTCCCGCTTAAATACCAAGGTGGCGGTGGGTAAGCAATTTCTGTTAACTTACTAGTTTTGTTTATATTTATGTTTATCATAAAGATGTATGTTCTTTAAATTTTTGCCATACCCCACGACCAAAGTAGACAGCTTTACAGCCAATACATTTGTCATAGGCAATTAATTCTTCATCATCTCCACCAATAGGTATTAGCGTTTCTATATCGACTTTGCGAGCACAATCTGGGCAAACTAAATCTGCACCTGACCAGTAACCAACAATAAACATCAAATTGGTCATAATAACTACCTTTTACAAATTCCTATTTATAGCCAATCCTTACCATAATAACAAACTATTGAAAGTAAGAAAAACAACCTTACTATCTAACTACCGTTTTATGTTATGCTTTTAGTTGGTATCTATCACTAATATTTAAGGAAAAAAGCTGATGTTAATGCTTACTGGACTCTCTGGTAACGAAATTTACTGTTTAGCACAAAAAGGTTGGTCGCCAGGAAATATTGTTGTAGGAAATAGCGTTTACTCACTAGGCATAGTTCGTGGTATCACTAGCGGGTTAAAAACTCTTGCTGGTGGTGAAATTGAAAATATTACCCAACTAATTAATGAAGGGCGACATGTAGCAATTCAACGCTTAGAAGCAGAAGCTCTTAAAGAAGGAATGCATGGTTTAACTGGTGTTACTTCTGAGTTAAGAACCTTAGGTGGAATGACTGAATTTTTAGCTATAGGTTCAGCTATTTGGAATAATAATCCTTCTGTACCTTTTTTCTCTACAGCTTGTTCTGGACAAGACCTCTATTGTCAGGCAGATGCAGGTTATCAACCAAAACATTTTGTAATGGGTAATGTTGCCTATGCTTTAGGTATTGGACGAAGTCTCCTTGGTGGATTAAAAGTTATTGCCACTCAAGGTGAAATAAAAGAATTTTCTGATATGTATAATCACACCCGTCATTTAGCTTTAACTAGATTAGAAGAAGAAGCTCATAAATTAGGGTGTAATGCAGTAGTTGATATTAACACAAAAATCCTAGGATTTGGCCCAGGTGTTAGCGAAATGTTAATGGTAGGAACAGGCTCATATAATCCAGCTATAGGCCAAGTATCTTGCCCGGTTACTTCAGAGTTAACAGGTGAAGAACTTTGGAATCTTACACAAATGGGTTATGCTCCTCTACGCTTAGTTATGGGAACATCTGTTTACTCACTAGGTTTTGTAGGTGGTATTACAGCAGCATTCCGCTCATTAGCAAGAGGCGAAGTTCCTGAAATGACTCGATTAGTTTATGAAGCTCGAGAAAATTGTCTTGGGTTAATAAGACGAGAAGCAGAAGCTATTGGGGCAGATGGAGTGTTAGGAATTAAACTCTTTGTTTATGAGTTAGGTTCAGGGTTAATTGAAATTATGGCTATTGGTACTGCAATTCGCAAGAATCCAAATGTTGCTACAGAAACTAAACAACTCCCACCACAAGCTGTAATTCGTGACCGAGATACTTTCTTCCCAGAAAACAACTATTTTAGGCAAAACTTTAGCCCACTTTCTGCTGAGTAAAAAACTAAAGCCTCCCAAAAGGAGGCTTTAGTTTTTCTCATTTTAATTATAAATTTAACTATTTATTCTTTTAAGGGCACAAAGTATCCCTAAGTAAAATTTAATTGCTTGCTTGAGTTTCAACTACTTTTGTGGATTTATTTGTCTTCTTACTCCTTTTTGGCGTAATAACTTGAACAAATTTTCCAAAAGTTCCATCAGCACTACGTTCTATTAAATATTTTCGCCCACGACGAACCATATATGTTTTTTTTGCTTTGCTTGCCATGTTGGTAACTCCTTAAGTTTACTTAATGCCCATCGGCATGGAATGTGTACTCATAGATGGACATTTCAAACATTTAGTTGCACCAAATTTTAGTAATTTATTTATTTTTTACTTTCTAGATAAGCTATTAGCATCTCTAATACGTAATTTCACTATATTTGGTCTTTTACTTATCCATTCAGTAAACTTTTTAATTTCAGGATGTTCTAGGAGTTTTTCTACAGTGTTATAGTCATACTCAAGTTGTTTTTCAGTTAATTGAGCATGAATATTTCTATGACAAGGCCGACAAGTCATAAGTAATCTAGTACGAACTTCTTGACGATCAAAAGTTTTCTTGTTCTTCTTATTTTTATGTCTAGTAACCGGGATTAAATGGTGTCTAGTTAATTCTGGTACAACTCTTTTACACAAATCACATATTTTTTCATTTTCCATAAAATTTTACTCTTAATTGCTAAAATTAGGGTATATAAGGAGTTTCCATCCCTGAAGCTAACATTTGGCCTAACAATACCAATGCCTGGTCAAAACAAGCTAAGGTTTCCTCTACTTGCTCAGCAGTAATAATTAATGGAGGCAAAACTTGGATTGCTCTTGGGCGAAAATCAGAAAAAATAGCTAAAACTCCTGCTTTACCCAAAGCCAAAGTCATCATAGGCCCAAGGCGATCATCACTAAGCTCTAATGCCATCATTAAGCCAAGTTGGCGATATCCAGCAACTAATTGAGGATACTTTTCTTTTAGCTTTTCAAATCCTGCTGCAAACTTTGCTCCCATATTATTAACATGCTCTAGGAAACCTACCTCAGTAATTTGATTTAGCATTTCAAATGAGCTTATACAAGCCAAATCAGAACCACCAAAAGAACATAAATGAACAAACGGATTTTGTTGGAAGAATTTATCTAAGTGAGGGCGAAAACAACAAACAGCTAAAGGATACATAGCTGCACTCATTCCCTTGCCTGAAACTAAAATATCTGGAACAACTTCCCAATGCTCACACCCCCAAATCTTACCAGTTCTGCCCAATCCTGCTTGAACTTCATCAAGTATTAAGACTGCTCCATTACGATCACAAATTTCTCGAACCCCTTGTAAATAGCCATCTGGAGGAATAATCATCCCAGCAGTAGCTTGAACAGTTTCTAAAATTACTGCCGCAGTTTGCTGATTTACAGCCTTATCCATTGCGGCTAAATCCCCAAAAGGAACACGAGAAAAACCTGGCATTAATGGTTCAAAGTGCCTGCTAAAAACTGGATCACCGGCTGATAGTGCAAAGCCTGTATGTCCATGATAGCCAGCCTCAGCAGAAATTATATTAGGGCGAGAAGTAAAACCACGAGCTAGTTTTATTGCAACATCTATTGCTTCCCCGCCTCCAGGAGTAAAGAAAGTGTATTTAATGTCTCCTGGAGTGAGTTCAGCCAAGCGTTTTGCTAAACGTGCACGATGTTCACTCATCAATATGTGATCACCTATATCAAGTTCCGTCAAAGCTTCCTGTAATGCTTTTATGATGCGTGGAGGACGATGTCCAAGATTAAAAACCCCTCCACTAGAACGGCAATTTATGTAGCGCTTTCCATCTAAATCCCAAAGATAAATTCCTTCTCTACGACCAGGAATAGAAGCAAATCCTAATTGTTTATAAACAGCAACCTTGCCCGGTGAAACATATTCAGCAAATTCATTTATGACTTCTTCATTAGATTTTTGATTAATGTACATAATTAATTTTATTTAATCCCTAAAATATTTTGCTTGTTTAGCATAACATTGTTATCTTATAACACTTACTTCTAGTTATCCAATACGTTAAAAAAGAAAAGTAATCAAAATGGCACAAACTCTAAATAAAAAAGTAGAAGAAGTTTTTTCCAAGTTATTGTCTTATAAATTTGTTCCTCGCAAAGGGCTTAGCAATAGGCATGTAATGACAATGGCTGGTCATTTTATTTCTCGCCCATTTCCTGGTATAGAAAAAATTAGTGAACCTAGACTATTTCAAGTAACACAAGAATCTCAAATGCTTACTCATTGCGGTTGGCAAACAACAAAAGAAAAAAGCCCAACTGCCATTGTAGTCCATGGTTTAGAAGGTTCTAGTGATTCTAAATATGCAGCAGGAACAGCTCTTAAAGCTTATAATGCAGGGTTTAATGTAGTTAGAATTAATCAACGTGGCTGTGGAAATACTTTTCATCTTTCCCCTACGCCATATCATGCAGGGTTAACTAATGACTTAAAAGTAATTATAAATGAATTAGTAAGTAAAGACCATATATCTGAAATTTACTTAGTAGGTTTTTCATTAGGTGGAAATCAATCTCTTAAATTAGCTGGAGAATATAAAGATAATTTTCCCCCAGAATTAAAAGGGGTTTGTGCTATTTCAGTCCCTATAGATTTAGGTGATTGTGCTGATTCACTTCATTGGGTGGAAAACTGGCTTTATGAGTGGAATTTTATTTTATCTTTGTATCAAAGCTACAAAAAGCGGCAAAAGCTTCATCCACAACGCTATAACCTTCCTTCCGCTTTCAAAGTATTAAGCTTGCGTAAATTTGATAATCTAATTGCTGGGCCTTGCAATGGTTTTCGGGACGCTAATGATTATTATGCTCAATGTAGCTCTGCACAATACTTAAAAGATATTACTGTACCAACTTTAATAATTCAAGCTAAAGACGATCCATTTATCCCTTTTACACCGTTTGAAAAAACTCCTCGTAGCCAAGCTGTAGCGCTTTTAGCAACAGAGCATGGAGGACATGTGGGTTATGTAGGCGAGAATTTACCTAATGAAGATCCGTTTTGGGTAGAAAATCGAGCTATTGAGTTTTTTAAGTTACTCAATCAAATTTCTTAATCAAATTTCTTGGGCTAGTTATTTATTTTCAACAAAATTGGCTCATATTTTTCTTTAAGCAAAGGGTTAGCTTTCAAGGCTAGTTCTAAGTTGTTACGAGCTTTGTCTTTTTGGTTACCAATAAAAAGTAGTCTTGCTTTAATTGCATTTATTTCAGCATTATGAGGATTAATAGCAGTTGCTTGCTCAATAGCATTTAATCCAGCAACTATTTCAGAATTAGCATTTTGTCCTTTCCCAATCAACCATTCTGCATAATAACAGTTAAATTCTGCTAAGATTAACTGGTTACGGACGCTATGTGAATTAAGCTTAAGCACATCTGCTAAATATTTTTTTGCAACATTAAAGAACTCTTCTGGTGAGCGACCTTCTTTTACTGCCCATCTAGCGGCAGTTAATTCAATTTGCGCGCCAGAAATATAAGTATCATCAGCACTTTGATTTATTTTGAAAGATTCCGTAACAGCATTTCGTGCTTTTGTTAACATTTCACTTGGATTGATATTTTGTTCTAACAATAGTTCTGAACTTAATATCAATGCTTCTGCCAAAGAGTTATAGGCTCTTGTATCTTTTTTAAGTGTAAGAGCTTTTTCTTGAAGACTTATTGCTTTCTCTAACCAAAATTTAGCATTACCTGCGACAGCTTTTTGGTACTTAGCATAAGTTATACAAGTATTTGCCTCACTAACATAAGCAGACCCATAATTAGGATTTGTTTTATGTGCTTGTTCAAAGCTTTGTATGGCTTTTTCTAAAGATTTATGTGGATCTAACCCTTGTTGCAATTGATATTGGCCTAACTCATGATAAGCCACGCCTTGGTTGTTAAGAAATATTACTGGCTTGGAATTTAATTTCAACAATCTAGTATAAACATCCACTGCTTTGCTAAGAATAGGTTGAGGATCTATTCCATTTTCTCTCTGATAAGCAGCTAGATCACTACAAACACCTCCTAAATTACTATAAGCATTTTCAAAATCACCATTTAGGTTAATAGCTTTTTCATAGAACCTAATTGCATTTTCAAAGGAAAGTGTTGGGTTAAGATCATGTTCATTTTGCCAAGCACCTATTGTCCAATAAGAGTTTCCCATTGAATTGTAAGCAAACAGTTCTTGGGGATTATTATTAATAGCTTGCTGACTTGCTTCAATGGAATCTTTTAGTTCTAGGTTTGGATCTTGACCATGGTAGTACTTATACTCGCCTAACATATAAAGAACATTAGCTTTTTTAGAATAAGCCAAAGCGCTGTTAGGGCTAGACTTGATTGCATTATCGATTGCTAAGTTGGCTTGTTGAGCAGGCTCTTGATAAGGAAGCCCTTGATCTCGTTCTATTTCCATGCTTACCATCCAAGATTCTGCTAAAGTTTCATAACAATTGTTATCACTTCGTGCATTTTCCAAAGCATTTAAATATTCAGTTCGTGCTAAGGCCAAAAACTTTTTAGCTTCTTCATAATGTCCCTGAAGTTTTTCCTGTCGTGCTAAGACTAGATTAACATTGCCAGCTAGTTGTTGTGCTTCATAAAGCCAAGGAATTTCTTTATGAGCTTCATGTGCTTTATCTAAAGCTAGTTGAAAGTCTTCTTTATAAAAAGCAATCTGACCTTCAACAAAAGCTGGAGATTCAACCGTACCAACACCTAATTTCAAATATTCTAAAGCTGGCTGACGATATTTTTCATCTAGTAACTTTTTAGCTATTTCTCGTCGCTCTTTTGAGCCTGCTGATAGTGTTTCTAGCTCTTTGCGGTAAAGCTCCCCCATTGTTTGTCCTAAAGCATAAGCAACTTCTGGAGCATGATAGCCACTTTGCCAAGCTTTTAAGAGGTATTGATAAGCTAAGTCTTGTTGATTTAGTAACAAATAGCCACGACCAAGAGCATAGTTTCCAGGCCCTTTAGCTGAATCACCTAACTGTTGCATTTGCTGATTAATTTCTGTCATCCGAGCCTTAATAATTGCTTTTTCAACGTCAGTATTATGCAAAGACGACATATAGGCATATCTTAGAATTGACTCAATTTCTTTAACTTTTTGACCAAATTGCTGTCCTATTTGTGCCTGTTCATTAGCAAAATGTTGTGCATTTATAGCTACGCCAATAAACATAACAATTATAACAACCATACTGGCTAGAAGTGTTGATATGGCTCGGTTGCGCAAAATCAACCGTTTAGTACGATAAAACCAACTAATAGGCTTTGTCTGAAGAGGCTCACCATTTAAGAAACGTCGTAAATCTTCAGCAAGTGCAAGAGCAGATTCATAACGTTGCTGAGGAGCTTTTTCCAAACACTTCATTACAATTGTATCTAGGTCTCGCGGTATTGTGATATTCACCTTGCGAGCAGATGTAGCGTCTTGCTCGATTACTTTCATCAAAACAATATGCTTTGAAGCCCCAGTAAACGGAGGAGTTCCTACAAGTATTTCATATAAAGTAGCACCTAAAGAATAAACATCTGTACGTCGGTCAAGATTATTTATATCACCTCTAGCCTGTTCTGGTGACATATAAGCTGGTGTACCTAAAATTGTTCCTGTTTCTGTTTGTCCTTGAGACTCACAATCCCGTGCTAATCCAAAATCCATAACATATGGCCGCACCACACCAAATTCATTACTTTCAACCATGATATTGGCTGGTTTTATATCACGATGAATTAGCCCTACACGATGCGCAGCATGTACAGCTTCAGCTACTTCCGCAATAATCTTGACTTTCTGTTCAAGTGTAAAATTTTTTGCAACTTCTCCTAAAGCTTTACCATTGATATATTGCATAGCAATGTAAGGATTATTACCAGCTTTATCAACCTCATAAACTTTACAAATGTTCTCATGCTCAACTCTAGCTTGTAATTGAGCCTCTTTTAAAAACCTCTCATCAGAAGCTCCATTATGAATAAACTTAAGAGCAACAAAACGATTTAATCTAGGATCATAAGCTTTGTAAACCTGTCCCATACCACCTTGTCCAAGAAATACAGCTTTTTGATATCGTTCTAACTGCTGCAACAAAGTGTTTGGATTTTCGCTCTCAGATAAAACCGTCATTTCTTTTTTGACTGTAAGTTGAGCAGAACTATTCTTTATTAAAGTCTCATTTGATTCATTTCTATTACTCATTTTAGTAAGTTTGCTATCCTCAGAATTTAATTTCTAACTTAGTAAAACCAAAGTCTCTATAATAGACGCGCAAATTATAATTACTTCCTATCAAAATAAATCCCTATAAAACAAAAAGATAAGAAAGCATGCTTCCTTATCTTTACCTAGATTGATATTATAAATCTTATTTTAATTTAGAGCAAAACTTTTAACGAATACCTACCTCTAAAGTAAACCCTTGAGGCTTATATTTATCTGTAAACACTAATATTTGTGTATCTCCACTCTCTGGTAATTCACCTTCCCAATCTTTAGTAAACCCACTAGAACTATTAGTTAAGTCCTTTCCACTAGGAGAATAGATCTGAAAAGCGACTGAATCACTTCCAGAAACATGCACAGTCATATATTGGCGAGACTTTGCACCTAACAAATACCTGATATCATTATCACGTATAACACTACTTTTAATAACAGCTGTAGTACGGCCCTTTTGAAATTGAACTCTTTGTGTTTTTTCATCAGCATTAACCAAAGGAGCTATAACTAAACACATTACAAATAACAAGAAATACTTTGTTAATAATTTAAAACCTACCATTCTTCCTCCAGTAAAAATCTGTTTTTTTGGAACCTTTTCCCTTTAGCTTCGTTAACACCATTATTTATTTGTGATATTCTAATACATATAAATAATATTTTTATCAAATATTATTTGGAGAAAGTTTTATGAAACAAGATCAAAACACTTGGAGTAGTCCCGCTGATATATTAGGCAAAGTTACCGGCGGTGATTCTAGTATCACACCATTAGTTAATGTACGAAAATTTTTGATAGATAATCTAGTATTAAATCAACAAGAAAAACGTAAGTTTGAAACTCAAAGTGAGCAAGAAACCCAGAAAAAAGATAAAAAGTAATCTCTCATAAAGTAAAAATGGGATGTTTTGAAAGTTCAAACATCCCATTTTGGTTTTATGATTAAATTTTTATTTAATCTCCCACTGACATGCTTACAGTTTTTACACTTAAGCGTTGCCACCAATGCCAAGCACAATCAGCTAAAATAATCAAAACACATACCATCATAATAAGTGTTAAAGCAATATTCAGATTGCTATGTTTAGGATAAAAAATGTCTACAATACTATAATAGCCAGCCGTTAGTGTAGTAGTAGCAACAAAAAACATTGGAATTAAAGTGACCCAAATATATTTAGCACGACCAGAATTAATAATTACACTTGTTCCAACAGCTAAAGCCACTACAGCTAAGAGTTGATTAGCAATCCCAAACATTGGCCAAATAGTACTGATTGAACCGCTATAAATAAAATAAGCCCAACCTACTACAACTAAAGAAGTTGAAATTAAAGAACCAGGTAGCCAATCTTGTTGTGCAAAAGGCTCAAAAACTCGCCCAATAAATTCTTGTACTAGAAACCTAGCTACACGAGTTCCTGTGTCAATTGTAGTAAGTATAAATAACGCTTCAAACATAATAGCAAAATGATACCAGTATGACATTAAGCCTTTCATTCCTGGCAAATTGCTAAAGATTTGAGCCATTCCTACAGCTAAGGAAACTGCCCCACCTGCACGGCCTTGTAGTTGTTCACCTATTTCTTTGGCTAAATTAGGAAGGCTTTCCATTTGAAGTCCAAGCTGAGCAAATTTTTCTGGAGGTACATTAATAGCAAAATAATCGGCTGGATAAAGAGACGAGGCAGCAATTAAAGCAGTGATTCCAACTAAGCCCTCAATTAGCATGGCTCCATAAGCAATTGGACGAATATCTGTTTCTTTATCAATCATTTTTGGAGTTGTGCCAGAAGAAATTAGAGAGTGAAACCCAGAAATTGCCCCACAAGCAATTGTGATAAATACAAAAGGAAAAAGTTTTCCTCCAATAATTGGCCCGCCTCCATCAACATATTTGGTTAAAGCTGGCATTTTAAGATCAGGATGAACAATTAAAATCCCTAAGATTAAAAAAGCTATTGTACCTATTTTCATAAATGAACTTAGATAATCTCTAGGACAAAGTAACATCCAAACAGGTAAAACCGAAGCTACAAACCCATAAAGTGCTATAGCAAAAGTAACCTGATTTCTTGAAAGGGTAAAATAAGAAGATAAAGAAGAGTCTGGAATAAATTTACCTAAAATAACACATAGCAGTAATAA
Source organism: Blastocatellia bacterium (assembly GCA_039812885.1). Lineage (GTDB taxonomy): Bacteria > Acidobacteriota > Blastocatellia > Chloracidobacteriales > JADJPF01 > JADJPF01. The sequence continues at coordinate 68,507 of JBDIBI010000014.1, forward strand.
CACTACGCCTATAATAGTTGCTTCTCTAATTTTCCCTTTACGGAAGCGATACATGTAAAGACCCATAAATAGGGCAATTGGTATAGTCATCCCAATTGTAAAAGTACCCCAAGAGCTTTCACTAAGGGCATTAACAACTACTAAACCTAATCCAGCTAGAGCAATAACAACAATAAATAAAATAGCTATAGCACATACTAACCCTGAAAGAGGGCTGATTTCAGTACGAGCAATTTCAGCTAATGACTTTCCTCTTCGTCTTACAGAAGCAGTCATCACAACAAAATCATGTACAGCACCACCTAAGACAACACCTATTAAAATCCAAAGTAATCCAGGCAAAAATCCAAATTGAGCAGCTAAAACAGGCCCAATTAATGGCCCTGCTCCAGTAATTGCAGCAAAATGATGACCAAAAAGCACCCAACGATTTGTAGGTACATAATTTTGCCCATCCATTAAATTATGTGCAGGTGTTTTATTATTCTCATCAAGCAATAAAACCTTGCTAGCAATAAATGCACTATAGTAGCGATAACCTATTGCTAGTACACAAAGTACTCCCAACATTATTGGAAAAGTATTCATATAAACTCCTCAGGTTAAATGCTTAGGCTTTTAGGAATCCATATCTTCGACACTAATTTTTAATTTTTTTAAGAATTGTAAATCATCTTTGCTCATCAGTTCAGAAAGTTCAGGTTCTTGGGCAGATGCTTCTTGAGAATCTTCTGATGCAGGTCGTTTAGCAAAACATATTGTAGCTTCTACCATTAAGATGGTTTCATAACCAGCTTGGCGCAATTTTTGTGTTAATTCTTTAACACGTGGAGCTTCATTTATTGCTTGATCAATTGCTTGACCTAATTCCTGTGTCAAACGTTTTAAATTATCGTCCACAAATTTTTCCTTTCTAACTGATGACCAAGAATTGGTCTTAAGTGGTTGCAAAATATATGCTACGTGTCTTTGCTAAAAAATGTCAAATATTTCTGACAAAATTGTTTTTTCTATATAATTACTAGTAATATTATATGTAAGTAACTTTTTTCCAACTTGCATTTTATTTTTCTATTTCCTATAATCTCTCGCATTCTATAATAAAAATTAACATTAAAATTTAAGTTACTTAAATTTAAATCTACGCAAACTATAGGCATAAAATGCTAGCTCAACTTACTAATAGTGATACTCCTCAACCTTGTGCTTTATGTCATGATACAGGTTGGCATATTATTATTGGAGTAGGCGCCAAACCCTGTGAATGCCGCAAACGCAACCAATATGAACGGGCATTAAAACAGGCTAGAATCCCTCAACGTTATGCTAATTGTACATTAGATAACTATGAACCCAACGGAGCTCCAGGTTCAGATGAAATAGTGTCTCAGGCAACTGCCAAACTAGCATGCAAAGGTTTTGTCCAACATTATCCCAACGTAGATTTTGGTTTGCTTATTGTTGGGGAATGCGGGCTTGGAAAAACTCATTTAGCTGTAGCTGTTTTAAAAGAAATTATTGCCAAAAACATTAGCCCCTGTTTATTTTATGATTTTCGTGATTTACTTAAAGAAATCCAAGACAGCTATAACCCAAGTACTTCTACTAGTGAACTACAAGTTCTAGCTCCTATTTATGAAGCTGAGCTTTTAGTCTTAGATGAGTTAGGCGCAACTAAGCCAACAACTTGGATGCAAGATACCATGACTCAGATAATTAACAAACGCTATAATGATAAGAAATTAACTATCTTTACTTCAAATTTTCTTGACACTACTTCACTTAACTACGAAGAAACTCTCTCTGAAAGATTAGGCGTTAGATTGCGTTCTAGACTTTATGAAATGTGTAAACTAATTCATATAAAGGGAGACGATTTTAGACGCAGCAAATTACAACATAATCGCTTTTAATTTATCACTTTTAATTTACTGTAAGGGCAGGTCTATCCCTGCCCTTTTGAGTTTTATGGCTTTAAGCGATAAAGCATTCTTGGAAATGGAATTGTTTCTCTAACATGTTCTATTCCACATAACCAAGTAACACAGCGCTCGATTCCCATTCCAAAACCTGCATGAGATACACTTCCATATTTACGTAAATCTAAATACCAATCAAAAGCTGATTCTGGAAGTTCATGCTCTGCAATTTTCTGACGTAGTCTTTCTAGTGATACCATACGTTGACCACCGCCAATAATCTCACCATAACCTTCTGGAGCTAGTACATCAACACTTAAAGAAAGATCTGGGCGTTCTGGGTCAGTTTCCATATAAAACGCTTTTACTGCAGCAGGATAACGATGTACCATTATTGGACGATCATATTTTTCAGATAAGAAGGTTTCATCTGGTGAACCAAGATCCCCTCCATACTCAAAGGCTAAACCACCTTCTTTTAACATTTTAGCAGCATCATCATAATGTAAACGTGGGAAAGGAGGAGCAATACACTCTAGTTTAGAAATATCTCTTTCTAATACTTTTAGTTCTTCACGACGACGATCTAAAACTCGTCCAACAATATAAGTAATAAAGTTTTCTGCTAACTCCATTACATCATCAAGATCAGCATATGCCATTTCTGGTTCTACCATCCAAAACTCTGTTAAGTGACGGCGTGTTTTAGACTTTTCTGCCCTAAAAGTTGGCCCAAAACAATAAACTTTACCAAAAGCCATTGCTGTAGCTTCATTGTAAAGTTGTCCAGATTGAGTAAGATAAGCCTTTTCATCATCAAAATAATTACATTCAAAAAGTGTAGTAGTTCCTTCACAAGCAGCTGGAGTAAAAATTGGTGTGTCACACAAAGTAAATCCATTATCATCAAAAAAATCTCTTACTGCTTTAATAATTTCTGCTCTAACCTTTAGAATGGCATGTTGGCGACGAGAACGTAACCAAAGATGACGGTGATCCATTAAGAACTCTATACCGTGTTCTTTAGGCGTAATAGGATATTCTTGAGCAACTTGTACTACTTGAAGATCCGTAACATCCAATTCATAACCACCAGGTGCACGCTCATCAGCACGTGGTTTACCTTTTATAATAATAGATGATTCTTGTGTTAATTCATTACAAGCTTTCCAAACTTCTTCTGAAACACCTTTCTTAAATACAACACATTGAATAATACCTGAACCATCTCTAACTTGAGGAAACATCAATTTACCACTAGAACGAATATTATATAACCACCCTTTAATAGTGATTTCTTCCCCAACATGTTTAGAAACGTCTGAAATATACACTTGGTCTTTCACTGTTTTCACCTCAGCAAAAATTTATATTAAAAAATTATAAGGACTTCTACCAACATAGCCTATTTTTTATAACCTGTTAAAACATTGCATAAACTTGGAAATCTTTCTAACCTCTTAGCAGCATCTACAACAGTTGTAATAGCTTTAGGAATATAAGGTTCATATACAGTATTTTTAACTACTGCTGTTTGATAAGCATAAGTTCCTATTGCTTTAACAATTCTCTGCACTGTCATTAGTTCAAATTCTTGTTTAATCTCTTCAACCCAATTTTGGTTTGCTCCAGAAGTTAGTTTTTGTGTAATAAAAAAATCATATAATTCTTTTATTATTTCTTCTCTTAAATCTACATAAGGATCTCTAAGTAAAGAAGCTAGATCGTAAGTTTCTGGGCCCATTCTAGCATCTTGATGATCAATAATATATTGGCGATCTTGATATAACATCAAATTACGTGAATGAAAATCACGATGACATAGGAATCTAGGTCGGTTAGCGAGTTCCCTAGCAATTGTTTGTAGCTCTTGTTTTAGATTTGTTTCTTCTTCTACAGGTAAAGTTACTTGTAAATAATTTTGAAAATAATGTAGGTAGAAAAAGTCTAATTCCCACATTAATTTAACTTCATCAAAAGCAAGTTGAGAAGAAATGGATTTTCTTTTATATGATAAATCAGTAGCAGCTTGGATAGATAAAATCAAGGAAATAGCTTCTTTGTAAGCAGCCTTTTGTTTTTCCTCATCAACATTTATAAGCCAATCTTGCAAACGAATATCGCCTAAATCTTGCATCAACATAATTGCAAAATGCCCTGAAACACCTACTATTTGAGGAACTGGCAAATTAGCCGTCTCAAAAAGTTCTGTTAGATCACAAAATGGATGATTGTTTGAGTCAAATTTTTCTTGGTAAACAGAAGCAATTAAACTACTTTCATCAGAACAAAAAACACGAAAATATTGTCTAGTAGAAGCATCACCTGTCAATTTTACTAATTGCTTAATATCTAAGTTTGGTTGTTCAACTTCTAAATAACGTTTTAATCTGGATTCTGTACTAAGAGCAAAAATCTCTTCATCAGAAATTGTACTAAGGCCGCTATCTAACATTAGAAATATTTCCTAATCTTTAATAAAATGAAGGGTAAATAATATCAGATCAATGACAAGTAATAAACAAGTCCAAGAACACATCCTTGCTATTAAAAATTTCCAAAAATAAAAAATGTGAGCTACTAACTCACATCTAAATCAGAAACAAATTGATTTTCTTTAAGAAGAAAAAATTTTTTATTTATCTTTAGCACAGCGGAAACCTAAAATAGGAGCTGTTTTTGTAGCTTCAACCCAATTACGACCATAGGTTGTGCAAATTCCTTTAACATCTTTGTGTGAACCACCTTTGATAATACGATAGTCTTTAGCATTATCAACTTTAAGAGAAGAGCCAGGATAAGGTTCTGGAATAGAATCAGTCCATTCCCAAACATTACCACTTGTATCATAAAGACCAAAGGGGCTAACTCCTTTTGCAAAAGCACCTGCAGGTTTAGGGCCATCTTGAGCAGATTCTTGAGTATTAGCTCTACCTAACTCCCAATCGTTACCCCAAGGATAGCGCAAGTGATCTTTACCTCCAGCAGCAATTTCCCATTCAATCTCTGTAGGCAAGCGTTTACCAGCCCATTTTGCATAAGCTTGTGCATCTTCCCAACTAACTTCTGCAACTGGTTCTAAAGGACTTCCTTTATAAGTATTATTTACCCAAGATTCAGGAGCTTTATGATTAGTCTCCTTAAGGAATTTAGCGTAATCTTGCTTAGTTACTTCACAGTTATCTATTAAGAAGGCTTTAACTGTCACTTTATGTGCTGGTTTTTCAGTCTCTTTACCATCATTACTTCCAATAGTATATTCGCCTCCAGGAATTTCTATCATTTTTTGTTCTATTACAGGAAACTTCGGTTCTGCATAAGTTGGAGTTGGAGTTGGGGTTGGAGTTTTCTTAGGAGTAGCACTAGCAGATGCAGTTGGAGTAGGGCTAGCATTGGCAGTTTGTACAGGTTTTGAACCACCACGAAATAGCAAAAACCCTATAACAAAAACAATAAGAATTACACCACCACCTGCTATTAGTTTAGTTTGGTTATTTAGTGGTATTTCTTTGCCAAAAACATTTATAGTGCCACTTGCAGCTTTTTCTTGAACATTAGTTTTTTCAGCTTTGCCTTTACCCTTTGCTTGATTTAGTAAATCTTCTGCATTTAAATCGCCATCAATCTCATCATCATCTTTTTTAGATGGTTTTTTAACAGGAGGTTTAACTACTGGAGCAGAAGATTTAGGAATTGGAACAGTCTTACTTTCTTGAGAAGTTGCTTCAAAAGAAGGTACAGAAGGTTTATAGGTTTCAGGAATTGGAGAAGGATTTGTTGATGAGCTTGAGGAAGAGGATTGTCCTACCCCAAAATCAAAAGAAAAAGCCGATTTTTGTTCTGAACCTTCAGATGGAGCATCATTAAAGTTAGAAAACTCATTAGGATCAAATGGTGGGGCATTCTGACCTCCTGGGGCAGGAGGAGTTGCTTGAAACACCATAACTTGAGCTTGGTCAAACATACTGCGAGTTAAAAGTATCTGATTATAAGTTTGGCAATGAGGGCAAGTAAATCGATGATTATATTCTACAAAAGCTGCTCCAACAGTCATCTTTATTACATCTCTTACCTCTTGAGCGCAACTACAACACAAACAGACAAGTGACCAGCTTTCATCAGAAATTTTAAGTAATGGTGACGACATCCTGTCTGTTACTCTCCTATGAAAAATCTCAACATATTTTGCCTAATAAATTAACATATTATAAATTTATAGCTATAGGGATATTTTTGAATCGCTAAATACCCCTATTTAGACATCTTAGCTACGTTTAGGGCTAAAAACACTAAACATCACCATTCCTTCCATCTTAGGACGCACTTCTATAGTACCATATTGGCTAAGATCCTGTTCTAGACGGTCTAATAACTGTTGGCCTATTTCTCGGTGAGTAATTTCACGACCGCGAAACCTCACACTAGCTTTTACCTTATCACCATCTTGAAGCATTCTTGCTGCATTGTTTTTCTTAAATTGATAGTCATGCTCATCCGTGGCAGGGCGGAATTTTATTTCTTTAACTGTAACTGTAGTTTGTTTCTGTTTAGCCGCATGAGCTTTTTTCTTCTGCTCATATTGCCACTTACCATAATTAATAATACGACACACAGGTGGTTGAGCCTGTGGAGCGACTTCTACTAAATCTAATCCTTTTTCACGTGCGATATCTAGAGCCTGTTGTGGCGTTATGATACCAAGTTGAGCGCCATCTTCATCAATTACTCTAATTTCACGTGCGCGGATTTGCAAATTAATACGTACTTGAGGAAGTTTTTCCTGTTGACGAGTGGGACGTTTTTGAGAGTTATTAGTGCTAATTGTTCACCTCCTATGATTTTCATAGCAATTAAATTTTTCTACTTTCATAAGTAAAAGTAGTAACCTGATTTTCGACTAACTAATAATACCGAATATATTTCAATATTATAAAAGTATCTGCACAAATTTTTATCTATAAGTTTAGAAATCTCTACAACAAGAAAGCAATAATAAAATTAACATAAGTTATTATCACCACATTTGAGAATAAAAATACTCTCCTTGCAGATTGCTATCTTGCGAAACAAATTTAGAAAGTTACCATAAAACTCAGTAACCCTTTTTGATTGGTTAACTTGCATATTAAAAAGGAATGAAAATAATCTCATCATGTAAGCCTATAATACCAAATTCTAATTACAAGTACAATGCTTTAGCTTAACAGTTAGTAACTGTAATTTTGTTTTTTATAGGTTAAAAATTTTTCCTCATTTATACTAAGTTAGTATAAGAATTACATATTTATTTCTCACAATTTAGAGTAATTATTTTAAAAGCTATTTTAAAGACTTTCAAGCTCTTGAAAGATTTATTTCTATTTATATTTACATAATAAAGCTTTTATTAAATTATGTTTCTTTTTTAATTTGATCTTATTAATCTTGTCGATCAACAAAACGATAAATAATCCAATCAACAAGTCCAGGAAATAATGCATTTAACATTAAAATTATACGTGCAGGTTTAAACATAACAATTTCTGCTTTTGGATTTTTAGCTAAAGAAACAATTGCATCTGCCACATATTCAGCTGATTGTATTGGTCCATTTAATTTGGCTTTCTTACCAGTTTGTTTTTCTACAGGATCAAAAAATTCTGTAGTTGTAACTACAGGACAAACAATAGAAACTTTTATTGGTGTATCTAATAACTCCAAACGTAATGCTTCTGCATAAGATTGCATTGCATATTTGCTAGTGTTATATGCGCCTCCAGTACGGCGAAAAACTCTTTTTGCAGCCACAGAAGAAACCATAATTATTTGTCCTCTACCCTGTTTTTTCATTACTGGCAAAACAGCTTGAGTAATATAAAAAGTCCCAAAAAAATTTACATCCATTATTTTACGCATATCAGCTGAAGTAGTCTGAGAAAAAGCTAAAAAATGTCCATATCCAGCATTATTCACTAATATATCTATCTGGCCATATGTATTTATAGTATATTGCACTAAGTCTATTACCTGCGACTCTATACTAATGTCTGCAACTTTATAATTAGCTTGGCCTCCTTTAAGACGAATATCTTCACAAGCTTTAATTAATTTATCTTCTCTTCTAGCACAAAGCATTAATTTTGCACCAGCTTGAGCAAATGCATAAGCAGCGGCTAAACCTATTCCACTAGATGCACCTGTAATTAGAACCACTTTGCCTTTAATTTCTTTCATAAATTTTCTTTCAACTTTACCCCTTTCCTTAAAGTGCCTTTGCTTTAATATTTTATTTAACTTAAACCATTATGTTATCATTATTATTATGCATAAAGGATTTATTACTGAAGAAATCATTAATCTGCTACGTGCTTTGCTTGCAGCTAGTACTATCTGGCTTGCATTTAATGCAGTTTCCCAACATACAACTACTATAGGAATAATTTAGCAAAGACTTCTGTAATTCTAGCCAAACAATTATTAAACTCTACATTTTAAAGTAATATTTACGCCTCTAAAGTAATTGCCTAGGAGTTTATACAACAATGAAAATCACTATAATTTCAGGAAGTCATAGAAAAGACTCTCAATCTTTAAAAGTTGCTAAATATGTGGAAAAACGTTTATTCGAATTAAGCTTATGTAAAGAAGTATACCTACTAGATTTAGCTAACTACGATATTCCTTTTTGGGATGAAGGAGTTTGGCAAGGTGAAGAAAAATGGAAACAGATTTGGCAACCAATTGAAAATGAACTTAATAATTCAGAAGGGTTTATTGTTATTTCTCCAGAATGGAGTGGAATGGTTCCTGCAAAATTAAAGAATTTCTTCTTATTAACTTCAGCCAAATCGATTGGTCATAAAGCTGCTTTAATAGTAACAGTATCTGCTTCTACAGGAGGAAGTTATCCAGTTAATGAGTTAAGAACTAGTAGTTATAAAAATACTAAGCTTTGCTATATTCCTGAACACATTATTGTAAGAAATGTAGCAGAAGTATTAAATGAAACACTTAATTCAGAAAACAAATCTGATGCTTATTTAAGAGGAAGATTCGACTTTGCTTTATCATTGCTCAAAAAATATGCAGAAGCACTAAAAATAGTTAGAGAAAGTGGCATTGATTTTGACAAATACCCTCATGGAATGTAAAAAAACAATAGGGAGTACTAAAGGTACTCCCTATTGAAAAACCACTAAATTTTAGATTAATTAGTTAACACCAACAGCAGTCCAAGTAGCAGCAACAGCGTTGCGTTCAGCACTAGAAGCACCATAAAGGTCACTTGCAGCATTTAGAGTAGCAGTTCTTGCAGCTGCATAGTTGGTACCAGCAGTCATATAAACTGTTAAAGCTCTATACCAAATCTTTTCAGCTTTAGCACGGGTGATTCCTGTTACACTGATCTTGGAAGTGTCATTTGTTCCACCTTCTGATAATAGGTAGAAAAAGTTATTTGCAATACCTGATGAGTAATGTACATCTAGGTTTCCTACTGTAGAAGTATAGAAATCTGGAGAAGCTCCATCATATTTTGGATGAGCCATATTTCTTAAATATTTGCCTGTTCCTGGATCTCCTGTTGCTAATTTGCGAAGAGTAATTTTTTCGCCGATTAGATAGTCGCCTGCATCTGCTGCATTATTTGCATAAAACTCAACGCAAGTTCCAAAAATATCGGAAGTTGCTTCATTTAAGCCACCAGATTCACCAGAGTAAGTTAAGTTAGCGGTACGACTTGTTACACCGTGACTCATTTCATGACCAGCTACGTCTAATGCTGTTAATGGGCTGAAGGTTGATCCATCGCCATCACCATAAGTCATACAGAAACAGCTATCACTCCAGAATGCGTTGTTGTAGCTACGGCTATAGTGAATGCGGTTATATGAACCTGCTCCGTTGTTTGCAATACCATTGCGGCCGTGTACATTCTTGTAATAATCAAAAGTATATTGAACACCTACGTGAGCATCAACTGCAGCAGAAGCTTGATCGCTCGTAGCATTGTTGCCCCAAACATTGTCTGTATCTGTAAAGATTGTTCCACCACTGGTGCGGTTCTTCATATTAGTAGTGTAAGTACCACCACGAGTAGTATCTCTCATTTCAAAGCCACCAGTAATAGAGTTGGTGCTGATGCTAGTGTTACCTAAATATAAGCTCTTGCCAGTACCAACAGATGCTGCTGTTTCTAAGTTGTCATATTGGAAGAGAACTTTACCAGTTTTAGCACTGATGAAATAAACTGTAGAAGCAGGGCTTTCACTATCAATATCAACTGTTTCAACACGATAAGCTAAATGGTATTTGTTGTCTTTAGGTAAAACAACTAGCTCAGCAGAAGGCGCAGAGCTTAAACCGTGACCGAAAGTGGAAACAGCTTTAGCAATAGCATCAGAAGCAGAAAGTTTTGGAGTAGTAGAAATGTTAATATCTTTGTAATAGTCACCTGTTATAGAAGAAATACGACCATTAGCATCAAAGTGAGTAATCAATTCACCTTGGAAAACTTTCACACCATTAACATGTTGATCTAATCTTACGTGAGCCATATTTAGTTCATCAACAAAAGCTTCTCTGATATTGAATTGCTTTTCAGCATCAACAATACCATAGTGGCTAGCTACTGCCATAAAACTATTGTCACGAGCTTGTTTCATTGCATATTCTCTTTGTGCATCAAAGTGATTATTGCCTTTGCTGTTTGCTTTTGGATTATTTAATACTGATATAAATGATAGGCTTAGTATGATGGCGATTACAAAAGTTAATGTAGATAGTTTTTTCATTATTCTCTCCGGTTTGTTTTGGGTAGTTTTGATTATTTTGATTTCTTTGTCTAGCAATGGAAGCAAACCTAAAGCCAAACTTTTAAATACTGAAAACTTTAACAAATTTTTAATAATATCTCTTTTTTGAATCTTATTAACTTCTTGTAAATACAGTATTTATCGTTTTTACTTCTTTCTTTTTTGTAAAAATAAAACTTTCTTCTTTTGTTATTTAAAAACTTGATCAGTATACTTATTATACAGGTATACTCACTAGTCAATCTATATTTGATTGAAAATAAAATATATTATGGCAATCGAATACTAACTATACATAGACAAGAATCTTTACAGGCAAATTTTCTTAATATAATTCTAGCAGCCACGAAATCAGCAATTATAAAATTGTTATTTTTGAGCAAATAGGAAGAATCAATTAAAATGTTATGCAATTACGTCAAATTTCATTAAAATAAATTATTTAATATCTTATTATTAAATAATTAAAGTTTCTAATAAAGTTGACGATTAAATATATATATAAGATTTTTTAGGTAAAAACTTATTATGTATACAAATGCTAACAATAGAAGAAGTAATAGATTAGAAATAACTATGCCTATCTCTATCATTTGTAGAGATACTAACAATAGTGAACTCTGTATACTTGGGCAAGTTTTAAATGCTTCTAGAAATGGATTAAAAATAAAGCTAAGTCAATTTATACCAAGACACTCAATAGTTTACGTTTCTTTGCCTCTTCCTTTTCGCTTACGTAAAAAAGATCACTTTAAAGAATTCTATGAGACTTATGCTGAAGTTATTTATATTAAGCGTTATGATTTAAATGACTATGAAACAGGTATAAAGCTACTAGACAATCCTCCGGCAGACTTTATTCTATTTGAAACAAAGAAAAATCCACTTGCTCAGTTTAGAGAGCTACTAGAAAACTAGCTCAAGTATTTTGCAATGTATTTTAATATTCTCCTTTTCCTGACTCTTGCTTTTTCCTTTGAAAGTTAGGTATTGGCTGAACAGGAGGAGAAAATTGTTGAGGTTTATCTTGGTTAGTTTGTTGTTCTTCTGGTTTTGTAACAGTTTCAGCAGTCTTTGATATAGAAAAAGTTTTAATATCTGAAGCAAAACTATAATCCCCAGAAAAACCTAATGGTAGAAGAACACGCCATCTATATTTATGTTCTGGGCTAAACAAAGACATTTGCTCAGCAGAAGGAGTGTAATAAGTTTCTTTGGTAAATTCTTTAATAACAAATTTCTCATCTTCATATATTTCTAAAAGAAATAAAGTCTTTGGCTTACTACAACTCCACTGGAATTTAATATCTTTTACATCTGAAAAACTTTTTTCGACTGGATCAAGCAAAATTATTGTAGGTTTTGAGAATAACTTATAAGCTAAACCTGATATTGCAAGCAAAAACACTAATAACACAGCTAATAGTTTTCCTGTGGCAAACTTATTAGGTAGTTTGTCAGGTGCAGTATTTACAAACTTTCCTTTAACAAACTTTCCTCTCTCTCCTTTTTGGCTTTTCTCAACTTTTTCTGTTGTTAAAGTCCTTGTATTTGAATCTTGTGAAGTTTCAGAAGATTTTTTTGTAGTTGTAGTTTTTTGTGCAGGAGCAGAGGATTTTGTCTCCATTTGATCTAGTTCTTTTAGCATTGCTGCTGTGTCATTCTCATTAGAACCAAGTATTTTAGTGACTTTTGCACTGTCTTCTGATTTTATTTCTTTGGCAGAACTCTTTTTTGTTAAAGGAGTTGTTAAAGGAGTCGTAAGAGAACTTTTTGCTTCTAACTCATCTAACTCTTTTAACATTGCTGCGGTATCGTTTTCATTAGAACTAGGAGCTTTGATAGTTGATGACTTTACGCTGTTTTCTGACTTTGTTTCTTTAGCAGGACTTTTTTTGGTTAAAGAACTTGTTAAAGGTGCTGTGGAAGAACTCTTAGCTTCTAATTCATCCAATTCTTTTAACATTGCTACTGTATCCACATCATTTGTTTTGTTTGAATTAGTAGCTGACTTAGATTTTTCAAAATCTAAGCCTATTTCTTTGACTGCTGCTTTTATATCTTCTTTGAAAATTTTCTGAGTTGTTATTTCTGTCTGTTGTAAAAAAGTTTGTACATCTTTATTTACAAGGGGTTTTGTCTTACTAGATTTATTACGTAATTGATTTAATCTAATATTAAGCTCTAAATTATCAGGATTTAATTCTAAGGCTTTATTTAATATTTGTTCTGCTTCTTTATAAGAATTTTGATCTTCTAAAAGCAAATCTATCAATTTTAAACAATAATTTATTTTTCTTGGTAAATAATTATAGGCTTGTTTATAACTACTAATTGCACCACTACGATCTCCACGAGAAAAAAGATCTTCTGCTTCCATAAAGCACATTTCAGCTAAAATCTCATTTGTGCTACCTTCTTTTTCTGCAGAATTGGATAACTCTATAGGCTCCATTTCTACATCATCATATTCAAGAGGATTAGAGTTCTCTTCAAATTCAGATTTTTCTTCAAGTTTGTTATCCATAATTTTAATTTAAGAACCCAAGGGAAAATTTTCCCTTGGGTGAAAAGCAGAATTATTCTCTTTCTTGAACAGAGCTTTCTTGGAAGCCCTTAAAGTCAACAAGTTGTAAGAATGGAGTTCCTGGAGGCAAAGTAGCAGGACGGCTAAAGTCTAAATCAAAGACCCAGTCACGTTTAGGAGGAGAATAAACATAATCAACATCTGAATTGTAAGTTGAAGCACTGCTGTTACGTTTAAACGCACCATTACCTTGCTGACTTCTGTAAGCTCTTATCAAAGAACCTCCATAAATAGCAAATTGTTGACCATTACCATTTTGTCCCCAATCTTCTAAAAAGCGTGGGAAGTTATTTAATCCACCAGAAGAATACGCAGATTCTGAACCTTGATGGTTAGTACCAGAAGAATCTCCCCAGAAAGTAGGATACCAACCTGAAGTATAACCAGCAATTAGACCAAAACGATAAACTGTATTTCTTGCAGTTCTAATACCAAGTGCTTGATAAGGACTAACAAATGAACGTGTATCTAACCAACCATGTTGGCCGTTAGTTCCACTCCAATTTGTATTCTTAGTTCCAACACAAGCCCCAGACAAGAAAGTTACAGCATCAGAAATAATTGAGCTAGGAACATGACAACTTGTACAGTTAGCACTAAAGGTTTGCCCATTATAGTTTTGTAAACTAGTTGGGGTACCTGGTGTAGCTAAACCTGCTGGGTTTCCACTAATACCAGGATATTGATCTGTGTCAACACCTGTTCCAGCAGGAGCATTGTAGTTACCAAACACATACACTGGATTTTCTGAACCTATTGTTATACCTACAGGAATATTTGTTGGATTACTAGGAATAGTAGTATTTTTAATAATTCCTGTTGGGAAAAGTGTGTCAGCATTAACTAATCGTACTCCTCTACGGAAAATTTCAACATTAGTATCTGCAACAGTATCCCGATATGCAACAGGAGGCTTATAACTCCAAGTTTGTTTTGCAACAGTAGCAACTTGTGTCATTGCAACTAATGCCCCACGAAGATTAGTACCAGAATCAATAGATGTAGAATATGTTACTAGATCACTACCACTAGTGCGGTTTGCTTGCAAGCTTTGATCTTCATTGAAATAAGCACTATATGGAGCTGTTTCACTATATTGACCTGAAGAATCTTCGTTAAAGATAAAACAGTCCACATTTGAATCTTGTGGAGATTTACCATTATCTTGGTTATCTGATTTTACTGGTGCAAATGAATTATCACACCCATATTTCAAACTTCCAGCATCATATTTAACATTTAATGCCGAAGCTGAACCACCACTAACACTTCCACCTGCACTCCAAATTACATTTTCACGATTGTATGTACCATCACCTATAACACTCTTTGGATCAGAAGAAAAACTAGGTGTAGTTTGATACTGACCAGAAGGCGTCTTTAAGTTAGGATTGGTTGATATCAAAGGCTCATCACCCCTGCGATCAGATACATAAATTATCCAACCATTATCTTGGTTGATCTTAATATTTTCGTGAAGTACATCACTAAAATCAGTTAAAGCTGAAGCAGCTTTTAATGGAACACCTGTAGCTGTTTTATAAGCTGTAGTACCCATTTGAGCAAATAAATTATCAAAATCTCCTCTAAGTAATCTTCCTAGATTACCCATATCAATTTCAATTAAATTCATAACCCCATTTTTACTTACAGCATTGGGCTGAATTCCTGGAACAGGTTTATTTGCACCAGTTGTAGAATCTGATTCATGTGGTACACCTTCACGAGAATCATACATATTTATTGGGAAAGGAATTAATGAAGTTTTTACCCCTCCATTATTTCTTACTTGCCAAGTAGTTTCACCAGATAAATAACTACCATCAGCATTGTAGGAAGTAGTAGCTATTCTAGTTTTTGCATCAAGAACTTTATCAGTTTTATTCTTAGGTAAGTTAACGTTTTCACTTAAAGCAAGGTTTGTTGTACCTGTACCTGTACCATTACCATATAAAGGTGCTGTACCAGCTGGAGAGTAGATATTAGCTGTTTCTGAGCCTTGTCTTGTAGTTTGTGCAGTTCCAGTAAAGTCAATTTCTCTTCTTAATGGATTGTTGCGAGGTGCAGATACATTTGTTGCATCTGTATAATAACCACCTGGATCAGGTTGAGGCTCTGAATAAGCATTAGTTGTACCATCATTCCTTGTTGTATAACCCAAGTGAGTGGTAGTTGTGTCATAATCATCTTCAATACCATACATTTTAATTGTGGTATTGTTGTAAGTCTTTAGTGCCATACTTGCATAATAATCAAATGGAACGACTGAACTTACATCATCTAGTGGTGCGCTAAAAGTACCACTATCATTTAAAGATGGCATTGTAACGCCTGCTTCTGTACTTGTAATGTATGGAACTGCAAGACGTTGCAAGTGAATAACAGAGTTTTCATCAGGATATGGCCCATTATTTGTGCCAGAAATGTCTAAAGGCAATGTTCCTGGGAATCCTGGTGTAGAACGTGGATAATAATATGTTGTTGTTGTATTGGCTTGATAAGGAACTGTTACACCAAGATTAAGTATTTCTTCTGTAATATCTAATGTCTGACCATTAGATTTCACTATTTCAATCTTGATCCAGCCATGAACACGAGATCCATTTACACGAGCACCTGTTGGACGAGCAACCCCAGTACTAGGAGTTTTTACCTTAGGTTGATACCCACGTGGTAAAGGCCATTTATCATTAGTAACGCCTGTGGTTTTACCATCCATATAGTACCAAAGTGGATTAGTACTAGGATTTGAACCTGTTCTAATTAAATTGCTTGTACCACTTCCAACATTTTCTGCCAACCAAGGATCTGCATCATCAAGCTGAATTCCACCATAAGGACCACTACCACTAGAAGGATTATCTCCAGCTTGTACGGTTCTAGGTAATTGGTTTTGATAATCAGCCAATGTTATACGAATACCAGGCTTATAGTAATAACGTGCTGAAAGCAAAGGAGAAACATTACCAGGAGTGAAATCACTAGGTAATCCACGTTTAATAAGCTCAACAGCATTAAGCCCTAACACATTTTGAATAGGAAGCCTTAACGGCCTTACACCTACTTTAAGTGTAGGATCTAAGTTACTAGGGTTAAATGTACCAGGACAAGAAGCATCAGGTGTATCTAAAGAGGTAGGAATACTGCCACAGTTTCCTGTAGGAGTTGGATTTTTAGCTCCAGCAGTTGAAGTACCTACACTAACATCTGTATAAGCAGTAGGGCTTGTGTAAACTCTTATAAAATCACCACTAGAGGTAGAAGCACCACTTTTTTCTCTACCAATAATCAAGTGTTTTACGATTGTAATTTTAGCGGCATCAGCAACCATATTTCCCGAAGCATCAAATTTATACTGGCGGAAAACATTTCTTACTGTACCACCGCTATAGTCACCTGTAGCATAGAAGTTTCCATTAGTGTGAACCCAACCGCCAAAAGTCCAAGGTGGAGGAATATAGAGTTCAAAATCAGTATCGCTAAATATACCAAATTGGAAAGCAGGTATTAGATAATTGTTAAAGTCACGAGTAACTTGAACATCAGCACCTGAACCACTAACAGCCCTAGCAGTAGCAATCATGCGGAAGCGTCTAGCAAACCCTAAAAGTCCTGCATAATCGCCTCTTGGAATGGTAATTGAGTTAGTAGGTCTTAATGGATAACCACAAACTGGAGCTGCACTTGGATTACACACATCCACTAAACAAAAACCTGAAGGTGGAAGAGGGTCTCCTTCCCAGCCCAAATCAAATAGATCCGTTCCTACAGTAAATTTACCAGAATAGGATGGACTACAATTGCTATTAGGAGGACAACTTACATTTGGAAGTTTCAAGTCAAACCCATTAACATTTGATGGGCTTGAAATAACTACCCGACACATCGAATCATAAGTTGGTGTCAGAGAAGTAAGAAACAAATTGCTAAAATCCCCCGTCATTTGTTCAAGCTTTGAATAAGCAGAGAAAAAAGCTCTCTTCTTTGCTACTTCAAAATTAGAAGTAATGGCATCAGATGTAGCATTCATAAGCGATGCACTAACATAAATAGTAAGAAGAGCTAGGACTAAAGTAACAATTACTAAAGCTGATCCTCGCTCTTGCTGCCTAGCTTTCTTAAGCTTTTTCATTAGCTTTCGAAAAACAATTTTAATTTTTTTCATATGTCCTCCTTTTTAGGTAGGCTTATAATTAGATCCGTAAAAGTTCCTAGTATTATAACTACCCTCTAAACTAAACCGATAAAGATAGCCTGTTTTCTTAGTAGTATCATAAGGATCTTTAAGTTTATTATCTCGTTCTTGAGCACGAACTCTTATAAAGACATTTATACGTCTAATATCTAATAAGCGATAATTAGTAGATTGATTTCCACCATTAGCAGCTGCACCATAAAACCCTGGATCATCTACTGGCCCAGTGGTTAAAGGTAACTTTGTAACACTATCTGTTCTTTCTACAAGTGAGTAAGTAAATTGGAGGTCTTCTATTCCAGTAGCAATAATGTTGTCATAATAACAAGTATTACCAGCATTACAGGTGTAAGTAGCATTAAGACCTTTAGCAACCAGAGGTTTAGCATTGGTATCAATAGCATCTCCAGAAGGACTAGCTACACCGACTCCACCTACTGTTGTATGAGGTGGAGCATAATGCTCTCTACGAATTAAATTTCCATTGCTATCAACAAAATAAGTAACAATATAAAAACTATAGATAGTAATTAATTGTTTGGTATTTAATGGATCAAGGTTTCCTAGTTTTGAATTACCTAGAAGGTCTGTAGCATTATTAATTCCATAGTTAGCAGCAGCACTATCTCCAGAAGAAAACAATACTTGATTAGTTCCATTAATTTGGCTAACTATTCCAATAGCACTATTTTGACCTGCATTAAGTATGCAAAAATCCCCAACATTTAACATTTGTTGACTAGTCGTAGGATCTAGTAAGCTTGTTCCAGTAAGTAAAGTAAAGGTTCTTCCTGTAGGATCAACAGTACCTACTATAGGAAGTCCTCCATTAACACGTTGGTTTGTATAGGCTAAGGTAAGTTGATCAGTTTTGTTTATTGCTTGAGCACCTGTGGAACTTGAAGTGTAAACTTGGTTAATATTATTTCCAGGAATAATTGGATAAAAGCTACTAAGAGCATTTGAACCTGTTCCAAGTAAAGGTGTTAGTAAAGTTGAACCCACTATTTCTGTTTTAGGAGGAAAATTGTAGCCAGTGTTTTGTATATCTCGCCCAATTAAAAGTAACGCTGCACGTGCGTTTTGCTCAACATCTGTTAATTTATAAGCGTTAGCACGTAAAAGCTGGGCAGATCTCATAAAAGAAAGCAAGGGGCCAATAATTACTAGCAAGAGTGCAGCAGCAACCAATAATTCAATTAAACTGAAACCGGAATTATTTTTTTTCATTTGCCCTCCTTATAGTGTTTTGAAGTTGGTAAGACGGCAAACTAATTTGACCGTTTCTGTATTGCCAATGGCAGTTTTATAACTAACGTTAACTTCTACTTGTTTTGCGCTTACAGGAGCAGGTGTTAAATCTGTAATTATTACTTGTCTTGAGTACTCAACTAATGAATTAGAACCATTTCCACTTGTTGTAGAGTAATCTCCATCTGAACCAGGGTCAGTAGTATAGGATCTTAAAGTAGTTCCTAAATTTCCTGCTCCACTTCCTGCACAATCAATAAAAGCAGTACTAGTGTTGCCATCATCACAAGTTCCATAAACACCATCTGGACCAGCAACAAGCATTTTAGTTATGTTGGCATTACCTGAAGAAGAGATAAAACGACCTAAACTATTGCTATCTGCATAGCTAATTGCATCAAAAGTAGTATATCCACTTGGTTGAGATTCCTTAGCAAAAATAATACTTTCCATTATTTCATTAGCTAATTGTTTTGCTACTTCTTGTTGGCGAGCTCTTTTAGGCAATGTTATTCCAACTACTAAGGCTCCAGCTAAAGCAACTAAACCTGTAGCCATAATTATTATGGCAATAACTATCTCGACTAAGGAAAAGCCTTTTTCTTTTTTTGCCATATTTAACTCCTATTGTCGGTTTGATTTCCAATTAGGTGATTCATAACGCCAAAAATTTATTCCACCTGTAGCTCCATAAAGCGTAATGGCTTTTGTTAAACCAAGTACTGTGGCTGAATTTAAGGTATTTGTGGCAGCACCCTTATTTTCTTGCTCAGGGCAAAAATAAAAAATACGGTAAATTTGGTTTCCACTTTCTGTCGCACTATCTAACGCTCTTCCTGCTGGATCAAAATAACAAATAAACATACCTGAAGGGAATGTTACATCAGAAAAATTCGATTCTAAGACGGGAAAACTTGTTTTAGCTGGAATATAGTAATTACTAGTATTACTTGGATTTATCACCACATCTCGCGGATAAATGTTTGTAAGCTGTATGCGTTGATCTGTTTGATTAGCAAGAAGCCCCATATCTACTAAAGAAACACTGTTGGCAGGAAAAGTAAAATTTAACGTAGAGTTACTTAAAGTTATTGTTTGGGAAGTAGCGTTAGTATTTATAACTACGCCATAATATATACGGCGTGTAATGGCAAGCAATCTAGCCTGTCTCATCATGTTGTAAACAATGCGAGCAGTATCTTCCGTTTTAATCTGACGGCGTTGGGGTGCAAGATAAAAAACCGCTAACCCTACAAATACCAATAAAATAAAAGTTACTACTAATATTTCTAAAACACTGAAACCTTTTGCTTTGCGCATTTCCTCCCCCTTTTTTAAAGCATTACCGTAGATTCACTAATAAAATTTCACTTTTAGGAATAATTAATTTTGGTGAGGACAAAACTACTAAATCAAATAGAAACTTAAATTTATTATTCTTTGTTATTTTATTAAGTTTGATTCTCAATTTGTAAACATTTGTTAGGGTTATTTAAAAATAACTCTACTATGCAACTGACAGAGTTTATCAAAAATTTGTTTGGTTTTCATTAAAAATTTTTATCATTCATATTAAAAATAAACAAATTTCTATTAAATATTTTACTCAATTTAGTATATTTTCTATGGAAATATTTAAAGACTAAGTAGTACATCTTATAGTTATGAATTCTACAAAATCAGATTTTACATTGTATTACTTATCAGTTGGCGTGTAATTTTCTATAGAGTTTATCAATTCAGATTGTGTAACTGTAGCAGTGCTACGTTTCATTACTACAATTCCTCCTGCATGATTAGCAATTTCAGCAGCTTGGCAAAAGTTGGCACCGCTAGCTAAAGCTAATGTAAAAGTGGCAATAACTGTATCCCCTGCACCAGTTACATCAACTGGATCTTTACTTCCTACAGCAGGCAATAAAAATGGTGGCTGCATAGATTGAAAAACTATCATTCCTTCACTACCTCGAGTAAGTAATAATACTTTTAAATCTAGTTTTGATCTTAGCTTTTCACCTGCTTCAAGTATTTCATCTAGGGTGTTTAGCCTAGTTCCAACTAAAGCTTCTAATTCTGCTTGATTTGGAGTGGCAGCAGTAAAACCATAACAATCTATTAGTTTAAATCTAGAATCAACTATTATTGGAATTGAGTTATTGGTATTATGCGTAAGGTATTCTCTTATAGTAGCTAATAATAGGTGGTTGACCACTGAATAGTTATAATCAGAAATAATTACAGCATCAACTTCTTTTAAAGCTTTAGCTAACTTATCACTAAGCTGACTAACCACTTGATCTGCAAGAGGTAAATTTGGTTCTCGATCTACACGAATAACTTGTTGGCGAGTAGAGTGAACAGAGCCAGCTAATATTCTAGTTTTTGTTGGAGTTTGATATTTAGGAATTTTAAGAACTTGCCTAGTGTCAACGCCTTTAGCACGTAAGCCTAAAGTAAGCTGTCTTCCAGCTCTATCTTGACCAACTACTCCTATTACTGAAGCTTGATTAGCTAGTGCAGCAACATTAGCAGCAGCATTTCCAGCGCCTCCAGGCATAGTCTCTGTACGCTCATAACGCAAGATCATTACAGGAGCTTCTCTAGAAACACGAGCTATTTCACCATAGACAAACTCGTCAGCTATTAAATCTCCAACTACTAAAACTCGACATTGAGAAAACTTTTTTACAAATTCTGATAGCATAAGGACTGCGATTTTAGCCTAACTTCCCTCTAAAATCGATTAATCTTGGTTGAGTAGAAAATTTTTAGTTTGTTGGATAAAGATGATAAAGCATAAAGTAAACCACTACCCCTGTTACAGAAACATAAAGCCAAATAGGAAAAGTCCACTTTGCTATCTTTTTGTGACGACTAAGTTCATCTTTCCAACCTAGGTAAAAAGTTCTTATCACTAACGGCAAAGCAACAGCAGCTAAAACGGTATGCGTAAATAAAACAATAAAATAAACCGGCCTAACTAATCCTTGACCTGCAAATTTAGTAGCTCCATGTGTAGCATGATATATTAAGTAAGATATCAGAAATAAAGTTGAAGAAGTAACTGCACCAATCATACAATTACGATGGGCAGTTCTATTTTTTTGACGAATATAGAAATAACCAATAGTCATAAAAATAGAACTACTAGCATTAAGTATTGCGTTAAGTGTAGGTTGAGAAATAGGTAATTCCATCTTATTTTAGATCTAAAAAACTTTCATTATAGTTTTAATCTTAGCTAAATATTTTATTTACAAATTGGTTAGCTGCTAAATTACTATTTTTCCAACTCCTACTCATTGTACTAACTATTTTTTTTCCTTCAACTCTTTCTTGCTTAACTTTACATTACTAAATTATAAACAATAGTACTATTCACTACGCTTTTATCTTATTGTGAAATTAATATTTACCAGGTTTTTATCTATTGACTATAAAGTTAAATAAACTATACTCTCTGCTTTATATTGACATTTCCTAATGAGTTAATTCCCTAAAATAATTAGTTTAGGTACATAGTGGATGGGGACAGGAAAATCACTTAAGCAAGTATCTGCACTTGAACTTATAACACTTTGCAGCAATGATGATAGTGAAGCTTGGGATGAATTTATTAATCGTTTCCATCGTCACATAATGCTTTGCACCTTAAGAGAATTAAGAAACTATAAATCAAAAGATAACGATGTATCAGAAATGGTACAAGAAGTGTTTTTAAGGCTTTTAGCTAATGAGCGCAAAGTGTTGAAAGAATTTCGAGGAACAACAGATGCCTCTATTTTGGCTTATTTAGCCATCATTGTTCGTAGTACAGTTACTGATGCTATTAGAAAAGAAGTAGCTCAAAAGCGTTCTGCTCCAACAGTCTCACTAGATGCACCTTTAAAAAGCGGCGAGGATCAAGATTTGTCCCTTGCTGATATTCTTGCTGCTGAAGAAACTAGTTCTCCAAGCTGGATACTTAAAGAAAAAATTGCTCCAAAACGCTTAAGAGAAATTCTAAAAACAGTTCTTTCAGGAGCTAATGCTACAAGAGACGCTATTATCTTTCATTTACATGTCATAAATGGCCTTTCAGCCCGTGAAATTGCTGAACTTCCTTCCTTTTCTATGACTACCAATAATGTCCAAGCAATTATTTTTCGTACTAAAGAGCGCTTGCGTGATGTGATAGGAAAAGAAGGATTAGCTGGTTTTTAACATTCACCCTAAAGTGTCTTGCTTATCATTTGCAGTAACTCCAAAAGAAAAAATCTTAATAGAAACTCCTAGTTTATCTTCAATAAAGCTTAAATATTCTCTAGCCATAGCTATTTTAGGTAGTGACTTGCTCTCTTGTGGTACAAAATTTTGATAAACGCCTTGGCATTTTTTTAGCAGTTCACCTAATTTTTCTTGATGTTTTTGAGATGTTTCTACAGGAATTTTAATATCTGTAATTAGTTTTGACTTGTCACTACTTAACTCAAAAAACTCTTTAACCTCATTGATACCTACATTTTTATACTGATACCCAACACAAATTTTCCACTCTTTTGTTTCACACAATCTATCTATATTAGTGATAGCTAATCCATCTAGTTTTCCAACTATTTGGCAAGCATATTTTGCAGCTAATAAATCGAACCAACCCACACGAAAAACACTTTGCCAAGGATTCGTACCATTGTGAAAATCCGGTATTTTTAAAGTTAATTCTTTGTCTTCAGCAACAAAAGGGCCTGCACCATGTCTAGTGCTATAAGCACGTAAAACACCTATTTTTCTAATATCTCCTTTATAATCAATTTTTTGTAACAACTCTTCTGCATTATTAAAAGTGGTACAACTTTTTGTAACATGCGGCCAAAAACCTCGTTCAAAATCCAACAAAACACCTTGAGCCCCTTCAAAAATAACTGTACCTTCTTTTGTTAAAACCTCTGCCAAAGATTTTTCATTTCCAATAGTAACCTTGCTAGCAAACTCTTTATAATATTCTACTAATTCTTCAACATAAGTAGGGTTTTGTAATTTTGCTAGATATAACTCTAGTTCTTGATTATTTCTATGTTCAGCAACAATCTGTTGAGCTAAATCTAGTTTAATTTGCCAAAGAAATTTTAACTTTTGAAAAGTAGTTTGTTTTTCTACTAAGTCTTTTATAAGAAGTGCTTTACCCTTTAAGTAACGTCCATCTAAAATTGTTTGCCCTACACCTTTACCACAACTACCATGCCTATTTTCCCCACGACAAGTTTCCTGCATTCGGTTAATAATTTTATGAAATGGCGTTACAACCAAACAATTTTGATCTATTGTCAAATGTGTTAAGGCATTTGTTATGCGTTTTTCTTCAAGTGCTTTATTTTCAAGCTCTATAGCTAAAGGATCAACCACCATATAACTAGAAAGATAGCTATTTACATCTAAACTCAATGTTCCTGAACCAAACTGAGAAAAACAATGAGTAACTCCTTCTGGACTAACAACATGATGAGCAGCTTGAGAACCACCATTAAACCTAATTACAGTGTGTGCTTTATATTTACGAACAAGATAATCAGTAATTGTACCTTTACCTTCATCCCCATATCCAAGCCCAACAACTATAAACGCTTGCTTTGACATTTTTCCTTCCATTTCCCCAGGCTACGCTCCCACTTGCCTGGGGCTAATATACTTTTGTTTTCCCCAGGCCACGCTCCCACTTGCCTGGGGCTAATATGCCTTTGTTTTCCCCAGGCCACGCTCCCGCTTGCCTGGGGCTAATATAGTTATTTAGAGACTGACGCTTTGCTTGTCTCTAAATAACTTCTAAGAAATCTTGCCAGGCTTGGATTGCTTTTTCAAAATGTTGATTACAAATCCCATCAGATAGCATAAAGCGTTTATATCCTAGAAGTTGCATAAGTTTTATATCTGCCAAATCTCCCATTGAAATAGAGCCAGCCGTTTCTAAACCAGCAAAAATACGTGAAGCTACTATTGCTTCCGGATCACTCTTAATTATTTTTTCTAATGCAGGTAGAATTTTGGTTTTGTTATGACCAATATTTATCATTAAATCATCACGTGCTGCCATCAAGTTACAATTAGGAAGAAGTGCTGTTTTCTCAATAAATTCTAATCCCTTTGGCGATTCTATTTTTAGTACTACATTAATTTTTTCAGGTTTATAAGGCTGTTTACTAATCAAAGCATTAAATTCATCAATATCTGAAGCATTTTCCACAAAAGAAAGCATAAAGTTATTAATTCCTAGCTCACAACTAGTAGTAATGTAAGCTAAGTCTTCTTCTGTAAAATAGCCTTTTATATTCAGATTATTTCCGTGAATATTAATGGCTTGTCCATTACCTACAGCATACTTTGGTGGTGGATCAACGTAGATAACATTTCCTCTTACAACTTTTAATTCTGAATAGTCATTTCCTCGAAAATAGACTCTTGCAGGACAATCCACTTCCAATCCATGGTTAAGCACAATTTTACCAAAGTTAGGCACTGCCCACTCTACAATACGTAATTGACGACCTTTTAGGTCTACCCAAAGCTTTTTCTCAAATCTTTCAGTTAAAGCTAAAATCCTTGTTAGAGTTTCTTTTGGCGAGTATGCAGAACAAACTCCTGTGTTATAACGAACTTCATCAACTAAAGGGTGTGATATTATTTGTGTAAGTAATCTCTCTTGATGAACGGCAGGCAATGTAGCAATTAATAACATATAAATTCCTAACAAAATATTTATCAAGAAATTGCGCTCGTTTCATTCTTCCCCAGGTTGCGCTCGTTTCATTCTTCCCCAGGTTGCGCTCGTTTTTATTAGCCCCAGGTTGCGCAAGCCTACGGCTTGCTAAAACCTGGGGCTAATATGCGCTTGAGCCAATAGAAATTAGAGCTATTTTAATAATTAAAGCATTTCAAACAGATTACTACGGGAGATTGCAATCATTTTTATTAACTCATCCCATATTAGCCCGGGGTTTTAGCGAGTGTAACGAGCGCAACCCCGGGTTAGAGCGCAACCCGGGAACAAGAGCAACCCAAGGAAATTATAGTCGTTTAGATTTTCCAGCACGTTTTTTACCAGCATCTTTGCTAGGTAACCCACTACCTTCAATCTTTGTTAATGCAGTTCCAGCACTTACGGCAAGTCCTTCTAGGGCTTTTCTAGTTTGAGTTTGACGTAGTTCTGTTTGTTGTCGTCCTTGCATATCTACTAAATAGCTATCAAGGTCTGCTGTGCCTTCCACCAAAGCTAATGCACCTAACATTACATCAACTATTGCTTGTGGATCATCAATAAGTAGTATATTTTCTGGAGGAATTACACTAGCCCATTGACGTTTAATTGTTGCATCGTCATAACCTGAATACATATCTTCTTGACTAGCATCTACTGGACGGGCATTAGGATCATAGTCAAATTCATATACAGTAACATTGCTATCTGCACCTATAGCACCAGCTCTTGTTTGTCCTTCAAAATGTTTAACTTCACCATTAACTTCTATTTCAACTTTGAAATGTGTTGGGCCAGTTGTGTGTTCATGGAAACGGTAGTTTTGAACAAAGATCTTGTAATGCCCTTTTTTAGCATCGCCTTTTTTCCAACGAATATTTTCTACAGGTTTAGTGGTTTCTCCACTTACATTCATATCTACATCAAGCCATCCACCACAAGGAGAGCGTTTATCACCATAGTAAATATGATAATTTGATGGTGTAACAATATGTAAGTCTAAATCATTACGATTATTCCAAAGTAGTGAAGCACGAATGTCTACACCTTCATAAAGGCCACCTGCAGCTTCCACACGTTTTCTTATTTCAGCATCTATATCGCCTTTTCTTTCTTGCCAAGATTTTTGTGGATAAATAAAAAACACATGGAATTTTTCTTGTAATTTAGCAAAAACTTGTGCAGATGGAATATCTTCTGCTACTTCATCTCCAATAATATTTCTTATATGATTTTTATCAACTTTGTTATAAAAACCTTCATCTCCAACAAAAAAGAAGTACCCTTTTTTGCCTCTTGCAGTAGCGTCTAAAACTGAATGATTAGCAAAATAATAAGCCATTAGCTCATAAGATTCTTGCCCTGTTCCTCCTCCTCCTTCTTCTAACCAAATCTTGCTTAATGCTTCATCTAGACGATTATCGGACTCAAACTGTCCAACTTGAATAGGAGCATTATCAGAATTAGCATCTCCAATAGCAGCAAAGCTTACTTCAGGATCAGGAACATAGCCTTTTAAGATAATCTGTCCAATAAACATAGGTAGTTTACTGTAAATCACTTTAGCATCATCACCACGGGAACGAGTAACATCCATTGCTACAACAATAGGAGTTGAGGTTGGGTGTTGAGGAGAGTCGCGACATTCACGTTTTTTTCCTTTAACATTTAAGTCTATATGACATTCACGACGATTTGTTGCAACATTAGGATCTGCACTATATCCTTGATAAGTAAATACTTCTCTTTGAGTTGAACGACTTCGTTCAGCTACATCACCATCATAATATCCGCCACCCATATGGCTCCCCTTTCCTTAAATCAAAGTCTATAAAGACATTTGATAGTAATCCAGCCATTGTTAAAATAGCTGGAATTGTTTACATTTTAAATTCTAGAAATTGTTTTGGTCCCCAAAGCTCTACAATTAGCTTATCTAGCTGCTCATACATTTCCCAAGCATCTTGGGCACGTTGTAGAGGGCTTGGCAAGACAAAATATTGAATAAATCGGCGAAGTTTTTCATTAATATTATTAGGAATTGCATTAGTTTTAACATCTCCGCCTAAGATAAAAATCATACATTTGCCTGCTGAATAAAGGTCTGAAGCAGGAATTGGTTTTTTGCGTTCTGCAACTTCTGGAGCACTAAAATCTTCATTAAAAACCTTAAAACCATCTCCTGTTTGAAAAGGATTTACAGCAGCATAACTCCAATCAATTAAGTATAAGTTATGATCCTTAGGTCTAATCATTATATGAGCTGGTTCAACATTGCCATGTATAACGCCTTTGCTATGAGCAAAACCTAGCACTGTTAGTAAGCGCTTAAATATCCAAACCATATGTTTTTCTGAGATCCCATTTTTGTATTTTTCACGTACAGAGTAAAGATCATAACAATCTTCCAAATAGCCTAAAATAAGCCCCATTTGACCATCTGTAGTTTTAAATTGATCATAAAAAGTTGGTAGAAATTTGTTATATCTTGTTTCTGGATTTAGAAGGATTCTTAAAGTTTTGATTTCATTTTGTGCTAAGTCGTTATCTTCTGTTTCTTGAATAACTTTTGCTATAACTTTAACTAACGTATCATGCTCATCAATGAAATCTCCTCGATAAAGTACGGCTAAATCTCCTTCTGCTACAGTTGCCCGCAAATGATATTCTTGCTTACGAGTTTTAATAGCAAAGTCTACTTCATCTTCTTCATCTGGAGTTTCTGAACCATAGATTTCTTTATCAATTCTAGTTTTAGCACGTTCATAAGCTTCTGACAGTAAAGGAAATGCTTCTGTTGCCATTTTATGTTCAGTAGAATTAACCTGGTAACGATCTGGATGAAGATGTTTTGCTAGTTGTCGGTAAATAGCGCTTAATTGTTCTTTTTGAAGGTCTTTGTCCTGAGTAGGTAAATCCCCAAATATTTCTTCTGGTCTATGTTTGCCTAGTAGTTGTTGATAGGTAGTTTCTAACTTATCACTCATTGCTCCACCTCAAGTCACTTTTTCCTGAGTTAAATTAGATTACTATGATTTTTAACTTCAGGTTTATAATTTCTACCTTCGTGTATAAAATACACCAAGATAAAAAAAAGAGCAACAAAAAGTTGTGAAAATTTTCACAACTTTCTATAAAGTTGGTGTTCTCTAATATAATCAGCTATTTCTGGAATAGTTAGTTCATCAATAGGAAGATTTTGAGCTAAGCGTTCTCGGATAGAACTTCCTGAGCCAACTAAATTCTCTATTTGTAAGATTTGTGCTGAAGTAGGCAAGTCTATTTCTTCAACTAAATAGCCAGGTCGTACAATTACTAGGAATTTAAGCTTTTCCCAAATCTCACTTCCTCGTTGCCAAACTCGGTGAATTTCGGATTTTTTATCCCTCCCACCTGTGATTATGTCACCACCTACCACATGCCAAATTTCCTGATTTGGAAAGCGTTTTTGGCAACGTTCATCAAGCAAATAAGTTGGTGTATAAGTATCATTATCTAAGTCAAAAAAATCAAATTCTAGTTTTGGTAAATTAGCAAAACCTATTTTTACCAACTCTTTACGATGTTCTAAAGAAACTGCTGCTACAGAAGATTTATCGCGGCGAATTCCACAAGGAACTATTAGAACTAAGTCAAAAATCTCTGTAAGTTTCTCTGCAATTTGGCGATGGTGTTTGCCTGTTGGGTTAAAGCTACCTCCGAAAACTGCTATACGCTTTTTTGATCTTTGATATTGAGCTAGAAGTATTCTTTTTAACTCTTGGTAGCGTTGGGTAAAATGTGCTGAAAGAACAGATTCCCGTAAATCTAAACCAAAAGCTCGCTTGCTTACTAATGCAACAGGAGCACTTTGAATACGCTTAAAATATGAACCATAAAATAATTGCCAATGTTTTTCTAAGTCTTTAATAAAATCTTCTATAGTAGGAAAAAGGTGTGCTAATGTTCCATCAGCTAACCTTAGTTCTTTTTCTAACCTATTTTCAGCATAACTTTCTAAAAACCATTCTGGATTAAGCCTAAATTCCACAAAAGCTCGTACCATTTCATCATGATAGCCTCGTTTGTTAAGATGCCCATAATCAAAGGGATCTCGCTGGTTTTCTCTAAGTTCTGCTGTGGGAGCAATTTCAAAACAAGCAGATGGAATTACTTCTTGCTTATAAATAGTTTTATTTAAGTAATCTGCTAGTTGATAAACTTCTCGTTTAATTAGATCCCCTATTGGAGCAATAAATCCCGCCATATCTCCATAAAGAGTTCCATATCCAAAAGCAGCTTCCACTTTATTCCAATTTGAGCTAAAAACAGCAGATAGATCTTGTGCACGAGCGGCTAAGATCTCCATTCTCACCCGAGCTTGAATATTTTCATAACTAGCTGTATTTGGTTTTACATCTGTCTTTTCTGCTATTAAATTTACTATTTCTTGAATTGGCCTTACTTCATATTTTATACCTAAGTTATGTGCTATAGTTGCAGCAATAGATTGTGTTTCTTGACTGTTATATTGTGAAGGCATGTTGATAGCAACTACATTATCTTTACCTAATACATCAACATAGAGAGTTACTGTTAGTGCAGAGTCAATACCTCCACTAAGTCCAACTATTACTTTGCGATGGCTAGGGGGAAGAGTTTTAAAATATTCTCTAATTGCACAAGTAATTGCTTGATAAAGCTCTTTAGTATCATCTTGAGTCCGAGATTCAATAGGTTTAGCTTCTAAATTAAAAGTAAGTTCTTTAGTACCAACTTCATAGGCAGAAACTTCAAAGATTATATTTCCTGTTTTATCATAGACAGTAGAACTACCATCAAAAACTACTATATTTTTTCCATTATTTTGAATATTTACATTATTAACATAGACAAAAGGAACTTTAGCAGTTGTAAGTAATTTTCTTACTATTTGATGGCGTTTCCTATTTTTTTGCCAACTCCAAGGAGAAGCAGAAAGGTTAAAAATAATTTCTGCACCATTATCTACTAAATACTGCGTAGGGTTATAAGCGTAATCATCATGCCACATATCCTCACAAAGAATTACACCTAAATTTATATTCCCTATTCTAGTAACTATTTCAAAAGGCTGAAAATAATCAGAAATAAGTAAAGTATCATCAGAATCCGTTAAATTCTGAAGATCTTCTTCAAAAACCTTTCGTGTAGAGTAAAAATGTCTATCATCATCAAAGATTCTATAGTTTGGATGCAAGGTTTTATACGTATAACCTATCCACTTACCATTTTGTGCAATTAAGGCAGTATTAAATTTGCGGGTTCGCCCATTTTCCCCGCTATGTTTTATATCTAAAGTAATATTTCCCCAAATTGCAGTAATTCCTGTTTGAGTAGCAACTCGAATTTGTTCATTAGATCTTTGTGCGTCTTTAAGAAAGTAATCATCATCGTATAAATCCCCAATAATATAGCCAGTAACACACATTTCTGGAAAAACAATGATGTCGGATTTAGCTTGGCTAGCTTTTTGGATTTCTGTAATGATGTACTCACGGTTTATATCTGGACGACCAGCAACTACTGGCATTTGGCAAATAGAGATTTTTAATTTGTCTAAATTATTCATATATGATTTCTATACGGATACTTATTATTAAGCAATATTTGTTTCTGATGTTATATTTTCCTGCTAAAATATCTATAATCTATTTGCTTAAAATTTTGCAATGGTTTGTTTTAATTGCTGTATGTTATTTTGTAATAAAGAATTGTAGTGTTTAAGTGGAGACTGCTATGAAACTGTGCCTAAAGTGCAAAAAAGAATTTAAAGATACAAATGAACCTTGCCCATTTGATGGCGGTAAGCATATCCATGATCACTTACTAGGATCTGTAATAGATGGCAAATATAAACTTGAAAAATGTATTGGCCGTGGAGGCATGGGAGCTGTTTATTTAGGCCATCATATTGAGTTTGATAAAAAAGTAGCCGTTAAAGTTTTATTGCAAAATTTAGTAGAAGCAAATCCAGCAGCTTATGATCGATTCCGTCGAGAAGCCCAAGCCACAGGTCGTATTAATCACCCTAATGCTGTTTCAGTAACAGACTTTGGACAAACTGATGATGGAACTTCTTTTTTAGTAATGGAATATGTAAATGGCGTTTCTCTTCGCCGTTTAATAGATCGTGCTGGTGGTAAACTTACCTTAGAGCGTTTCCTGCATTTAGCTAAACAAATATGTGCTGGAATTGGAGCAGCTCACAAAGCAGGTGTAATTCATAGAGATATTAAACCTGATAATGTGATGATTGAAGTTATTGATGGTCAAGAAGTAGTCAGAATATTAGACTTTGGTATTGCTAAATTTAGAGATAATCAACAAACCAATTTGACAGAAACAGGAGCATTACTTGGAACTCCTAACTATATGTCTCCTGAACAATGTGGCGGCAATAAAGTAGATCATCATACAGATATTTACTCATTAGGAGTAATGTTTTACCAAATGTTATCAGGAGAATTGCCCTTCAAAGCTAATTCTGCACCAGCTTTAATTGTGATGCATGTTACTCAAATACCTAAATCTGTTAGAGAGGTAAATCCCGAAATACCAGAGCTTTTAGATAGAGTAATAATGCAAACTCTAGAAAAACAACCTGAAGATCGTCAACGCTCTGTTGTTGAGCTTTCAGAACAATTAGAAGCTGCTATTAATCCAAATGCAAATCAATGGAGAGTAATACTTAATGGTACTCTTGATACTGGGGATGCAACTAGAGCTAAACTACTACAAGGACTACAACAGGATTTTCATATTTCAGCTAGCCAAGCAGAACAACTAATTACTGCTAAAAGAGTTAATTTTGGAAAAACTCGCTCACAAAAAGAAGCAAGTAGCGTAGCAGAAAAATTACGTAATCTGGGGGCTAACGTAAAAATTGAGCCAATTATACCAGAGCCAATAAACAGAATTAATAACAGTGGGCCACTATTAGTTTTAGGTACAGAAACAAATGAAAGTACAATAGATCCTTTACTAGAGACAGATAGCTATAAGATGCTTTCTTATGTATCAGAAAAAGCAAAGCCAACTCAAATAAGCGAAGAATCTCAATCAAGTGAATTTAAAACACCTATAACTCAGCAACAATTTGAAAAAAACACAGCCGATCAAGCAAAGGCTTCTACTCAAGAATCTAATTTTACTTTACCAACTATAAACACAATTGCTTTTGAAGATTCTGGTACAACAAAACAAATGGGTTCTTCTAGTTTTGACAATACCTCGGCAAAAGCTCCTAATAACACTGTTCTCTATGCCCCAACCCCAACAAAAACCACTACTAACACTGTTCTCTATAAACTTGATACTGATGGACAAATATATGAAGACTTAACAGAAGAAATTATAGAAGAATGGTTATGGGAAGGACGTTTAGTACGTACAGACAAAATATGCAGGGCAAATGGTCAATGGTTTGAAATTCACACTGTGCCTAAATTCCGCCGTGTTATTGAGCAACTAGAAGCACAAGCTAAAGAAAACCAAGCTTATAAAACTAAGCCTACTCCACAGCCAGCCATTGATAATACGGCTTTTCTGACTAAAATGGCTATAGCAACCTCTATAGTTCTAGCAATTTATATTACAGTTAACTTAGTTTTTCAGTACTACTTATATGTTTGTGTTAGTGATGATACTTATACAACATTAATTCTCCCTAAAGCCAACATAAACTTAATCAGACCTAAAATCCAAGAAAGGTTAAAAGATAGAAGTTTATATATTCCTGATGAAAATATTGCAGTTAATGCAAATTTTGAAAAGCAAGAAGTTTCAGTTTCAGTAAATTATAAAAAGTCTATATTTCTTATTCCTATTCGTTATAAAGTTGAGCGCCAAACAAACACTAAAATAACTATGGATCAGCTAATACAACTTAAGAAAGAAGATCAAATTCAACTAGCTGGAGTTACAGAAGATCAAATTGAAGCATATCGTAAGAAAAAAGCTGAGGAAGAAGCAGAAAAAGCTAAAAGCAACCCTTATTCAGGAGATGAGCGCCCACTTAATGAGCGAGATAAATTAATTTTAGAGTTACAAAAAGGGGAATTTGGGATTTTGCCTAGCCAAAATTTAATTAAACAAGCTGTTCGGGCTCAACAACAAAAATAATTTTTCTCAAAATTCTAATGTTAGATAAATAACATCTAACTTGATAAAAAATTCTCTTACTTATTTTGGAGGCAACTAGCTTAATGTCCATACTAGACAACGAGCTTAAGCAAAAAGCTTTACGTTACTTTAAGGAAGCATTTGAAGCACAAAAGTCAGGAAACTTAGAAGATGCCATTTCTCTTTACAAAGAATCTATAGGAATATACCCTACAGCAGAAGCCCATACTTTTCTAGGATGGACATATAGTTTTCAAAACCGTATAGATGAAGCTATAGAAGAATGCTTACTTGCAATTAGTGTAGATAGTAGCTTTGGCAACCCCTATAATGACATAGGTGTTTACTTAATGGAAAAAGGGGATTATCGTGGTGCAATAGATTGGTTAAAAAAAGCAATGGTGGCTCCACGTTATGAGTGTTATTTTTATCCTCATTTTAATATGGGAAGAATTTTAGAAAAACAAGGTTTATATCTAACAGCGATTGCTGAATATAGTAAAGCTCTTAGTTATAATCCCAATTATCAACTTGCTTTAAAGGCAATTAATCGCTTACAAGCAAAGTTAAATTAATTATAGAAAGAAGTGCTTGAGCAGCCAATTCTTGACAACTAAAAATTAAGTAAACTATTATTGAAGTTTCCATCAAGTGTTTCTTTCGAAAGGTCATCATCAAAATTATGCTTGGCGAACGGATTGGTAATGTTGGCGCACGTGCAGCAGATGCATTAGTACGTGCAATTGCAAGTTTGCGTCCCAACCCCAATCACCTTACTTTTGTTGGTTTATTAATCAATATTCTTGCAGGAATTGTTTTTGGTCTAGGTTACTTTTTTGCTGGTGGCTTAGTACTACTTTTTGCAAATGTATTTGATATTCTTGATGGTCGTGTAGCACGATATACAGGACGAGTAACAAAGTTTGGAGCTTTTTTTGATTCAGTAATGGATCGATACTCTGACATAATTGTTTTGTTAGGCATAATAGTTTATTATGCTCGTGATACAGTTGACCATAGTACTCTTTATGTAACTTTAACAGGAATTGGACTAGTTGGTTCAGTACTAGTGAGTTATACCCGAGCCCGTGCAGAAAGCTTAATTTCTGGTTGTAAAGTTGGGTTTTTAGAAAGACCTGAAAGGGTAGTTTTACTAATTATTGGTTCACTTACAGAAATTGGCCCTCCAAATTATTTTCTTCACAAAATGCGGGCTGTAATATGGATTTTAGCAGTACTTTCACATTGGACTGTTATTCATCGTGTTTATCATACTTGGAGAGAATTAGAACGAGAAGCAATAGAAGCTAAAGCTCTAGCACAAGCTGCAACTCTAGCAGAAGCAGAAAAAACAAAGACAGAATCAAGTCTAAAAGATATAGCAGCATCTCGTGCTTAGTTATTTTCAGTAATTGAATGAGGAGCAATTTATGGTGTGCCCCTGTTGCGGTAATGAAATGGCGTCAGATGGCCTTAGTTGTGCTTGTGGTGCAAAGGTTGTTGGCCCACCTCTCACTGAACCTGATTATTTTGTCCCTCAAGTTGGAGGTTCAGTAACAGCACTTGTACTAGTAGCTATCAGTCTTTTTTCCTTTGTTTGGAAATGGTTATTAGTATTTTCCCTAGTTAGCTTTTACCTAGCTTTTACCTCAAGAAAAAAAGCTATATCTGACCCTCGTCATTTTGGTGGAAAACGTACAGCAACACTTGCCTTAGCTCTCTCTTTACTTACTATAGTTAGTGTTAGTGTGTATGTGGGTTTGGGTATTCCAAAATATTTACGTACACAAACAGAAAAGCAACGTGCTGCTACTCGTGCTCAAATGTACCATATTGCTAGCGCACTCTATGATTATAAAATCAAACATGGGGCTTACCCTGTAAGTTTGGAACAACTAAAAGCTGAAAATAATGAGCTATTAAATCCAATTGATTTTTGGGAAAATAAGCTCAAATACCAAGCTACAGCAGAGCTAGCGGTTGACTCACAAACAAGTAACAACCAACTATTACCATTTTTTAATCAATATAAGTTGGTTTCACCTGGAGCAGACGGTAAATTAGGCACTAGTGATGATATAGTAATGTATGATGGTCACATTACAACATCTTCCCAAAGCGGTCTTTCTGAAGAAGAATCATCTGAAGAATAACTGCTTATATTTACTTAATTTGTAAGTCTTAATTTTTAAGTTCAATTTCTTAATCAATAAATCTAAGAATATCCTACTTTTTATGTTCAAAAAAATTCTTATTGCTAATCGCGGAGAAATAGCTGTTAGGGTAATACGAGCTTGTAGAGAAATGGGTATTTCAACTGTAGCTATTTACTCAGATGCCGATCGCAATGCTCTTCATGTCCGTTTAGCAGACGAAGCATATCACATTGGTAATTCTCCCTCTCTAGAAAGCTATTTATCTTCTGAAAAAGTAATTGATGCTCTTAAACGCTCAAAAGCTGAAGCTGTACACCCTGGTTATGGTTTTTTATCAGAAAATGCTGGCTTTGTTAAAGCTGTTGAAGAGGCAAATGCTGTATTTATTGGCCCTTCAGCTTTAGCTATGGAAATGATGGGAGATAAAATTCGAGCTCGCCAACTAGCTAAAGCAGCCAATGCTCCTGTAGTTCCAGGAACAGAAGAACCTCTAGAATCCTTAGAAGAAGCTTATAAAGTAGCCCAAGCAATTGGCTTTCCTGTAATGCTTAAAGCTGCTGCTGGCGGTGGTGGTAAAGGAATGCGCTTAGTGCAAAGTAAAGAAGAACTTGCAAGCGCCTATAATTTAGCTCGTAATGAAGCTGCTGCTGCATTTAAAGATGCTACAGTATACCTAGAAAAATATATCTCTAGACCAAGACATATTGAAATTCAACTTCTAGCTGACCGTCAAGGTAATTATGTTTACTTAGGCGAACGCGAATGCTCTATTCAACGACGTAATCAAAAAGTCATAGAAGAATGCCCTTCCCCAATTAATAGTGCTGAATTGCGCCGTAAAATGGGAGAAGCTGCTATTAGTATTGCTAAACAAGCTAATTACTATAATGCTGGAACAATAGAATTTTTAGCAGACCAAGACCATAACTTTTACTTCCTAGAAATGAACACTCGCTTGCAAGTTGAACATCCTGTTACAGAATTAGTTACAGGTGTTGATTTAGTTAAAGAACAAATCAAAATCGCTTGGGGAGAACCTTTAAGCTTTACTCAAGCTGATGTTCAAATGCGAGGAGCAGCTATTGAGTGCCGTATTTATGCTGAAGATGCAGAAAAAAACTTTATGCCTAATCCTGGCCGCATAACACGTCTAATAGCTCCTAGTGGGCCAGGAGTACGTGAAGATAGCGGAGTTTATCAAGGTTTTGAAGTTCCAATTTATTATGATCCTCTGCTTTCAAAACTAAGTGTTTGGGGAGCAACTCGCGCAGAAGCAATTGCTAGATTAGGCCGTGTCTTAGATGAATACACAATTGAAGGTATAAAGACCACAATCCCATTTTTTAAACATATAATTAAACAACAAGAGTTTATTAATGGCGATTTAGACACTGGTTATATTGGTCGTAATTGGAATCCTAGCTTACTAAATCAGCAAAATGATAGCACAGAAGAAAATACATTAACTCATTTAGCTGCTCTAGTTACAGCAATTAACCATTCTAATTCAAAAACTCAAAACCAAACTGAAAACTCTAATGAAACCCAAGCATCCGGTTGGAAGCTTAGTAGCCGTGTAAAAGGACGCAACTTTTAGACTAAAAAGTTATGAAACTAGAAATTGAAGTTAATAATAAAATTGTTGCTCTGGACTGGCAACAAAATGATAATCAATTAACTGCTACTATTGATGGAATCAGTTATCAAGCTGAACTTCTATGCAATATACCTAATGTATACACCTTACTATTAAATAATAGGGTTTATGAATTTTCTTTAGAAAATAATTCTAATAACAACTCTCATATTACTATTTTAGGTAGGAGTTTTACCACTAAAGTAGTTGATCGTAGGCAGTCACATAGCAAAGCACAACATAATGTTTCTGGTAAACAACCAATTATAGCTCCTATGCCTGGGCGAGTTGTCCAAATACTTAAAAATGTTGGAGATGAAGTAAATTTAGAAGAAGGTGTTATTATAGTAGAAGCAATGAAAATGCAAAATGAACTAGGCTCACCTAAAAAAGGCAAAGTTATAGCTATTAAAGTCCAATCTGGGCAAACTGTAGCAGCCAATGAAGTTCTAGCCATTATAGAATAAAAGGTTTATCTAACTTTATGGAGAGTTGAATGTCAGATTTTATTAAGGTAGCTAATGTAAAAGATATTGCTGCAGGTAAAAGCAAAGTAGTAGAACTTAATGGTCGGCCCATTGTTATCTTTAATCATCAAGGCAATTTTTCTGCAATTGACAATATCTGTCCTCACAAAGGTGCGCCACTTAATGAAGGAACTTTTATGGGTACAATGGTAATGTGCCCTTGGCACCGCTGGACATTTGAAACAAGTAGCGGAAAATGTATTACCAATCCTGGAATAAAGGTCTCTTGTTTTGAGCTTAAAGTCGAAGGTGATGAACTCTTCTTAAAAGCTTAAGAAAAACTATCTATATAGTCCTTACAAGTTCTTACCAACTATTATTTATCTACATTATTAGACATATTTTTTTTATTGTGTTGACTAACTATTTTACTGATGCTAGGCCATAAAGCTATTGCAATAAACAAAATCACCATTGTAGTAGGAAAAACTCCTGCATGAAAAATCATACAACATGCAAGTAAAATTGGAGTTATTGTAGCTAGGGTGGCAATATTTACTATTGAAACAATTCTATTTATCTGTTGTGGCAAAACTTGGTTAGGAATTTCTGTATTTAATGCTAATTTTTGATTTAGAGCTAAGGCTTTTTCCACTTCATTGCATCTTGAACAATAATTATTTTCTGCATCAAACACATCTGCTTTGTGGCAAATTTCACAGCGAGTTGCTTGTCTTTCTATTTTTACTTTTATGTCTTTAGTTTGCTTAAGCATATCACTCATATATTTACTTACTTCCTAACTCTTCTAACTTCAGTAATTTTAATGTGTTGCTATAAAAAATGGCTTTTTGTTCTTCCAAATTAAATCCTAATTTACGTACAGCTTCAACAGCATCAGAAGGTAAATATAAAGGGTAATCAGAGCCAAAAATCATTCTATCAACACCTATTTTCCTAATAGTCCAAGCAAGTTGTTCTTTATAAGGTGAATCAGCATATATTGTAGCTACTGCGGATAAATCAAACCAAACATTTTTCTGATACCAAGGGTATTTGTTAAGTACATCAAAGACAATTAGTTCAGGAAATTTTGGCCCTCCCATATGAGCTAGCACAATATTAGTTTTAGGATTACTTAACGCAAGCTTAACAAATTTGCCTATTTCATCACAGTCAAAAGGTGAATAACTGTCAAATAAAATGGCAAGGCTCAATTCTCCACACTTAGCTGTTACAGCATTCACTGTAGGAGAAGCAACATCAAATCTTTGTGTATTAGGATGTAGCTTAATTACCTTTATACCTAATTTTGCTAACCGCTCTAATTCTTTCAGAGCCAATTCCCCATCATCAGGATGAACAGAAGCTATTGGAAAAAACCTGCCTGGAGACTTCTTAGCTAAAGCTATTATTTGATCATTCTCCTTTACAGTTCTTTCTATATCACCTTTGTGAGCTATTGTAATAAGTGCACTACTTTGAACCCCAGCTCTATCCATTTGCTTACGTATATTCTCTATCACTAAATCTGGTTTTTTAGCAATCTCTTCATCATCAAGCGAAGGATGAAGATGAAAATCTATTATTGGCCCAGTGTAATTTTGACCATAAACAAATGGTGAAACTACCAAAAGAAAAAATAACAAGAAACAAAATGACAACTTATTTTTTATCATAAATATTCACCAAATGTTTTCCTTTTAGCATAACAATTTTATAACCTAGTCTTTTTCTTATCACTTCCAAACAATGTGGTTATTTCTGTAGAATTATTTTCTTGAGAATTGTTAAATAAAGATGTTATTTGTTGGCTTCTCGAACCATACTTAGCATTCTCACTAAGTGTACTTAAGCTTGCTACTATATCGTCAAACTTACATTTTTTAAAAACAGAAGCTATTATAGCTATTCCTATAAGACAGCATATAATTAAGCCTATTACACTAGAGAAAATCATTGCCGTAGTACATAGAATTACATCAACAACCAGTAACATTATAGCAAGGTTTAGAAATGGTTTATTGCTAGCATCTAAAGATGAATTATCATTTAATAATGCAAATCTAGGAGACCATAACGAAGTTGTCACTTTTAGTTTTTCTTCTAAAGCCTTCTCAATGTCTCCACATCTTAAACAACGGTTGTTTACAGCATCAAACATATCAGCCTTGTGGCAAATTTCACAACGAGTTGCTTGTTTTTCTGTCTTTACTTTTATATCTTTGGTTTCTTTAAGCATAAAAATATTTCACCAAAAACCTACTAACAAGTTTTTTTAACTTTTAATTTTTTCCATCTTAGCTAATAACTGTTTTGCTGCTTTAGCTTTGCTCTTAAAAGGTATTTTATATCTTCTTATCCAGTTTGAATCCAACTATGTTCAAAACATACGGTTGCATCTAATGCAATTGTTTCATCTTCATACAATTTTATTTTATTCTTGAATTTCTAACGTATAGTTACTTTAGTAAATAGCCGTGCAACTATAATCTAAACTCAGGCTCGTTATCAGATGAATGTTTTGAGCTTACTGTTTCTAAAGAAAAATTCCAGGTTCGTTTATTTTCAGAATTTGTGATAGTAAAAGTACTGCTATGTTGATTAAGACGTTGTTCTGTTAATTCACCTTCTAAAACAAAAGGCATAAAGGATTTTGCTTTTAACCCACCAAAACGCCGAATTAAAACTCCAACTTGTTCTCGCCCAATAGTTAATTCAGCACTTGAAATTATTCCTAATTTAAGATGTTTTTCTCCATCAGGTCCCACTAATTTATAAGATGTTTTAGCAGTCAAAAGAAAAAACATTCCTCCCATTCCTCCAACTAAGGCAATGCCTAACAATGCCAACATCCAAATAGGTCTAGGAGGTTGAGCAATTTTAATCATTATTGGGATTTCCAAGGCTAGATCCCGTTCTGTAGTAGGAATTGAGCGAGGAAGTAAAAAATCTTCTATTTTTTCCAAACCTTTTACACGTCTAATTTTATCTGCTAATTCAGCATCATCAAAAAAAGCTAGTTTTAGTTGTGGATCTTTTACTTCAAAACGCACTTTTGCTTTTACTTTTACTTCTGAAGCAATAAAAAATGACTGCCAAAAGGTTGGAGTAGTCGCAGAAATTTGTCTACCACTGGCAAGATTGATTACATATACTTTTTTACTGGTTTCTTGAGGGCCAAGATCTAATGTTTTTGGGTCAAGCTGCCATTGCAAAGCATCTCCAGCCGCTATATCTAAAGCCTCTGAAGGTTCAATTGTAACTGTAGCATTAGATACATTAGCTTGTTCAATACGCCATTCTTTAAATTTAGACTTTAATTTAAACTTAATACGACCAGCTAAGGAATGACCATTAGCTAACGGTACTGCTATACAACCATCTTCTAATTCAACAGGCTGGTTGCTACCATCTTCTGTTTCTAGAGTAATGTTACTACGGTCTAGCTCTAGAGAAGAAAGGCGAATGGGGCGAAAAAGTACTCCACGATGAGCAATAGTTTTTCCTACAGTTTCAGCCAAGGCTTGCATAGGCAATTGATTATCTTTCTTAGCATAATCTAACATATACATTACCACTGCACCTGGACTACCCTCTTTTACTATAGGAAAAAAATATATATTGCGGAAGTTAGGATCAGTGTAAATCTTTTCATAAAAAGGACTTATTGGATCATCTCCTGAACCACTCTCATCCTGAATGTTATCTGTTATCATCCAAATTAATGTGTCACCACTCCAGTTATATTCTTGAATATCAGCAATTGCAATTTCCAGAGCTTCAGCAATAGCTGTAAACCGACCTGTGATTTGTTCTGTTGTAGGAACAGCAGCTAATATATTTTCTTTGTTAAACTGCCCTTGATAGCGGCGTTGTGGATCATCTTTAATAAAGTTTTTATTTCCTCTTTTATCAAAAGTTCTTAGTATTACTCTATCCCCAGATTGAAACACTCCACTTGATAACAATGGAGAAATCAACCATTCTCGTAAACCATTTTGGTATTGCCCTTTAATACTGCCAGAAGCATCTAACAAAATAATATGGTTTTTTGGAATTTGTGAATCTGCAAAAACTCCTGCTGGAGCAATAAACAATAAAGCTACTAAATTTAATAAAAGAAAGAAGATTTTTTTCATAAACTTGGTTAATTGGAAAAAATTAATCTGGCTAACTTCCTTTTAGATAAATACGTTATAGATTATACATTACCAACAATAGACTTTTATTTGACCTCTGCGATTAGTAAAAATCAATCGATCTCCTGTTAAAATAGTTGGTAGCGATGCAGCATATTCAAATACACGTAAGCGAAGTTTTGGAACAGAAGAATTGAGCTGAAAGAAAAACATCACTCCACTATCATCAATCACCCAAGCCCAATCACCTACTATTAAAGGTGGACTTGCAATAGAATTTCCATCTAGTTGTGTTTCCCAAAGTTGTTTCCCGTACATATCATAAAGTACTAAGCCAAAACCATGTCCAACAGCTAAATACTTATCGCTAGTAGCCAAACAGTTGATTAACAAGCCACCTGATTCACCAAAAGGTTGTAGGTTGATTTTACCACCAACTAGTTCATTTAGCTGAAGACTCCAAATTTTTCCATCCCCTAAAACAAACAATAAATTGTTTCCTAAAAGGCTCGGAGTAATATTAGTGTCTATACTACGTCCAATTGAACCCATAAAAATAATTTTAGGTTGAGTAATATCTACTACAATAACTGTTCCTTCTTTGACTCCAATAATAAGCTCTTTGCCTCTTAAAAAAGGAGTCGTAACCTTTCCACTCCGTTTATCTAAAATTAAACTAGCACGTTGCTCACCTGTTTTTTTATCTAACATCACAACTTTAACATCCCCAGGTGATTTTACTATAGCTATTACTTGATCAACTGTTGCCAATAATGGTCTAATAATTTGTTCCCCTTGGTTTAGATTGTACTGCCAAACTTTTAGGCCACTACGAGCTACATTACCATAAAGAGCAGAAATTAAATCAAAAGCTATAATTGAATCTCCTGTAGCCACTATTAGCAAATTATCTGAGATAATAGGAGTAAAACTTATAGTTGAAGCAGTAGAAAGCTCCTTTTTAACCTGACCATCTGTTTCATCTAAAATCACTATATGCCCAGGGTTTAAGCTCAAAACAACAATTCCACGAGCTATAAGCGGAGAAGCTGTCATTTCCTGATCTAAAGCAAGCTCCCAATCTATACGAAATACTGATTTTGCCTCTACATTTACATTTCTAGCAGGACGCATTCTTAAACCAGGATGTTCTATTGACCAATCAGTCCTTAACACTGTGCCACAGCTACGACAAAATCTAGATAAGACTCTTACGCTAGATTGACAATTAGTACAATAGCGTTGGGATTCTTTACAACGTGGGCAACGAATAGCTTTATTTGGTAATGCAGTTTCACACAAGGGATTAGCACAAATAATTTTTTCACTTGGTGAGTTTGTAGAAGACATTAGGCTATTTGCTCCATTAGTAAAGGAATTTTTACAGTTAAACGGCGTGGATCATTAGAAGCTATTTCTAGCTCTGCCCTTAGAGTTTGAACATCTTTATTTACTAGCCTTACTAAAAATGCTTGCTCACTACCTGGGGCAATAACTCCATAATCAGGACGAATTGAGAAAAAACTTGAAACTTGAGGCTCTGGACTTATAATCTCAGCAGCCCAATATAGCCGGAAAATTCCTTTATTAGAAACACTTATAACTGCTCCAGAAGGTGATAATACTAGTTCATTAGCAGAAAAATTAGCTACAACTAATCCTGCACCACAATAAGCACAAAACATATCTTTACTAGCACAAAGCCATTGTTGACATTGCTGACATAATCTTGCTTCTTCACGTTCTGAATTAGACATATCTTTCTTCCTAACCTGGGGTTGCACTCGTTACACTTGCTAAAACCCCAGGCTAATATATGACTCCGTTTGAAACATTTACCTTATAATATATTGCTCTGGTTGAAACATATACCTCAAATTAATGCATTATTTGATATTTTTACCTGAGTTAATTATTGAAATAGATCTAATTTTAGACGCTCAACCTATATTAGCCCAGGTTTTAGCAAGCCGCAGGCTTGTGCAAGGGTTTACAAAAAACAAGCGCAACCTGGGATCAAAAACACAATGAATGCAATTTGTAAGATGCAAACCTGTTAGCTTAAATTTAAAGCCAATAGAAGTTCAACTTATGTTTTTAACTGGAGTTCGCGTTTGTATTAACATATAAACCATCACTGTAATGATAACTATTAAAGCCCCAAAAACTTGCCACCATGATTTCAATGGTTCACTTAATATTATTGCGCTAAGTGTTAATGCTGCAACTAGTCTTGCACCCATTAAACTAGTAAAAAGAGCAGCCCCCAATTTACCTAGAATATGTATTTGCAATAAGTTACCAGCAATTAAGTTTATCACTAAAAAACAAGCAAAAAA
The DNA here is from genome assembly GCA_039812885.1 of Blastocatellia bacterium. Lineage (GTDB taxonomy): Bacteria > Acidobacteriota > Blastocatellia > Chloracidobacteriales > JADJPF01 > JADJPF01. The sequence goes on from JBDIBI010000014.1 coordinate 112,860, forward strand.
TATCCACATTTCTTGAGACATTTTTAACCATTTATGCCAATCTTCTCTTAAACAAATACTAGCAATTAGCGCTGTTACCATTAAAACTACACATTGCTGAGCAAAAACTACCATTGAATCAATTTGTCTTGTAGCTTGTTCATAGCGAGTCATCAACATAAAAAAAGCCAAAAAGATAGCAGAAATAAATGTAATTATTACCCCAATAGTATCACTTATTTGCCAATCATTTTGAAAAATTGCTAGAGATGGCCCTTGTAAAATTACCAGTATAGACCCAATAGTAGAAATAGTTAAGGCAGAAAACGTGTAAGGAGGAATAGGCTCTCTAAAAAAAGCTCTTCCAACCAAAGCAACTAAAAATGGAGTTAGTAGGTTAACTAGTTGTACATAAGCAACATGTGTAGCCTTTATAGATAAAATGTTAGTTATCATTCGGCCAGCACCTACTATCATTAAAAGCCAAGCACTACGATTGCTTAAAGATTTACTCCAAGGATATTTGACTACTTTGGGAAACATTAAGAGAAGAACTAATGCATAACCAACAGTAATTAAAGAAAATGGAGGCAAAAGCATTAATAATTTTTTTGTAATAGCTGGATAAGCCCCCCAAGACAAATGGCAGACAATTGCCAGGGTTATAGCAATAAGTAATGATTTACCTGTTAGTTCCTGGGATTTAGTCAAGTTTTACATCCGTAGAGAATTTCTTGTAATCACTATATTTTTGATTTATGCGACTAATAATTTTCTTTTCTTGAATTTCGCTAGCAGCTTCTATTGGTAAGAGAAAGCTTTCTTCTCCTATTTGCACAGTTGCATAATTTACAATATAGCTTAAGCCAAGAATTCCTTTAGGCAAGTTTGTTTCCTTATATTCAATTCTAAGTGGAGCTAAAGTGTCCTTATCAATCCAAGCTTGGCCTTCTTGGTTAGAAAGCAAGCGTTTACCTTCAAAGTTGTAGTATTGGCGATTAATTATTTTGTTTTTAAATTTGATTAAGTACGCTGTATGGCCTTCAAAATTCTTTAATTCTGGTTCAAGATCAAAACTAAAGTCTTTTTGATCATTAGAAGAAAAGTGAGAAACAAAGATAGAACTAAAAGTTCCTTCAACTTCTGGCCCTTTTGATTTAAATCGATCAGTCTTTACCTCTTTACCGTTAATTGTTTGAACTTGGCGAGTTTCTTGGAAATCTAATTGTTGACGGCCTTTTTTACTAACTTGCAACTGTCGTCCTATTAATCTAGAAACTGTCACCATATTAGTTAACAACTTGTTTTCTGGCTGTTTATAAGTTTGTTGAGTTAGAGTTTCTATAGCTATAAAGTCAGGTAATGAATGCTCAAAATTATCTGCACGATTAGCTAAGGCTACCAAAAGCTTTTCTAAAGCTTCTGTACTATTATCTATTTTTTGACCCATTACACTAGGAATAAAAAGCAGTAAAGTAATTAATAAAATAATAAAATTTCTTAAGCTAATCATCACTGTATTTGTTCTGTAGCAAAAGGTCTAGGTAATCTAAACCAAAACCTTGCTCCTCCTTTATCAGAATTAGAATAACCAATTGAGCCACCCCATTGTTCAACCATCATTCGACAAAAATAAAGCCCTAAACCTGCTTTGCCTCGAAAGCTACCAACCTGGTAAAACTTCTGAAACAAATTAGCTGTTGCACCTTCTGGAACGCCTTTTCCTTGATCCTCAATTGAGACTACTACAAAATTATCTTCTATTTTTAAGCCAATAGTTACAGTTCCACCCTTAGGACTATAGCGTAAAGCATTTTCTAGCAAATTAGAAATTACTCTTTCTAATCGTGAAACTTCTCCAACAACTAGCCAATTTTCTGTTAAGTCAATATCTTCAGCAAGTTCTATTTTAACTTGTTTTAGTAAAAAAGCAGGTACTAGACTTTCTGATACTTGTCTTATACAAGACATTACATTAGGTGCTTTACTAGGCTCGCAATAAAACTTCTTTAGTGAATCAACTTCAGCAGCAAATATATCTAGGATTTCCTTAATTAAGTTTTCTTGTCTTTCTGATTGGGCTAAACCTAGGTCAACTAAATCTTTTTGTTCTGGGCTTAACTCTTCTAAAGAAAGTAAAGAAAAGCTACCTTTAATGCCTGTTAATGGACTATTTAAGTCATGAATTATGCAATGAAGCAAAATTTCTTTTTTCTGAATTTCTTTAGAAAGTTGATAGTATTTTAAGCTAATATCTCTTCCAGTTTGAATTAGATGGTGTTTTTCCTCATAAGAAATTCTAGAAAATTCTATTAGAAGCACTTTTTTTTGGTCTTTTTCTAGAAAAATAGCTACGGCTTCTAAGTGATATTCTTTACCTGCTGAACTAGCTTCTATCCAAAGCCCTGATTTTAAGTGTCCAGAAGAAAAGTTATTCCAAAAATCTTCTGCATCTATTAGAAAATTATCTAGAAAAGGAGAAAGTCCAGCCAAAGATATTTTTTCTGGTTCTGAAAGAACATTTGAATAAATATCTGTAAACCAACTAGGACTACTACCTAGCAACCTAAAAATGCCTATTTCTAACCGCTCCAGTGCTACCACATTTAGGGCTACTAAAAGCTCTTCCATAGTCTCTCTATCCCTTTTGCTATCAAGCTTCATGATTCTGGTTAACTATCCAAGAAAAAGCTGTTATAGGCTGAGCATTAAAAAAAGCTGGTTGAGGAGAAAATTGTATCTGCATTTCATCTAATTTTTCAAAAGTAACATTATCAATTAAAATTTCCCTGTCTCTAGCTTGATTTTCTAGCTTAGCAGCTAATCTTACAGCTTGACCTAAAGCCCCTAAAAATTTTTGCTCTTTGCCATTAAGTAGCCCTAATGCAATTGTTCCAGAAGCAATTCCAACTCCTAGTTCAAAACAAGGTAAATTACTGTTTTTACGTATTGAGTTAAGTTCATCTAAAGCATTTATTGCCCTAAGAGTAGCCCTTAGAGCCTGTTTTTGTGGAACACCTGTAGAAGGTAATACTCCAAAAATTGCCATTACTCCATCACCAATAATTTTATCTAATATCCCTGCTTCATCAACTACTGCTGCAATTATCACTCGTAAATATTGATTAAGTACTTTAAATGTTTCTTCTGGTGAAGTTTTTTCACTATAACTAGTAAAACCTCGTAAGTCTGTAAATAAAATTGCAACTTCTCGTAAATGCTCTGTATTGTTAAAAAGCTTTATTTCCTGACTTAAGTGTTCAGCCTCGCTTCCAAGCATCATTCCAAGCATTCTTGCTTGCTTATCCCGAAGAAGACTTAAATCATTAATTTTTTGTTGCATTAATTGTTGTTTAAGCTCTTCTTCAACTACACTAAGTAATATAATCCAATATTCATCACCACTAGTAAAAATATGTACATCAGCAGAAAGACCTGATTCTATTTTTACTTTAGGTAGTAGAAATTTTTCTTCCCCTAAAGGAAGCAATCCACAAAGAAAAAATAATTTTTCTTCTGCTACATCTCCGATTTGTAAATGTTTAACTCCATATGCTTCCCAATTGCCACCTAAGAGTACAATACATCCGTTTTGGTCAACTTTTAAGTATGCTAAAGTGCGCTCATGTTCAATTAACTGACTAAGATAATTAAACAAAGCTTCAGGAAGTGCCATTTAAGCCCCCAAAATTTTTTTAGTCAGTGAAAGAAATAATTCTTCTACTCCTTGACCTGTCTTAGCACTACTATTAATTACATTTATCCCTTGACTAATCAAATCATCAATTGTTGGGCTATCTATTTCCCAATCTTCTGTTAAATCACATTTATTTAGCACTAAAACAAATGGGACTTTTCCTAGACTATTTTCTACATTTTTTTGCAGAGAAAAAGCCTTATCCAAAGTAGCACGTCTTGTTCCATCAACAACCAAAATATAGCCAGCAGAACCCCTTAAATAGGACATTTGTACTTTGTTAAACTCATCTTCACCGGCTAAATCCCATAACATTAACATCACATCTTGACCATTAGTGTTTAGGACTTTTTTATCTATTTTTACACCTACAGTTGTATGATATTTTTCTGAGAAAATGCTACTAACAAATCTTGCTACCAAGCTAGTTTTTCCCGTAGCAAAAGCACCTAACATACAAACTTTTTTCTGAATCATGGGCTAAACTCTTTTGTTAATTTAAGAAATTTACTTGAAAGGTAACTCTTCTATCAGCTTCGTTATTTTGATGTGAAATGCTTTCATTTGTCAAAGCATTCCCTACCCCAATGCCTTTTGCTTTTAAGTAATTCGATTTTATACCACGAGCAATTAGCAAAGACATTATTTTTTCAGCTCTTTCTTTACTTAGATTAGAGTTTGTTTGCTCTGTTCCTAAAGAATCTGTTTGACCAATAATTTCTATATTGACTTTTTTTTCTAATAAATCAGCCTTTTCAATAAATTCTTGCAAAGTTTGAGCAAGTTTGTTTAACATTGCTTCTTGGCCTTCAACTAGCTGAGTTTTTCCATTTATAAAAAGTAATTTATTGGTTTCTAAAAAAATCTTCTCTTCTTCTAACTCTTTTTCTTCAAGTGAAATAAGCTTATCTGCTTGAAAAGAATTTATTCCTGCAATAACTTTTGCCCATTTACTAGTTTCTTTAATCCACTTTTGAGAAGCAGTCCCTGTAGCAATAAGTGTATTATTTTCTAATCTTAACATTACGCTTTGAGGTGGTTCTAAAATAACTCTGGCTCTTTGTAAAACAAATTTTGGCTGTAGTGCTTGATAAGGTTCCCAGCTGGTTTGTACTTTATTAGGATTTAATCCTACTTCTTTACGTATTTCTTCTGGATTTGTAGCTAATGGATCCAAAAGTCCTTGAACAAAATACTTTCCATTTTGACTTCCAACTCTAGTCACCACTATTCCAGGCTCAGAATTAAGTCTAGCCAAGTAATTTTGCCAGTGCCAATAGTGCCAAAACCAATAACTAAATCCAACCACCAATGAAGCACTAATAACTGTTGTTACTGCTACCAACGCAGGAGAAGGTTTTTCTTCTTTAGACTTAAGCTCATATTGAGTTTGTAAACAACTCTCAAGTATTGGTCTAGCGTCTTCAAAAATAGAAGCATCTCCTTGAAATTCAGCTAATGGCTCAATATATTTAAGATGTATTTGTTCTAAGACTTCTTGAAATACAAGCCTTAGCTCTTTTGGTGCAGTACCTCTAAGAACTCCTGCTAGAAAAGCTTTTGGCCCTTGTTCAATCCATACAGTAAGTTCACCTACTTGTAATTCTTGTAGTGCTTCATTTTCTGTCACTCCAAAAGAATCTCTAACAAAATCATGAATAGCACTAAACATTCCTGAAACCATATCTGCATCTTGAGCAACTATTGTAGGAGCTATTAAATGTTGTAGTAGTAGACCTGTTTCTTTATGAATTAAAAATACTTGTTCGACCCGATAAAGAAGCGTATGAAGTAGAACTATTTCAGCAAATGGTCGACCTGTACGAATTGACTCTAATCGCCACTTTAATCCTTGTATAGAAAAACTACTCTCTAAAGTTTGATTAAGTGATTGCAACATTGAGCTAAGTGCTTGAGAAATAGCTTTACGAATGGCAGGCCCCATTACAGGAAACAGTGCATCAACTAAAGTACTAGGATCTTTTTTAACAGATATTTTTATTGCAGTTTCTACAGAAGGTTGGATAGCTTCCGTTAAACCATTTTTTTGCTCTGTGCTAAGAGAAATGGCTTTTGGGAGAATATTACTAATTTCTTGAGCATAAATTTCTGGATCGTCTAAGCGTTGTGTTAGGGTAGAAAGTTGTTTTTGTTCTGGCTCAATTAGCAAACGCCGCAACTCACCTAACAACTCATCTGCATTTTGTGTAGTTGTGGCGTCTACTATATTTTCTTCTTCTGAGGAACTGACTAATTGCTTAGTTTCACCTAAGTTCTCGTCTATTGGCGAAGACATGTTAGATTAAATCTTTTTGATTCAGTATGTTACTTACTCTTCTCCTGGGATTTTAAACTCATTATTTAATCGCATTGCCACTTCTGTAAACAGTGCAGCTAGAGATGAACGATCAGTTTTATCTAAACGAAGTTCTTCTGTTTCGCGAGCAATTAAGTTTAACAACTCCTCATACTTAGAGCGAATATCATCTGAAAGTTGTCTAGATTTATCAGAAATTTGCTGATTAAGATCTCGTTGAGTTTTGATTAAAGTATCATCAAGTTGAGTAAGTTTTTTCTCTAATAGTTTAGTATTATCTTTTAGCTCACGAGATATTTCTCTATCAGCATCACCTCGTTCGCGTTCTTCATTTCTAAGGCGATCTCCAAGAGATTCAAATTCTTTTTTAATATAAGTTTCTAAATTATCAAAGCGTTTTCTTACTTCATCTTTTAAATCTGTAGTCTCTTTTACTAAACGTTCTTCTAAACGCGATAATCTCTTTTCATAATTGCGCATTTGAGAACCGACTAAAATTTCACGAACTTTATCTAAATTGCTACCAGACAAATCACTAGCAGGAAAAGAGCTTTTGTTTGTATCTTCAACAGCCATAATTTTTGCTTCTCCTACAGAAGTTAGCCCCTTCTTTTTTTCTTCTGGCATACCCATAAGGAACGTCCTCTACTTTTTTAAAATGAAATTTTCTCGTTGGATTCGAAATTTCTAGCTTTTATACTAAAAGTATATAAGTAGTAATTTAACCTGTTTTACCAAGCTCAGACAAACTAGTTTTACCTAAATAATAAAAACAAATTTTACCTAATACTTATTCCAAATAAACCCTACTTCGTAGAAATTAGGTGTATTTCTATTAAAACACGTGGTAAATTTTCCTCTATGGACAAAAACTTACCTATAACTAAACGGCTTTATTATCAAGATTCACACTTATTAAATTTCTCTGCTCAAGTTTTGAGTTGTCAGCCTTATAAAGAACATTGGGCAGTAACATTAGACCAAACAGCCTTTTATCCAACTGGTGGCGGTCAGCCCAATGATATTGGAATGTTAGGCGATGCTAAATTGGTTGATTGTATTGATGAAACCGATCATATTTTACATATTGTAGATAACCCAGTTAGTGGAACTGTAACAGGACAAATAAATTCTGCTCGTCGCTTAGATCACTTACAACAACATACAGGACAACATATTCTTTCACAAGCTTTTATCCAAGTAGCTAAAGCAGAAACCCGTGGTTTTCATTTAGGAGTAGAAAGTGCCACAATTGATTTAGAAATAGATCAACTTAGCCCTGAAATAATCACTAAAGCAGAAGATTTAGCTAACCAAATTATCTTTGAAAACCGCCCAATTCATATACATTTAACAGACGAAAAAGAAAAATTTCCACTACGCAAAGATACAGAGCGAGAAACCTGTATCCGCATAATAGAAATTACAGATTTTGATCATTCCCCTTGTGGAGGCACACATGCCAAACATACCGGTGAAGTTGGGATGATTGTAGTTCGTAGCATAGAACGGGCTAAGAAAATGTGGAGGGTTGAGTTTATTTGTGGTCAACGTGTTTTACAAGACTATCGCTTAGCTCACTCAAATGCAATGGCTACAGCAAAACTCTTTTCTGCAACTCGTGAAACTGCTCCTAGCCTTGTAGCTAAATTGCAACAAGACTTTAAAGACTTACAAAAACGTAATCGTGAATTGCTTCAAATAGCTCTAAATAATGAAGCTAATAGCCTCTATCAAGCTAGTCCCACAAATTCCAAAGGAATAAAAGTTGTGCAAGCTGTTTTTAATAGAGATTTAGAAGAACTAAAAATCCTAGCTCACCTTTTAACAGCACAAAGTTCTATTATCACACTGGTAGCAACTACAGCAGAATCCCCTAAAGTAATCTTTGCACGTAGTAAAGATGTAGACATAGACTGCGGTAAGTTACTTAGTCAATTTTGTAAGCAATTTGATGGGCGTGGTGGAGGTCGGCCAGATTTTGCCCAAGGCGGTTTGCCGATTTCAAGCGCATTTGAGAAAGAATTAGAAAAATTAGCTAGCTCTTTATCTTGAAAAATTTTAGAAAATATTATGAAAAAACCTAAAGTCCTTTTAGTTTTTACTGGTGGTACAATTTCTATGCAGATTGACCCTGTAGTAGGAGCAGCAATTCCTGTACTCTCAGGCGAACAAATTCTTACCAATGTTCCAAGTTTAGACCAATATGCAGACTTTGAAATCTCAAATTTTTCTAAACTTCCTGGCCCTCATATGACTCCTGGTTTGATGCTAGAATTAGCTGAAGAAGTTAACGAAGCTCTAAAAAGTGATGACATTTGTGGAGCAGTTATCACACATGGGACAGATACCTTAGAAGAAACTGCTTATTGCTTAGATTTATTAATCGACAGCCCAAAACCTGTTGCACTAGTAGGAGCAATGCGTAATAGCTCTGAATTAGGTTGGGATGGGCCACCTAACTTAATTTCTGCCATTCGTACTGTTACCTGTGAAGCTGCTCAAGGTTTAGGAGTGCTTGTAGTATTTAATGACCAAATTCATGCAGCTAGTGAAGTAACTAAGACTCATACTGAAGCGCTAGACACCTTTCAAAGTCCAGACTTTGGCGCTCTAGGTATTGTAGATAAAGATAGGGTTTTAATACTTCGTCGACCAGCATTTTATGAAACTATTGAAACTACTAGTGTGGATACTCATGTAGACATAATAAAAATGGCAGCAGGAGTTGATGATAGACTTATTCGTTACGCTGTAGAAAGTGGTGCTCATGGTCTAGTTATTGAAGCCTTAGGTAGAGGTAATATTCCCACCTATGCATTGCCAGGAATTGCTTTTGCTATAGAACAAAATATTCCTGTTGTAATAGTCTCTCGGTGTCTACGTGGAAGAGTCCTAGACACTTATGGATACAGTGGTGGCGGGCATGAACTACGTCAAATGGGTGCAATTTTAGGAGGTTATCTTCCTGGACAAAAAGCCCGTATTAAATTGATGCTGGCTCTTGGACGAACTAAAGATTTAGCAGAAATTAGAGAAATATTTGAGAAAAATTTCTATTAATTTTTATAAACTCTAGGTTGTGCAAGTAGGAGATCTTGCTTAAAACTAATTATTGTTAGCTAAAATTTTAATCTAGCATGTTAATTCTTATTTAACTGTAACGGTTCCTCGTAGCATACCCATACCACAGGTAAATTCATAATTTGTATTTTTGCTAGGAGTAAATTCTACTAGCACTTCTTGCCCCAAGGGGAGTTGCTTACGGATTCCAAGCTCTGTAAAAAGAACTTCTTGAGCACAATTTTTTTCATCCACTCGCTGAAAAGTTATTTGAGCTGGAATATCAGCTTTAAGAGCCAAGTTATTAGGTTCAAAACCATTTTCACTAACAACAATTTTTAATTTTTGAGTGTTGGAACTAGATTCAGCTAATATCGCTTCAGACTGAGTTTTTCCTTCTGTAACACTAACTATAAATGGAGCAACTATAACTTTACCATTACGTTGAAACTGTGCCCAGATTTTATAGATTCCAGCTTTAGGAAAAATGGTTCTTGTACCAATTTCTGGCCCACCACGTTCATCTTTACTTGTAGCTTCTTTTAGCGGATGAGCATGTAAAACTTCTGTATGGCCTTGATTGACAATATTAAAATGTGCAAAAGCTCCTAAGTAAGGTTCAATATCTGTTAAAGGTTGTTCTGTTTTAGCATCTTGAAGCAAAAAGGCTAGAGTAAGCGCCTCACCTGCTTGAAGTGCTTTTTCTGGCTTAAATGTAACTTTTACACCTTCTACTATTTTACTGTTTTCCTTATCAACAACTAAAGGAACTGGTGTAGGTGGTGTACCAGTAACAGATAGTTCTAGACGGGCTAAGCGATGACCAACACTTTTGGGGCTATAGTCCAAATAAAAGTGGTACTTACCAGCATTAGGAAACTCTGTATCCACAGTAAAAACACTAGTATCTGTAATTGGTTGAGGATGAATATGATTAAAAAATGAAAGATCTTCACTAACAATAATTAAGTGCATTGGTTTTTCATGCACTATTTCTAAATCATTTATTCCTAGCTCCTTTGTATTAGCATCCTGTATAGAAAATACTAGTTTAGTTGATTGGTTAGGTTTTACTTGGCTAGGTTCAGTAGAAAGACTTACATTAAAGTAAACTTTCTTATTTTCTTTTGTAGTAGCAGATTTTTGTCCATCACTACAAGCCAATAAAGTTATAGTAATTAATAGAAAAACTAAAAAGAAAAATATTTTTTTCATCTAACTTATCTAGAGTTCTTTCAAAGAGCTTTGATATTCTCTTTGAAGCATTTTATTGATAGAGAATGCTTTTTGGAAAGACTTGCGAGAGTCTTCTGCTAATTGTTTATTTTTTGAAGAGTCTTTAGCACGACTGCCTAACAAACATAAAACCCCTTTAACGGCATAAGCATCCGCGTTATTAGGATTATTAGCTAAGGCTTTTTCTACTGCTGCTAAACCTTCTTCTATAACCTTTGTTTCTAAACTGCCTTGTTTTAATAGCCATTCACTACGCCAACGAAACAAAGAAGCTAAAAGCATATAAGCTTCACTACTTTTAGGATTGGTATTTAGAACATCCTGTAAATTGTCATAACATTTACTTAAAACACTTTCAGGAGATTTATTTTCCAAAACTAGCCACTGAGCTTCTAGCAAATTTAATCTTGCTTCTATTAAGAAAGAATACTTATTGCCAGGACTTATGTTCTTTGCATCATCTACTGCTTTAAGTGCTTCTGCTAAAGATTGTTCTGGAGATTGACCTTTATCAGCTTGGTATTTGCCTACTACCCAATAAATTAACCCTAAATTATAAGCAGCTACTAACTCGCCAGAATTAGCTTCATAAGCTTTTTCACAATTTTCTATTGCCTGTTTTGTCTCTGCTAAAGGAGATTCTCCTTGTCTTAATAAGTACATAGCCTTAAGCCAATAAGCTCCTGCTTTAATAGCTTGTGCTAAAGAAGCTTTTTTACTGATAGCTAAGGCTTTTTCACAATTTTCTATTGCTTTTTCTGCAAAATTTACTGGGGACTGTCCTTGAAGTAAGTTGTAATAACCCTTACTAAAATAACACTGGGCAATATTACTATAATTCATAATATCATATGTAGGAGTAGCAGATAAGATATATTGAAAATTTTCAATAGCTTTATCCAAAACAGGGTTAGGATCTCGTCCAGAATCCAAAAAGTATTGACTTTGGTTAATATAACTAAACCCTAAGTAATTCTTTGTAATTTTATCTTCAGGACAAAGTTCTATTGCTTTATCACAATTTTGTTTTGCTTTTTCTACAGATGAAGAAGGATCTTCTCCTATATTAATTAAGTATTGTGTCTCTATAGCATAGACTAAGACAAGTTTACTATATGAAGCAGCTTCATTAGGGTTAATTTGAATAGCCTTTTGGCAACTACTAATAGCATTTTCTAGAGATTCTTTAGGATTTTGACCTTGCTTAGTTTGGTATTGAGCTTTTAAGGAAAAAGCATTACTTAAATTAAAGTATGTTGGTAAATAATTTTTATCTATTTCTAAAGCCTTATTATAGGACTCGATACTTTTTTCAAAATCTTGACTAGGATCTTTTCCTATTTCTAATGAATATTCTCCTTTAAGTTTATAAATTATTCCCATCAAGTTATACATATCAATAAAGGCAGTAATATTTTTTATGCCTCTTTCAGCTTCATTAATAGCATTTTGGTAATGTATAGTAGGATCTTCCTTAAGTTTTCTTGCTTGATAAATTCCAAGGAAAAGATATGCATTAGTTCGTTTTAAGTAGGTATAAACTGAACTGCGATCAGTTTTCAAACTTAAATCTGTTATTTTTATTATTTCTTCTGATGCTTCTTTTACATCATTTCCTCTATAGTAGTTTGTCATCAACACATTAGACCAAAGTTCTACTAACCTATTGTAAGTTTCTGGATCACTAGGAGCAATTCTTAAGGCATCTTCATAAGCAGTTTGAGCTTTTTGAAAGAAATCTTTTGCACTTTTAGAATCTTTATCTCGTTCTTTTGCATTAGCTATTTCAAAATATATATCCCCTATTAAGCGTTTAGCCTCATAAAGCCAAGGTATTTTTTTTACAGCTAACTCTGATTTGCTCAAGGCTAAGTCTAGATCTTTCTTATAAAAAGCCATTAAAGCCTCTCCATACTCTGATTGGCTAACAACTCCTTTACTTTTCATCAAATATTTTTCGGCCTCTTTTCCAATCTCATTTAGTTTCTGACGCTCTATTTGCTGAGTATCTCGATCTATAATTTGCTGTACTTCACCAGACTTCGTACGGTAAATTTGACTTAGTAATACACCTAAATAATAAGCAACTTCAGGTTCTTGATAACCTTTTTTCCAAGCAAGCTCTAAATTTTTTCTAGCATCTTCATATCTTCCTGTTTCTTGGCAAACTCTACCTAAGGCATAGTAACCTATAGCATCATCTTTTGCTCCTTGTTCTTCAATATTTTCTCTTAGTTCATCAATTTGAGACTCTATTAATTGTTTTTCTCCACTTATATCGTGCAAAGGAAGCATATGAGTGTGGCGCATCATATGTTCAATTTTTTCTACTTGAGCGCCAAATTTTCGGTTTAGATCATTGCTGCGCCTAGTTTGTTCTTTTTCAAATTGTATTCTTACCAAAGAAATAATAATTACTATAAGTACTATGGTCATTGGTATTACGATTACTTTGTGTTTAATTACTAGGCGTTGAATTTTATATAAGGTTTCTGCTTGTTTTGCTTCAATTGGTTCGCCAGCCAAGTAGCGTTCTAAATCTTCAGCTAGGGCTTTAGCTGAGTCATAACGGCGTTGAGGCTCTTTTTCTAAAGCCTTCATTACTATTGTTTCTAGATCTACAGGTATTTGAGGAGCTATTTTCCGCAACGGAGTAACATCTTCTGTAGCAATCTGTTTTAGTAAGTCTACTAAATCAATACCTTCTTGAGGTAATTTTCCTGAAAGGAGTTCATACAAAGTAGCACCTAAGCTATAAACATCACTACGGCGATCTAGGAGTTCTGTTCTACCACGAGCTTGTTCTGGAGACATATAATAAGGAGTACCTAAGATTTCTCCTGTCATGGTCATACCTTTTTGTGAAACTTCCCTAACCAAACCAAAGTCCATCACATAAGATTTCCATTCTCCATCTTCTGTTTTTTCAACAATAACATTTTGTGGTTTTACATCTCGGTGAATCAAACCTAATTTATGAGCAGCATGTAACCCTTCAGCTACATCTGCCATTACTTTGATTTTTTGTTCTAGAGTAAGCTGTTTTGCTATTTTAGGTAATATGTCCCCGTCAATATACTGCATTGCAATATAGATACGGCCATTGAACTTATTAACCTCATAAACTCGGCAAACATTAGGATGTTCTATTTTAGCTTGAGCACGACCTTCTTGTAACAAGCGCTTAGTAGCTTCTTGATCTCCGCTATGCAAAAATTTTAATGCTACATATCTTTGCAAATCAGGATCATAGGCTAAAAATACACTTCCCATTCCACCTTCGCCAAGTAATTTAATTAGATCATATCTACCGGCTTTTATAAGATTCATAGGGTCTTCAGCTATCTCTTTTGACATAGTTGAATTTGTTTTCATTGTTCTACCCAAAGAATCTACACCAACAGGTTGCTTTTCTCTTGCTACATTTAATAAATCTTGTTCTAAAGTGAGAGGAAGTTTAAATGATGGGCTTTTTTTGCGTGCATCTAGTTCTTGCTCTAATGCTCGCCACATTGCTTTGCTTAGTAAACCAGCTTCTATCAAACCCTCTAGCTTATCTTGTGCTGTAGACGTATTGCCATTTTCTATTAGCATTAGATCATGTTCACTAACCAAGCCTTTTGTTAAGGCCAATTGGATAATTTGTTGTTCTTTATCATCCATAAATACTTCCTACCATACCACAGAAAAATAACTACGCTAACTAACGTAAACAATAGCTCTAACTTATTTAATATTGCCTACTTAATTAATTAGACATTTGCTGACAAGTAAATATAACATAAACTGTTGGATTTATTTTAACCAGATAACAACTATTTAACTAAATGAAAAAAAAGATTATTTCTTCAAATAAAAAATCAACTTCTGAATCTGTGTTTGAAGAAGTTTACAAAATAGTTCTACAAATTCCAATTGGCAAGGTAATGACTTATGGGCAAATATCTCGTTTATTAGATGAGCGATTATCTGCGGCTGGGGTTGGGTGGGCAATGAAAGCAACGCCTAATGATGGACGCCAAATTCCTTGGCACAGGGTAATTAACAGGCTTGGCGGTATTTCTACAGAAAAAACACTAAACTTTGCTCCTAGCCTGCAAGCTAATTTATTGCAAGCTGAAGGTGTAATTTTTAATGAACAAGGTTTAGTTGATTTGAAAAAATACCAATGGTTTCCCGAAAATTCTAGCTCAAAAGATAATAAATAAATGACTTTCAACCAATTATCAACTCCTAAAACAGTCATTGTCTTATTTGCCAAAACCCCTATTTTAGGGCAAGTAAAAACCCGTTTAGCAAAAAGTATTGGTCAAGAATTAGCATTAAAACTTCACACAGCTTTTATTTATGATTTCTTAGATCAAGTTTCTAAACTATCAAATTTAGCAGATATTTATTTATGTCTCACAGAAGTTTGGAATCCAAGTACCATAACTTTACCTAAAAACATTGAAAATCATCAAGTAAAAATAAGCTACCAATCAAATGGAGACTTAGGAGGACGTTTATACAATACTTTTCTAGAATGTTTTTCTTTAGGCTATCAAAACGTTATTATCACTGGTACAGACAGCCCTAATTTACCCATCTTATACTTGGAAGAAGCCATTTTAGCCCTTGACAGCTTAAATATTGTGTTAGGAGAAGCGTTAGATGGTGGTTATTATCTTATAGGGATTCAACATACAGTAGAATGCTTGGATGAAATTTTTAACAATATTTCTTGGAGCACAGAAAAAGTTTTTTCACAAACAATAAATAAAATACAAAAGAATCAACTTAGTCTACATTGTTTGCCAAAATGGTATGACATTGATGAATTAGCAGATTTGCAGAGATTAAAAAAAGATTTAGAAATTTCAACAACTTCTGAGCAATATTGCATAAACACCAGAAATTTACTACATAATATTAATTTATAGTTTGGTGCATCAACTCAAAATAAGTACTAAGTAAAAATCTAAAAAGTAAAGAAAGGAGGAAAATGTAAATGGAAGAATGGATAAGTGGAGATGGAGGACCAACAATAGTTATACAGTCTTCAGTTGTAAAAAAATGGAGAGGAGCAGAAGATTTTGAAAATAGTTTAATGAATGGAGGAAATATAGAAACAGACTACGACGTTATATGTCAGTGTGAAGAGGGAATTAACCTCATTCATCGTTATGGACGAGATATGCTTGTTTTTTCTGATTGTGAGTGGGTCACTTCCTTTTACCGAGTTAGCCCTGGAGTTGTTGCCATTGTTCAGGTTTTTGGTTCTGATGAAACTTTAGAAGAACTTGTTCTTAGTTGTTGTAAGTCTTCTCCTTATCTTTCTCTTTCCTTTGCGATGCAAGATAAGTCACTTCGTCTTTTAGTTGGTGCCGATTCAGGTAATGGCCAAATGTATGGTTTTTCTGATATTCGTTTTAAACCTGGCATTAAACAGTGTGATATTTATTTTACTGATGAGGCTCAAATGGCGATATTAAAAGACATTTAATACTCTTCCAGTAAGTAATATAAAATGTGCTTAACAAACGTTGCAGCAGATTCAAAAACCTGCTCGCTAACGATCGCCGTTTTTTTCGCCGCTGAACTTAGCGTTATATGACTAATTCTACTATTTAAATGGGCTATCATCATCCGCAGATTCTACAACTTGAGCAGAGTTAATGGCCTCATCTACAACTAACTCTTTTTGGAGTTGTTGTACAGCCAAAATAGTTTGAGAGACTTCTTTAATAGCAGCTTCTACATCTTCTTGAGACATTTCTCCATCAGTTTGAGTTTGTAATTTTTCTACTTTCTCTATTAAAGCAGATAACTGTTTTAAAGTTTCATTCATAAGATTTACCCCACCAACAAACTAATAACCCGGCAGAAATTCTACCGGGTTATTAATAGATTAGGAACTAATTTTTACTAAAGAGTTTCATTAAATGGACGTTTAGGCTTTGTTATCACAACAAGCTGCACCTTCTGCACAACAAGCTGCACCTTCTGCACAGCAAGAACTATTTTGTGCTGTTTTTTTATCTGAACAACAGCTTGCACCTTCTGCACAGCAACTTGCATTGCTAGTGCAACAAGAAGCCTTTGCGCTAACTTTCTTAGTTGCTTTTTTAGCTGCACAACATGAAGAACCTTCTACACAACATTTACCATCATCTGTACAACAATTTGCATTTGATTTAGCGGCTGTTTTCTTTTCACTATTGCAGCAAGCCTTTTCTTTTGAACAGCAAGCTGTTTCTTCTACACAACAATTAGCTTTAGCAGATTTTTTGTGGTGTGCTCTTTCTTTTGCAAAAGTTGGTAATGCAAATAAAACTAAAAGTAAAGAAAAACTAACTAAGATAGCTTTGATTTTTAACATAACGGTGTCTCCTATATTTGAAAAATTTAGATTTAAGTAAAAATTAAACAATAAATTACAGAATAATTACTAGGTTTCTAAATTTGTCTTTAAATTAGGAAAACACAACAACGTAGGTACGTTTGATCTTGATTAATAAACTTTTCTACTGGTAAAGCAGAATATTTATTTTTTTCAACTATGTTTGTAGAAAAGCCTATATGAGGCTTATTTACATTTATTGCAGGGTTTATTTGAGAGACTTGCGTAATATCTATTATTTGGTCTGAAGGCAAGCAACAAATCATTTTGCACTGAAAATCATTTGTTGTTGTAAAAATACTATCTTTTTCTATTTGAAATTTACCTGTTTTTAGGTCAGATAAAGAAACATACCTATCAGTAGCTTGGTTCTCATTATCTGAGATACAACAACTATGATCATTATCCATCTCAGACAAGTTTTTCTGACAAGATTCTTGGTTAGTTTTAACAGAATGTTTAACTGCAACAGATTTTGGGCTAATCAAAGCACATTTAGTTAAACAGCAAACTACATTTGACATACCACTAAGGCAAAAGACTATTGCCAAAATTAGTATTTGCGATGCAGTTTTTATTGTAACTAAACTGTTGTTAAACACTTTTTTAATCCAAATAAAAGATAGTTAACATAAAGCTAACACAGCTAATTAACTATTGTCGAATATTTTTTCCTAGTCTTTTAACTGCCAACAATTTTCTTATAAAAACCTTGATACCTTCTTATAGCTTTTTCATATATAAGTGTATTTTCTAGATTAGGAATACTTATTTCTTCAAAACTTGTGTTATTTTCTAGTTTCAAAAGCCCCAAAGATTCTAAAGCTAATAATGCAGCTCCTCGGCTGCTAGCTTCAGCTTGATTTGATATAAAAAGCTTTTCCCCTAAAACATCAGCAATAATTTTAGCCCATACTTTTGAGTGATAAAGTCCTCCACCTGTAGCAATTATTTCTTTTGGAATGCCTAACACGTTGCTTAACTCTTTATAGATAAATAAAAACTGATAAGCAACAGCTTCTAATCCTGCACATAACAAATCAACTGGCTTATTAGCTAATTGCAAACCCAATATTGCTGCTTTTGCATTGTCATGCCAACCTAAACTTCTTTCACCACTAAAAAATGGAAGCATGGTTAAACCATGTTTATCAGGTAAAATACTATTTAGCTCTTCTTCTAATGCATTTTCATCAGCATTTAAAATTAAAGTTTGTTTTAACCAAGCAAAAAGATTTCCAGCATTAGATATAGCTCCACCTATAACACTACGTTTTTTATCTATTTTGTAACACCAAAGACCACTAGGAAGGGGAAAATTTGTATTTTCACAAATAGCTCTCATTGCTCCAGAAGTGCCTATCATAAGCGCAAATCGGCTGTTATCAAAGCAATTACTTCCAATATTGCTACAAGCACCATCACCTACAGGTAAAAACCACGGTATATTAGCTAATTGTGGCCAACGTTTAGCAAAATCTTTGTTTAAGCCAGAAAATGGTGTTTCAGTTATATTAGGAAGTTGGGCAAGTTCCAAAGGAAGTTTAGAAATTAGTTTTTCAGCCCAACAACAATTAAAACGCTCAAAAAGCCCTGTTCCGGAAGCCAGTGAGAGGCTAGTAGCTAAATGATCAAAAAGCTTTAGAAATAAATAATCAACAAATGAAATCCATTTATCAATTTTTTCAGAGACTTTATTGCTTGTTGAAAGCCAATAAATCTTTGCTGGCCAATAACTAGCATGAAAGCGACAACCTGTATTTTGATGTACTTCTAATTCATTAATAGTTTCTCTTAGTAATTTAGCAGCTAAACTACTACGAGTATCATTCCAGCTAACTAAATGAGTTAAAGGCTGACCATTAGCATCAATGCCTAATAGGCTATGCCAAAAACTTGAGATACTAACTGCAACAACACAATATTTTTGCTTACGTAGTTTAGCCAGGAACTCATCCAAACAATTCACAACTAAATCCAACAAGGTTTCTGCTTGAATTTCAACGCCTCCATCTAAAGTAGTTTGCATTTGATATTGTTTTTGTACAAATAAACCAGCAAATAGACTAGATGCTTCATTGTAGGCTGAAACCCTAATAGACGAAGTACCTATATCAATACTACAAATCAATAATTGTTCTCTATGTTCAATCATGTCTAAGAGTTATGGACTTTTCAATTTTAAGTTAAGAAATAAAATAAATTAAATATCAAGCATTACTATTTCTTGAACAAAAGCTATAGGTTATAGGTATTATTTCTTTGTTAAATTTAAATTAAAGTTTTTGTTATCCAAAATAACCGTGTTATCATAAAAAGCAAATGCTGTAAAAGCATTGTAGCATAACCCTATCCTCACATTTCGCGCTTGGAGGTGACCATTGAAAGAATGTGGTGTTTGCAAGCGAGTTTTCGGAGATCATGTTGATCGATGTGACCGTGATCACAGTCCATTAAAGCTTACTCTTCCTATATTTCCTATAATAGGTTCTTATCGCTTAGATGAGCGTATTGGAACAGGTAGTTTAGGTATTGTTTATCGAGGAGCTAAAATAGGCCAAAACACTCCTTTAGCAATTAAGATAATCAGCCCTGAAATTGCACAAGCAGACCCAAAAGTTACAGCTATTTTCTTAGAAGAAGCCCAATTAATAGCAAATACTGATCATCCAAGCATTGTTCGTGTATTAGATTTTGGGCAAACACCTGAACATATATTGTATTTAGTAATGGAATACTTAGAAGGATTGCCATTAAATACCTTTATTGAGCAAGAAGTGGAAATACCTTTAGAATCTGTATATGATCTAATGAAACAAATATGTGAAGCTGTTGCGTCTATGCACAAACAAAACAAACTTCATCATGACTTAAAGCCTATTAACATATTTATTAACTATGACCCACAAGGAAACAAACATATAAAGATTTTAGATTTTGGATTAGCAAAAATTAAAAATCTAGAACTATGTAACGTTCTTCCAGGTTCCAGAACACAAAATATATTTAGTCTTCCTTTTTATCTTTCTCCAGAGCAATGTGATGGCTTACCAATAGATAAGGTTAGCGAGGTTTATTCTTTAGGAATAATTTTTTATCAATTGTTGGTTGGTCGTGTTCCTTTCCTTGGCAGTTCACATAGAGAAATAATGTATAAACACCTTAATGAGTCACCAATTCCTCCTAGAACAATAAGAAGAGATATCCCAGAATCAATTGAATCAATTGTCTTAAAGGCTTTATCTAAAAATCCAGAAGATCGACTTCCTTCCGTTATCTCTATAGTAAGACTAATAGATATGGCAACTTTAGGAAAATCTAGCCCTGTGGCTATAACCCCAAAAATGATTCCAGTAAAAACTGAAGCTGTGGCTAAAGTAGAGTTTGAAGAGTATTTAAGAGTTGATTCTCCTTCTAGCTCTGTAGTGCCTAACAACATGTCTACTGCCATGCCTAGAGCGCCTCAAAGCAATTTAACTATGCCTAAAGTTAAAACCTTTTCTGATGATGAAGAAAGGCTTCTTTCCCTACCTAAGACTGAATCTTGGAAACTTAACTCCTTTAGCAAAGTTTTAGTTGAAGCTTTGAGAATCAGCAAAGTTCTTTCAAATTATGATCTAAATGCTGAAAAACTAGTTTCTCAAATTCATAATGAGCTAGAAAATAAATCTATTTCTAAAGAAGGGGAATTTCTTTCTCCTAACTTAATAAAAGTGTATGTACCTTACACTACAACTAAAAAATTCCAAGAAATAGAATCTATTCTTAACTCCATAGCTTTTATTAGCAACATATATAAGTTTGTACGTGAAGCAGGTTATCGGTTTTTCTCTAATATACAAGTAGAAATAGAAATAGTTCATCCAGATGCATTAGAGTTTCAAGGTTGTAGCTTGGAAATGAATTGGCCTACTTCTCAAAACACAAGCAATGGCTTAGAAAGAATCTTGCAAGTAGAATCAAAAAAATTAATAAAAACCCATTTGCCTGCTATCCAAATCCCTACATTAGCACTACTACAACCTATAAATGCTTCTACTTATGCCAATCATCACCTGATTGTACAACCTATTACTTATCTAGGAAGATTTCGTAATGTGATGGATTTGGAAACTAAAAAATTAATTAGACGTAACGATGTACCCTTTTTACAACCTAATCACCCTAGTTCACCTAACACAACCATATCACGACAACATGCCAAAATAGAGTTTAACAAAGGAAACTTCTTTGTTTATGATACTGGTAGCACTAATGGAACTAAAGTTAACCGTCGAGAAAATAATACTCGAATTCAAATACCAGTTTCTGTCAATGGTGAAGGAATCCTGCTAAAACATGCAGATATAATTCAGCTTGGAACAGCATTAATTTCTTTTGAAATAATATCTGCTGAAAATATAGACCTAATTGATAAATTAGTTGGAGATCTAGAAACAAGTGTTTCTCAATTTGGCTCAAATGCCCAAGCTTTTCGAACAATGGCAGCAAACACTTCTTCAACTAGTAAAGTAGTTTGGTAAAATTTCTATCTCCTTTACTTGTAATGTGATAGTGTTTACAAATGATTGGTTCTCACTTAATTTTTGCAGAAAATAAAATCTGTTTTGTAGAAAATGGAAAATGGTGCCAATTACCTATAAATACAGAAGATATATTACATGCAGATACTCTAGTAGAGCTAGCTAAGCAATATACTAAACAACATATTTGGTTACTTCCAACAACCTCTCTTTATCAAAAACTTGATTCAGATCCAATAATTTTTAAACCAGATTTTAGAAACCATTGGTTTATTAACTCTTTAGGTGAAGAATGGAAACTAGATCATGCTACCAAACAAGGAGATTTTATTTATCAACTTGCCCTAAAATACGCTTGGGAAGGAGATTGGCAGTTTACTTACATTAACTTACCAGCAAGAATGTCAGACTGGTACTTTTCAGATATTAAAGAAGCAGCTAGTTTATATGGAGCAATTGCTTATCTAGAAGAACTTCTAAAGAGCGAACTAAAAAATAAACCTAACACATTGGGAATAACTTTAATCGAGCAGTTAAACTTAACTAATACTACCAGACAACAATATATAAAAGAGTTATCTTCTGATCTAAGCAAATGGCATGAAAACAAACCTTTTGATTTAGCTTGGGTGCGCCCATTAAATACTAAAGAAAAAAGGTGTAAGTATATTTACGTTTATGATAAGAACCAACAATACCTTACAGCTAGCAATATTTTTCTAGGAGTGGGTGAGCCTAAAACTATTTCCTTACCTGAGTTTGACAAAAATTTAGTTGGAATTTGGAAAATATCTTTAAGTGGTAAAAGTTCTTGGGATGGTCAACAACTGCCACATCCATTGGGAAATTCTCGTGAACCTTATTTATCTAGCGGATGGTTTGCAACTCCACTTGTTGATTTAGCAATACATCTAGGCTATGAAGTAAATATTCAAGAAGCAGAAATTTTTCCTCAAAAAGCTAAGGTGTTAGAACCTTTTTACAAATTGCTTACAAATGCTTTAACTGAACTTAAAACCAATCCCAATAATAAATTCAAAAATGAAATAGCAAGGCAAACAGCTATTTTAGGGATAAAGTCTGTCTTTCGCTCAACTATAGGGCTTTTTGATGCCAATATTTATAGCAAACGTAAATGGAGTTTTCGCCCTGATTGGCGTTGGATGATTATCTCAACTGCAAGAGCAAGGATGTTTTACAATATAGAAAAACTACTTTCAATAGGATTTCATCCTGTTGCAGCTCGTACTGATGCACTCTATTTTGCAAGTAATAAAGAAATTCCTTTAGGAGATAAATATAAATTAGAAGCCAAATATCCTTTGAAAGAAGTAAAAAACCTTTTTGATTTACCTATCAAAGAGTTCATTAGAGCGATGGATCAACTAAAAGTAAAATCCCCCACTTAATCAGTTTGCTTATCTACAAATACAGTAAGGATTTACACTAGAAATAGTTTTGTAAAAAATTTAACAGTATTAAGATAAAATGGTATTTTACTAAGTACTCTAACTCTTGCCATTACTATAAGTTAGTTAAAATTAACTATTCTTTAGATCAGGAAATGCCACTTGTATTGGATTGCGCTTTATCATAGGTTAATATAGCTTATACTCTCTAAACTTTGTTAATAATCTTTTAAGAAAACACGCTTTTTTATGAATAATTTGCGACTAAAAAATATACTACTTTGTTTGGTATTAATTTTTCTTTATCAATCGTCTATTGTCTTAGCTCAAGTTAGCCCTACCAGTGCAATAGTTAAAGGCTCTATAACAGATGAACAAGGAAGTGTTATTGTAGGAGCTAAAGTACTAGCTAAAAATCTTAGTACTAACTTAATAAGAGAAACTACTGTTAGTGAAAATGGAGAATATTTATTAAATCAGCTTCCTCCGGGCAGTTATGAAGTTAGAATAAGTGCTGATGGTTTTGCCAATCAAGTCATTAAGGATTTTAATTTAGAACTAGGTACAGAGGCTAAACTTAATTTGCAATTAAAACTAAGCGCAACTTCAGATATTATTGAAGTTAATGCAACTGACTCAACAAATGCCAATACTAGTAGTGTTGAAAGTGCAACAAATGTTGGAGTTGATAGAATAAATGGATTACCAATAAATAAAAGGGACTTTTTAGATTTCACACTAACAACTCCTAGAGTTGTCAGAGATCGCACCCCAAGTGTTGGAGTAATAGCAGGTACAGGGCTTTCCTTCAACGGGCAACCAGGACGTTCTAACAATGTAACTATAGATGGTTTAGACAATAATGAATCAGTTACAGGGGCAGTTCGTGCAACATTTAGCCAAGAAGCTGTACAAGAATTTCAAGTTGTGAGTGATAACTTCTCTGCTGAATTTGGTCGGGCTTTAGGTGGTGTTGTTAATATTGTTACAAAAGCAGGAGGTAACAGTTTTCATGGAAACCTTTTCTTTTTAACAAGAAATGACAAAACTAGTTCAAGAGATGTATTTGCTCCTGCTAAAACACCTTATCGCCAATATCAATTTGGGGCAACTTTAGGTGGGCCAATCAAAAAAGATAAAATCTTTTTCTTTACCTCTTTTGAAAGACTCTCTATTAAAAAAAGTAATCTAGTGACTATTAATGATGATTCTGTACGTGCTGCTGCAAATCAAGGTTTTTTCTTTAGAAATGGTTCTGTTCCAGTAGCAGTAAATACTTCTACTGGACTTGTGCGTTTAGATGCTAATGTTTCATCCAATGATACACTATTTGTTAGGTATAACTTTAGTGGAAGTTTTGATGGAGCTTTAGAACCTTTTGGTGGACTTGTTGCAGAAAGCAATGGTGGAACACAAATATTAACTGATAGTAGTTTAGCTATTAATAACACTTACGTAAATTCTCAATTGAACTTTATAAATGAAACAAGATTTCTATATGGAAATAGAGATCAAAATTTATTTGCAGATAATAATGGGCCTCGTGTACAACTACTTGCACCAGAAGGATTAATTCTCTTTGGTCGTCCTGCTTTATTGCCACAACCTAGAATAGAAAAATTCTATCATATAATCAACAATGTAACTGTTCCTCGCCAAAAACATAGAGTAAAGTTTGGAGCAGATTTTATATTTGCAGATCCAGATCCAAATAAAACCAAAGTACCTC
The DNA here is from genome assembly GCA_039812885.1 of Blastocatellia bacterium. Taxonomy (GTDB): domain Bacteria; phylum Acidobacteriota; class Blastocatellia; order Chloracidobacteriales; family JADJPF01; genus JADJPF01. Next base: position 137,195 of record JBDIBI010000014.1, read on the forward strand.
TTTTTGGAGGAGGTTTTGCACTTTTCCAACCACTAAATTTTGAAACTCTGACAGGAATAAAAGGTGCGCCTAGTTTGACTTCATTACAAGCACTAGACCCATCTTTGAGAACTCCTGAACAAAGAGCTTTCCTAACTTTTTTAGGTGCAGCTTTACCGACTAATGTTATGGGATTTCCAACAGGAGTTAAACTACCTGATTTAGGTTTGCCTCTTGTTTATGCACAAGGATTTGGAGATTCTAGAGTTAGAATAGGACAAAAAGCTTTTTCTTGCTTCTTCCAAGATGATTTAACTATTAATTCCAAGTTATTAATAAAAGCAGGCGTGCGTTATGACATTATTCGTACTAAAGAAACTCCAAATAATAATGGAAACTTTAGCCCTAGATTAGCCTTAGCTTATCGTCCAACACAAAAGCTTTATTTAAGAGCAGCTTACGGTTTATATTTTGGTACACCACTATTTGGTTTAGCGACTTTAACCCAACTTACAACAACTAAACAATCTGTTAAAGTGCCTGTTTTAACTTTTCCCTTCTCTGTTTTGCCTTTTGCATTACCTGGACATAAATTCCCAGAAGGTGATTTACCAGCAGGAGTAACTTTTACTCCTCAATTAAGCACCTCTTTTAGTTTTGATCCTAATTTGCGCAATAGCTATAGCCAACAACTAATTACAGGTGTTGATTATTCTCTTAACAACAATACTAAGCTATCTCTTAATTATAGTTATGTAAGGGGAATAAAAATTGTTTCTGTTAGAAATATCAACCCAATCATTAGACCTACCAATGATCCTATTGCAAGCCAATTACAGGGTCGTGTGGATACAACCAAAGGGGATATTTTTGAGTATGAATCAGCCTTTGATAGCTACTACAATGGATTAACTATCTCCTTAAATCAAAATATCAAAAACAGATTAACTATCTTGGCTCATTATACTTTCTCAAAAGCTATAGACAATTTTATTGATATAGCTTCTAATCAACAAGAAACTATAGATTCACTAAATATAAGACAAGAAAGAGCTTTATCACTACAAGATGTCCGAAATCGCTTTGTTCTCTCTGGAGTATTTAAATTGGATCGCTTAGCAAATCCTTGGCTACGAAATTTCCAAGTCTCAACTATATTAAATTTAGAATCAGGAAAACCTTATAACTTACTAGCAGGTACAGATTTAAATGGTAGTGGTGACAGCCCTCCAGGAGATCGCCCAATACTAAATGGCGTTAGTCTTGCAAGAAATGTAGGCATTACTCCAAATTTTGCTAGTGTAGATATGCGACTATCTAGAAATTTTATATTTGATGAAAAGTATAAAATAGAATTTCTTGTAGAAGGGTTTAATTTGTTTAATCACACTAATATCAGTGATTTAGATCGTATATTTACACCAAATGCACAAAACCAATTTAACCTTCCACCACAAGAAAATGGTAGGTTTATTGCTCCAACTAGTCGTTTTAGAAATGCTTTCTCTCCTAGACAAATTCAGTTAGGAGCTAAAATCACTTTTTAAAACAGTTATAGTAAAGAATTATTTCCGAGGCAGAAGTTCATCTGTTTAATTAGTGCTATTTGTAATAGTAAATGTCTCTAAAAACTTTCTTGCTTCTGCCTCTGATATAGCACCTCTCATAGCAGAAACTTCCACTATATAAATTTGACTATCTTGCAAAATAGCTTTGCCAAAAATACTCAAAGGAACTGTTATATCTTGCGAAACATCTTTAACAGTTACAGACATTTCTCCATCAGAAGAATAAAACATGCTGAATTTTCTATAACTAACACCATTTTCGTCCTTTGTTGGCCCAATACCTGAGCTAGAAACTACATGTCCTTTAAACTTTCGGACAGATTCTTCACAACTAGTTTTTAAGATCGTAGATGGATCATCCATCTTTGTACCTAATGGAAGTTGCATATAGCTAACTTTATAAAAAGAATAATATTTAGCTCTAGCTATAAAATTATGGCGTGTAATCATGCCAGCAAAACTATCTATGCTATCTGTTTCCTCTACTGGTTCGCTTGGCATTAAAAGTTTAAATCCCCATTTAAGTGAGGAAAAGTCTTGCCAATGTGGTTCTATATACTTAATAGACTTTGCATATTGTTCATATGCTTTTTTATCCCCTGTTTCTGTTACAGCATTTTTTATAATTTCCCTTGTATTTTGTCCAAAAACAAGAGATAAGATAAAAATTACAACTACATAGCTAGCTAAAGAAGCAACCAATGTTCCTAAAGAAGCAATATATTTTACTGTAGTATTTAAGCTAGATCGAAATATCTGGCCATTAAGAACCGCAGCCAAACCACCTAACAATCCACCTATCAGACCACCTAAAATAACAAGGATAAAAGGTAAGCCGATAAAACCCCACTCAAGCAGTCTAAGCGGTTCTGCAAGTAAAATAGTTTGCCCATCAACTATAAGTTTTGGAATAGGATCAAAAAGTACAGAGCGAAAATAAGCTGTAGCTTTTGTTCCATCATTGCGACATAAAAGATAATGCCCACGTTTATCTGATTTTTGTGCTGGTTGGCCATCAACTATAAGTTGTGGGTTTGAAAAAAGGTTAGCTTTTTGGAAAATAACCTTCCGACCTTCAAAACCTGGAATTTGTATAATGAATTGATCTGGAGGAAGTTGTTGGTTATTTATAATTGGATATGTTGTTTTTTGATATTGAGTATTAGCCAATTGTGAGTAGTTTGCAGAAGGATTTATATTATTTTGTTTGTTAGAATTAGCTACCCCTATTACCTGATTACAAACAGCTTTTAGCACAGGTATGTTTTTTATTTCTACCCAAGAAGTTCCTTCTTCTACTTTATCTTTAAGATCTATTCGACCTTCTAAAATCCACTCCTTTAGATTTTCTAAATCTGTTTCATAAATTTGGTTATTTACCATTACTTTCCAAACTTCATTACTCATAACAACTCTTTTATGTTTCACTATATACAATATTTTACTATCGGTATCATACTGCAATGTAGGCTCTAGTAAGGTTCGATAAAAATTTCCATAATCCCGCCACAAACATCTCCTTCAGGTTCTGAAGGATCAGCAATTAAATCAAATCTACAAAGCTCAGCTTTCTGTTGTCTCATCAATCTTTGTGCTTGACCAATTACATCTGCTTCTACACATCCACCACCCACAGTACCAGAAAGCTTTCCATTACGATAAATCAACATTCTTGCACCTGCTCTTTGTGGTGTAGACCCTTTAGTTGCAACTACTGTGGCTAAGGCAACTGCTTCCTTTTTCTCTCTTGCTTGTTCAAGTTCTTGATAAAGCATTGCTGGATTTAGTAAATTCATATAAGTAACTCGCCTAGTATAATATTCAACTAAGAAATTTAATTGCAGTAGTTTGATTAGTTAACTCACACTCTTTAGCAAGTTTATAGAAATGTGTTAAGCCTGCTAGATTTTCTGAATCCAAATCATAATTAACATTCTCCGTAAGGTACTCTAATAAAAAATCTACTGGCAGTTCTAAATCTTTGCTGTAATTTTTAGCTATTATTTCCAAATTTGCTAAGCCTTCCTCTTTAGCTTTTGCAAATAAATTAATAATTTGTGTACCATTGATTGGATTATCAGATGAAAGTAAACTGAATTTATTTGCAACAGCCCAACAAGCAAAGACAAAAGGTAAGTTTGTGAAAGAGCGCCACTCTTTAGCTAAATCATAAATTTGGTAATATCTTTCTTTATCTATAGTTATAGCTGGATCACCTATTAATAAAGCTCCATCATTTTCCTTTAGCATCTCTGTTAAATTAGGTTTAGCTACAGAGTATTTAGGTTTGATTTTGTAGAATTTTTCTAAAATAATTTGCAATAAAGCTACTGAAGTACGTGAGGAAATATCTAAAGCTATTGACCTTAGCTTATTTATAGGGCATTGAGTAACTAAAATTACACTACGTACAGTAGTTTTTGAAGCTACAGATACTCCAGAAATTAAGCTGATATTACTAATACGCTGGTATTCTATTGCAGGAATAAGTGCAACATCAACTAAGCCATTTTTTAGTAAGTCTGCGCAACGAGATGGAGCAGTATCTCCTAAAAACTGACAATTATTTTGCAAGCTTCCTTGAAGAAAGCTATAGATTAAGGGAGCAGAATTAAGATAAGTTGAAGCAGCAATTTTAAGTTTGACCATTGCTAATTTTTCTACATAAATGATTTAGTTATACAACAAGGATTTTGCCATTTAGTTTTGGTAAAAACAAACAGCTCTGTTTTAACTTTAACTAAAACAGAGCTGTTTATCAAACTTAGTTATTAAATTTTTATCTTTCTGTTTGTTTTACAGGTTGGCGCATTGCCGCATTATAATCAGCAGAAATTGCTGTAGAACTACGTTCTAAAGAACTTTCAAAACCGCCGAGCATTGGTGTAGTTTCCTCTAAAAATTCTTTAGTCATTTCAATTCCTGAAAGTAAAGAGTCAAAATCTAAAGAAGCTATATGTTCTGGTGTCGGCATTGTCACTACCTGATCATTAACTAAGCCAAAGAAATTCTCAATAGATTGAAGTTGAGCTTCGACACGTTTAACACTTTTCTCAATATCATCAAAAGTCTTTAGTCTTTGTCGTAAAATTTCTAGGTTTTTCTCTTGTAAATGTCTAGTAGGAGCATCAGCTTGTTGAAGTTGGCGTTCTATTTGCATTATTTGGTTTTGTATTACTTGTCTATTTATAGTGTGTAAATGGTTTTTACGACGTCTATACATATCCAAGAGGTCTACAAAAGATTCCCAAGCTATTTGTAAGTTATTTTCAATATGAGGAGGAACTTCTTTAGCACGAGTAAATTTCTTATAATTAGCACAGACCTGGTTTTTCATCCAACGCAAATACTCAACTGCTTCTCGCTCACGAGGTTCAAAAGTTTTAATTAATTCTTCTCGTGAACGATCCCGTTGTTCTTGCAAACGCCGCATTTCGCGACGTTCAACCAAACGCCGATAAACAGTGCTAGCTGGGATAACAGCCAAATACCCAACTTCTAGAAGCGCACCCATTGCTAGTGGAATTGGGCTTTGTGTATAAGCAGCGGCGGCAGTAAAACCTACCATAGACCATATGTTAAGTGGTTCTTTCAGTGCTTCTTTGAGATAGCTGAGTTTTTCTTTCATATTGCTTGCTGCAAATCCCCTATCCTAAAAATTACCTAACAAATAAGGAATTACTCTAACATTTTTGCCCTTTGAGCTGGAGCCATATTGCTGCTACCAGATTCTGCTGTAGGGCTTGGTCCTTCGCTAATTAAACCCATTTGACGTTTATAAGCAAGTAAAGCGTCTTGAGCTTCAATGTTTCTAGCTTCCTTCTCAATTTCTTGCATTTGAGAATCAACACTAGAACTAGCTAATTCCATCTTAGCACGAGCTCTAGCTTCACGTTCCCCAATCTTGTTACGCATATCATCAAAAGTACTGGATGAATCGCCGACTTGAAAAGATGTCATCATGCCAGCAATTTCTTCTTGCATCTTGGCGCGTTTATTCTCATTGATCAACTGCATAGCTTCAGCTTGACGTTTTTTCATCTCTAACATGTAGTTGTCACGAAATTTTAGTGCCTGTTCAGATGCGCGTTTAGAGGTTTCTAGTTGGTCTCTTGCAGAGGTAAGGGAGGCTTGTTTCTCTTGCATTATTGATAGGTAGTTAGTAGCAATATCATCTCGACCCATCTTAATAGCCGCTTTAATCTTGCTATCAAGCTCTACCACTTCTTTTTCTAATTGGGTAGCTTGTTTTTCAATCATCTTTTGTGTTGCCATTACTTGGGCAACATTATTGTTCATTTGTGGGATCTTATCTCGCATATCACGAATAACTTGCTGCAAAATCAACTCTGGATCTTCAGCTCGATCAATAATGCCACCAAAAATAGACCGGAAAAGCCGTTTAACTCTTTCCCACATTGTTCCTCCTAAGTTAAAAATCGCCTGATTTACCATAAAATACTAGGCTAAAATAGCACTATTATTATCAAGCGATAAAATTGATAGAGATCCGCATCAGTGTACCACAATTTATCTTATGGCTACTACTCAAATCCTAAAACTTATGATGATTTTAAATTTCCTAGGGTAATGCTTTGCTAATACCCCAAACTAACATATTTTACAAGAACAATTTCTATGATGATTCTAATTAACTTATAGTTGCGGTTTACTTAACGACAAGATTATAAACTCTGTTCCAACTTTATCAGTGATTTAGCAAAGCTATATCTTTTCGATAATGTTGACCATTAAATTTGATTAACTCTACAGCTTGATAGGCTTGCTGACGAGCAGCTTCTAAAGAGAACTGCCTAGCCATTACTCCTAAAACACGTCCCCCAGAAGTAACTAAGCCTAAGTCTTTATCATACCTTGTGCCAGCATGAAAGACTTTTACGTTTTCTAAACTTTCTGCTTCTTTCAAACCTGTTATTACTTGATTAGTCTCAATCTGTCCAGGATACCCACCAGCAGCCATTACCACACAAACTGCTGACATATCATTCCAAGAGACTTTTACCTGGCTAAGATCTCCGTTAGCAATACCTAAGAAAATATCTACTAGATCACTATCCAATCTAGCCAATATTACTTGAGTTTCAGGATCTCCAAAACGCACATTATATTCTAATATTTTTGGCCCACTTTCAGTAAGCATTAATCCTATAAATAAAATTCCTTTAAATGGAGTTCCTTCTAAAGCCATTCCTGCAATTGTTGTTTCTGCAATTTCTTTTACAATACGTTCTTTTAAAGTCTTATCAAGAAGTCCAGGAGTAGAGAAAGTGCCCATTCCACCAGTATTAGGGCCAGTATTACCATCAAATACATTCTTATAATCTTGTGCAGGAGGCATTGGAATAACATTTTTACCATCACTAAAAACTAGTAATGAAGCTTCACGCCCTTCTAGATATTCTTCTATAACTAAGCGAGTTCCCGCCTCACCTAATTTTTTTTCTACCATCATTTCTTGAATAGCTTGACGAGCTTCGGCTTCATCTTTTGCTACAACTACACCTTTACCTGCCGCTAAACCATCTGCTTTTAAGACAACAGGATAGCCATAAACCTTTGAAGAAATAATGTCATAAGCAGACTGAGCAGTATCACAAATAGTAAAAGCCCCTGTAGGTAAATGATGACGGGACATAAAATCTTTAGCAAAAATCTTACTGCCTTCCAATTGAGCAGCTAAGCGAGTTGGGCCAACTATTGGTAAATGACGTCGATTGAAACAATCTACAACGCCCATTACTAAAGGAGATTCTGGACCAACTATTGTTAAATCTACCTCTAAACGTATTGCTAACTCAACTAGTGCAACTGGACTATTGTTTTCTGCTACAACACATTCAGCTATTTGAGAAATACCTGCATTACCAGGAGTTGCATAAATTTTCTCTACTTGGGGACTTTCTGAAAGTTTCCATACCAAAGCATGTTCTCTTCCGCCTGCTCCAATTACTAATACTTTCATCTAAACCCTTTCTGACTCTCCAGCAGCACTACACAAACCAAATAAAGTAGCTTCTAGTAGCAAAGCTTCCTCTAAAGGCATTTCTAAGCCATTATAAACTGACTCTAGAAGGTATTTTATCGCGATAGGAGAATTATTTGAAATTCTTTGTGCCATTTCTTTAGCAGAGCTAAATAAATCCATAGGCCGTGTTACTAGGTTTATTAAACCTATTTCACTAGCCTTTTGAGCATTTATTAAATCTCCGGTTAGAAGTAGTTCTAGGGTTTTGCCTAAACCTATCAATTGTATTAAGCGACGAACCCCACCAAAAGCTGCTGTTTTACCTTTTTTTATAAGAGGTAGCCCAAATTGCGCTGTTTCAGAAGCTATTCTTAAACTGCAAGCTGCAGCTAGTTCTAAACCTATATCTAAAGCAAGTCCATTGATTGCAGCAATAACAGGTTTTCCTAATTGTGTAATTTCCAGAATAAGTGCTTGACCTTCTTCTGCATAAACTTTTGCAGACTGAGCAGATAAACTATTAAGCTCTTGTTCTTGTAATCCAGTTACAAAATCTTTCCCTGCTCCAGTAAGGATCACTACTCTAATAGAACTATCTTGCTTTATTACTGAAAAAACTTTTTTTAATTCATTGATTGTAGACAAGTTAATTGTATTAAGGGCATTCTCTTGCCCAATAATAACTAATGCTAAAGGAGGATTGGTTTGATAATTGATGTTTTGAAGTTCTACTATCATGGGCAAGATTTCCTTGGGTTAAGTTCCAATACTTAACCCAAGGCTAAAAGTTAACTTAATTTTGTCACCTTTGGATTTTTTGGATCAGAATAATCATAAAATCCTCGGCCTGATTTACGCCCATTCATACCAGCTAAAACCATTCGTTTTAGTAGCGGAGGAGCTGAAAAACGCTTTTCACGAAATTCATTAAACATAATTTCTGAAATATAGTAAGTTGTGTCTAACCCAACAAAATCTAACAAAGTAAAAGGTCCCATTGGATAACCACAACCTAACATCATGCCTTTGTCAATATCTTCAATAGATCCAACACCTTCTTCTAAAGCACGAATAGCATCTAGTAAATATGGAACTAATAAGCGATTTACTATAAATCCACTATTGTCTTTAGTTTGTACTACGGTTTTACCTACTTTTTTGCCATATTCGCAAACAGCTTCAAAAGCTGAATCATCTGTAACAATAGTGCGAACAGCTTCAAGTAATTTCATTAGTGGAACTGGGTTAAAGAAGTGTAGCCCAACAAACCGTTGTTGGCGAGCAGGACTTACTGCTGTCATTAATTCTGTAATAGAAAGTGATGACGTATTAGAAGCTAAAATAGTTTCAGGTGGACATATATGATCTAATTTAATATAAGCTTCTTGTTTAATTTGTTTATTTTCAACAATTGCTTCAATAATTAGGTTACAATCAGCTAAATCATCTAGGCTAGTTGTACCATGTAATCTAGCTAAAGTACTATTTTTATCATCTTCAGACAATTTTCCTTTTTCTACAAGCTTACCTAAAGAATTTTTGATGCTTGCCATTCCCTTATCTAGAAATTCTTGAGCAGCTTCACAAACAACTACATCATATCCTGCAACAGCAGAAACCTGAGCAATTCCTGAACCCATCAAACCACAACCAATTACGCCAACTTTTTTAATTTCCATGCCAATATTTTTCCTCCTCCTGGGGTTAAAACCCCAGGCTAATATAATTACTTAATAGATTCGATAATCATTGCAATACCTTGACCACCACCAATACAAGCTGTAGCCATTCCATATTTGGCATTGCGGCGACGTAGCTCATAAAGAAGTGTTAAAACTAAACGTGTACCAGAAGCTCCTAATGGATGGCCTAAAGCAATTGCACCACCATTAACATTAGTACGTTCACGATCTAAACCTAATTCTTTTTCTACAGCTAAATATTGAGCAGCAAAAGCTTCATTAACTTCTACTAAATCTATATCTTGTAGGTTTAGTCCTGCTTTCTTCAAAGCAGCTTGGCAAGCTGGAACTGGGCCAATTCCCATAATGTCAGGGGAAACACCACAAACTGCCCAAGAAACTATTCTGCCCATAGGTTTAAGATTTAATTCTTTTACCTTTTCAGCACCAGAAACAATTATTGCTGCTCCACCATCTACAATACCTGAAGCATTACCACCTGTTACAAAACCATCTTTACCAAAAGCAGGTTTTAACTTAGATAAAGCTTCTAGAGTACTATCTGGTTTCATATGGTCATCACTGCAAAATAGTTCTACACCTTTTTTGCTTTTAATTTCCACTGGAACCATTTCTTCTTTTAATTTTTCAACTGATGCAGCGGCTCTTTGTTGGCTAAGCAAAGCAAATTGGTCTTGTTGTTCACGAGATATTTCATGCATACGAGCCAATTTTTCTGCTGTTTGAGCCATATATAAGCCACAGTAGGAATCAACAAGTGAGGCCATTAATGAATCTTCTAACTGTGCATGGCCTAAGCGATAACCTGTACGTGCGCCACGAAGCACATAAGGAGCTTGTGACATTGATTCCATTCCACCAGCTAAAACTACACTAGCTTCTTCTAATTGAATTTGTTGAGCAGCAGTAATTAAGGATTGAATACCTGAGCCACAAAGCCTATTTACAGTCAAAGCAGGGCGTTCTATTGGTACACCAGCTTTTAGTGCCACATGGCGTGCCCCATAAATGGCATCTGCTGATGTTTGTGATGCATTACCAAAAATTGTTTGATCGATTTTATCTGCAGCTACACCAGTTCGCTCAAGTGCTGCACGAGCAGCAATAGCACCTAGTTCATTAGCTGTAAAATCTTTTAATACTCCATTATATTCTCCCATTGGGGTTCTAGCCCCACCAACCAAAAAAAGTTCCTTTGATGACATAGTATTCTCCTGCAAAAATAGGTTTGAAAGCTCAACTTATCAAAACTTAGCCTTGTGGTCAATTCAGCCCAGTAAAGAGATTGCAGTAAAGAAATAGTTATTTCTTCTTATCCTTTAATGCTGCTTCAATAGCAGTTACCACAGTTTGCAGAACTTTAATACGAGCATAATATTTATCTACAGATTCAACAATTGTCCAAGGAGCATAGCTAGTGCTAGTACGTTGAATCATCTCGCAAACAGCCTTTTCATACTCTTGCCATTTTTCTCTGTTACGCCAATCCTCATCTGTTATTTTCCAAGTTTTAGATGGGTCTTGTTGTCTTCCCTCAAAGCGTTTTAGTTGTTCGCTAGGATCAATATGTAGCCAAAATTTTACTAGTACAGTTCCATATGAAGTCAAATGTCTCTCAAATTCATTAATTTCTTTATAAGCCCGTTGCCATTCGTAAGTTTTACAAAAGCCTTCTACACGTTCTACTAAAACCCGACCATACCAAGTACGATCAAAAATTGTGATATGTCCAGCTTTAGGAATATGCTTCCAGAAACGCCATAAATAGTGGTGTGCCTTTTCCTCACTTGTAGGAGCAGCTATTGGAATTACCTCATAACCTCTTGGATCTAGATTTTCTGTTAACCGCTTGATATTTCCTCCCTTACCTGCGGCGTCCCAACCTTCATAAGTAATTATTACTGGTATGCGATAGCGGTGTATTTGGTGTTCTAAGTCTCGAACTTGTTCTTGAAGTTCTTTTAGTTGCTTTAAGTATTCTTCTCTAGGCATAGTTTTGTTTAATGCTATGGCAGAAAGAATAGAACTATTAACTATCACATCTGGAAGTTGTGGTGATTTAGTAGGCTCTAGAGCAACATTCTTAGCAGCTTCTTCTACAAGTTTTGCTTGTTGTTTAGCTTTTAATGCTTGTTCAATTGCTCCTATAATAGTTTGGAAAATTTTTATTCTGGCATGTCGTTTATCATGTGTTTTTACTATTATCCAAGGAGCTTCAGCTGTACTAGTACGCTCTAACATTTCCTCAACAGCTTCTATATAGTCATCATACTTTTTATGTTGTCGCCAATCTTGTTTAGTAATTTTCCAAGCTTCTGCTATATCTTTTTCCGTTTTCTTAAAACGGCGATATTGTTCTTGTTTATCTATATGCAACCAAAATTTTACTACTACATTTCCATCTTCTGTTAGTTGTCTTTCAAAATCAAGGATTTCTCCATAAGCATCTTTCCATTCTCTTTTAGAAACTAATTTTTCCACACGATCTATTAAAACACGGCTATACCAAGAATGGTCAAAGATAGCTATTGAGCCTCGAGCAGGAAGTTTTATCCAAAAACGCCAAAGAAAAGGATGATATAATTCCTCTTGTGTAGGTAAATTCACTGACCAAACTTTAAATCCGCGTGGATCTAGAGGTTGCATTAATTTGTTAATATGAGTTCCTTTACCAGCTGAGTCCCAACCTTCAAAAACTACTATTATTGGGATATTAGCGCTTCGTGCTTCACGTTGTAGTTCGCTTAGTCTTGCTTCTAACTGAGGAAAAATCATGTCGTAGGTTTCTGGAGAAACACTTTCATCTAGTACTGTTTCTAACATAATGGCTCCTTTTTATATAGCAGATTTTCTGGTGGTTAAGACTGGGTAATTAATAAAACCTTGAGTTTAATAGTAAAAATTTTTTTTGTCTATTCTAACAGCGAGTTTCTAGTAGGTATTTATATAAATATAAAGTGGATTTATGGAGGTGAAGGGAATCGAACCCTTGTCCGAAGATCTTCAACGGCAGAATCTACATGTGTATTCTCTTCCCTTTAATTTTCATTACCTACAACGGTGGAAGAGACAAGCATAATAGGTAACTAGCTCAGTATATCTTATTGTTTAGCCCTGATCACAACTAAACAACCAGCCCGCTAAAGTGACGTTTTTAAGCTATCCACGGGCGAGATAACCTAAAAACGCTAGCTGTTAATTAAGCAGCTAGAGCGAATTGCTGCGTATTTGCAGTTAATTTTTCTATGCAGTTTACGGGTTACATAGTTCCCGACATGCATCTACGCATCTCATGTATCCCCGTCGAAGCCTGTCACCCCCGCGAGAAATGTTAAGAAATGCTCTAAACTACCTCATACTAACAGCTTTTCTACGCTTAATCAAGCTAGTTTACTTGGCTTTTTTCATCAACGTTCTAACCTCAACTACTACAGCAAAACACCCTAGTAAAAAACCAATTATAAACAATATGGGTGTGGTATTAAAACGCTTGTCCAACCAGTAACCCAAAAAAATTGGGCCAGCAAATGAACCTGGTATAGAAAAAGCTATTCCTGCCGTTGCAAGAGCATTTCGTGTAGAGTTGTTAAATTCAGGATCTTTTTCTTCACTCACAAAATCTAAACTATGCCTATAGTATTACCCTACATTGATTTATTTAGGTAATAAGTTAGGAACTTGTGTAGGAGTAGGTGTAGCAACAGGAACAGTTCCTTTATTAAGAGTAGGAGCTAAGTTTCCGCTAGCTAATTCAGAAAACTCTATAAAAGGTTGTGGGTAAAACCCAATAAATATTGTTAAGATTGCAGCAAATACTAATGCAATTTTAGAGCTAGGATGCAATGTAACAGCTTTATCATCTATCATATTTTCTATAAACATTGCCTTAATGATTTGTGCGTAATAATAAAATGAAAGTACAGTATTAATTACAGCTAAAACAGCTAAGCGATTATACCAGATATTATCAGCTTTTATTAAACCAGCAAACAACATATATTTGCCAACAAAGCCTGCTGTAGGTGGGATTCCAGCTAAGCCAATTAAAAAAACTAGCATCATGACAGCTAATGCAGGGTTTTTCTTTACCAAACCATTAAGATGTTCTAATCTATCCCCCTTAATATCATCTCGTCTAAGTGCCGCTATTACTCCAAAAACTCCTGCATTCATAATTGTATAAGAAAGCAAATATATGATTAAGCCTGTGTAGCCTACTTGATTACCTGAAATCACGCCCAGTAAAACAAAACCAGCATGTGAAATAGAAGAATAAGCTAACATTCTTTTGGTGTTTTTCTGAGTCATTGCAGCAATATTACCTATTGTCATAGTCAAAGCCGCAACTATTATCAAGAGTGAAGTCCAGCCAGGAAGAAGCTTTATTGTACGAAGTGTTGGAAAAGCTACAAGGAAAATTCTAGCCAACATTGCATAACTAGCTGTTTTTACTCCAACAGACATAAAGCCTGTTATTGGTGTAGGTGCACCTTCATAAGCATCTGGTGCCCACATATGAAAAGGAACAGCAGCAACTTTAAATAATAAGCCTGTGCCTATTAAAATTACTGATAAAGCAAGTAAATAATTTACTCCTAATGATACTTTAGAATCATCAGCCAATATTATTATTGAAATCTTAAATGCTATTCTAGAAAGATTTGTTTGGCCAGTAGTTGCATAAATCAAGGAAATACCATAAAGAAATATTGCAGAAGAAAATGCTCCAAGTAAAAAATACTTAATAGCTGCTTCATTTGATTTATCATTTGTTTTTAAATAACCCACTAATATATATACTGTTATTGCCATTAATTCCAATGATACATAAAGCATTAGCAAGTTATAGCCTGAGGCCATAAACATCATTCCTACTGTAGCAAATAATATTAAGCTATAGTAATCACCTCTTTGCTCTTTTTCTGCATCTAAATACTTAATAGAAATAGCTATAGAAATAGCTGCAGCAATTAAGATAATTGCTTTAAAGGAAAAAGCAAAATAGTCCAAAACATACATTTCATAGAAAATAAGCAAAGGCAAAGCTTTACTAGTAGCAAAGTAAGTGCTTATAAGTCCTATTGATGTAAAAGCTATTGCAATTAAACTAGCATAAGCAGTAAAAGTTTTCTTTCCTCTAGGCAGCAAAACATCCAAGACAAGCACTAGACAAGCAAACATTGTTAATTGTAGTTCTGGCATTAAAAACAAAATCTGTCGCCAAGATGGAAATGTCTGCAATAAAAACATATTTTGCCCCTGTCGTTAAAATTTCTTCTCTTCTTTCTCTGGCTTTGCTGTGCTAGCTGGTTTAGGAGTAGAATTGTTTTCTTTTGATTCTGGATTTGGTGTTGCACTAGGCGTTGAACTTGGGCTAGTAGTTGGTGTTTGCTCTGAACTTGGTGTTGGACTCGCAGTTGAACTTGGAGTTGGTGTTGGGCTTGGTACAGAGGTTTGTCCAAGATTTGTTGACCAATTAACTTGTGTTTTTTCAAAGTAATATGGATTTGCTTGCTTAACAATACTACTAGTAGGTCCATCTATAATATCTAGTATAGGTTTAGGATATATGCCTATTGCAAATACTAGGAATATAAGTGGTGCAAAATAAAGCATTTCTCGCCAATTTAAGTCTTGGAGATCTTGGTTTTTCTCATTTTCTATTTCACCAAAAAACATTCTTTGATATAGCCAAAGCATATAAGCAGCGCCTAAAACAATACCTACTACACCAAATATTGCCCATTTATGATTAGCTTCAAAAGTTCCTCTTAGTAGTAGAAACTCCCCTATAAAACCATTTAGTAGCGGAAGCCCTATAGAACTCAATGTGAAAATCATAAAAATTGCAGCAAAATTAGGCATTTTTTGTGCTAATCCACCATACTCAGAAATTAACCTAGTATGTCGACGCTCATAAATTACACCTACTAGTAAAAACAATCCCCCAGTAGAAATACCATGATTAATCTGTTGCATTATTGAGCCATTGATTCCATTTGGATTAAGTGCAAACATTCCCAACATAGCAAAACCCAAATGGCTAACAGAAGAATATGCAATTAGCCGTTTCATATCTTTTTGTGCCATTGCACATAAAGCACCATAAACAATACCTATAATGGCTAGTGGAATTACTATATTTAAGACTCTTTGATCTCTACAAGCATCTCCTAATATTGGCAAGTTAAATCGTAAAAACCCATAAGTACCCATCTTAAGCAAAATTGCAGCAAGAATAACAGAACCCGCTGTAGGCGCGTCTGTATGAGCATCTGGCAACCAAGTATGGAAAGGAAACATTGGAACTTTAATAGCAAAACCTATAGCAAAAGCAGCAAATAACCATAGTTGTAAATTAACGGGAATTAAAGGAAGTCCATTAAGACTACGACTATTAGCCATTGCTTGCATTGCCCAAATATTAAATGAACCATTAGGAGAAAGATTTTTATCTGCTGCACGAGCTAGCATTGCAATCATTGGCTGATTGCCTTCCGCCATTGTCTTTATAGTTTCCTCATAAATTCCTCTTGCGCTACTTATTGCATCAGGAAATATAAAATAGAGCTTAATTATTCCAAGTAGTATTAAAACTGAACCAACCAAAGTATAAAGGAAAAACTTAATTGCAGAATAAAGCCTTCTATCTGATCCCCAAATCCCTATTAAAAAGTACATTGGAACTAACATTATTTCCCAAAATACATAGAACAAAAACATATCTGCTGCTACAAATGTTCCTATCATTCCTGTCTGTAGCATTAGCAAAAATACATAATACTCTTTTACTCTCTCACTAATGGCTGACCAAGAAGAAAATATTGCAATTACTCCTAATAATGTTGTTAGCATTATCAGACTTAAGCTTAAGCCATCAATTCCCAACTGATAGCGTGCACCAAGGCTTGGGATCCACTGATAATCTTCTATAAATTGCAAACCTTTTAGCGTTTTATCAAAAGAAAACACAAGAGGTAAAGAAACAAAGAAGCAAAATAGCGCCCATGCATTAGCAAAAATGCGAAGGAGTTCTTTTTGAGATTTAGGAATAAAAATCAAAATTATTGCCCCTAAGAGCGGCAACCAAGTTACCAAAGAAAGAATTGGAATGCCAAACATAATAGTTAAATTAACCTCTTATTAATCTCTATAAATAAAAATGTAAAAAGCTATTCCCAAATAAAAACAATGTTTACTGAGTACCTGGAGGAGGTACTTGAGTCACTGTTGGGAAAAAGTGAGCATATAAGTCTTTTATTGCCTGATATTCTAAACCAAATACTATTAGAATTACTCCAATAATCATTACTAAGGCATAATTATTAAGAAACCCTGTATGAACAATACGTATAGGAATAGAGCTAGCACGAGTAAACCAGCCAACTAAATTTACTAATAAGTCCACTCCATAACGGTCTGTTGCTCCAAATAAAATACTACTTCCACGAGTAATTAAAGCTGAGCCATTAGGAATATTATCTAGTATATGTTGTTCGCCTTCTTGTAGAATTTCTGTGAATTTCTTTATTAATTCTGTTGCTTTATCTAATAAATCATCCCAATACCATTTCTTTAAGCTGATTTGGTAAAAAGGTTTTAATTTTTCAGCTAGATTATCTGCAAGTTGCGGATTTTTAACATAAATATGATAGGCAGCCATAATCATTGATAACGACCAGGCAAGTGAAACAATAGCTAAAATAATTTCTGTAATACCAAAACCTTCATGTCTAGTAGCAATACTATCAATTACAGGATTTAGCCATTCTTCAATAGCATTGTATCCAAAAGGTAGTCCAATAAAACCACCTATAGCACTTAAAGCAGCTAATATCATTAAAGGAGTTGTCATTATTGAGCTAGATTCTTTTGGAGTAATAGTGGTTATAGTTTGTTTAGTGGCTTCTAGATTAGCATTTTCTGTATTTGTTGATACTGAACGAATACGAAAGCCAGTATCATTTTTTTCTTCTGTTTTCTCTGTTACATTTCCTTGGCTAGTTTTTTTAGCTTCATCATTAAGGTCTTCTCCCCCATCGTTAGCAGTAGCATTTAAGAATTTTTGCTCTGACCAGAAAATTAAAGCCATAAATCTAGTCATATAAAAAGCAGTCATTCCAGCCGTTAGAAGAGCTAAAAACCATAAACTTTTTCCAATAAATGGATTAAAAAGTGTAGTTGAGAAAGTTTTAGCTAAAATCTCGTCCTTACTCCAAAAACCTGAAAGTGGAGCAACACCACAAATTGCAAGCCAAGCTACTAGCATTGTTTTGTAAGTAGTAGGAAGGTATTTTTGTAAACCTCCCATTTTGGTCATATCTTGCTCATCCTTCATACCATGAATTACGCTGCCAGCCCCAAGAAAGAGTTGGGACTTGAAAAAAGCATGTGTGACGACATGAAAGACACCTGCAACAAAAGCTCCTACACCACAGCCTAAAAACATATATCCTAGTTGTGAAATTGTGGAATAGGCCAAAACTTTTTTAATATCTTTTTGTGTAACAGCAATAGTTGCAGCAATAAATGCAGTTAAAACTCCTACTAGTGAAACAACCAACATCATTGTTAAAGAGCGTTGAAAGACCATATTCATACGAGCTAACAAGTAAATACCTGCTGTCACCATTGTAGCTGCATGAATTAGAGCAGAAACTGGAGTTGGACCAGCCATTGCATCTGGAAGCCAAACAAAAAGCGGGATTTGTGCGCTTTTTCCTGTTGCTCCTATAAATAAACCTAAAGCAATTGCACTCATTAATCCAAAACTACCCATAGCTTCTACTGGATACTCTTGGATAAGTTTAGCAATATCTATATATTGCAAAGAGCCAAAGGTTGAAAACAAAGCAAATATAGCTAGTAATAATCCTAAATCACCAATTCTATTAAAAATAAAAGCTTTCTTACTTGCTAAAGCAGCATCCTTACGAGTTAAGTAAAAACCTATCAATAAATAAGAGCAAAGACCAACACCTTCCCAACCAACAAACAACATTAAAAGGTTTGAACCTAACACCAAAGTTAACATCATAAACATAAACAAGTTGAGGTAAGCAAAAAAACGTGCAAATCCAGCTTGTCCATGCATATAGCCAATAGCAAAAATGTGTATTAATAACCCAACAAATGTAACAAATAGAATATAAAGGCTTGAAAGATGATCTATTTGATATGACCATTCTATGCGAAAGTCTTTTAATTGATGTTCTGTTTTGTGTTTGCCTTCGGAGATAGTAGCTTTACCACCAGGAATCCAGGTATAACTTGCTGTTTTAGCTACATAAGGTTGATTTAAGTTTTGAGATTGTTTTGACCAACTAGCATAATTAATTGTTACAAAAACAGAAAGAATAAAGGATAAAAACACTGTAGCTACAGCAATTGAGCCTACTATCTTTTCAGGAAAATTTAATTTTCTTGCAACTAATGCATTAAGTAAAAATCCTATTAGTGGCAATATTGGGATAAGATAAATCAATTCCAGCATAAAATTACCATTTCATTAAATCAATTTCATCCACAGCAACAGTTTGTCGATTTCGATAATAGGCAAGTATAATTCCTAAACCTACAACGGCTTCTGCCGCAGCAACTACAATAACAAAAATAGTAAAAATCTCTCCCATATAAGGATCAATAGTTCCTCTAGTTTGTAAAAACCAATAGCGAGAAAAAGCTACTAAGTTAATATTTACAGCATTAAGCATTAATTCTATTGACATAAAAATAATGATTATATTGCGTCTTGTTAGCACTCCAGCAATTCCAATAATAAAAAGTAGTGCACTTAAAACTAGAAAATTATTGATATTGACATTAAACAAACCTTCCATCAGCTTTTCTTTCAAGCTAGTTGGAGCATTTGTAGGTGTCATTTGGACTTGTAGTAAAATTGGTAATACGTAACTAACTATAAGGTTCATAACTTAATGCCAACACCTTTAGGTAAAAAGAATTAGCCATAAATTTTTTCTTGCTTACGTTCACGAGCCAAGCGAACAGCACCAACAATGGCTACAAGTAAAACAAGTGAAGCAATTTCAAAAGGCAGAGCCACCCTAGTATAAAGCTCTTGTCCTATTCTAATGCTATTTTGAGAAATATTATGACTAGGAGAAATATTTGGGCTGTCTTGTACTTTTTCTAGTTTAACATCAGGAGGTGAGTTAAAACTAAAAAAAGAAGCTTTTTGTGTTTGTAACAAAATACAAATCATTCCTAAAGCAAGCAGAAATGTAGTGAAACCACCTAATAAAAATTGTTTGGTAAAAAGTTTATTGTCTTCCTCTTTAACATTAACCAGCATTATCACAAAGATAAATAAGACCAAAACCCCACCAACATATACTAAGATCTGAGCACCAGCAATAAACTCTGCATGTACAAGTAAATAAATTCCTGCTGTAGTGATTAAAACAGAAATTAAAAGCAGTGCGCTATGTACTGCATTGCGAGCAGTAACCATAAAAATAGCAAATAAAATAGCTGCCACAGCTAATAAATAAAAAAGTACAGCTTCTATACCAAGTAGTTTCATAAACTGCCTACATCTACTCTTGTAAAATTTTTATCTTAATGTGCCGTAAACACAGATTTAAGAGTTTAACTAAAAAAATCTATTTTTTTCTATTCATTGGCAAAGGTTTTGCTTCATATAGGTTAAAGTCTCTAGAGCGCTGATTAATTTGGCCTAGCATTATCCAAGTAATTGGTATAGTTATAATAAATGCTGTACCTATTAAGAAAACATAACCTAATTTTGTAATTTCTAAAAAATTACCATTAGAAACAATTAAGCCTAGTTGTTGAGCAATAACAAAAAGAATTGCTGTGAGGAGAATATTTGCTAAAGCTGCTGGAATTAACCATTTCCAACCTAATTCCATCAATTGATCATAACGATAACGGGGGACACTCCAGCGTAACCAAAAAAATACATAAAGCAATACTAAGGTTTTAGCAGCAAAAACTGCTATAGAAGAAAGCACAAAAAGTGCACTGCCAGGTTCAAAGATATAGCTTAAACCTGGTAAATACCAGCCTCCTAAAAATACTGTAACTCCCACAGCTGATACAATTACTATGTTTGTGTACTCTGCAATAAAAAACAAAGAAAATCTAAAACCACTATATTCAGTGTGAAAACCTGCTACTAACTCAGATTCAGCTTCTGGTAAATCAAATGGAGCACGATTAGTTTCTGCAATTCCACTAATTAGATATATTAAAAAAGCTAGTGGTTGAAATACTATAATCCAAATATGTAAGCGAGCTTGAGCCAAAACCATATCTTGTAAAGCAAGAGTTTTGGTAAACATTAGCCCACCTATCAAAGCTAGCCCAATAGCTACTTCATAACTGACCATTTGGGCTGAAGAACGTAATGCCCCTAAAAGAGAATACTTACTATTTGAAGCCCAACCACCAAGAATAATACCTAAGACACCTACAGAAGAGACAGAAAAAATAAAAAGTAATCCAATATCAATATTAGAAATCATTCCCCAAGCTGCTCCCCAAGGAATAACAGCTAAGGCCACAAATGCAGCTACAAGAGAGATAATTGGAGCAATAGCAAAAACTATTTTGTCTGCATTAAGAGGAATAAGATCTTCTTTTATAAGTAATTTAAGACCATCTGCAAGTGGTTGCAAAAGCCCTAATGGCCCAACTCTATTTGGCCCTAATCTAGCTTGAATCCAAGCACTAACCTTGCGTTCTGCTAAAGTCAAATATGCAACTAGTGTCAATACCACTACAAGTAATACTACTATTTGTGTTAACGGCCATAAAAAGTAATCCAAAACATCAGGATCAATTCTATTATGGAGAATCGGTGAATCAGAAAGCCATTTAGGAGCACTTAAGGCTAAATAATTAAGCATAGCTATCTATCAATTTCTCCTAACACAATATCTAAGCTACCAATTATGGCAACTACATCAGCATACAAATGGCCAATAGACATTTGGCGCAAAGCTTGTAGGTTTAGAAGAGAAGGAGGACGAATTCTTAGCCGAGCAGGTTGAGTCCCTCCATCACTTGCTAAATAAACTCCTAGTTCTCCTTTTGGAGCTTCTACTGAATGATAATATTCACCTACAGGAACTTTTATTACTTTGCTAACTTTTGCTGCCATTACTGGCCCACCTGGCAGTTTATCTAAAGCTTGCACAATTATGCGAAGGGCTTGACGCATCTCTTCCATTCGTACTAAATACCGATCATAGGTGTCCCCATTTTCACCTACAGGAATATCAAAGTCCAACTCACTATAACACTCATAAGGATGAGCTTTGCGAATATCCCATTCAATACCTGAAGCCCTTAAAGCAGGCCCTGTTAAACCAATATCTATTGCTGCTTCCCCAGAAATAATACCAACTCCAACTGTACGGCTTAACCAAATTCGGTTGCTATTAAGCATTGTTTCATATTCTGCTAAAGAAGATGGAAAACGCTTAGCAAAAGTCTTGACTTCTGCTTCAAAACCATCATAAGCATCATAGCTCATGCCCCCAATACGAAAGGCATGACAAGTAAGCCTTGCTCCAAAAAAATTTTCAAAAATTTTAAGTATTTCTTCTCGCTCTTTAAATGCCCATAAGAAAACAGTCACAGCTCCAATATCTAAAGCATGTGTAGCTAACCAAAGTAAGTGACTAGATAATCTAGTTAATTCTACCAGAATAACTCTTAAGTACTGTGCCTGTAGTGGAATTTCAAGTCCTAAGGCTTTTTCTATAGTTTCCACATAACAAAGGCCATTTGAAGCAGCAGCAATATAATCTGTGCGATCAAAGTAAGGAGCAATCATTGGATATGTGCGATGTTCACAGATTTTTTCTACACCTCTGTGCAAATATCCAATATCACAATCTAAATCTGTAACAATTTCTCCATCCAATTTTAAGACTACTCGTAAAACTCCATGTGTCGCGGGGTGTTGTGGCCCCATATTTAGGATCATTTCATTAGCATCTATTTCTGGACGAGTAATATCTATTGTTTCACTCATGAGTTACTCAAATTTACCTGTAAAATCACCATCTAATGGTAGTTGACGAATTTGTAAGTTTTGTTCTACCCACTCATTATCTTTATAAACTAGTGGATATTCTTTTCTTAATGGGTGTCCAGACCAACCATTAGGTAATAAAATTCTTCTTAAATCTGGGTGTTCATCAAAACGAACCCCAAATAGATCATAAACCTCACGTTCCAACCAATTGGCAGCACCCCAAAGACCAGTAACCGTTTTTACTGTTTCTTCTTCTGCCAAGTTAACTTTAATGCGTAGGCGATATTTTTCATTTAAAGCATAAATTTGATAGACAATTTCAAAAGGTTTATCTGTACGCTCAGGCCAGTGAACTGCCGTTAAATCAGTAAGCATGTTAAAGTTAGGATTGGCTTCATTTCTTAGATAAGACAATATTTCATATAATTTATTTTTTTCTACAGTTAAGACTTTTTGACTATTTATTTCATTGGCTTCTAAGATTGCAGTCCCAAATTTTTCCTGCAATGATTTAACTAAAGGTTCAGACGTAATTTCTACTATAGACATTGATCCGACAGGACGTCTAGGTAGTTTTTTTGCTGGAGTCTCACTAGGAGATTTACTTGTATTTGTTGTTAAATCTTCTGCTTTATTGTCTTCTGTTGGCATTATTTGTCTCTAGAGAACTTGCAGCAGTTCTAAATAAAAACTGTTAAATTATTGTTAAATTTAAAGTACTTTAAATTTTAGTTGTTACAATTTTAATTAATAAAGAAAATGGTATAAAGGTTTTTACCACAATAAATTACGATTTGTCAATTTGTAGCGGTCTATATAAAAATTTTACCTATTTGGGTAAAATATAATTTATAAGGTTTATTTACAATAATGAGAATTTTTGCTATTGGAGACTTACATCTTTCTAATGCTAAACCTAAACCAATGTGGGTTTTTGGAGAAAATTGGAGAGATCATGACAAAAAAATTGCAGAAAATTGGCACACTATTGCTAAAAGTGATGATGTGCTACTTATTGCAGGAGATATCTCTTGGGCAATGCGTCTAGAAGATGCTCAAGCAGATTTAGATTACATTTCCCATTTGCCAGGACATAAAATTATCTTAAAAGGAAATCATGACTATTGGTGGCCTTCTAAAAGTAAACTCCGTAGTCTTTTACCTAGTTCTATTGATATCCTTCAAGCAGATTCTTTAATAATAGATGATATAGCCATTGTAGGAACTCGTGGTTGGCAATGTCCTGGAGATGAGTCTTCAGCAGATATTATGTGTGAAGATGCTCCAAAATTTGTCTATACTAAAGAAGATGAAAAAATTTACCTTCGTGAAGTAGCCCGTCTCAAACAAGCTTTTGAATCTTTAGGAAAAAAATCTTATAAAAACCTAATTGTAGCTCTACACTATCCACCTATGAATTACCAACATGAAGAAAGTGGATTTACAAAATTAATTGATAGTTATAAGACAGATGTTTGTATTTATGGTCACTTGCATGGAGAGTCTATTAATAAAGCATTTAACGGCTTACGACAAAAAACAACCTATCATTTAGTTAGTGCTGATAGTGTTAACTTTTCTCCTAAACAAATTTGGCCAATAGTTTTATAATAAAGCACCTTATAATATATTACGTATAATGATTTATTTGTATACCATAATGTATTATTTTAGAAAAATTATATAAATTAGTACTAGATTTATATCTAGATGCCTAACTGGTAGCTTTTGTTAGGCACAGTTATTGCCGCTAATTTTGGTAACAATAAAATATACAATTAGAGGTGCTTAATGGTATTACCTATTGGACACGAAACACATGGTAGAAAAATTGTACCTATTGTTGTTTACTCACTTATCATTATCAACATTGTAGTATTTCTTCTTGAGCTATTTTTAGGAAATAAATTTATTCTTGGTTATTCTACAATTCCTTATGAAATAACACATAATGTAGATTTAGTTAAGACAATACGATCTCATGGGACTGCTATACCACAAGCTGTTAGCCCATCACCTATTTATCTTACTTTGTTAACTTCTATGTTTATGCATGGCAGTATTATGCACATTGCTGGAAATATGCTTTATTTATGGATATTTGGAGATGAGATAGAAGCAAATTTTGGAAAAGTTAAGTTCTTAATTTTTTATCTTTTATGTGGGTTAGTAGCATCTTTTTCCCAAATTGTTGTTGATCCTAATTCAGTAATTCCATCTTTAGGAGCATCAGGAGCAATAGCTGGAGTACTAGGAGCTTTTATTGTAATGTTTCCCACATATTGGGTAAAAGTACTACTGCCTTTAGGCTTTTTTATAGTTCCTGTTAAAATACCAGCAATATTTGTATTAGGTTTATGGATTGCAACACAAGTTTTTAGTCAATTTACTTCAATTGTTGAACACACTTCACAAACAAGAGGTGACGGGATTGCCTATATGGCACATATTGGAGGATTTATAGCTGGAGTTGGGCTTTCATTTCTATTTCGCAAGAAACAAAAAGTTACTTATAGAAAATTTGTACTATATGAAGAAGATTAATGTAGGAGCAAATATTTGCTCCTACATTGATTTGCTTAATCTTTAGCCTTCTGCTTTAGCTTTCTCAATTTCATCAACTAATGCAGGAACTACTTCAAATAAATCCCCTACAACTCCTAAGTCTGCAATATCAAAAATAGGAGCATTAGCATCTTTATTAATAGCTACAATGGTAGAAGCATTTTTCATTCCTACTACGTGTTGAATAGCACCAGAAATACCAACAGCTAAATAAAGCTTAGGAGCTACAGTTTGACCAGAGCTACCAATTTGGCGTTCCATTGGTAACCAACCAGAGTCACAAATTGGACGAGATGCGCCAATATCTGCATCAAGAGCAGCAGCTAATTTTTCAACTATAGCAATATTGTCTTTTTCCTTAATACCACGACCAACAGAAACAATGATCTTGGATTGAGTAAGATCTACAGATTGTTTAGCTTCACGGAAAAGTTCTTGTGGTTGAAGGCGAATTTGGTCGGCAGAAAGTTGTACGGATAGATTTTTTACTTCTGCTGAACCAGCCTCAGCATCATCACCTCGGAAAGCTCCTGCTTGGAAAGATACTAGTATTGGTGCGCTATCATGAATACTAACATCAGCATTAATTTTACCTTGGAAAATCTGTCTAACTAAAGTAAGTACTTTTCCTTCAAGTTTATATCCAACGCAATCTGCAACTAAAGCTTTTCCTAAAGAGGTAGCTAGTTTTGGAGCAAAGTCACGTACTAAGTAAGTATGAGCAAGTAAAACATATTGAGGTTGTAACTGCTCAATTACTTGGCGCATAGCTAAAGAAAATCCATCTGGAGTATAGCGTTCTAGATGTTGATTATTTACTAAATAAACAGCGTCAGCTTTTTTAGTAGCGAGTTCTTGAGCAATTGAATCTACTCCAGAACCCAATAAAACCACTGAAAGTGGTAAACCTAAGCCAGCAGCTAGACGTTGGCCTGCTACTACAGCTTCATAAGTAACGCGATTAAGTTTTCCCTCGCGTTGTTCTGCAAATACAAGTATTCCACTCATAAATTTCTGCTCCTAAATGCTCTGTGCCTAAAACGCACGCATTTGCTTCAATTTAGTTACCAATTTAGCTGCTGCTTCTTTGGCTGAACCTTCAATAATTTCAGTCTTCTTACTCTTAACTGGGAAATAAACTTTTTCAACAGTTTGTTTAGGAGCTAAGAGATCTTTACTAATAGAAAGATCAGCTAAAGTAACTTTGCGGATTTCTTTCTTTTTAGCATTCATAATGCCTTTTAATGTGGCATAACGAGGTTGATTAAGTCCTGACTGAATACTGATGGAAGCTGGGGTTGGCATTTGGTACCATTGGAACCAGCCTGCTTCTAGTTCTCTTTTTACTCTAACACTCTTATTACCATCATGAAGTTCTACAGCCATGGCAATAGTAGCGCTGGGGACACCTAATAATTCACCTAGTATTACACCTGTTTGAGCAAACCCATAGTCATCTGATTGAAGTCCGGTAAATATTAGATCAAATCCTTCTTTACCAATAACTTCAGCCATTACACGTGCTTGTGCTAAAGCATCTAAGTTATCAAAAGCAGGATCGCAAATATGAATAGCGCGATCTGCTCCTTTGGCTAAGCCTTCTTTAATTGCCATTTGCACTCTATCTGGGCCTAGAGAACAAATGATAACTTCGGCACTGCCACCTTGTTCAACAAGTTTTTCTTTAATTTGTAGAGCTTCTTCTACTGCATAAGCATCTGGCTCATTTACATCATAAGCGATGTCTCGATCTTGAATCCATGTTCCTGACTCATTAATGCGTAAGATAGCATCACGAGAAGGAACTTGTTTAACACAAACGATTATTTTCACGGCTTTACTCCTCAAAACGCTTAAATATCACCGCAGCATTTGTGCCACCGAACCCAAAAGAGTTCGAGAGTACGTATTGCATCTTAGCTTGACGCGCTTTATTGGGCACATAGTCAAGATCACAATCCGGATCTGGTGTTTGATAATTAATAGTTGGTGGAATTTGTTGATGATAAAGTGCTAATACACTAATACCTGCTTCTAGTCCTCCTGCTGCACCAAGCAAGTGGCCTGTCATAGATTTAGTAGAGCTAATAGGAATTTTATAAGCATGCTCACCTAAAACTTGTTTGATAGCAAAGGTTTCTATCTTGTCATTAAAAGGTGTTGAAGTTCCATGAGCATTAATATAATCAATATCAGTTGGGCTAATACCTGCATCTTTGATAGCATTTCTCATCACTCTTATTGCCCCATCAGCATCCTCTGATGGTTGAGTAATATGGAAAGCATCTGATGACATACCATAGCCAACCATTTCTGCTAAAATACGTGCACCTCGACGACGAGCATGTTCATATTCTTCTAAAATTAATACCCCTGCACCCTCACCTATTACAAAACCATCTCGATCTTTGTCAAATGGACGACTAGCTGTTTCTGGTGATTCATTAAGTGTGGACAAAGCTCTTAAAGCAGCAAAACCCGCAACACTCATTGGAGTTATTGCTCCTTCAGCTCCACCACAAATCATTGCATCTGCATCACCACGTTGAATTATCTTAAAGGAATCTCCTATAGCATGCGCTCCTGAAGCACATGCTGTAGCAGTTGCAGAATTTGGCCCTTTTGCACCAAATCTAATAGATACATTCCCAGAAGCAAGATTTACTATTGTGGATGGAATAAAGAAAGGAGATACCTTACCTGGTCCACCTTGTAGTAACTTGGTATGTTCACGCTCAATAATGCCAAAACCACCTATTCCAGAACCAATATATGTACCAATTTGAGGAGCATTTTCTGGCGTTATCTTTAACCCTGAGGAGTCCATTGCTTCTTGTGATGCAGCAATAGCATAATGGATAAAAACATCCATTTTTTTAACTTCTTTTTTTACAATAAACTTTTCTGGATTAAAATCTTTTACTTCTCCAGCAAATCTTACAGGGTACCCACTAACATCAAAATGTGTGATGTTTGCAATCCCACTACGACCTGCTATAAGTCCATTCCAAGTCTCTTCAGCAGTATTACCAAGCGCGCTAACAAGCCCAATGCCTGTAACTACAACACGACGACTCACAATACCTCCCTAAGGAAAACTAAATGTTTTCTCTTACTTAATATGTCCTAAAAGCTATATTGTTATATAATATATTTAGCATAACTAACTAAGAACATAACTCTTATATACTATTTAGTTACTTTGCTAAATGATTCTTTATATAAGCTACTGCATCTCGTACACTAGTAATTTTCTCAGCATCTTCATCTGGAATTTCAATTCCAAATTCTTCTTCGAAATGCATTACTAATTCTACTGTATCTAAAGAGTCTGCGCCTAAATCATCTATAAAACGAGCATTTTCTGTAACTTCTGCTTCATCTACACCTAGCTCTTCCACAATAATTTGTTTGACTCTTTCTTCAATGTTTGATACATCTGCCATATTTTATCCTACCTTTCAGATATAAAGTATAAGTAATTAGGTTAATTTTACTAGCTTAAAATAAGTATTTTACTTATTAATTTAGTCTTTAATTTTCCCCATTTGTTGTTATTTGTTGTAATGTTTTTACATCACCAACATTAAACAACATAGACGAACTAACTATGTTTTTAATTAAACCTACTAATACGTTCTTGGGGCCAATCTCAATAAATTTTTCGACTTTATTATCAACAAGTACTTGTATTAACTGTGTCCAACGAACAGGAGAACAAACTTGTTTTATCAAACTTTCTTTTATTTCCTTACCACTAGTAATAATCTTAGCATCTGCATTATTTACTAGAGGAAACAATGGATCTTGAAACTCTACTGCTGCCAAATCTTCTGCCAGCTTATCAGCGGCTGGTTGCATTAAAGCACAATGAAATGGCGCACTAACAGGCAACATTTTTGCACGGCCTGCTTTTCGGGCTTTTAGTTCTTCTATAGCTCTTTCAACTGCTGTTTTGTGTCCAGCTATAACTATTTGAGTAGGAGTATTTAAGTTAGCAGGGCTGCAAACTTCTTCTCCAGAAACTTGAGAACAAACGTCTTCTACAACTTTTAAATCTGCACCTATTACAGCAGCCATTGCCCCAAGTCCTACAGGTACAGCTTCTTGCATATAAGTACCACGCTTACGTACTAATTTTAGAGCTGTAGTAAGATCTATGGCTTCAGCAGCAACTAAAGCAGAATACTCACCTAAACTATGTCCAGCAACATAATCTGGACGTAAACCAAGCTTCTTTAGAACACGATATACAGCAATAGAGACTGTTAAGATAGCAGGCTGAGTATTAGCCGTCAATTGTAGCTCCGAATCTGGGCCCTCAAAACAAAGCTTACTAATAGAAAACCCAAGAGCTTGATCGGCTTCTTGAAAAACACTACGAGCTTCTTCGTAGGTTTCATATAAATCAAGCCCCATGCCTTGATATTGTGAAGCTTGACCAGGAAAGACAAAAGCGCTTTTCACCATAATTTAGGTTTAATTAACTCCTGATTGTGCTAAAGAGCAAAATTTTACTTAATTATTTATAATAATGAATTTACTTATTATTTTGATTTATATCATCAAAAAGGTGTTTTTTTGAATTTAGCAAGTATGATATTGCTATTGCATCCAGAAAAAGACCTATTAACAAACAAGCAACAAGCAAAGTTTTAGAAATAGCTAAAGGTCTATTATCAGCTAAGCGATAAAGCCCCACTAAACCAACACTAAGAAAAACACCTCCTATGGTAATTCCAACAAAGAATTTTGCTAGAAAAGTACCAAAAGATATATTTTTCTCTGTTTTATCTATTTTATCCACAACGATAGAAGTTTGTTTTTATTTTAATCAAGGGTTTGAGTCAAGGAATTTACCCGTAATTTGGCAGTCAGCCAAAATCTGATCTGTAAAAACTCCTTGTTCTTGTAATTGTTTCTCTAAAACTTCTTCTTCCTGTAAAGAAGGGTTTCCACGACCACGAGTATAAGTGATTAATTGCTTAAGTGTTACTCCATCTGCTATGTGCCAAATAGCATATTGCACAGGCGTCAAATCTGCGTTATTTTCTGGGCGACGAAAGCAAAAGCATTCTACAAAACGACGTAAATCTCCACTAGCTAAATTGCCTATTTGATACTCTGCTGGTTTATAAGGGTAGTGTCTACGCATTTGTAGTGAAAATACTTCCAGTTTGCCAGTCCATTCCCCATAAGCAACTAAATCTACTTGAGTTGAACGACTTACTACCAAATCTTGATAGCGCGCAGTCAATGCACGCAGAATAGTCCCACAATCTACCCGGAAAGTTTGATTTTTATTTGTTTCATTTTTTACATGGAGCAAAACTACTTCTCCAAATGGTTGTGCAGTTTCTAGATTCTCTTCAACAGCAGAAATTCCTTTAATAGACAAAGAACCCTTTGTGACAAGTTCTAGAATTTGGGGTTTTTGCATACTTTCATATCGAGTAGGTGTGCCTAAATCCAGTTTTGGTTTAGGCTCTTGACAGCTTATTGTTACAAGCAAACAAGAAAACACCCACAAGTAAAGCAGTTTTTTTACCATTTCATTAAAGCAGCTCCCCAAGTTACTCCTGCACCAAATGAAACAAACATTATTGTGTCCCCGCTTTTTACACGGTTAGACTTGACACATTCATCTAAAGCTATTGGAATAGAAGCAGAGGAAGTATTACCAATTCTAGCAATGTTACCATAGATCTTTTCTGAAGGAATACCTAAGCGCTCAGCTACAGCATCAGCAATACGTTGATTAGCCTGATGAGGTATAAGTAAGTTAACATCATTAGCTGTTATTTTGGTATCGTCAAATACCATGTTAGATATCTCACACATATTACGCACTGCTATCTTAAAAAGCTCATTGCCTCTCATCTTTATGTAATGTAAACGAGAATCAACACTTTCATGACTAGCAGGATGGCGAGTTCCTCCACCAGGTATATATAGATATTCCGCAAAATCCCCATCACTTTGAACCCGAGAAGCAAGTAAGCCAGAACCATCTTCTTTAGGTACCACTACTGCGGCACCTGCCCCATCGCCAAAAATTACACAAGTTGTTCTATCTGTGTAATCAACATAACGTGATAGTAATTCTACTCCAATAACTAGTATACGTTTGGCAGTACCCGTACGAATAAATTGATCTGCAACTGTTAAGCTATAAATAAAACCAGAGCAAGCAGCTACTAGATCAAAAGCAGCAGCGCGTTTTGCTCCTAATTGGGATTGGATTAAACAAGCCGTAGAAGGTAAAGCCATATCTGGACAGACAGTGGCACAAATAATCAAATCCAAATCTATAGCTTTTACTCCAGCAGCATCCAAAGCTCTTTTTGCAGCGGCAACAGCAAAAGTGGAAGTATATTCATCAGGGCGTGCTATATGGCGCTCTTTGATTCCAGTACGAGCGATTATCCAATCATCACTGGTTTCTACTAAGCGCTCTAACTCACTATTAGTAAGTATTTTCTCTGGTAATGCATGACCAGTACCCACAATAGCTGCTCTTAGATTGTTTGTCATCTTGGTAAACCTTCAAAAAATAGGACAGTTAAATGCATACCTAGCATTTTATACCAGGTAATAACTATTCTGCTGTTTCAAAAACTTGAGTTTCACCATAATAACCGCACTTAGGACATACTCTGTGAGTTTCCTTAGCAGCTTTGCATTGAGGACAAGTCATATATAGTGGTGCAGTAATACCATCATGTGCACGGCGTTTACCGCGTCGTGATTTTGAGTGGCGTCTCTTTGGATTTGGCATAAAAAATCTCCTTAATTACTAATATTTTTTCTTTAAGTCTGCTAAAGCCTGCCAACGTAGATCAGAGTCTTGTTGATCACACTTACAATCAACTAAATTTCGATCTTCTCCACATTGACTACATAACCCTTTGCAATTTTTTCGACATAAATTAGACATTGGTATAGCAAGTTGAACTTGCTCTCTAATTAAATCATCTATGTCTATTTTCTCATCTTGATATGATGAAAAGTCTAATTCATGTCTTTCTAAAATTAATTCATCTGTTTGACTAAGTTTATCTATAGGCAAACAAACTAACTTAAACTCGTTTTTTACGTCTATTTTTACATCTGCTAAACAACGATCACAAGTAGCACTTACCTGTGTTTGGAGTTTGCCTCGCAAATCTATTTCTCGCCCACGACGTCTAAGGTCTATAGAGACCTCACAAGGAGAAATCAAAGAATGTTCAGAATCTTCTAAATTTATTTCGTCTGCTAGATATTTATGTTCAATATGCAACTCATCTTTCTCAAGTTGCGTTAAATCAATGATCATAAAACCCTTTCCTAATACCGAAACTAGCAATTATATTAAGGGGTTAGCTTTTGTCAACCTCTCACTGCTTTATGCTTATAAAAGTAGGCAACCTTCACAGTTGCCTACTTTTTTATAAATGTTTTAACCTGCACATTTACCTAGTAAACATTACCCCAACAGAAAGTTTACCATCAGGATTCTTAACAGTAAGACGAACAGTAGAACCTTTTTGAATAAACTTATCAATAGTTTGATTAGAAGGGCTACCAAGCTTCTTACCAGGAGTAAAACGTGTTCCACTACTATCAAAATCTAGTAAGTACATTTCTGTATCATTTATAATCAAAGTTGCACCTGGTTTTATAAATGAATTTGGTGAATCCAAAAAGAAAGATTTACCATCAAATTGTGGGTTCTTTATCACAGGTAAATTTGTACTAGCTGGTTGTGATCCACTGCTCATCATTCCATTACCAAAGAAGCTTGTCACACTATATACAAAATTCCCGCTTGGACTTTGGTTACTTGATACTTTATCTGTAAATGTACTCATGTTTGCTGGAATAGATCCAACCATATTTTCTGGTTGTACTATTTGATTTTGAGGTGGTATTGAGCCATCTGCTGGAGCAGGTACTCTATAGATATTGTATCCCTCTAAATTTGGTGTATCTGCTGCTGGGTTAATACTTTGAGCTAAAATTCCACTAGCAATAGTCTTTACTATTCCAGTTCTTCCAAACATCACACCTACAGATAAGCTTGCATCTGGATTTTTTACTAGTAATTTTACCACTGCAACTTTAGGAATAGCTTTTTTAACTGTTAAACTACTTCCACTGCTTATTTGTTTTTTAGGAACTGTAAATCTTGTTCCACTATCATCAAATTGCAATGTGTACATTTCTCTATCATTTATAATCAAGTTTGCACCTGGTTTTATAAATGAGTTTGGCGAATCCAAAAATATTGTTCCTTGTAAGAACATTGGATTTTTAATTACAGGTAAGTTTGTTCCCATTGGTTGTGAACCACTGCTCATCATTCCATTGCCAAAGAAACTTGTCACACTATATACAAAATTGCTTCCACCACTTGTTGAAACTTTATCTGTAAAGCTTGTGGTTGTTGGTGGTAAAGTTGCCACTAAGTTTTCTGGTTTAACTATTTGATCTGCTGTCGGAGTAGTTTTATCACTTGTTTGAGGGACTCTATAAACATTAAACCCTGCTAGTGTTAATCCATCAGCATTAGGCGCTATCACCTCAGCGTTATTGCCTAACTGAGCAAGACTTGGAGAAGTTAGCTCACCAGCTTTTACCATAACATTTTGTGGGGGTAAAAGTTGTCCTGTTGGAGGTGGATTAAATGTAACTTGAACCAATAAAGCTGGCTCTGGAGCTTGGTTAACGGCTGGATCTCTAATTTCCCTAGCATCAACCATTAAATTGGTAGGAGGAATAATTTGTCCAGATGTATTAGGAGTAAAACTAACAGCTGTAGCTAAAAGAGGCCCAGCATTTCTTGCTCTAGAAATACTAAACTGACCACTGTTTAGAACACGCATATTTCCAGATCTGTCTCTTGCTGTAATAATGATTGCTGCCTTAGTAGTTTCTAAATCAGCAGGAATATTCCAACTTACTTGACGAGTATTAGCATCAACTCTGGCAATATCTCCACCTGATGCTCCTGTAGATAGAGGACTTATACTACTATTTTGTGCTGCAACAAAAGAAACTCTAAAATCATTTAATGCATCATTATCAGAAGCACTAAAATTAATAGTAACTTGATTTCCAGCAGTAAATAATTCTCCTCCATTAGGACTAGCAAAAGATACTGTAGGAGCAACTGTATCTATACTACGTCCAATAATTGGAATTACTGCATTACCTCCATTGCTATTAATAACAATTGAGCCAGTAACATCTCCTAGACTACCTGGAGCAGGTTTTAATACTACATCAAAAGTGGTGGATTGATTTGGAGCTAGGGAAGAAAGGTTTGGAGGAGTAAGTAAACTAATTCCTGTACCATTAATAGAAGGTGAAGAGAAGGTTAAGTCTTGACCACCAGTATTTCTTATCATAACAGTGCGTTTAACCATATCTCCTATATTTACAGCACCAAAATCAACTTTGTTATCTGTCTGTAAAACAGCAGGTTGAACGGCAGGAGTAGATTCAGAAATAGTTAATGTAGCAGTTCCTCCCATAATAACAGCACCATTTGTTGCACCTGAAAGACTTAAGTTTACAGTTTTATCAACTCCAGGTTTTTGGTCATTTATAATAGGAATTGTGACAGACTGATTAACAACTCCAGCAGGAAAAGTTACTACTGTAGAAGTATCGAAATAATTAACATTTGCTTGAGCATTAGCTCCAGGAGAAGTAGAGAAGTTTACTGTAACAGGAACATTAGCACCATTTTGACGGCTAATGGTAATATTAGCCACACCAGCCGTTTCGCTAACAGTAAAGTTAGGTTGAGTAAAACCTATTCTGCCAGGCATTGCCACATCTTTTTCTACAATAGTAAGAGTAGCATTACCAAGAGATATCAACGCTCCATTAGTTGCACCAAACAAACTTAAACTAACAGTTTTATTTGCTTCAGAGACATTATTAGCTAAGGTTTGTACAGTAAATGTCTTAGGTGAAACATCTCCGTTACCAAAAGTGATGGTTCCTGTAGTAGAAGTATAATCTTTGCCAGCCTTTGCAGTGCCATTATTAGTAGCAAAACCAACATTAATAATACCAGCACTTCCACCACTACGGGTAACTGTAATAGTAGCAGCTCCACCTTCTGTTACAGAAAAAGACGAGGCGCTAAAACCTATATTTCCTGAATTTCCAGTAATAATAATGATGTAATCTTGATTAAGAGACCCTTCACCATCTGAAATTGACACAGTAAATGCATAAGTACCAGCAGAAAATGGAGTTCCACTTATTACCCCATCAGGACTAATATTTAACCCTGGAGGTAAAGTGCCTACACTAATATAGAACCCCCCTTGAAAATTAGGCTTTATGGTTGGGCCATCAGTAATTGCTGGGACTGGTGTAGTTATAAATTGCGAGTATGGAACTCCTACTTGTCCATTTGGTAAAGTGCTAGGAAATAAATCATTATTTTGACCAAAAATAATATTATTAAGGAAAAAGACATCAGAAAGAGTACCTTGAACACTTTGGACACTTGCAGAAACTGTATAAAAGCCTGCAACTCCATTAGCTGTTAAGGTTGGAGCTGTAGCTATACCATTTGCATTAGTTAAAGCTGTTTTAGTGGTTACACCTGAAAATGTAGCTCCAGCACTTGTAGAAGGTGCAGGTGTATCAAATTGCACTAATACTCCTCTTGCTGGCTGCCCATTAATATCAAGGACTGTGGCTTGTAACGGTTGAGCAAAAGCTGTATTTGTAAAAGCAGCTTGGAAAGAACCATTACTAGCAAATATCTGACTAGGAATTACTGGGCCTGTTGAACCTGTTGAACCTGTTGAGCCTGTTGAGCCTGTTGAGCCTGTTGGACCAGTTTGACCAAATGCACCTATTGCACCTACTGTACTTACGGCACCTATTGTGTTGGTTGTTCCAAACTGATTTGATAACTCATTGGAACTGTTAGAGTCTTGCCCGTAATTTGCCATAACTCTGCCCAAAGATAAAATGGCAGATAGCAATAAAAAAACACCTAGCAAAAATATCTTGTTATTTCTCATAACTATTTCTTTACCTATAAAATTTTGTTTTAACAATTATACTATTGGCTAGAGTGAAAAACAAAGAACTAAAGAAATCCTGTAACTAGTTTTATTGAATTATAGTTACATTAATGTAGGTAAGTATTCATTACAGGCTTAAGGTTTTAGCAGACAAAAGAGCTAACAACTGATTAAAATGCAATAAACCCGGTATGTACTACTACCATACCGGGTTTTGACTCCTATGCTCCTGCTTCTGCAGCAACAGAAACAGCATTATTATAAACAGGAGTACACCAATCCATGTAACGCTCAATGTGACCTCTAACTACGTTTTCATAAAGCTTTTGTAAAGCTAGAGTAATTTGTCCAGGTTGACCATCACCTATTTTACGATTGTCAACAGAACCTATTGGAGCAATTTGTGCCCCTGTTCCACAAAAGAACAATTCTTCTGCAATATAAAGCTCTGAACGATCTATTTGTCTAGCTTCACTTTCAATACCCATTTGTTCTTTAGCTATTTTTACTAAAGTATCACGAGTAATTCCTTCTAAAATGTTGGCTGTTATTGGACTTGTTACTAGTTTACCATCTCTGATCATAAAAATATTCATGGCTGCACCTTCAGCAACATGCCCATCATTATTAAGTACTATTGCTTCATCAAAACCATTATCACGAGCTTCTGTAGCAGCTAAAGCAGAATTAACATAAGAACCACAAATTTTTCCACGAGGAGGAATAGAATTATCTTCAACTCTGCGCCAAGAAGAAACACAAACCTTTAAAGCTCTATTAGTGGCAATATAATCATCCATTGGAACAGCGAACATAGTATAATCACTACCAGGAGATAACTTAGTTCCAATTTGACAAGCATTTTTATAAGCTAATGGACGAACATAAATATCACGACGAAAATCATTTCGTCTAATCATTTCACAAGTTAAATCAGCTAAATCTTGAGCTGTATAAGGTAATTCTATCTTTATAAATTTGCAGTTATTAAGCATACGCCGATAGTGATCCACTAGGCGAAATAAATACATTTCTTGTTTATCAGGATTATAATATCCACGAATTCCTTCAAAAATTGCAGTACCATAGTTAAATCCATGTACTTGCACACTCACTTTAGCTTCAGAAAGAGGTACAAACTTACCCTCAAAAAAAGCAATTGCACTATCGGTCATATTTCCTCCATAAGATAGGGTCAATAATGTTTAAAAAGTTTTTATAATTTAAAACCATATATTTATTTACGTTAAAATCACTAATTATACTAATGGTAGTGTATTTTTTCTAAATTTGTCTGGACTACGAGTTTCTGAACGGTGTAAAAGCTTTGCTGCTACACTTCCAAGTATTCTTAACCCAGACTCTAATTCTGGCTCAGTTAAATTTCCAAAACTAAGCCGTAAAGTATTTTGCCCGCTACCATCAATATGAAATAAATGTCCACGAGAAAATACTACTCCTTGTTGTCTAGTCTCCATTAACAATTCTGTAGTATCAATTTGTACAGGTAGTTTTACCCAACAAAAAAGTCCTCCCTGTGGTTCACTCCATTCTGTTCCAACAGGAAAATAATTTTGCAACCGAGAAATCATAAAATCTCTTCTACGTCTATATATTGTACGAACTCTTTCTAAATGTGCTTGATAGCGGCGGCGTCTACAAAAATCCCATAAAGCAGCCTGAAGTAGTGGTGAAGTTGTAATATCTCCAATTTGCTTTAATGCCACTAATCTTGCAAATACTGCTGTTGGAGCAACACACCAACCAATCCTAATTCCTGGTAATAAATTTTTAGAAAAAGTACCGAAGTAAATTACCTGATCAGTTACATCTAAGGCTTTTAAGGAAGGGATCTCTCGGCCTTCATATCTAAGATCTTCTCCATAAGCATCTTCTAAAACTGGGATTTTATATTTTCTAACTAGATCCAGTAATTGATATCGGCGTTCTAAAGAAAGAGTATAGCCTGTAGGGTTATGAAATGTTGGAATTAAATAGATTAATTTTGGTCTTTGTTGAACTATTATTTGTTCTAAATTGGCTATTTGTATTCCTTGAGAATCCACTGGAATGCCTATTAATTTGGCACCTAAGGCGGAAAATGAGTTAGCGGCACCTGGATAAGTAGGATTTTCTAAAATAACACGATCCCCTGCAGATATAAAACTACGAGATAACAAATCAATGGCTTGTTGTGAGCCATTAGTAATTAAAATATTGTCTGCACTTACATTAATGTTGCGCTCTCGCATATCTGTTGCAAGGTGCTCACGCAAAGCCTGAAGTCCTGCGGCTTGTTCATATTTGAGTACAGATTTTCCAAATTGGCGTAGGGCTTGATTTAACGAACTCTTGAACTCTGCAATTGGAAAGGAAGATTCATCAGGAAATGATCCAGAAAAAGAAATTACATCCGTAATAGTGCTAACTTGATAGAGATCCAATAAGGCAGAAATTGTTTTACCTTCTGCTTCACCAGCAAATAGTCCATCCCAAACCATTTTTTGCCAAGTTATTGTTTCTTGAAATGGTTCTTTCTTTAATTCTTCTTTCGGTTTCTCAAAAGTAACAAATGTTCCTTGACCTACATGTGAATTTAACAAACCATCTGCTAGTAATTCATCGTAAGCGTTTGTTACTGTACTACGATTAACTCCAAGCCGTCGTGCTAATTCTCTTGTAGCAGGAAGTCTGTCTCCAGGTCTAAGTCTGCCAGCCAATATTTGCTCAGCTATACCATTTTTTATTTGTAAATAAAGTGGTGTGACGCTTTTTGTATCTAATTTCAGTTCCATATTGGTTGCCTAGTAGAACTAAATAGTGGCCTAGTCCAATTTGAAATTGTAATGTATTTTTTTAGAAATGCAAACAGCCAATTCTAGAATATGACACCAACCAACTCCTCCAATTTAATAATTTTTATCAAAACCAGGAAATTGGACTGCTTTAGCAAAACAATTTTACCGACCCAATTCCCAAACCATATGAGCAATTTCAGGTAAAATTAATTTCTCTAAAGCTAATTTTACTGCTGCTGGAGAACCAGGAACCGAAATTATAATTTTTCCTTTATAGCTACCTGCTGTAGCCCTTGACATAATGGCTGATGAGCCAATATCTAAATAACTCAAATACCTAAATATTTCTCCAAATCCTGTCAATCTCTTTTCTAAGAAAGAATCAATAACATCAAAAGTCCTATCTCGCTTTGAAATTCCTGTGCCTCCATTAAAAATCATTGCCTGACAATCTGTATTATTTGATAAGGCTAACAATAATTCTTTAATTTGTGTTGGCTCATCTTTAATTATTTGATAATGAACTATTTGATGGCCTTGACTAGTAAGTTGCTCTTTAAGAATTTGTCCACCTGTATCATTTTCCATTGTCCTAGTATCACTTACTGTAATTACAGCACAAGCTACTATTTTTTTTGCTTTTTCTTTATGTTCTATATGACTCATATTTTATCCTTTCCTGGGGTTGCACTCGTTTCACTCGTTAAAACCCCAGGCTAATATATATACTTTATAACCATCAACCTACAAACCCTAGGCTAATATATATACTTTATAGCCATCAACTTACAAACCCTAGGCTAATATATATACTTTATAGCCATCAACTTACAAACTCCAGGCTAACATATACTTTATAACTATCCGTTTATAATACTAAAACATATTACTAATAATTATTGCGTCAACAAGTTCACCTTTTTTCATTTCTGTGACTGACTCTTCTAAAACCACTAGTGCATTTGCGCCTAACATTGAACTAAGTACCCCTGAACCTTGTCTTGGAGCTAAACGTGCGTAAAATAGTCCATTATCATAACGCAATGTAGCACGCAAATAAGTTCTTCTATCTCCTTTTGAGCGAGCATCTGAGTCTAAAACTACTTTTATTTTTGGTAATGTCCAAGGAGCAGCTAAGTTCATAGCTTTTAGCAATGCAGGTCTAACAAAAAGCAAGAAAGAAAGCATACTAGAAACAGTGTTTCCAGGAAGTCCAAAATAAGGTTTTCCTTTAAGCATCCCAAAAGCTATTGGTTTACCTGGCTTCATAGAAACCCGCCAAAATTTTAATTCAGCACCTAGTGAGTTCAATACTGGTTTTACATAATCATAATCACCTACAGAAACTCCCCCTGATGAAATAATAAAATCTGCAGCTAAAGCAGCTTCAATGCTTGTACGAATTTCTGCTTCATTATCCCTAGCAATTGGTTGGATAAATGGGATTCCACCACAAGCTTTTACTAGTGCAGCTAAAGAATAACTATTAGAATTAACTACTTTACCAGGTGTTATTGGTTCATCAATTTCTACTAACTCATCCCCTGTAGAAAGAATTGCAACTAATGGTTGTCTAGAAACTTTCACAAATGGACGTTGAACTAATGCTAACACTCCTATTTCAGAGGTTCCTAGCTTCGTTCCTGATGAGATTAGTAAATTTCCTGCTTGTAAATCTTCTCCTTTAAGGCGAATATGTTGGCCTACTTTTACAGATTCATAAATTTCTACATATTCCCCATCAGTCTTTGTAACTTCTACCATTACAACAGCATCTGCTCCATTTGGAATAGTTGCTCCTGTCATAATACGAATAGCTTGACCTATATCTAAGTTAGATTTAGCAATATATCCAGCAGGCAAATCCTCTATTACTTTTAGTCTTATTGGGTTACGACTTGAAGCATTTTCTAGATCAATTGCTCTCACTGCATAACCATCCATAGCAGAGTTTGCTGTAGTAGGAATATCTATAGGAGCAATAATATTTTCTGTTATCACTCTACCTAATGCACTTAATAAATCTATTCGTTCACTTCCAAGGGGGGTTATTGGTTCAATCACCTTTTCTAAGGCTTCTTCAACGCTTAATAATTTTGTTGTCATTTATTCATTATTCTCCAAAAAATTTCACTTTATTTTAGTGCAAAATAATAAAGGGTTCTGGAAATTTTCCAGAACCCTTTACTGAAAAGGAAGTAATCCTAATTAACTAGTCGCGTCTTCGTTGACGTGAAAGCATTACTGCCAATGGTAAGAAGATAATTGCAAAGCCTACTGCTGGAGCAGAAGAACCTGAATTATTCTTTTCATTATCATCAATAACAGTAGCTGTCTTGCCAGCATCTGGACGTTTGAAGGCTTTTGGTTTGCCATTCTTCTTAGGATCATCTGTTACTTTGGTTTGAATTCTCTTAACCATTTCCATAGGAATTGGGCCAGCACCACGACGGTTGAACACTGAAAGTTGGTTACCACTTTCATCTGCACCACGGTCGCGATCTAAACCTTTAGAGAGTGCCAAAGCTTCACCTTCTGTTTCATAAGTAGCAATTAATTTTGGTCTTGGGGTTGGACTCCAACCATAGACATCTTCATTCTCGTCTGGTCCGATTAATTGAACTACACGAAGGCCATGTTTACCATCAGCCAAGTAAGCAAAAGCAGTATTAACTGTCATACCTACTTTAACATCATGAGTATCATTAATTTCGCCGCCAGCATTGAACATTTGATTTAATTTAGGTTCTTCTGGCTTAGTTATATCAATAATAGCTAAACCATCTTTACCGCCTGCTACATAAGCATATGTACGTGCAACATAAATACCATGAGCATCACTTAGTGGCACTACAACAGCTTTCTTTTGCTTATCAGTTACAACTTTTGGCTTAGCCATGTTAGAGATATTGAGAACCTTCAATCCTTCTGAATCTGTAACAAAAGCATAACGGAACTGTACAGCAACAGCATGTGGATGCTTAATACCTTCAGCTTCGCCAAACTCAGCTACAATTTGTGGATTTCCTGGATCATTAATATCAATTACATATAAACCATGATCAGTACATACATAAGCATATGTACCTGCAATTGTTAGGTTTTCTGCACCCTTTAACTTACCATCTGGGTTATAGAATTTACCTGCTTTATCAATAAAGTTATTACGGGTTTCACCATCTAGAAGAGTTCCAACAGGACCAATTACACCAAAGCCTAACTCGGAGTCAGTACCATATATGAAAGCATACATTAGGTGGATTGGGCCTTCTTCATTTTCTGGGAAGCGTTTACGTGTTGGGTCAACGCCTAAAGTTGTTGGAGATGCAACTGCAGTTGCGTTCTTGCTGCGAACAAAGAATCTTTGACCAAGAGGTGATACTGGAGCAGTAACAAATCTTTCAGAGAAATCTTTAACGTCTACAGCATTAACGTCATAAACACGGAAACCACCTGTACCAGTAGCAGCATAGAGATATTCGCCACGTAGTTGTAAGCTTCTAATCTCTGAACCATTAGCACGGTGTTCATATTTATCAGTCTTAGGATTTTCAAATCCTTCACCATGAGGATTCTTCTTAAGTTTAGCAAATCTTTCTGGATAAGCCATTTCATGAAGTTTACTACCAATAACAGCTTGAGGCTCATCACGTTCTGTTACTGCAATAGCTTCAAAGCCATGATGACCTGTTGCTACATAAACAAAACGATACATAAAGTTTACAAAGTTTGTACCTTGTAAATAAACTTGAGCTAACCAAGCATTGTTATCATTTTCGTTAGAAACGTGACACTCAGTACATCTCTTAGTTTCTGTAGCACGTACTGTGTGTGGTACATAAGTTGAGAAGGCTTGACCAGAAAATCCTTCTGCTGAAACTGTTTGTTGTTGACCATACAACCAGTTACGTAAAGCATTTTGTGAACCTACCAAAATTGCACAAGTAGAGCGTACTGGAGCAATACGATGATTGGTTACAGTACCATCTAGACCTAACATAAAGACGTCATCACGTAGAGTTTGGTAATTGTATTGTGTCCAATTACGGAAGTTGTCTCTAGTGTTAGTCTTACCTTTACTCTTGTCTTCCCAGTGTAATAATGGTTTTTGTTTGTTAGCTTCCATTGGCAAGTGGCAACCAAAACAGCTAGTTACCCATGCAGTATGACAAGCATAACAAGTCATCTTAGTATTAGAGTGAGCTAAAGCTTTAGCATCATCTTTAGGATCAGGAACAGCTCCCCAACTACCACTGCGGGTATAGGTCTTAGCTAATCTTGATTCTTCTTTATAATCTTTGTGTTCTGGGTCAATACTATCTAAAGTCTGTACAACTCTCCATCGTAAATCTTTTGTTACCATAGAGTTTTGATAGACATCGCCTGTAGCTTTATCAACTTCAAATAGTCTCTTACCATAAGGAGTACGTATACTTGCTAGATTAAAGCCATCTTTTTTATCAACAACTTTGCCATTGAAACGACCTTGACCAGCAGCTGGGCCGGAAGTGCGTACATTAGCTCTAGCATAAATAGTACCGTGACAATCAATACAATCTAATTCGATTGCTGCACGAGGTTCACCATATAAGTTGCCATTACCGTGTGAATCATTGCGGAAGTGACAATCTACACAATGCATACCTTTGTCCAAGTGAATATCACGAAGTTGGACAACTTTTTCAAATTTCTTAGGATCGTTAAAGTCAATCTTGTTACCTTTTTCATCTAACAAGTTGCCTTTTTTATCTTGTTTATAAACAGCACGAAATACCCAACCATGTCCGTGGAAGTCAGCAAATTGTGTATGTTTAAGTTTAGGATTAACTTCTTTCCACAATTCAG
Source organism: Blastocatellia bacterium (assembly GCA_039812885.1). Lineage (GTDB taxonomy): Bacteria > Acidobacteriota > Blastocatellia > Chloracidobacteriales > JADJPF01 > JADJPF01. Next base: position 180,705 of record JBDIBI010000014.1, read on the forward strand.
CTAAAAATTGAGGATCACGTCCCCATAGACCACGTACAGCAGAACCTTCTGGATTGCGTTCACGAATTGTTTCCATTTGTTCTGGGCTTAGGTCATCGGTCTTCTTAGGATACATGTGCTCGCCATCTGTTTCATTATCCCACCAAATCAATCCTTGGTAACCAAGTAACATATTAGTACCAGGGTGAATATGACAAATCATACATTGACTGGTTGGAATAGCGTTGGTCATAGCATGTTTAATTGGGTGACCAGATTCATTCTTAGGAATGGTAGCATCTTCTGAAGTAGTTTGACCCATATTGCCAAACTTAGCATATTGAGCAGAGTGAATAGGATCACGGTCATTAGCATAAATGACGTGACAGCCTGAACAACCAGAGCTACGGAAATCGCCAGGTTGATCGTTTGTACCTAAAAATGAAAGTAGTGGGTCAAGCAAACGAGTCTTTTGCATGCCTTGGAAAGTTGGATCTGTACGTAATTTTGTACCAAAACCACGATCAGACAACTTGATATTTTCTTTACCTGGATCTTCATCAGGTTCAGGACTACCAACATCTGATGGTAAACCTACTACAAGACCTCCACGTTCAAATACACGTAGCACGTTACCTGGCTGAGTAGCTTCATAACGTGGGAATGGGTTAAGGAATGGTAAAACACCTTTAGTGCGTGTTTCCTCTGGTGTTGGAGCAGGCATAGTCTGGATACGTTGTGGACGACCATCTGGACTATAACTTTCACCAAAACGAGTATTTCTATATGGGAAACCGCCATTGTTATATAAAATAGCGCCCCAAAGCATACCACCGTGAGTCATCATGCTCTTTTTAGTAGCATAGACTTCTTGAGGGTGACATTCAGAAGCACCACAAGCAACTGATGCTACACGCAAGTCACCTGGGTTAATAAAGCGAATAAATTCTGGACTTTCACGATTTAGTAACGCATTTGTGCGTTCAGGATTACGTGAAGAGTCGCCATCTTTTTGAGGTTTATGTTTACCCCAAGCATCAGGATAACGTGGTTGAACGTGTGCTTTATCCTTGATTTTATCGTAATTAGCTGAGCCTTTTGTATCACCAGCTGTGATTTCGGCATTTGCGTCGCCGCCGTGACAATCAACACAACCAATACCTAGCTTATGGTCTGAAGTAGCTTGGTGCATTGATTCTGATCCTTCATGACAAGATAAACAACCCTTGCTATTAGGATCTTCTTTACGGTCATTACCCCGCTTCTTGTATTGAGACTGAGCACTAGCAACAGGAGCATTCTTGCTACCGCTAGTATCTGCAACACCCGGACCGGAGCTAAAGGTGGTCATAACGGCAACCCAGGCAATCACAGCGATGCAAAGCATCTTTATGCGATTGTTAGGAGTTTGCTGAGCCATATATTTCCTCATCTTCTTTAAAAATTAGCCGGACACTTGGTCCAGGATGAAATTAATAAGTAATCTTCACTGTAGCAAACAAGTTGAAGAGTGTCTTATTTCCTGTTTCTTTACCACACTCTAGTGGGCCATTAGGTTTGCAGTTTGTATCATAAATAGAGGTAAATCCGCGACCTGGCCTAAAAATGGAAACACCAGAGAAGATAACAATGTTTTCTGTAAGTATTGGTCGGTACTTAATACCAGTACTCATATCAAGTCCAAGACTGTGTTCAATCTTAGGCTGGAATAAAGCTAATTCTAATGGTTCTGTAGCAGCAAAACGAAGATAGTTAACATTACTAATAATACGTAATTTCTGTGTAATATCAGCATCCATTCCTAAGTTATATAAAATTAGTCCTGGGTTAACGTGATTTGCTTGACCTTCAATCTTGCTAGAGCGCAAATCAGGAATCAAACTGTGTGGGTTAGACAATTGAGTAGTAGTGTTTAAGAACGGAATACCTACTTGGTTGAAGAAACTAAATTGTCCACCTGCAAAGTTATTATCATCTAAGATGTGATCAAATCCTCTTGCAGTACCATCTGTTGGTTTGTGGTCACCAGAAGCATACAAGAATGAGCCACGGAAACGTAGCCAATCACGATCTACAGATAATTCTGCTGCTGCAAGTTGAGCATTAACATCTACTTTACGACCTGCTATACCGTTAAAGTCGTCTGTACCAAATACTTCATAAAAAGCTGTACTTAAGTTCAAACCACCGCCGATCTTATTTAACCATAATATCTTAGGTAGTTTCTCACCAAAGTGGCCATCTGTGGTAAGACCTATATAATGTGTACGGAGTTTATGAGGAACAGCAAAGCCAAATACTGCTGGGCGAACTGGGAAACCATTTTTATCAACGTGAAGAGCTTGTCCATCATCACGATTATAATGGTAACTAAGTTCAACAGTATAACCCTTCTTAATAGTATCTTGCCTATAGAGATTAGCAATAAGCACTCTTTGGGCACGAGAATCTAAAGTATTAAGGCCGCTGTTGGTATCTTTTTCCAACATATCAAAGTAAGCAACGTTAAATTGGTAACGATTTGAAGCAAAGTTACCAAACAATCTTGCTCCAAGGTTTGTATCATTAAAGATAAAACCACGGAAATCACTGTTGAAATGTTGAATACCAAAACGAAATGAAGTGGTATCAAAGAATGGGCTGTAACCACCTTTGCTTCCTTTACCACGCAAGAATGGAAATACTTTGGTTGTATCACCTAAGCGATATTCTCCAAATGCTTCTTGCAAAGCAATAATACCATCACGACGAGTGTTTCCACGTCGAGAGTCTATTCTCAAAACTTCTTTTTCACGAGCATGAGCATAGTTGACATTAATAGCCAAGGTTGCGTGTAAGCGCCAATCAACAGGTTTAAAGTTAGCAGCACCTTGGAAGAAATCTCCAGATACAAGAAAATTTTGGTTAAAGAGGAAAAGACCTCCACGGCCAAAAAACTCTCTGCTATCAGGGCGTTGAGCACTGACACCACTAGGTAAAGGGATTCTTCTAGTACTTAAGAAAGTTTCGCTAGTTAATGTTAGGGTAAAGAATTTATCTGTACCAATGATTGGGTAATCGCCTTTTAGTACATTTTGGCGATAGGGGTTAAGAATACTACCTTTAGTATAAGGGTAATTTGCCTTAGTTGGGTCTCCATGTCGGTCCCATTCAGGAAAACCAATACGCCAACGATCATCAACTGGGATAAAGTCGCCACTTTCTTGTTCAGGTGAAAGAGGTTTATTCACCTTAACAGTAGATTTTGGTCCAACAAATCCGAGTGGCGGATCTTCTGCACCTGCTGGAGTAGGTGCTGGAGTACCACCAGATACTGAACCTGAAGAATTAGCTCCAGAAGTATCTTTCTTTTTAGCGTCTGGTTCTGATGAAGCTTTCTCAGCTGAAACCTTCTTGTCATCCTTCTCATCGCTAGTAACAGAGTTAACAGCTAAGAGATTAGGTAAAGCACTGAAAGCTTTCCTATTAGGAGGACTATCCTGTTGACTACTTTGAGCTAAAACTGTACCCAACAAGAAACAGAAGACTATAGGCAGAGTAAGCCCTCTCCAAACGATGTGCCATTTACACGTTTTCATAGTCCTACTTCCTATAAGAATGTAGAGATTAACATTTATTTAGTTCTAGATTTATCGTTATTCTTTATTATTAAGCACTCGCTGACAGTCGCGTATTTTAGGATCTTTAAAAAGCCTGGATGCGGGATACAGTGCAATGCTAACACAGACATCCAACTATAGCAAGTGCCTATAAGTCGGAAAATTTCTTTAATTAACTGTTTTATAACACTAGACAAAAAACCTAATCACGTGCTATCTTAAGGCCATTCACTGTCTCGCGTTTACAAGGACCTGGAAGCCCTGCAGATACAAAAAAATTTTATACAATTTATCAAAGAGTAATATCTTGCCGGAGGAAATTTATGGCAACCCAAAAAAGGAAATCCTTTTGGGCTATCGCTCTGTGCTTTGGCTTGGTTCTTGCACTTTCTATGGTGTGGGGATATAAAAATCCTCAAGCCAACACAAGCAGTGATCCCACAATAGACCGGGAAAAAACAGTATTAAGACCTGGCAAGAAGCAGCTAGTAATCGTTGGAGAGAACTTCGAATCTAACATGGCTATAGAAATAGCCAATAAGAAAGGAGTTCTAACCAAAGGCCAGGCTAACTTCCAAAATTCAAACACAATTATTATTAGCGGAGTCAGTAAAGCAGACTTCCCTGATGGAGTAGCAAACATTAAAGTTCGCAATTCCAAAGGTGTTGAAGTTACAGAACAAGTAGCTGTTATCCCAAGCTCCATTGGACCTAGCCCATTGACAGAAGCTGATATCAGACAAATTATTGGTCAAGGTGTAGCTCAAGCTCAAAAATTTGGTCTAGCAGGTACATTTACCATTCTAGATCGCGAAGGCAACATTTTGGCGATTTACCAAATGAAAGGTGCACCTAAAACTGTAGTAGTACGCGATGTTGGTAAACAAAGCTCTCCCGGGGATCCACAAGGTTTAGAAGGTTTAGGCGGAACAGTGTTCACTGGACTTGTTCCATCTGTAGCAGCAACAATTTCCAAAGCTGGTACAGGCGCTTTCTTAAGTACTTTTGGTAATGCTTTTACTACTCGTACAGCAGCTTACATTATTCGTGAACATATTCCCCCATTTATTACTAACATGCCAAGCGGCCCACTTTTTGGTGTGCAAGTTTCAAGTCTTGGATGTAGCGACGTTAAACAACCAGGTTTACCTTTAGGTATGTCTGGTGATACTGGCGGTGTACCAATTTACAAAAATGGTATTCCATCTGGTGGTTTAGGCGTTGAATTAAATGGAGAATACAATGTTGCACTAAATAGACCTCAAGACATTGGTCGTCCAGTAACCCCAAATGATGAATTATTCTTCAGAGAAGAAGTAGAAGAAATTACAGCATTTGCTGCTGTAAGAGGCTTTGAAGCTCCTGATGCAATAACTGCTGATAAAATGATAGTTAACGGTATTCGCTTAGCACACCGTAGAACATTTGATATTCCTCAAGTTCAAGCAGCTTCTCTTAGTGGTATTGGTAGTTTCCTACCTATTCCTCCATTAAGTACAAATCCTGCTGACGTTAGAATTAGAACAGGCGTGCCAACTGAATTTCGTGACATCATGTTAAGAGATCGTCAAGTTAGAGTTGTACCAAGATTCTTCCCATTCAAATCTGGCACTTTATTAAGTGTAGCAGATGTAGAACAAGTTCTCTTCCAAGCAACAAAAGAAGCTAATCGTGTTAGAGCAGCTATCCGTCGCCCAATTGAAGTAGCAGCAGAAGTTAACATAACTTGTGCTGATATCAATGGACAAGTTCTTGGATTAGTAAGTACTCCTGATGCGCCTATTTTCGGATTTGACGTTTCTGCAGAAAAAGCTCGTGCAGCTATTTTGTTTAGCCGTCCAGACTTCCAAAAAATTATGGGTTCAGCAGGTTTAGATAACTACACACGTCGCCTCTTAGCAGAAGGACTTCCAATGGATGGTTCATTTGCTTGGGCAGCTCGTTCTGTAGGTTTTATACACCGTCCATTTTTCCCAGATGACATCGAGGATTCATTACCAGGACCACTTTCAACTAGTATTGATGCCTTTAGCCCACTTAACAATGGTTTCCAAACAGACTTCTTATTAAGAGGCGCTAACAAAAATCCTAATTATCAAGTTAAGAATACAGACTTATCTTTTGTAATTGGTAGAAGTATTGTTAATGTTCTTGCAGGAAAAGACACTGACACTAATTTCAAACAACAAAATTTCTTCTGTGATCCTAGCAATGGTAAATCTGGAACAAACGTACTCAATAGTACAGTAATGGTCTTCACTGGTAGTAGTCCACTTTATAAAGCTGGCAAACTTGCTGGTGCAGTAGGCATTAGCGGTGATGGTATTGATCAAGATGATATCATTGGTTCTTATGGTAGTGAAAACTTCCAAGCAGTTCCAGATATTAGAATTGACAGGTTCTTTATGAGAGGTATTCGTATACCTTTCACTAAATTCCCACGTCACCCACACATAGGTGAAGAATAAGTCTTTTTACTTTAATACAACAAAAAACCTGGTAGAGCGTTCTACCAGGTTTTTTTATTTACACCTAAAAATTAAACATTTTCTTTTGTTGACAAAAAACTAAATACACCTTAAATTCTACACCTTAAGGTGATGAGGCTCGCCTGGGAATTATTCCCAAACCGCTTTGGCTAATAGCTTCTACATTTAACCCCAGAGGTAATGTAGGAGTTTTCTTTGCATCTGGGATAAAAACTAGGTTCAAGGAAACGCTATGAATTCTTCCAATTTTTTAAATCAAGAAGCCAATAAAAAAAATAAAACAATAGATCCTTTTCTTAAACTTCAACAAACTTATACTTCTTTCTTAATAACATCAACACAATCTATAAAAATTCCCTTTCTGCGTTGGAATATATGGGAACACATTGTATTAATTGCTAGCACAAGCAAATGGATACTTTTATCTGTTCTTGTAGGAACTTTAGCTGGTAGTGCATCAGCTTTATTTCTTACCCTTCTTTCTAGTGCAACTTCTTTTCGAATCTCACACCCTTGGCTACTTTGGTTTTTACCACTATGTGGTTTTACTGTAGGCTATATCTACTATAAATGGGGAACTGTAATAGAAAAAGGAAATAACTTGATACTAGACAATATTCATAAACCTAGTGGTGTTATTCCGATATTAATGTTGCCTATGATTTTATTCTCAACTGTATTAACCCATCTTTTTGGTGGATCTGCTGGACGGGAAGGAACAGCAGTTCAGATGGGAGGAGCCTTAGCCAGTTGGGTGGCAAACAGGTTATCTCTTCGTTCAGAAGATATAAGATTGACTTTAATGGCAGGAATGAGTGCTGGATTTGGAGCAGTGTTTGGAACACCTTTAGCAGGTGCTGTTTTTGGTATGGAAGTGCAATCTGTTGGAAGTATTCGCTATGAAGGAATTATACCTTGTTTAATAGCTTCTATTGTTGGAGATTTAGTTTGTCGATGGTGGGGTGTAGGTCATACTCATTATAAACAATCTCCAGCGGTTTTATTTAATGTTTGGCTTTTTTCTAAATTAATAATTGCAGGCATAGTTTTTGGATTAGCTGCATTACTTTTTTCAGAATTAACTCATGCAATTTCAGAAAATTTTAAGCGTCTGATCTCCTGGCCTCCATTACGTCCGGTGATAGGTGGTTTTATAATAATTGCATTAACTTATCTTGTTGGTTCTCAAGATTATCTTGGGCTTTCTCTACCTTTACTCACTGCTTCAACTGATGGTAGTAGAATAAGTAACTATGCTTTCTTATTTAAAATCATCTTTACAGCAATTACTTTAGGAACAGGCTTTAAAGGTGGAGAAGTTACTCCATTATTTGTTATTGGTGCAACTCTTGGTCATGTGGTTGGAATTGTTATGGGTGAATCTCCAGAGCTATTTGCAGCTATAGGGTTTGTAGCTGTTTTTGGAGCTGCAGCTAACACACCTATTGCTTGTTTGTTAATGGGTATAGAGTTATTTGGTGGAGAAATTGCCCTTCCCTATGGTGTAGCTTGTATATTAGCTTATGTATTTAGTGGGCATCGAGGAATATATTTAGCTCAAACTATTGATAGCCCTAAGTCAAAAACCTTACAAATAAAGCATAAAGAAACTCTACGAGAAGTTAGAGAACGTTCTTAATTTTGGTTGTTATTAATGCTAAAAAGTATAACTATAGTTTTAGTCTTCCAATATAGTCTTACAAATTTCTTCCATCATACTATCCAAACCTTTCATTTGAACAGACTGATAGTTTGAAATCGCACGACGTGCAGCAGCATGCAAATCTGCTAAATATGGTGTTATAGAACTACCACAAGTCCGTTCTTCAAACCTAGCTACATCACCTTCTGCATTACTTAGCTCTAATTTATCAGGTTGAATACGTAATACAACATTTTTATATACAGTAGTATAGCCTGTTCCCCAAAAGGTACTAGCATGCCAACGAAGAATACCTTTTTGAGTTAAATCTATTAGTTTAGTCATTGTTTGATAAACAATTTGGCTCATTTTAGACTCCAGTCCTTGGCAAAATAATTTTTATTTTTGTTATCTACAAAATAAAATCCAACACTATAGGATCATGATCAGAGAGTTCTTTACCATCATGTTTAAGTCCATTGATAACTTTTGGAGCAATAGCTTCTACATCTGCATATTTAATTTTATTTTTACTATTAACTACATTTAAGCCTTTTGAAGCAAACCAATCTAATTTTAATGAACAGCGTCCACCATGCGAGCGCAAAGCCCATTCAATAAAGGCAAAACACCAATGTGGCACCCAATCTCTTAAGATTTTATATTTTTTCATATCATCAACTGAATAGTGGTTTGTTCCAGCCCCTAACTCATTACAGTTTTCATAATCATAGCCACATTTTTTCAAATGCTGAAAGAGTTTTGCTTCAAAATATCTATCAGGATAAGGATAATGATTATCTATTACATTTCCAACACCCATAAAAACCCTGTACCAAAATCCGCAAATAGCATAAAAAGCATGACTAGAATTGTAAGTACTAGTATTCCAATCACCTCCAAGCAATACAGGCATATTAGAACTAACTTCTAAACGCTCAATAATTGAAGCCATTTGTTGATATCTTTGGTTTTGTGTTGAGAGTGCATCCAAATGAATGCATACAACACGAACTTCCCCTTGTGGAAATTCTATAGTGGCAGCTAAAGCTTGCTGGTTTCCAATACGTTTTTCTTTGCCCGCCATTTTATCTTTAGCATTTTTTAAAGGAATTCTTTGTAAGTCTTTTATAGGATAGCGAGATAAAATCGCATTTCCATGCAAGGCTAAATCATTATCTTTTGCACTTTCAGCAACATCAACTTCCATTCCATTACCTTTGCATAAGTTAATATACGCAGGTACAAAATAGTAATTCATATCTAAAGCTAAAGCTAACTCACGAGCAATATTAAGATTTTTGGAACGAGCCATTCCAACATCTGTTTCTGTTAAAAGTAATAGATCTGCTTGTTTAAGAGTTGGATGATGAAGAAGTTCTTGTAAAATTTCCTCAAAACACATACCTCTTTCTACATTCCAAGCTACAGCCCTATAAAAAGGTTTTTCAGGCAAATTTTTATTTTTTTGATTGCGATATTCTATTCCATGAATTACTTTTTCAATTTCTGGGCGTAATTGTTGGTAAAGAGGATGTTGGTGTAACTCGTCCAATGAGTTACATTTTTCCAAAGTAGAGAAATGTGGTATGAGTTGATGAGTTAATAAAACTTCACTAACTTCTAGTTCTGATTTAACCACAGTACTAGAAGAATTTTGAACAACCGCCATAATAACTAGATCTCCAATTTATTGATTAAATAGGAAAATTTATATTTTCTTAATACCTTGTTATAGAAAACAAGTATTTTATACTACACTAAACCATTTAACTTATGTGCTATAAGCATATTTTCAGTAATAAAGTTTGGTAAACGATTAAAAAGTTCTGTTCTAGGACGTAGATAAGCTGTAGCACGGAAGCTACGATAACCATTTTTAACTCCACCAATGTTAGAGTTAAGGCCATATAAATCTAAGTTCCAATGTCCATAATTAAGAGCATGAACTGTATAAGGTCTTGGGCTAGGCGTTTCTTTTTTCTTTTTTGAGCTAGAAGTAAGTATTAATGTGTCTTCAACAAGATCTTTAGAATATTCAGTTGCTAGTTCTGTTGGAGGAAATTCATAATCCAAATCCATTTCGTTGTAGTTAAGTTCATAATCTACTTTGCCATTTTTATCAACTACTACTCTTTCTTCTAAGCTAGCAGTACGGCTAATCACTTTTACAACATTAGTAGTAAAAGATTGATTAGGGCGCAAATTTGGACGGCCTCCGATAGTTGTAGCAAAAATTTCGGCTAAATCAGCTAATTCTGGTTCAGTAAAGCCTTCTATAATAGAGGTTGGTTTTCTAAAATTGATTGCAAGGCGCTCTATGTTTTCTGGTTGGAATTGGCACTCAAACAAACAACTTTTCTTTTCTCCTTTGCTATATAGATCATAATAAGCTTGAGCAACATAGTTTCCTGGTGAAAGAAAAACATAACGTTCTAATTCCATATGCCCTAATGCAATAACATAACCTGTTCCTTGCAATTGATCTGTAATAGACAAGGTAACATCAAATACTCGAAAATCATTACCATAGTTAAATTTCAACTTTACCTTGTTCATAAATCTCCTTAATAATCAAGTATAGGACTTTAATAACTTAAGATTACTTTTATGTTATTTAATTTATAAATATTTAGCTACTAAGCTTAAAATGGCAATGATACCTTGGTTATCTCTTTTGAATCAAGTATGTAGGGCAATAATGTTCATAAATTTTTACTCTATCTTCTTTATTAAGATAAGTTTTAATTAAGAAATTTTCAGGATAAACTATCTTTAGAAGTTAAGATTTCCAAGTGTAAAATAGAAATGTCCTCTTGATCTTAAAATTTAATCTAGTAGAAAATAACTGCATTTAGTTTTACAATATCTATTTATTAAGTTCAAAAATTTTATTTCTAAAATTCTAGTTTATGACTGTAGACAACAAGGCAACACAAGATCTTGTTTCTGACCCTTCAAAAGATAATGCAAGTGAAATTGAAGGTAAAAGCTCAGAAACAAAGCAAGTAAGTAAAAATTCATTGGTTGTGCATGATGTCACAGTTGCTCGCCTTTATAACAAAGAAAAAACTAGTGAACGTTATGTAGGGCGCACAGAAGATTTAGCTAAACTAGTTAATTGTCTTAAGACAGCATTTGCTGGAGAAGGCAAACCCCTTTTTATAATTGGGGATCCAGGTATTGGCAAAACAGAGCTAATTTATCAATTCTTTGCCAACACTCAAGATATAGATAAACTTATAATTGATGGTCGTTATTTTGATACAGGAAGTAGTGCTCCTTATAAGGTTTTTTTAGATGGTCTTTACCGTAGTGCTCCTATATTGGAAAAACAAAATAAAGACTCACTAGATTCAAAAACTTTTATAAATAATCTAAAAGAAATTAGCGATATTTCCTTAAATAATTTCTTATCAGAAACTAACATAGAAAAAAGCAAATATCGCAATTTTGAACTGCTTATACAAAGCTACAATTTACTTCTAACTATATCTCCTATCATCCTATTTCTAGATGATTTCCAATGGGCAGATGAATTAAGTTTAGAATTTATTGCTTATTTGATTCGTGCAATGCAGGAAAAACCTTTTTTCCTTGTTTGCACAATACGTGAGCATGAACTGTCTTTAGAAAACAATCCTCTTAGAATCTGGATGCGTAGGATGAGCCGTTACAATGCCTATGAACAGATCAAATTACGTCCTTTAAGTGCTTCTGAAACTAATTCTCTAATAAATCTTATTTTCTCTGCTAATAATTTTAGTGAAGCTTTGCCTGAAAGACTCCATAAAGAAACTGGTGGTAATCCTTACTACTTAATTGAAGTTATTAAACAACTAATGGATAGTGAGAAAATTTTTTGGAATGGAGATATTTGGGAAGCTAGTGATCTAGATGAGGTTCAATTACCTAATTCATTAGTTGATCTAATAGAATTGCAACTTTCTAGGCTTTCAAAATCTGCCCTAAGTATTTTTCAACAAGCTTCAGTTATTGGGGAAGAGTTTTCCTTTGAATTACTTCAATTAGTAACAGACCTAGCAGATGAACAGCTTATTTCAGCAGTAGAAGAAGGTCTAAAACAATTTTTAATTTCTGAACAACCTCCTTCTGTTCTTAATAGTTCAGAGAAATATACCTTCCGTTATAATACTATTCGTAAAGTGCTTTATGACAAATCGTCATCACGACAACGTAAGATAATCCATAATAAAGTAGCTAAGATTTTAGAGGAACAAAAAGCCAAGCTAACTGATTATAGTGAAGGAAACATTGCTTATCATTATTTACAAGCAGGTGAAGCAGCAGAAGCGTTTCAATGGTCAGTTGAAGCCTCAACTATAGCCTGCAATAAATTTGCTTTTGACAAAGCGGCTACTTTCTTTAGTTGGGCAAGTAAAGCACTAGAAATACTAGAAAAAAGCAGGCAACCTATTTCTTTCCCACTACTTAGCAAGTATTTCTATTCTTATGGTCAATTTAATACTTCTATAGCTGATTATCCATCTGCAATAAAATATCTTAAAAAAGCACATACAATTTATCAAGAAATAGGAGATGTAGAAAAAGAAGCTGAAGTTTTAATCTCTATAGGAAATTGCTTAAAAAGTTCTTCTTCATTAAACGAAGCTTTAGAAAACCATCTAAAAGCTTTAATGCTTGCTAGCAAAGCTAATCTACCTAGCTTAAGCTGGGTTGCAGCATATGCAGCAGCACGTTGTGAAGTTGAACTATATCAATTAGAAAATGCTATACATTTGTTAAAACAAGCTTTAGATGCAGTGTCTAAACTTGTAAGAAAGTCTCCTGAAACAGAGAAAGAACAACTAGAAAAATCTGAAACAGAAATAAAAGAGTTCTTAGCAGAATTAGAGAAAAAAGTATCTACTCAACCCTCTAGAAAAAGTCGTACTTTTCCAAAGATTGACACTAAAACACGTCAAACTCCTGCTCCAGCAGATAAAGCTCCAATAGTTGAAGTAGTTGAATCTCCGACAGATACTTTCCAAAAATGTATTTTAACTTTCAAACAATTACATAAAACTACGGATATTCTTAATAAGCTTCTTAAAACCCAACCTGAACCACCAAAGATAATCGGTATTATTTTTAGTCAGCTTAAACAGCTTAAAACTCAAATAGATAAATTAGATCCACTTACAATTAACACTCAACTTTCTATCATAAAAAAACAACTTCATGAATATCAAAGTTGGTTACATAGAATTAGTAATGGCCTTCCACCATATACTATGCGTCAGTACTTGGAGCAAGGTTTGCTGATTCAGAAAGAAATGCTACAACTAGCAGCCTTTTTAATAATGGTTCAGTTTGACTCTAATGATGACAAAGCAAAAGTAGAACTACTACTTACTAGAGCATTAGAGATTGAAGTAGATCGAGAGCAAATAATTACTAACCTTTTTCCTGAAGAGCTTAGTTTTGTTTCTCTTCCAAGTGACGATCCTAATTTAGCTTTAATGAAAAGCCTTTTGCTAGAAATAGAAAGTTTAACTAGTTATGCAGAAATTATAGAAAGTAATTTGCTAAATAGGATAAAACAATCTAAAAGTGGGCTAGGCAATTTCTTTTGGAGCCCTGAAATACTTACTTTGATAATAGAAATTGATCTTAAATTTGACTTAAGATTTAAAGAATTGCTTGAAGAAGAACAAAAACAACTATCTAGTATTTGTAATCAATTAATTAAAGCTGGAGTAAAATCTTTGCCTCGACGAGGACAAAGTGGAGCGCTTGATCTAGAAGCTGCATTTCGAATGACAGAGAGAACTAAAGAGTTATTTAACCATAATTATGAAAATAACCGCTCTAGTTTGATGATGTTAGCTGAAGTAGGTCGTCTAGTACGTGAATACATTAAAGAAAATAGATTGTTGGAAAAATCAAAACCTTCAACACCTTCAGAGCCTTTTTCAACTCCATCTTCAACAGCTACAAGTAAAGATCCTATAGTTACACAAACCAATAGTCCAGTTCAAAATCTATTACCACAAGAACCTACAAGCCCAAGATCTCTTCAAACAGAGTCTTTTACAGGTAACTTAAATAAGAGTGAAAACTTAATGGATCTTTTAGGTTCTGCTCAAACACCTATAGTTGGTTACAATCCTATGGAAGTTAACCTACAAAGCCGTTTAGCGGAGATTTGTATATTACTTGCAACAAAGTTGCGTGAAGCTCCAATAAAAGTTTTACAACTTTCACGATCTCAACTTACCATAGCTTCTTGGGAAGTAGATGCATTACTTTCCAATGAAAATGACCCTATAAATGCAGAAATGAAAAAACAATTCTCTTCTATCCGCCGTGCTATTGCATTGCTAGCCGAAATGCAAGAAACGGGTATTTTATTTCGTGAGTTTTTAAATACAGGAAAAATCAAAGAAAGTGAAGAAGTTCTCTTAAAAATACAGTATTTTCTTGATCAAGCAAAAACTACTTCAGCTCAGCTAGAAACTCAATCTCACCAAGAACGTACCCTAGGCAATTATACTAGAGCAGAAAATTTAGCAGCTACTAGACAAAAACTGCTTAGTACACATCAACTGCTTAACACCATTGTTTCTTGGCAAAAGAAAGTGCCAACACCTACTTTACAAAATTAACTTCTTTTGGATTTCCAATTACATTCTTGATAAGCTTAGTGTTAAAATTAATGCGCAAACTTTGTTAAAATTTTGTTAACTTAAAAATAAAAGTTTAGTGGCGTTAAATCTTAAACTACTAAAAAAGGCTATTACTATTTACTTACTTGTCAGATTCTAATAATTATTATGTAAGCAATATAACAGTTACATAATCATGTAAATTCCATCAAAATAGTAAGATACTGTAGTGAGTCATTAAACTAACCTAGTATTAAAACAATTAGAAGTAAGGAGCTAGCGGCTACAACTTTTACCTTTATATGGTTTGGTTTTAGGTCGTCCAAGGATGGATAAAAAAGATATATTTATTGAGGCAGGTTTAGTTACAGAAAAAGAACTTGAGATGGCAAATAAGGAAAAAGAAAAAACTCCTTGGGTTGCCATTGGAGAAATCTTGGTAATGCTTAACCTTGCTTCAGATAAAGCTGTAGCTAATGCTTATTCAGCACAACTTAATCTTCCACTAGTTGAATTGGCTTTTGCTAAAGTAGATACACAGCTTTTAAGTAAATTTACAGGCAAACTAGCCAAAAAATTTCTTGCTTTTCCTCTAGAACTTAAAGATAAAACCTTAAAACTAGCTATGACAAACCCTTTAGACTTTAATGCTATTCAAGCTATAGAGTTTAAAATGAATGCTAGAGTATCTCCTGTAGTAGCCACTTATTCAGATCTTCGCAGTGCAATAGAAAAATACTATTTTATAGAAGAAGACATTGAAGAAATAATAAATGATAGTCGCTATAATCAAGGCCCAGAGTTTATTGATGAAGAACAAGTTTTAGATTCTTCAAGTGCTTCTCTTAATAAGCTAAAAAAAGAAAGCCAAACCCCACCTATTGTCAGAATTGTTAACAAAATTCTACAACGAGCAGTACGTATGAATGCTAGTGATATTCATATAGAACCTCAAGAAAGTATCGTTAAAGTTCGTTATAGAATTGATGGTATTATGAATGACATAATGGAAATACCTAAGGGAATGTCTTCTGGCATTGTTTCTCGTATTAAAATCACAGCATCTTTAGATATTACTGAGCGCAAAGTCCCTCAAGATGGAAAGCTTAAAATGATGTATGAGGGACATAGCTATGATGTACGTATTTCTACACTCCCAACAAAATACGGGGAAAAAGTAGTAATGCGTTTACTTAATACATCTAGCTCTAGTGTTTCGTTAGATGAAATAGGGTTATTTCCTAGAGAAATGCGTTCAATGTTACAGTTTAGTGAGCTTAAACAAGGAATAGTTTTAGTTACAGGCCCAACAGGTTCAGGTAAAACAACAACTCTCTATGCTTTAATAAAAGAATTACTGCAAAGAAGACTCAATATAATCACTTTTGAAGATCCTGTAGAGTACCAAATTCCAGGTGTTAACCAAGTACAAATAAATGAGAAAAAAGGGTTAACATTTGCAAGCGGATTAAGATCAGCCTTACGACAAGATCCTGATGTAATTATGGTGGGAGAAATACGGGATACAGAAACCCTAACAATAGCCTTACAAGCAGCTATCACTGGGCACTTAGTTCTTTCAACCGTGCATACAAATGATGCAGTTTCAACTATTGCTCGACTTAGACAACTTGGAGCAGAAAGCTTTCAAATTTCTAGCGGACTTGCAGGAATAATAGCCCAAAGACTAGTAAGAACCATATGTAATAGCTGTAAACAAACTTATACTCCTAACCCTCAAGCAATTAAAAAGTTACAAACTGTAAATAATAAACCATTTAATAACTCTTTTTATCAAGGTAAAGGTTGTGAAAAATGCTCAAATACTGGTTATCGAGGCCGTATAGGAGCTTATGAAATACTTAATATCAATACTTCTATACAAAACTTAATAGTATCTGATGCTACTGATCTCCAGATCCGCGAAAAAGCCATGGAACAAGGTATGTTTTCTATGGTTTTGGATTGTTTGGAAAAAGTTCGTTACGGATTTACTACTATAGATGAAATGGATAGAGTATTTTTGCTAGAATCACAAAATACTGAAAAATGTCCAAATTGTCAAAAGCTAGTAAATCAAGAGTTTACGATTTGTCCTTATTGTAGTTTTAATATTTCTTGTGTGTGCTTAAATTGCAACAAAAAACTAGATCCAGCTTGGAATATTTGTCCCTATTGTCGTACTGAAGTAGGAATGTCATTTCCTAGCCAAAAAGCTTTACCTGCCTATAATACTGGCCAACTAGCACTTCCTCCTGCTTTTCATGATCAATTCCAAAGCTCAAATACTGGTCAACTAGCACTTCCTCCTGCTTTTCAAACACAAACACAAGGCACTGATTACCCATCAACAAAAGCTATTGATTCATACTTAAACTCTCCATCTAGACCTTACAACTATGAAGATGTTGCGTTTTCTACACCCACCAAATCAAATACAAATCCGCTACCCAATCCACCTATAGCTCAACAAGTTGCTTATCCTCCTCCACAAGCACAACCCGTTCAAGCACAACCCGTTCAAGCACAACCTGTTCAAGCACAACCTGTTCAAGCACAACCTGTTCAAGCGCAACCTGTTCAAGCGCAACCTATTCAAGCACAACCTGTTTTAGATAGTCAAAGCTCTGCACAAACAGGTAGACGTAATATTTTACTAGTAGAAGGAGATGAAATCCTAGTTGCAGGTTTGCATTCCTATTTAACAAAAGAAAACTTTAACATTAAAGTGGCTCGTGATGGCTTACAAGCTCTTGAATTAATGCTTGCACGGTCTTTTAAACCAGATCTAGTTGTAGTTGATATAGTTACATTACGTATGGATGGATATGAATTTATTAGAACTCTTAGACAAGAATCAACTGTTTCTTTTCTCCCTATCATCATCCTTTCTACCAAAGAAAGCATTGAAGATAAGCTCCTAGGTTTTACCTTAGGTATTGATGATTATTTAGATAAACCTTTTTCTTCTGAAGAACTCACAGCTTGTATCAATACAGTTCTTAGACGTATTTATGGATAGAAAGGAAAATAGATGTTCGAGAATGCTAACACCTCTGCTGGAAATCAGTTCACTCACCTAGGAGCTATAGGTCAAGAAGCTAGTGTCAAAGGAACAAGTTTAGCAAGCAAGAAATTAGATCTAACTATAAAGGCTCAAGATTCTAATGTTTACATACTTTCTCTAAAAGATATTAAAACTCAATTGGGAGCCAAAGATGCTTTAGTTGTTTCTGTCCTTACTAAAGTATTAGGTAATTTACCTGCGGCAAGTTTTTTGATGATTGGTAGAGAAAATGCTTTAAAAATAATTTCTGTGGCAATAGGAGCTAAAAGCACAAGAGCAATAACTTTATTTTCTTTTAGTTCACAAATAACTCTAAAAATATTAGGAGAAATTTTAACTTCTAGTTACTCAGAAAGTTTGATATCGGAAATGGGTAAAGAACTTGAGTTTTCTGTTGGTAGCCCAGAAATCTTTTCTGATAACTGGAATAATACTTTAGAGCTTATATTTTCCAGGTTAAATGGCAAAGACCAAGACTCTTACCTAGTCTTTACACTTAGTTTTAATTGTGAAGTACATAATAACAACTATCAAGGTTTTTTTGTTTATTTAGTAGATCGTATTGCTTTAAAAAATTTATTAAATCAATAAAAAGCTAAGTGTTATTTCTCAATGACTTGACGAGGCTTATGACACAGTTATAATAGTCGCTTACTTGTTAGTTCCTACTTTACTTTATAAGGCCAATCACAAATGAGCAATAACATCAAGGCTAATGAGCCAGTTACAGTTGACTCTTTACTAAAACTAGCTCATACCATTGATCTCTTTGAGCAATATACAAGACCACATGCAAGCCAACTAGCACGTTTTGCTGAAGCATTAGCTCTACGTATAGGTTTATTTGGCACAGATTTAAATTCACTAAAAATAGCTGCACTAATGCATGACATTGGTGAAATGATAATGGATAGCCCTGTTTTACGTACTCGTGGACAAGTGGATTTTAGAGCTAGAATAGATCTTTGGCGTCACCCAATAATTGGCGAACAACAACTTGCTAAACGAGAACTCCCTAAACAAGCTCAACTCTTAGTTCGTTGGCATCACGAATGGTGGAACGGCTCGGGTTATCCTGACATGCTCGCGGCAGAAGCAATACCTATTGGAGCAAGAATCTTAAGATTAGTTGATACATATGATGCTTTAACAGCTCACCGCCCTTATAGACAAGCCTTTTCAGAACAAGAAGCTCAAAAAATTATTGCTAGATCTGCTGGTATTGAGTTTGATCCAACTTTAGTAAAAGTGTTTTTAGAAATGCTCTCTGAAATGTCAGCATCTAGCTCTGTTAAAGAGTCTCATTTTGAGCCTCTACATACGGTTGAACCTAACCTTCAACCTAATTTTCAACCTAATCTTGAAGAAAACCTTCAGCCTAACCTTGAAGAAAAAACAGAGTTTATTTCAAATAACTCAGATCCTTCATCTAATCTTATTAACCAAAACTTAGATGAAAAGATAAATGAACCTATACAGGCATTATCAGATGCAGTCATAAACATAGAAACTCCCATTGTAGAATCATCAATCAACAAAGAACAAAACTCCAATGAAAATTTCATAGAAGAAAATAATCTAGTTAAAGTCTCTGAGGAAACTAAACAGACTCAAGAGCTTGAAGAAACTAAACAGACTCAAGAGTTTGAAGAAGTTAAAGTGTCTGAAAGTTCTCAAGCCTCTCAAGCTTCTGAAGTTTTTCAACCCTTTGAATCTTCTCAAGCTTCTGGAAATTTGGAAAGTTCTGAAGTTGAATATAGTGCAAGGACACAACCATTATTTTCTCCTTCTGTTAGTGAAGATGTTGAGCAGTTAAATACAAGCCTTCTTTCAATGCCAAACAATCTAGAAGTTATAGAAACAAGTGATAATACTAATGAGATTTCACCAGCAAAAGAACAAACAATAGAAACTGAGAATAAAAACCATGCTGAAAATAAGTCAGAATAACCACTCTTATATTGCTTTTGAAGCTAGTGTATTAGCTCAACAAAAATTTGATTCCATTGCTATTCCCTTTTCAGGAATGGCTAAACTTGATTGGTATTTAAAGCTTTGGAATAAAAAAATTATAGACAATGATGTTTGTCAATGGGCTTGGTGGGTAGCTAAAAGTAGAGTTGAAAATAACACTGAACAATTAGATGATTTTGATTTACAAATACTTTTTTCTAACAATAGTTCTAGTGAAATTTTACATAATGAATCACTACTTAGATGGTATTCTGAACCTGATGCTATTTGGCTAGATAACTTAATGTGTAATATAGAAAAACTTGGTAGTGAAAGTCGTAAAGCATTAGCAATTTTTGCTGGTATTTTAACAGGAGACTACTTACTTTCTTTTGCAAAAGAAACAGAATTCTTAAAAGTATCTTTGCCAGAAATCTATATTGAAATGCTTAAAAGTGTTAACCAAATAATAGACAATCAAAGTTATAATCGTTCAGCAAATTTGACTGCAACAGAATTTATAGTTAATACTAAAGCAGACTTACTCTACTTAAACCTGCCTAATCCTAGATCGATGATAAATTTTCTTAATAGTCCAAAGTGTTGGCGAGAAGCTTGGGTAAGAGGGCATTTTAATTTTTCAGATCAACTACTTAACAAAGTAAGTGATAGTCCAAGCGCAGTAATTGCATCAAAGGAGCATTACCTACAGCTATTTTCTCAATTTTTAGAGAAGTGTGTTCATATTCCTATTTGGGCAATTGCTTTTCTAGAAGATTTACCTCTTTCTTTAGCAGAAATGACTTATGAAATCAAAAAACACCGTTTAATTAAAACAACTTATTTAAAAGATTTTTCTGAATTGATAGGTGAAAGAAAATTTTATATTATTATAAGTAGTGTAGCGTAAAGAGTAATAAAACTTTTCGTTTATTGCTTGTACTAAAAATAAAAAACTAGATATAATTAAGTACATCGCCAATTCAACATTTACAATTTAACCCAATTCATAACTTATAAGGAGTTGCTGCCATGGCAGCAAAAAGGTTTTTTTGTTCCTTATGTTTAGTAATACTTCTAATTACTCAGCCTATTTTTTGTCAAATTGGCAAAAGTCAGACAGAGCCTCTTTGGCCATTAGAAGTAAGTAAATTTGAAATAAATGTAGGAGATCAAGGTGCGTTTGGAGCTTCATCTAGGTCTTCTGGATTAGGTAGTTTACGAACCTCAAGCAGTACTTCTGGGGGTGCAGGTGGTCAGCAAAAGGTATCATTTTCTTTAAAAGCTAAAAATCCTTCCAATGATAAAACTATTAAAACTATTGAATGGGAAGCTAATTTTTTTGATACTCAAAACAAACCTGTAAAGAATCAATTTAAGACAAAAAAGAAAATTAAGCCTACTAAAGATGAAACTTTAGAAGAAACCATTTTCTTTAATACAACTTCTCTTCCTTCAACAGTAAAACTTGGATTTCGAATTAAAAAAATCGAATATGAAGACAACAGCGTTTGGGAAAACAAAGCCCCTGACACTGATTCTAATTTTGTCTATAATTCAGCTAATGTCAATTAATATAGGTTTGTTATATTAGCTTCTATAAATTAGCTATTTACATTCAAAACTATCTACTTTGATTAAGAAATTTTCGTAAGAATTTTTTGTGTTTTTCTTTCCACCTAAAGAAACATGCTTAAGTGTTCCGATTAGAGTTATTTCACTTGGGCATTCTATTTCTTTATCTGAAATTAGGACTAATTGCCCAAAATCTGTATCTAAATAGCTTTGAATTTCTTTTTTCTCTGAAAAAGGATTAGTTAAGATTGGATGTTGACTAACAAACTTAGGCTTTTTGCCAGAAATTTTAACAGTTTTGTTTAGAAAATCTTCTAGCTTTGCATTTTGTGGAATCTCTACATATTGAATTTTATCTTGTCCCATATATCCTTTTGCACCTATTAAAATAATTATCAATGCTAAGAAAACATTTTTTATTAACATAGTTTTTTCCCTTTTGTTAAACTATTATCTTGGATTAATAATTTTAGCTTTAGGTTTTATAAGTTTACCCATGAAATTTGACTTTGACATCATTTCTATCAATCAAACTTTAGAAAACGATTCTTTCCTAACTCAAGCCTTATTTTTTCCAGAAATAGTTAGATGTGAAAATAATTTGGAACGAGTAGAAAATCACTTAGTTGCAGCAATAAAAATAGTTCTAGATCACTTACCTTTAAGTGATATTCATAGACGTTGCTTAAATGATTTACCTAGCCTTAAAACTGTTTCTTTAGCTTTACCTCTTAACAAAGAAACCATTGGTTGGCATGAAGCAGTAGAACTAAATTTTCACACCTTAAATTGGACACATAACAATGAAATGGATATAGTATATGTGCCAGTGCTAGATATTGAAATACTTAATAGAGAAAAAGATCGTGATAAGTTAGAAGAAAAAGTTAAAGCTGAAATCAAAGCTGAAATATTACGTCGTAAAATTGTTAACTCTTTAAAAGAACTTGCTTTTTTGCAAAGAACCAAAGATGTTACTTTATCTAAATTATTAGTTTCAACAGAACTACGTACTCCAAAACAACTAGCCCAATACCAAGAAAAACCTGAACAAGAAGTTTCTGTTCTAAAACAAATAGGTACTTATCTTAATGAAGAAACACTTCCTGTTGCATTTGAAGTAGATAAAGAAGTAAAGCAATTAGCAGATGCTCTTTCTGGTCGTACTTCTAGAAGTATTTTGCTTGTAGGAAGTTCTGGAGTTGGAAAAACTGCTATTTTTTATGAATTAGTTAGACGTCGTCAGGAATTTAGATTAAGTAGTACTCCGTTTTGGGCAACTAGCGGTTCAAAATTAGTAGCAGGAATGAGTGGTTTTGGTATGTGGCAAAAACGTTGTCAAGAAGTTTGGCGCGAGGCTTCAAAACAAAAAGCCATTTTATTCTTTGGGAATCTTGTGGAATTGATGCAAGTAGGGCGTAGCACTCATAATAATCAAGGAATTGCCTCTTTCTTTAGACCTTATTTAGTTAGAGGAGATTTAACTACTATAGCTGAATGTACTCCAGAGCAATTACCAATCATAGAAAAAGAAGATCCTCATCTACTAGAAGCATTTCAACAGATAAAAATTCTAGAACCTGATTTAGAAAAAGGTCGAAAAATCCTATCAAATTTTGCTTCTAGTGGTAAGCATAAAACTACCCCTATTTTGCCTGAAGCCTTAACAATGTTAGATCAACTACATAGGCGCTATGCTACTTATTCAGCTTACCCAGGTCGACCGCTAAGATTTTTGAAGAATTTACTCTCAGATTTAGAAACAGAACAAATCTTAAAAGAAGCTGATATTTGTAATGCTTTTTCCCGTGAAACAGGTCTTCCACTATTTTTGTTAGATGATTCTATAAAATTAGATCTAGCACATACTCATGAATGGTTTTCAAAGCGAGTAATTGGACAAGCAGAAGCAGTTAATTTAGTAGTTGATATGTTAGCAATGGTAAAAGTGCGCCTAACACGTCCCAATAAACCGATTGCTTCATTTTTATTTATTGGCCCAACAGGTGTAGGAAAAACAGAAATGGCTAAATCTTTAGCTGAATTTCTGTTCCAAGATAAAAATAGACTTTCGCGTTTTGATATGAGTGAATATGCTGATTCTATTTCTGTAAATCGTCTTATTGGAGGAATATTTGGCTCTGAAGGATTACTAACCGCCAAAGTCCGAGAACAACCCTTTTCCGTTATTCTCTTTGATGAATTTGAAAAAGCACATCCTCTATTTTTTGATATTTTGCTACAAGTCCTAGGTGAAGGCCGATTAACAGATGCTTCTGGTAAATTAGCTGACTTCCGTAATTGTGTAATTATAATGACTTCAAATCTAGGAGCAGAATCATTTCAAAAAGGCTCAATGGGCTTTCAAACTGAGGATTTAACCAATGCTGCTAAACATTTTACAAATGCAGTTAAAGACTTTTTGCGCCCAGAATTTTTTAATCGTATTGATCGTATTATCCCTTTTACTGCACTACTCCCTGAAATAATTAAACAAATTACTATAAGAGAGCTAACAAAATTACTTGATCGTGATGGTATTAAATTTAGAAATGTTAATTTAAGCTATGATGAAAAAGTAACTAACTACCTAGCAGAAAAAGGTTATAGCCCACGCTATGGAGCACGCCCACTTAAACGCCTTATTGAAAAAGAACTTCTAGCCCCTTTGTCAGAAAAATTTAATCACTATACTTTAGATACATCTCTAGTTGCTGAAGTAAAATTATCCACTTCTAACAACTTACAAATTAGTGTAAAACCTAATGTAGATAAACATGGTCGCTATATCTCAATATCCATTACAAACAATAGTTTAATAGGCATAGTTAACAGTTGTAACGAGTTACGACGTAATGCATATCACTTACTACATAGCCCATCAGTAGAAAATATTCAAAGCGAGATCTTTCAAATAACCAAATTAGAAGAAAAGTTAAAAAAGAGCAAAAACTGGAAAAGTCCTGAGGAACTAACTAAATTAAGTAAATTACCTATACTAAAAACCCTTGTAGAAAACTGCCGGGAAATAGTTGATAAAGTTAACGCTCTAGAAGAAAAACTTTTGTTAGCATTTTATGGTAAAGAAGAGTTATTAGAATCAACCATTACAAAGAATTTAAAACTCTTATCTAAAAACTGGGAAACTGCTTTATTTTCTATCTATGGTTCTATTTTCCATAAAACTAATTTTGTTACATTAGCTTTCTATGGCGAAAGTTTTCCTAAGGTATTTGCATTAGCTCAAACCTATTATAATATTGCTAAAGCAAAAAACTTTGAAGTAGAAGTATTTAAGGCAATAATTGATAAAGAGCAACAGAAGAAAGAGAAAGATACAGAGCAAAAACCCAAAGATCTGAAACCTAATGAAAACACTGAACAAACGTCTTCACAGCAAACTCCTGAGAAAAAACTTCCCTTTGTACCATTAAAATGGGAAAAAATCACTCAGGAAAATAAATTCTTTCAAACTCCCAAAGAAGGCATTTTTACTATTTTATTAAGTATAAAAGGACAACATAGTTATCTATATTTTGCCTCTGAAATCGGTACTCATATCTTTAAGGAATCTAGTAAGTTACAAATTTGTTTTGTTGACAGCTCAAACTCTAGCCAATCAGAGTATTTACCACCTGAAAATATTAATCGTCGCGCTATAATGGAAAAACAAGCTGTACGTCGTGAGTATAATTCTGATAAAGAAATTATTGAAGATATGGTACTAAAACAAAAAATTCCTTTTTATGGAGAAATCTTAGAGCATTATATTCATGAACTAATAGATGCTCGATTGCTTAAAGTAGCTAAAGCACAAGTTCTACAAGAAAAAGATTAAAGTTTTAATAAATCGACCTAGTAAAGTAATCTAAATTTATAACCTAAAAGATATTAAGGACGTATATTTACAAGAAATTTTTGATGTACTCCTTCTGCGTAAATATCTTGTAGCCATTTAGGTGAGGTTTCAGCCATTTCATAAATCTTTATTGAGTTATTTAACAACTTATCATCTAATCTTATTTCTTGATAACTAGCAATTTCACCATTTTGGTTTCTATAAGCTACACCAAAGTTTGGATCATAAAGATGCCATTTCTGATTGTAAAAAATCTCCACTACTACATGAGTATAAGGAGTTTCCCCAGGATTTCCATTTAGTATCATATCAATGCATCTTACTTTAAAGTCACCCGCAAAAGCCAAATGAGCTAAGGCATTACTTAGTTCGCCACAAGTATAAGAATAGGGCTCATTAGGCTCTAAAAGTTGTCTTGCTGTTAAAACTTTGCTAAGTGGTTTTTTCTTCTTTACTCGTTTTTGGCTAACAAATTTTGTTAAAGCTATAGCCTTTTCCTCTTCAGTTTTTAAGCCTTCTGTTACTTTTGAATAAAGTTCTTGATAATATTTTTGGTTTATAGAATCAAAAGCAACTGTCATATAGGTGTGCTCTCTTTGGTTTTTCTTAAACAATGTAAGTAAATCTATTGTTCCTAAATCTAAGCTTCCATTTTCAGGATACTTCCAAGGAGCAAAAGTTTCTATCTCCGCTGTTTTTTCTTTATCAAAACGAAACCTAATAAAATAGCTTTTTCCTGGATACCAATCTATATCAGGCAAATTAAATTTACCTTCATTATCTGTTAAAACTGCCCATTTTGATTTTGGGTTTACCAAAGTAATAAGAGTTCCAGGAACATTTGTTTTTCCAGTCATTTTTAATTGCCTAGATGAAACACCTATTTGACGAGCAAACTTACTTTGATAAGAAGCTAAAACCTTATTAACTTTCTGTTTACTAAAATCTATGGTTATAAAAGGCTTGATTAAGAAAAGTAATATAATGAACTGTACTGATCTAACTATTATTTTACTGTACTTAGAATTATGTTTTAACCAATTTTTTAATTTATGCATAGAAACACCTTACCAAACAGACCAAAGCCCCAAAAAAGAGTTTATTATGGTTATTATGGTTTTAACTCTACAGTAAAAATTTGGTTCAATTGCTTATTTTAAAGCTTCTACTAATACTCTTCCTACAGAACCATTTGGAGGCTCAATTTCTAAGAGTGTAGCTAGTGTAGGAGCAATATCACTAGGAGTACAAGCTTCTCTGTAAGTGCCTGATTTAACTTGTTTTCCCATCATAATTATAGGGACATGTGTATCATAGTGATATGGTGTGCCATGTGCAGTACCATGAAATTCATCATCTGCTTCAGCAATTAAAACAAAAGGTTCAACCAACAATAAAACATTTCCATTTCGTTCAACATTAAAGCCTGCCATTACTCGCCGCCCTATATCTGTGTTAGGCACATTTCCTGCCATTAACTTAGTATGTGTAAAGTAATTGGCTATTCCTTTAACTTTTAAGGCTTCTTGTCCAAGAAAGTTTTCTACTTCTTGCAAATTTAATTGTTTTTGTTTAATTGCTTCTTCGTTAAGATAAAATTGGTGATTAACTAAAGATAAGATATATTTTTCTTTTTCTAACTGACCAAAACGCTTTACAAGAGCTTGTTCCATTTTATCTTTTAGCTCAAAGCCATTAATTCGCCCCCCAGCAAAATTATGTGTTACAGAATACTCTGGAATAGGTGCAACTCCATGATCTGCTGTAAGAGTAAATAACACATTATCTAAGCCTATCCTTTGATCCAAGCCATCTAAAAATTGCTCTATTATTGAATCTACTCTAATTGCCATATCTTGAGCTTCTTGGCTATAGGGGCCAAACATATGTCCAGAAAGGTCAGGAGCAGAAAAACTTACAGCTAAAAAGTCTGTATATTTTCCTTTTCCTAACTTTTCATTGTCTATAGCGGCAAGAGCAAATTTCAATAACATCTCACTAGAAAAAGGACTATCAGCAAACTGTTTATAGAATTTTGGAGTAATTTCTTTGCTATTACCATCAATAACATGAGGGAAAGTCTTGGTATTACCTTCCCAAGTATCTTCATAATCTAGATCATCTTTATCTGAAATATCATAAGCTTCTATAGGAAGCACTCTATCCCAACTTTTTTGAAAGTATCCATCAGGAATGTGTTGTTCATTAAAGTTTGAAACCCAGCTTGGTAATTCTTTAATAAAATAGGAACTTGAGCACATTTTTCCAGCTTTAGTGTCAAACCAATAAGCAGCCGAAGCCTTTTTACCTGCAATAAAAACTGCTGCACGGTCTTTTATAGACATTCCTATTGTTTTAGATTGATAATTATTACTTAACCTAAGTTGATCTCCTATAGTAGTAGTAAGCAAATGACTAGGAGAAGAAGTTTGTGTTGTTCCAACTCCAGGTGATTTAGGATCATCAGCCGCTCCGATTAGCTTATTTACGTTAGGATCATACCACTTATTTGCAATGATTCCATGAATTGAAGGTAAAGAGCCTGTAACTATTGTAGAGTGTCCTACAGCAGTATAAGTATTTGAGTAAGCATAATTAGCATTAGTAAAGTAAGCTCCTTGTCTCATTAGACGTTTAAAGCCTCTTTCGCCAAATAAATCTTTAAATCTCAATAGGTAATCAGCACGAAATTGATCTAAAACCACTATAACAGCTAACTTAGGCTTGTTACTTTCTTGGGTTCTTTTTTGTTGAATGTGTGATTTATTTTGGGCTACATAAGCTGTAGCAAAGTTATTTGATGAACTATTTAAAATGCTAAAGCTTAGTAAAAAACATATAAGCAACAAAACTAAGCGGTGGAACTTCTTTATTTGCATACTTTTAACCAGATAGAAAGATTTTATTTAAAACAATCTTGACATTTTACACTAAATAACGCTTTAGTGCATCCAAGCAATAACTTAACAAAATAGGTTTTATTTTCTATACAGCTAAACACATTTAATACCTAATCACCAAAACAGAACAATTACTTGTTAGTTAACGTAAAATAGCATTAGACTATAAAATCTATTAGACAATCCCTTAAAACTACTGAAAGGCGGCAAGTTTTTTAATGTTACAAAAACTATTTTTTCTCACTTTATTGATTCTTTGTTTTACTTTTACTGCATCAGCACAAAGCTTAGATGAAATCATTGCTAAACATATCCAAGCTCGTGGTGGAGCAGAAAAATTAAAAGCAGTAAAGAGTATCAAACAAACTGGGGCATTTATTCAACAAGGGCAAGAACTTCCTTTAACAATCCAAGTTAAACGTCCAAATAACTTACGTTTTGAAATATCTGTTCAAGGTCAATCTGTGATTTTAGGTTATGATGGAACGGTTGGCTGGGGTATTAATCCTTTCTTAGGTAGTAAAGATCCTCAAAAGCTTCCAGATGAGCAACTTAAAGATGTAATTGATCAAGCAGATATTGATGGTATTCTTGTTGACTACAAAGAAAAAGGTCATAAAGTAGAACTTGTTGGCAAAGAAGATTTAGAAGGCAGCCCAGCTTACAAGCTTAAAATTTCAAAGAAAAATGGTGACACCGAGTATATTTTCTTAGATGCTGGAAATTATTTAGAAGTAAAATCTGTAGATAAACAAAAAACTCCTGGCGGTGAAGTTGAAGTTGAAACCTACCAAAGTGACTTTAAAGCTGTAGAAGGCGTTTTATTCCCTCATGCAATAGAAAGCAAAGCCCAAGGACAAACTGTTTTACAAATAAAACTAAACAAAATTGAAGTAAACTCAGCTATAGATGATGGCCTTTTCAAATTCCCTACTAAAACAGCTGAAAAATAACACTTTTAACTCAAGTCTAAAATATGAGCCTAGAACAAACTATTATTCTAGGCTCAATATCTACTATTAATTAACTCAAATTAGATATCTTAGATACTCTTTAGGAGATATTATAATGCACATCCCAAAGAACTTTTGGTTATCTCTCCTAGTATTTTTCATTACATCACTTGTATTTTTTACTTCTAATACTCAAGCTCAAGTAAAGGTTGATTCTGGTATTTTAGGAGGGTTAGAAGCTCGTTCAATTGGCCCAGCCGTAATGAGTGGTCGCGTAATGGCTATTGATGGAGTTACTAGTGAACCTAACACTTTGTATGTAGGAGCAGCAGGTGGTGGAATCTGGAAAACTACTAATGGTGGAGCAACTTTCAAACCAATATTTGACAAGTATACTCAATCTATAGGTGCAATTACCATAGATCAATCTAAACCTTCTACTGTTTGGGTAGGTACAGGTGAATCTTGTACTAGAAACAGTGTTTCTGTTGGTACAGGCATTTATAAAACTACTGACAGTGGTGAAAACTGGAAATTAATGGGACTGGAAAAGTCCGAACGTATTAGCAAGATAGTAGTTGATCCAAAAAACCCTGATACTGTTTATGTTGCAGTAGTTGGAGCGCTTTGGAGCAGTAGCGAAGATCGTGGTTTATATAAAACTACTGATGGTGGTAATAAATGGGAAAAAATACTCTATGTTGACGCCAATACTGGATGTTCTGATATAGCTATTGACCCTCAAGAACCTAATAGACTTTATGCTGGAATGTGGCAATTTCGCCGTCAGCCTTGGTCTTTTTCTTCTGGTGGATCAGGTAGCGGTCTTTATCGTAGCACTGATTCAGGCAAAACTTGGTCAAAGGTTACTAAAGGAATGCCAGAAGGTATATTAGGGCGTATTGCTGTAGCAGTTGCTCCTAATCGACCAAATGTTATTTATGCAAATATTGAAGCTAAAAAAACAGGCTTTTATCGATCTGATGACTTAGGTGAATCTTGGACATTAATCAATGGAGTTGATTTTAATGTAACTGTTAGACCATTTTATTTTAGCCATGTTTTTGTTGATCCAAAAGACTATAAAAAAGCCTTTAAATTAGGCGTTGGAGTCTCAGCAACAAGAGATGGAGGAGTTAGTTTTACAGGCGGTTTTGGTGGAGGATTCCACTCTGACACCCATGCTCTTTGGATTGATCCTAACAATACATCTAGACTCTTTCTTGGAACAGATGGAGGAGTTTATCTATCTAATGATCAAGGCTATACTTGGCATCATATGAGAAATTTGCCTCTTTCTCAGTTCTACCATGTCAGCTATGACTTTGAAACTCCCTACAATGTTTATGGCGGCTTGCAAGATAATAACTGTTGGTTTGGCCCTTCAGATAGCAGTGGAGCTATTACCAACAAAGATTGGGTTGTCACCGGTGGCGGAGATGGGTTTAACTCTTTCCCAGATGCTATAGATAAAAACTTTATCTACAGCCAATACCAAGGTGGTAATATACAACGATATGATAGAAAAACTCGTGAAGTTAAAGCTATTAAACCATTTCCTAAAGATGGTGAACCTAAATACCGCTTTAATTGGAATGCTGCCTTTACCCCTAGCCAGAAAAATCCCAGTGTAATTTACTTAGGTGGTCAATACTTATTTAAATCTACAAATAAAGGTGAATCTTGGCAAAGAATTTCTGATGACTTAACAACAAATGATAAAAAGAAACAAAACCAAGATGATTCTGGTGGTTTAAGCAATGATAACTCAAGTGCTGAAAATCACTGTACCATATACACAATTAAAGATTCTTCACTAGATGAAAATGTTATTTGGGTAGGAACAGATGATGGTAATGTCCAAGTAACTCGTGATGGTGGTAAGAATTGGACTAATGTAGTAAGCAATATTTCTGGTCTTCCTCCTAACACTTGGTGTAGCAGTGTAGAGCCTGGTCATAAGGATGCAGCCATTGCTTATGCTACTTTTACAGGACACCAAACAGGTGATTTTAAAACCTATGTTTATAAAACAACAGATTTTGGAAAAACTTGGCAATCACTAGCTACAGAAGGTATTTCTGGTTATGCTCGTGTTATTAGAGAAGATCTAGTTAATTCCAATCTACTATTTTTAGGCACTGAGTTTGGGCTTTTTATTAGTGTTAATGGTGGAAAACAATGGGCACAATTTACCAGCAAATTACCTAATGTAGCAGTTTATGACTTAGCAATTCATCCTCGTGAATCTGACCTAATTATAGCTACTCATGGCAGAGGTATTTACATTTTAGATGATATATCACCTCTTAGACAAATGTCTGAGCAAACACTAGAAAAGACTGGAGTTATCTTTGAAACTCGCCCAGCTAGAATTAAGTTTGGAACATTAGATTCTGGTGGTGAGGAAGATGAGTTCTTTGGTTCAACTTTAGCTGACGCAGTTTATATAACTTACTACTTAAAAGAACGACATGTATTTGGTGACTTTAAGGTAGAAGTTTACAATTCTGAAGGAAAGTTAATGACAACTCTTCCTGGTACTAAGCGCCGTGGACTCAATAGAATACCATGGTATCCTCGCCTTAAACCTCCAAAAGTATCCGCATCAGAAACAATCGCTGCTGGTGCATTAACCGGCCCAACAGCCCCAGAAGGCACTTACACAGTTAAAATTCTCAAAGGCCAAGATACTTTTACTGGAACAGTTAAACTAGAAGGAGATCCTCGCCTGCCACACTCAGCCGAAGATCGCAAACTCCAACAAGAAACCGTTCTAAAACTCTATCGCCTACAAGAAAGATTGGCTTTTATCACTTCTATTATTACAGATACACGAGATCAAGCTAAAGATAGAGCAAGTAAGCTAAAAGAACCTGATTCTCAAGATAAAACTAAAGATAAAGCTAATAAAGCAAAACCTGTTGATACCTTAGGCAAAGACTTAAGCGCTTTAGCTGAACAACTTGATAATCTCCATAAAACTCTAGTAGCAACCAAGTTTGATAGTGTTTATGGAATCAAAGGTGAAGAGCAATTGCGCGAAAGAATTGTTGAGCTTTATAGCACAATCTCTGGTTATGGTGGACGACCTACAGAATCACAACTTGGTCGTTTTCAAAGCCTTAATAATGAAGTAGAAAAAGCTAACAAAGACTTTGAAACCCTTATCAAAGATTTAGATACACTAAATAATAAGTTAACTTCTAAAAAGCTTGATACTATTAAACTTCTCACCAAAGAAGAATTTGATAAGAAAGATGCAAATGCAAGCGGTGGAACAAACTTATTTAGCTTGATACTCTATAAACAACCATTTGATAAAGAAGAAGATGCAGACTAAACGTTCATTTCTTATTCTACTAGTTACATTAGCATTTGCTTGGACATTTGCTTGGGTTTTTCTCACTCCCTTTTGTGGACTAGTGTTTCATTGTGGTTGTACTTGGCTTTGGGCAGGTGCGGCGGAAAAATGCATTGGAGCAATGGATGCTGCTTGTGTTCAACACACCTGCCCTTGGTGTAGTGATGGCAAACTTGGAATGTGGATTCCTCTAGGGATAATGTGTATAAGTCAAACTATTGCAGTTTTAGCTATTTGGTGGAAATATCAGCTTAAAATTTTTGCTCAATTGACCCTTCAAATCCTAGCTGCAATAGTGGCTTTTATTCTCTCAGGATATCTAGAAGCCATAGTTCATGGTTTAGTTAAAAACTATCCTCGCTAAATTAACTAAATTTCTTGCTATAAAATCCCTTTCTAAAATATTATAAACACTATATTTCTTACATACTTACTAGGAATACAAAATGTCTAATTTAATAAGATTTGGTGTTAGCATTGAAGAAGACCTATTAGCACGCTTTGATCAATTAATTGCTAGCCGTGATTATAAAAATCGCTCAGAAGCCTTGCGAGACTTGATTAGAGATTATTTAATACAAGCTCAACTAGAAAAAGCTACCGATGAAGAAGTATTAGGTAGCCTCACGTTAGTATATGACCATCATACAAGAGACTTGACTGAACGTTTGACAAACTTACAACACGACCATCATGAATTAATTGTATCTGTAATGCATGCACATATTAATCATGATGATTGTATGGAAGTGTTGATGCTAAGAGGAAAAGCCAGCAATATCCAGTTACTTGCTGATTCATTACTTAGCTTAAAAGGAGTTAAGCATGGGAAACTTTTTACTACTTTCCCTGCAAAAGCTATTACTGGAAACCTTCATAGCCATAGTCATTAATATTACTGCTTAAGCAACTCGCTATCTTTAGCCACTTTACCACTCTTTTGCAAAGATCGTGTTACAAATTATAAAAATGTGCTACACTCTTATTTCCGTGCTATAAATCATAAAAAAGTGTCACCAATAATCTTAAAAAGACTGCTGGAGTATAGAAAATGAAGCTTAAAAAGCTAGTATTTGCAACCTGTTTAGTTAGTTGTACTATATTGTCTAGTAGTGTGTTGGCACAAGAACCCAAACTTAGCAATACAGAGCATATTTTAAAAGGTCAAGTATTAGATCAAGAAAAAAAATCCCCAATCATTGGGGCTAAAATTAAAATAACCACCCTTAGTGGCACTGTAGAAACCCAAACAGATGATCAAGGTAACTATTCAATAGCAATTAATGAAAGTGATGGAACAATAAGTGTTTTAGGAGACAATTTAGTTGAAAAAACTGTTGATTTTTCCTTTGACAAACAAAATATTGATATAGAAACCTCTTATATAATTCCAAATGTTCATCAAACCGTTGTAATTAAAGCTGATTCGCTTGAGCCACAAATAAACAGGCAAGATGAAACTCTTTATAAAGAAGGCTTTCCAGCTAGAGACGATCAAGTACTTTTTCAATTTGGCAGTGGAATTAATGCTGGTCAACATGAAGGAGGTGGAAAGAGCTTAGAAATCCGGCGTTTTGGCTACAACCTTGATCATGGAGGAGCAGGGCCAGGTTTATTAATTAGAGTGGACAACTTTGACCAAAATCAAGCAACACAAGGACATGGACAAGGTTATTTAGGTCAACTTAAATCTCTTACTAGTGAACTCATTGGTGAAGTTCAGATTCTTAATGGTCCTTTTGCTGCTCAATATGGTAATTTCTCAGGTTTAGGAGTAGTACAAGTTTCACTAAAAGAATCCCTAACACAAACCTTGATGATTCGTCTACAAGGAGGAAGCTTTAATACTAAAAGAGGCTTTTTTGCAATTAGTCCTAAAAATGGTTTTCTTGCCTATGAACTTTCTCGCACAAACACCCCATTTAATAAGCCTTATGAACGAGACAATGTTACTGGCTCCTATAAATTCAATCTTGCCAACAATAAAAGCTTAGTGTTTAAGCTTAATTTTGGGCGCAATGATTTTCTTTCTTCTGGGCAAATTCCTCTAGACTTGGTACAAAACCAACAACTAGATCGCTTTGGTGCAATTGATCCTACAGGTGGAGGTCATGTACGTACATTTAACGGAAGTGTCTTATTTAAGAAAGATTATGATAATGGAGCAATATTAAAAATAGATGGATTTGTGGCTCGCTCTTTATTTGACCTATATAGTAATTTTACTTTTTTCCTAGAAAATCAAACTCTTGGGGATCAAATCGATCAACATGATTCTCGTTTGCAACAAGGAATAAATCTTCAGTACTTAAAAGCCTATAATCTTGGCAATCAAAAAGCATTATTGACTGCTGGAGGCAATTACGTAGGCAATGAAATCCTAGTAAGTTTAAGTAAGAGCTTTAAAAGAGATCCTTATTTAAATGTTACTTATGTTAATGCAAATATTGCTACTTATAGTGGTTATATACAAAATGACATTGATTTCGGAAAATTTCATTTAGATTTAGGTTTGCGTTATGATTTATTTTATTTTGGTGTTAAAGACCGTAATTTTCCAGAATTT
This sequence comes from Blastocatellia bacterium, assembly GCA_039812885.1. Taxonomy (GTDB): domain Bacteria; phylum Acidobacteriota; class Blastocatellia; order Chloracidobacteriales; family JADJPF01; genus JADJPF01. The sequence continues at coordinate 215,280 of JBDIBI010000014.1, forward strand.
ACTAGCACAAACACCAATGGCAAAATTGAACCTAAATTTGCCTTAGCTTATCATCCAAGTAATAGTTTACCCGTTTCCTTATATTTTAACTATGGACGTGGGGTTAACTCTCAAGATGCTCGTGGTGTAGCACAAAGACCTAAAGGCCCTAAAGTATCAAACACAGATTTCTACCAACTAGGTTTTACCTATAACAAAAACCGTCTTAGTTTTGCCAGTACTTTTTTCTTAATTGATAATTCTGCAACACAGGTTTATATACCTGATGATAACACTATAGAATTTCAAGGCCCTAGCCGAAGTTATGGATATGAAGTTAAGACAGGTGTTAGGCTAAATCCTTATCTAAGTCTAAATCTTTCAGGTACAAGAGTACTTAACTCATTTTTTAGAGGTACTAGCCCAAGAGAATTTGTTTCTAATGCTCCTTCAGTAACATTAAATGCTAATCTAGTGCTAGCTAGTTTTAAGAGATTTAATGGAGTAATAAGTTATAGGCATATAAACAGTTACATTCTAGATTCTATAAACACATCTATTAAGGCAAGTGGTTTAGATGTTGTAGATCTACAAGTATCTAGAAAACTTTTTAAACACTTTGCAGCTAGTATTGGTATTGATAATTTATTAAATAAAAAGTTTTTTGAAGTACAAAATTTTGGCGATTCTCGTGCTCATCCTAATGATCCTGTTATATCAAGAATACATGGCACACCAGGATATCCTTTTACTCTAACACTTGGAGTAACTTTTTCTTTAGGTGAAAGATAAGCTTAAAATCCAATTTATTTATCCTCTATATTTATTACCCGCTTACTTTTACGTAATGTAGTGACAGTATAGATTTCTTTAGTCATATTCACTCTATATTTGGTTAAGATCTTAAGCTATTTCCTAACATCTATCTTCATTTCATATATTTTATATATTTACACTAAAATGTTATAGTATTTATTATATTATATTGTTATGTAATCTTTCATTTTTTAATATCTTATATCTTATTTTATATGTCAGGAATGGTATCTATTTACTCTTTATTTATCAATAATATAAAAGCATGTTATGAATTTAGTACATTAACAATAATAATATAGCTACAAAAATTTTCTTAATTTTAGATTGTGTGAATTGACAATAGAACAATTGTTTGTTAGGGTTTTACCATAAACAAACAATTAGCGGGATAAATTAACAATCAAAACTTTCAAACAGTTTCACAACTTATTTTGTGACTTTATCTTGTAACTTTATCTTGTGACTTTATCGTTAAGAAATCAATTTTCGAGGAGGAAATGATGAAAAAGGGCTTTACCCTACTTGTATTAGCCATTACATTAATAGTAACTGCTATCGCTCCAGTGCTAGCTCAAGACTTTGCATTTGGTGGCGCAGGCAGTGCATCTATTGGCTTTAGACAGTCTATTCCACTAATAGCATCAGCTTCTACAGGCCAAACTATATCTAACTTAGGTGTTACTGGTGCAGCTAGAACACCTTCTGCTATCGGCACTTTAGGCGCTGGCTATCTTAATACTATTCTTGCTACAGGTGCAGGAACATTACCTAATGGTAACAGAACATCTTTCAACGTTGTTGATTTAGGTGTTGGCGATGTTGATGGCGACGGCTTTTTAGATATCGTTGCTGCTTCTGATGACAACAATGCTTCCAACCTAAACGTTTCCCAATTTGGCGCTGCTATTCCAGCTCAAACTGGCGGCGTTGGCAACGTTGGTAGAATCACCTTATTTACTGGTATTGGTGATGGTACATTTGGTCTTCCTGTTGCTGTTACCACTGCTGCTGGCTTCTCCCCAAGCTGTATCGCTATGGGCGACTTTGACCTTGATGGTGCTAGCGAAGCTCTAGTTGGTGAATCAAGCCAAGACGGTTTATTCTTTGGTAACTTTGAAGTTTTCTCTAGCGGCAACTTAATTAGCCTTGGTGTTGGTACTCCTACCAATACTCCTTGTAGAGTTGCTTCTATTGACTTTGAGCGCGTTAACGACGATCCATTCCCAGATGTTATTCTTGCTATGAACACCTTTAACGGTGGCCCTGGTCAAGTTCGCGTTTACCCTACACTTGGCCAGCCTACTTTAGATCTTCCTACTACCATTGTAACCCAAGGTTCAATTGGTTTTAACACTGTTGCTAACAACGTTTTTGGCATCATCCCAGCAAACAGAGCAGTTGCAGGTTTCCAAAGCAACTTACCTTTCCCTGCTGTTGGTGGCGCTGTTGATACAGATTTTGACGTTGCTGTTGCAACATCAGCTGGTATTGAAATTTATGAAAATACCACTCCTCAAAATCAAACCTCTCCAGTAACCTTTGACCCAGTTGGCGTTGTATTACCAGCAGGTAGTGGCCCAATTGGCGTTTTACCTGGTGATGTAAACAGTGACAACACTCAAGACTTAGTAGTTATCAATCGTGGTTCTGGTACAGTAACTTGTTATGTTGCTAACTCTGGAACTCCTGGCTACCAAGTTCCACGCACTTCAGTTGCAGGCAGTCAACCAACTTCTGGTACTTTCTCCAACTTTGATGGCGATGGCAAACCAGATCTTTTAATCACAGATCAACTCAATGGTGTTACTGTATTAAAAGGTAACGGCAATGGTTCTTTCACCAACCAAGGTACCTTATCTCAATTGTTTGTTACTGGTGAACCAGTATTCAATGCTAGTGCAGTTGTTAGTGGTGCATTCGAAACCTTAATCGGTGGCGGCGCTGTTGATGATATCGCTATCGGTGATGGTTTCAGCAACAGTGCTTTAATCGGTGGCGGTTTATCAGGTGGTGTTTACTACTTGTCAGCTTTACGCGGTGATGTTCCTGTTCGTTTAAGATTATTTACCGCAGTATCTTTAGCAGCTGATTTTGATGGCACAGGTGGTTTAAATGACATCGCTTTAATGGAACAAGGCAGTGGTACAGTATTTGTTCTATTAAACGTATCTGCAACCAACCCAACTCCAACTGCTAACTTGATTACCTTAAGAGACGTATTCACCAACAGAGACTTACGTCCAACTTCTGCTACTTCCTTTGTTGATGCTTTAACCG